>CP070772.1:3902928-3939078 GCA_020345805.1 Phycisphaerales bacterium | reverse complement strand
CACCACCACGCCCTCGTTGAGGCCGAAGGCGTTGCCCAGCACCACGTTGGCCGTCTTGCGGGCCACGCCGCGGAGAGTGAGCAGTTCCTCCATTGTCCGGGGCACCTGGCCGTCGAACCGCTCGAGGATTGTGGACATCGCCGCATGAAGGCTGCGGGCCTTGTTCCGGTGCAGGCCAATCGACTTGATGTAACCCTCGATCTTCTCTGGTGCGGCGGCGGCGTAGTCAGCCGCCTCCGGAAAGGCCTTGAACAGCGCCGGCGTCGCCTTGTTGACGCTCACATCCGTCGCCTGGGCCGAGAGGATGGTGGCGATGAGCAACTCGCGGGGATTGGAGTAGTCCAGCTCGCAGCGGGCATCGGGATAGTGCCGGTACAGACCGTCGAGAATCCGTCTGGCCCGGGCCTTCTCAGTCCGGCTCTTGCTCGGCAGATCGAACCTGGCCTTGCCGACGGCGGATTGGGCGGTCGCAGGTCTTGCTGCGGGGCCGGTCATCGTTGCTGCCCCCTTTCCAACAGTGCCGGCCGCTCCAGCCGCGGAGAATCGGGCGCGCTGCGCGCGGTCAGCGCGGCCGGAGATGTCACTACCGTGATCAGCAGCAGCGCCAGCGTCGCCGCGAGCAGCCAGGTCGCGATCGGCTGTGTCGAATCAAGTGCGTCTCGATGCTGCCGAACCGTCTCCGCCTCCGCCAGTTGCACCGCTTCCCAGTAGGCCCTCAGAGTTCGATTCATCCCCGGCATGATCACGGCGACCCTCAGGACCAGGAGAATCGTCGCCAGCGAGAGACAGACAATGCGCGTAACGACGGCCGGCGATCGAAACGAGGTGCCAAGCGCCACCCTCTGAAGAACAACCGCCACCAGAACAATCACCGCGGCCGCGAGCTGCCCCAGATCGACGAAAGTGAGGATCGGTTCCATCACCTTCTCTGCGGCGATTTGCCCGTGGACGGCAACCTCATGGGCCGGGAAGCCATCGATCGTCACCGGCAGATCCGTCAGGATCGAGAATGCGGCGATCCTGGCCACGAAAGCTGACACCAGGACGCTGACCCAGATCGTCAAGGCCAGCCAGTACGCCGCGTTGCACAGCCGGTGATACCCGCTCATCCGTCGTCCTCCGGCGTTGACACCACCCTGCCCTCCGACCAGGCGGCGCCGTCGGCCCAGATCTGGCGCTTCCAGATGGGTGACCTTGCCTTCAGCTCGTCAATCAGGAAACGGCAGGCTTCGAATGCCTCGCTGCGATGGGGACACGCCACCTGCACCAGCACGCTCGCCTCGCCCGGCGGGACTTCACGCACCGCGTGATGTACGCGCACCATCAGGCAGCCGAATCGCGCTACCGCCTCTGCGGCCAGCTCACGCAAAACCCGCTCGGCCAGCGGTTGATATGCCTCATACTCCAGCCGAACGAGTTGGCCGTGCTTCGGATGGCGGTCCCGGCGAGTCCGGCCCAGGAAGACGCACTCGGCGCCAGCCTGCGGCGGAAATGATCCGACCCGGCGGTAATCAACCGTCCCATCGCACAACCGGACGTCAATGACGGCGTCGGTCTCGTCCATTGCCTCATGTTATCTGTCCGGAGAGGAGTGGGGGACTTGGCGTGAGCGACCGGGCCGTTATGCTTACTCGGTGCAGTCCACGGAGAACAAGGCGGACGACATTTACCTGGCCCCCACGCTGGGCCCGTTGACTGGGTCGATGGCCCTTCGCAAAGTGCTGGATCGGCTGTCCGAGCAGGCCTTTCGATACGTGCAGCTCAGCGCGGCCCAGCCCGGCTTCAGACCCCGGGAGCTGAGCAAATCAGCGCGGCGCGACCTGCGGGCGACACTGTCCCGCCGGGAGTTGCGCGTGGCCGGTCTTGACCTGTGGATCCCCCCGACGCACTTTCTCGATTCGACTTCCGTCGATCGGGCGGTCGATGCGGTGAGTGACGCCATCGAACTGGCGGCGGATCTGGGGCGCTGCCCTCTCAGCGTGACCTTGCCTTCGGTCGACGAAGAGGATTGCGAAGCGGTGGTGCGGGAGCTGGCCGCTCACGCCCGGGCATTCGGGGTCCAGCTCGCCGATCACACTCTGCCCCCCGCCCGCCGTTCGGGAGTGGGCGTGGGCATAGATCCGGCCGCGGTGCTCAGCATCGGCGAAGACCCGGCCTCCACCGTCGCCTCCTGCTCGCTCCGACTGATCTCCGTACGACTGTGCGACCTGCTCCGCTCCGGAGCGCGTGGACCGGCGGGCGAGCCACGGGATGGACGACTGAACGTCAGGATCTACCGGCGGGCGATCGCCACCTGCGAGTTCACCCGACCGGTGGTGGTGGATATGCGGCAGTGGTCCGACCCCTGGTCCGGGCTCGAGAAAACCGCTCTCGCCTGGCACATCGCCGGCGGCTGAGATGGGACCGATTAAAAAAAGCCCCCGATCCGGATCTCGATCCGGATTGAAGGCTGATGTTCTCGTTCGGTTGTCAGGCTCGCGAAGGGATCAGTCCCACTGGATCATGGGCGTGGGGAACTCATCATCCGGAGAGCCCAGCAACTTCCAGCACATGACCAGCCACACATCGCCCTGGTAATCATCGCAGGTGCCGCCGAAGCAGTCGGGCTTGTAGATGTTGTCGGGCTCGCCGGCGTAGTTGACGCCGTCGGGCAGGAACGAGGCGTGGACCCCGACATGGTTGTCGTTGTAGCAGATGTTGCCCACCCACTGCTTGCGCCCGCCGTGGATCTGCAGGGTGATGGAGCTTTCGTAGTCGTTGGGATCGAGGCTGCCGTTCTCCACGCCGCGGGTGCCCACCATGCCATACATGCTGTTCATCGACTCACGCCATTCCTTGGTCTTCCGCTTGCCGAACAGGCCCATGGTGGCGTAGGAGGTGTTGCACTGGCTGGTGAGCTTGGCCTGGAATGACGGATCCCAGTAAATGTCGTTGATGGGGCTGTAGAGATCCCAGTTGAAGTCGTCCTTGACCAGGATCTTGCCGCTGGGCTCGGTGGGGCCTACGCACAGCTCGGGGCTGAAGTAGTTGGCCATGATGCAGGCCGAGTAAAGGGCGGCGTGATCGTTGTAGGTCACGTATTCGGCACCGCGGCCGGGGATCTGCTCGCCGTTGACCGGCTGGCGGTTGATCAGGCCCGGGAGGGGGAAGATGCCGTCGAACTGGCGGGCGAAGACCAGCCAGGACTGGTGGACCTGCTTGACCTGGGTGGCGTCCTTGAGCCGCTTGGCCTCGGCGCGGGCCTTGGCCAGGGCCGGCAGCAGCAGACCGATGAGCAGCGCGATGATCGCCATGACCACCAGCAGTTCGATGAGGGTAAAGCCACGCTTGGGTCTCATGAACGTTTCTCCAATCACACTGAGGGTAGGGGTAAAGATTGACCAACCGGCGGCCGAGTGGGCGTGGCCTCGACACCGGCTACCGACCGCGCCTCCAACGCGGCCGGTCGCGACAGGTTGCGGATACTGACGCCCGTAAGCATATCCGGACTCTCCGGCCAACCCAAGTGCAAACCGAAAAAAGGCCGTTCGGTTATCCCGGGCCGGCGACGTGGCGGGCACGTTTACCGGACTTCCGGAGGCCCCGAACACAAGCCAAATCCACTTGCGGGCGGATTTCTCTTTGGCCAATCGCCCAATTGCGGTATCTTTTGGAGTATATACAGCCGTGTCCGGCCCGCACAGGCGAGCATTGGTTTCGCCTGGACCTTGCCGGAGAGGGGTGGCGGTTCGCACTCTGCCGGCCGGCAGAGTGTCGAGCAGTGTTTCTGTCGCACGTCCCGGAGGCCGCGTCGCCTCCTCAAACAAAGGCAATCGCCAGAGAAAACGAGGAGTCAGATCAAAATGAGAAAAACGTCGAGATTCGCAACTTTCGCCGCCTCGGCACTGCTGGCCGCGATGGCCGCGGCTGCCCTGAGCCAAGAGGCCCAGGCCGCACAGCGCAAGGTCATCGCGGAGAACTTTACGAGCCAGACGTGACAGTATTGCCCTTTCGCCGGCCGTGCGCTGACGAGATTGATCAACGATTATCCTGAATCACTGGTCGCCCTTCAGGTTCATACCGCCTACTACACCACCGCCTGGGGAACAGCCCGCAAGTCGTTCTTCAGCGTTGGGGGGATCCCCGACACCTACTTCGACGCGGTGCTGCAGTGCCTTGGCGCCTACCAGAACGACGACCAGATGTACAACTGGTACAACAGCAAGAGGGTCGCTCGCCTGGCTGTTCCGACGGACGTCACTATCGAGATCTACGGTGAGCCCATGGGTAAGGGCGAGGGCAAGGATAGCCTCCCGACCTACCTCATCACCGTCTATCTCGGCGTGGAGGAGGGCGGTGAGGCCAAGACGGTAAGGCTCCACATCATCGATGCCCTGTTCGACTATCCCTACAACACCGATGGCCGATACAACAACTGCGTGAGGAACGGCTACACGCACAACGACATCGACCTCGTTCCCGGTGAAACCGTCGAGATCACCCAGGAAATCACCTTCCGCGCTGAGAGCGAGGCCAATCCGGACAACATTCGGATCATCGCTTTCGCCGAGGAGCCGGTCACTCACAAACCGGGCAACGTGTACCAGTCGGAGATGGCCACTTGGCCGCTCACGCCTCCGCCATCCTGCCCCGAGGACGTGAACGCCGACGAGATGGTCGATATCGACGACCTCTTCGACATTCTGGCCCACTGGGGCGAGACGGGCGGCACCTATGACGTGAACGATGACGGCATGGTCGACATCGACGACGTGTTCGCAGTCCTGGCGGCCTGGGGGCCCTGCTGATCATCGGCAGCCGGTCCTGCCGCATCCCTCCCCGATTGGGATTCAAGCGGCCCCGCCACCCGGCGGGGCCGCTTTTCGTCACTGCCCCATCCGGCCCCTTCCAGCGCCGACAATCGCCGGCAGGTTCTGTCAATGTCCGGATTGAACGGGAACCGTGAGGTGCTATGTTGCGGATGTAAATACCCCGGGCCGTCGGTCGGCGGCCGGCTGTCGATTTGCCCCCGGCGCTCGCGGCCCGCACGGGACGGTCGCCACCCTGATTGATTCCGGAGAGCCTCCATAGGGCACGCCTACCGTGGAACCGAAGCAAGGAGTTCAGTCACCATGAGGTTGAACATGCCGCAGAAGCGCCTGATCGCGATCGTCTTTGTCGCGGCCATGACCGCGGTAGCGGTGAGCGTGGAAGCCCGCGCCGCGGACCGCAAGGTCCTCGCCGAAGCGTTCACGGCCGAGAACTGAGAGTACTGCCCCTACGTCGGCCGTGCGCTGACAGAACTGCTGGCAGATTATCCCGACGATCTGGTGGCTTTCCAGATGCACAACTTCTATTACACCACCGCCTGGGGATTGGGGCGCAGGAGCTTCTATACCGCGATTTCGATTCCGGTGGTGTGGACTGACGGGCTGATCAAGATGCTCGGCTCCTCCGGGGAGTGGGAAGAGGATTACCTCGAACTCGAGCAGGATCTGCTCACCCGCCTGGCCGTGCCCACCGACGTTACGATCACGCTGTCCGCGGAGGAGGTCGCAGAGGCGACCTACCTCATCACCGCCACCGTCGGACTGGACGCGGACGGCGTGGCCAAGACCGTCAGGGTCCACATCGTGGACACCCTCTTCGACTATCCGCCCGGGTACACCGACGGCCGGTACAACAACTGCGTTCGGCAGGGCTTTGACATGGGTGAGTTTCCACTCGTCCCCGGCCAGACGATCGACATCCAGCAGCAGATCACCTTCCGTGCCGAGAGCTGGGACAATCGCGAGAACATCCGGATCATGGCCTTCGCCCAGGACCCGGCGGACAGCGCCCCGGCCGAGGTGCATCAGGCCGAGATCATGTACTGGCCCCTGGTTCCGGAATGTCCGGAAGATCTCAACGCCGATGGCAAGGTCAACATCGATGACCTGTTCATGATCCTGGGCGCGTGGGGAACCTGCGATACCTGCCCCGAAGACCTCAATGACGACGGCAAGGTCAACATCGATGATCTCTTCCTCATTCTCGGCGGCTGGGGGCCCTGCCAGTGACGATTCGGGGGATAGCGATCGCTTGAGAATGCCAGTCGGCTCTCGCCGGCTCGGCGGGCAAACTTCGCCCATATCCGCATTTTGCAACCCGTTAGGGGTGGCTCTGTAGGTACAATGGCATGGCCATGATGGGCATCAATACCGAGCGAGCGCTGATCGGCCGGGCCAGACGTGGCGATGCCATCGCCATCGAAGGCCTCATCCGTGCCCATCAGGATGCCCTCTACGCCTTTATCCTGCGCATGTCCGGCCGGCCCGACGTGGCCGAGGACATCGTGCAGGAGGCGTTCGTGCGCGTCCTGAACAACCTGGACCGGTTTGACGACCGCTTCCGCTTCAGCACCTGGGTGTTCACCATCGCCAAGCGGCTGTACGTCAACTGGATTCAGAAGCATCGGCCGGCCTACGACACGGAAACCGTCAACGCCCGCCAGTGCCATCAGGAGAGCCCCGGAGGCGTCACCGCACGGCGGGAGGTGCTGGGCAATATTCGCGGCCTGATCGAGACCGCTCTCGCCGGTCTCAACGAGCAGCAGCGAGAGATCATTCTCCTCTTCCACCAGCAAAGCTGGCCCATTACGACGATCGCCGAACACCTCGACATGCCCGAGGGAACGGTCAAGAGCCATCTCCACCGGGCCCGCAAACGGATGAAGCGGCTCATCACCGCCAACCGGAAGATGCACGAGCAGGTGCAGGAGGCGTGGTCATGAAATGGGCGAGCGGGCCAGGCAACCTGTCGCACCGCGACGCCGGCGAACGGCTGTCGGCGATCCTCTCCCGCACCCTGGGCCAATCGGCTCGAGCGCCGGACATGACCCGCTCCATTATGGGACGGCTCGGCTTCATGCACGCTTCCCCTCGAGTTGCGCGGCGTTATCGCATACGCCGCAGGATCAACCGCGCCCTGTTCACGCTGGCCATGGTCACCGTCATCCTCGCCGCGGTCCAGGTGCACCAGCACAGCCCGCAGGCCCGGCGCCCGGTCGATCAGACTCTGCCTGCCGCCATCGGCAGCGGTTTGAACCATCATCAGAACGGACTGTCCAACGTGATTCGGACGATCCGGAACCTCGCACCCCCCGTTCAGGAGCGGCCGGCCGCGGCCGATCAGCCGGATGCGGTCCCGGCCTCCCTGCCCGTGGAGCTTGACGAAGACGTCGACCGCTCCGCGATCGCCCCGGTGCGCTGGGTTTAGCAGGTGGTCATGCGCTGGCTCATCGTACTTATTCTGACAATTGCGCACACCGGCGGGCATGCTGTCGTCGCGAACGCTGAGCAGCCGGATCCCTTCGTGGCCGCAGACGGTGTTCCCGCGGACGTGAGCCTGTACTTGCACGTCGCGGACGCTGCCGAGCTTCGGCGCCGCATCGCCGATCGCCCCCTCAGGCGGTGGTTCAGCTCCCTGCTGCAGCAGGGGCAGATCGCCCGGATGTGGGATCAACTGGCCCACAGCGCGGGGCTTGAGCCGGAGGCTTTTTTCGACCGCTGCTTCGGCCGGGGTTTCACTCTTATCAACCGCGCTCCCCCCGGAACCGCCTCCGGCGTCGAGGGTGCCGTTCCCGTCCCCTGGGTTCTCGTCACCGACGTCGAGCCGGAGGAGGTCCGACCGGTCCTGCGTAGCCTGCGGCTCAAGCACCTGAGCCCCCGCAGCGGCCGGGCGGTCGCCGAGTTGCCCGAGCAGGAGCTGCTGTTCTGCATCGGCGAGCACCAGCTCATGATCGGTCCCAAACCCGCGCCGGAGCTGTTCTGGGAGTTGCTGCCTCATCTGGGCGACCCGCTTGCCCGCAGCCTTGCCGACAGCGAACCGATCGCGCGCGCCAAAGGGCTTGGATCGGGTCGTGTGGGCCTGATGATCCGGCACAATCCGCCCCTGGGGGGCTGGTCGGTGGCGGTAGCCGACCTCCAGGGAGAGCACGCCACGATCAGGCACGCCGGATCCTTCGACAGCCCGCCGTTTGAGCGGAGCATGACCGGGACAACCTGGGATCCTTCGCCGCTGGAGGCCTTCGAAGATTCGGCCCTGCTGGTGGTTATGGAGCCGACGGACGTGGGGGGCGGCTCGACCGCCGCGTACCTTCAGTCCGTGGTCGGAGAACCGCTCATCGACGAGGAGATGCAGGCGAACCTGGGCGAGACGCGGATCTTCGCCCTCGGCGAGGTCGAAGGCCGCCTTCAGGAGAACCCCGTAGACCTCCTGCCCGCCACCCTTGCCGTGATCTTCAAGCTCAAGGACTCCCGGAACGCCGAGCACCATCTGGACTGCTCCATGTTCCGCCTCAGCCGGCGGCTGAACGAACTCTGCGATGGCACTTTGCTGGCCGGCGTTCCCAGGCGCCGCGACATGCTGCCCGGCGAGCCGCGCTCCATCAAGCTCAACCCGTCCGCCGAACTGTTCGGCGGGGCCATGCCCGTCATGCAGCACGTTTCGCTCAACTGGGCGGTGGCTCAGAACGATGATGCCGGCTACTACGTCATCGCCTCCCATCCCGATCAGCTTCAGGCGGCACTGAAGGCCTTGAAGCAGAAGCCCGCGAGGAAACCCGCGGCGGGGCGGTACACCAGTTGCGGCTTCGCCAACGGGCCCCGTCTCGGCGTGCACCTGCGCAGCTACAGCGATCAGGCCTCGCTGTTCACCGGCGAGGATCCCGCCGACGCCGCCCAGTTCAGGCAGACCATGCTCCTTCTCTCGGAGCTTGCCTCCGGAATCCATCGCTGTCACTGGCGGCTGGCCCGGCCGTCGGTCAACGAAATGACGCTGGATCTGGACCTGATCCTCAGCCCGCCCGAGACGGTGCGCTAGGGGCGCGTTTGCGATTCCCCGCCGGCTTCTTCACATACCGGATAGGCCCGTCTGAAAACCGCGCCGCTCGCTCTGCGCGGGCATATGATGTGTTCTAAAGCATGTTCGGAGGCCGCCATGACCACCACGACCAAATCGCGCGTCATCACCCCCGCCCATCGCACCCGTGACATCAAGTACGCCGTGCGCGACATCGTCGTCCTCGCCGAGGAGGCCAAAAAGGCCGGCAAGGACATGATGTACCTCAACATCGGCGATCCCAACATCTTCGACTTCATCACCCCTGACCATATCGTTGAGGCCGCCCACGAGGCCATGCGCACCAACCGCAACAGCTACTCGCCATCCTCCGGCATCCCCGAGGCGATCGATGCGGTCAACCGCGAGGCGGAGCGCAAAGGCATCAAGTCCATCTGCCACACTTACATCACTTCGGGTTGCTCGGAAGGAATCGAGCTGGCCCTCACCGCCCTGGTGAACCCGGGCGAGAACGTGCTCACCCCTTCGCCCGGCTACCCGCTCTACACCGCGGTCATCGCCAAGCTCGAGGCTGAGAATCGGCCCTATTACCTCGATGAAGGAAACGCCTGGCAGCCGGATATCGAGGACATCGCCTCCAAGATCGATGGCAAGACCCGGGCCATCGTGCTCATCAATCCCAACAACCCCACCGGCTCGGTCTGCTCGGCCGAAACGCTCCAGGCGATCATCGATCTGGCCATCGAGCACAACCTGGTGGTCATCTCCGACGAGATCTATGACAAGCTGACCTTCGACGGCCGACCGGCATCCACGTCCACCGCCTCCCTGTCGGCCGGGGCGAAGGTCATCACCTTCAACGGCCTGTCCAAGTCGTACCTCGTCCCCGGCTTCCGCGTGGGATGGGGCGTGATTTCCGGCCCGCCCGACGAGCTGGAAGAGTACTGCGAAGGCATCCGCAAGATGGAGCGGGCCAGGGTCTGCGCGAATCATCCCCTGCAATACGCGATCAAGCCCGCCCTGGAAGGGACCCAGGAACATCTGCCGGACATGATCGAGCGCTTGCAGTGCCGCCGCGACATCACCGTGGACCGGCTCAACGCCATCGACGGCATAAGCTGCGTGAAGTGCGCCGGCGCGTTCTATGCATTCCCGAAGATCGAGCTGGGCATCCCCGACACGGAGTTCGTCACCCGGCTCATCCGCGAAACCGGCGTGGTGGTGGTCCCCGGCTCCGGCTTCGGCCAGCGCCCCGGCACCAACCACTTCCGCGTGGTCTTCCTGCCCCCCGAGGAAACCCTGGTCAAGGCCTTCAACGCCATCGCCTCCATCGCCAAGGATTACCGGTAAATCCCTGCCAGATAGTCAAGTCGATCAAGCGCTATAAAGCCCACGGACTCCTGTCCGTGGGCTGTTTTATGTGACTCCCGCACGTCTCATGCCGAGGTTCAGCACTTCGAACCTCCCATTGGTGCCTGCCGGCGATCACATCGTAACCGGCGCCGGGCGATCCGCTCCTACGGCCGCGCAATCGTTGGGCTTTTCCGCCCGGTTCAGCCGATAGTGTCCCCGACCCATGCCCATCATCGTGCAGAAATACGGCGGCTCGTCGCTGGTCAATGCGGAAGCCATCCGGCGCTGCGCTGCGCGGGCGGTCAGCGTGCGCCGCGCGGGGCATGACGCGGTGGTTGTCGTATCCGCGACCGGGAACACCACCGACAACCTGAGCCGGCTCGCGGATCAGGTGTCCGCCATACCGGATACCGCGGCGATGGACCTGCTGCTGGCCGCCGGGGAGCAGATCTCCACCGCCCTGATGACCATGGCCATCCAGTCGCTGGGGGCGGATGCGGTGGGGCTGGCCGGCAGCGAGCTGGGAATCACCACCGACGACCGGCACGGCGAGGCACGCATTGTCTCGGTGGATGTGGAACGCTACCTGCGCCATCTGAGCGAAGGGCGGATCGTGGTCGCCGCGGGCTTCCAGGGCATGAGCGAGACCGGCCGGCTGACCACGCTGGGACGGGGCGGCTCGGACATCACCGCGGTGGCCCTCGCCGCGGCCCTGGACGTGGTTGCCACGGGCGGGGCGTGCGAGATCTACACGGATGTGGACGGCGTGTTCACTGCCGACCCCCGGATCGTGCCCGATGCAAGGCGTCTTGACCGCATAGACGCCCGACACATGCTCGCGCTGGCCGCCGCCGGCGCCGGCGTCCTGCACGCCCGTGCGGTCGGCCTGGCCCTGCACCGGGGCCTGCCGCTGCATATTCGTCACAGCATGTCCGGCAACGGCGCGGACGGAACAGTGGTCGAGGTGCCATCGCGTGATGAACGGTCAGGGCCGCCGATGATTGTCGGGTGCGCGCTGGCGGAAGTGGGGGGGGTGACCTGCATTTCCGCAGTGGGTTCTTCTCTTCAAGCTGCGCCTCAATTCGCGGTGACAATCTTCGAAGCGCTGGAGGGGACGGGGATCGAGCTGATCAGCGCCACGACTTCGGATACCGAAGTCTCCTGTGTCGTGCCGTCACACGATGGGAAGGCTGCGCTGGGAGCTGTCCACGATGCACTCAGCCTCGGGGAGGTGCGCACTGGACAGACCTCCATCGACCCGCCGCCGGTGCTTGAGTTTGTGATCCCCTCTCAGATTTCTGAGAGCCCATCCCCGATCGTTGCCGGAGCAAGCTGATTCAGCAATTCCCGGCATCGGCGCGAAGCTTCATCTACGGGCACGAGCTCTCCCTTCGCCCGGCCGTCGATCCGGCGCTTGATCTCCACGCACCCTTCCGCCAAGGTCTTGTCACCGATGGTGATCCGCACGGGACATCCCAGCAGATCGGCGTCGGCGAATTTCACGCCCGGCCTTTCGGCACGGTCGTCGATGACCACATCCGCCCCAGCGGCCTCCAGCTCACCGGCTAATCGCGCAGCCACTTCCCGGACCTCACCTTCAAACTTGATCGGCACCGTATGAACCTGCCAGGGAGCGATCAGTGCAGGCCAGATGATGCCGTCATCGTCATGTGACGATTCGATGACCCCAGCGATGAGTCGCTCTATCGCGATGGAGTAGCACCCCATGTGTGGGGGGCGCTGCCGTTGCTGTTCGTCCAGAACCAGAAACTTCATCGCTTCGGCGCACTTCCTGCCTGCATTGTGAACGCGACCGAGGGTGATGCCTTTGACCGCCCGCAGCGCAGTGCCGTCATCCGTGGGTGATGGATCCTCATCCACGGCGTTGCGGATGTCCGCCACTCGGACGCGATCCGGTTCGAGCGCATCGCCGACTTCGCGCCGCCAGTTGAAGTGCCGCACGTGATAGTCCATCCGGTTGGCCCCGCTCGCCCAGAACCCTTCCTGCGCGGCATCCGGATCGATCACCAGCTTTGCGACATCAGCGGACCTGATAACCGACGGTGACACAAAGCCGATGGCGAAACCCGCCTTGCCCGCTTCCTCATCATCCGCCAGCGCCACCTCGCCGCCCACGGCATTGCGCAGCTTGTGAAGATTCAGTTCGTGATCGCCGCGCACCACGGCGACTATCCAGCCGTCATCACCGCGGCAGACGAGCGTCTTGAGCATCTGGGCCGGGCGGATCTTCAGAAAGGCCGCGACCTCCTCGACCCCCGGCAGATCGGGCGTGTGAACCTCCGCAAGTTCTCCGGTGGGGGGGCTGTCGAGAGTCCACGCCCGTTCGCCGATGCCGCAGGCTTCGGTGTTGGCCAGGTAGCCGCCGCTTTGGGATCTGAAGATGGTGTCTTCGCCGGCTTCGCAGGCGAAATGGAACTCATGAGACGCCGTCTGATCTGTCCCCCCCGCAGCACGCACAGTCTCGCACCTCAGACCGCAACGGTCGAAGATGCGCCGGAACGCGGCCCGCATCGATTCACAGGTCTGCTCCAGCCCGCCTTCGCCATCGGTGGCCAGATGGAACGAGCAGGCGTCCATGACCTGCGATTCCCGACCGCGGAGCACGCCCGCCCGCGGGCGTTCCTCATCGCAGCAGCGGCCCTGTATCCGATACACCAGCAGCGGCAACTGCCGATGGCTCTGCACGCAGTAGCGTGCGAGATCGGTGATGACCTCCTCCGGGGCAGGCCCGAGCACGCTCTGCCGGCCGAACCGGTCTTTCAGGCGGAACAGCTCCTCGTCGGATTCGTCATCGCGGCCCGTTTCCTGCAGCAGTCCGCGCGGCGTGATGGCGGGCGTGTGCAGCTCCGATGCGCCCATCGCATCCATCTCCCGTCGAACGATGCCGGCCACTTTGCTCAGCGCCCGCCAACCCGCAGGCAGATACGAATGCAGGCCGCTGCCGAGTTGGCGAATCAGCCCCGCCCTGAGCATGAGTTGATGCGAAGCGATCTCCGCCTCGGCCGGAACCTGCCGCAGTGTGGGGATAAACGCACGAGACCATAACGCGGGCATGACGATCACCGTGTCCATCGCAGAGGAGTATCCCATCATACGATGATCTCGCGTGAGCGCCGCGGGCTCAGGCCATCTGCGCCTGCGCCGTTTGCGCCTGCTTCCGCACGGCCAGCACCAGGAATACGGGGAAGGCCGCGAGGGCCAGGGCATAGTAGTTGGAACCGGGCAGAGCCCAACGGAAGCTGAACCCCAGCATGGCCACGATCGTGGGAGCCACGGCGACAATGACGCCGATGAGAACCAGCCCCAGGCCGGTCGGCGCGATCTTCTTGCGCTGAAGAATCAATGCGGATATGAAGGCGATCAGGGCGAGCAGGCCATACAACACGTTCACAAGTGACGCGGCGACGCCGAAGGCGTTGTACAGCCGGGGATGGAAGATCAGTTCAAGAATGAGACAGATGATGAATAGCCCCAGCGGCGCGTAGATGACGCCGGTGACGATTCGGCTCCGGCTGAGGCGACCCGGCTCGGGGAAAGCAAGAAAGAATCGCAGGAGCAGGAGGACGAAGAGCATCATGGAGGCGGCGGAGACGTGGGCGGGCACCCCGTCCCACGAGCCGAGGTAGGGGCCTCCCCCCGCGAAGATGCCCAGGCCCGCGGCAAGGCAGACTCCCGCCAGCATCCGGGCGTGCGAGCTGTCCACGGCGAAAAGTGACCACAGGCCGCAGATCATGAAGGCCAGGCCGATGAGCGCGCCGCCGACATGAAGCATTCGCACCGGGCGGCCGGTATAGGTCACGTCGACGGGCACCGTCCGGCCGTCACGTTCCACCTCTATCCGCAGGGACTGCCCGGCCCGCGGCTGCACCGAGAGCGGCCACCGCGAATAGAGCGGAAGTTCCTCCACCGGTATGCCCTTGACGGTCCGCATGCGGTCGCCAACCTTCAGCCCGGCAAGATCGGCCGGCCCATCTCGCTCGACGTGCTGGACGAGATAGTCCGGGCTGTAGTACTGGAACCCTCCGTGCCCGCGGTTCGGGGCATCGATAAAGCCGATGATTCCCCAGAAAATAGTGGCCACTGTCGCGATGAGGAACACCACCTTGTGACGGCTGGTGGTCGGTCCGTCCATTCCATGCCTCAGGCTCTCACCCCGGGTCTAGCGGTGATTCCCCTGCCGGTTTGCAGCGCGGATCTCAACCCTACACGCGACCTGTGGATGTCTCATCCCTCTCTGCGTTTTCGCAATCGTCGGCCGCCCTCAACCCTTGCAAGGCTGATTACAGGCCCCGAGGCGGGTGAGGTCGGCAAACACGAAAAAGGCCGGCCATTGCCAGCCGGCCCGAGCGCGTGTGTCGGGCGAGAGCTTTACATAACCTGAGTCGGCAGGGGTCGTGAATCGGCGGGGCACTGAGTGCCCTGGAACCCTGTCTTGCCCATCTTTCCGGCAATTCCTCTGTTTCGACCGCTGTCGAGCGAAGCCAGGATCAGCGCGGATTCTATGAGGGGCCGCGGCGAGTCTGAAAACCCCGTGAAACCGCGACTTGGAACATTGACAGGCCTCCGCAATCGTCGACAATTTAGCGAGCAGGTCCCCGGGCGTGTCGCATTATTGTCGTTGCGCCCTTCGAGAGAGACTCCGAAGACGAGAGGGCGCCCGTCGCTGGTGTGCAGCGGCACGAAGGAGCGCCTTTGCTCGAAATCCAGAATCGCGTTCGGCTGCCCCGAGCCCTCTGCCCGGGGTGGCACCTGCTCGCAAGTCAAAGGAGGAAAGTATGAAAATAGCTGCAATTGTCCTGAGTGGGGCCGCCATCTTAACCGTGGCTGTCCCGGCGTCGGCTGATTACATCCTCGATCAGAATCAGCCCAACGCCTATGTGTACATGGCCGCCTTCTCGCAGACCGATCTCGCCCAGTCCTTCCAGACGCAGAATTACAATCACATCGCCGGTGCCGGCATCTATCTGTGGCTGTACGGCAATCCCGGCAACGTCACCATCTCTCTTTGGGACTTTCTGCCCAATCAGGGCGGGACCATGCTGACCTCGGCCACGGCCGTTGGAACGCCGAATAGCTGGTTCGATGTGTACTGGGATCCGGTACCCATTACCCCCAACACGACTTACTATCTCGTGTTCACCGATGACAACACCGGTATGGGAATCGCGGGCGATACGGCCAATCCGTATCCCTACGGCTGCGTCTATGCCAACGCCGGCTTCCAGCAGTTCCCGAACTACGACTACACCTTCCGAACCTGGGTTGTTCCGGCCCCCGGCGCTCTGGCGCTGCTCGGCCTGGCCGGCCTGGTTCGAAGGCGTCGTCGCTGAGAGCGTGCGAGAAAGCTGACAAGTACAACGAATCCCTGATCGAGACGGGCCTCCCTAACCGGAGGCCCGCTTTTCGTTCGCGGCGAGGGCGTGTTCACCAGGAGTTGTCATCTCAAGGTCGGAGAATCAGGGCTCCTCTTGGCGGCATTCGCGGGCGAAGGCTAGCCCTTGCGCGTAGCATGATTGGCTTAGCGAGGAGGATCCAACATGGGAAGGCGGTACGTATTCTGGCGGACACCAAAAGGTACAGCTTCAAAGGGCGCTGGTGATCAATACAGCCCGAGAGAGTTGCTTGCCAAAGTCGGTACGTCGTGGCATGTCGACCAGCACGGCCAGTTGACCTCCTCCGCTGGTCTTTTCCCGCTCCGATTGGAGACCGTTGTTCGTTCGTCATTAGTGGTACTGGATCCGAAGAACCAAGAACTCAACCAAGTGGACACGGCGGGGATAGTGGACGCGGCAATTCGCTCGCTCATCAAACAATCTGGCGGGGGCACGCCGATCCAACCCGGAGAGCTCATCGCAGCGGCGGATCGGGAAGCAGCCAAGTACTTTCGCAGACCCTCTCAACAGTTTCTCCTAGTGACGACTCTATCTGTGGCGCAGCTACCGTTCAGGCGCATCCGCGTCTTAGACTGCGAGGTTGAACCGTTGAAAGATCGCGAGCGATATCAAGTGCCGAGCGCTGTACGCAAGCAACTTACTTGGCGACGAGCAGCGAGGCAAATGTCTGCGGCCAACTATCAGGGAGTGGTTGCGCGGACTGCTGGACGAACACCCTATGAAGCAGCAGAGCGTGCTCTCGCTGCGCTCAACCTTGCGCGTGGATTCTGGACTCTTTTCGCCACAAGAGGTGCGTGGTCCTTACGTTTTGGCATAGGTAGGGAAGCGCCTCTTGGGGTGGTCCATCTCGGGGCAATCCACACCCTACATTCACCAGACGGCTCACCGGTGGAGGATATCTTCTGGTACGAACCTGACTTCCCGGAAGGTCGCCCACTATTCAATCCTCCCCAAGGATGGGGGGACATTGAAAAAAACCGGCGGTGGGCGATGCGCCGTGTCGCCTCTCTACCATATGGAAGCGACTTAGAGGATTTGATCCAGCGATACGCGGTAGCCCTGGATCAGACCAATTTGAGCCTGGCATTCCTTCAGATGTGGGCAATCCTTGAGAAGCTCAGCAACACTATTGGTGCCAGCTATGATGAAACGCTCGATCGGGTATCCTGGATATTCGCCGATCGCCGTCTCGTGCGTGGTTTGGCTCAGTCGCTGAGATGTCTGAGAAACCGTTTCGTGCACAAGGCGGTGGATAGTCAAGAGCGAGATCAGATTGCGTACATCACAAAGGATCTCGTGGAGCCTCACCTGATCGCACTGCTCCGCAATGACTACGACATTTCAAGCCTTCAGGAATACGGGGAGTTCCTGTCGCTTCCAACATCCAGCGACGTGCTTGAACGGCGAATCCGGCACTACCGTCGTGCGGTCCAAGAAATCAGGAAACGGGATGCGAAGTGACTGACGCCTCGTTTGGGCGGTTTTACATAAGATGCATTATAGGACTGGGCAATAGGGGGGCTGCATCCCGCCGAGGGCCGGGTATGGGCGGAAGGAGAAGGCCAAAAACAACACGGGGCCGCAGGTCATGGCGGCCCAGCTTGCTGCCAGTCGGGATTGGCCGGGCACTGAGGCCCCGCCGGACCCCCCCACCGGTCCGCCGGAAATGCCCACCCCGAACCTGGCCGCCCCGGAGCGCTTGGCCCCGGGCAGGTTTCCTCCCTTCACAAGCTCCCCCATGGGTTCCCCCAGCCAGTTGCCACCCCCTTTTGGAAGCCCCTTCTCCTGGAGGTACGCCTCCCTGGGAACCCGACTGTTACACGCGACGTGGCGCAACGAGATCAGCATACACGATCCGGCGAGGAATGGAACCATTTCCTCAGGTAAGGATCGGAAAAATGCCCCCCTACCGTGCGCGCTGCCACCGGCCCGCTCAGGCCGAAGCGGCAACTGCGGCCTCGATCGCCGCCTCAAGCCTTGCCACCGCGTTGGGGGCCAGGGCGGGCTGAAGGTGACTGAGGATTGCCGCACGAACTCTTGGCTCGTCCCCGGGCGCAGAGGCCGGGCTCAGGCCGGCGGCGATCCGCGGCAGAAGCTCGGGGTAGCTCAGCTTCCCCGGCAGCCACGGCAAGCACCCGGCCAGCATGGCCTGCACGACCGCGATCCCGAAGAACTCATGCCGGGCCGTGGAGAGCACCCAGTGGCAGCGCCTGAGATGGCCCCAGTATTCTCTGAGTTCGGGCACGAAGCCGAGGTGGTCGATTCGGTCGGCAAACTCCTCGGCGAAGCACTGCAGGGCCGGCGGGACCTCGGAGAACTGCTGGCCGAGGATAGTCCAGCGGAGGTTGAGGTTTTCGGTGTGCCGTCGTGCCAGTGCGAGCAGCTCCTCGGGCCCCTTGTCGTGCTCCCAGCGATGCGGCCAGAGGATTCGGATGGGGCTGGCGGAGTTATGTAAAACTCTGCCGCCATTGGGAGCGCGACCGGCAGAAGCCGCGCCGGTGGTGTCAGGCGGCGGGCTCGGCACAGAGTCGCCGGGCGGTTCTTCACACCGCTCGCGGTCTGACAGGGGCTCCGGCGGAGGCTCCACCGGTGGCCAGATGACCTCGCTCTTTGCCTCAATCTGGGGAGCGAGTTCCGGCAGGGCTGGATCCGGAGCGTTGCGAAGGAGCATCTGAATGCCTTCGGTGAACGACCGGAGGTTCCAGCGGCTGTTCCAGAGCACGACATCCGCGGCCAGGATGCTGGTGAGATTGGTGAGGGCAAAATGGGCATCCCGTTCTCCTGACGCCGCGGCCGGCTGATGGCCGCCCGGGTAGGCGGCCTGGTTTTCGTGCATGTAGAGGACCAGGGGCGTGTCGCGGCAACGCCGGGGCAGGCAGGCCCGGAGGTCTGCGGCGCTGAGAAGAGACGTGGCGAAGATCGCATCCACCGGCTCAGTGAAGGTCCCCTCCCGCCGTGCCATATCCAGCAGTTCCGGCGCCGCGGTGCGCATGCGCCACTTCCAGGCCCGGCCCGGCCGCGTCAGCCAGACCCATCGGTGCCGGGCATGGAGGGTTATGGACTGCCTCACCGCCCGGTGAGAGCCGGCGTCGAACGGCTCGAAGGCCACAATACGCAGAATTGGGGAGCGGGCGTGCATCTCTCTGATCCCCGGCGATGGCCAGACAAGTCCTACAGAGTACACTGTGGCTATGGATCCCGGACCGAATAAAACTCCGCCCGATCAGTCCGTGAGCGGCGAGGGAGTCATGACCGCGCCGCTGTGCGCGATCTTCCGAAAGCACCTGAAATCGCGGAACCTCAAATACACGCCCGAGCGGGCGGACATCCTCAACGCCATCATCGAGCGGGACGACGTGTTTGAGGTCGAGGAGTTGCTGATGGAGATGCGGGCCGGCGGCTATCGCGTCTCCAAGGCCACACTCTACCGGACGATCAAGCTTCTCCAGGAGGCCGGGATCATCAACCAGGCGCTGTTCGACGCAAGACAGTCGCATTATCAGCTCATCTACGGCAAGGCGCCCCGGGATTATTTGGTCTGCATCAAAACGGGGCGGCACATTGAGTTTTCCAGCGACGACCTGGTCGCCCTGCGCGATCAGCTCTGCCGAAAGCACGGCTGGGATCCCGTCGGACATCGTTTTCTGGTTTACGCCATCAGTCCCGAAGGCCGCGATCAGGCGGACTGAGAAAACGCAGCTTCCTCGGAACCGCCCGCCCGCTCCACCCTGCGTCGAACTAAGTCTTCGGCCGTCTTCGGCGACGATTACTCCAGATCGCCCTCCCCTATCGGGCGCGTGGCGGTGTAATCCTCATCGAACCAGCGGCCGAGATCGACATAGCGGCAGCGTTCCGAGCAGAATGGGAACCTCTTGTCCGCAGGCCCAACCGGGGTCCCACAGATCGGGCAGCGACCGGGGGAATCGGTCCGCCCCCGCGCGGGGAGCGATTTCAGCCGGTCCTCCAAGCCGCGGGAGGCGGCGATGGTGATCGCCCGACGATTCTCATCAACGTGCGCGAAGGTCACGTCGATTCGCGATTCAGGCAGGGCCGAGGCGATGCGATCGGCCCACTCCACGGCGATAACCGCTCCGGGCGAATCCAGTCGCTCCTCCCAGCCGATCGTCTCCAACTCCGAGGGATCCGTGAGGCGATAGACATCCATGTGCACCAGCGCCACCCCCCCCACTCTCCCCGCGCTTTCCTGCTCCGCGGCCGCCACACCTCCCCCATCACCCCCCCCGCCCTCAGTTCGGTTGGGTGGCTCATATTCCTGGCAGATGATGAACGTGGGGCTGGAGACAGCGTTTCCGGGGATACCCAGCCCCGCAGCCAGCCCTCGCACGAAGCACGTCTTTCCCGAGCCCAGGGGCCCGGACAGGGCGAGGAAATCGCCGCCGCGGAGATGACATGCCAGGGCCCGGGCCAGGGCCATAGTCTCCTCCGGGCTTTCCGTGATGATCTGCGAGTTCATGATTCGTGTTGCCAGCCCAGTTCATCGGCCCGGACCTCGCGCCCTTCCGCCTGCACGAGAACCAACGGCGCATCTTCGCCGGGGGATTCAACCACCTCGCCGATGGCGGTGACGGGCACCTCACCGAGTCGGGCGGGCACCTCCCCGGCCGCGGTGAAACACAATTCGTAATCCTCTCCGCCGGACATTGCGGCCTGCCAGTCAAGATCCTCGTGCCGTGGGAGGCGGCCTGCATCGATTCGAATCTGGGTGCCGGAAGATTCGGCGATGTGGGAGGCATCGCGCCCCAGCCCGTCGCTGATGTCGATCATGGCGTGCAGACGACCGCCCAGGTTCGTGGCGAGCTCGATCGCCTCCTTGACTCGCGGGGCGAAGGTCAGGTGCCGGCCCGTGCCGTCAGGCTCGACCGCTCCGCCCAGTTCGCCCGTGACGTACACGGTGTCGCCGACCAGCGCGCCGCTTCGGGTGATGGGGTGATCCGAGGCCGGCTCCGCGAGAACGGTCACGGAACAGATCAGGGGGTGTGAAGGATCGGAATGGAAGGCGACATCGCCGCCGATGAGCGGACAATCCAGTTCCGCCGCCGACTCGCGCAGGGCATCGGCGAACCGCCCGGCCCGTTCCTGGCCGAAATCCGGGGGTAGAACGGCCGCGACCAGCGATGCCAGCGGCCGGCCCGCCATCGCCGCGATATCGCTCACGCTTCGCGCGATCGCCTTGCGGGCGATCTGCTCGATGGATGTCCGAGCCGCGTTCACGTGCCGGCCGACCACGAGCTGATCGACGCCCACCAGCAGTCGCCGATCGGTCAGGTTTATCTGCGCCAGATCGTCCCCGGGGGGAATGGCCACCCGCTCTCCCAGAGAGACGTTGGCCGCGTAGATGCGCTGAAGCAGATCGAATTCCCGCATGGGACTAAAGTTTAGACGCGATAATCGGCGGCCGGAAGAACGCCGCGGCAGCAAGGGCAGGCGCACAGTCGGCCCAACTCACCACCGACGGAAAAGGCCCGTGCTTTCAGCGCCGGAAGATTACGGACTCACGCCCCGGCAGACGCTGGCTCACACCGTGGCGGAGGCTCTGCCGGACCGTTTTGCCGAGTATTGGCGGGAGTTCCGCGAGGAAATCGCGGTCCTGTCGACGTACTTCCAGGGCTCCGTGGATGAACGCGTCAACCGGATCGTCATTCCATCGCTCCGCTCAGTGCGGATCATCGGACGGCTGGAGCTGCCCGACGGCCCGGTGCGCGGAGCGGTGATCGCATCGCACGGCTACGAGACACCGGACGATTTTGAGTGCGGCGAGGAACTGCGGGAGCCGTGGACCTCGCGGGGGCTGGCCACGCTCCGGCTTCGCCTGCGGGGCTTCCCCCCCTCCACGATGGAGATCGACGATTTGCGCGACCGTTGGATTGTCCACAACATAGAGTCCGCGCGGGCATGGATCGCGCGGGGAGCAGTCGCGGACCTGATGCAGGGATACCGGTGTCTGCGCAGGCATTTGGGGCCGGATGCGCCCATCAGTTTTCACGGCGAATCTCTCGGCGGCGGATTGGCGGTCATCGCCGCGGCACAGCTGGGCCTGCTCGACGAGAAAGACCCGCCCTTTCGCCTGGCGCTGGCTCTGCCCGGCTTCGGCGACTGGCGATGGCGGAGCACTCGCTACTGCAACGGGCCGGGCGGCCAGGTGAAACTGATGCTGGACACCCTGCGTGGGCAGGATCGCGAGGAGCTGCTGGCGACCCTGCTGCTGTTCGACGCGGCCCTCCAGGGGCGGTTTGTGAGATGTCCGGTGCTGTGCAAATCAGCGCTGCGGGACGACACGGTCCCGGCCCCCACTGCTGCTGCGGTGTTCAACGGCTTGGCCGGCGGGCAGAAGTGGCGGTTCATCACTCCGTTTGGGCACTATGAGGGCGGTCTCGCCAACGCGCGGAGACATGCGGTTTTTGAGCGAATTTGTCAATCTTTTCTGGATCCGAGCCAAAAAGCAGATGAGGCCGCCCGGCTTTTCGCGGGCGAATTGGAGCCGGAAACTCTTTGATGACAGAGACTTAGGGCGATGCCCCGCATCTGGGAGCCGTTTGGGGCCAATCTTGACGGGCTTGCCGAAACTTTGAGAGAATTGAAGTTGAGCCCGTCCACGGGCCGATATTCGTTGTGGTGTCAGAAGACCCGTGAGGAAAGGGGGTGCTCCCCCGACCGAAGGTCCAGCAGGCATGAACGCGGCGCCTCGGCGCCTCAGCACGCCATCGCGGGCCTTTCTGTGCTTTTGAGAACAGCGGTTTCGCGAGTTGCGTACCTGTACTATCCGGAGGACGAAGCAGCGCTGAACGGCGCTCTTCCAATCCTGATTCCCCTACTTCTTTCCTCCTTTCTTCTTTCTCCTCCTTCGCCGTCCCGGTTTATCGCTGGGACGGCGAGTTTCGTTTTGGCGCCCTTTCTCCGGAGAATCCGGGGTTGCCCGCAAGGCGACGGTTCTACCCCAGCAGTTCGCGCCATATCGCCGCATCCTGCCGTCGAAAGCAACAGCAGATCACTCTCTGCGGCTGCCGGCCGGACAGAAGCCACTTGTTGATGACGTTGAGGGCGATCCCCGCTGCCTCGCGCAGGGGATATCTGAAGACCCCGGCGCTGATGCAGGGAAAGGCGATCGATTCCACCCCGCTGTCACAGGCAAGCTCCAGGCTGCGCTGATAGCAGGAGGCGAGCAGTTCGCCCTCTCCGGCACTTCCTCCCTGATAGACCGGCCCGACGGTGTGAATGACGTACCGGGCGGGGAGGCCGTGACCGCCGGTGATCCTGGCATCGCCGGTCGGGCAGGGCCCGACGCGGCGGCATTCCTCGGCGAGGGCGGGCCCGGCCGCCCGATGGATCGCCCCGCACACGCCTCCGCCCGGGGCCATCGGGCTGTTGGCTGCATTGACGATGGCATCGACCTCCAGAGTGGTTATGTCATCGACGATGATCTCCGGCTGTGGCATCGGTCAGCTCCTTCATGCTCCCTTTCCCTCCCGGAGCAACGAGAGGATAATCTCAACGTGGCGATCCGTGGCGCCCTGATGAGCGAGAATCACCGCCTGCCCGTTCCGGGCCAGCTCCTCCCGCCGCCCCGGATCGTTGAGCAGATCCCGCAACACCTCAGGTAGCCGGTCCCGATCAGTCTGAACCATCCCGTCCCCGGCCAGCAGGGCATCGACCGTCTGCTGGAAATCGGAAACCGCAGGCCCCACCACCACCGCCTTTCCCAAGGCAGCCGGCTCCATCATGTCCGAGCCGTGCAGCTGACCGAAGCTCCGACCGACTACCACCACGTCGGCCAGGGCGTAGGCCATGCGCAGCTCGCCGATGGTGTCCAGGAGGAAGCGGCCCGTCTTGCTGCCGCAATCGCCGCGGCTGCGCCGGGCGCAACCGGGCAGTGCCGAAGCGGCTTGATCGAACCATTCCGGTTTGCGAGGTGCGCACAAGAGCTGCACTTCCGGATCGACCGCCCGTGCAAGCAACTCGTGCTCGCCCGGGGCGGTGGAGCCGGCAACCACGAGCAGTCGGGTCCGATCGATCCCCATGGTCCGGGCCAGTTCCTCGGCCCCCGATACGTGTTGGGCAATCTCGGCGGTGTCCCATTTCATCGTGCCGGTCACCCATACATTTTCCGCGCCGAGGGCCCGGAAACGCGCTGCATAGTCCTCGTTCTGGACCGCCGCGCGATCCAGCCGACGAAAGCTGGGGCGCATCATCCAGCGAACCGGTCCATACCGCCGGGCGCTGCGCTCCGTCAGCCGCCCGTTGACCACACAGAGGCGTATGCCCTGCTTTGCACACATCGCCGTGAAATTGGGCCACACTTCCAGTTCCACCAGCACCGCTACGTTGGGCCTGATCGCCTTCAGGAAGCGGCGCACGGCGAAAGAGAAATCCAGCGGGTAGCGAACCACGCGGTGGCGATCACCAAACAGGCGCTTCGCCCGCTCAAAGCCCGTGTCGGTGGTGGTTGAGACGATGATCCGAGGCGGCTCCCGACCTTCGGCCTGATGCGACGGATCAGCCAGCCGATCGACCAGAAGCCGGATCGCGTTGACCTCCCCCACCGAGACCGCTTGCAGCAGCACGCTTGATCGCTGATCGACGACCGCGGGGGGAGTCGCCCCGAAGCGGCCGGCCCAGTCGGTACGGATCTTGCCCGTGCGGATCATCCGCGTGAGCCAGATCGGCAGGCTGATTAGCGCTACCGCCAGATATGCCAGATCCACCGCCCAGCGCATGGGAGGCAAGTGTAGCGGTTTCGTATTGGGATGGGGCCGGGGAGATCGGATCGACCAGGATCAGTGGAAGCGGCCGCCGTCGAGCCCACCGCCGGTGCGGGCGGGCCCGTCGGGTGAGTCCGCCACGGGAGGGGAACCGTTCAGGCCTGTCCCACGGAGAGAATTACGGCTGGAATTGGCGAACGTCGCCTTGGCAGAATCGGTCACTGCTGGCACAATTGACAGCAGTGAATGGGAAAGGCGACGGCACGCCCCGAATCGCCGGGCCCGGGACGGAGGCTACCGCGATGATGGAACTGCACATCTGCAACCAGCAGGGGATGCTCCTGCGGGCCTACGCGCTGGGCGACAGCACCGAGGTGATTATCGGGCGGGATGACAGTTGCGACATCCGCATCCAGGCTCGATCCGTCTCCCGCGAACATTGCGCCATCGAGACCGACGGAGACAATCTGGTTCTCCGTGATCTCGGCTCCACGGGCGGCACTTTCATGGGCGACAAGCGCATCGACACCGTAAAAGTCGAGAACGGCATGGAGGTCAAGATCGGCCCGGCGGTTCTGAAGTTCATCGACAGCGAGATCTGACCGCGGCGCCGGCTTCGACGTCTGCAACCCTGAGCGCAAAGAACCGCCCGGCGAACGCCGGGCGGATTGCATTTCATCGTAAGACGGTCAGTGATGTCGAGAGCCTGCAGGAGCGGGCGGCTCGGATCTTCAACGATTCCGCCTGAGTCGGGCCAGCTCCCGACGCAGCTCCTCGATTTGGCGCTCAAGATCCTCCTTGGGCGGCAACATCTTCTGGGCAACGTTGGGGCAGCGGTCCCACCATCGGACGAGCTGCTTGAGGAGGTTTATCTGTGCGCCGAGCCGTTCGATGATGTCGCCGGCGCTGCTCTTGTATCCCAGTCTTTCCCGGATCCTGGGGATCTCTTTCTCGGCCCGCTCGCAGGTTTCCTGCCACTCCTTGGCGATATCCCGACCGTAACGGTCGATCTCATGCCATTCGGGAAGCTGCAGGAGCTTGGCCAGGTCCTCCTCGGTATCCGCGGTGCCTCTTGAGAAGCCACAGTGCAGGGCGTTGGTCTTGTTGAAGCAGAGGTTGCTCTTGTCATCCGACAGGATGTGTTCACCGGACATGTCGCCATAGAAGGTCACCTCGCCGGTTTCCTCATCCTTGTCGTAAGAGCACATGAACCGACTGGCCTTCATGGCGCGGGCAATGTGCTCGCTGTAACCCTGTCGGACCGCCAGATCGACCATTGACTGAATGTGCAACTCCTGCTCCGGTCCCTGGACTGCGCTGCCGCCCGCGATGGTGGTGACGGAGCCCGCCACGCCGTCGGTCATGAAGTAGATTTGCTCGCAGCACATGGCGGCACTACAGCCGGCAGACAGCGCCTTGTCGACCCACGCCACCACGCGGTGGCGCTCCCGCAGCTTGTAGATGGACTCCCGCACCTCCAGCGATTCAGTCACCAGACCGCCGTTGGACTTGATTCTGAGGACGATGACCTGGCCGGGTCCGAACTGGTCGGCATGCTCGCCGATGGCGTCGATCTCCTCATGCCGGAACGTGGTGCCGACCTCGCCCTCCAGGGGCAGGAGGAACACGCCCAGCTTGGGAGTATCGTCGTCCGCCGCGGGTTTCTCCTCTGGCTTGGCTCCAACACCGGTGACCGTCTTCTCCTTCTCCGGACCGGATTTGGGTGGTCGATCTTCGTCGGAAGCTACGGCTCCGGCGGTCTCAATCGAGATGATGTCCGACTTGAAGATGGTCTTCTTGGTCATCTTGCCGGCCATCTTGCCTTTGACGACCACATAAAGATCGGCCACCTTCAGCAGTTCGCCCGTGATCGTGGTTTCGCCCCGGCCTTGGGCGAACGTCAACTCGACGATCGCGCCGATCTCCCCCCGCCACTTGGCTCCGCTCTTCATGCGGATCTCGACCGACTGACCCGCCAGGGCCGCGGAAACCAGCACCAGCACCAGCAGGGAGGCAACGAGTTGTGGTAATGAACGGTTCATCATTGATCTCACTAGTTTTCGGTCCTTGGCATCGAATCCGTGCTCATAGGCTCAGGCCGCGCTGAATGAGGCGGACGCCTGCGGGAGTCGGGATCAGGTTCAGCCGCCGGCTCCCATTCCGCTGCCGCCGCCCCCCCGTCCGCCACCTCCGCCGCCCCGTCCCCCTTGCCTCAGAGCACGGAGGCGCTCCTTGAGTTGCTCGATGGTGGTCACGAGGCTGAACCTCGACACGCCGTGCCTCTGGAGCCGGATCTCGACGGCATCGTATCGGTCGATCGCGGCGACCACCTTCTCCAGCATCGACTTGGCTCGGCCCAGCCACTGGATGGTCTCGTCGCCCCCGGCCCAGCTCATGTACTTCTGGTAGTCCTGGAGGTATTGAAGTGCGTTCTCGTACGTTCGCCGCCAATCCTTGGTGTATTTCTCGAACTCGCTCTCTGCTTCGCCATCGAGCACCCGATACTCGCGGATTCCCATAAGCAGGGCAAGATCGTCCAGAGTTTCGGCAGTACCGTCGCTGATACAGAAGTCCTCGGCGGTCTTGGCCGTAAAATCGACCGTGGTCTGTTCGCTGCCGTCGACGACATATTCCCCGTTCCGGTCCAGAGTCCACTCCACCTCCCGTCCCTTCCAGGTGGCGCTGAGCGGGAATTCCGGGCGCACCATCGCGTCCACGATGAACAGTGAATACGTGCCGTACTCAAGAAAGCCCTTGAGCATGGCCATCGTCGCCTCGCGCATCTTGCCTCGGATGTCTTCATCGCCCCAGCTCGCAAAGCCCGCGCCAATCGAGCTGAGACCGGCCAGACGACCATCGGGCTTCATGTACATGTCCGGCCAGGCCAGGGCAACCATCGAACTGTAGCCCACCGAATCGTGGATCCAGATGACCTGCCTGTACTCCCGCAGCTCATCGCGGAAGAAGTTGATCATGTCCCGGTACTCGTCCACCAGGTACAAGCCGGTCTCGTCGGGATCGAACTCGAAGATGAGATCCGTCGGTGCCGAGCCGATGTCCTTGCAGTCCATCTCGATGATGATGTAGTCGGGATCGTGAGCACGAATGTCGTCCGCCAGCCCTTTGTAGAACTGATGGTTCACGTCGGTGCCCATTTGCCCCTTCATCGGGATAAGGTAGAAGCCGGTGGCGTTCTCATCATCGGACTGCGCCCGATGGCGGGTTCGCACGTCCGACCTGTCGCGGTCGCGGGAGTCGGCGGTCGCCTTGGTTTCCTCCTTCGCGTCCTTGGTGGCCTTCTGCCCACCTTCCACCGGAACGTCGCGCTTGATCTGGAAGATATCTTCCTTCGACAGTGTCAGGGTGGCCTTGATACTGCTGATCAGAGCTTCGAAGACGATCTCATCGGCGGTTTCGGAAATGATCTGGCCGTGCAGAACGCGGCCGTCGTTGAGATAGATCACGTCCTCGGTAGTCGTGTCGTCGTCGGCAGCGGCGGCGTACCCGCCGGGCAGCCAGATCAGGGACAGGACCGCAAGAAGCAGAACACTCCAGATGACAAACGGGCGAGATTTCATGGGATTCCCTCGCTGATTGAGCAGGTTCTCTCGATCGCAGCCGGGTCTGGACCGGTGTTTCTCCAAACGGCGGCCAACCACGCCGCGGGTTCCGTGGATACTCTATTCGACACTTCAGTGGCCGCAAAGTTCCTATTCGTCGGCATTTTAGCGCCGGTTCGACCCCCCTCCCCCACTTCTCCCATTCCACCGGGGCCTACCCGCCGGCAGCCAGCAAGGCCGCCAGTTCCAGGGCGCTGCGCCGATTGGCCACCGTACCCTCCAGTTGGGCGTCATAGACCGCGTCCAGCACCCGCCGGAAGATCGGCCCGGGGGTCAGGCCCATGCCGATCAGGTCCCTCCCGTCAATGAGTGGCGGCGGGGCGAGGCTCGTCTCCTCCAGCTCGCCTACCCGCCGATTGACTGCCGCAAAGCCCTCTTCGTCGGACGTTTTCAGGAGAAGAAGCCCCTCCTCGAACCATGGCCCGGCGGCCAGGCGCTTCTGCTCGGCGATACCCAGACCCTGCCACGGACCGCTGAGGATCTGATGCACCTCCAGACAGCGCTGCACGCCCGCCCTTTCGTCGTTTGAGAGAATCAGGGCCTCGCCCCAGCGAGAGACGATTGGGTGCAGGCTTTCGCCTCGTTCCCACGGTCCCTCGTGGCGGTCCAGCAGCCAGGCCGCCAGGGCTAGGGGATACCTCACCTGCTCCGGCAGGCGCCTCAGACGCCGCAGAGGCCCCTCAGAGGCCTCCTCCAGCAGAAGCGGACCATCCAGGCCAAGCTGCTGGATCTGACTGGCCGCGGCGGTACGGTGGGGATCGCTGAGCATCCGTTTCACCTCCTGGCCGATCCGCTCACGGCTGATGCCTTTCAATTCCGCCGCTCCAGCCCTTATGGCATCGGCCGTTGCTTCTTCCAGGGTGAACCGGAACCGGGCGGCAAAGCGGACCGCCCTGAGCATCCGCAGGTGATCCTCGCGCAACCGGCTGGCCGCATCGCCGATGGCCCGAATCACCTTCGCCTCGAGGTCCGCCTGCCCTCCCACGTAATCGATGATCTCACCCCTGAGGGGATCCTCGAACAGGCCGTTGATGGTGAAATCGCGCCTCGCGGCATCGTGCCGGGCATCGGAGAAGGTCACGTGTTCGGGATGGCGGGAATCGGCGTAGTCGCCATCCGTGCGGAAAGTGGCCACCTCCATCATGTGACCGTTCCTGCGCACCAGCATCACCCCGAACGCCTCGCCCACACTCTGGGCCCCCGGAAACACGACTCGGACCTCCTCGGGCCGGGCGCTGGTGGCCACATCGTAGTCCGTCGGCTCGTTGCCCATCAGACGGTCACGCACGCACCCGCCCGCGAAATAGGCGATATGTCCAGCCTCAACCAGAAGGCGCACGACCTCGGTGGCCGCCTCACGCAGGCTCCGCCTTTGCCGCCGGTTCGATCTGCCCTGATGCGATTTCGCCATGGCGATAGCCTACCCGCTGCGACCATCTGCGGCTTCCTGATCCTCCCCCTCTGCCGGTTCTTCGGCGGGCCTCTCTGACTTCGAACCCGGCTCATAAAGCAGGACCCACATGCCGCGTCCGTACTCATGATCCTCCGGCCCGAGAAAGCCCTCGATGGACAGGTCGGCCTCATCCGGCCCCATCGGACTGCGGAGAATCACGAAGCCCTCGTCCGCCATGACCCCGCGGCACTGGATGACTTGATTGAGCACGCGCTGTCGCTGGAGTTGATCCAGCATCATCGGATACGGCGGGTCGATGAACACCAGATCCACCGGCCTCGGAGCCCGGGCCAGACAGGCCGCGCCCAGCGCATCGCCGCACATGGCGGTGGCTCGGTCGTCGCAGTCCAGCGTTTCAATGTTCCTCTTCAGAAGCCGGAAGATCCCCCGGTCGCGCTCGACCATGAGCACCTTTTCCGCTCCCCAACTCACCGCCTCCAGCCCCACCGTCCCTACCCCCGCAAAAAGGTCCAGCACCCGAGCCCCGTCGAACCATTTCCCCAGCAGGTTGAACACCGACTCCTTCACCCTCTGCGGGTACGGCCGCGTGATCTCGCCATCGGGCGGCGAGAGCAGCTTCCGCGATCGGTATTCACCGGCAATGATCTTCAGCATCGCTGACCATCGTAGCAGCGTGTCTGATGCACAATCTAATACGGTTCACAATTGGGACTCGTGCGTCAGGCCGGAAGCAAACCGTTCCTCCTCCCTGGCAGGGAGGGGGCGAGGGGCTGGGTCGGTGCGGTCGCCAGGCAATGTGTGCTCACTCGACGGCCAGCTCGATTCCTCAGACTCACCCTCACCCTCTCCCTCAAGGGAGAGGGGAACGTCGTCACGCGTCTGAAACGTGATTCGAATAGCCGAGGGGCCCTGCGTTATGATCAATCCATGATCGAACGGTTCCAGAGACTGCCCGAGGCGCTGAGAGCCGCCGCTCGATGGGAGCGACTGGGCGATCACCGTGTCCCGGCCATGCTCGTCCATCCGGACTGGGAAAGCGGCTCGTCCGCGCCGGCGGTGTTGTGGATGCATGGCCGGACGGTCAGAAAGGAACACGATCCCGCCCGCTACCTCCGCCTGATGCGGGCGGGCATCGGCTTCTGTGCCGTCGATCTCCCCGGCCACGGAGAACGCGGCACCCCCCCACTGACAGGACCGCATCACACCGTGCGCGTTCTGCGCCAGATGCACGACGAGATCGATTCGCTCATCGACGCGCTGAGGCAACTTGGCGTATTCGATATGAAACGCTTGGCTATTGGTGGGATGTCGGCCGGGGGAATGGTCGCCCTTGCCCGGCTGTGCTCCGAACACCGGTTCACCTGCGCGGCCGTGGAGGCCACGACCGGCTCCTGGACCCACCCCGCCCACGCGAACATGTTCCCCGGCTGCCCCCGAGAAGACCTGGCCGGACTCGACCCCCTCACCCGCATCGACGGGTGGCGCGAGATCCCGCTGCTCGCGATCCACACCGTTGGCGATGAACTCGTCTCCATCGAAGGCCAACGCCAGTTCATCACCGCCCTGCGCGGCCGGTATCACGATCCAAGCTTGATCGAGTTCGTCGAATACACCCAAACCGGCGCCCCCTACGAACACATCCACTTCGGCAAGATGTCCGCCGACGCCAAACAGCGCCAGCGCGATTTCTTCGCACGATGGCTGGAGAGTTAGTTGCGTAGGGTGGGACTAGCGACGCGAGGAGCGAGCCCCACTGCTTTACCCTGATCGCTAGTCGCGCGCTGCGTACTTCAAGCCTTCGTCTCCCCGCGATTCCACCCGCACTCGGGACAGCCTGCGTCCAGATCTCCACGCGAATCATAGTTGCAGTTGATGCAACGGCCGCGCTTCTGACGCGACTCCGCCGTGGTCAGGGCGTCCAGCCGGTGAAATCTCCAGCCGATCGCTGTGAGCCCGAGTGAGACGACAAGCCACGGCCAAGTCCGAGAGTACAACCTCAGCCGGCCGTCGATTCAGGGGACACCGATATCGCCTCCGGGATCGAGGCGAATCGTCTCAATAGGTGCTGCGAATCAGCATCCGCCGAAATCCCGGAGGTAGTATTCGCCGCCCCCCGGCCCCCGCATGATCGTCACATGGAAGTACGATGATGGCCAAGGCACGAGCCAGATGAGCGCCATGCACGCGAGCCGGCAGATAACAATCCATGCGCGGAAGCTTGACGGGATGATCTTCATCGCAGCGACATCGTAGCACAGGCATCAGCTTACGCTGCATGTGGCAACTGAATCGCATCCTGCCCAAGCATCAATATCCGTAATGATGCATCGAGAACTCGGCTCACATCATACTTCCCCCCTGTAATGAGCAAGCTCGGATCGCGCTCCGCTTCCTCGAGGAACCGATCGCGCAGCCCTTAGCCGCCGCGACGCACTTCGGATCGTTCCTCTGCTTCGGTCGCTTCTTTCGTTTGGGCTTCTTCCCCTTCGCATGCTCCGCCCGCACTTCCGGAGGCGGCTGACATCGAAGCCCGCCGGTCGATATCGACTTCGGCACACGCGTCGTCCGCTGCGAACTGACCCGAATGCGGCGGCGCGTGCAATCTGGACGATCGGGACGGGCGATACGCGGACGAGGATTGACTTTCGCCGTTTCCGAAGAATTCTCGCTTCTCTGACGCCCGTCGGCCGAGTATCTTGATGCGTCGACGCCCACCCTCGAGGAGATTCGCATATGCCGTCCACCACCGTTCTCGGCCGCATCGCGACGGCGCTTGTCGCGTTCGCGCTCTCGATCATCGTTCACGCCGCACCCCCCACCGACGAGCAGGTGCAGCAGGCCGTGGACCAGTTCAAGGAGGCCTGGGCCGCGCTGTTCGAGATCCAGGCGACGAGGGAGGACGTCGAACGGGTGAGGGCGCACGCGCTGGACGGCCTGGAGATCGGCGCACTGACGCCCAAACAGGTCGGCCGGCTATTTCGCGAGAATATGATTCACGGCAAGGAGACGACCCGGATGATCGTCGCGCGCATGACCGAGTTCAAGGACGACCCCACGTCCGCCGGCGCGACCGCCCGCCTGCTGCGGCTGTTCTTCCTCGGCGGCGTCATTGACGAGGAGAACCGCCCCGATCCAGAACTCCAGGAAGAACTGCTCGGCGAGGCGCTCGCCCACGAAGCCCTGCCCAACGCGATCCGCTCGGGCGAGGCGAGCTTCGTCATCGGCGTCCTCGATGCCCTGGCCAAGAAGTCCGTCTGGCGGGCGCATGCGGACGATATCTACGCACTCGCCGACGATTTACTGCACTGCAAAGATCCGAGAATCGCTTTCGACTTCGAATCGTACTTCGGGATACTCGGCTACATCAACGATGAGGACGCGGCCGAGGACGCCGAAGCGCGCCGCCAAGCGATACGCGCCGGGCTCGTCAAGTACGGCCGAGACGTGCTGGCCCGCGCCAAGAACGGCGAGATCGAAGTCGATGAGCGCTCGATCGAGTTCCTTACCGGCTCATTGGCGAGGCTCGACAGCGCGCCGGCGCGCGGCACGTTCATCGGCTCGGCTGCGCCGCATCTGGACTTCCTCTGGTCCAACGACGAGACGCTGCCATCGCTCGCCGCACTGAAAGGCAAGGTCGTCATCCTCGACTTCTGGGCGACATGGTGCGGGCCGTGCGTGGCGAGCATCCCCAACGTGCGCGAGCTTCAGGCGCGCTATGAGGGCTATCCCGTCAAGATCATCGGCGTTACGTCTATCCAGGGCGCGCATTACGGCGAAAACGGCGCGGTGGACTGTAAGGACGATCCGGACAAGGAGATGGCGCTTATGGCCGAGTACATCGGCCAGAAGGACATCACTTGGACCATCGCGTTCGCAAAGCAGAAGGTGTACAACCGCGACTACGGCGTGCGCGGTATTCCGCACGTGACGATCATCGCCCCCGACGGCACAGTGCGCTACAACGATCTGCACCCAGCCGATCCCCTGCCGGAGAAGGCGGCAAAGATCGACGCGCTTCTGAAGGAGTCTGGTCTCGCCGCGCCGACGCCGCTGCCGAAGGAGAAGGAGACGGAATCGACCGAGGGTTGAGCGAAGCTTGACGGCAGGTCATCGCCTACGAGCGCACCGGCGCACCCTTCGAGCACATCCACTTCGGTAAAATAGTCCGCGACGCGAGAGATCGCCAACTCGCTTTCCTTCAGCGCCGGCTGTTACATTAGAACCTGTGGGGTGGGTCGCGCATGGGTGGTTGACGACTAGGGAGGATTGCCTGCCATGACACCACCTCTCCGACCGTGCTGGCAGAACTGTGCAGTTCAGGCCGACGCCGAGATGCAGGCGATCGACCGGATGGAGGACGCGCTGGCGCCCGTCGACCCGGCGATCGCCAAGGTCCGCGGCCTGATCACGGGACTGGAACTGTGTCACCACAAGGCTGACCGCTGGGTGGCCAACATCATCGAGGCGATCGGCGCCGGCGAGACGACAAAGGGACTCGGCACCCGAGTATCACAAGTGGAGCATCCGGCTGAGCGCGTGTGGCAGAACGCGTGTGCCGCCCTGTCGGCATGGTGCGCGGGCTGCCCCATCGAGAGGATTGACCCGGCCTTTGGCGATACGCGCGCTTCCGACCTGCTGGCCGGCCTTGGGCAGCGTTCGCCGTTGAAGGAGTGGCAGGTCCAGAGGGTCATAGAGAAGATCCGCAGCACCATTCACTGGCCCCGGCCTTTGGATGACCCGGCCGCCCAATATGTGTGGCTCCTGCTGGATGTTGGTTCCTATGAGTTCGCGTACCTGACGACATGTCCCGAACACTACCGCGAGCACGAGGAGTTCTGGCAGGCGACCGTGAGGACGATGATCCGCGACACGGTCGACGGCGACGAGGCGCAACTCTCACTCGGCCTTGCCATCGACATGCTCTGGCCGTGCCACTGGGACTTCGTCGAGAATCTGCGGATCGTGGTGGCAGCGATCGGCGGCGATCTCCACCCCCCCACATCCTTCGCCGCCTGCGGCAGGAATATCGCCACAACACCCCTCCACCCGCGAATGGAAGTCGTCACTCAGACACTGCGCTCCTTCTGCGGTGAAGACGCACCGGAAAGCAGCGTGGACCAAGAGCTGCTGGCCAAGCTCGGAGAGCCATCCGATGAGCGAAGATGGCTGGCTGCATCTCTGCGCAAGACGATCATTCTGCAACTCGACCCCCCGCCCGCAATGCGATCGCTGTCCGCCATGACGGGCCCTGACTGGCTGCAGAACCCCTCCAGTTCGTGAGCGCGTGGTGTAGGTCGCGTTAGAGCTCGACGCAGGGAGGGATACCTGCCAACGTGCAAATCTTAGGGCCCCGATTCAAGAAGAACAGCGGCGTCTAACCGTCCCATGTGCGCTGCGAACATGTGAGGTTCCCACGGTTTCCTTGACGGCATTTTGTTGTGCTTGCGGACCTTGTCCTCAAGTGTTTTGAGTTCGGAGTCACCCATAATGTCGATTGTCAAGTCAGAATGACCCGACAGTGAGTCTGATTGTTCGTGCTCAGGCCAGCTGAGTTTGTACATCGCCTTAGGATCGAATCTGTACTTGGACTTCTGCTCGAACCACGATGTCGCCTCATCGCGCGTCATTCCGTCCCTGTTCACCAACTCGTCGATCAACTGTGGACCAGTAAGGTGTTTTGTAGTTCGCATGCGAGCTATCCAAACAGTGCCCAGGACGAAGAACCCGCGTTCCGTCCACACGAAACTTGGTTCCACTTGCATCATACCGGTAATACAGTCACGCCGCATCCAGCAACTTGGCTGGTTCCGTATCACCTGCCTCCGGCAGCAGTTCCGGGGGCGCCCCCGGAAGTAACGTCTCCGCACACGGCAACTGCACAATCACGCACAGCGCTTCCAGGCGTGGCCGGGAGGGGCAAACAGATGGGCAGGAGAATCGGCGACCCCGGACTGCTCGTTCCATCACCTGTCGACTGCTCATCGTTTACATACTCCAATCCCCCCTACCCCACGCCCGTGAATCCGTCTCCCTCCGTGGTGAGGTCTTTTCTTCCCGTGGCAGGTGAGCGTTGTCCGGTTCGGAAAGCGCCGGGGCCGGGGACGGCCCGGCTTGCTGAGCCTCCAGGCCCGCGGCTTCGCCGGGAGAGTAGATCAGTAGAGCAGGTGAGCAGGCGAGCGGGCTCGCGGCCGAAGCCGGCCGCTGATTATCCATTAGTCCTTGTGGATACGGGACTTGGCACGCGTCCTGCGGGGGCGAAAACCGGACATGCAGGTTTGCAAAATCTGGTGCATAATGCCCAACGTTGAGATAGGAGCAGAGCCATGATGGACGTGCTCTTCGGCGACAACGTGGGCTGGTTCACCGCACCGGCCATCATCGGGAGCTTCTTCTTCCTCCTCCGACTGACCCTCATGCTGGCCGGCGGGCACGTGGGCGATGCGGATGCAGATGCCGGGATGGACGTGGATGTCCACGCCGATGTGGGCGCGGATGTCCATGGCGATGTGGGGGCGGGCGACGGGATCGATCAGGCGGATCACGTCGACTCCGGCGATGCCTTCAAGCTCCTGTCCGTTCAGAGCATTGCCGCGTTCCTGATGGGTTTCGGATGGGGCGGCCTGGGGGTCTGTCGCGGAACCGACTGGGGCTGGACCGTCGCCCTGTTCGTGGCAATCGCCTGCGGCGCGGGGATGGTGTGGATCCTCAGCCTGCTGCTGAAGGCGGTCTATGATCTGCAGAGCAGCGGCAACATCTCCATCCAGTCGGCGGTGGGGCACGAAGGTTCGGTTTATGTGACCGTTCCCGCAGCC
>CP070772.1:3870293-3902828 GCA_020345805.1 Phycisphaerales bacterium | reverse complement strand
GAGGGGAGAAACCGATTCCAGTCGCCGCGAGGCCGCGCGTCTTGCCGAGCGACAGGCCAAACGTGCCCTGGAGCTTGCGCCCGAAGACGATCGGGCTCACCAGGTTCTGCTCGCTCTGTACGGTCGCGGCGGGCCGTTGGAGAACTCTGAACGATACCTGCAGGCCGGGCGAGCACTTCTTGAGGCGAATCCTTCCAGCCACCTCTATGGCCGCATCGTGGCCCGCGAGGAGATGGGACGCGGCGAGTGGAAATCGGCCCTGCGCCGCTTGAAGGACCTTCTGGAGGACGATCCGACAGACACCGCGGCCCTCACTCTTCTGATCAATGCCTGGCTACAGATGAATCAGGCCGAGTCCGCCGAGCGCTGGTTGGCCGAGCAACTGGACCGGCGACCGGGCCATCCGGCACTCCTGGAGCAGTGGGTCGCCCTGGCGCTTCGACTCGGTCGGCAGGAAGAGGTCATCGCCCGGCTGGAGGATGCCTGGGAATCGGACCGGCACGAGTATGCGGCCGGCCGCCTGCTGGAGATGGTCTATCGCATGACCGGCCGAACCGAGGATAGTCTGGCCCTGGGCGAGTACCGCCTCACCGCCCAGCCCCGAGGCATTCGGCGCGAACTGGAACTGGCCGCTCTCTACGGCGGGGCCGGCCGCGAGGATGACGCCTACCAGCGCCTGCAATGGCTGCTGGCCAGGGCGGATGAGGCCACCGGCGCGCAGCTCATCACCGCCGTCGATCTTGTCCAGCGGCTGGACCGGCAGGACGCGCGTCGTGACCAAATGACGATGGTGCTGACCGAACATCTGCTCAACCGCGATCCGCCCGCCCCGATGGCGGTCTTTGCCGCCCGCCTTCGCGCCGCGGCGGACCTGGGGCACTCTGACGAATCGATTGATGACCTGCTGGCGCGAACGCTGTCGGAGGCGGAAGGCGCGGCCGGGCCGTCCCTTCAGGACGCGGTGCGGTGGCGCGACCTCGCCCAGACTCTCGTGGAAGCGGAACATCCCTGCCTGGCGGCAAAGGCGCTGCGCCTGAGGCTGACCGCCGATGCCCCGCCGGAGACGGCGGCAAGATCGCTGCTCGTCACCATCGCGGTCGTCGCCGACGCGGCCTGCGGAAAGGGGCAGGCCGAGGCATCCGTACAACTGATTCGCGAACTGGATGCCTCGGGACTGCTGCCCCCCTTCCCCTGGGATCAGGAACCGCACGGCCTGGCCGAGGCGCTGTACGAAATCAGCCAGATTTATGCCGTCTTGGGGGAGGAGGACAGCGTCGAGGCGATCCTGCGGCTGGTGCTGGAGCTCGATGGCTCCAACGCCATGGCCATGAACAATCTCGGGTATTCCCGCATCGAGGCGGGTCACCAGGATGAGGAAACCATCAGGTGGGTCGAGCTCGCCCACGAAATGCTGCCCGAGGAGGTCAGCGTCCTGGACACCATCGCCTGGCTGCGCTACAAGCAGCGGCAGTACGAGGATGCCGACGGCCGCGCCGGGGCAATGACCCTGATTCAAAAGGCGCTGAACGCAGCCGACGAACCCAGCGCGGAGATGAACGACCATCTGGGCGACATCGCCTGGCGGATGGGGCTGCGTGATGAGGCGGTTGGCGCCTGGCGCGGGGCGCTTGCGATCCTCGAGGATCCGGATCACCGCAACGGGATCGTGCAGAACTACCTGTTCCTGCAGACCCGCATGTGGGGTCTTCTCGTCGCCGATCCCCGCGAGATGTACCATCGGCAGTTCAGCGTCACCTTGGCGCGGACCCGGCGGAAGCTTGAGGCGGTGGAATCCGGCGTCGAGCCGCCCGTGGCTCCGACATTTGACGATACGGGCGGGGGCCGGTAGGCCGGGAGGAGTGCCTCAGCGGAAACCGGCGGGGCAGGCGCCAACAATGTGCCGTCGGACGCGCGGCTCTCAGACCGCCGATTCCGGCCCCAGGGCAGATCAACACAGGAGCAAGTGTAAATGGCCGGTCACAGCAAATGGGCCAACATCAAGCACCGCAAGGCACGCCAGGACGCCGTCAGGGGAAAGGCCTGGTCCAAGTGCAGCCGGGCGATCATCGTTGCGGCCAAGAACGGCGGGGGCGACCCCGATACGAACCTCACCCTCCGCTACGCCATCGAGGAGGCCAAGGCCGTCAACATGCCCAAGGACACCATCGCCAAGGCGATCAAGAAGGGCAGCGGAGAGTTGGCCGCGGGCGAGAGTTACGAGGAGATCCGGTACGAGGGTTACGGCGCCGGGGGCGTGGCCATCATCGTCGATTGCCTCACCGACAAGGTGCAGCGCACCGCTCCAGAGATGCGCAGGATCTTCGAGAAGGCCGGCGGAAACCTCGGCAAGCCCGGAGCGGTCGCCTTCGGCTTCAACCAGAAGGGGCTCATCGCCATCGAGGCCGACAAGACCACGGAAGATCAGCTCATGGAGATCGCCCTGGAGGCCGGGGCCGAGGACATCACCGACTCCGACGGCGTCTGGGAGGTCACCACCGACGTGCCGGATTTCATCTCCGTCAAGGAGGCGATCGAGGAGGCCGAGATCGAGATGCAATCGGCCGAGATCACCATGATCCCCCTCAACACCGTGGCCTGCGACGAGGCGACTGCCCAGAAAGTGATGAGGCTCATCGAGGAACTGGAAGACCACGATGACGTGCAGAAAGTGCACACCAACGCCGACATTCCCGATGAAGTAATGGAAAAGCTCGCCTGACCCCCCCCACAATTGGGCACGTGCGCGAACCCGCCAGGCCCCAAGCCTTCAAGCCGCAAGCCCCCAAGCCTCCTCCTCATGCCTCCCTCCCGCTACGACATCATCTTCACCGGCCGCGTGCAGGGGGTTTTCTTCCGCGCCGTGACCCGGGATGTCGCGTCCGGATTCGCGGTGACCGGCTGGGTGCGGAACGAGCCGGACGGCTCGGTCCGCTGCGTGGCCGAGGGCGATGAGAAGGAGCTGGATGCGTTCGTCGCCGCCGTTCAGAGGGCCAAACGCGACAACATTGCCGATACAAGGATTGACCGGAAGTCCGCCACGGGCGAGTTCGACGACTTCGACATTCGCTTTTAGCCCTGCCCGAGCAGTCCCGCCTCCCGCCGCAGCTTGACATTTTCACCAACCTGAGGACGCTAATAGGCCATGAAACGCATCGCCCCCGTAACGTTGGCCCTCACGCTGGCACTCTTCCTTCTCGCAGGCTGCACCACGGTGAGGCAGACGTTCCACGACCAGGACCCCCAGCACGTCTGGACGGCACTGATCGCGGTAGCCGAAACCCCCGACTATTCCAGCGAGGACCCCAACGAGCGCTGGACCGTCGATGAGAACCACGTCGCGGTCTTTGACGAGGAGCGGCGGATCGAGATCTACCGCAGGCTCGATCGGATGCTCTACCGGCCGGGGGCCAAGCCGATCAGGCAGGATCGAACCTGGCGGTTCCAGATCCTCCTGGAGAATCTCGACCCGCCTACGGTCGCGTTCATCAGCCGCGGCTGGGGTATCCCCCAGGTCGCCCAGTGGGAGGCCAGGAAGTACTACGCCGACGTCTGGGACATCCTCGGCGGCCCGCCGATGGAGGAGCCGGGCGACTGAATTCAAGCCAGGTGGCTGTGGGTGTGCTGCCGGCAGACCGGGCGGCATGAGAATCCGAAGGAGGGGGCATGAGTCTCAGCGTGCTGTGGGCTGTTTCGGGCACGGCTGCCGTGGCAGGACTGTGCCTGGCCTGGTGGGCCCTGTTGCGCGACCGGCCGCGCGGCCGACCTCGCTGTCCCTTCTGCTGGTACGACATGCGGGGCATCGAGAGCCTGCGCTGCCCGGAGTGCGGCTGCGAGGTGCTTAATCGCAGCAGTCTGTTCCGCACCCGCCGCCGCTGGCGCATCGGCATGATGGGACTGCTGATCGCGGCCTGTTCAATCGGTTTCGCAACGCACCGGCACGGCCGGTCGGCCGGCTGGTTCGACTTCCTCCTGCCAGAGTGGGTTGTCTATCGGGAGCAAACAGTCCACGGCTTCCGCGTGCAGAAGATGGGGCTCCGAGATCAGGCTGACCCCGATTGGCGATCCGTCCTGCGAATCGATCGCGACGGCAAGACAGTCTTTGAGATCGATGGCCTGCACACCGACATCGGCGGCCGCGGCGAGGCCTACAACTCGCCGCGCATCGGTTTGGGTGAGGACATCACCGGCAATGGCGTCCCGAATCTCGTGATCACCAAGAGCACGGGCAGCAAGGGACTGCTCTGGCAAATGGTCCTTGAGCTGCTGCCAGATTCGCATTACGAAGACGTCCGCCCGGTTGCACTCCTCGACGGGTCGGGCCATTTCCAGGACCTCACCGGCGATGGCTACCCGGAGTTCATCGCCGCTGACCGAAGTAGCTATTACCGCTTCGCCACATGCGAGGCCGCCGCTGCTAGTCCGACCGTTGTGCTGGAATGGTCTGGGCGAGGATGCGGATACCTCCCGGCGCCGGACCTGATGCGCAAGCCGCCGCCGACCGAAGAGGAAATCCGGCAGAGGCTGAGATCCGCCTCCGAGGGCGACGCCGGCGACTGGCATCGGACGTTCAGCACCTTGCAGAGAATCGTCCTGGATCTGATCTACACCGGCAATGAGTCGGAAGCCTGGCGGGTCCTAGAGCAATACTGGCCTGAGGGCGAGGGCTGGTTTGAGCTGAGTTACTACAAAGCTGCGCTGGCCGAGACAATTCAGGCCAGCCCTTACAGGCTGGCCGTGGAGGCGGTCAATCGACTTCCTGCGCCTGCATCTCCGACGGAACCCGAAGCGCCATAGGATGAGCGCCCTGCGAGAGGTGATCGCGTATGTTCGGCTTCAAACGCAGACGACGTGAGCGCATCCGGCAGAGGCCCTTTCCGCCCCAGTGGCTGACGATCATCGAGCGCAACGTGCCGTACTACAGCCGCCTGCCTCGCGAGGCGCAGGCGGAGCTGCGCGGCCACATCCTCGTCTTCCTTGATGAGAAGCGTTTCGAGGGTTGCGGCGGGCTGGAGCTCACCGATGAGATCCGTCTCACCATCGCCGCACAGGCCTGCATACTCCTGCTCAATCGCGAGACGAAGTACTACCCGGGCCTGAAGTCGATATACGTCTATCCGCACGCGTATGTCGCGGAGGCGAAGGTCAGACTGCCGGACGGAACGGTCATCGAAGGCGGGCAGGTGCGACTGGGCGAATCCTGGTCGCGGGGCTCGCTGGTGCTGGCCTGGGATCACGCCCGGCGGGGAGCCGCGGACATCCGCGACGGCCGCAATGTCGTCCTGCACGAGTTCGCCCATCAACTCGATACCGCCGACGGCTACGCCGATGGAGCACCGACCCTCCCGGAGCGCTCGATGTACGTGGCCTGGGCGCGGGTGCTGGGAGAAGAATACCGGCAGCTCATCGACGACCTGGAGAACCACCGCCGCACGCTGATCTCCGACTACGGGGCGACCAGTCCGGCCGAGTTCTTCGCGGTGGTGACCGAGTGCTTCTTCGAGCGATCCGTCAAGCTCAAGCGCCGTCATCCGGAGCTTTACGAGCAGATGGCGGCGTTCTACCGGCAGGATCCGGCGGCTCTGAGCGGCTGAGCGGCCGTCCCGCCCGGCCGCAACCTGGGCCCGTCGCCGACTCCCGGTCTGACCGGGGCCGAAACGCCGGCCGACAGGCTCCTCCCGGCCGCTTCCGGGGCGTATACTGCTCCTCGTCAACCGGTTTTATTTCGATGTCCGGGGCTGGAAAGAAAGGGCCTTCCACTATGGCTGATGCCATCACCATGACCGCCAAGGGACTGAACGTCCCCGATCAACCCATCATCCCCTTCATCGTGGGCGACGGCACCGGCCCGGATATCTGGGCCGCGTCGGTGCGGGTCTTCGACGCCGCGGTAGAGAAGGCCTACGGCGGGAAGCGATCCATCGCCTGGCAGGAGGTCCTCGCGGGCGAAAAATCCTTCAACCAGTCCGGCTCCTGGCTGCCCGATGAGACGCTCGACGCTTTCAAGCAGTATCTCGTGGGCATCAAGGGCCCGCTCACCACGCCCGTAGGCGGCGGGATCCGCTCCCTCAACGTGGCCCTGAGGCAGATCCTCGATCTGTACGTATGCCTCCGCCCCGTGCGCTACTTCCAGGGCGTCCCCTCCCCCGTGAAGAAGCCCGAGGACGTGGACATCGTCATCTTCCGCGAGAACACCGAGGACATCTACGCCGGCGTGGAGTGGGAATCAGAGAGCGACGGCGCAAAGAAGGTCATCGCCTTCCTTCGGGACCAGATGGGCGTCAAGAAAATCCGATTCCCCCAGACTTCCGGCATCGGGATCAAGCCGGTCTCCCGAGAAGGCACCGAGCGCCTCGTCCGCGCGGCGATCAATTATGCCCTGAACAACGGCCGTAAGTCCGTGACCATGGTCCACAAGGGCAACATCATGAAGTTCACGGAAGGCGCATTCCGTGAATGGGGATACGCCCTGGCCGCCCGTGAGTTCCGAAACGAAACCGTAAGCCAGCGGGAGAGCTGGATCCTCGGCAACAAGGAGCACAACGCGGACATCTCCGTCGAGGAGAACGCCCGCCAGGTCGACCCCGGTTACGACATGATGACGCCGGACAAGCAGAAGACTATCCGGGACGAAGTCGAGCTCGCCCTCAAGCTCTGGCCCACCCATGGCGACGGCAAGTGGAAGTCCAAGCTGCTCATCAGGGACACCATCGCCGATATCACTCTCCAGCAGGTGCTGACTCGCGCCAAGGAGTTCGATGTCGTCGCGACCATGAACCTCAACGGCGATTACATCTCCGACGCGCTCGCCGCCCAGGTGGGCGGGATCGGCATCGCCCCCGGCGCGAACATCAACTATGACACCGGCCACGCGATCTTCGAGGCCACTCACGGCACCGCCCCCAAGTACGCCAACCTCGACAAGGTCAACCCCGGCTCGGTGATCCTCTCCGGCGAGCTGATGTTCCGCTACATGGGCTGGACCGAGGCCGCCGACCTCATCATCACCGGCATGGACGGGGCAATCGGCGCCAAGACCGTGACTTACGACTTCGAACGGCTCATGGACGGCGCAACCCTGCTCAAGTGCAGCGAATTCGCCGACGCCATCATCGAGCACATGGGCGCGGCCGTTCCGGCGGGCGCGTGATTGATCGCGACAAGTCGCGGCGCTTCGGGATCAACCTGAAGCGCCGCCCTCTTCATCATCGCCGCGCCGCCCTCCTCCCGCCGCATTCGCGCCTGCGCCCCGTCTTGCGCAAACGATTGCCCGCAGACCACGAACAAGACCGATCAAACACGCTTCGCAAGACCGGCCATACTGTGGGCGCAGGCAGCCGACCCGGCCTCACCACCGCGTACGCCCGGCGGAAAGCTTCCATGCCCGTCACCATCGGTGCTTCCGCGGGCAGGCCGTCGATCGCGGCCGGGAAATCCTCTTCTGCGGCGCGGACCGGGCCCCGTATAATGCCCTCGTGCTGATGCGGGCAAACAACGTGTCATTGCTGGCGGGCTTCCTTATCTCCCTGGCGCTGCATCTGCTGGTCATCGCCCCTCTGCTGGCGATGGCGATGACCCGCTCCCCCTCAAGCCGTTCGCTGCTTGCCCGATTTGATCCGGAGATGATCCGCGAGCCGCCGGAGGAGGAGGAGCCGAAGCCGGAGGAGGAACTGCAGCTGGGCATCGAGGAAAGCGTCACCTCAACGGTGACCTGGATCGGGTACGAGGAGTACCAGCAGCATCTGGCCCGCCTCTCGGAGGTCGAGCAGGCGGCGCTCACCGATGATCCCGCCGGCGGCGCCCCGTTGACTGCGCCGCCAGTTCCTCCACCGGTACCGGAACAACCTCAAGCGCCAGCCGCGGCAGAAGCGCCGGAAGAAGCGGAACAGCAGATGGCTGCCGCTTCACCAACCGAGCCGGTGCTGCCGGCGTCGGTGGATGAACATCTCATGCTGCTTACCGGTCCCGAAGGAACGGCCGGGCAGTTGCAGGAACGAACCAATGAGGCAACCGCTGCGACCGAATCGCCCGGTCCGGATGAACCGGCAACCCAGGACCCCGACGCATCACAAGCATGGCTGATGCGCCTGCTGGAGACGCTGCGGAAGGCGGCCGAGCAGATGCAAGCGCAGGCAAATCCGCAGCCGTCCCGGCCCGCGACGCCGGCTCCGCCGCAACCGCAGCCGGCCCAAAGCGGGCTCAATCAGGGCGATCAGGCGGACAAGGAATCGGATCCCACCTCCACGATTGAAGTGCCCATGGATCAGATCGAGGCGGGCAAGCCGCTGGCGGCACGGGGGCTGGAGCTCAAGCCCCGCAAACCCGAGTTCACGCATCTGATCCTGCTCACCGCCGCCCCGGGCAACCCATTGGTGGAGATCCGTTTCGCTTCCACGGGCATACCTGCGTTCGCCCGCATCATTCAAAGCTCCGGCGACAAGCGCGTGGATGAGTTCCTGCTCGACAGCCTCTATCGCTGGAAGGCGGAAGGGAAACCGCTGACCGAGCTGAAGGATAAGGAAACCATCGACGTGGTGATACGCATCATCCTCAACCCGCGCTCGCGGCGTTAGACGTTTCGTAACTGGGCAACTAGGGTCCCGGGGCTTCCGCCAGGCGTTCCCGCCAGGTTTGCAGGCGGGCGTAATCCGTCAGGTTGTAGGTAAGAGGCGTGATGGTGACGAAGCCTTCCGCGAGTGCCTCGGCATCCGATTCCGGAGCGTGGTGCGTGAACACCAAGCCATCCCCCGCGCTCCAGTAATGGACACGGCCGGCGGGGCTGACGCATCGCTCATAAGCATCGACTCCGGGGGCGGTGTTCATCTGTGCCACGCGGATCGGCGGCATGGGCGCATCATCGCTTTCGGTGCGGGGAATGTTGATGTTCACCACCCCGTGCGAATCCAGCTCGTGCTCCAGCACTCGGTCGATGGCCCGGCGTGCAATCCGGGCCGCTCTGCCGTATCGGGCTCGGGTTTTGTCGGCAACATGCAGGCTCACCGCAATCGCGGGCACGCCGAGAAAGGCGCTCTCAACCGCGGCGGCCACCGTACCCGAGTAGATTATGTTGATCCCTACGTTCGCGCCGGCGTTGATGCCGCTGATGGTCAGATCGGGGTGGTCATCTTCGCCGAACCTCTCCCGCCAGATCGCCCGGAGGGCGACCTTGACGCAGTCGGCGGGGCGACCTTCGACGGCGATCCCCTTCATGCGGTCGTTCACCACCACCTCCTCGGTCATCAGGGGATGGGTGAAGGTTATGCCATGGCCGGTCGCCGACTGCACCGTGCGCGGGGCGATGGTGACAATCTCGCCCAGGCCCTGAAGCGCTTCGTGCAGCGCGACAATCCCGGGTGCGTCGATGCCGTCATCGTTGGTGAGAAGGATTCGCATGGATCTGTCGGCCCTCCGGCGGATCTCTAATGCCGAATCGCGGACCGAAACCCCCGATCAGTACCGCGGCTCCAGCACGTACTCCCGATCCGCCCAGATGACCGGACGCCGTTTCTTGAGGTCACGCGCGGCGGCGAACATTACGGATCCGATAGACCAGCATCCGATCGGATAATAGACCGCGGCGGTGCGTGGCGCACCGCACAGGTCGTAGATGCGAAGCAGCGACATCAGATGGATACCGGACCCAATCACGGCAAGGCCGATCAGCGCCAGGCCCAACCAAGGCAAGGGAAGCTCCCGCCACAGCAGCAGGAATCCGACGACCAGTGCCAGAAGCTGGACGGAAGGGGCGGCCAGGCCGATCCCCGCGTTCTTCCAGGCGTTGCTGCGCAGCCGTCGGGGTTTGCGCTTGCACGCCTCGATGAAGATGCGCTTCCAACCGGTCTTCAGCGCTTCGGGCGAGTCGTACATCGAGCAGGTGAGCATCCCGTCGGCGGCGAACAGCCCGCCCTGCCCCCCGGCGTCACTGAGTCGACGCGCCAGGGCGATGTCCTCCAGCAAGTCGTCCTTGACCGCTTCGTGCCCTCCGATTTGCTCGTACCATTTACGGTCAAAGAGCATGAACTGGCCGTTGGCGAACGGCCGAATCCTGCCGGGTTCGGGGCGGTTGACGCGCTCGATCGGATACATGCGGATCAGATTCATGATCGCCACCGGTTGGATGATGCGCTCGAACGCCCGCTGGTAGGTCAGGGTGCTCAGCAGGCTGAGCATCCCCAGCGAGCGATCCATCGCCAGGGCGAGGGAGGCCCGGACAAGCCATGGGTCGAACTGGGTGTCCGCGTCCGCGAACAACAGCCACTCGCCCGTGGCCTTGCCAGCCCCGAGCCGGGCCGCGTGGCATTTGCCCGCCCAGTCCGGCGGGCAGGCGTCAATCTCCAGCAGCGTGATCCGATCGTCGGCCTCGGCGTGACGGCGCAGAATCGGCAGCGTCCGATCGGTGCACCGATCAAGGACGAAGATGATCTGAAGGTTGTCGTACTGCTGACCGCGCAACGACTCGACGCAGGCATCGATGACCCTCTCCCCGTTGTGAACGGGAACGATGACGCTCACCTTCGGCCAGCCGGGGGCCGGCTCGGACAGTTCCAGCCCCCGCCGGATGGTGGGCGTTTCCCGCACCGTCCGGCACACGCGCCACCAGATTATGATCCAGAACGTCAGCGAGGCTGACGAAAGCGCCATCAGCAGCCAGGCGATGGGCGGCAGAACCGGCATAGGCACACGGTCTCCGGAGCAGGGCGGTTCTCACAGCGGCGGTGACGGCCGCAGGGGCCGTCACGCGCCGCTGCGGCATCAGTGTACCCGCCTCTCGCCTCCACCGCTTGCTCAGCCAACCCGCAGCAGGCCAATGGTGATAGACTGCCCCTGCCATGCCCGGTCCATCTTCACATCGCCATGAGAGCGTCCGCGACGACCGCCGGGACGAACCTGCTCCTGCCAAAGGCGAGACCTTCGTGCTGGATCGCCAATCCGTCCGTTCCGTGGACCGGGCGGCCATGGGGGACTACGCGGTGCCCGGCATCGTTCTGATGGAAAACGCCTCGCTCGCCCTGGCCGACGAGGCCCTGGACATGCTGGAGGGGTGTGCGGCGGCCGAGCCGCGGGTTCTGATCATCGCCGGCTCGGGTAACAACGGGGGTGACGGCTGGGCCCTGGCCCGTCACCTGCACAACGCGGGTATCCGCCCCATCGTCGCCCCGTTGCGCGAACCGGCGGCCGATTCCGATGCCGGCGCCAACTGCACAATCTGCCGCAGGATCGGCATCCGAGAGATCCCGATCGATCAGCTCGATGATTTCAGGAACGCCGATCTCATCGTCGACGCGATCTTCGGGACCGGCCTCGATCGCGAGGTGACCGGGCGGGCCGCGGAGATCATTCAGTGGATCAATGACACCGGGCGTCCGGTGTTGTCGGTCGATGTTCCCTCGGGTCTGGACTGCGACACCGGCAAGCCTCTGGGTGTCGCCGTGAAGGCCTCATGCACGGTGACGTTTGTCGGTCTGAAATCAGGTTTCCTGGAGATCGATGCTCAGGAACACATCGGCGACGTGGTCGTGGCCTCCATCGGCGCCCCCATCGAATTGACCCGACGGTTCGGCCGACCGCTTTCCAGCCTTCCGCCGGATGAAGGGGCGGGCATGTCTCAGATTCCTCCGCCTCAACGACGCTAGACCGGCGCCGTCACCGCACCCGTTACCTCCACTCCGTTTCATCGCCTCTCGATTCACTCCCCGGCCACCGCCTCATGTATCACGCCCTGCTCACGAATCGCTACCTGACCACCCGGGTCATCCCGTTGATCGCGGTGGCCGCGGTGGCTCTGTGTGTGGCGCTGGTGATCATCGTGGTGAGCGTGATGACGGGCTTTCTGAACATGGTCAAGGATTCGGGACGGACGTTGATGGGCGACGTGGTGGTGGCTTATCCCATCTCGGGGATCCCCTACTACGACCGGCTCATCGAACGGGTGGAAGCGCTGGAGGAAGCGGAAGCGGCCACACCGGTGGTGGACAGTTGGGGTCTGATGAAGATGCCCTACCCTGACGGGCCGCGCAAGCAGACGGCGACGGTGCAGATCTGGGGCGTCGATCCGGAGAGCTTCGCCCGCGTGACCGGCTACGACGAGACGCTTTACTGGCGGACGCTGCCCGATGAGGAGTGGCAGCGGCGTCTGGACGTCGCCGTCAGTGAGCTGTGGGATGAACTGCGCGAGCAGACCGAGCGCCTCGGCCGTGTCGATGACAGGCCGCTGGTAGCGAAACGGGGGGACGATGCAAGAACGAAGCTGCTGGACCTGATGCCGCGGCGGCAGGACGGTCCGCAGTCGCTGCCCGAATCCACGCCTGACTTGCGCGAGAACCTCCGCGGGCTTGTGGGCGACGACCTGTGGGAGTACCTCGTCAGCCTCGAGCCGCGCCTCGCTAATCTCGACCAGGCCTACGCCGACGGGCTCTCCCTGCACGACCGCGGCCGTGATCGGCCGGGGATTGTCATCGGCATCGAGGTCTCGGAAGGCAATGAGCGCATGCCCGACGGCTCCTACCGCCCCATGCGCCGCGGCTACTGGTGGATGCCGCAATTCGAGATCGTTCTCACCATGGTTCCCATCGGGGTCGGCGGCGGATTGCTGGAGCCGGAAAGCCGGTTCTTCCGGATCACCAACGAGTTCGTCTCTGGCGTCTATCTCATCGACTCCAAACGGGTGATGATCCCCATCGGCATCGCCCAGGAAATGCTTCAGCTGGATGAAGCGCAGCTGGTCGATGACGAAGGGCAGGTAACGGGCATCGAACCACCCCGGGCGACCATGATCCTAATCCGCGCCGCTGACGGCGTTACGCCGGAGGCGCTGAGAGACAAGGTCTCTGAAGTATACCGGGCCTTCTGCACCGAACTGGCCAACGACGAGAGCGTGCCGCTTTCGGTCCTTCCGCCGCCCGAGGAACTGGGGGTGACCGTCCTGACCTGGCTCCAGCAGCAGGCCCAGTTCATCGGTCCCATCGAGAAGGAACGAGAATTGATGCGGACGCTCTTCTCGCTGGTATACCTCGTCTGCGCCGGGCTGGTGCTGGCAATCTTCTGGGCCATCGTATATGAGAAGACCCGCGATATCGGGATTCTTCGCTCCATCGGCGCTTCGCGTCTGGGCATAAGCTGGATCTTCCTCCGCTACGGCCTGGTGGTGGGTGTGCTCGGCTCCATCGTGGGGCTCGGCTTGGCCTACCTCATCGTCCACAACATCAACACGATTCACACCGCGCTGGGGCAACCGCCCCTGTGGCTCGCCGTCGTCCTCGCCGCGATGGCCCTGCTGGCGCTGATCGCGACCATTGTACGCAGTATCAGCGGCCGCCTCCTGCCCCTGGTCCTGGGCGCGCTTATCACCCTGACCCTGATCGTACTCGCGTCTCTTATATATGTTCTCCGCTCGCAGGGTGGGGTCGTGATCTGGGACCCGACCGTATATTACTTCACGGAGATACCCAACGAACTGGACCTGGGCAGCGCCTGGATCACCATGATCGGGGCGGTGGTATTCAGCCTCATTGGCGCGTTCCTGCCCGCGGCGAAAGCGGCAGACACCGATCCGGTAAAGGCACTGCGATATGAGTGATGCCAGCCGCGAAATCCTGCTCAGCGCCCGCGATGTCAGGAAGACCTACCGCATGGGGCGCGTGGATGTTCCCGTCCTCAAGGGCGCATCGCTGGAAGTGGAAGCGGGCGAATGGATCGCAGTGCTGGGGGCATCCGGATCGGGCAAGAGCACCCTGCTTCATCTCCTGGGCGATCTGGATCAGGCGGATCCCGGCGGCGGCGAGATCCGGTTCGCCGGCCGGCACGTGATCCAAAACTCCCAGCGAGCCCGCAACCGGTATCGCAATCGTTCGATCGGCTTTGTTTTCCAGTTCTATCACCTGTTGCCGGAACTTAACGTCCTAGAGAACACCCTGCTGCCGGCGCTGGTCGGTCTGTCTCGCCTCGGCTATTACGCTCAACGAAGCGAGCTGAGATCCACGGCGCGGGAGCTGCTCGAATCCTTCGGGCTCGGTCATCGGCTCAAACATCGGCCGCGTGAACTTTCCGGCGGCGAGCGCCAGCGAGTCGCCATCGCCCGCGCTTTGATGAACAAGCCCACGGTGCTGCTGGCCGACGAGCCCACCGGCAACCTCGACGAGGAAACCGGCAAGGGCATCCTCGACCTCCTCGCCGAGCAGCACGCGAGCGGTCTCACCATCGTGATGGTCACCCACGACCCCGACATCGCCGCCCGCGCCGATCGCGTGGTGACTCTCCACGACGGGCGGGTGGTCGAATAGATACTTCGGTTCTGGTGTATTCTCAGTCGTTCACCAGGTAATACCGGGTGAACGTGTCGACGAGTTGGGCGCGCCCGACGCCGTAGTCTTCCTTGAGCGCTTCCTGCCAGTCCTTGCCCGCCTTGATGGCGTTGATCCAGGCGACGAATCTGCCGGGATGCTCGCGGATCATCAGCTCCACCATCAGTTGACCGACGCAGCAGCCGATCGAATCGGGCCGCAGCCAGGAATCACTCTCGTAATCCATGCCCAGCACCGCGCTGACATCCCCCCCGTTGCGAACATACTGGAGGCCCGCCCGGCGCCGCCGCTCGAAGACCGGAGACTTGTCGAGCATCTCGGAGGCCAGGTGATCGGCGAATCCCTCGTTGGCCCAGGCCGGCAGCCGCGCGGGAGTTTGATAGCGGTGCATGAAGCCGTGCACCGCCGCGCGCAACAGCGACGCGGCGAACGCGTGATCATCCGAACCATGGTGGCAGTTGATGAAGACTTTCGGTCCGTCGAAATGACACAGCCCGGTGACCCAGCTAGGTACAAGCTGTCCGAACGCATCAGCCTCCACCATCCGGAATCGGTCCTGCTCGCTGAATACAAGCACCGTCGCCTTGCCCCAGAAGATGTCGGCCTTTTCATCGCGGCCGAACATCGCGAGCATCCGCCGGTATAGATCCTCCAGCCGCAAAGCCCACCTCGCCCCCTCCTCGCGAGGCATATCGGAGTAGATCAGGAAGTGATCGCTTTCGATCGGGGCAAGCTCCAGCCCGGCCCGGTGGAGAATCTCCTCGGCGTCGGCCTTCATCGCCGGCACCGTCGCTTCCCGCTCCGCGTCGGTCAGTTCCGGCCAAGGCTCCGCTTTCCACGGCCCGGCCTCTGGAGTCCGGGTCCTCAAGCGCCCGGCCTGTTCCCGCGCCTCCTCTTCGGCCAGCCGGCGTTTCTCCTCGTCGACTGCAACGCGGGCATCGGCGATGGCCTGCTCCACCGCCTTATCGAGGCGAAGCGCCACGCGGAAGGCTTGCTCGGCCCGCCGTGCGGCCTGATTCGCACCATCATCCATCAGGAGCATCAGGCGTCCGAGAGCCACCCACTGCCCGGCTTCCTCCTTGTCCATCACCCGCCGGCGGAGGTTGAAGGCATCTTCGACCTTCAGATCGACCCATCGCCGCCGGCCGAATGATCCCTCGATCCCCTTATCGTCCCAGCCGGTCATCTCACCGGCGATCCGGATGCCGTCGGCGAGGCGGAAGCGCACCGTCAGGGGGGAATCGGGCGAGACGTCCGGGGGACGGGCCGCGGCGATGGCTAGGGCCGCCAAGGCCAGAACTGCCAGAATGGCATATCGCCTCATACTCATCTGGAAACCGGCACCTTACGGGCCCGTCGTAAAGCGGCCAATTAGTCATGGGGCGGCCTCGGCGGACCGAAGTATTGGTACGGTTCTTGCCGGTTGTAGAGGCCGCATTGGCGCGGTGGAAGGTCCGAAAGCGGACCGCTAGAGTTCTCTGCCCCGGTCCAGTCACCCCTGGCGGCCTCGTCGCCGAATCCTGGGAGATGCCCGATGTTTGAGCGGCTCACTGATCGAGCTCGAAAAGTGATGGCCCTGGCCAATCAGGAGGCCCAGCGGTTCAATCACGAATACATAGGCACTGAACACATCCTCCTGGGCCTGGTTAAGGAAGGCTCGGGCGTGGGTGCCAACGTGCTCAAGAATCTCGACATCGACCTCCGCAAGGTTCGCCTGGAGGTCGAGCGGCTCGTCAAGTCCGGGCCCGAGATGGTCACCATGGGCAAGCTGCCCCAGACCCCGCGGGCCAAGAAAGTCATCGAGTACGCCATCGAGGAAGCCCGGGCGCTGAACCACAACTACGTGGGAACCGAGCACCTTCTGCTGGGCCTGCTCCGCGAGCACGACGGCGTGGCCGCGCAGGTTCTGCTCAACCTCGGCCTCAAACTTGAAGAGGTCCGCGAGGAGGTGCTCAACCTCCTGGGCGCCAGCGTCGAGGGCGAGGAAGGGATGGAGCCGATGGAGCCCAGCGGCGGACCCGGACCCGCGGCCGGCGAGCCCGGTGCCGCCCCCCGCCGCGGGAAGAGCAAGACGCCCGCTCTGGACAGCTTCGGCCGCGACCTGACCGAGCTGGCCAAGAACGACGAGCTGGATCCCTGCATCGGCCGCATCGATGAGATCGAGCGACTGATTCAGGTCCTCTGCCGACGCACTAAAAACAACCCCGTTCTGTTGGGTGAAGCGGGAGTGGGCAAGACCGCCATCGTCGAAGGCCTCGCGCAGCAGATCGTCAATCACGAGGTTCCCGACCTGTTGCACGATCGACGCCTTATCGTTCTGGACCTGGCGTTGATGGTCGCGGGCACAAAATACCGCGGCCAGTTCGAGGAGCGGATCAAGGCGGTGATGAACGAGGTGCGCCGGGCCAAGAACGTGATCCTGTTCATCGACGAGCTGCACACTCTCGTGGGGGCCGGCGGTGCCGAGGGCGCGATTGACGCCTCCAACGTCCTCAAGCCCGCGCTCAGCCGCGGCGAGATCCAGTGCATTGGTGCGACCACCTTCGACGAGTACCGCAAGTACATCGAGAAGGACACCGCTCTGGAGAGGCGGTTCCAGTCGATTCCCGTCGAACCTCCCAGCGCCGAGCAGACTTTGGACATCCTGAAGGGTCTGCGCGACCGTTATGCCAAGCACCACCGCGTGGAGATCACCAACGAGGCCCTCCGCACCGCCGTGGAGCTGGCCGGACGCTACATCCCGGGCCGAGTGCAGCCGGACAAGAGCATCGACGTCATCGACGAGGCCGGCGCCCGGGTGCGGTTGACCAAGATGACCAAGCCCCCGGACCTTGCGGACATGGAGGAGCAGATCGAGCTGCTCTCCATCCAGAAGGATGAGGCGGTCAAGAACGCCGACTACGAGAAGGCCGCCGAGCTCCGCGACCAGGCCGAGAAGCTCCGCGCCGAGAAGGAGAACCTCCAGCAGGTCTGGCGCGAGAAGATGAACGAGATCGGGGGCGTGGTTGACGAGGAGGTCATCGCCGAGGTCGTCAGCAAGATGACCGGCGTGCCCCTCACCCGCCTGGAGAAGGAAGAGTCCGAGCGCCTCCTGCAGTTGGAAAAGGAGTTGCACAAGACCGTCGTGAGCCAGGACGAGGCCGTCGAGTCGGTGGCCAAGGCCATCCGCAAGGCCCGCAGCGGCCTGAAGGATCCCGCCCGCCCGATGGGCTCGTTCATCTTCATCGGCCCCTCCGGCGTGGGCAAGACGCTGCTGGCCAAGGCCCTGGCGGAGTTCATGTTCGGCGATCCCGACGCCCTGGTCTACCTGGACATGTCCGAGTACATGGAGAAGCACAACGTCTCCCGGCTCATCGGCGCGCCTCCCGGCTATGTCGGCTACGAGGAAGGCGGCCAGCTCACCGAGCGCATCCGGCGACGCCCTTATGCCGTCGTGCTGCTGGACGAAGTGGAGAAGGCCCACCCGGACGTGTTCAACATGCTGCTCCAGATCATGGAGGAAGGCCGTCTCACCGATTCCTTCGGCCGGCACGTCGATTTCAAGAACGTCATCCTCATCATGACCAGCAACATCGGAGCCGAACTCATCAAGGGCGGACAGTCCTTCGGCTTCGGCAAGCGCGATGAAGTCCAGAACTACAAGAAGATGAAGGAGGCGCTGCTCAACGAGTGCGAGAAATTCTTCCGCCCCGAGTTTCTCAACCGTCTCGATGAGACGATCGTGTTCAAGCCGCTGGTCAAGGATGATCTTTACGACATTATCGAGATCGAGCTGTCCAAAGTCCGCGACCGTCTGCGGTCCAAGGGGATGGAACTGGAGATGGACAAGGTTGCGAAGGACTTCCTGATCGACAAGGGCTTCAACCCCGACTTCGGGGCAAGGCCCCTCCGCCGCGCCATCGGCACGCACGTCGAAGACCCCCTTGCCGAATCTCTGCTCAGCGGTGAGTTCAAAAGCGGCGAAAAAATCGTCGTCTCACGCAAAGACGAGGCAGAGAACCTCTTTTTCACTGCCGAACCTCTGCCCAAGGACGAAGAGGACTCCGACGAGGGCGATGGCGACGGCGGCGACGAACCGGCCCCCACCACCCCCACGGAGGAGCAGGCCGCCGCCAGCTAGGCGGGCCGTCGCCCCCGGCAAACCGCGACACGCCCCCGGCGGGTCGCTCCACGACCCGCCGTTTTTGCGTGCCTCCGCCACGATCTGCCCCCGCAGGGGCCGCTGGTGGGGTGCCGCCCCGCTGCCGGCCTGTGAAATCCTCTCCCCGCACTTCCCAACAACCGGGCGGGAAACCTCCCCTGAATCGCGGAGATCCGCCATGTGCGACCACGACTGCTGCTGCGACAAACCGGCCAAACCCCGCAAGCGCGTGAGCATCCTTGGCATGCTGTTCAAGCTCATCCTGCTCTACGTGATCCTCGTATACAGCGGCGGGACCCTTCAACACATCAAGCATCCGGTGGCCAATGAGACCGGCAAGCTGATTCACACCGTAACCCTCGTGGAACCCTCCATCCACTGGGCGGACCACAACGGCTATCGCCCGCTCTCCGCGGGCTTGCGCTTCCTCGCCAACGGCGCGGATGTGAACAAGGCCATCATGGCCGTCAATTCCGCCAAAACCTCCCTCACTCCTTGACCGCGCACAATCATCGAGCGACTCGGCGCCCGCGGAATCCTTCTCTGCGGGCGTTTCTGTTTACCCTCGAGAAGTGTTGAGCGCAATCACTGGATAATCCGCAGCTTCAGGTCCCGCCCCTCGCGGACCATCTCCACCTGCGTGAACACGAACTGATCGGCCACGTGCCGGCGCAGGCGGCATCCGACGGCGGCATCGCTCGCCCATACCACCTCCACCTCCTCGCGGGGAATCCCCAGGATCATCCGATTGAGCGTCCTCGCCAGCTCCTGACGATGCCTGCGAAAGAACGCGGCGAACTCCTCCACTCCCTCGCCGCGGCTCTCGTATGCCTGCTTCGTCCTTTCCGCCAGGCCCTGCCGCCAGAGCAGCTTGTACTCCTCGTTCTGGAGGCAGGTAAGGGTGTTGGCCAGCACGTGCTCGGGCAGAAAGGCCCGGAGCACGATGCTGCCGTCCTCCTTCTCCTCGCGGATCCGGAACGGCTTGCCTTCCTCATCCACCTCGCGGCTGCGCTGATAATCGCTGCGGGGGTCGTTGGTCCGGTACAGGACCACCGTGCCATCCTCCAGCACCTCCCGATCAGGCAGCTCCTCTCCCGCAGCGCGGTGGTAAAACGAAGGCCGATCGCGGTACTCGATGCGATAGGGCTTGCAACCGATCGGCATGACCGCCCCGGTGCTCAACGCGAGCAGCAGCCCGGACGTGAAGACGGTTCTTCCAGTTCCAGCCATGCCTGATTCACGGTTCGGATGACGAGATGATCGGTTCCGGTCTTCGCACCCGCCAGCGGGCGTGTTGGAGAAGCGCATCATCACGCTGTGGACAATCGGTGCGGCAGTGAACACCCCGCGTCTCGCACCGCCAGTTGGCAGCGCGGGTGATCAGCGCGCCCACCGTGAGCAGATTCTGGGTCTCCCACGCCATCGGCTCATCGAAGATGTGGTCCAGCGTGTAGTGGGCCCAGAAGTTGAACATGTCGCTGACATCTTTGAGCTTCGGCCCGCTGCGCTCGATCCCCACGTTGCGCCACATCGCGCTGCGAAGGCTGGAGCGGACGTCGATCAGGTCCAGCTCGCCGCGCTCGGACATGGGGATATCGCTGATGATCCTCATCGGGCCGTGCGATTCCTCATCCATCTCCCGACAGGCGCGGCCGGCCCGCTTGCCAAAGACCAGACCCTCCAGCAGGCTGTTGCTGGCCAGACGGTTCGCCCCGTGCACCCCCGTACACGCAACCTCGCCGCAGGCATACAGACCGGATAGGCTCGTGCGGCCCTGCAGGTCCGTTGCCACTCCCCCTATCGTGTAATGCGCCGAGGGATGAACGGGAATGAGGTCCTTGGCCGGATCCAGGTCATAGGACTGGAGCGTCTCGGCCAGGCTCGGGAACCGCCGGGTGAACTCACTGCCCAGATGTCGCACGTCCAGATATACCGCCGGCTCCTGTGACTGGAAGAGCTGATCGGCGATGGCCCGGCTCACCACGTCACGCGGGGCCAGTTCGGCCATCTCGTGATACTCGCTCATGAACCGGCGGCCGCGGCGATCCACGAGGTGCGCCCCCGCCCCCCGCACCGCTTCGCTGATCAGCCAGCGACCCGCCCCCGCCACGTACAACGTGGTGGGATGGAACTGAACGAACTCGACATCCGCAATCAGCGCCCCCGCCCGGTAGGCCATGGCCAGCCCGTCGCCGGTCGCCACCGCCGGGTTCGTCGTCTCCCGGTAAACCTGGCCCGCCCCGCCGCCGGCGAGAATCGTCGCCTTGGCCCAGATGATCTGGAGGCCGTACTGCGGATGATGGGTGATCGCCCCCAGCACCCGTTGATCGCCCCGATCGCCGTTGGCAGCGTTGGTAAGCAGATCCAGGGCGAAGCAGTTGTCAAATACGCGGATCCGCTCTTCGTCTGAAACTCGCTGGGCGAGGCATCTCACCAGCTCCGCTCCTGTGGCCGCGCCGTCCGTGTGGAGCACCCGATCGCGCCGATGGGCGCCCTCCCGGCCGTAGCTGATCTCGCCCTCCTCATCACGATCGAACCGCATGCCCCAGCCGAGCAGCTCATCGATCGCTCCCGGCCCCTCCTCCACCAGCGTCCTCACCGCGTCTTCCGCGCAGAGGCCCGCTCCGGCATCGATCGTGTCCTGAAAATGGGCATCGACGCTGTCATCCTCATGGTGAGCCGCGGCGATCCCCCCCTGGGCCAGGGCCGTGCAGGACATGTCCAGCCGGTCCTTGGTCAGCAGGATCACGTCCCGCCCCCCCTCGCCCGCCGTATCGCCCGCCCCCTCGTCGCCGGGTGAGGCGGCCTCGATCGCCGCCCGCATCCCCGCGACCCCCGATCCGATCACCAAGGTGTCGGTGAAGATGTGCGGCAGGAGGAGCGATCGAAACGGGATCAGGTATCGTCGCTGGTCGAAATGATCGAGCATGACAGCTTCTATGTTAGCGCCGCACCGCAGCGAAAGCACGAACAATCCCCGCGTCTGCACAGCTGAACATCCCACCACTCAGCGAGCCCGGTCGTCCTCGACCCGGGCGATCCCCGAACAACCTGCGTGCCCTTTGCGCAATCGCCCGCTTACTCCGAACCGCGCCTCGGCCGGGGACGGCACGGCTCGCTCTGATCGAGAACAAGGACGACCCTGAGGATTGCCCTCCACGTCTCAACTCAGTTCGCCGCATCATCGACCAGCGACAACTCATGCGTTCTACAGCGCAATGCTCATGCATATCAGGAGACCGGCGAAAGCCGATGCGCCAAGCAATGCCAGCAACAGAGCCAGGTAAACGAGCCATACGGACACCGGCAATGCCACGTTCGCCGGTGCAAGCCGCCTCATCAGCAGCACTGGCCACGCTGCGAATGCGATGGGGCCGGGGGCAGTCGAGACAACCCAAAGATCGAATAGTACTTCCGTCAACCGAGGCAACGGGGTGACGTACGAAAGCCACTGCCACAGGTGCAAACGGTCCAGTAGTGTCATTAGAAGCAACACGACCACAAGAGGCGTAAGAGGCAGCAGAATTGTCCTGAACCAGTGACAGCGAACATGAGTGCGCACGGGAGCCGGGGCAAGTGACGCCGGCAACAGACCGATAGAGCTCGTCCCCGCAAGTGCCGGCACGACAAAAACCGCGTGGAGAAAGAGGCCGTTCCACGTGGCCAGAGCGCCGACAAACAGCAGCGACGCAGCAAACCACCACAGAGCGCTTCGCCGCTCGGCCCTGCGTCGCTGCTCGGAGGTGAAGAGAGTTTCCGGTCGCGTGAATGGGCGACCGCATTCCGGGCACTGATGACTTCTCAGACCGGCCAGCAGATATCCGCAGACGGGACACTGAGCGCCCTCGGGAATGTCGGCGGGATGTGCCTGTGGTTTTTCCACGGCCTCGAGGGACTGCCTCGCAATCGAAGTTCATACCTTCGTAGCGCGGAGGACTTCGGGGAATGTCGTCACGCCCTGGCGGACCTTCTCAAATCCCGCCCGGCGGAGAACCATCAGGTCACCGGTTTCCTCCGCCAGACGCGCGATCTTCGTCGCGTTGGTGCGGGCCATGACCAGCTCGCGGATCGTCTCGGTCATTACCAGCAGTTCATACACTCCGGTCCGCCCGCGGAAACCCGTGTTGCGGCACTCGCCACAACCCTTGCCGATCAGGAACTGATCGCTGTCGCGCTTGTCGAAATCGGGCGGCACATCACCCGCCTCCGGCACATGCGGCATGCCGCATTCGGCGCAGATCGTCCTCACCAACCGCTGGGCCATCACGCCCTCGACCGATGAGGCGACGAGGAACGGCTCCACTCCCATGTCCAAAAGCCGCGTCATCGCCCCGGACGCGTCGTTGGTGTGCAGGGTGGAGAACACCAGGTGCCCGGTCAGCGAGGCCTGCACCGCCGCCTCGGCCGTTTCCAGATCCCGCACCTCGCCGATCATGATGATGTCCGGATCGTGACGCAGAATCGCCCGCAAACCCGCGGCGAAATCCAGCCCCACCTGCCGGTTCACGTGGATCTGGTTCACCGTCTCCAGGTTGTACTCCACCGGGTCCTCGACGGTGATCGCCTTCACCTCATCGCTGACGATGCGCATCAGTGAGGCGTAGAGCGTCGTGGTCTTGCCGCAGCCGGTGGGGCCGGTCACGAGCAGGATTCCGTGCGGCCTTGAAATAAGCTCATCCCAGCGCTGCAACGTGCGCCCGTCCATGCCCAGGTCGTTCAGTGAGAACATCTCCGCGGTCTTGGCGAGTATTCGCAGCACGATCCCCTCGCCGTAGATCATGGGGATGACGCTCACCCGCAGGTCGAACTCGTCGCCCTTGTGGCGCAGGCTGATCCGGCCGTCCTGCGGCTTGCGCTTCTCGGCGATGTTCAGGTTGGCCATGATCTTCAGGCGGCTGATCAGGGCGTTGCGGAAACGGTTCACCGTCGCGGGCACGCCGGCCTGGGTCAGCACACCATCGATGCGATACCGGATGGAGAGCGTGTCCTCGTAAGGCTCGATGTGCACGTCGGTGGCCCGCTCGCGGATGGCCTCGATGAGCAGGTCGTTGACGAGCTTGATCACGCTGGCCGCCTGGGCCTGCTCCAGCTCGTCCGTGCCGACCTCCTCGGCGGCGGTCTCGATGAGCGGCTGGTCCTCCCGGGCGAGCTCATCGAGCGTGTCGCCCGCCACGCCATAGTGGGCACGGATGAACTTGCGGATATCCCGCTCATCCGCCAGTACCAGCTCGATGGCCATCCCCGTCAGCAGCCGCAGCTCATCGAAGGCGGTCAGCTCGAATGGATCACAGGTCGCCACCCGCAGCGTGCCGTCCCGCTGCTCGATGGGAACGCAGCGCTGCTTGAAGACCAGCTTCGCCGGGAGCTTTCGCAGGACCTCTTCCGGCACGTCGATGGTGTTCAGATCGACGATGGGCATGGCGAACTGCTGCCCGATCGCCTCCAGCACCTGCGAAGAGCTGACGAACCCCAGCCTCACCAGTACATGGTCCAGCCGCTCGCCGGTGCGGTTCTGTTCGGCGATGGCCTGGGCGAGCTGCTCGTCGGTGATCAGCCCGCGTTCGACAAGTATGCTTCCAAGACCCACGACCTGATTCTACCGCTGCTATCACTTCCGGATACCCGCCAATCCCGCCATATCGTATTCTGTTTGTGATCGCGCCCGTCATTGCAGAGACAGGACATGCCCGACAGAACCGAACTCACCCGCCGCCAGTGGCTCGCTCTGAGCGGCGCCGCGGCCCTGGGGGCCGGCCCGCCGTCCGCCGCCGGACAGGATCGCATAGCCGATTCCCCGGCCCGCGGCGAGCGGGGAACGCCGAGGAACATCATCTTCATGGTCGCCGACGGCATGAGCCCGGGCGTGCCCGGCCTGGCCGAGCTGTTCTCTCAGCTTCTCCGGGCGCGGGGCACGAACTGGCATGCCCTGGCGGCCAATCCCCGCGCCGCCTGCGGCCTGCTGCAGACCGATTCACTCAGCTCGATGGTGACCGATTCCTCCGCCGCCTCCTCCGCCTGGGCCAGCGGATCGCGCATCTTCAACGGCGCGGTCAATGTCCTGCCGGACGGCACACGCCTTACGCCCATTGCTCCGCTGGCCCGGGACAAGGGCAAGTCCATCGGCCTGGTCTCCACCACCACCATCACCCACGCCACGCCCGCGTGCTTCGCCGCGGTGCAGCCGAAGCGCGCCGATGAGCATCTCATCGCCCCGCAGTACCTTGATCTGGTCGATGTCATCCTCGGCGGCGGGCACGAGTTCTTCGCCGCGGACAAGCGCAAGGACCAGGTTGATCTTTACGAGAGGTTCCGCACGAGCGGCTACACCGTGTGCAGGACGCGCGATGAGCTTCTGGCCGCGCCCCGCGACCGCAAACTGCTGGGGTGCTTCAGTACGGGACACATGCCCTTCACCATCGATGATCGCAATCGACCTGGCGATCGCCCGCGGATGCCTTCGCTGGCGGAGATGAGCAGGGCCGCGCTGGATCGATTGTCAAATTCCGGGGGCGGCTTCCTGCTCCAGATGGAGGGCGGGCGGGTGGACCACGCCGCCCATTCCAACGACGCCGCCGCCATGCTGTGGGAGCAGCTTGATTTTGACGAAGCGATCGGCGTGGTGTTGGCTTTCATCGAGCAGAATCCCGACACGCTCCTCATCATCACCACGGACCACGGCAACTCCAACCCCACGCTCATCGGCATCGGCCCCGGTTACCGGGACAGCGCCGCACGGTTTGCTCGCCTCGCCGAGGTCGGCTCATCGTTCAGCACGATCTATGCCGAGTTGCGCGGGCTTATCAGTGACGGCCAGCGGCCCGCCGCCGACGATGTGATTGCCGTCATGCGCGCGCATACGCAGATCACCATCGAGCAGGTCGAAGCCGAGACTATCGCCCGCACGATGACCGGCCAGAAAAGCGATGATCTCCATCACCAGCATCGCGGCATCGTCGGGGCGTTGGGCCAGACCATGACCAACCACACCGGCGTTGCCTGGACCGGAACCAGCCACACCTTCGATTACGCTCTCACCCTCGCCCTCGGCCCCGGCAGCGATCGCTTCGCCTCCCTCATGCACCACACGGACGTGTACGGCGTGCTCACTTCCTTCATGGGCATCGACCACAAGAACCCGACCATGACGGCGGAAGAAGCCAAGCAGTACGCGGCCCTGCCGGTCGCGCCCGACGAGGACCTTCACTGGATCTGATCCGAAAATCGGAACAGATACGATCACCATCTCTTTCCTCAGCCCTCCGCTCTGCGGGGGGACAGTTCCGGGCGCACGGTGACGTTCGATCCACCGGCAGAGCCGGCGGCTCCGGGAAGAGCGTGCTGGCGGATGGAAAGATTGACAGGTGCGTTTACGTGGAGAGCTGGACCTGCTCGATGCTTGTCTCCGCGGTTACTTCGTGCTCTTGGGCGGCGAGGTATCTGCCAATCGCCATTATCGGGAGATACAGGCGGTAGAGGTGGTAGCGAAGATAGAACACGCGAGGGAAGCCGGTGCCGGTGAATTCGGTTTCGGACCACGAGCCGGCAGGATCGCCATCGGGATTCCGAACCGGATCGCTCGCGTCGGCCTCATCGAGTTGCGTGGACGCGAGCCACTCGATGGCCCTCGCCAGATCCGGATCATCCGGCCCGAAGACCTCCTGGAGGATCATCGCCGCCCACGCGGTCTGCGAGGCGGTGGAGTTGCCGCGCCCCTTGAGTGACGGATCCTCGTAGCTGTTGGCCGACTCGCCGAACGAACCGTCCTCTTTCTGGATCGACTTTACCCACTCCCCCGCCTTCTGAATCCACTTCTCGTCCCGGCTGACCCCGCACCTGATCGGGCCGATCACCGCCTGCCACGTGCCGTAGATGTAGTTCACCCCCCACCGGCCGAAGAAGCAGCCTTCCTGCTCCTGGCAGGACTTGATGTATTCAACCGCCTTCCGCACTGGCTCACGGTCAATCGTATAACCGTGCCAGCTCAGGCATTCCAGCACCCGGCCCGTAATGTCCGGGCAGGAAGGGTCCTGCATCGCATTGTGATCGGCAAAGGGAATGTATTCGAGAATCTGGCGGTGGGATGTCCTGTCGAACGCGGCCCACCCCCCATCGTCGTTCTGCATGGCGAGCATCCACTCCACGCCGCGCCTCGCCGCCGCATCGTTCTCCGCGCCGCCAGTGCGCTTCAGGGCCATGGCCACCATCGCGGTGTCATCGACATCGGGGTACCATGCGTTGTGATATTCGAAGAACCACCCGCCGACCCGGGCCGGACCGCGCAGATTATCTTTCCAGTCGCCGATGTGCCGGCACTCTTTAGTTCTCAGCCACGCCGCGGCGGCAGCCGCGGGTTCCTGGTCGATGGTGAAGCCGCAATCAGCAAGCGCGTACAGCGCGATGCCCGTATCCCACACGGGGCTGAAGCACGGCTGGATCCGGATCGCCCCGTCTTCCTCGATGAAGAACTCAACAAGCTCCCGTTCTGCCCGGCGGATCACCGGATGATCGCGCTCATAGCCGAGGGCGTGAAACGCAATCTGCAGATAAACCATGGGCGGGAAGATCGCCCCCAAACCGGCGGTGGCGGAGTCGCCATCCTGACCGGCCCGATCGAGGATCCACTGCTCAGCCTGCCTGATCGCCATGCGCCGGATCGGCGTTCCGCCCAGTTTGTGGGCGAGCTTCAACAGCCGGTCGATCGTCAGGAAGAACGCGGCCCATGCCTTCGGCGCGCCCGTCCTGTTCACCAGTCGGTGGCGCAGCTTCCGATCGACATACAGCTCATCGATGCCGAGCTCCGGCGGCAGCTTCCGCATCGGCCGCAGCGTCACCACCAGAGACAGCGGCAGGATCATCGTCCGCGTCCACGCGCTGACTTTGCTCAGGTGGAAGTAGAACCACCGGGGCAGAAACACGATCTCCGGCGGAATGGCGGGCACCGCGTTGAAGGAGATCTGCCCCAGGCACGCCAGGTAGAAGTTGGTGAAGCTGTTGCAGTTCTCCGCCCCGCCCAGAGCGACAATGACATCCCGCGCCTTTTGCATGTGTTCAGCTTGCGGGGAATCGCCCATGAGCTTGAGGGCGAAGTACGCCTTCACCGTCGCGCTGAGATCGATCCCCGAGCCGGGATACTGGCCCCACCCCCCGTCGGCCCGTTGCTGGGACCGCAAGTAGCGGGCAATCTTGCCCAGCGTCTCCCACCCGTCGGATCCGTCGGTCATGGGTTGCCGCTCATGGCCGAGGATGAATTTCATCAGGAGGTATTCGCTCTGGAGGATGGAATCGCCCTCCAGTTCCCCGCAGAAGTGGCCGTCCTCCCGCTGCAACGACTGCAGGGCATCCAGCGCACGATCCAGCACGCCTCGATAGCGGTGAAGATCGGTTGTCGAGGGCGTTTCCGGCACGGGGGCGATTCCTTGCCTGCGATGCGGGCGATCCGGGGCCATTGTAATGCGGCTGACGGCCGATCACGGCGCCAATTGTCGCCTTCGCGCGGTTCTGCGGGGTTATCCGTGCCCGCATGCTGCTACCATCTTGGCGATGATTCCCGCCTCCCCGCCCTCGGCAACCCCGCTGGCCGTCCCGGCCATCAGTGGTCATCTTGACACCCGCACCGCCGGCACGGAGTTGGCCGAGAGCCTCTATCAGAGTGTGGGCAATCAGTGCGACCTGGTTTTGATGTTCGCCAGCTTCCATCACTGCGCGGCGTTCAAAGAGGCGGCCACCACCATCAGGCAGACGGTCAATCCCACGACGATGCTGGGGGTCACCGCCGAGGGCATCCTCGGCGATGAGGAGGAGCTGGAAGGGCTGGCAGGAATGTCCGCCCTCGCACTGCGCCTGCCCGGAGCGCAGATGCAGCCGTGGATCTCCACCCCGCGGGCTCCCTTGCGGATCAGTCAGCCGGAGATGATTCCCGAGCAGATCGGGCTGACCGAAGACTTCCGGGCGGCGATCATGCTTGCCGATCCCTTCAGTGTTCCCCTGACCCGTCTGCTGCCCGCGATGACGAACTGCCGCGGGCCGGAGAAGCCGGTGATGATCGTGGGAGGAGCGGCTTCCGGCTCCAGCCAGCCGGGACAGAACGTGCTGATGGTCGACGATCAGTTCATCAACGGCGGGGCGGTTGGCGTGAGCCTGGCCGGAGAGATCGAGATCGACTGCGTGGTGAGCCAGGGCTGCCGCCCGTTTGGCCAGCCACTGGTCATCACCAGGGCGGAGAAGAACCTCATTCAGGAGTTGGGTGGGAAGCCGGCCTTGGCGGCGCTGAGCGAAACCGCCAACGAACTGCCGGCGGAACAGAGACAACTTCTCTCCGGAGGCCTCCTCATCGGCACGGTCATCGACGAATACAAGGATCATTTCGGCCGCGGCGACTTCCTGGTCCGCAACGTGATGGGCCTCGATCAGAAGAACGGATACGTCGTAGCCGGAGATCTGCCGCGGGTCGGGCAGACCATCCAGTTCCACGTCCGCGATGCGGAAACCGCCACCGAGGACCTGCAGCTCCTCCTGGACGGCCAGCAGTTGAAGAAGAAGCCGTTCGGCGCGCTACTGTTCACCTGCAACGGGCGAGGGCAGCGGCTGTTCGGAGAGCGGAATCACGACATTTCCATCATCCGCCAGCGTCTGGACCAGGTCCCGATCGCCGGTTTCTTCGCCGCCGGCGAGATCGGTCCCGTGGGCGGGCGGTCATTCCTGCACGGCCACACCGCGGCCCTGGCCCTGTTCCGCCATCCCAGATCGGACGGCGGCCCGTGAATCGCGGCGGCGGATGCCCGACGGCAGTCAACGCCGCCGGTTGTGCGAGTGCAGGCCGCCGGTTTCGGAGCAGTCGAACCTTCATTGATCGGGTGTAGGCAGGCCAATAACATCAGTCTCGATTGGCGCGACGAGCCGGAAGTCCGGCCGAGCGCGTTATTCCCGGCAGAGGGCCGCGGCAACGGAGGAACACATGGCCCGGATCGGCATTCGCCACGAGACCAAGAGCCTCCATGAGGCGCGCACACCGCTGACCCCGGAAGCGGTGCGAAGCCTCATCACCGATCATGGCGTCGCGGTGACGGTGCAGGCCTCGCCCGTTCGCGCCTTCTCTGCCGCGGATTACAAGTCGGCCGGGGCGAGCATCACCGACGAGCTCTCCGACTGCTCCGTCATCCTCGGCGTGAAGGAGATCCCTGCCGAGATGATGGAGCGGGGCAAGACCTATCTCTTCTTCTCCCACACCGTCAAGGGTCAGCCGGAGAACATGCCCGCGCTTAAACGGCTGATGGAGCTGGGCTGCACGCTCATCGACTACGAGCGAATCGTCGATGAGAAGGATCAGCGGCTGGTGTTCTTCGGGCGTTTCGCGGGGCTGGCGGGCATGATCGACGCCCTCTGGGCCCTGGGACGGCGGCTGCGCTACGAGGGGATCACCAGCCCATTTGAATCAGTCACGCCCGCCCGTCTCTACAACGACCTCGAACACGCGAAGCAAGAGATCGGCAAGGTTAGCGAGGTAATCCGCAATCACGGCTTGCCCGACGCGATGACGCCGTTCGTGTGCGGCTTCGCAGGCTACGGCCAGGTATCGCAGGGCGCGCAGGAGATCTACGACCTGCTGCCGGTGAAGGAAGTGGAGCCGTCGGAGCTTCCCGATCTGCCCGCCGAAATGCGCATCTGTTACAAGGTGGTCTTCAAGGAAGAGCATTCCGTACGACGCGCTGACGCATCGCAGCCGTTCGATCTGCAGGAATACAACCGGCATCCGGACCGCTATGAGAGCGATTTCTTCCGGCACGTGCCGCATCTCACCACCCTCGTCAACTGCATCTACTGGGAGCCGCGTTATCCCCGGCTCATCACCCGCGATCAGTTCCGCCAGCTTTACGCAGACGGCCAGCCGCGGCTGAGGGTCATCGCCGACATCACCTGCGACATCAACGGATCGCTCGCGTGCACCACGCATGCCACGTACCCGGGCAACCCGATCTATGTCTATAACCCCGTGAGCGGCGCGACCTGCGCCGGCGAAGCGGGAACGGGGCCGGTCGTGCTCGCCATCGACTTCCTGCCTGCGGAGATACCCATCGATTCGTCACACGCCTTCAGTGCTGCGTTGGAGCCGTTCATACCCGCACTGGCGAACGCGGACTTCAGCAGGTCGTTGGCGGAGAGCGGCCTGCCCCCGGAACTGGCCCGCGCGGTTATCGTCTATCGCGGTAAGCTCACCGAACCCTACCATTACATCCGGGATTTCATCCACTGATCCATCAGCGAAGGGTTGGCGATGAAGAACGTTCTGCTGCTCGGCGCCGGAATGGTGGCCCCGCCCCTCATCCGCTACCTGCTCGAAAATGGGTTTGCGCTCACCGTCGCCAGTGATGTGCCGGACCGGGCGGCGCGGCTCATCGGAGGCCATTCCCGCGGCCGGTCTGTTCCGTTCGATGCCCGCGATAAAGACCGGCTGGAAAACCTGGTCGGCGAACACGACCTGGCGGTGAGCCTGCTTCCGGCGCCGCTGCACCCGCTGGTCGCGGAGGCCTGCATCGCCCGCCGCGTGCCCATGGTCACCACTTCCTACGTCAGCCCCGAGATGCGCCGGCTGGATGAGGCCGCCCGCGAGGCGGGCATAATCCTCCTCAACGAGATCGGCGTCGATCCCGGTCTCGATCACATGTCCGCCATGCGCATCATCCACGACGTGGAGAGCCGCGGCGGAAAGGTCAGCAGCTTCAAGTCATACTGCGGCGGGCTGCCCGCACCCGACTCCAACGACAACCCCTGGGGTTACAAGTTCTCCTGGAGCCCCCGGGCCGTGTGCACCGCGGGGAAGAACTCCGCCCGCTGGCGCGAGAACGGCAGAGAGATCAACATCCCCGGCCCCGATCTGTTCCTGAATCACCACGATGTCCGGGTCGAAGGCCTCGGCACGCTTGAAGCCTATCCCAACCGCGATTCGCTCGCGTATCTCGACACCTACGACCTGCACGAAATCGAAACCATGTTCCGAGGCACCTTCCGCTACCCCGGCTGGTGCGACTGCATGAAGAAGGTCGTCGGCCTGGGCCTGCTCGGCGAAGAGCCCGTCACGTATCCGACAGGCATGACACTGAGCGAGTGGATGCGAACCTTTCTGACCGTACCCGACACCGGCGATCTCCGCGCCGACCTCGCCAGACAACTGCAGCTTGAGGAATCATCCGACGTGCTGGACCGCTTCCAGTGGTTGGGTCTGATGAGCGATGATCTCGTCGCCATCACTGGCCGGCCGACCACGCCGCTCGATGTGCTGGCGGCACGGCTCGAACAGAAGATGTCCTACCAGCCCGGTGAGCGCGACATGATCGTGATGTGCCACTACTTCACCGCGAAGTTTCCCGACGGCAGGACCGAGGAAATCACTTCCACGCTCATCGACTACGGTCAACCCGATGGCGATTCATCCATGGCCCGCACGGTGAGCTACCCCGCCGCGATCGGAGCGAAGCTTATTCTCGAAGGCGCGATCACCGACACCGGCGTGCACATCCCCGTCAGACCCGAGATCTACAACCCCGTCCTCGACGAGCTCAAAACCCTCGGCATCGCATTCAGCGAAACCAGTCGATGCGCGGGGCAATGAACGACGCTGTCCTGATTCCTTCCCCCGCAGATTGGGCCTGTTCCGTTTGCATATTACGGGATAGCAGGTCCGCGATACAAGGATGTGCCGAGTACTCGCCCGGAACTTGAGAAATAGGGCACAACCCGACAGGAGTTCATCGTTGCAGGCGTGCCAGTTGCACACCGAAGAGTCCGGCGATCGCCTTGTGCTCTGATTCGAGTTGCACGGCCAGCGGTCCGCCGAATTCCGGAAAGGCCACCGCCGCTTGACAGATCTGAGCATCTATGTCCTTTTCATCGAACCAATCGCGGAGATTACCTGAGTGGCGGATGAAATGGCGATATAACACGGCCTGCGTAATACCATGACGGTAATACTCTCCCTGCCCCGAACCACGATCTTTGAGCTCCACCACCCACGGTTCACGATCGAGGTGGCAGATCACGTCAATGTACTTCGACATTTGCCCTGGTGACCACTGGGCAGGAAACTCAAAAGGAGGCTCGGAC
>CP070772.1:3860607-3870193 GCA_020345805.1 Phycisphaerales bacterium | reverse complement strand
CTCAGTAGCCCAGCGCTCCGCCGTTGAATCGCGAGGTCGCTCCGCCGATTCTTAATCCGCTTTCGACATCGATGGCCAGTGCCACCGCGCTGCTGCGGTACCTTCCCGCAGTTCTCGAGTCCACGACTTCCACCTCCATGCCCATCTGACGCACACCCTCCACGAGCTCGTCGCTGAACTCGCCTTCGGTCACCCGCTCATGATCGCCCAGGGACGCGAGAATGACCCCGGCGTCGATGGCCTCCTTGGGATCCATCCCGAAGTCCATAAGGTTGAATAGCACTTTCGCGGTCTCGTAGTCGATCGCGGTTCCGATCGTCGACACTGCCAATACCGGCCTGCCCTCTTTGAGAACGATCGTGGGCTCGGTCTGGTTGGGCATCCTGCGGCCGGGGCCGGTCTGCTCGATGAGAAACTGCTGAAAGCACGCGGCATCCGGAATAGAGACGCCATCCACGAAGAGGCCCGATTCGCCCCACAACGAAGTGTTGATTGAATGCGTGACGGATGCGACGTTGCCGTATCGATCCACCGCGACCACCGAGGAGGTGTGCCCGGGTCCACCTTCCACGCCCTCCCCGGTGGCTTTCATCACTTCATCCTGCAGGCTTTGCCACACGTCCGCGGCGATCTGCTTGCTCGTCCAGTCCTCCTGCCGGCTGCCTCCTATGAGTATGCCCAATTCGGGATGGAACCGGACCGTGCGAAGGATCTTCATCAGCCAGTAGAACGTCTCCGGCGATTCGCCGTAATGCCCCAGCTTCGAAAGCTCGGCCGCCTCCAGCAGGTTCAGCGCTCCGGGCAGAGCGAACGCGAACGGGTTGGTGTAAACGTCGAAACCGCGATACGTAACGTGCATGGGCTCACCCCACTGTACCTCGTAAGCGGCCAGATCGTCCAAGGTGATCTTTCCGCCGTCCCGCTGAACCGCCGTCACGAAATGCTCCGCCCACGGGCCGTGGTACATGTAGTCGGCGCCGTGTTCGACCACTGCTCTCAACGTTTCGGCCAGTGCGGGTTGAGTGAGCAGATCGCCGGCGGTATGGAACTCGCCGTTCTCGGCGGTGAAGACCGCCTTGGTCTCCTCGAGCCGCGAGAGGAAGTCGCGACGGTAATTGATCCATCGTTCCAGCCTCTCCGTGAGCGGGAACCCCTCTTCGCAGAAGTGGATCGCGGGCTTGAAGATCTCCCCGAACGGCAGCTTCCCGAACCTTCGATGCGCGACTTCGAGCCCCGCCATGAAGCCGGGGACCAGAACCGTCCGGCCGCGCGGCCCCGGCTCGGGTTTCTGACCCGGGTTCATGAAGGCCGCAGTCGGTATGGACTGCGGGTCGTCTTCACCGAGGACAGTGTTGAAGCCCGCATCCAGCGCATAGACCTTCTGCGTCACAGCGTCGTAGTACACCATCTCCAGGACGCCCGCACAGCTCACGGACGCCCCGATGTTCATGACGATCTGCATCAGGGAACCGGTCAGCGCCGCGTCGGCGGCCGTTCCCCCCTGGTGCATCGCCTCCAGCCCGGCCCGCATGGCCAGGGCCGACGAGGAGCCGCAGATGACGCCCGAGCTTCCCGTCGCCAGCGGCTTGTCCTGCCCCAGCGCGCTTTCCAGCGGCAAGAATTTCTCTATCTCTCCGACATCCCACAGGGCCGGAGACAGGTCCACCTCCCCTTCCGCCCGGGCGAGCGCATCGCTCAGAAATGCCGGCAGGGCAACTGCAGCGAGCGCAAGCACCCGGCTGGATGTACGCAGAGTGATCGTCATGAAGATTCTCCTTCCCGCCCCGACACCGGCGGACCGTCCCCGCGATTTCTCAGACGCGAGTAATCCACCGCGCGGCCGTCGCCGCAAGTGAGGCGTTGATGATCAGTACCGGCCGCCGAGCGACCGGTTGAGGTCATCACCACGCGAAGCAACAAAGTCATTTCCGTCCACTCCGGGCCCGAGGACAGCCTGTGCGATCTCTGCCGCGTCCGTTAGAATCTCGGCTTTGAAGTCAGATCGATCGTGGGAACCTGAAGGGAGGATTGGACTCATGGGTATTGCGACACACGAATGCGGGCCGCGGACCGCGATCGGCCAGGCATGGAGGCGCATACCTCCTGCCGGTGTAACAACCTTCGTGATTGGCCTGCTGCTGGCAGGGGCGGAACCGCTTCAAGCCGGAGACCTGGCGGACCTGGCCAGGCCTCACGACGGTCGGAGCATGCGGGCCACCTCCGCCCATCGCATCGGTCCGGACGGAAAGTACGATCCGAAGGGGGAACTCGATCCCAACAGCAACTGGGACAACAAGAACGTCCCGCCCGGCGAGACGAAAGTCCTGCTGGAAGCGGACGGCCCGGGCGTGATCACCCACATCTGGATGACGTTTCTGGGTCCGGAGCCCCATCCCTGGGCGAAGGAAGGATCGGCCAATCACCAGGAGATGCTTCTGCGCATCTACTACGACGGCGACGAGCGCCCGGGGGTCGAGGCTCCCGTGGGCGATTTTTTCGCGAACTGCTTCGGCCTGCGCCGCGAGGTCATCAGCGTGCCCGTGGTGGTCGAGGACGCCGATTCCTACAACTGCTTCTGGCACATGCCGTTCCGCAAATCCATCCGGATCGAGGTCATCAACCAGAGTGACAGGCAGATCAGCCTCCTGTATTACAACATCGACTGGATCAAGAAGGTCAGTCTGCCCGAGGACACCCCCTACTTCTACGCCCAGTACAGGCAGGAGTATCCGGTGGAGCAGGGGCACGATTACGTGATCCTCGACACTGAGGGCAAGGGTCACTACGTGGGCACGGTCCTCGCCGTGCGCACCCGCAGCCCTTCGTGGTTCGGCGAGGGCGATGAGAAGATCTACATCGACGGCGAGGAGAAGGCTTCCATCTGGGGCACGGGCACCGAAGACTACTTCCTTTCCGCGTGGGGGCTCCAGACCACCAGCACGCCTTACTTCGGCACTCCGTACTTCGACCAGTGGGGCATCGTGGGCGGGCACACCAGCGCCTACCGCTGGCATGTTCACGACCCCATCGTCTTCAACACGGCCATCAGGGTCACCATCGAGCATTACGGCTGGATATCACCGGACGAGAACCGCGAATACAAGACACACAGCTGGAACGAGCGGCAGGATGACTATGCCAGCGTCGCGTTCTGGTACCAGACGGGCAAGCCCACCTTCACCGCCCGCGCCCCGCACGGGCGGGAGCGGACGCTGCCGAATCTTGACACGATCATCCACGCCGCTGACTTTACAGGCGATGAGCATCACGGCGCCGGTGCGGCCGTGGTCCAGAAGCTGCTGCAATACGAAAAAGGCCAACTGCTCTACCAGCCGGAAGAAGTCGAGGGCGCCTGGGTCGAGATCCCCTTCACCGTCAAGGAAAAAGTACCGTTGCGCCTGCTTCTGAACATGACCCGCAGCTACGACTTCGGGAACTACGAAGCGACCCTCAACGGCGTCAAGCTCGGCGGCGTGATGGATTTCTACAACGAACAGACCGACAACTGGGAGTACCACCTGCTGGACTTCTGGCCCGATCCCGGCGAGTACACGCTTCGCCTTCAATGCGTGGGCAAGAACACGATGTCAAGCGGCCACTGGCTGGGGATCGAGTCGGTCCGCCTCCGTGAGCGTCGGCCGCGCGTGCTGGAATGGGCGCACGAAAAGGATAACGACTGGCGGGAGAAGCCGGTGCTGCACCGGTAGCCGCCGGCTCACTGCATGCTCCGGGGGCGTGACGCGGCTTGAGTCAACAGACTTCACGATGTCTGAAGGTTACACGGCACTCGGCAGAGGGAAGCGACACCATGAGACGACTTTTTCGATCGCTGACGTTCCTAGCTCTCACCGTAACCAGCCTCGGTGCTGACACGCACGCAAGGGCCGAAGAAGCGTCCATCGCCGATCTCGAGCGCGACTTTCGGGAACTGCCGCTGGAGGCAAGGCGACTGACCGGGCCATTGTTCTGGCTGCACGGCGACGAGCCCCCGGAATTGCTTGAAAGTTATGTCGCGAAGGTCGCCGAGGGCGGCAACGGGTGCTTTACCGCCGAATCGCGCCCTCACAACGACTGGCTTGGGCGCGGCTGGTACCGGGATCTGGACATCTGCCTCCAGGCCGCCAAGCGGCACGGGCTGAAGATGTGGATCTTCGACGAGAGGTGGTGGCCCAGCGGGGAGGTCGCCCGGCAGGTGCCGCAGCGCTACGGAAGCAAGCAGCTCAACGCCACGGAGGTGACGGTCCAGGGCCCGAGCCGGTATGAGGCCGAGGGCTTCGACAGGGAGCGTCTTGTCGCCGCTCTCGCCGGCCGGCTGACTGACGACGGCATCGAAGGGGCAAGCCTGGTGGACCTGGCCGATCACATCCGCGACAGCAGGCTCGTCTGGGACGTTCCCCCCGGGCAATGGCAGGTGATGCACTTCACCTGGGAGGTCCGCGAAGTGTACGGGCGCTACCTGGTGGACGGCGCGAGCGCCGAAGCAGTGGACTGGTACATCCGCACCGTCTACCAGCCGCACTACGAGCGCTTCAAGGAGGATTTCGGAACAAACATCCCCGGCTTCTTCTACGACGAGCCGGAAACACGCGGCGACTGGGGAACCGAGGTCCGCCCGATGCTTGAGGAGCGCGGCGTGGACTGGAAGCGGGCCTTCGTCGCCTGGAAGTTCAAGCTCGCCGGAGAGGAGCAGATCGCGGCCAAGCACCAGTACCAGGACGCCCTGGCCGAAGCCTGGGGGCGCACGCTCTACGGCGGCATCAGCCGCTGGTGCGACGAACACGGCGTGCAGTCCATCGGCCACTTCCTCGAGCACCGCAACGAGTATCTCCATCCGGAGCTCTGCGCGGGCAACATGTTCCCTCTTCAGAAGTACAGCCACATGGGCGGGATCGACGCGGTCTTCCGCCAGTTCGCCTGGGGCCGGCGCGACGCCAACGACAACCCCTGCTGGCAGACGCCCAAGCTCGGCAGCTCCATCACTCACGCCTACGGGAAGGCTGATGATGTGACCATGGTCGAGATCTACGGGGCCCGCGGCCAGGACATCACCTACCCGGAGATGAAGTGGTGGCTCGACCACATGCAGGTTTCGGGCGTCAACTTCATCATCCCGCATTCGTTCAACCCGCGCGCGCCGTTTGACCTCGACTGCCCGCCGTATTTCTACAACGGGGGCTACGAGCCGCGCTGGCCGCTGTACCGCGTGCTGGCGGATTACTCCAGCCGGCTGACCCACATGCTCACGGGCGGGCGGCACGTCTGCCCGGTAGCCCTGCTTTACCTGGGCGGCAGCGCCCACGTCGGCGAGCACGTGCTGCCGGACAAGATCAGCGAAGCCCTGCAGGATGCGCTGTACGACTGCGACTGGCTGCCCTATGAAGTGTTCGAGCAGGATATGAAGATCGCGGGCAAAGAGCTGAAGCTGCGCGACGAGTCGTACCGCGTTCTCATCGTGCCCGGGGTCGAGGTGATCCCCTATGAGACGCTGGCGAAGGCCAGGGAGTTCTTTGACGCCGGGGGCGTGGTGGTCGGCTACGGCTTGCTTCCCACGAAATCCGCGACGCTGGGCAAGGGCTCTACGGTCATCGCCTCCCTGCGCGAGGCGATCTGGGGCGATCCGCAGCCGGGTCTTGAGGTGTGCAAGATGAACCGGGCCGGCGGGCGGTCGTACCTGCTTCCCGGGGAGCCCACGCCGGAGCAGCTCCAGGAGGTGCTGGCAGGCGATGCGGGCGTTCATCCGACTCTGGAGGTGATCGAAGGCGACACCGGTCACTGGTTGCACGTGCTGCATCGCGTGAAGGCCGGGCGCGATGTGTTCTTCATCACGAATCAGAATCATCTCGGCGAAGCGCGGCGGTTCGTGTTCAGGATCGAGGCGGCCGGCGTGCCGGAGTGCTGGGATCCGATGAGCGGCCTGGCCTCGACGGTGCCGTTTGATCGCAGCAGGAAGCACGTGGATGTCACGCTGACCATGCAGCCCAACGAAAGCACGCTGCTGGTTTTCCGGGAGCAGGCACGACCGCTGCCGGTGCGCTTCGATCCCGGCGGAAGATCGCCGCGGCAGACGATTAGCTTGGTCCGCGACCAGTCGCCGCCTCCCGGCCCCGCGGCGCTGGAAGCCGACAATGCCATCACCAACGCCCTGCAGGAGTGCTCGTGGATCTGGTATCCGGAAGGGAATCCCGCCCAGGCCGCTCCCGCCGGTACGCGCTATTTCCGCAAGGCAGTCACCCTGCCCTCGGGGCGCAAGGTCACGAAAGCCATCTTCACGGGCACCGCGGACAACAGCTTCGTCATGTTCGCCAACGGTGAGGAGGTCGCTCAAAGTGTGGCCGGCTACGAAGGCTGGCGCAACGTCGTGCAGCAGGACATCTCCGCAGCCCTGAAGCCCGGTGTGAACCAACTCGCCTTCTCCGCCACCAACGAGTCGGACCGGCCCAACCCCGCCGGGGCGATCGGCGTGATCACGATCGAGTTCGATCGCGGCCAGCCTCTCGCTGTCAGGCTCAATGAGACCTGGAAGGCCGGCGACTCCGAGCAGCCCGGCTGGGAGAGCGCGAGCTTCGATGATTCGTCGTGGCCCGCCGCCAAGCTGGTCGCCGCTTACGGCGCCGCTCCGTGGGGAATGGTCGGCCGGAAGCCGCTGACGCTCAGCCCCGTCGAGGCGGACCCGTTCCTAGGACACTGCGATGTTCCCCGCGGCACGGATCTGAGCGGGGTGACGATTTACCTGGAGATGGATGAGCTTCAGCCCGAGGCCGCGGCCCGTGTCACGATCAACGGCGAGGATGCCGGCGGGTTCATATCCGCCCCGCTGCGCGTGGATGTGACACGGATGCTCAAGCCCGGCCGCAACACGATCCTGATCGAACCGTTTGCCCCGCTCTCGGCGCGACTGGCAATATATGAGCGCTGACCGAGGATCCAGGCGACATTACTTCGAGGTGTACGGGGAGGGACATTTGACCGCCTTCCCCATTGCCGCTCCCGCGTCATGTTTCAGAATATTCATCGCCGCGTCAGCTGAATGAGCCCGCGGATCACCGCTCCACTCACACCGCGGCAACTCGAACGCAAGGATGGACCGATCGGTCCCTGACCGTGCCTGACACACCCAGGCTTCCCAAAAGAGGAAAGGTCACTGAGGTCGTCCGGCACATCGGGCACGGTCGGCGTTCCAGCCTGCCGGCGGGTTTCCCACCACCGGCCCGGGATCAGTCGTACGGATCCGTGATCAACGGGACGTAGCGACTGGTGTCGAAGACGATGTTGGTCTGAAACCGCCATTGCGACTTGGGGCTATGGCGCTCGGCGTGGAAGAAATGCAGGCGGTAAGTCTCTCCGTCCACGAGATTGAGCCGTTTGAGATCGATGTATTGGTCCGTGTTGCCCGCGATACCGCCGAGGTCAATCACAAGTCGCCCGTCGATGAACACCCAGATGTCATCATCGCCCATGAACCGCAGCATCTGGTTGTCGGACTCGTGGTAGACGAAGTCGGCGACAATCTCGAAAGTGAAATGGTAGTTGTGCCCGTCGCCGCCGCTGGGCGATCGGCCGTCGATCGGGAAGAACTTGTTGGTCCTGAAGTTGTACATTCCGTCCGATCCGCGGTGCATGGTGATGTCGGCGACGGTGGACATGTTGACGCCCAGGACGTCGCGATACCACTGGGCGAAGGTCTCGGCAGAGGTGATGCCTCCGTTGTCCGGCGGGCCGTCATGGTACTTGCCTTCCGAATCTCCGCCGCTCGCGTCGAACATGCACCAGGCTATCTCGTTGCCGCCGGCGTCGCGCCATTCGCGGGACACGCGGCTTCCGCCGCCGACAAAGACCGGTTTCTGATCTTCCCCAAGGGTGGTGGCGATATTGCCGCAGTAGTGGCCGTACCCGTTACCGGGTACGACATCAAAATCAGGGTGGTCTTCGACAAAATCACGCACGATGCCGCGCAGCACGACCACATCCGGATAGCGCTCGCCGCCCAAGGCGCGCAGCAGCGTGGCCTTCTTGGGAAGCGAAAGCAGGACAATGGCAGCGATACTCAGAAGGGTGTAGGTCATGATTCGTACGGTTTTCGGTGAGCGCATGACGGTCTCCGTTCCGGTTTGGTGCAGGGCACGGCAAATATCCCCGGCCGCGCGCGGATTTGGCCGAGAGTGGCATCAGGAGGACAGCGGATAGATCCGGGCGTGAGTCATGGCGATTCGGGCCAGTCGCTCGGCGGTTTCCTCATCAACATCAAGCAACTTCATCCCGATCAGGTAACGACGCTTGCCCTCGCAACGCGACCAGATGACCCGCGCCCGGACGGTCAGGTCGCCGTCATCCAAAGGCAGCGTCACATCGTGCTCGCCTTGAAGCTCCCGCTCGGTTATTACCCGGAGCCCGCCGCGAGAGAAGTCGGTTATCGGGCCGAGATTGCAGGCCAGTTGTTCCTGCTGTACGCGCCCGGTTGCTCGGGGGCGCCCCCTCGCCTGGCCGGACTGGTCATCGAGGCGTCCGATAGAGTAGGTCATTTGATGGATCCCCGGTGCACCGACTAGAGATGCTGTTCGAATTGTGCGACTCGCACATCGGCTGATTACAGTGCCATATCGAGTGATCTTCCGGCCCGCAACGGGGAACAACGGCTGATGTTCCGGTTGTTCGAACTCTCGGGAGTAGGCGGGAGGAACTGGACAGCATCTCGCCGGCTACCGGCCCGCACTCCGGTCGAACCATCCCGCCGCGGGACGCGGCGTTCGCCGGCTCCCCTATCGCTCCGGCCCCGCCGGCGGACCAGTCCCGTCCGATTCTTTTATAAGACCTGGCACAGAGAACCGGAGAAGGCCGCCGGCACTTCTGCCAGCGATCGAGCGGAGGTTTGAGTTTGCAGGAACTGACAGTACGCCAACGAACCGCGTCCGAGGGGCCGCGAATGACGCCTCTACGCCGTGGCACTCCGGCTCTCAATCCCCGCCGTGCTCCGCGTCCCACTCTGAGCGAAGCATGCCCATCGCCACCGTGTCATGGTATTGCCCGTCGCGATAGAGGGTCTGGCGGAGCACACCTTCTGTCTTGAACCCGAGCTTCTCATAACATCGGATGGCCGGGGTGTTGAAGGAGTAGACCTCGAGCATGACCTTGTTGAGGTTGATTTCTTCGAAGCAGAAACGCAGTAAGGTGCGGAGGGCATCCGATCCGTAGCCTTTCCGCCAGTGCGGCTTCCCGATGAACATGCCTACGGAGGCAGAACGGTTCTTGGCGTCAATTTCAAACACCGTGCAGCAGCCGACGTACACCGAATCGTTTTTTGACTCGACGGCGAAGCTGTACTGCTTGTCGCTCTTGGAATCGAGTGACTCGTACCATTTCTCCTGATCTTCCGGGCGCGACGGGAAGAGGATGCCCGGATAGGCCATCCCGAGCAGCTCGAGATCGTTGAGGAAGGCTCTCCTCAACGGCAGATCCTCTTTGGTGTAGGCCCGCAGACGGGTTCGTTCGCCTTCCAGCATGTGTTCCCCATTCAAACGGTGAACCGGATGGAGTCGGCGGATAGCCTACTGTCTCAGTGCACTATTGGCACACTCTCGCGTTCAGCAGT
>CP070772.1:3809469-3860507 GCA_020345805.1 Phycisphaerales bacterium | reverse complement strand
GGAGGCGGTAACCGCGATGCCGCGCAGATACTCGTAGCCGAACGCATCGCGGACCACGATCACCATCAGCGAGGTGGCGCTGAGGTTGCCGATGCCGAAGATGAACATTGCGATCATGTACCGCCTGAACAATTTGTCGTCGCGCAGGATGCGCCAGATCTGCAGCGGGCTGACCGCGCCGGCCCCGCCTTCCTCCAGATCGCGCCGCTCGTTCGCCAGCAGCAGTCGATGGCCGCGCACCCGCATCCGGCCGTAAACGGCCGCCCCGATCAGCCCGAACGCCGCGGCCAGCGGATAAAGCAGGTGAAAGGCGCTGGGGTCCCACCGCATCAGGAAACCGACCGCGATGGCGGACGCGGACATCATGATCGCCTGGAAGGTGGCGATCTTGCCCGTGGTCCGGGCCCGCGTGCCGCGGGAATAGTTGGCCCGCCAGACTGTGGTGCGCAACGTCACCACCCCCGACCAACACACCTGAATCAACACCGCACCGGAGGTGAAGAGGAGCAGTCCGACCCACGAGATCGGAGCGAGAGCGATCATCGCCACCAGCGCCGCGGCCGCGATCTGCAGGCCCACCAGGAACCGGACCTTGTGGCGGCCGTGGCTGAGCGATGCCCACAGGAAGCTCGTGAGATGAGCGAACGCCTGGGCCCCGGTGACGAGGGCCACGGAGATGTTGAGCCAGTGCTCGGGCACCTGGCCGGCGAAGGCGTTCTTGGCGATGACCCCTACCACGCCTCCCGTGACCGCGCCCATCATGGTGGAGATCAGCAGCCAAGCGATCACTTCCCGCCGATAGTGGGCGCGGGCCAGGCGGGGCATGGCCGCGGGGTGGAACGAACCTACCGCCGCCCTCACCGTACCGATGGTGGCTTCTACCGGGGTCACAGAAAAGCTTTGGCGCCCCGGGCGCTTCAGGCAAGCACTCGCGGGAACATCGGACGACGCGGCATCCGGCCCGCCTTCGCGCTGGTTTTCGACCCGCAGCGCGGACTCATCGCGCCCGGGATTCCCAACAGGTTCTTAGCAGATTTCAGTCGAACACATCCGCGGCAGCCGAGACAACGCCGTTCAAACGCAGCACAAAACTCCGGCAGACCGAAACCGGCGAAGAGCGGACCGCGCGCTCAGCGAGGCTGGCCGCTGGTCAGTTCGATCGGATAGGGGCTCAGTGTGCTGGGATGATCGATGTAGAGGGCCCGGCTCAGGTCGCCCCACATCATGCGCTGGTTCTGGTTCGCGGTGACCCAGATATTGCGGTCCATGTCGATCGGGCGTTCGCTCAGGCCCCGCAACTCGGGCGTGAGGTCGCCGATGATGGCGGAATAGCTGACGTCTTCGGCCTCTCCACCACCCTGGCATCCAACCAGCACGGCGAAGGCGGCGGTGAGGGCGGCGAATCGAGCAATGGTCTTCATGGGATGTGATCTCGCTTGGGGCATTGTCTCGGGCGTCCGGAACACCTAGATGTACCAAGGAGGCCTTCCGGTGTCAATCTTTGAAGGACCTCACGATCTTCAGAATTTTGCATCCATGCGTTTGAGCAGAATTCTATCGACCCCGAGCCGCAGTTTCGCTACCCTAGTGCTGAAACGGCGTTCGATCCCTTCGGGATTGCTCTTTCCTGCGGGAGCGTTTGCTCGATCCTTCGTGAACCCTCAGGGATCGCCGATCCGCGACGATGGCCAAGCCTCCTCAGAGTGGAAGGCCGGGCACGATGGGCGGCGAACCCACCTTGTTGAAGAGGGGTTCGAGCAAGCCCCGCGCTGAAGGCGACCGTCCTTTACAGGATCCGCCTTTGCTGAGCGACCCGGGGGGACCGAGCGCCGTTTTGCTTATGTTCGGCCTCCGATCGGGTCCCCCTCCCGCAAGCCTCCGGGCCTTCAGGCCTCCAGGCCTGCCGCCGCCTCCCGGTACTGCTCCGCCATCGTCTCAAGAGAATCCGGGATCACCCGGACCATCCCCACCGTGGTGATGAAATTCGTGTCACCCGACCACCGCGGCACGAGATGAGCATGCACATGCTCGGGGATCCCTGCCCCGGCGGCCCGGCCGACGTTGATGCCCATGTTGATCCCCTGCGGGGCGATGGCCCGGCACATCAGCTCCATGGCCAGTTCCACCAGCCGCCAGAACGCCGCCCGCTGCTGCGGTTCGTAGTCCAGCAGGCTCGGCCGAGGCTCGCCCAGGGCCACCAGCAGATGGCCGTTGGCGTAGGGGTAGCGGTTGAGCAGGATCATGCCCTGCTCGTCGCGATGGATGACGTGGTTCTCGCGGTCCTTCTCCGGGTTTTCCCAGTATTCGCTGAGAAAGCAGACCTCGTCGGCTTCTGCTCCCGGAAAGACCGCGCCCATTCCCTTGGCGCTGGCCACTTTCCGCTCCAGCTCGCGCAGGTAGGCCATGCGCCACGGTGCCCAGAGGTTCTCGCTGTTCATGTTCGTATGGTAGCGGGGTGGAGTGGAGATGAGGGCGAGAAGCCCTGGGCTGCCCCGTGTATCCGGCTTGCCGCCCCCGCCGATAATCGCCCCGGCGAAGCTGGAAGCCGATATGCCGACGCCGCTTGCCTCGACGGGGCGAAACGACCACCGGCACATCGGCACTTTTGCCTTCTGCTGACGCGGGCGCGCGGTATATTCATTCTCCGAGCGCCACCCCCGGGATCGGCGCGATCCGGTCACGATGTCCTGAAAGTGAATGAAGGGCGAAAGATGAAACTGAACATTTCTACGATGCTCGCCGTTGCAGCGATTTGCGTGACTCCCCGGGGATTTGCTGTCGCCGCAGACTCTTGCGTGGAGGTTTCCGATGACGGCCTGGAATCGGTCGTGCTCAAGGAAACAGGCGCTCCGACCGGCTGGAAGGCCCGCGATACCACCGTCCCCTACGACCTGATTCCCGACTGGTCGGTCGAGATGCGCCGGCAGGTGGGCGGGCTCCAGACCGCGGACATGAACGGAGACGGGCTGATCGATCTCGTGGTCGGCTGCTACATCTCCAACAGCTATCCGCCCTACCCGCACTGGTACAACTACATCTTCTACAACACGGGCGGCCAGCTCGAGGCCGAGCCTTCCTGGATCTCCACCGATGAGGTCTCCACCGGCGATGTCCAGGTCGCGTTCATCAACGATGATCCATACCCGGATGTCTTCGCCGCCAACGGTGGGTTCGCGATGTCGCTCTCGACCATCTACTTCGGGACCGAAGACGGCCCGAGTATGACCCCCGGCTGGTATTCCGATGAGCCGGTCGCCTGCTGGACGAATTACGCCAAGCCGTTCGACATCGATCACGACGGCGACATGGATGTGGTCACCGCCAACCAGGCCCCTTCGCCCGATCCCTATCGCCCCATCTATGTATTCCCCAATAACGACGGTGTCCTCAGCACTACTCCCAGCTGGCAGTCCGCGGAACTGTCGATCCAGAACTTCCTGGCCTTCGCGGACATGGACGGCGACGGCTGGGAGGACCTGGCCGTCTCCAAGTGGTCGAACTTCGAAAGCGGCGTCTATAGGAACCTCAACGGCACGCTCCAGACCACGCCGGTCTGGACCACCGGCGATGATGACAGCGACAAGGGCGTGGCCTGGGCCGACGTGGACGGCAACGGCGATCCGGACCTCGCACTTGGACACGATCCCACCCGGCTTTACTCCAACGACCACGGCGTGCTCACCCTCTCCTGGTCTTCAGGTGCCTCCTACTTCGGCCACAGCGATCTGCGCTTCTGCGATGTCGACGGCGACGGCGATCAGGATCTGGCCGAAACCCACTTCTCCAACGGCCAGACCCACATCTACCTCAACAACGACGGCGTCCTCGACACGTCACCCTCCTGGACTTATGACTCGGACGTGGTGGGGACCGCCATCGCCTTCGGCGATATCACCGGCAACGGCCGGCCTGATCTAATCGTCGGCCTCTCCGGCGACATCCCCATCCTCGTCTTCTACGCCGACGACTTCGAATGCCCGGCCGACGTGAACGGCTCGGGCGTCGTGGACATCGACGACCTTTTCGACGTGCTCTCCCACTGGGGCGAGGGCGCGGGAACCTACGACATCAACAACGACGGCGTGGTGGATATTGACGACGTCTTCGCCATCCTCGCAGACTGGGGGCCGTGCGCGTAGTAGCTGCCCGCAGCGCAGCGGCGGGTCGTTATCAGCGCTGTTCCTCTTCAAGCTCCGCCAGGGCTTCGGCGGCGCCGGTCATGTCGGGATTCAGCTCCAGCGCCCTGCGGTAGGCCGCGATGGCCTTGTCCCGGTCGCCCGCGGCCCGTGCCGCCCGGCCCAGGTAGCTGAAGACGTGGGCGGTGTACTCCCCTCCGGGGTATTCCTCCGCCGCCAGTTCGATCAGCTTGACACCTTCGGCCGGCCGGCCCTTCTTCACCAGCCAGTCGCCCATGTAGATCAACGTCACCTCATCGAACCTGTACTCGTCCGGATGGCTTGACTTCAGCTCGTGGTACTTCGCGATGGCGGCATCCACATCACCATCCTTTAGCGCCAGGTACAGCGGCTCGATGAGCATGAGCTTGCGCGGCGCATCCTCAAAGCCGTCGACGAGATACTTGATCCACCGGTCCTTCGACACGTACCCGCCGGAGTAGGAGCTCCATTCCTTGAGAAGATCCTCCTCCTGCATGGTCTGAAGGTCCTTGCCTTCCGCGAGCCCCTTGCGGACGGTTTCCATCGTCTCGGTGAGCATCTGCTGGTATTCCCGCGCCTCCTTCATCGTGCATTCCTCGCCGTGCCCGGAGATGACGCGGGTGTCCGCGGGCAGCATGTCCAGCGCCCGGCCCAGCATCTCGGGGTACTTGCGCACGTCGCCGAAGAGGTAATCCACGGACGGGAAGTGCATGGCGTTGATCAGCCCGCCCAGGCAGGCCACGCCGGATCCCGTGAAGTGCACGATGATGTCATCGTCGCTGTGGCTGCCGGTCAGCGCGGTGAGCCGGATCTCCTCGCCGTTGAAGTGAACGGACATGGTGTCGTTGAAGGTGATCTCCGGCAGGGCCTCATCGGGATACTCCATGATGAGCCACCGGCCGGATCGCATGTGGGTCCTGACCCGCTCGTGGGCGATGATGGTCGGGGCCGCGCCCCACTGCGCGTTGGCGCCGAGATGCTCGAAGTGGGCGTGGGTGTTGATGATGATCTTCGGATCACCGTATCCCAGCGCCGCCACCGCCTCTTTCAGCGCTTCGGCCTTGTCTTCCAGTCCGGTGTCCACCAGCAGCACGCCGTCATCGCCGACCGACGCGATGATGTGATTGACATATGAGCCGGCATCGGCGGAGAGCTTGTAGAGGTGGTCGGTGAGCCTGCTCACCTCGATAAGCGGCGGCTCCTGCCCACGAGCGGCAATGGTGGCCGGGATGAGCGCGAAGATGGCGAGGGTGAGGGCGTGCGGTAGACGGATGTTCATCGTGGGGTACCCCGTTTTCGGATCCGAGAGAATCGGCTGCGGGCGGTCGCGGCCCGCCCGCCGGCCGGGGACCGGCGGCCCGATGAGCGGACCTATAGCACGGATTCGCCTGCGCGACGACGCCAAGGGCTGAAGTTCTGCCCCAGCCGGCCCCGTACCCGTGATCAGGATCGGATTTCGGGTGGTCCGGCGCGATATGCCCCAATCACGGGAACCTCCCACCGATGCCGGGCCTCTAATGAGCGACCGGCCGCCCTGACTGGACAGACTGCGCTGCGAGAAGAAAATGTCGGCGATAGGGCCGGACCCTTCTTCGGCGGGTCCGGAATCGGCGGAGTGAGAATCTGCCGGAAGGAATGACCAGATGAGCAATGTGGCGAAGACTCTGCGGACGGTCGTCCTGAGCGTGGTGGGACTGGTGCTTCTGGTGCTGATCGTGGCCTGGCTTTCGGGGGTGTTCAAGGCCAAGGTGGATCCCGGCCGCACCGCCGCGGTGCCCCAAACCGTCACGGGCCCGTTCGCGACGGTGGAACGCCGTCTCGTTCCCCGCGAGATCCGCGCGGTGGGAACCATCCGCGCCGTGCACGAGACTTCAGTAGGCTCGCGGCTCCTCGCCCCCGTGCAGCGGGTGCACGTGACCGCGGGTCAGCAGGTCGCGGCCGGCGAGGTGCTGGTGGAATTGGACAAGGCGGACCTGCAGGCCCGGCGCCAGCAGGCGGCGGCGAACGTAGATTCGGCCAACTCCAACCTGACCAAGGCAGTGAGTGATCAAGAGCGCATCGCCAGGGCGTTCCAGAACGGCGCCGCCACCCAGCGCGAGCTTACCGACGCCCAGCGCGGCGAGGAGATGGCCCGGGCCGCGGTCCAGGCCGCCGAGCAGGGGCTGGTGGAGGTGGAGACGCAGTTGGAATACGCCACCATCCGTTCGCCGATCGGTGGGATCGTGATCGACAAGCTCGTGGAGCAGGGAGACCTCGCCCGGCCGGGCCAGACGCTGGTCACGCTCTATGAGCCCAATCGCCTGCAACTGGAGGCGGCGGTGCCCGAGCGGCTGGCCATGAGGCTCAAGGTCGGCGACACCGTGGGTGTGGAGATCGAGGCGATCGATCTTCAATGCCAAGGACAGGTTTCCGAGATCGTCCCCCAGGCTTCGCCGGCCAGCCGGTCACTGCTGGTGAAGGTGACCGGCCCGTGCCCGCCGGGCGTACTGAGCGGGATGTTCGGCAGGTTGATCATTCCCGAGGGGCAGCGCGAGCAGTTGCTGGTTCCGGTCGGAGCGGTACACACCATCGGCCAGCTTGAAATGGTGGCGGTGGTGGGGCTGACGCAGGACGGGGAGGGTCGGACCGTCCAGACCGCACACCGGCGCTTCGTGCGCACCGGCCAGGCCGTCGACGGTCGGATCGAGATCCTCGCCGGGCTCGACGCCGGCGAGCAGGTCCTGGCCGCGTTCGACGACGGTTGAAGCGCAGCTCCGCCGTCGACTTCGTCACTGTCATTCGCATTCAAACGCCCCTGACGGGTGAGAAACACCATGGCAGATCAACCACCGCATGACCAACCCGAGCCGGCCGCCCTGAGCAGACAGCACGGCCTGATCTACCGCATGGTCGAGATGTTTCTCAAGGGAAACCTCTCGGGAATCATGATCGTCCTCACCCTGGCGGTGGGCGCACTGGCCCTCGTCGTCACGCCGCGCGAGGAGGAGCCGCAGATCGTGGTGCCCCTGGCCGACGTGCTCATCGAGGTGCCCGGGGCGTCGGCCCGCGAAGTCGAGCGGCAGGTCGCCACCCGTCTGGAGAAGCTCCTCTACCAGATCGACGGCGTCGAGTACGTCTATTCCATGAGCATGCCCAACCGGGCGGTGGTGACGGTGCGCTTCTACGTGGGCGAGGACCGCGAGGACAGCCTGGTGAAGCTCCAGTCCAAGCTGGCCAGCTACACCGACATCGTTCCGCCTTCCGTGGCCGGATGGGTGGTCAAGCCCATAGAGATCGATGACGTTCCGATCGTCAACATCACGCTCTACAGCGACCGGTACTCCGATATCGAGCTGCGGCGCATCGCCGAGGAGATGGAATCCAGCCTGCAGGCGGTGAAGAACACCGGGCGGACGATGATCGTGGGCGGCCGGCCTCGCCAGGTGCAGATAGAGCTGGATCCTGAGCGCCTCGGCGGCCGGGGCCTGACCATCACCGACATCCAGCGGGCCCTGATCGGCGCGAACGTGACTCTGCCGGCCGGAGCCTTCGAGCAGATCGATAAGGAATACGTCGTCGACGCCGGCGAAGTGTTGCGCAGCGTCGAGGAGGTGGGGGAGCTGGTGCTGGGCGTGGCCGACGGCCGGCCGGTCTATCTGCGGGACGTGGCCGAGGTCCGCCTCGCCGCGGCGGAGGTCGAGACTTACACCCACTTCGGCTTCGGGGCGGGGGCCGAGTTCGAGCATAAAGGTGCGAATCACGATCGCGTGACTGAGCCAGCCGGTTCGAATGATGGGGGGGTGCGGCTCAATCCCGCGGTGACCATTGCCGTGGCCAAGAAGAAGGGCACCAACGCGGTGCGGGTGTCCCGTGCGGTGCAGGCCGAGCTCGAGCGCCTCGCGCCGACGCTGCTTCCCGAGGGCGTTCACTACCGCATCACCCGCGATTACGGCGAGACCGCCAACACCAAGGTCAACGAGCTGGTGGAAGCGCTGGCGGTGGCAATCGTCATCGTCATTGGCCTCATCGCCCTCAGCCTGGGCTGGCGGGAAGGGATCATCGTGGCCACCGCGGTGCCCCTGGTCTTCGCCCTTACCCTCTTCGTCAACTACATCTTCGGCTACACGATCAACCGCGTCACGCTCTTCGCCCTCATCCTTTCGCTGGGCCTGGTGGTGGACGACCCCATCGTGGACGTGGAGAACATCTTCCGCCACTTCAAGATGCGCAAGGAGAAGCCCTTGCAGGCGGTGATGACCGCGGTGAATGAAGTGCGCCCGCCGATCATTCTCGCCACCCTGGCGGTGATCGTGAGCTTCGTGCCGATGTTCTTCATCACGGGGATGATGGGCCCGTACATGCAGCCGATGGCCCTGAACGTGCCGCTGGCGATGCTCATGAGCCTGCTGGTGGCGTTCACCATCACTCCCTGGATGAGCTATCACGTGCTCAAAGGCGAATACGGCCGGGTGGAGAAGGAGCCGTTCGACCTGCACGCATCGGGGCTCTACAAGGTTTATTCGCGCATCGTGCAGCCGTTCCTGGACCGGCGCCCGCTGGCCTGGGGCCTGGTGTTCGTGATGTTCGTTCTCTTCGGTCTGTCCTGCCTGCTCGCCGCCACGCGGCAGGTGCCGCTGAAGATGCTGCCCTTTGACAACAAGAACGAGATCCAGATCGTGGTGGACATGCCCGAAGGCACCACGCTCCAGCGGACCGCGGCGGTCACCGAAGAGCTGGCCCGGTATCTTCAGAACGTCAATGAAGTCACGAACGTTTCGACTTACATCGGCACCTCCAGCCCCATGGATTTCAACGGGATGGTGCGGCATTACTATCTCAGGAGCGGCCCCAACGTCGCCGACATCCGGGCCAACTTCCTGGAGAAACGCAGTCGCCGGCACCAGAGCCACGAGATCGGCCTGCGCCTGAGACAGGATCTTGACGCCATCGCTATCCGCAACGGAGCCAATATTAAGATTGTCGAGGTTCCTCCCGGCCCGCCGGTCATCGCCACGCTGACGGTGGAGGTTTACGGCCGGCCCTATCACGATTACGCCGATCTTCAGCAGGTCGCCAAATCCGTCGAGCAGCGTTTCATCGCCGAGCCGGGCGTGGTGGATGTGGATTCCACCGTGGAGGCGGATCAGACGAAGTTCGTGTTCGTAACCGACAAGGAGAAGGCGGCCCTGGCCGGCCTTTCCACCGCGGACATCGCACGCACTCTGCAGATCGCCCTGGATGGGGCGAACGTGACGGTCTGCCATCAGCCCGATGAAGTGAATCCCACGCCCATTCGCCTCCGCCTGCCGCAGGCCGAGCGCAGCGATCTTTCCCGGCTGGAGAACCTCTACGTCTCCGGCCCGGAAGGCAACATGGTCCAGCTCGGCGAGCTGGGACGCTTCGTCGAAACGGTGCAGGACCAGACGATATACCACAAGAACCTGCGGCCGGTGGTTTACGTGTTCGCCGAAGTCGCCGGCCGGACGCCCGCCGAGGCGATCATCGACATGCACCGCGACGTCGCCCCCGGCGGCGAAGGCTCAACCGTGCCGGCCGGCTTCGAGATCGAATGGGCCGGCGAGGGCGAATGGAAGATCACCGTGGACGTGTTCCGCGACCTGGGCCTGGCCTTCGCCGCCGCCTGCCTGGGCATTTACGTTCTGCTCGTCTATCAGACCTCCAGCTACTTCATGCCCATCATCCTCATGATCTCCATCCCCCTGACGATCATCGGGATCATGCCCGGCTTCTGGCTGCTGAACCTGATCAGCAACCACCCCGTCGGCGGCTACGACAATCCCGTGTTCTTCACCGCCACCGCGATGATCGGCATGATCGCGCTTTCGGGAATCGCGGTGCGCAACGCGATACTGCTCATCGACTTCATCCACCAGGCGATCGCGCAGGGTCTGGACCTGAAGCAGGCGATCCTTGATTCGGGGGCGGTGCGCTTTAGGCCGATCTTCCTCACCGCGGGAACCGCGATGCTCGCGGCGGTGCCGATCACGCTCGATCCGATCTTCTCCGGCCTGGCCTGGTCGCTGATCTTCGGCCTGTTCGTCTCCACCGCGTTCACGCTGGTTCTCATCCCGGTGGTGTACTGGATGGTCTACAGCAACCGCCCGGCCCCGGCGGCGGCTGTGTGAGAACGAGCGAACCCGCTGGAGAGAACGCGCGTTTCGAGGTTCTGAGCAAGCCGTGCCGTCCCCAGCAAGCCGTGCCGTCCCCGGCCACGGCGGCCCTCGACCACCCCGTGCGCTCTCTGCACAGGCGAAAAGCCCGCTTTTTTCTCGACAACGCCTCACTCCGCGGTAAACTGGGGCCAAAGGGCAGCTACCGGCCGCGCCGGGGGCGGGAATGGGGTTGCAGGGCAGCATTCGAGTTACATCCTGCCATTAGGGGAGTACTTCCGATGTTACGCGCACGTGCCAATGATCGAAATGATCGCATCGCGGTGATAACGTTCACGATTGCAGTTCTCGTGCTGGCGACCACCACCTCCATCGCCCACGCAGGCACGGTTCTGTACGTGGATGATGATGCTCCTCTGGGCGGCGACGGCCAGAGTTGGAACACCGCCTATCGCTATCTGCAGGACGCGCTCGCCGCGGCCCAGCCCGGCTCCGGAGTGGAGGAGATCCATGTCGGTCAGGGGACCCACAAGCCCGATCAGGATGAAGGCGGCAACGTCACGCCGGGCGATCGTGAGGCGTCGTTTGAATTGACTGACGGGGTCGCCCTCATGGGCGGCTACGCGGGCTTCGGCGCACCGGACCCCGATGAGCGCGACGTCACCCTGTATGAGACTGTCCTGAGCGGCGATCTACTGGACGACGATGCAGATCCATATGAGAACATGGGAGACAACAGCGGACATGTTCTCAAGGGTTTCGGACTCGGGCAGACGACAAGCCTCGATGGTTTCACCGTGACTCGCGGCTTCGCCGAGGAAGACCAGATTGAGGATGAGTGGGCTGCTGGGCTGTGGCTTGAAGACAGTGATCTGGTCATCGTCGACTGTACGTTTCTTCAGAATGTATCGGACGGCAGCGCCGGAGGCGTGGGCATTCTCAATGGTTCCCCGAGTGTGGAGCATTGCCGTTTCGAGGGGAACAGGGCCAACGAGTGGGAATATCTTAATTTCGGTGGGGGACTCGCTGCGTTCAGCGACGACATGCTGACCATGACTCACTGCGTGTTTGAAGGCAACGCCTCTACTCAGGGAGGCGGTGCGAACGTGCAGGCCCCAGCGGTCATCTCCTCATGCAGCTTTAGGGACAACTACTCAGGCGGATACAGCGGAGGGCTGGCCCTGATTCAGGCGGATATCACCGTGCGCGATTGTCAGTTCGTTGACAACTTCGCCTACCACCGCGGAGGCGGGATCGCATGCGCCTACGAGGGTCAATTCGTCATAAGTGACTGTCACTTCTCCGGCAATGACGCGGATCACCATGGCGTTGCGATCGCCATCGAGGACGGCGCCCAAGCCCGCATGTCCAACTGCAGGTTCGAAGACAACTCGTCAACGAACTACGACTGCGTAGCCGTGTATCTCGACGACGAGGCGTTGGTAAACGTCGTCAACTGCGACTTCATCGCCAATACCGACGGCGGAGTACTTGTCCTGGACAGTCAGGGTGTATTGTTCACCAGTTGTCGCTTTCTGGGCAACGAAGCGGAAGACGGAACCGGTGGACTCACCGTTGGGGACATTCACAGCAGCGTCGCGTTGACGAATTGCCTATTCTCGGGAAACGTCGGGGCGTATGGTGCCGCTGTCCGTTGCTGGGAGGGCGAACTCCGCATGAGTAACTGTGCCGTCGTCGGCAACTCGGCGTCGGAGGAAGCGGGCGGTCTGTTGGTCGTGCGCGGGACTGTGAATATCGTGAACTCGATCTTCTGGGGTAACAGCGACAATACCGGCGTCACCGAATCGGCGCAGATCACACTGGCTGACGATGACAGCGTTGCCAACGTGACGTCCTGCTGCATTCAGGAATTGGACCAATACGCCGGGCCGGGCAACATCGGCGATGATCCGCTCTTCCTCGACCCCGACGGCACGGATGACATCGTCGGCACCGAGGATGATGATCTGCACATCCTTGCGGGATCACCCTGCATTGACGCCGGCGACAACGCTGTCGTCGGATTATGCTCGCTGGATCTCGACAGGCAGATTAGACGAGCCGATGATCCGAACACCCCGGACACCGGTTTCGGCGACCCGCCCATCGTCGATATGGGCGTGTTTGAAGTCGAAAGCTACACCGCTCCGGACTGCAACTTCAACGCGCTTGATGATGATTGTGAGATCGCTGAGGGCCTGGTGGAGGATTGCAACGGAAACGGTGTTCCCGACGAATGTGATATCGCCGATGGGTTCAGCGATGACCTCAACAACAACGGCATCCCCGATGAATGCGAATGCCCGGCCGACCTCAACAACGACGGCAAGGTCAACATCGATGATCTGTTCCAGATCCTCGGCGCTTGGGGCACGTGCGATGAATGCCCGGAGGATCTGAACGGCGATGGCAAAGTCAACATCGACGACCTGTTCATAATCCTGGGCGAGTGGGGGCCGTGCCCCTGATCAGGCGGTCAGCACCTCTGAGCGACGTTTCTCTGGCCCTGCAGGCCCGTGGTGACTCGGGCGGGGGATTCCAAAGGCGTTATATCTGCAGCGCGATATGCCCCGGCGCGCGCAGAAATGTCGTCGACAAAAGCGCGTTTTGAGCAATGTTGCGAAAACTGCCGCTTATTTGAGGAGCACGTAACAGCTTGATCGGCAGGCTGTTACGCGAATCGGCGGTTGCGCCGAGACCACGTTGTGGGGGGGAGGTCGATTTCTGCGCGCGCAGATGGCGCACCTTCGGCCCCCTGTGGGGGGCCGTTTTTCGATTCCCCCGTTTCCCTCACCTGCTCACCTGTTCACCTCTCCACCCTATCCCATCTCCGTGGCCCTCGGTGGCCCTCCGTGTTTCAAACCTCTTCATTCATCTCTCATCTCAAAACGACATTCTGGCGCGCGCAAATGTGGTTATTTCCTCGCTCACAGCCTGTAAACGCGGTTTTTGGAGCGTTTCGCCTTCCGGGGGCTGCGACGAATCTGCGCGCGCAAAGTAAACACCCCCTCGGCGCGCGAATTTGCGTTCCCTGCGCGCGCAGAAATCGACCTGCCCCCTTGGCGCCCCCGGAAACGCCGTTTTTTGGCCCATTTCGACGTTCGTCAATGTGCGCCCGGCGCGCGCAGGAATCGACCTCCCTTTCACACAGGGTTCATCCGATGTCTCGATTCACCGTCGCGTTCGTACGCCCCGTCCGCAGGCTGTCAGCCTGCGGCTATCGCCCACGCCTTCAGGTCTCCAAGCCTCCAAGCCTCCAAGCCTTCAAGCCTTCAACCCTGTCCACTCCTTCCCCCATCCCCTTCACCCGCCCGCGCCCTTATCTGCAGGCGGAAACAGGCCGCCGGGCAGGCGATCGTGGCCCGGCTCAGACAACATTAATGCCTAGACTATCGCCTCTCATGGACTGGCAGTTCATCATCCCGGCACTGATCGTCCTCATCCTCGGCAGCGCCCTGCAGAGCGCCGCGGGGTTCGCCTTCGGGATGTTCGCCATCCCCCTGCTCATACTGCTGGGGGCCGAGGCTTACGAGGCGATCGCGATCATCTCCGTCTGCGGACTGATCCAGACCGTCATCGGGATCTGGGCCCTGCGCAAGCACATCGACTGGCTGCAGGTGGTGCTGATGACGGTTATGGCGGCGATCTGCATTCCCGCCGGCGTCCTGACGCTGGGGGCGCTGGTCGAGAGCGTGCCGGTGTCGGTCATCCGCCAGGTGTTCGGCTCGATCGTGCTGTGCGTGGTGGTGGTGCAGTGGGTTTGGCGGATCCGGCCGCGGGAGAAGCTGCACTGGGGGTGGATGGCGACCGCGATGCCCCTCAGCGGGTTCATGACGGGCCTGTCGGGGATGGGCGGCCCGCCGGCGGTGATGTGGGTGATGGCCCACAACTGGTCGAACCGCAGGAGTCGGGCCACGCTGTGGGCGTTCTTCTGCGCGACCACGCCGGTCTCGTGGATCTCGCTGCATCAGAGGTTCGGCGATGAGGTGTTCACGGCGATCGGCAATGGGGTGCTGATGTCGCCGGTGATGATCCTGGGGATCCTGCCCGGCCTGTGGCTGGGGCATCGGATCCCCAAGCCGCTGCTGAGGCAGATCAGCTACGTGATCCTGCTGCTGGTTTCGGCGTATGCGATCTGCCAGCCGCTATTGGCGGGTTCGTGAGGATTCGGGGGGTAGCGGTGTCGTTTATTGATCTGAATATTCAGAATTTTCTGAAAACAGGCTTGGCAAGCTCAATTGGGCCGGTATGCTGGCAGTGGAGGAAGCAGTGACATGGCAGAACGTCAACCGCACACCAAGACGCCCGCGACGGACCGCGAGCTGCAAGCCGCCCGGGAGCGGTTTGTTTCACTCTGGGGCCAGATGGGCTCCAGTTGGGGAATTCCCCGCACCATGGCCGAGGTGCACGCGCTTCTGTTCATCGTCGGGCGGCCCATGAATACCGACGAGCTGATGGCCGGCCTGGGCATAAGCCGGGGTAATGCCTCCATGACCCTCCGCTCGCTCACCGAATGGGGCATTGTCAGCCGCACCCGCCAGAGGGGCGATCGCAAGGAGTACTTCGAAGCCGAGCAGGATGTGTGGAAGCTCTTTCGCACGATCCTGCGGGAGCGGAAGAAGCGCGAGGTCGATCCGCTGCTGGAGGCGCTGCATTCCTGCCGCGACGCGGTGCGACCAAAGGAAGGGCGGAAGATCGGTCCGGAGGCCGGGGAGGCGGAGGAGATGGTCGCCCGCATCGACCAGATGCTGGAGTTCATGCACATGATCGAGGCGATCAGCCGGCGATTCATCGGCCCGGATGGCGAGGGGCTGGAGACCGCCGCCCGACTGCTGGGTCGGGCTTCTTAGCGCTTGCCGACACGAATCACGAGACCCAATCACTGCCGATCAGTCACCCGTCATGACCCTGACCACCCACCCCGTTTCCGATTTCGTTCCTCACGCACCGGTGCACCGGGTGGTCGAGGTCCGCTGGGCAAGCGTGCAACCGCTTTCCGTCGACAGAGCTCACAGCGCGGTCGGCAAGGGCAGCAGTTGTCAGCGCCACGAGGTTGTCCTTGAGTTGCAGATAATCGATGACGAGCACGCGATGCTGGAGATGTGGATTCAGACGCCGGCGCGAAGGAAGCAGGTTGTCCCGCGGCGGTTGGCGCGGTGCGAGGTCACCGAGGACGGCGAAATGACGCACATCGACGCCCGTCTCGACGGCTGGCGGGCGGCGGCAATCTCCATCGGCGACGACGACCGGCTGGTCTATGCCCGCAGCGACCTGCTTACCGAGGAAGCGGGGCTTGCCGGCGGGGCTTATCATCCGCCCACTCTCACCTGCCGCCTCGCCGACCCTGACGCCGCAACCGCGTAACCGCCGGCTCATACGGCCGGATGCGCCTGCCTGTGGGACGTATGCTCACCGCCTATCACAATCACAGCACGTGGAGCGACGGCCGGGCGTCCGTCTCCGGTTACTTGGAGACAGCCCGCTCAATGGGTATCGAAGAGCCGGGGGTTTCCGATCATTTCGCCCTGCATCCCTCGGGCGAGGATCCCGCCCGAGCGCTGCCTCGCCATCAGTTGGGTGATTATGTCCGCGACGGGTTGCGGCAGAAGGATGATGCGACCGCCGCGGGCGGACCGATCGTGCGACCGGGACTGGAGGCGGACTGGTTTACCGACAGCGCGGACCCGACGATCGAGGATCCGACGGGCAGAACAGTCCTGCGGCATGCGCACCCGGCAGCGTATGACATTCTTCGTGAAGCGATGGAAACAGCCGGGCAAACCGGGTCTGAAGACAGTGGAGGCACGTGCTGAGCATCAATCGTTGGCGGATGCTCGGAGCACTGACGGGACGTGGATCAGTCAGGCCAGTTGACTATTCGATCGGCGAGGCGCGAGTTATCGAGAATGAGGCGCGTATTGGCCAGGTCGTTGGCGTAGCGCTGCGCGGCTTGCTCGGTCAATCGCCCCACGGCTGCGTGGCGCTGCATCAGCCACCACGTGATGGTCAGAATGTCCGCCAGATCCGACCAGGGCGGCTCATCGAGCAGCAGGTAGTTGCCTTCGGTAACCACGATTCGCGTCGATCGACCGGCAAGGTGCAGCGGATGGTCATCGCAGACCGGCTCGTGGACCGTGCGATCATAGTGCGGGCAACGGATAGCGGAGGCAGCATCGCGGCACCGCCGCAGCAGCTTCAGGTAGCCGGCGATGTCGAACGTGGACGGAGCGCCCTTGCGGTCAGTCAGGCCTCGCTTGTTCAGGATTGCATTGGAAAGATGGAAGCCGTCCATCGGCGCGAGGGCCGCAGTTCCGGCCTCGATATTATTAATAACTTCGGCGAAGCGCAGGGCTAGCGTGCTCTTGCCCGAACCGGGGATGCCCGCAATACCGAGGATGGTGCGCTCGTAGGCGGATGGGCCTGCGCGGCCGAGCAGATCACGGGCGAGACGGTCCATTGCCTCGCCGGTCAGCGTGATTGGGGCTTCGTCATTCATCGCCTGGCCGCTGGCCCGTTTCTCAGGCGGGAGTGAGGCGCCCGGTGACCACGGGCCGGATGGGAAACGCCTCGTGCACGGCTCGCAGCTCATCGAGAGTGACGGCGTTGATGCGGGCAAGCTCCTCCTCCAGCGAACGATACTCATGGAGATAGGTCCAGATATGTCCGATCCGGCGCATGCGCCCGGCGGGAAGCTCGCCGGCCAGGGTCGCGCCGGTGGCGATCTTGCTCCGCACCCTCAGCAGGTCGTCTTCGGTGAGTGAACCGACCAGGGCATCCATCTCACGGCGAACGATCTTCTCGACCTTCTCACCGTCTTCAGGTGAGCATGAGCAATAGACCACGTAGTCGCCCACGCCGTCCCGGGCATCGAAATGCGCCTGGGCCTCCTCGGCCAGCCCGGTCTCTATCAGCGCCCAATAGAGTCGTGAACCCTCGCTGTCGCCGAGGATCTGCGCCAGCATGGCCGCGGCATAGCGGCGATCATCATCAAACGCGGGGGCCGGAGCTGCCATGAGCAGATAGTGCCGGTTGACCTTCTCCGACCTCGTCGTGAACTCGGCCTCCTTGGGTTCGGCGGCGGGATAGCGGCGCTGCGTGTCAGTACGCTGCCAGTGTCCGCATCGCTCGCCGAGCCGCTTCACTGCCGCGTCGAAATCCAGCGGTCCGGCCAGGGCGATGGTGGTGTTGTCCGCGGAGTAGCGGTCGTTGAAGTAATCGGCCATCTGCGGGCGGGTCAGTTCGCCCACGGTCTCTTCGGTTCCCAGCACGCGATGGCCGAGCGGATGCGCCCCGTAGTAGACCTCGATCGCCTGCTCGTAGAGCGCCCAGAACGGGTAATCGCGGTACATGGCGATCTCTTCGAGGATCACGCTCTTCTCGGCGTCGAAGTCCTCCTGGCGAAGGGCGGGCCGGAGAATGTCGGCGAGGATCTCCTCGGCGCGCTCGAGATGCTCGGGCAGGCAGTGGGCGAAAAAGGCGGTCATCTCGCTGGTGGTGAAAGCGTTGTGGTCCGCGCCGATGTCGTCAAACTGCTCATCGACCTCGGCGGCGGTGCGGGTCTCGGTGCCCTTGAACATCATGTGTTCCAGGTAGTGGCTGACGCCCATGACGGCGGAGTCTTCATCGCGGGAGCCGGTCTTGACGAAGAAGCCGACCGCGGAGGTGTGGGCATCGGGATCGGTTTCCGCGATCACGTTCAGACCGTTGGGCAGGGTTGCATGCTGGAATTGGATGGCCATGGGCCCAGTGTAGCGCAGGGGGGCGAGACACGCGAGCGAGGGGTGGGAGCCGGAGCGCAATTGGAAGCGGGCAGGGAAATGTGAGGGGGTCAGTCCAGGTCGCGGAGGAAGCGGCTCCACCGCGGTCGGTACCAGTCGTCGTGATCGAAGCTGTAGGCGGTTCCGTAGGCCCGGCCGAGGATCCTGTGGCGGGGCACGAAGCCGAAGGACCGCGAATCGCCGCTGTTGTCGCGGTTGTCGCCCATCATGAAATACTGACCGGCGGGGACGGTGATTTCATCGAAGGAGCGCGGCGCGGGCCGGTGCGGCTGGGCCATCACCGCGTGCTCGACGGTATCCAGCGTTTCCAGGCCAAAGAGGTGGGGAGCGGGGTCGGTTAGATCGTTCGCTTCCAGCTCTGCCGCGGTCCGGCGCTCTACCGGCATGGCCGCGCCGTTGATGAAGAGGCGGTTGTTCCGCATGGCGATGCGATCGCCGGGGATGGCGATAACCCGTTTGGCCATCCGTTTTCCGTCGCCGGGGGCGTGGAAGACGACGATGTCGCCGCGCTGCGGCCCGGACCAGGAAAGGGCGTAGAAGTGTGTGAAGGGCACCCGCAGGCCGTAGGCGAGCTTGTTGACGAGGATCCGGTCGCCCACCAGGATCGTGGGCTCCATGGACTGGGTGGGCACGTCGTTCCAGTCCGCGACCGACGACCGGAGGGGGGCGATGATGACAACGACCACGATTATCGGCTTCAACCACTGCTGCCAGAGCCTGCGGAGAAGCGGCTGCGGCTGATCGGTCATGACGATCTCCCTTCGGTGGCGAGAAGACAGGATTGACGGGGTTTCTACCGCCCGGCGGCGGCGGCAGTTCGACCGGATCGCTCCTTTGTTCGGAGAGAGGCGGGCGAGATGTCGCTACACTCTCTGCCTATGGCCGGCAACACTCACAAGTTTCAGGCCCCCAAGGGCACCCGCGATTTCTATCCCCCCGCCATGGCCGTGCGGCGGTACATCGAATCCGTGTGGCGGGAGGTTTCGATCAACCACGGCTTCGAGGAGATCGATGGGCCGACCTTCGAGCACCTGGAACTGTACACGGCCAAGAGCGGGCCGGGCATCGTCAGCGAGCTGTTCAGCTTTCGGCGTGAGGGGGGCGATGCGGACTACGCACTGAGGCCGGAGTTCACGCCCACGCTGGCGCGGATGTACGCCTCGGCCGCCCAGACCCTGCCCAAGCCGGTGAAATGGTTCTGCATTCCGAACTTCTTCCGTGCCGAGCGTCCCCAGCGCGGCCGGCTGCGGGAGTTCTTCCAGTGGAACGCGGACATCATCGGGGATGATTCGCCGAGCGCCGATGCGGAAGTGATCGCGGTGACGGTGGGGGTATTGGAAAAGTTCGGTTTCACGCCGGATCAGGTGAAAGTGAAGATCAGTCATCGCGATGTTGTCAGGGATCTCCTGATGCATTTGGGCATCAAGGAGCAAGATCTGCAAACCACCTTCGAATTGATCGACAGGCGCGACAAGATACCTGATCACGAATTCGAGGCTAGTCTTGGGCAACTCGGTCTGAGTATTGATCGGATCTATGACATCAAGAGGTTGTCAGGAGCACCTTTCGAGATTGGTGAGGAATATCAGATTGCCGAGTATTTCGAAGGCGTTCCGAAATCGGGTATCGAGAGCCTTGAGCGATTGGGCTCAGAACTGAGGGACCGCGGCCTGAGACCTTGGTGCCATTACAATTTCTCCATCGTGCGCGGGCTGGCCTACTACACCGGCACGGTGTTCGAGGTGATCGCGGAGGGCGAGCGCTCGGTGGCCGGCGGCGGACGGTATGACAAGCTGGTGGAGCTGGTGGGCGGGCCGCTGACGCCGGCGGTGGGGATCGCCATGGGCGATGTCGTTCTCCGACTGATCCTGGAGGATCGCGGACTACTGGGAGAGACGGAAGAGTACCTGCCCCGGCCGGACGTGTTCGTGATCAGCGCGCTTGATGACGATGGCGGGCAGATGCGAAAGCTCGTGGCGGACCTCCGCCGGTCGGGTCTGCACGCCAGGCACAGTTACCGGGCGACGAAGAACGTGGGCAAGCTTCTGGGCGAGGCGGGCAAGGTCCGCGCGCGATTCGCGGTGATCCTCGGCAAGGAGCTCGAAGACGGCGCGGTGGCGCTGAAGGACCTGGAATCGGGTGATCAGCGAGAGGTGAAAGTCGAGCTGCTCGTCCAGACGCTGAAAGACGCGCTTGGCAAATAACCTCGCGAGACAGTGAGGGATCGTGATCATCGCCGCCGGCCCCTCCCGGCGGCGTTTGCCGCGCGTCGAGCCGGCGTGGGGCGGGCGGTGGACCTAGTGCGGATGTCGGGTCTGTAAGTGCGGGTCCGGTTATGCCGCCTGCGGTAGCTGCGCGATCGGTGCGGGCGATCCGAAGCCCCGGATCGGCCTCTGTCGCCACGATGTACTTCTGATGGACCGGGGCATATCGCATGTTCGATGCAGTGGTCATAGCACGGGATGTTGGAGCCAGGCCGCACCATTGGGAGGGTCGTCCTACTTGCTTGAGGTTGCCGAACTTACCGGCTCAACCCCCGTGGCCCGGGTGTCGATGGACAGGGCAGTTGCGCTGCGTCAGTGCAGGTGCACGGACGTTGGAGGGCGATGATGCGGTTTGGAATGTTTACGCCTCAGCATTCGCCGATTGCGGTCGATTTCGGCACTTCTTCGGTGAAGGTCCTGCAGATCGGTATGGGCGACCGCCCGTCGCTGCTGGGAGCGGCATGCATGGATGTGCCGGAGCACGCCCGGAAGAACCCGGAACAGCTTTTCACGTACTATGGCCATCAACTGCCCGTGCTTCTGCAGTCGGGCCGGTTTAAGGGTCGGCGGGCCGTCTGCGCCATTCCCAGCGGCCAGACGTTCATCCAGCACATGCAGCTGTCACCGATCGACGGCGTGAGCACCGACGACCTGGTCAAGGCCCAGCTCCAGACCCAGATGGGCTGCGCTCCGGACAGCGTGGTCGTCCGTTCGGTCGATGTGGGCAGCGTGCACCGGGACGGGCAGGCGAAGACGGAGATGATCTGTTTCGCCATTGCCCGCGATACGGTGATGCGCTACATCGAGCTGTTGCGGAAGTGCAGGCTGGAAGTGGTCGGCGCGCACACTGAGATCGTTTCCATGGTGCGGGCGTTTGACCATCTGTCACGGCGCGAGTCGGACCGGGAGATCACGACGGTCTATGTCGATCTGGGCAGCGGCGGAACGCGGGTGGCCATCAGTCACGGCCGGGACATCGTCTTCGCCCGGTACATCCAGGTTGGTGGCAGGCATTTCGATCAGCACATTGCAGCGACGTTCCACTGCGATATGAACAGCGCACGTGCTCATCGGCTTTCGATGCAGTCGATCGAGGAGGCGACCGCATCGCGTCCCGACCACCCGGGATCGGGCGAGTCAACGGCAGTCCACGACCCCGCGACGGGCGAAGCGGCCGCAGACAATCGGCCGGCGGTGCAAGCGGAGCCGGAGGCCGAGGGGCCGACGGTCGAGGTGCAGGAGGATCGCCGGGTCGGTGTGGTTCCCCCGGAGCTGAGCGGCCCGCTGGAGCCGCGGGACGCGCTGGCGTCGACTCCAAACGTGGATCTCTCCGAGCTGCTGGACACCATCACAGACGAACTGTCCATGTGCCTGCGCTATCACCGGGGCCTGTTCCCGGATCGGCGAATCGACCGGGCGATCTTTCTGGGTGGGGAGGCCAGGCAGATGTGGATGTGCCAGCACATTGTGAAAGAGCTTCGATTCCCCGCCCAGATGGGCGACCCGCTGGCCAGACTGGTCCAGCCTAAACAAATACGAACACCGGGTCTGACCCTTGGCACGCCTCAGCCGGGCTGGGCGGTGGCGTGTGGCCTCTGCATGACGCCAACCAATTCCTAAGGAGCCGTCGGTATGGACAACACGAGCTTCCTGCCCGAAGACTATCTGGCGCAGAAGGCGGAAAGGCGCACGAACATCATCAGTCTCCTGCTTTTTGGAGTGGTGATGATCGGCGTTTTCGGCGCCTTCCTCGTCACGAATCAGCAATGGTCGCAGGTCAAGGCGCAACAGCAGACGATCAACATGCGCTACCAGACCGCGGCCGAGCAGATCGAGGATCTCATCGATCTTCAGGAACAGAAGAAGGCGATGCTGAACCGCGCCGAGCTTTCCGCCGCGCTCGTCGAGCGCGTGCCGCGGTCGATTCTCCTGGCCGAACTCATCAATCGGATGCCTCCGCGTCTCAGCCTCCTGGAGTTCGAGCTGAAATCGGAGAAGATCAAGACCCTGACCTCGCCGGTGGTGAAGGCCGGTCAGATCGGCAACCTGAAGGATGCCAACCGCGCTCCGACCAAGGAGGAAGCGGCCGAGCAGGTCAAGAAGATCGAGCCGCCCCGCTATCGCGTGGACCTCACTCTGGTCGGGGTTGCCCCGAGCGACCTTGAGGTCTCGCGGTACATGGCGGTGCTCAACACCTATGAACTGGTCCGCAACGTCCGACTGGACTACTCGGAGGACAGGGAAATCGACGGGCGGCTGATGCGACAGTTCTCCATTGCTATGTCACTGGATCCGGCTGCGGACGTGAGGAGCATCGAACCGCTCATCCTGTCCCGCGGCTCTGGGAATCCGATGAGCGATCAACTGATCCTCAGCGCTCCCGGGACCCGCGGCGCCGCGGGGTCCGGCATCACCTTCGCCGATCCCGGCAATCCCGGGGAAGGAGAGTAGATATGCGATTCGGAATTCGCGAGATCATCTTCCTGATCGTGTTGCTGGCTGTGCCGGTTGCGTCCTTCGTTTATGTCTTCAAGCCCCGCAATTCGGAGATCACCCAGGCCAAGCTTGAGATCGCCATCAAGCAGGAACGGCTTGATCAGCTGGAAGAGATGACGGCGCAGATCGAGGACATCGGCCTGGAGATCGAGAACGGCAAACAGGCCATCGCCCTGATCGAAGAGAAGCTCCCGTCCGAGGATGATGTGGCGGGGATGCTCGAGCAGTTCACCCAACTGGCCCGGTCGAATCACCTGAATGTGCCGTCGTTCAAGCCTCAGCCGCCGGTTCCCGCCGCCGCCTTCATGGAGCTTCCCATCGAGATGGTGATGGAGGGGCGCTTCGACGACTTCTATGAGTTTCTGCTGGCCCTGGAGAAGCTGCCTCGCATTACGCGCATTCATCGGCTGAGTATGGAGCAGGCCTCCATGGGTGTGGGTGCCGGCCGGGGCCCGGGTAGTGAGCTTCCGCCGGGTTCGATGAAGGCCCAGTTCACTCTCAGCATTTACTTCGCTTCTGCCTCCTCGGTCTCTGACTGAGCCATTTGGATGGAGTCTGCATCGTGAACGTCAACGAAACAGGCGGATCGGGCGAGCCGATCCTGGACGAGGTCGGAACCCCCGAGGGTGCGACGATGCCTCTGGGCGTCGGTGAACTGGGCGAGGAGGTTGGCGTGGACGTGCTGGCCTCCACCGGCAACTACCGGAAGCTCCGCGCCGGCTCCCTCGTGCTCGGTATTGTCGTAGTGTGCGCCGTCGCCGGCCTTTTCTCCATGCGGTTCCTCGCCACGACCACCGCCGCCCTCACGGGCAACGCGGAATTCGAGAAGATCATCGAAGATTTCTTCGGCGGTGGCAACGGCGGGAAGACCGCCCAACGTGAGGACGGGACTTCCGCAGACGATTCAATCCTGGAAGTTCTGAACGAAACCTACACCGAACATCAGGTTCCGCTCGCCAACGTGATCAAGAACCCGTTCATCGTGTTTCAATCGGAGGTGATTCCCCTCCCCGAGGTCGATGATGGCGGGAACGATCTGGACAGCGAACGACAACGCGCCTGGATGCAGCAGCGAGAGGCCCGCCGGGCGAGCTTCGAGCAGGCCGCCTCCCGTCTCTTCGTCAAATCCATCCTGATGGGGTCCAGTCCGCTGGCGAACATAAACAACCGGATCGTTCATATCGGTGATGTGGTACCCGCCGGTTCCGCCGGGGTCGAGTTCAGAGTTATCGCCATGACCGCCGATACGGTCACGGTGGCCGCCACCGCGCCGGAGTACGACCTGATCGTGGAGCACACCCTTCGAATGCGCGAAGGGTCATGACCGCCGACTTCCGAGTCCCATAAGACCTGGGGAGAAGCACGTGGGCAAGTTCGACCTTGACGATGTGCTGGAGGGTTTGGGGGAGCCCGATCCGAACGCGCCGAGGGAGCCGTCGCCCTCAGTGCCTGGCGAAGGGAGTTCTTCGGTTCCCGAGCCGGCGGTCCCTGACGAGAGTCCAATGTTCGTGCCGCAGAATCCGGCCGGGACTCCCGACCCGTCTGATCTGGCCGCCTCCGGGTCCGACCGGGAATTCCTTGCCGATATCGCCGCCGCCGAGGTCGAGCCCGCCCCCCTCGAAGCGGTGGATGAGCTGAGCCCGATTCACGGCCCGAGCGAAGAGCGAGCCTCCGGTGATGAAGAGGCTCCGGCTGATGGAGATGAGCTCAGTCGACTGCTTCTCGATCTCGGCGTGATCAATGCCGAACAGCTCGCCACCGCCCGGCGGGTCATAAAGCAGACTCCCGGCAAGAAGCTGGCCGCAACGCTAATCGAGATGGGGGTGGACGAAGTGAAAGTTCAGCAGGCCGTGGCGGAAGTCGCCCGCTTGCCCTTCGAGCGTATCGATTATGAAGCTCAGGATTCTTATGATGAGACGGCGCTCTATCGACTGACCCAAGATTTCTGCAAGGCCAATCTGGTCCTCCCGCTGCGGAGGGAAGGATCGCGGATGGTGGTGGGGACCGTCAATCCCGACGACGTGTTCCTGCTTGATGATGTGAAGCGCCAGCTCAAGGTGCCTTCCATCAAGCACGTGCTCGTGACCGCCCATGATATCCGCGGCGTGCTGGAGCTGCTCGGCGAAGCGGAGGCAGATCAATACAACGTCGATGAGATCCTGGCCGACGTCGAGGAAGACGATGTAGCGGTGGTCGCCGAAGAGGTGGATGAGGCGGATGTCGGCGAGGCGGAATCCTCGCCTGTCGTGCGCTACGTCAATCACATCATCCAGACCGCGCTGAAGGAGGGGGCAAGCGACATCCACATCGAGCCGGAAGACAAGACCCTCACCGTGCGCTTCCGCATCGACGGCGTGCTCTTTGAGATGATGAATCCGCCCAGGAAGATGCACGCGGCGCTTACCTCCCGCATCAAGATCATGGCGAATCTCGACATCGCCGAGCGCCGCCTGCCGCAGGACGGCCGCATCCGAGTCACCGTCCTCGGCCGGAAGCTCGACCTGCGCGTCTCGACGGTCCCCACGCCCAAGGGTGAGAAGACCGTGATGCGTATTCTGGATACTCGGTCAATACACGTGAGCCTCGACGAGTTGGGCTTCGCCGAGGACACCCTGATGATCTGGAAGAACCAGATCGCCCAGCCGCACGGCATCATCCTCGTCACCGGCCCCACCGGCAGCGGCAAGACCACCACCCTCTACTCCTCGCTCCAGCAGCTTGATCTGCGCAAGCTCAATGTCTCCACGGTTGAGGACCCGGTCGAATACAACCTCGCCGCAATTACCCAGATCCAGACGCATGAGAGGATCGGCATGAGCTTCTCCGCGGCCCTGCGGGCCCTGATGCGTCAGGATCCGGATGTGATCATGGTGGGCGAGATCCGCGACATGGAAACGGCCACCATCGCCATCCAGGCGGCGATGACCGGTCATCTCGTCCTCTCCACCCTGCACACCAACGACGCACCCTCCTCGATCACGCGATTGATCAATATCGGCATCGAGCCGTTCCTAGTCGGGGCGGCGGTCAACGCCGTGCTCGCCCAGCGGCTGGTGCGACGGATATGCGGCCAGTGTGCCAAGAAGGCCGAGGTCGGCGATGAGATCATCGACTTCCTCAACGCACACGGCGTACAAGCCGACAATCTGATGCAGGGCGGGGGATGCAACAAGTGCCGGGAGACCGGCTACCACGGCCGCTGCGGCCTCTACGAGATGCTCGTGCTCGATGACCACCTGCGCGACACCATCGCCCGCAATCCCAACGTGACGGAGTTCCGCCGCCAGTGCGTGGAGCGCGGCATGGTCACTCTGCGCCAGGACGGCTTTCAGAAGGTCAACGACGGCGTCACCACCGTAGAGGAAGTCCTACGCGTCACCGAAGCGACGATCTGACGGCTGCCATTACCACGATTAAGCGAGCCCGCTCGTCCTCGAGCCGGGCTGCCCGCGACTGCCGCGTGCGCTCCTTGCGCAACGTGAACGTCGCGCATTTGCGGGTAGCCCGTGGCGGGGACGCCCGGGCTCGCTGGTGAGAGAAGAAGTCGGGTCACGAAGACTCGAACATCACGGCCAGAAGGCGGCGATCGTCAGAACCAGCCAGATGATGATGGCGATGGGCAGCTTGCTCAGCGTGCCCAGCACCCGGCCGATGGTCGCGCCCGTCGCGGGCTTCAACGACCCACGCACAGTTGCGGTGGTGGTTTCGCCATCGACCTCCGTAGGCGGGGCCGACAGCTCACCGATGATTGCCCCGGCGAAGGTGCCGATGGCGGCCCCGATGAGGGAGCCGATGACGGAGCCGATGATCGGAATGGGCAGGCCGATACCGACGCCGAGGAACACCCCGAGGATCCCGCCGATCAGTGCGCCCCACATGCCGCGTTTTGACGCTCCGCCTTTCTTCGCCCCCAGCACGCCGGCGATGAACTCCAGGACCTCGCCCACCCCCGCCAGCAAGCCGCAGACGATGATGAGCCACCAGGCGAAGGTCGTGGTGCTTTCCTCCGGCAGCCACCAGCCGTCGATCAGCTCGATCAAGACGGCCAGGCCCAGCATCATCCACGACCCGGGCAGTCCGAGAATCACGGTGATCACGCACCCTGCGCCGAGGATGAAGAAGAAGATGCCCACGATGATGATGAAAACCAGCGACCAATCCATGGTGGTAGGATATTCGGAAAGGGACGCGCGTGTTTGCGATCGGTCCTTAGGCAGCGGGCAAGATCACATGCTGGGTACTGCGTTCAGCCCCGATCCACCACCATAATCTCACTCAGCAACTTGCGGGTGATGTTGGGAACCACGCAATCATCGGCCGGGTAACCAACCGGAAGCAGGAGGAACGGGCGCTCGTAGTCGGGCCGGTTGAGGATGCGCGTCAGGAACTTCATGGGGCTGGGGGTGTGGGTCAGCGTGACCAGGCCCGCAAGGTGGATGGCGGTGATGAGCGTGCCGCAGGCGATGCCCACCGATTCGTTGATGTAATAAACCTGATCGGATTCGGACCCGGCCCCGGCAGCATCATCCTTGACCAGCTTGAAAACCACGATCAGCCACGGCGCGGTTTCGAGGAACGGTTTGTGCTCATCGGTCCCCAGATGGGCAAGATCGCGAAGCCACGTTTCAGTGGCCCGGCGTGAATAGAACTCGCGCTCCTCCGCTTCCGCGGCTTCGCGGATCTCCTTCTTTATCGCCGGATCCTGCACGGCGACGAACCGCCACGGCTGCTTGTTCGCCCCGCTGGGGGCGGTGCCCGCGGCGGCGATGATGTGCTCGATTGTCTCCCGGCTCACCGGCTTATCGGAGAACATCCGCACCGAGCGCCGCTTGCGCATGACGTCGCGGAACTCAAGTGACGCCGCTTCCGGCGTGGTCGCGATCATGCGGCGTTTGTAGGGGACGAAATCAGGGCGTTTTTTCATCTGACTGCACTCGAAGCGGAGACGGAGTTAGACTGCTCAATCAGAAAAGGAGCGGCACATGCGGGCGCAGAATCATAACCTCTCATGGCCGGCTGCTGTCCTGCTCCTGCTCCCCGTCCTCGTTGCCATCGCCTCGCCTGCCCTCGCCGACAACCGCAACGCGGCGACCTGGTACAACCGGGCGCTTGGGGAATTGGACCGCCTGTCGGATGAGCAGTGGCAGATGCTCAAGGACTACGCGGCGGATCCATCGGGCCCGCCCACGCCGGAGCTGCGCATGATCGCGGCTCGAGGTGGAGTCATCATCAACCTGCTGCGCGACGCTTCCACCCGGCAGTACTCCGATTACGGGTTCGATTTCGACGTCGGTTTTGAGCTTCAGATCCCGCACGTGCAGCCGCTCCTCTGGAAGCTGACGCCTCTGGTTCAGGTTGACACGCTGATCCGGTTGCAGGATGGCGACAGCGGCGGTGCGGCCGATCGGCTCGCGACCCTTTACCGGATGTCGGAACATCTTGGAGACGACCACATACCGATAAGCTCTATCGTGGGTGATGCGGTGTTCAAGCGGGCCCAGAACACGCTGCAGACAGCCCTGGACCGCGGGGCCCTGAACGCGGCCGACGCGAACGCACTGGTTCATGCTTTGAGTGGGTTCGATTCTCGCGATCCCTTCAACATGGTCGAAGCGCTGGCTATGGAGAAGTGGGTGAGCGTGGACTGGATCGGAGAACAGTTCTCGGGCGAGGAAGGCGGGGAGGAGTTTGCTCAATACATGCTGTCGATTATGGGGGAAGGAGCGCAATTGCCCGAGGCGATGCTGCACATGGACCGGGAGATGTTCGATGCCGAGCTCGTCCAGATGGATTCGTTCATGGACGAGGTCATCGGGGCGTTTGCGATGGAGGACACGGAAGCCGGGCGGGCGCGCCTGAAGCAGCTCGAGGCGGAAGCCGCGGGGGGCGAGCACGGAATGATGGTGGCGGTCTTCTCCTGGGAATATGCCAGAGTGTTCGAACTCATGGTGGCGGCGCGAGAGGCGATCGCCGCCCAACTGGCGATGCTGGAGCAACTGGCTAGCGGCCAGTTGAAGCCTATCGAGGCGGCGAACGCCGCGCTGTGGTATCTGCGGGGCATCGCAGCGCTGGAGAAACCGGAAGAGCCGGCCCTGAAAGCGATTCGGGATTTTGATTTGGAAGCTGGGGGGAAAGTGCCGGAGGATCTCGCCGCATCGCTGACTGAGATGCAGCCGATCATCGACACCTTCCGCGAAGGATCGCTGATCAAGCGATGTGATTTCTCGGTGGTGCGCGATCCGAAGCGGCCGGAGCTGGTTCCCGTTTATGCCCCGGGTCTGCACGACGCGTTGCGGCTGCTGCTGATCGATACCGCGCACCGGCTGGCCTGCGGTCAAACAGAGGCCGCCGTCGATAGGCTGAATATCTGCCACCGCATGATCGGGCATCTCAGCGGCGACGATCCGATCATCGTCTCGCTGATCGCGCACCGGGCCTTTGTTCGCACGCTGGCAATCCTGGGCGGAACCCGATCGCAGAACGCACTGACCGATGAACACCGCCGGGCGCTGGAGACGGCGATGCTTCGCATCCCACGCAAGGACCCGTTCGGCTATGTCATCAGTGTAGTGGCGGCAAGGGAGCATCTGCCGGGACGGTTGGGCGAGGTGTTCCCCGCGCTGTCCGGCGACGACGAAGCTCCGCTGCGGGAGCAGATCGCGCGCTGGAGCGGCGACCGATTGCTTTATGTCCTGGCCATGCTGGATGCAATGGCCCGGGCCGGTCGGGAGAAGGTTCCCGATCAATCAGGCGACGATGATCCGCTACGGCGCCTTGCGGACATCATCACACCGGCAGAGCTGGCGAAGATCGGAGATCAGATTCCGATGATCGCTCCTGCGCTGGCGCAAGGCGATCACGCGATTCTCAATGAGGTGCAGTTCCCGCCGCTGGGCAGGGTCGTCGAGAACATGCGCCGGGCCCGGGCGGATCTGCGCAGGGGAGCGGATCTTCTTCGTTCGGTTAATGAGGGCGGCGTCAGCGAATGAAGCGCAAACGGCCGAAGTCGAGGATCACGCCCGGGCCGCCCTCCTTGACCGGATGGGGGGCGGGGAAATAGACCACCCAGGCCTTGCCCAGGAGCAGTTTACGATTGACCACAAACGGGGCCGGGTCGATCTGGGTGGCGACGAGCGAGTGGGGGTTGCCCCAGAGCCGGCCGTCGGACGAGGCGGCGCTGTTGTCCCCGAGCATGAAGAACTGGTCGGAGTTGAGCACCGCCGGTCTGAGAGGATGGGTGCCGTAGGCGGGATTGAGGCGGTGGGCGATGGGGCTTGTGAGGTGCTCGAACCCCGGTTGAGTGGAGTTACGCCTCCGGCCGCCACGGTACTCATCGACCTTGTAGTACAGGTCGCGATCCAGGCGCACGCGGTGCAGGGTGACCGGCGATCCCTGGAAGCTCCACTCGATGGCCGGCGGGAGCTTCCGGTTGTCGGTGAGTTCGCCGATGGCCTCGATGTCGTTCTCGTCGGCGAAAAGCTCATCCGCGGCGTACATCAGTCGCTGGGCGGGCGTCCATTCGTACTCGTGCCCCGCCACGCGCTTCCCGTCGATGAAGATTGCCAGCGACTGGTCGACGTGCCAGAACTCGACGTTGAAGACCTTGCCCCCGCCGGGCAGGCTGATCTTCTTTGCCTCACTGGTTTCCCAGGGGAGCTGATCGTCAAAGTCCGGTCGCATGCGCACAAGCGCCTGACCGCTGGTGATGATGAATTCGAACACGTGCCTCCGGGCCTTGAGGCGAAGCGTCATGCCGAGCGCTGCCGGGTCGTCCGCCACCACTGCGGCGCTGATGCGGACATCGCTGACGTCGTCCGGATCGTAGTTGGGCGGCGGCATGAGCATGTTGTAGGAGTTCCAGTCGCTGAGCCGCCTTAGGTTGTTGTCCCAGGTCAGGCTCGTCGGCTCGGCGGTCCGGCAGACATAGCTGCGTCGGGCGTCCGTTTCCCACTGCTCGCCCCGCCATTGCGGGCCGTCAAACGGGGGGGCCAACTCCGCCGGCGCAACCGGGAAATAGTCGCTGTCGTAAACGGGCTGCCAGACCGCTCTCTGCACATGTTCGGGCTTGCGCTGAACGGAATAACCCTCCATGCCCGGTTCTGAAGCATCGCCGGCAAAGACGTCCCCGTCGGCGAGCCAGATCTTCTCGCTCGGCAGACCGATGAGTCGCTTGATGTAATTTGCCGCGTCTCCCGTGGGGTCGGTGGGGTTCTTGAACACGACCACGTCAAACCGGTCCGGCTCGCTGACCAGGTAGAGGCTCTTGAGTACGAGGACCCGATCACCCATTCGTGCATGGAGTTCCCGCCGCCGCACATCCTGCAGCTTATAGTCATCCCCCAGCATGGGATCTTTGATCTCATCCCCGTAAACGCGTTGACGGTTGCGAGTTCCGTCCCACCCGATTGGAAAGGTGGCCCCGGTCTGATCCGAATGCCAAAGAACGTGCTCGCCCAGCAGGGTGGGAGCCATCGAACCGGTGGGGATCACGAAGCCCTCGGTCACGAAAGAGCGGAAGGTCATGGCCAGAACGAAGGCCACGACCAGGGACTGGATCGTCTCCACCACGGAGGAGTCGGCCGCTTTGTGGGATGATTGGATTTCAGTGGGCATGAGGTGATACTACGAGCGATAGGCTTCCGGGGTGCGAAATGTGGGACGGGGATTGCGGACTTGGCGGGCCCGGGCCGCGGCGATGTCCCGTACGCAGCGGCGCCGCCGGTCTATCGGCCCGATGAGCCTCCTCCACCGGAGGAATCGGTCGAGCCGCCCCCGGAAGTTGAGCCGGGATTGCCCGAAGAACCGTGCTTGCGCTTTCGCCGCCTGCGCCTTCGTTTGGACTTCCCGGACCTGGCCTCGGGGGTGGATCCCTCCGCCGGGCGTGGGGGTGACGGCTTCGCCTCCTGTCGCTCGGAGTCGGTCTTGGCCGGTGTTTCGAGGTCCGGTTTGGCCCGAGTGCGTTTGCGTCTCCTCCGGCGCCGACGCCGCGACTGATCCTTCTCCTTGCCGGTCTCGTCCTTACCGGGTCGGCTGGGTTCTTTGGCTTCCTGGTCCAGCAGGCTGTGGAACGGCTCGAACTCCTCATCAGGGATTGCCGGAGGCGCTTCGATCTCGCCGGGCCCGGGGCAGGTTTCCGGATCCATAAGTTCATCGACCGGCACGGCGATCTCGCGGTTGTCGTGCTCCAGCCGCACGAGCACGAGTTGCACGATGGTCCGGGTTTCAACCACCACGCCCGGTCCTTCGGCGGTGCCGACGCGTGAGTTTCTCTTTGGCAGCCGGGCCTTCAGTTCGCGGTATGTCTTGTCCTCATACCGCAGGCAGCACATCAGCCGTCCGCATCGGCCGGAGATCTTCAGCGGGTCAAGCGTGGCTTTCTGGATCTTGGCGGACTTCATCGAAACGGGTCTGAGCACCTTGAGGAAGCTGCGACAGCAGCAGTGCTGCCCGCACCGCTCGTAGTCGGCCACCAGCCGGGCTTCATCCCGCGCCCCGACCTGTCGCATCTCGATGCGGGTCTTGAACTGGCCGGCCAGTTGCTTGACCAGTTCGCGGAAGTCCACCCGCTCCTCGGCCATGTAGTAGAAGGTCAGAAGCTCGCCGCCGAGGATCGGCTCCACCTCCACCAGATTCATGTCCATTTCCAGTTCGGCGATAAGCTGCTTGCATGCGATGATGTAACTGGTCTTGTCGTTGTCGATGGCCCGCTGCTTGTTCAGATCCTCGATTGTGGCGGTGCGGAGGATCTTCCCCCCGGTCTGAAAGGGGAATTCGCGCCCCCCGGAATTCTCGATGTACTCGTGCATTTCCTCCCGGGTGACGGCGGTGCGGCAGCCGCTGTTGGGACAGGCGGTGGAGACCATGTGCACCAGCTCGGTCCCGCGGTGGGTGCGGGCCACGAGCCGGGCTCCGCACACGGGGCGGTGATCGCCCTCGTAATCGTATTCGCCGATGAGCCGCATGTAGCCGAAGCGGACCACGATCGATGTGGGAGGCTCCAGGGTCCGGGAATGCTCTTCGGCGGTCAGCTCGGTCCGATGACGCGGGTCGGCATCCGTCTCAAAAACCGGCAAGGGAACGATCGACATGGCGGGAACTCATCGCGCGGCCGGCGCGGCCTGCGCCGGCCGGGAGGGGAACGGTCGAGATGTCGTCAGGACCGGGGTTTTCAGCACCGGCGCCGCCTGACCGAGGCGCCGGCTCCAAACGCGATGAGATTGCCCCATCATCATACCGCCAACCGCGGCGAGGCAAAGCCCCTCGATCGTGATACATTGCCAGACGCCTGATCGGTCAGGCGTCGCGGCATCGATCATGCTCTCGGCGGGAGGTGATGAATTGAATGAGCATCTTCTGCTGCCTCTGGCAGGGATCATCATCCTGGGTATCGCCGCCCAATGGCTGGCCTGGCGCCTGCGGGCACCGTCCATTCTCCTGCTGCTGCTGGTGGGCATTGCCGCGGGGCCGGTCACCGGGCTGCTGAATCCGGACGTGCTGTTCGGCGATCTGCTGCTTCCCGTGGTGGGCCTTTCAGTGGCCCTGATCCTCTATGAGGGCGGACTGACCTTGCGGTTCCGCGAGCTGAAGGGCGCCAATGCGGTGCTGTGGAGCCTGGTCACCATCGGAGCAACGGTCACGTGGCTGCTCACCGCGGGGGCGGGCCGGCTGATCCTGGGCCTATCCCCGGCACTGGCGGTACTGCTGGGGGCAGTGCTGGTGGTGAGCGGGCCCACGGTTATTCTGCCCCTGCTGAGAGAAATCAGGCCCCGGGGGCCGGCTGCGGCGATCCTCAAGTGGGAGGGCATCGTGATCGACCCCATTGGGGCCATGATGGCAGTGCTGATCTTCGAAGCGATCCTGCTCGGCGGGCTGGAGGAGGCGGCCCATCATGTGGCCCTGGCCCTGGTCAAGACCGTCCTTGTCGGCGGGGGCATCGGCGTGGTGGCCGGGTTCCTGCTGGCTCTGCTGCTGCGGGTGTTCTGGATCCCGGACTACTTGGACAACGCGGTTTCGGTGATGTTCGTGGTGGGAGCCTACGCGGCGTCGCAGGAGGTCCAGCCGGAATCGGGACTGTTCGCCGCCACCGTGATGGGGATCACCCTCGCCAATCAGAAGCTGGCGGACGTCCGGCACATCGTGGAGTTCAAGGAAAACGTGAGGGTTCTCCTGATCTCCAGCCTGTTCATCCTGCTGTCGGCCCGCATCCAGCCGGAAGCGCTGGGCGACCTGGGCTGGAGCAGCCTGTTATTCCTCGTGATTCTGCTGGTGGTGGTGAGGCCGGCGAGCGTGCTGGTATCGAACCTCGGGGGGGCGGCTTTCGGAGCGAGGCTTCCTGTGTCGACGGTGGGGTTTGTCGCCCTGATCGCCCCGCGGGGGATCGTGGCGGCGTCGGTCGCGTCGGTCTTCGCCCTTCGCCTCGATGCGGCGGGCTTTGCAGGGGCCTCGGCGCTGGTGCCGCTGACGTTCCTGGTTATCGTGGGCACGGTGGGATTCTGCAGCCTCGCCGGCCCGCCCGCGGCGAGGTGGCTGAAGGTCGCCGATCCCAACCCCCAGGGAGTGCTGCTGGTCGGGGCCGATGCCTGGGCCAGGGCGGCGGCGGAAGTGCTGACCAAGCGCGGCTTCCGCGTGCTGCTGGTGGACACCAACCGCCGCAACATCGCTGCGGCCCGCCTGGCCGGGCTGGAGACGTATTCGGGCTCCATCCTCGCCGAGTACGCACTCGACGAGATGGACCTGGGCGGCCTGGGCCGGCTCATCGCCGCCACCCCCAACGACTGGATCAACGTCCTGGCGGTGCAGCGCATGGCGAGAGTGTTCGGGCGCAGCGGCGTTTATCAGCTCCCATCGCCGGAAGAGAAGAAAAAGAACGGTAAGGAATCGCAGCACGGCCACCTGCACGGCCGGCTGGCCTTCGGCGCAGATGTCACCTTCGCCCTGCTCAACAGCCACGCATCACGCGGGGCGACGGCCAAGGCGACCAACCTCACCGAGGAATACACCTTCGAGTCGTTTAAGGAGATGTACGGCCCGCGAGCGGTGCCGATGTTCCTCATCCGCGATGATAAGCGTCTGATTGTGGTGGCCGAAGATCAGACCACCGAACCCAAACCCGGCGATGTCCTGATCAGCCTGGTGGATCCGGAAGAGGAGGCGAGCAGGGAACGCGAGTAGGGGCGGAGCAGCGTGCCGTCCTATTCGTCGCCTTCAATCGCGCCGGATTTTTCCTTGCCGCGCTCCTTCAGCTCATCCAGTTCCAGGCGGGTGCGCTTCTTGAAGAGGACGCGGATAGGGATTTCGCTGAACGACAGCTCCTCGCGCATGCGGTTGAGCAGGTAGCGCTCGTACTGGCCGTGGAATAACTTCGGGTGATTCACCACGAGAACGATCGTGGGGGGGTGGGTCGAAACCTGCGTGGCAAACAGGAGCTTGGCCTGCGTGCCGAGGCGTGATGACGGGCCGCGCTGCTTGAGAATCGCTTGCACCACGGTGTTGAGATGACCCGTTCCTTCCCGGTGGCCGGCCTGCTGGAAGAGGTTGTGGGCCATCGCGGTCAGCTCCGACAACCCCTCGCGCTTCAGAGCGCTGATGAAGACGATGGGGGCATAGTCCAGGCCGCGCAACTGCTCGGTGAGGTAATCGAGGAAGTCCTCGGGCTGGATCTGGTCCTTGTCGATCCGGTCACACTTGTTGACCACGATGATGGTCGGCTTGTACTGCCTCTGCAGCTCCTGGGCGAGCTTCTTGTCGACCTGCGAGACCTCCGTGGTGGCGTCGATGAGCAGCATCACCACGTCCGCCCGGCGAATGGACTGGAGCATGCGGTGATAGGCGTAGTACTCGATGTCGTCGGCGAAGCTCTTGCGCTTCCGCACGCCGGCAGTGTCGATTGCGATCATCGACTTTCCTTCGACCTCGAAGCGCACATCAACCGAATCGCGGGTGGTGCCGGCGATTTCCGAGACGATGACGCGTTCCTCGCCGGCCAGGGTGTTGATGAGCGTGCTCTTGCCACTGTTGCGCTTGCCAACAATGGCGAGCTTCATCTCCGCATCGGATTCGGGTTCCGACTCCTCGCCGGGCGTGTGCTCCCAGATGGCGTCCATGAGTCTCTGCATGCCCCGGCCGGAGGTGGCGGAGACGCACAGGGGCTCGCCGAATCCGAACGCGGCGGCCTCCAGGCCGAAGGGGACCCACTCCTCGCTGTCGATCTTGTTGGCCACGGGCAGGACGCGGCCCGCGGCGTTGCGCTCGCGCAGGAGCTTGGCGATGGTCTCGTCAAGGGAGGTGACCCCCGCCTGGCCGTCCATGACGAACAGGATCAGGTCGGAGCGATCCATGGCGAGGGCGATCTGGGTTTCGATATCGTGGGTCAGGCCGGCGAGGTCGGCCCCGACGTCGTCATAGCGCTTGCCGTCGGCGACATAGACCCCCCACCCGCCGGTGTCGGTGATCTCCACCAGTTTGGGCGGCGTGCCCTTGGGCGTTTCGATGGGGGCGTCGATCTCGATGACCGCCGAGACGCGGTCGCGGGTCACGCCGGGGGCGGGGTCCACGATGGACACCTGCCGCCGGGCCAGGCGGTTGAGCAGGCTGGACTTGCCCACGTTGGGCCGTCCCACAATGGCGATCTGCGGCAGGGGCATATGGTGCGGATTGTAGGCCGAGGGCAGAGACGGCAGGGGGCGGGGGAATGCCCTACTTGCCCACCCGCGGCCAGTGGCGACGGTGGTGGGCGAAGATCTCCTTGACGAGTTCCGCACCGTGGCCGGTGGGGGCGTCGCAGATGGGAGGCGTTGCCCCCGCCATCACCTCCACGCCCGAACACACGCCCCGGCCCAGGGCCGCCAGGTCGTAGCCGCCTTCCAGAACCATCACCAGACGTCCCTGGGCGTAGCGGTTGGCAACGTCCGACACCAAGCCGCTGAAGGCGGCGAAACCGTCGTCCGTTACCCGCATCCCGCCCAGGAGATCCTCGCGGTGGGAGTCGTAACCGGCCGAGACCAGCACCAGCTCCGGCTGGAACTGCTCGGCGATCGGCCTCAGCAGACCTTCCAGCAGCGCCCAGTGCACGTCGTCGCCCTGTCCGGGGCCGAGGGGCACGTTCACCGTGAGACCTTCACCGGCGCCGGTGCCGATCTCATCCAGCGCGCCGGTGCCGGGATAGAACGGGTAGCGATGCGAGGAAAACATGAACACATCATCACGGTCGTAGAACGCCTGCTGCGTTCCGTTGGGATGGTGAACGTCCCAATCGACGATCAGCACGCGCCGGCAACCCAGCTCCTGCACCGCGTGAGCGGCGGCGATCGCCGTGTTGTTGAAGATGCAGAAGCCCATGGCGCGGTCGCGCTCGGCATGATGCCCGGGCGGGCGCACGAGGGCGAAGGCCCGGTCGCCTGCGCATTTCATAACCTTGGTCACCGCGTCGACGGCCGCCCCGGCCGCCAGATACGCCGCATTGACCGAATCGGGCGAAGTCGCGGTATCCGGATCCAGATGCGCCGACTTGCCTCTCTGGGCGTCGATGTGGTCGATGTACGCCTCGTCGTGGATGCGGGCGATCTGCTCGCGAGTGGCGGGATGCGGTCTGGACCATTGGGTGCCCGTGATCCGATGTCCGCGCAGCCGTTCGACGATCGCCTGCAATCGCATCGGCCGCTCCGGATGCATCGGCCCCGGATCGTGATCGATCATCCGTTCGTCGAACAGCAAGTGCACCTTGTGAGTCATGACGTCAGCCTTCCGCTGAGAGTCATGCTAGGCGCGACTCCTCGGCGGCGAGCAATCCCAGCCCGTCGCGAACGCCGCGCGGCGTGCGGGTGAGCAGGCCACGCGCTCGCGAGGTGTCGAGCGAGAGATCCGGTGGACGTCGCGGCATCATGTTCGCTTCCGCCAGCGTCACAGTATCGAAGTCCACATGTTCATGGCCGAACGCCCGCAGGATTGCGCGTCCGAAGTCCACGCGGCTCATTCGGTCCGGGCCCGCCAAGTGCAGCAGGCCGAGCCCCTCCATTGCGGCCAGTTCGACCACCACCGCGGCGACATCCGCCGCCAGGATGGGGTTGCGATACTCGTCGCTGAAGAAGCGCAGCCGTTCATTTTGCCGCACGGCGAGCAGCACCTGCTCGTGGTGGGACCGCTGTCCTCCGGGACTTGGGCCGTAGACCAGGCTGAGGCGGAGCACGGACGCCGTCGCGCCGCTTTCAAGCACGCGCTCTTCAGCCTCCGCCTTGGTCCGACCGTAGACGTGAATCGGGCTGGGGGGATCGCTTTCCGAGTAACTCCCTTCGCTGCCGTCGAACACTTGGTCGGTGGAGAAGAAGATCAAGTGCGCATCGTTCTGTCGGCACCAGTCCGCCAGGTCGGCGGTGGCCTTGGTGTTGACGAGTCGTGCCATCTCCGGCCGCTGCTCGCAGTCCTTCAGGGCCGACATAGCGGCGGTGTGCACGATCAGGTGCGGGCGGATGCTATCGAGCACGCGCGCGATACTACCGCTTCGCGCCAGATCGACGTGAACGGACCTAATGCGGCTGGCCGGCGGAACATGCTCCTCGTGTCGGCCGAAGGCGCCATGAACGCGCCAGCCTACTTCCGCCAGTGCGCGGCAGATATATGAACCGATGAAACCACTGCCGCCGGTGACAAGCGCGGGCCTCATGCTGACCATTATGCGCGATTCAGGCGTTCAACAGGCGAATCTCATCCCGGAGTATTGCGGCCAGTTCGTAGTTCTCCGCGTCGAGGGCCGCCCTCAGCCGTTCCTCGAGCTCCACCCGCTGACTGGCGGGCAGCCTGGGCACCAGCGCATCCCGCATGCCGCGGAGCAGTTGCACCGCGTTGTCGTCATCGAACGCTTCGGGCCGACCCGCCTCTTCGAAGATCGTTCTGATCTTTGCCAATCCGCGATCCAGAGCCGCCAGAGCCTGATTGGGCAGGCTGTCTGCGAGAGCCAGTTCAGCCTCCGCGCGGGCTTGCATGGTGATCAAAGCGGGCCGGAACTGCTCCAGCATGACCCGGTCGGACTGCAGAGCGGCGTGATCGCGGCAGAGATCAAGAACCTCCAGATTGCGGCCGGCGTCACGTACCACGCCGGCATATTCGCCGATGGCGTTTAGCGCGACGTAACGGTGGTAATACTGGACTGCCTCCTCGCGCAGGGCCCGGCATTCATCGGCGCTGAGCACGAAACCGGCCGACGCGCCGCTCTGACTGACGTATCGGGATAGACGGTCCTTCTGGTAATCCAGGAGGGAGTCGGCCCCTTCGGGGCGCAGGCCGTCGGGCCGGCCGTCCATCTCCATCTGCATCACGCCCAGGTCGATGCGGAGCTGGAGCTTGGCCCTGCCGTCACCCCCGGTGATGCGTCGGGCGAGGATACGGCCGGGCTCGTAGGGCCATTCCGCCAGCAGCCGGGTCAGATCCCAGTCAGCCATGTCAGTCATTTCGGCTGTCTACCGGCCTGATCCGGTCAAAGAAGGCCGGCGATTCCGGAAACGGCGCGGATAGGGGGCGGGACCGATCTGGACCCCCCGGACCGTGCATAGACGGATTTCGCGGCCGAGGGGCGTCCTGGGGCCGATCGAATGCCCCGCAGGTCCGGGCGAGCCCCTCACAGCCCGGGTGGGTGCCAAGGATAGTCTGGGAGAGGCGGCCAAGCCTCAAGCAACCCTCCGATCAGGCCGAAGTTAGCCAACAAGCCGTGGTTCGTCGGGGCGGTCGGATTGTCTGTTGCCCCGGCCAATTACGGGAGTTAGCATCAAACGCGGCCCAGGAGCCGCACAGCCGTCGGATCCGGCGCGCGGTCTGGTCCGGATAACCAGCCGGGAAGGCGTCTCATTCTACAGGCCGCTGACCGATTGCCGGAGTCAAGGGTCGGTCGACGCGGGTCTTCCGAAGGGTGAACATGGCGCGATCAGGCGTGCAATCCGATCTGCAGCTTTACCTGAAACAGATCAATGAAGTTGACCTGCTGACCGCCGAGGAGGAGAAGGACCTCGGCTGGCAGGTCATCAACGACAATAATCAGGATGCCAAAGAGCGGATGATCAAGGCCAATCTCCGCCTGGTGGTGTCCATCAGCAAGAACTACATGCACCGCGGCCTGCCGCTGGCGGACCTCATCGAGGAGGGCAACATCGGTCTGATCCGCGCGGTGGAGGGCTTCGATCCGGCCCAGGGGGCGCGCTTCAGCACCTATGCCTCCTGGTGGATCAAGCAGGCCATCAAGCGCACGTTGATCAACGCAGTGCAGCCGATCCACATCCCCGCCTACATGGTCGAGCTCATCGCCCGGTGGAAGGAGACCCTCCGCAGGCTGGAGGACGAACTGGGGCGGCCGCCCACCACCCATGAACTGGCCAAGGCGATGGAGGTGCCGATCAAGAAGCTCCAGATCATCCGGCGGGCGATGAAGGCGTTTCACACCCCGCCACAGGCCCCGCTGGGTGAGGACGGTGAGGTCGTCGATTTCGCCGACCTGTTCGAGGACTTCCGGACGGAGGCCCCGGAAGAGACCATAGCCCAGAGCGAGGAGTACCAGACGATCCTCAAGCTTCTGGACGCCATCGACGAGCGCGATGCCCGGGTGCTCAAGTTGCGCTTCGGACTGGAGGGACAGGAGCCGCTGACGCTCAAGCAGATCGGGCAGGAAGTCGGCCTGACCCGCGAGCGGGTGCGGCAGATCGAGGTGGAAGCGCTGCGAAAGTTGCAGGCGCAACTGGAGGACGACCGGCCCAGCCGGTACTTCCGCGAGAACTCCGGATCGGGCGAAGACGCCCGTGACGAGAACCGCTCGGCGAACGGAACGCCGCCACGCGATCGGAAGGCAAAGGCATCCTGAGAATCACCCAGCACGCACGATTCAACGGCGCTTCCGGGCGGCGTGCGAGAAACGTCAGCGGGAGAAGACCTTCCTCAGCAGGGCGAGACTGCGGGGGATGGCCGTGTGGTAATCCTCCTTGCCCTCGAACTCCAGGGAGATGTAGCCGCGGTACTTGTGGCGCCTGAGAAGCTCGGCGATGCGGGGATAGTCAAGGTCGAGGGTGTACCACTTTCCCCCGCCGTAGTAGGTCTTGGCCTGAACAAACACGGCCTTGGGCGCGAGCATCTCCAGCCGGTCGTAGGGATCTTCCAGGAAGTTGCCGGTGTCGAGGGTGACCTGGAGCCAGGGTGAGTTGATCGCATCGACGATGCGGAGAACGCCTTCTGGAGTCAGTCCAAGCCCCCAGTGATTCTCCAGGCCCATGACCACGCCGAGGCGTTCGGCGAGGGGGACGATCCTCTCGAAGCAATCGATCACCCAGGGGAAAGCGTCCTCATCGGCGTAGCCCGGCAGGGGCGGCTCGATTCCGCGATTGGCCATCAGGTCGTCGAAGCTGGCGGTGGTTCCCCACCGGCCGGTGTTGACGCGGATGGTGGGGATGCCCAGTTCGTAGGCCAGCTCCAGGCTGTCGATGGTGCGGTTGATGTTCGCCTTGCGTTTCTCGACGTCGGGTGAGACGAATCCCTGATGCGTGGACATGCCGCACAGACACATGCCGTTGACGAACGCGCGGCGCTTGAGTTCGTTCAGATACGGCTTGTCCTTGCGCAGCATCTGGACCTCGAGCACTTCAACCGCGTCAAAGCCCCATTGAGCGGCGTAGTCGATGCAGCGGTCGATGGGAAGGTGTTCGGCTTCGCCAAACCGCCAGAAGGAGTAGGTGGAAACGCCGATGGGGTTGCCGGGCCGGGCCCCGCCGCGCGCCGCGTCGGATGAGCGCGACTTGGCCTGCTTCCGGGCTGAATCACGGCCAGACATCCGGGCGGAAAACGCACCGGCGGCCAGGGCTGCCGAGGCGGCAAGAAACGAGCGTCGTTGTTCAAGCATGACTTGGGCACCTCTTGGCGCAGATTGTATCAGGCGCTGAAGAAAACCCCCGGTTGTCGAGAGCCGGAGGCGGCGTTCACAGTCAGCCGCGAGTGTGTTCTGCGATGCGCCGGCGCAGCCAGTCGACGAACGCTTTTGCGCGTGCCTCATCGTGCCACTCGGCGAGCCGGTCGCGCTGAAGCTCTCCGCCCTCGTCGCGCCACGAAAGCTCCGGCGCGTAGGTGTAGCTGGTGCCGCCCTTGGAGCTGTGATGGGTGATTGTTCTCACCTCCACCGCGTCGACGGCGGCCATCGCAACAATGACATCTTCCTTGCGCCCGAACGTCTGCGGCAGAGAGAGCATGCCCGCTCCATCGTCGATCACCAGATCCTTGGCCCCGCTGCCGACGAGATAGGTTCGCCAGAAATAGACGAGCATCGCCAGGCCGAGGGCGGCGGCCCATACGACCTGAACCGCCCACATGGGCGGGTCCATCCCCGTGCCGAATGCGATGATGAAGATGCTTATGAATGAAACGGCCAGGGCGGCCGCCCCGGCGGCGGTAAGCGGCGAGATGCGGGGAAGCCGCACGTGTGTCGTCGCGCCGCGCATGACTATCGGCACACCGCCGGCCGGGGGCCTGGTGATCATGCGCCTGACCGCACCGATGTTCACTCCCCACAGCCAGAGCATGATCAGATTGAAGGGGGTGAGGAACAGGAACAGAAACATCTGCATGGCGCCGATGCCGACTTCCAGCACCGCTTCGGACGGATCGGCGGGGTTGTAGTGAACCTCGACTTCGGCCCCTTCGGGATACCGGGCGATAACGCCCTCGGCATGACCGCGGTCGGACGAGCTGAACGCGCCGAAGCGGTAGGTGTCGCCGGTATAGGAGACTCCGACCACCTCATATGAGAACGTGATCTCGGCCTTGTGCTGGGTGGTAGTGTGTCCATCGCTGTCGGTGGACTGGTGCGACGAGATTCCACTGGAGAGTATGACTCCCGACACGGTGGGGAAGGATTCGGCTTTCGTCTGGCGGTAAGCGCTGTATCCGACGAAGACGTCGAACGAGCCGACGATGGCCGTCCAGAACAGGCCGAAGAACATGAGGAAACCGATCCCACGCGATCTCTTGATTCTCTTGTCACTCACGGCATTGACTCCCGCGACCGTACTCTCGTGGTCGAGAACGGGGCCGGATGCGCAAAGTCTACAAGATTTCCGCAGCGAGGCTGGCGAGCGTACTGCGCTCGGTCTTGGCCAGGGTAACGTGGCCGTGCAGGCTCTGGCCCTTCATGCGCTCCACGAGAAAGCTGAGCCCGTTGCTGGAGGCGTCCAGATACGGATTGTCGATCTGATTGATGTCGCCGGTGAGGATGATCTTCGTCCCATCGCCGGCCCGGGAGACGATGGTCTTGACCTCGTGCGGCGAAAGGTTCTGAACCTCATCCACGACGAGGAACTGATGGGGGATGGAACGGCCTCGAATGTAAGTCAGAGGCTCCAGCACGAGCTTGCCGTCGTCAATGAGCTTGTCGATTCGCTGCTCGGTGGTGAGGCTGTCGGGCTGGTTCATGTGGCTGCCGCGGGTGGAAAGGAGGTAGGCGAGGTTGTCGAAGATCGGCTGCATCCACATGGCGAGCTTCTCGTCCTTGTCGCCGGGCAGATAGCCGATGTCGCGACCCAGGGGCATGACCGGTCGGGCCACGAGCAGCTTGTCGTAGCGCTCGTCCTTGTAGACCTTGTGCATGCCCGCCGCGAGAGCGAGAAGGGTCTTGCCCGTGCCCGCCGAGCCGAGCAGGCTGATGAGGCGAATGTCATCATCGAGCAGCAGATCCAGGGCCATGGTCTGCTCGACGTTGCGGGCCATCACCCCGAAGATGGGGCGGCGGGGGCCGGCGATGGGGATGATGTGCTCGGTGTCCGCAAGCAGACGGGCCAGGCCGGCGTGGGATTCCTCATCCACCGCCTTCAGCACCAGGTACTGATTGCAGGTCAGTTCGATCTCCACTTCTTCACCGTCCTCACCCTCCATGCGCAGGAACGGCTCGAGGCGACTGATGGGCAGTTGGCGCTCGGCATAGAGCTCATCGATCAACTCGCCGGGCACGGAAACGTGGGCGTACCCGGTGAACAGCCATTCCGGATCGACCTTGTCGGCCTCAAAATCCTGTACACCAATCCCCAGGGCATCAGCCTTGACCCGGGCGTTGATATCCATGGAGATGAAGACCGTGCGTTCGCCCTGGCTCTTCAGAGAGTGAGCGACGGCGAGGATGCGGTTGTCCACGATGCCCAGATCGAGATTGAAAGGCAGGTCCTGATCGCATCGATCGATGCGCAGGGTCCCGCCGCGATCGTTGATCGGCACGCCTTCGAACAGATGCCCCTCCCTGCGCAGCCGGTCGATCTGGCGGATGATCTGACGGGCGTTGCGGCCGGTGTCGTCGGTGTTCTTCTTGAAGTGATCGAGCTCCTCGATGACCGACAGCGGGATGACGACTTCGTTGTCGTCGAACATGAAGATGGATTTGGGGTTGTGCAGGAGCACGTTGGTGTCGAGCACAAAGTGCTTGCGCCCCCTGGAGCGCCGGTCGGCGGATTCGGTCTGCGGAGTGCAGCTTTCAGTTCCGGTCACGTGAAGCTTCTCCCATCTGCCCCCCGGCGGGGGTGGAATCTCCCAGGGTCATACGGGCCGGATGCCGGGACGGATCGCGATCCGGCGTAATTCGCCCGGCGACAGTACATATCGGCGTTATCGGTGATGTCTCTTCGGCCCACCGGGCCGGTGCATGAGGAGCCAGAGTCGATCGGCGGGCGCGGCCGGGACCGGGTTGCCGTAGAATCCGGAGACTCAGGTGAACGCGCGGACCGATTCCGCGGCGGCCTCGCTCTGACCCGAGCACAACGGAGAGCGACTATGAACGTTAGGGAGGTTGTCGAGGCGATCGAGGCCATAGCACCGCTGGACCACGCCTGCGACTGGGACAACGTTGGCCTGCTCATAGGTTCGCACGATTGGTCGGGCTCGCCGGTCATGCTCACGATCGATCTGACCGAAGAGGTGCTTCGCGAGGCGATCGAGGCGAAGGTCAAGATGATCATCGCCTACCACCCGGTGATCTTCGAGCCGTTCACGAGACTCACCGACGCCACCACCCGGCAGCGGATTGTGCTGGAGGCGGCCCGGGCGGGAATCAGCGTACACAGTCCGCATACCGCTCTGGATGCGGCTCCGGGTGGGGTGAACGACTGGCTGGCCGAAGGCCTGGGTTCCGGCGACACCCGGGCTCTGGATGTCTACGAGTCATCGCCGAGAACCGAGGAGCGGAAAATCGTCACCTTCTGCCCGGTGGAGGCGGTCGATCAATTGCGAAACAGCCTGGCGGCGGTGGGGGCCGGCCGTATCGGCGAGTATGAGCTGTGTTCGTTCGAGATCCCCGGCACGGGGACCTTCCTGGGCGGCGAGAACACCGACCCGGCGGTGGGCGAAAAGGGCACCCTGCAGCGGGTGGATGAAGTGCGCTTGGAGATGGTCTGCCCGGCCGACGCGGTGGCCCTGGCGGTCATGGCCGTGCGGGAGTTTCATCCCTACGAGGAGCCGCCGATCGAGATCTATCGACTTCAGCCGCGACCGATGCGGGGAGTCGGCATCGGGCGGCGCATCCGTCTCGATCAGCCGGCCTCGTTGAAGAGCCTCGCGCAGCGCATCAAGTCCCGCCTTGGGGTCGCTCACCTGCGGGCAAGCGTCGGACGCAACGCGCCGAGCCGTTATTCCACCATCGGCCTCTGTCCCGGAGCGGGTGTTTCGGTGCTGGATGAGGCGATCCGTCAGGGATGCGAGCTTTTCCTGACCGGTGAGATGCGCCATCATGATCTGCTCAGCGCCCAGGCGCGTGGCTGCACGGTGGTCCTGGCCGGTCACACCAACACCGAGCGCGGATACCTCAAGATCCTGGCAAAAAGGCTTCAGCAGGCGCTGCCGGAGGTGGCGTTCCTGATCTCGGAAAAAGATGAGGATCCTCTGAAGGCGATGTAGCGGGCTGGATGATCGCATCATCCGCCGCCCTGTTTTCCCCCGGATTCCTGCAGCAGGTCCAGGAGGTCGCCGATCGGGAAGCCCGTGTCCTTCAATAGATCATCAAGCACGCCTCGGAAGCCGGCGCGGGTCGCCGCCTCCTCCAGGTCGAAATCATCATCGATCCGCGTCCTGAGATCGCCGAACTTCCCTCTTGTCACCAGCGGAACGATGATCTTGTCCGCGTAGCCCGCCAATTCCTCCACAGACATCGCCAGACCGGCCAGCGGAATCTGCGTGCGCAGATCCACTTCGCCCTTGTTCAGGTCGATCTGGCCGGAGTAGGTGAGGGTGTACTTGTCAAGCCGCACGTCGAATGACTCGTAGGTTACGACCCCGTTGCGGATGCGGGCCTTGATGGGCTCGATGAAGCCGCCGATGGTTGACTTATGAGTCTCATCGAAGAGCACGAGCAGGCCGAGGACGGTGGATCCACTGTCCAGTTCCACCGCCCCGACGGTGATCTCCAGGTCGGCCTTCAGCTTGGTCACGTCGCCGTCCACAGGGATAACGCCGTAGGGCACGCTGACGCGCAGGGGCTGCTCGGTGGTGCGGATGTCGGCAAGCAGCGGATGGATCTTGTACAGCAGTCGATCACGGAGCGGTTTAGTGAGGGCCAGCTCTGCTCTGACCGGCTTGATCCTGGTGGTGCGGAGCGACTGCTCCTTGCCCCGGAGCATCCCTTCCAGCCAGCCGTTGTCGGTTTCCAGATGGAAATCAAGCTTGCCCGCGGAGGCGGAGAAGTCTTCGGCGTTCGCCTCGACGTTCATGAGAGGTCCGACCGCGGCCACGAGCAGACCGCCCATGCTGCCCAGAACGTCGGCCACCGCGGTGGGCACCTGCTGCCCCTCGGCGGTCATCTGGAGAGTCGCGCCGGCGGTATCGAACGATGAGTCCTCGGCGAGGAATCCGGTGAGCTTGCCATTGACCTCGATCTCTCCGGTCGCGCCCTCGGCACCGCCTGCGGCCTCGCCGGTGAGGGAGAAACCAACACCTTCAATCAGATTGTCGACTCCGACGGTCAGACGCAGGTTGTCCAGTGCCGCCCGTCCGCCGTTGGCGTTGGCGATCTGCAGAGGCCCGCCGGTGAGACGCAGATCCACCTTAGCTTGCTCCGGCTCCGGCGCTTCGCCGGCCAGGATCGCCCTGGGCAGGCGGCATTGCTTCACCTGCATCATCAGCGGAAGATCGGCATTCACGGTCAGGGCCGTTCCGGCGGCGTCTTCTTCTGCGCCGCTGCTCTCGGTTGCGAGGAACCGTTGAAGGGCCTCACGCCGAAGGGTCAACGTCGCATCTTCCGCCGTAACCGAGATCACCTTCTCATCAGCTACGGCGACAAAGCGACCGGTGAAGTTGGGCATGTCCGATTCGATCCGGACTTCCCTGCGGTCCGGCTCTCCCGTGAGTTCGGCTGAAACGTCCCCGCGATTGCCGAGCCAGCCGGAGAATGTGCCCCGCGGCTTGCCGAGCATCGATTCCAGGTGATTCAGCGAGATGTTTCGCAGTTCCAGCGCACCCTGCGGATTCATGACCTCGCCGGTCGTCTCCGCGTGCACTTCACAGCGCAAGCGGCCCAGGTTGCGCTCCGCCGACGGGCGGTGCAGCACGGCCCCGGCGGTGATAGCGTAAGACCTCGCCTCGGCCACACGGGCGGTGAGATCGGCCGACAGTTCGCGGATCGAGAGCGTCTCGCCTTCGGCCAGCAGCCCCAGGCCGGGAAGCTGCGACAGAACGGTGTCATCGCCCGTCACGTGTGCGACAAGCGGTTGAGACGGAAGCGCAAGGCCGGGCATATCAAACGGCTCGACCGTGATGCTGATCTTCGTATCCTTTACCGGAACGATCGGCTCTTCGGCTTCCCTCTGCAGCGCGGCGGCGAGAGCGGGCGTGATCGTCAGATCCGCGCCGGCAGAGTCGACGCGGAGCAGGTCGCCGATGAGCCCGGCGGAAACGGCTGCGCTAAACGCCCGGCCGTCGGCCTGCAGATCCGCCTGCAACGCTTCCCCTTCAGGTTTCGTGATCACTTTGAAATCGATCGGTCCGTCGAGTAACGGCTTCACCGCGGCTGCGGCTTCGGGCAGGAACGACGCGACCAGCTCGCCATCGAGATTACGGATCTCGATCGACCCTGCGGGACGGGCGCTGCGCGGTGAGAGCGCGCCTTCGGAGTCAATCAAACCGGTGATCCGCTCGTCGACGGTGATTGAGCCGCCCTCGATCGACGCCGACGCCTGGCATTGAACACCTTCACCCAGTCTGTCGAAGGCGATGCTCAGCGACAAGTCGTCGATTGAGAGCGATGGCGAAGCGTCCGGGGCGAGGGCGAGGATGATGGGAGCGGCAATGCCGGCTGTTCCGGTAGCGGCCAACTCGTCCCACGACCGCACGCCTTCAAGGTTGCGGCCCGGAATGCGGAAGGATGACAGATTGACGTTGAGGTCGGTAGCATTGTCTATCGACAGATTCGTCAAAGCGGCGACAAGCCCGGGATCAATCCGTGCCTGCAGGCGGAGCTTCTCTCCGATGAAGGAGCCTTCGTCGGCGTTCACGATCCCGCTCATTTCCACCGTAGCGTGATCAGCAGCGACTCTGATCTGAACCGCCTCGTCCTGCTCCTCTCCGAATGTGGCGTCGGCGTCAATCCTCGGGCCCAGATCTCGGTTGATGTCGATGCCGGTACCGGCGGCGAAGGGCTGAAGAAGCGCCGTCGCCACGTCGCGGGCCTCGAGCGAACCGGAGATGTTCTCAAGGGCGAAGAACGGTGCGTCGGCGGAGTCCGGCGGCCGTCCGACGACTACCCCGGCTTTCAAATGACTCGTGGCTCCGTCCTTCGCGGTCGCCTGAAGATTGATTCCCGCCACCAGTTTTCGAGCCAGGTCATCTGACTGTGCGGTGAGCACCAGCTCTTCAACCTGCTCCATTGTCTCGTCGAAGAACACGGGCAGCAGACGCAGGGTCCCGGTCGCCTCCAGCGTTGCCCCGTCCGGGGTCAGCACGCCGTTGCGGTCAAACAAGTTGTTCGCATCGATCCGCACGCTGACCGAGCCGATGAGATTGCCGCTGCGGGTGGGGCTTTGGAGATTCACGATGCTCCGGCCGCCCGGGACAAAGCTTACCTCGCCGGCGAGTCGCTCCAGCACGAGGTCGCGGTCACGGCCCGCTTCCCGGACCGTCAATTTCAGGTCCGCGATCTGCACGGTTGTGCGGGGCAGTCCCGTCAGCGCGATTGGCTTTTCTGCATCCTTGTCGGGCTCGTCGGGCCTTTCCTGCTTCTCTTCGGCGAGCATCAGGTCGGAGAAGCTGAGGCCGCCGTCTTTACGAAGCTCGCCGTCGAGCGAGCCGGCCAGCGAGACATCGAGCTGGTCCATGCCGAAGATCAGGGATAACAGACCCTCGCTCAGGGTGATGTCGAGACTCGCCGCTTCACCGCCCGATGCATCGATGATGGTCAGGCCAGTCACGGTTTGCTCGCCGAACCAGCTCAGGTCGAGTCCGTCGATCTCCGCCTTGCCGTTGATCCGGCCGCTGATTGCCCCGGCGATGAACGACCGGCCCGGTCCCGTTTGGGCCAGGGAGGGCAGCAGAGCGATGATGACGGCCAGGAGCAGCACCAGGATGGTGATGCCGATAAGGATCTTCCTGCCTCGGCGTGATGCAGCCATGAGAATCTCACCCGCGAGAAAACGGAGGCAGGTGCAGCAGCCGATCCGACGGTCGCTCAGCTGTGCGCGGCAGGCACGTTGCCCGGCCGGCCGACGTGTGCCAGCATGCGCTCCAGGGCCAGTATCGCCCGCTCCTGCACGTACTCCGTCACCGTGATTCGATTGACAACCTTTCCATCGGCAAGGTTGTCCAGAATCCACAGCAGGTTCTTCGGCTCAATGCGATACATCGTGGTGCAAAGGCACTGGCACTCGCTGAGCATCATCACGTTGACGCCGCGTGAGGCGACTTCATCAGCCAGGCGATTGACCAGGTGAACCTCGGTTCCCACGGCCCAGTTGGTGCCGGGCTCGGCGTTCTCGATCCGCCGGCGGATGTTCTCCGTCGATCCGCTCAAATCGGCCAGGTCCACCACTTCCTTGCTGCACTCGGGGTGCACGATGACCGTCACGCCGCCGTTATCGGCGAACTTACGGCGAACCTGCTCCACGTGCTCGGGCCGGAAGAGCTGGTGGACAGAGCAGTGGCCGGCCCAGAGGAGTACTTTGGCCTCCCGGACCTGCTTCTTGGTCAGTCCGCCGCCTTCCCGCTTCGGATCCCACACGGCCGTTTCGGACTTGCCTTTCCCTGCCGTCTCGTCCACTTCGGTGAGAAGGCCGAAGTTGGAGGCGGTGTTGCGCCCCAGATGCTGATCGGGTAGGAAGAGCAGCTTTATTTCTTCGCCGTCGGCCGTGGGCTGAGTTCCCCCAGCCAGTGCCCAGGCGAAGATCTGATCAGCGTTGCTGGAAGTGCAGCAAGCCCCGCCATGCTCGCCCACGAAGGCCTTGATGGCCGCGGAGGAGTTGACATAGGTGATGGGGATCACCCGTCCCTTCCAGCGCGGTCCCAGCGCCTCGTGCATGACATCCCAAGCCTCGACCGTGTCGTCATAATCGGCCATGTCCGCCATCGAGCAGCCCGCGGACATGTCCGGCAGGATCACCTGCACCGAATCGTCGGTGACGATCTCAGCGGTCTCGGCCATGAAATGCACCCCGCAGAAGACGATGTACTTCGTGCCGCGCTTCGACGCTTCTTCCGCGGCCATCTGGGCAAGCTTCAGGCTGTCGCCGCGCAGATCCGCGTGCTGCACCACCGAATCCTGCTGATAGTGATGACCGAGGATAAGCAGGTCGTCGCCCAACTCCGCTCGCCGTGCAGTGATCTGCTCGGCCAGTTCAGCATCGGAGAAGGCCAGGTAGCGTTCGGGCAACGATGGTTGCCAGAGCATGGAATGACTCCTGCAGGAGGGGCGGATTACCTCGTTATGGTATGCCTGGTGGGTCCGGGACGAGGCTCATTGCTGAGAACCCGCCCAGAACGGTAATTGTTCCACCGCATGGGGGGAGGCCTCTGCCGCAACCCGCCCGCGCCAGACGACGGGGGGGCGGGGCGAGGAAGGATCTGCGACAACGCAAAAACAAGAGTCCCGGCGTTTTGCGACCGGGACTCGAAGATCTTTCTCCGCACCTGAGCGCATTTTGTCCCGCCCCTCACGGCGAGTGCGTTTTCTGCAGCGGTTATGCCGCTCGTCGGACCGGCGGCAGCATCCCCACCGCGGCGTCAACAAATCGAATGGCCAGTATGGTCTCCCGGTCC
>CP070772.1:3764216-3809369 GCA_020345805.1 Phycisphaerales bacterium | reverse complement strand
GCTGGTGGACGGCATGGTCACGCCCCTGCAGTTCAAGCAGGAGCGCATCGACGACCCGGCGTTGATTCCGGTGATGGACAAGATCAAGGTCCTGCCGAACGATGAGTTCGAGAGCCTGTTCCCGAAGTTCCAGCCCAGCCGGGTGACGATCACGCTCAATGACGGCAAGTCATATCAGCAGCGGGTGGATGTCCCCAAGGGCGATCCGCGCGACCCGATGACGGAAGATGAGATCGCCGTCAAGTTCAACGCCCTAGGGGCGAGCGTGGTCGGCCAGGCGAATTGCGATGCCCTGCGCGAGTTGATCATGAACATGGAAAACGAGGCGAAGCTGGACAGGTTCTTTGGGTTGATGACGGCATAAGCCGGGATCGGAGACGGACACGATCCCATCTTACCTCATCAATAGGCGTATGCGGCGTGCGTTGAGCCGAACAAGCGCCCGCTGGAATTGAAGTGATTGACAGAATCGTTACCGATATCAACGATGGTTCTGGACTGATGCTCACCCGATAGGTTAACCTGGGTCCTGGGGAAAGGACACGGCACGTGGGCAGCGCGGGACTGATCATCGTGATTCACCAAGTCTTCTTTCAGGGCATGTTCTTCACCAAGAACATCTCACTTCGCCGCAGGCTCGGCGTGCCGATCAGGGGAAAGAATCGCGAGGCCGTGCTGTCTGCCGGGTTCATCGGCCTGTTCATCCTTCTCTCGATTGCGTTTGGATTCATGGACGAGCCAATCGCGACCGTGCCTGTTCTGCCCGGAAGCGCAAGCCTCGCCATCGCCCTTGCCCTTCTGGTGGTGAGTGTCCTGTTGGGGGCGGCATCTCTGGTCGGGCTGAGGGATTCGTGGCGAGTCGGGGTGCCGGAGGACCAGCACACCGAGCTGGTGGAGGAAGGAATCTATCGCTTTTCGCGGAACCCGTACTTCGTTTCCTATCTGATCATGTTCGCCGGCTACACGCTTCTGCTGCAGAACGTGATCCTTCTCATCCTCTGGCCGATCGGATTCGCCCTGGTCCATTCAATGGTTCTGAAAGAGGAAAAGCACCTGGCGGCGCTGCACGGAGAGAGGTATCTGCGGTACAAGAAGAGAGTGCCCAGATACATATTCGTCTGACACAGTTGGTATCGCCGATCGGTGTGTGGGGCGGCGCGGGTTAATGGGCACATCGAATATGTGGACATCGTCGCCGCTTGCGGCTTCGCGATTCCGCCGACTGAGGTGGCGCTGCGCTGAGCCTACTTCTTCCCCTTCGCGGCCTGGGCGCCGAGGTATTTTGCGATGTCGAAATCGACGAAGTCGGCGTGGTGGAAGATGATCGACTCGATCGAGCGCTGAACCTTGTCGCCCTCATGGCTGTGAGTGGCGATGATGTGCATCACCTCGGCGGGGATTTCGTGCTTGTAGCACATCGCCACGCCGGAGAAGGGATGGCGGAGCATATCGCCGTAATGGCCCTTGATGACCTCGCCGTTGGCGTCCTTGTCGTATTCCAGCGGCTTGCCGACATCGGCCAGCAGCGAGCCGGCGATGAGGTGGTCGCGGTTGATGGGCACGATGTCGCCGAACATCTCTTTGAGCACGTCCGCGATCGCCATGCACTGCTTGCAGCAGGAGCGGAGATGATCGATGTAGGTCATGTCGATATCGCCGGCCAGGAGCGTGAACTTGACGGCCCGCAGCTCATCGAAGGTCCAGCCCTTGCCGCCGCAGCCGGTGGTGAGGGCTTCGCTCCACACCGCGGCGGTCCTGTCGCGGAGGTCGGGATCGGAGATCTCGTTGATCTCGGGAAGAAGCTCGGCGATCTGCTCGGTGGTGTATGACATGGGGGGAATCCGGTTGCGGTCGGGAAGGTCCCCCGGGCAAGCCCGGGGCTATGTGGATTGATGGGAATCGTAGTCTGTCTTGAGAATGCCGTAGAGGCGGATATCAACATACCCCCCCCACTTGAGGATGTGCTCGCGGCAGAGGCCTTCGTATTGCATGCCGATCTTCTCCATCACCTTGCCCGAAGCGGCATTGGAGGCGAAATGGTGTGCGTGCACGCGGTTCAGGTTGAGCGTGTTGAAGGCGTAATCGAGCATGGCCCGGGCGGCCTCGGTGCAGTAGCCCTGAGACCAGTAGGGCTTGCCCACCCAGTAACCGAGTTCGGCATGATGATGACGGGCGGTGATGGTCAGGCCGACTGCCCCGATGAAATCGCCGCCGTCTCGAAGGGTGATGGCGAAGATCACCGCCTCGCCCTTCTCGAAAGTCTCCTGGTGAGTGGCGATCCACTCCTCGGCCGCGCCATCCGGATAGGGATGAGGAATGAGGATCGTGGTCGCGGCGATATCCTTATCGCCCGCGAGGCGCTGACAGTCGGCCGCATCGTCCGTGGTGAACGGGCGGAGAATCAGGCGTTCAGTCTGGATGGTCGGCTGTCCGGGCATGCGGGAAGTGTCTCAACGCGCGCTAAAGCGAACGCGGCTCGGGACCGTCGTAGCTGTGGGCGACGGGATCGATCTTGCGCATGGGTTTCATGCGCGTCTGCTCCTCGCGCACGTGGGCGACCATTCCCGCGCAGCGTGCGATCATGAACAGGCCGTTCATGACTTCCGGCTCGTAACCCAGATCGGCCAGGATGGCCCCGATGGCGCCATCGACGTTGATGGGCAGGGGCTTGCCGCGATCGGCGAAAACCCTCTCGACGGCCTTTGCGGCCTCGCAGTGCCGGCCGAAAGCGCCGCACTCCTCGGCCAGCTCGAACAGCCGGGCGGTGCGTGGATCGGCGGTATGGATGCGATGCCCGAAACCCGCGATACGGCGCTTGGTCGCCTTGAACTCGTCGAGAACGCCCTCGGCGGCTTCGGCCTTGGTGTCGCCGTCATCGACGCGGGCAAGTACATGCTTCAACGCCTTGGCGCAGTTCTCCATCGCCCCGCCGTGATGCTGATTGATGCACATTATCCCCGCGGCGACCGCGGCGGAGAGGTTCGCGCCTGTGGACGCGACGGTGCGGGCGGCGAGGGCCGAGGGGGGCGTGGCGCCGTGATCGATGCCTGAGCAGAGGATCGCATCCATCAGCCGGCCGGTCTTTTCATCCGGCAGATCGCCGGTGAGGATCAGATGCACCATCGCGCCGAAACTGACGTTGCCCATGAGTTCGGCGATGTTGTAGCCGCGCACCCGCACCTCGTTGGGCTTGATCCGGGTGATGGCGGTGGTCCAGGCGTTAGGGTTTTCAGTAGTCATGGCGGTGAGAGGAGTGAGGGGTGAGGATTGAGGACTGAGGGGGCACAAGAGATCTGATGTTTTTGTGGGGGGCACCCACCCCCTAACCCCCTCCCTCGAGGGAGGGGGAAACGGAAGATTACATCAAGCGCCGGCGGGTTGCAGTTTACTCAATACGTTCAGTGCCGCGTCGGGCAGATCGCCGAAGGCCTCGACCACGGTCGCACCGGCCTCGCGCAAAGCCTTGACCTTGCCTGCGTGCGTGCCGCGATTGCCTTCGATGATCGCCCCGGCGTGACTGAATCGCGTGCCTTCCTTGGCGGCCTTGCCCCCGATGTAGGCGATGACGGGCTTGGTGACGCGGCCCTGGTTCATCAGGTCGGCGAGCCGCTCTTCCTGGGAGCCGCCGATCTCGCCGAATATGACAATCGCGTCGGTCTGGTCATCTTCCTCGAACATCAGCGCGATATCGGGGATGGGCAGGCCGATGACGCTGTCGCCGCCGACATGGACGAGCGTGCTCAGTCCGATACCCTTGCGGGAGAGGTAATAGCCGCAGGAGCTGGTCATTCCTCCAGACCGGGAAATGACCCCGACTGTTCTTCCGGGGGTGGGCCCGTTGAACCATTCTTTCGCGGACGACGCCTTGCCTCCGATCATGCCCAGCACGCCCTGGCCGGGGCTGATGATGCCCAGCGTGTTGGGACCGACGAATCGCGCGCCGTGCTCTTTGGCTTTCGCCGCGATGGTCATGGCGTCCCAGACCGGCACGCGGTCGGGCACGAGTACCACAAGCTTGATTCCCGCTTCGATGGCCTCGATCGCCGCGCCTTTCACCAGTCGTGCGGGCACGAAGACTACTGAGACATCAACCTGGCCGACTGCCTCGACGGCGTCCTTGACCGTGTCGAAGACCGGTATGCCCTCAACCTCCTGCCCGGCCTTGCCGGGCGTGCAGCCGGCGACGACGTTGGTTCCCGCCCCCAGCATGAGCGTAGTCCGGGCCCGGCCTTCGCGGCCGGTGATTCCCTGGACAAGAACGCGTTTGGATCGATCGATGATGATGGACATGGAGGTTGTCTTCTGTCAGCTGTTGGCTTCTGCTCGGCGGACGGCGGTCGCGCGTCGGATCATGTCTTCTGAACGTCGAACGCGTCGCGGAGGTCGATGTCGTGTTCGAGCCTGGCCTTGAGGCACATGAGCATGTGGGTCCAGCCGTTGCACTGCGCAAAGGAGCTTGCGAGGCCGGCCTCATCACGCTTCCAGCCCGTCTCGTGGACGGTCACGCGGGTCGCGCCGTCGTTGATCGATTCGAAGGTGAAGGTGCACGTGACGTCGTAGTCGACCTTGTACGCTTCCCAGGAGAAGACGATCTTCTCATTCTCGACCACCTCGTGCACGTGCACGTCGACGGTGCCGTATCCTTCCCAGTGCCAGTGGACGGTGCGGCCCGGGCTGAGCGGCGCATCGGCGCTGGTGGTGAAGTAAGTCGACAGCTTTGCCGGATCAACGACCGCCTGGAAGACTTCGTTCACGGGTCGATTGACGCGGTGCTTGACGGTGAACCCGACGTTGTGTGCATCGCTGGCGTTCATGGAGTCAGTTTCCCTGGCGCGGTCACGCCGAGTCATCCAGACCGGGGATGGCCAGATCGACGAAGATGACCGGCTTGCCGGCGCGAAGGCATTCGATCTCGCACGCGATGAGCTCGGAGTCCTTGTTGGCGACATCCTCTTCGCTGGCCGCGAGAACAGGTTTTCCGGCGTCGTTGAGTTCCAGCAAGTCGGCGCTGTGTTCGATGATTGGTCCGGCGGCGTCCCGATCGCACCGGTCGTGGTCAATCCATACGGTGCCGCCGGTGATGGGAAAACTGTAGGCGGTGTTGGAGTTGACGAACTCGGGGACGTGGCGGGTCATCCCGTCGGGCCGCCCGCCGGACTCTTCCACGAGGGTGCGGAAGCGCTGTGCACAGAAGGCGGGCGTGTCGTCCTTCCTGTAGCCCTCGATCGTGGCGGGGACCATTCGCGAGGCGGCGTCGAGGATCGCAACCGCGCGATCCTCGCTGTTGCCCCCGAGGCGAATCACCGCCGGGATGGCCAGCTGCATTTCGATAAACGCCTTGGCCAGGCCGTAGGCGGAGTGGTATTGCTCCTGGCTGGCTACTCCGCTGCCGGAACCGAAATAGCCGACCAGGCCGGGTTGGGAAAGGATGACGCGCGCGGCGCGATAAACCTTGGCGACCGAGGGATTGCCCGAGGTATCGCAGAAATTGGCGATCGCGAAGCCCTCGTTGGTGACGGCGTCCATGGACATCATTGACCCGCCCCCGCCGGCCCCGTGGAATCCGATCAGGCCTCGCGAATCGCCCGCACCGGCGGTGGGCAACTGGGCGAAGTAGAACGTGCCGCGATGATCATTCTCCTCCATCTTGTAGGCCAGTCGCTCCAGGTCGGTGGCGGGGTGATCCAGCTCCCGGGCGATTTCGATGCCCAATTCCGGATGGCGAAACACCGCGTAATCATCGATGGCCATGCGGCAGTCGGCGGCGACGATCCGCCCGTCACCAGTCGTCACCAAAGGGTTCACCTCCATCGAGCGTGCTTCCAAGGTCCTGCCCAGATCGACGATCCGGCAGATGACATCCACCAACTCATCGTGCAGGGATTTGTCGATCTGCGAAGCCTCAACGGTCCGCCGTACCTCATCGGCATCTACGCCGTCGGTGGCGCTTACGGGCAGGCGGGTGACGGTGGCGGCCCGGTCCTCGATACCCGAGCCGCCCGCACAATCCAGCAGCAACAGCGGGGCCTGGGCGGCATCGTCGATGCTCATTGAGACGAACAACTCGTGGGTGATGTCCAGCATCTCCTCGACCAGCACCTCGGCAACCGGGAAGCTGCCGAAGGTCATCGACAGGAGCTTTTCACCGTGACCGGCCGCTTCTTCAGGAGTTTTCGCGAAGACCACGCCGCCTTGGGCCTTGCGGCTGGTGGTCCAGGCCTGGACCTTCATCACCACCGGGCCGCCGATCTCCTCGGCGACGGTTCTCGCCTGCTCGGCGCTTCTCACCGCCCGCCCGCGGGGAACGTTGATCCCGTGCTCGGCGAGCAGGGCTTTGCCCTGGAATTCGTGCAATCTGGCCATGGTTTGTTTCGCTCCGATCCCGCGTCCGTTTCCATCGCCGACCACGCACAACGACACTCGGTCGAAGTCGTGGATCGTAGGCTTCAGTCTGTGATTGGGCCACGATATGAGACTGGAGGCCGCGCCCGGCCCCGCTGCTTTCCTAGGTGCTCTGAACCGCAGCTCCTGACTGGGGCTCCTTCGCCTCTTCTTCATGAGGATGAAGGAAGGACTTGGCCCACCCCAGGCCCAGCGAGACCCCCAGCAGCGTCCCCGCCGCGTAGTCCGCAGGCATCGGCAGACACAGCGCCGGGACCTCGCCGGCCACGAACGCCTCACCCAGCGACTCCTTCATCAGCACCATCCCCACGATATGGCCGATCGCGCCGAAAACGATGGGAGAAACAAACAGCAGGATCGGCTGAACGTGAGGCGACCACAGCCTCCCGGCCAGCCCCGCAACCAGGCCCCCCACGAACACCGCCCCCACCACTTGGCCCTTCATCGGGCTCTGGGCGATAAACCAGACCGCCGGCAGCACCAGCAGCCCGGCCAGCGCGGATTTGCCCGCCGCCGCACTAAGAAACGCGCTCGGTCGCCGGCCTGATTTTTCGAGCTGAACATCCTTTAGCGGGCCCGCCAGCCTGAATACCACCACCACCGCCGCCAGCACCAGCAGCGCCCACAACACCGTTTCGACCACCACCAGCCCCAGCGATTGTTCCGAACGAGCCAACTCCTCGACCGTCGCGGTTCGATGCACGAGCGCATACAACCCCCCGCCGAGCACGAACAGGCCGACCACCGCATTGGTGAATCGCCCCACCAGGGCCGCAACCATCGTGGCCAGCCCCATACACACCACGACAGCGACAGCCGCTCCGATCACCGATTCTGCCTGAAGGACCGTAGGCCCCAGGGCCCCGCGGGGCGAGGTGAGGTACCCCGCCGCCGGGATGCACAGGAACCCTGCAGCCACCCACCCCGCGCAAATCGTCGCATTCCGGATTGCAGCCTTAACCATAGTCCCATTCATATCGTCAAGCGACGGTGATGACAAATGGCGACTTCGCCAGCAATGATCGTCGTTCCACAGTCTCGCCTCATCGCTCAATCCCGACGCTCGTGGCGCAACTGGCCGCAGGCGGCGGAGATGTCCCTTCCCCGGCTGGCCCGCAGGTGGGCGTTCACCCTTCTCTTGCGGAGCACTTCCTGGAAGGCGTGTACATCGGCGGTGGTCGGTCGATCGAACGGCAGGCTCTTCACCTCGTTGTACCGGATGAGGTTGACGTTCGCCCTAAGCGTGCGGGCCACCTGGGCCAGCTCCTCGGCGTGCTCCACGCGATCGTTCACCCGCCTAAGCAGCAGGTACTCCAGGGTGACCTCCCGGCCGGTCCTGGCGAAGTACTCGCCGCAGGCATCGAGAAGCTCGGCAATGGTGGCGTACTCCGCCCAGGGAATGAGCTGACGGCGCAGCTCATCGTTCGGAGCGTGCAGGCTCAACGCCAGGGTGACGGGCAGGTCGAAATCGGCCAGCTTCCGGATCGCCGCGGGAAGGCCGACAGTGGAGATAGTGATCTTCCGGGCGCTGATGCCGAACCCCCAGGGGGCGTTGAGGGTGCGGATGGCCGAGGTCACGGCGGCGAAGTTCGCCAGCGGCTCGCCCATCCCCATGAACACCAGGTTTGTGATGCGCCCCACGCCATCCAGATGAGTAAGCCGGAAGACCTGCTCGACAATCCGGCCGGCGGTGAGATTGCCCTCCACTCCCCCCAGGCCCGAGGCGCAGAACCGGCAACCCACGGGGCACCCGACCTGGCTGGAAATACAGGCAGTTCTCCTCTCTTCGGTCGGGATCATCACGCATTCGGTTTGGCCGGCAGAAGTCCCTGTCGCATGATTCCAGGAGATGAGCAGTTTCTGCGTGCCGTCACCGGCCACCTGGTGAGCAGCGATCGAGCCGGTGAGGAACCGCAGCGATTCGGCGATCCTGGTGCGAGCGGTCTTCGAGAGGTTCGTCATCGCCTCCGGCTCGGCTACGCCCTTGTCATATACCCAGTCCACAAGCTGATCCGCCGCGAAGCGAGGCAGGTCCTGCTCCCGGCAGAACGTCTCCAAGGACTGCGGATTGAGATCAAAGAATGACTGCATCACACCACCTGCGGGCGGGCCCGAACACCCGCTGCCCTTACTGACTTTCACCGACGGTGAGATCAACGTGCCGATGGGGGATGCCGTGGAAATCCAGCCAGGCCATCATCGCCGCGTTGGAATCCATCTGGACGCTGTGCACCTCCGGATCCACGCCACGCCGCCGCATGAACTCCTTGAGCGTTCCCGGCAGACCGAACTCGGTGGTTTCCCGGTGCACATCGCTCAATTCCACTTCTCCGCCGCAGTCCTCGATCAGCTTGAAGATCAGGTCCTGCACGAGATCCTCCGGCGCGCTGGCCCCCGCCGTGATGAGGATTGACTTCACCTTCTCGAACCATTCGGCCTTCAGCTCGCTCATGTCGTCGATGAGTTCCGCCCTTGTCCCGGTGGCCTGGGCGATTTCTCTCAACCGCTGCGAATTGGAACTGTTCTTCGAGCCCACCACCAGGACCAGATCGCAGCCCGGGGCCAGCGCCCTCACGGCGCTCTGGCGGTTGGTGGTCGCATAGCAGATGTCCTCGCTGGGCGGATCCTTGATGCCCGGGAACTGCCGCTTCAGGGCGGCGACGATCCGCTGAGCATCGACCAGGCTGAGCGTGGTCTGAGTGAGATACACCAGCTTGCCCGGGTCCTTGATTCTCAGAGACGGGATATCCTGAACGGATTCCACGACCTGGATCGCCTCCGGGGCCTCGCCCCGGGTGCCTATCACTTCCTGATGATCGGGATGCCCGATGAGCAGGATCTGGTAGCCCTTCTTCGCATACCGAATCGCTTCGGCGTGAACCTTCATAACCAGCGGACAGGATGCATCGACGACCCGCAGCCGGCGCTGGTCGGCCTGCCTGCGGATCTGGGGGCTGACGCCGTGGGCGCTGAACACCACGATCGAGCCTTCGGGCACCTCGGCCAGATCGTCAACGAACGTCACGCCCCACAAACGGAACCGCTCGACCACGTGCCGGTTGTGAACAATCTCGTGATAGACGTAGATCGGTTCGCCCTCGCAGACCTCCAGGAGGCGGTTGACCACGTCGATCGCCATGTATACGCCGGCACAGAAGCCGCGGGGATTAGCCAGGATAAGTTTCACGATTGGACGGACCTGATCGGGGAAGGGACGCGCCGATGATGATACCCACCGGCGGCCTGCCGGTCCGCCCCCTCGCGCCGCGTTTGCCCTCCCGCTGGCTTCCGCCTGCGGGGAGCGTTACAGTGTCGGGAGTATCCGGCCATCCCGGCGATTCTCGACAGATGACTGCGAATCCCGTCCAGCAGCTTGCGACCTACGGCCCCGAGCATTGCGAGACGATGACCGTCGAGCAGGCCCGCGCTTTCTGTCGCCGCCTCGCGGATGGGCGGTACGAGAACTTCAGCGTGCTCAGCCGGCTCGTTCCGCGAACTCTCCGTGACGATTTCGCCTCGGTGTATGCCTTCTGCCGGTGGGCCGATGATCTGGGCGACGAGATCGGCGATGCCGACCGCTCGCTCGAGCTGCTGGCGTGGTGGCGGCGGGAGCTGGAACGGTGCTTCGATGGCCGGCCCCGCCATCCCGTCTTCGTGGCACTGGCACCCGTCATCGCCCGGCACGATCTGCCGCAATCCCTTTTTGACGATCTCATCAGCGCATTCGAGCAGGACCAGCGCGTCCGGCGTTACGAAACGTGGCGGCAACTGCTCGACTACTGCTCGCTCAGCGCCAACCCGGTAGGCCGGCTCGTCCTCATCATGCTTGGAGAGAAGCGCCAGGAGGATGTGTTTGCGCTCGGTGATGCGATCTGCACGGCCCTTCAACTCACGAATCACTGGCAGGATATTCGCCGTGACATGGTCGAGCGGGACCGGGTATACGTTCCGAGCGAGTTGAACCCCGTCGATCGCTTCGAGGAGCGGCTCATCGCCAGCGCCCGGCAAGGATATGCGGTGGATCGCACCTTCCTGCCGCAATCGCGCCAAGTCGTGCGCATGCTCGTTCAGCGCACGTGGCAGCTATATGAGCGTGGGGCGGGCCTGTTGGACCTCGTCAGCCCACCCAGCCGGCCGTTGGTGTGGCTGTTCGCCGCCGGCGGCCAACACGTACTGCGCAGCATCGAGATGTGGAATTGCGAGACCGTGCTGCACCGGCCGAAACTGAGCCGGTTCCGGAAGCTCACGCTGGTGCTGCAGGCAGGTCTGGGGGCCCGCCTGGGCCTGTTCAATCGGAACCGAGCACGGTGACGACTGCCGCCCCGCCCAACCCGGAGCTGGCTCTGCGCTACTGCCGGGAGGTGACCCGCCGGCGGGCACGCAACTTCTACTACGGACTGAAGCTGTTGCCCGAGCCGCAGCGGTCGGCCCTGTATGCCGTCTATGCCTGGATGCGCCGCGCCGATGATCTGGTCGATGAGACCGGAATCGATCCCCAAGAGGCGCACCGGCGTATCGAAGATCTCCGGCGATCCACGGTCGAGGCGCTCGCCGGTCGGGCCCGCTCGGACGATTACGTACTCGTCGGACTGAAGGAGGTCCAGTCACGCTTTGACGTCCCGATCGAACACTTCCACGAAATGCTCGACGGCCAGCTCGACGATCTGACCGGCCGCACTTACCAAACCTTCGACGAACTGCGCGAGTACTGCCGCCGCGTGGCTTCCTCCGTCGGAATCATCTGCATCTCGATCTGGGGCTATGACGATGACAGAGCGCCCGAACTGGCGGTTGATCGCGGCATCGCGCTTCAACTGACCAACATTCTGCGCGACTTCGCCGAAGATCACGATGCGGGAAGGGTGTACCTGCCGGCCGAGGATTTCCACCGGCACGAGCTGGAGACTTCGGCCCTGCGGCGGTGGCGTGATCCGCAGCGCTGCGGGGTGTTTCTGAGGAAACAGATTGACCGTGCCGAGTCCTTCTATGTTCGCTCCGCCCCGCTGGATGAGCTGATCAACCCGACGTGCCGGCCGACCTTGTGGGCGATGACCACAATCTATCATCGCCTGCTGGGGAAGATTAGCCGCCGGCCGGCCCGACTGATGTCCGGCAGGCGTGTAAGTCTCAGCCCGCTCGAGAAATGTGTGATCGTCCTCCAGGCCCGCCGGCGCGGTCGGGTCGTTCGGAAAATGAAGGAATGAAGCGGCGAGTGGCCATCATCGGAGGAGGGCCGGCGGGAATCGCCGCCGCCATCCGGCTCGCCGAAGCCGGTTGGCAACCTGTTCTGATCGAGGCCCGAAAACGCCTCGGGGGACGGGCGAGCAGTATCCACGACTCCCGGACCGGCCTCCTCCTGGATAACTGCCAGCACGTCCTCCTCGGCTGTTGTACGAACCTGCTCGACTTTTACAGCCGCCTCCGCGTGATCGATCTCATCCGATGGCATCGCAAGCTCCACTGGACAAAAGGCCACGGACTGATTGACACGCTGAAGGCCGGCCTTACGCCCGCACCTCTGCACCTTGCCCGCTCGCTCCGCCGCATGCAGATGTTCAGCGCCGAAGAGAAACGCGACATCAAAGCCGCAATGAAGCGGATGGTCCGCATGGGCGCGAAGGGCCGAATCGCGTGGACCGGCCGCACGTTCGCAGAGTTTCTCGAGGATTGCGGCCAGAAGGAATCGGCGGCTTACGATTTCTGGAGCACCGTCATTGTCAGCACCTGCAATCTCAGTGTTGAACGGGTTTCCGCAGCCACCGCGATACAGGTGTTCCAGGACGGCTTCCTGGGCAATCGTTGGTCGTACACCCTGGGCACGCCGACCGTCCCGCTCGTCGAACTCTATGATTCCGCAGCTGATACCATCGAGGCCGCGGGCGGCGAGGTGCAACTCGGCGCCACCGCCCGCTCCATCGGCTATGACGGCAATCGCGTCACGGGCGTGGTGACCTCCAACGGCCTGGTCGAGGCCGCCCGCGTAATCGCCGCGGTTCCACCCGACCGACTGAGCGGACTGATCAGTAACGCGATGCACAGGGCCGACACCCGCTTGCGCGAACTCGACCGGATCAGTTTCAGCCCAATCCTCGGCGTGCATCTGCTGTTTGATCAGAAAGTCATGGAGCTGCCGCACCTGGCCATCGTCGACCGCCCCCTGCACTGGCTGTTCAACAAGGGCGTAGGCGCGTACGGCCGCCAGCATCTCAGCGCCGTGATCAGCGCCGCCGATGAGTGGATGCATCTGGAGGAAATCGAGATCATCCGGCGGGTCATCGATGATGTCCATTACGTGCTGCCCGGCGCACGGGGAATAGACCCGATCGAGGCGAGAGCGGTCAAGGAGAGGCACGCAACCTTTGCCCCCACTCCGGGAGTCGATGAGTTCCGACCCAGCGCAAAGCCCGGCACGATCGGACTGGGCGGGGGTGGAATCCACAATCTCTACCTTGCCGGCGACTGGTGCGACACTGGCTGGCCCGCGACGATGGAGAGCGCTGTTCGCAGCGGTTACGCCGCCGCCGCCGCCATCACCGGCACCGGCGGAGTGGTTGAAGACATCCCCCCCGGCTGGCTCGCCCGCCGACTGGGATTGAAGTAACGGCGAATCTCGTCCTACACGACCGAAAGCCCCGGGAAAGCTTTCCCGGGGCTTTCAACCCTCGCTTCAATTGACAAGCCTGTCAATCCTCCTGATTATTCGCCTCTGCATCTTCGATCGCGCCGGCGATGTTGATGATCAGCACACGGGACAACACCACCGCGAAGAGGATGAAGAAAATGCCCAATCCACGATCCGCACCGTAGATCGTGTATGCGCAGGCCCCGATGAGCATCAGCGCCGACAGGATGTAACAGCCAACTCTAATCAAGATGACCCCCGTCAGTTCAGGTCGGCCGGCAGTTGCATGTCTAATGTCTTGACGAGAAACGCCCATTCATCGGCGGTTTCCTCGATGACCTTCGCGGTGGGCTTTCCTCCGCCATGCCCGGCCCGGGTTTCGATCCGGATGAGGATAGGCGCGTCGCCGGCCTGGGCGGCCTGCATCGCGGCGGTGAACTTGAAGCTGTGCCCCGGCACCACCCGGTCGTCGGTGTCGGCGGTGGTGGCGAGCGTGGCCGGGTATGCCGTCCCGAGCCGGATGTTGTGATAGGGCGAGTAGGCGAGCAGGGCCTTGAACTCCTCGGGGTTGTCCGGCGACCCGAAATCATCGACCCACGCCCAGCCGATGGTGAACTTGTGGAACCGGAGCATGTCCATCACGCCGACCGCGGGCAGGCAGGCGCCGAACAGATCCGGCCGCTGGGTCATGCACGCTCCCACGAGCAGGCCGCCGTTGCTGGCGCCCTGGATGGCAAGCTTCTTCGTCTGCGTGTAGTCGTTTTCGATCAACCATTCGGCGGCGGCGATGAAATCATCGAACGCCTTCTGCCGGTTCAGCTTGATGGCCGCCTTGTGCCATTTCTCGCCGTACTCTCCCCCGCCCCGGATGTTGGCCACCGCGAAGATGCCGCCCATCTCCATCCACGCGATCCGCTGGATGGAGAAATACGGCGTGAGCGCATGGTTATAGCCGCCATAACCATAGAGCAGAGTGGGGTTGTTGCCGTCCAGCTCGATGCCTTTCTTATGGCAGATGAACATCGGCACCCGCGTGCCGTCTTTACTCTCGTAGAAGACCTGCTCGGTGACATAGTCGCTGACGTCCAGGCCGAGCCTTGTTCGGGCGAATACCTCGCTCCGGCCGGTCACCACGTCATAGTGATAAACCGTGGGCGGGGTGGTAAAACTGGCAAAGCTGAAGAACGTCTCGGTATCGGTACGCCTGCCGCCGAAGCCGCTTACCGAACCGATGCCCGGCAGGACAATTTCCCGCACCAGACTTCCGTCCATGGCGAACACCCGCACGGCACTCTTGGCATCCTGCAGATACGAAGCGATGAACAGATTGCCCACCAGGCTCACGCTGCGCAGGGTGTCTTCACATTCAGGGATGATCGTTTTCCAGCTCTCCATCTCCGGCCGGCGGATGTCGATCGCGATCAGCCTGCCCAGCGGGGCGTGAAGATTGTTCCTGAAATAGAAGACCGGACCATCATTGCCCACAAACGAGTAATCGGCCTCGAAATTGCCGATCAACTCGACCGGCATCCCGTACGGCTCGGTAAGGTCCTTGTACATGATGCGATAGCGATCGTCCGTTCCCGTGCTGATGGCGATGATCAGATAGCGCCCGTCCTCTGAAACCGTGGTTTGGAATCCCCAGTCCGGATGATCCGGCGTGTGATAGACCAGAACATCATCAGCCTGGGCGGTCCCTGCGCGGTGATAGAAAACCTTCTGGAACTTGTTGACGGTCAGATGCATGTCGCCCCCTTCAGGGGCGTCGTATCGGCTGTAGAAGAACCCCTTGCTGTCACGGGTCCACGAGAAGCCCCCCCACTTCACCCATCGGATCTCCTCGGGCAGGTCGCGGCCCGCATCGATGTCATGCACCCGCCAGGTCTGCCAGTCCGATCCCGCCTCGGCGATTCCGTACGCCACGTACCTTCCGTCGTCGCTGAACTCCGTGCCCGACATGGCGACGGTACCGTCCTCCGACCAGGTGTTGGGGTCGAAAAGGACCGTCGGCTCATCGTCCAACGAATCGAGGCGATAGAGAACGTACTGATTCTGGAGGCCGTCGTTCTTGTAGAAGTAATACCGGCCGCCCTCCTTGAAGGGCGTGCCGAAGCGCTCGTAGTCCCACAGTTCGGTGAGGCGCTGCCGGATGGCGTCCCGCTGGGGGATACTCTCCAGAAAGGCGAAAGTGGCCTCGTTCTGGACCGCCACCCAATCAGCGACCTCCTCGCTCTCTTTCACGCTCGCCTCAAGCCAGCGGTAGTTGTCGACGACCTCGACCCCGTGCAGCTCCTCCACCACGGGTTCGATCCTCGTGGGCGGCGGACCGAGAACGGTCGAAGCAGAGATCGCGACGATCAGCAGAGTGTTGGTGAGCATGCCGAAGACTCCATCAGGACATGGCGATTCGACGCCAAAGGTGACGCGGGACCAGACGGCTCATCATACCGGCGGCCTCGGCTTTCGTTTCGTTGCTGTTCCCGGCCCGGCGCTGCGCCCACCCGGGTTTGGGCCGCTACGCTCCCACGATGTCCGGCAGGTCCTGCATTCCCTCGGTCAGGTCGCGCGGGCCGTCCTCGGTGATCAGCACGTCGGCCTCGTAATGCACGCTGAGCGACCCGTCGGGCGTGTAGATCGGCCACCTTTTCGGGACCGAATCGATTTCCGGCCCTCCCACCGCGATCATCGGCTCCACCGCCACCAGCAACCCCGGCTCGAAAGTCTTCCAGGCATCGGGCCATTCGGCACGATAGCGGGGCATCCGGTTGGACACGAAGGGTGGCCCGTGGAGTTTTTTCCCGTAGCCGTGACCGCCCAGACCCCGCACGAGGTGGAAGTCGTATTCCCCTTCGACCAGCGTCTGGACGGCCCGGGCCCAGTCGATGAGGGGCCGGCCCGGCTGCATCGCCGCGACGCCTGCGGCCAGAGACTTGCGCCCGCACTCCATGAGCCGCCGCCCCAGGTCGGAGGCGTGCTCGATGGCGTAGGTCCACGCGGCATCGCCGATCCAGCCGTGATGAACCACGCCGATGTCGATGGAGAGCAGATCGCCCGGGACCACGGGATCGCTGCTCATGTTGTGTGTGCCGTGGACGATGCAGTCGTTCAGGGACAGGCAGGAATGACTGGGGAAGGGCGGATTGCCGGGAATGCGATACCGAAGAAACGCGCTGCGGCAGTCAAGGTCCCGGAGCGTCTGACCCACGAATGCGTCGATGTCCGCCAGCGTCTGACCAGCGCCCAGGAACTCCACCAGGCGCTCGTGGGTCCTTACCACACATTGTGCGGCGGCGTGGGCGGCTTCGATATCCGTGGCGGCGGTCACGACCATCGCGGGGATCGTAGGGATTCGGCCCGGCGCGTCAAACCAGCCGTGGCGACCGACGGACTCATTTCTTCCCTCTCCCGGCCAGTATGAGGCCGGCAGACCTGCCGCAATCAGCCCCCTAGATGTGCTCCGTCGCGATTCCGTACATCTGGCCATAAGCCTCGAAATCGCGCTGGTGCCGGCCATAGATGAACAGCTGGTGGAACCCCTTGGTGTCCCGGGTGTCGGGCGGCCCGTCGATCTCCAACTCCACGGAAGTGCGGCACCCGCCGGCCGGCGGGTTAGTGTGATTTCGCAGCACTTTGCCCTCGCCCAGGATCATCTTGCCCGGCCCCACGCACTGCATGATCGTCACGTCCTGCCCCGGCTTCCAGATGACCTGGAACACCACGCCCAGGTCGGACTCGGCGTGACTGCGAAGGTCGAAGGTCTCGCGGGGCCCGTGGTAGCCGTTCAACCGGGTCGGGCAAACGCAGTGGGCGCCGATGAAGGTGTTGTCGACGGTGTTCGGCACCGGATCCTGCATGAAGCCCGGCTTGTCCAGGAGCCGGCAGCAGAGGGTGTTGGACATCACCGCGTTGATGTCCGCCTCGCAGACGCCCGGAATACCCGCGTCCAGCAGCTTCGACCAGGCAAGGCAGGGCGGGCAGGGGATCTCTCGTCCGTACACCAGGCCGAGGCAGTCCATGGAGATGCCCTGGCAAGCCTCTTCCTCCATGATCTTCAGCGCGGCGAAGTAGTTCTTCGAGGCGTTGATCATGTCCTTATGCGTGGGCTCGACGATTCGCCTCGCCGCCCGGCGGTACTCCTCCGCCACCTGTCGCACGGCATCCGCTTCCTCGATGGTCTTCAGAGTCTCGGGAAATCGGCTGCGTGGCAGGTAACGGATCTGAACTCCCAGCGGTTCAAGCGTCTCATCCCTGGACTCGTTGCGCACCAGCACCGCGATGCGGGTTCGTCGGATGTCGTGGTTGGCCCGTACCATCTTCAGTCCGAAGCGCACCGGATCCAGGTCGAAATCGGCGCAGGATGCCAGGTACACGCCGGGCTGCTTGGAGATCTGCTGGATGTGGCCGGTGAAGCACACGCCCAAGGGGGCGAAGACGATGGTCGGCGCGCCGCACTTGGAGGCGATCTCGCCCACGTTCCGCCACTGGTTCATGTGGAGCGGGAACAGCAGCACCGCCCTGGGCTTGTCCGCCTGGACCGAAGCGATGAATTTCGCCACCGCGGCCTCGTCATAAAGCGGGTCCGACTCGAAATCCGTGCGAACCTTCACCTCCCGTCCGAACCCCTCCACCATGCCCCGACTGTCTCTGCGAAACTCTCGCGGCTTCCACGCGGTGCCGGGCCAACCCAGCCAGTAGTCTTCCCTCGGCCTCAGGTATGCGACGCGCACGTCGGGCCATTCGCCCTCAGGCTGCTGCTCATCGAGGAAGGATGGCAGATGGCGGCTGACGGAGGACTGTCTTGCCATGCAGCCGCCGAGCAGCGTGGTGCCGGCAATGGTGATGAGAACCGATCGACGTGAGACGCCGCGGTTTGCGACGACGTTTTCTTCCAGTTGCGACATGGTGGTGCCTTCCCTATCTGCCCCGGCGTCCCGTTCCTCAGATCCCGGGTCGCGCAGCGCCGAACACCACCGGCGACCCGGTGTTCCTACATTTAGCGTACCTCGGCCCCATCGGCAAGCCCGGTCCCGGCGAGGGTTGACAACCCGCCGCCGACGGCCCGTTCATTGCGCGTCGCCCGGCTCGAATCCGACCGCCCTCAGGTGCACGACCTGCCCGTCGACAATCACCACCAGCGGGCCGGCGGTGGCCAGCTCGAAGGCGAGACTCCGCTCATCCGAACAATCCAGCAGTTGCAGGTCCGCCCGCTTGCCGACCCCGATCGATCCCACCTGATCCTGCACCCCGAGAACGCAAGCGGCGTTGTAGGTGCCCGCGGCGATCGCCTCGGCGGGAGTCAGCTTCAGCTTGCGGCAGGCCAGGGCGATCGCGAAGGGCATGGACGGGGTGGGGGCCGAACCGGGGTTGTAGTTGGTGGCGATCGCCACCGCCGCCCCCGCGTCCACCAGTTGGCGCCCCGGGGCGTAGCGACCGTCGAGCTGGAACCCGGAGCAGGGCAGCATCACCGCGATCACGTCGCTGTCGGCTATCAGCGCGATGTCCTCGTCGCTGGTGGCCTCCAGATGATCCACGCTGACCGCCCCCATCTCGATCGCGAGCTTGGTCATACCCAGGCGATTGAACTGGTCGGTGTGCACCCGAAGTCGGCATCCGTGCTCCCGGGCCGCCGCGAACAGGCGCCGCGTATCCTCCAGCGACCACCCGCCTTCTTCGCAGTAGGCATCGCAGGCGATCTCGGGGAATTCCGCCACCACCGCCGGCAACGTCTCGTTGATGGTCTGATCGATGAATTCGGGGTTGTCCGGGTCGATGGCGTGCGCGCCGAGGAACGTACCGAGGACGATCTGGCCGGTCTGCTGCGAGGCCTCGTGGATCGCCCGGAGCATCTTGAGCTCGGTCCTGGTGTTCAGGCCATAGCCGCTCTTCACCTCCACGGTGCCGGTGCCGAGCGAGGCCATTCCCGTCATTCTCTGCAAGAGCCCGGTCACCAGCGCCTGGTCCTCGGCCTCCCGCACCGCGCGAACCGTGGCCATGATCCCCCCGCCAGCCTTGAGAATGTCAAGATAGGTCGCTCCGGCCAGGGCCATCTCGAACTCGTCGAACCGCTCGCCCGCCCAGCAGGTATGGGTATGGCAGTCGACAAACGCGGGCATCAGCACGCATCCCCCGGCGTCTATCAGCTCGCCCTCCAGTTCCTCGGCCATGGAGGGAGGATCGCCCGGCCCCATGGTTGTGATCTTGCCGCTTTGGACGATCACGTGCCCGTTGTCGATCACTCCCAGGTCACGCAGGGCCTCGCCCCGCCGCGGCTGACCGTCCCCGGCGAGGGTCAGGATCCTCGCGTTACTGATGATGAGCGCTCTCATGACCGGTTACTTTACCGGATGATGAGGGGTCATGCCCGCCTCCGCACGGCGGGCGTGGGCCGGCACCGGAAGCAGGCCAATCGCCAAGCAGTTTGGTGATCCGCTATCATCTCCCGCCTCCGGTACGACCGCAGCGCCGGTCCCATTACGAGGATTGCCATGGCAGAAGAAGCAGCTTCACCATCGCGCCCCCCGCACTCTGTGGAGGTCAGCGCACAGGGCGGTGTGCTGCGGGCCCGGTTCCTTGCCCGGAATGTGGGAGAGCGGGAAGCAACCGCCATCGCCGCACCGGTGATCAAATCAATGGAGAAGACTCGCGGCCGCCTTCGCTGCCTCGTGCTGGATCTGAGCGACGTCCAATTCCTGAACAGCCGCGGTCTGGGCATGTGCATCGATCTGCGCAACCGCGCACATGCCCTGAGTGCACCCACGGTGCTGATCGGCCTCACCGGGGAACTCTTTCAATTGCTGGATGCGGTGAAAGTCGAGCGGCTGTTTGAGATCGTCGCCGACGAAGGGGAGCTAGCCGCCCGATTACGCGGATCGACTCGTCCAGCCGCTGAATAGAACGCACCCGTGCCGGCTCGGTTGGCCTCAAAGTCCGGCCCCGCAGTACTTGCAGTGGCGGGCAGTGACATCGTGCCCTTCGGCGCTGCAGGCGGGACAGGCCTGAGTGCTGACCGTCTGTCGCTCCAGCCCCACCAGTTCGGCGGTGACGATGCTCGTGGGCACCACGATGATCGCGTAGCCGATGATCATGACGACCGAGGCGAGTACCTGGCCCGCGGGCGTCTGGGGCGCGATGTCGCCATATCCGACGGTGGTCATGGTCACGATCGCCCAGTAGATGCTGCGGGGTATGCTGGTGAACTGGCTGCCCGGACCGCCTTCGATCAGGTACATAAGTGTCCCGAGGATCAGTACCAGCGTTATCACCACCCCCAGGAAGACCACAATCTTCCGTCCGCTGGCCTGCATGGCCAGCTTCAGGCGCTTCGCTTCGATCAGATACTGGGCCAGCTTGAAAACGCGGAATACCCGCAGCAAACGCAACGCCCGTATGACGATCAGCGACTGTGTGCCCGCAATGAAAACGCTCAGGTACGTGGGAACGATCGCCATCAGATCCACAATGCCGTAGAAGCTCAGGGCGTATCGCAACGGTCTGCGAACGGTCAGGAGGCGCAGCACATATTCGATGGTGAAAAGGATCGTGAAGAGCCACTCGGCCGCCCGCAGGAAAGCGCCACAGAAGGCATTGATCGCCTCCACGCTCTCCAGCACCGCGGCGAAAACACTCAGAACGATGCAGCCAAGCAGTGCCACATCGAATGCCTTACCCGCAGGCGTGTCGGCTTCGTATATGATCTCATGCACGCGCCCCCGAAGGCCAGCGGCGGGTCGCGGTGGTTGGTATTCCTCGGTGCTCATGGCCCCCACACTGTACCGCCGCCCGCTCCTGCCCGCCCGGCCTGACGATCCGCTGCCGGATCCTGTTGCGAAGGAGAGGTCCGATGGACCTGTACGTGGTACGACACGCCATCGCCGAACAGCGCGATTCATCCCGCTGGCCCGACGATTCCCAGCGTCCCCTCAGCGATCGCGGCCGGAGCCGGTTTCAGGCCGTGGCGGAGCTGCTGGGCCGCGTGGTGCCCGAGGCAGACGCGGTGCTGAGCAGCCGCTACGTCCGGGCGTGGCAGACGGCCGAGCTGCTCGCCGAGCACGCCGGCTGGCCGGAGCCGACCCCCTGCCCCGAGTTGGAGGGAGCCGCAAGCGCAACGGTGTGCGAGGCCCTTCAGCAGTTCCCGGCCGAGACGGTCGTTGCGATCGTCGGCCACGAGCCCAGCTTCAGCGAACTCGTGGCCTATTTTCTGACCGGGGATGAAGGCGGAATGGAGATGGAGTTCAAGAAGGGCGGCGCAGCGTGCCTCCGCTTCCCCGCCGCGCCGCGCCCGGGCAGCGCATCGCTGTGCTGGTATTTGACCGCGAGGCTGGCGGGGGCCACGCAAGAGGCATAATACGCCGCGCACGGTTAAGGCGGCAGGCGAAGCGTCGGTGCCCGAAGAGCAAGAATGCTGCCGGCGAAGCCGGGGCGAGCCGGAAGATGGAATGGCGTGCTGCCCCCCCCGTCACAACCCGCCACAGGTATTACGTCATCACGGTCCGGCCTCTCCGCACCGTTACGCAGAGATCGCCCGCTCCAGGTCAATCGTCGCTCCCGCCACCTTGACCGGCCTGGGGTCTCCACGTTCCCTGAGCAGACGCACCATTCGCCTCATATCCTCAGGCAGGGGAGCCTGGAAAGACATGAGCTTATTCGAGATGGGATGAGTGAACCCCAGCATCGCCGCGTGCAAGGCCTGTCGGGTAATGACCGGCTCACGCGGCGACAATTCCGCCGTTCCCTGCGGGCCGACAAGATCGCCGACGGTGATGTGCCTTCCGCCGTACATGTCATCGCCGACGATCGGATATCCCAGATGCGACAGATGCACGCGGATCTGATGGGTGCGCCCGGACTTCAGCTCCAGCTCGACCAGAGTAAAACCGTCATACAGCTCGCGAATGCGGTAGATCGTCACCGACGGCTTGCCCGTCTCATCCCAGCGCACGGCGTACTTCTGCCGGATCGTGGGATGCTTGCCCAGCGGCAGGTCGATTACATCCGCGTGCGGCTCCATCCGGCCGTGCACCACGGCCAGGTACCGCTTCTCGGTCCTGCGATGCTCGAACTGATGCCCCAGGCGCCAGTGTGCGGTGTCGGACTTCGCCGCGACCATCACGCCGGTGGTATGGCGGTCCAGCCGATGCACCACGCCGGGCCGGGCGAACTCCTCACCCACCGATGACAATGCGCCGCCGCTGTGATGCTGGAAGTGCCAGGCGAGGCCGTTGATGATCGTGCCGGCGAGGTTGCCTCTGGCCGGGTGAACGATGATGTCGTCCTGCTTGTTTATCACGATCAGGTCGTCGTCCTCAAAGAGGATGTCCAGGGGGATCTCCTCGGCGGGAATGTCCTTGCTGGGAGGCGGGGGAAGAACGACCACCACCACATCGCCCCGCCGAAGCCGCGTCGAGGCTTTTGGTAGCCGCCCGTTCACCGTCACCGCCTCCTCCCCGATCAGCCGCTGCAGGCTGGTTCGGCTTAGGAAGGGAATGCGATCGACCAGGTAACGATCCAGCCGCTTGTTCAGATCTCGAGAAAGAACGAAGCGGGCGGTGACGGGAGCATCATCATCGCCTTCGGCTTGTTCATAGAGCGCAAGCAACGCCTCTCGGTCGATCTTGCCACCACGATTCAGCAATTCGCTGCCCTGATCCGGACGGTCGCGATTCGGGTCGGCCGGAGGCATCACTCGCCGTCGATGGGGCTTTCCAGAAGCAGGTCGCGGAACGCTTCTTCGAAGTTGAGCGGCGTAGGCTGCGTTCTCCCCAGTTGCCGGGCTTGAATCTCGGCCTCCGTTGGCAGCTTGAACATCGCCGTTTCCGCGTCGAGCGTCTCCACCCGTCGCCGGAACTGCTGGGCCAGATCCGCATCGTACGGTTCGACCCGCTCCGCCGCCTGCTCCCACCAACCGCGGGCGTCGTCCAACTCTCCCCGGGCCTCGGCCACGGCCGCCCGCCCCGTAATGGCGTTGACGAAGAACAGGGTTCTGGCCGGAGCCTGATCATCGTACTCCAGGACCTCCTGATAGAGCTGATCCGCCAGCGCGAGCTTTTTCGCCCGGCTCTCTTCGGTCAGAGCCACGGGCTCCGGTTCCGGCGGCGGCTCATCCCCCTCGCCCTCATCGCCGCCGGTGATCAGCCCGGTGTCGAGCTCGTAGCCCCGCAGAACGATCGCCATCCTCATATCGGCGGCCTGAAGGCGGGCCAGCAGCGACAGACCCTCGAGATCCCCGTACTCGTTGGCAACGTCCTCAAACGCCCCCGGAAGGCGGCATTCCTGAAACTCATTCCAGCCGCTGGTTTCATGGACCACCCGGTGCTGCTTGAATCGGATAATCACCACGTAAGCGATGATGCAGATGAGGATCGTCAGGAGCCACGAGGGGCCCTTGGTCTTCAGCCAGTCAACGAAATCCTCGTTGATGTTGCTCTCGGTGAGGTCGGTCTGGTGAACCTCTTTCAGTCGTTCGCGATCCATACGGGTGCCTCCGGCGGCGGGGAAAGCGGGTAATTATGTATTTTAGCCCTCCCGGGTGATCACCGCAAAAGTGGAATCCGGGTCGCATCGCCCCTGGCACCCCCGTACGTCTCATCCGGATTTCACTGCGGCGAGATGGTCCTCGAAAAACCGCCTACGGGCCATCGGGATCGGCCGGTTCCTGTGGTATGATGTTGGAGCCGGGCCGTGGGGCCGGCCGGGCCGGGGGGATGTTCGTGCGGGCCGGGGATGGTCAGAGTGGGGACCGATGACAGACAAAACACCACGATTGTCGATCGCGGAGATCAAGCGGTGGGCCAGAGCCCATTTCGAACGGACCGGAAAGTGGCCGGGGCGCGATTCCGGACCGGTCATCGGCGGGCCGGACATTAGTTGGAGCACCGTCGATCGCTGGCTGCGCCGGGGCGGGCGGGGCCTGCCCGGCGGCAGCAGTCTCAGCGAACTGATTCGAAAAACCGGCGGCATGCAGAACCTCCGGCGCCGCGAACCGGGACTGACCAAGAAACAGGTGCTGGACTGGGCCGACCTTCACCACGACATCACCGGCCGCTGGCCGGATCGGGATTCCGGAACCGTCTTCGGCGCGCCGCACATCTCCTGGGGAACCATCGACAAGCGACTGCGCCAGGGCGGGCTCAACCTCCCCGGGGGCATGACCCTCATGAGACTCCTCAGGGAGAATCGCGGCGTGTGGGACCGCCGCGGCAACACCCGCCTCACCTTGAAACTCATCCTCAAGTGGGCCGATGCACATTACTACCGCACCGGACACTGGCCCGTAACCCTCTCGGGAAAGGTCGAAGACGCCCCCAACCCCAACGAGAACTGGGCCGCCATCGATGTCGCCCTCCGCGACGGACGCCGCGGCCTGCCCGGACATTCCTCCCTCGCTCAAGTCCTCGAAGAACGCCGCCACGTGCCCATCGGCAAACGCACTCCGCGCAAGCTGAAGAAGGCCGGGCACGCTTGAACGGTGCCTGATGCGCATGGCAATCCGCGACAGGTTTCGCGCGTCGCGGTCGACTCACTACCTCGCTGCCGGCGGTTGAGTCTGCGGGTCCTTCGCCTCCTTCGTCAGTTGTTCCATGTCGAGCCGGATATTCTGGAAGTCCTCGGCGGAGATGACGTAATACCACGCCGCGAAGCGATCATTGAGCTTCCCGGCCTTCTCCCTGCCCTCCTCGACCTGCTCCTCCCACGCCGCCAGCTCTTGCTCATATGCGCTCATGGCGGGGTCGGCGGTCTCCTCCTCTGAGGGTTCCTCGACAGACTCCGTTTCGGCCGCGCCTTCAGCCGGCGGCACGGGGCGGGGCGGCAGGAGCGCTTCATCGAATATCGCGGTGACGAACAGGTAGCGGTTCTCCGTCTGACCGGTCTCGCCGGATTCCCCTGACTCGAATTCACCGGTTTCCGCTTCATTCTCGCTGCCCGCGGAGACGGCGAGCCCCTCACCGTACAGCACCTCGCCGAAACGCAACGTGTAGCGCACGCCATTCTTCGTACCCACGGTCACGTCGCCTTCGTTCGCCAGCAGCCGGCCGTCATGGGATATGAAGAAACCCTTTGACTGCAGCGACAGTCGCGTGGGCAGATCGAGGTTCAGGTTCTCCTTGGCCCGCAGGTCCGCGGTCAGCGCCTCGGGCTTGGGGCGAACGCCGGTGATGGTCAGCCCCGACACCGCCGAGAGCATCGAACGCACCTTCGCCTCGTCCAGTTCGCGACCTTCGGGCAGATCGGCCAAGCGCCACTTGTTCGCCTCATCCCTGGCCAGTTGAATGCTGCCCGCCGATTCCACTCGGCCGGTCTGTTCGTTGATCGTGTAGTCGTCGACCTGCACTTCCGTGATGTTGTAGGAACTCACGTCCAGGACGTTCGTTTCGATCCAGTCTGCGAAGCGCGTGGACAGATCGACATCAACCTTCACCGCGTAAGTTCGCTTCTTGTCCGGAAGGCGCACGTAGCGGAAACCCTGCTTGCCCTCGGCTTCGTGACCTATGATGAAGTCCGCGAGCACCGCGCCGGCCTGATCCCGCAACGTCACCCGCTGCCCCCGCCCGGTCAGCGTGGGCGTGGTCTCATCCAACGGATCAATGACCCCCAGCACTTCGTGGTCCCGCCCCCGATCCGACTGGATCACGTCCTTCTTCAGATCTATCACGCCGGCGGCGGTCGCGGCCAGTCGATCTTCACCGTCGGCCGGATAGTCGTAGTGCGAGGGGATGGACCACACTCCATCCTTGAACTGGACCTTGAAGGGGCGGGCGGTTCCGGACTCCTCGTCGTAGTCGATCACTTCCAGCGAAGCCGCCTTCAGCGGATCGGTGAAATCGGGATAGAACGGCTCGCCTTGATCATCGAAACGATCCAGTTCCGGCGCAACGGGGGCCGTGGCCCATACGAGCACCACCAGCACTACGGCGATGACAACGATTCCTGCGGTCTTTGCCAACTGATTCATGACTTGGCCCTCACAAGCTGGCGCTCCGACACCCCCACTTTTTCGCGTTGATACCGGTAAGCGAAGAAGCCCACCGCCAGCAGCAGGGTGGGGATCGGGGGCAGGATCGCGGCCCACCACTTGATGGTCCTCTGCACGCCCGCGATGGCGGTCTCCATCTCCGTCCTCGCCTTCGCGATCGCCTGCTCCTTCTCCTGCTCGATGGTCATCTCCACGACATCCAGCCGGCGATTCTCGACCTGCTCGAGATTGCGGAGCATGATCGCCTTGGCCTGCTCGTCCAGGTCCGTCCGCTCCCGCACCGCCTGCACCTTCTGATCAAGCTGCTGTTGGGCCTGCTGGAGCTGATCGGCGGCCTTCGCCTCCGCCACTTCGCGTTCCGCGGCCTGATTATCGCGGAACTCCCGGTTCAGATCCTCCACCCGGCTCAGCGTGCGGTGCTGTGGCCGGTGCTTGCGGAGCGAGACGAACGACTCATCCCCTGCCAGGACATCGATGCAATTCAGCGCGAAGGTGACGTTATCGAAGTTGAGCCCCTCCATTCCCTGCCGCCTGAGATTGAAGAATGTCTCCGAGACGATGTCCGCGTCGGACACGAAGATCACATTGATGTTGCGAGTCGCTGCTTCCGTCGACTGTGACCCCGGTTCCTCATTCTCGGGGGGCGCATCGGCCGGAATCGCGCCGGTCACCTGCATCGCCAGCACGTACTGCTGGGGCGACATGTAGCGCCTCACGTTCGGGTTGACCGACATGCCGAAGATGTCGCGGCGCACAAGCTGGCTGAAGTCCGTGCTGCCGGAGGTGGCGCCGGTTGACAGCAGGGCGGTCCGGGTCAGGTTCGCACCCGGCACGTCCCGATCGCCGCGCACCGCCCCCGGATACAGCATGACAACTTCCTGCAGACCGGAGGACACGATTGCTTCAGGATTGAAAGGCTGCGGGTTCTCGCTGGCGGGCGATACGAACACGATCTCCGGCGGGGCGTCGGAAATCCCCGGATGCGGATTCACCCCCGACCACACAATGCCCGACCGGCCCCAGCTCAACCCGATCTGACCGAGCAGTGCATCGAAGTTGCCTTTCGGCTCGGGAGGCGGCTGGTTCTGCTGCATGAACGGGTTGCGGTTCGCTTCCTTGGGCAGCATCGGAGCCAGGCTCAGATTGAACGCGGGAAACGGGTCATCGAAGATCAGCGTCGGCGTGCCGCTGAGAATCGCATCGGCCAGCGGATCCATCTGCTCCTGGGTGAGCGTGGAGGGCATCACCGCCAGAACCGCATCCAGATCGTCCGGATACGGAACCGCCGGCGGCACTCGCTCAACTTCGTACTGCTTGCGCAACTCCGCGACAAACGCCCAGTCCGGCGAGCTCCGCATGGTCTGGAAATCAAACCCCCCGAACACCCCCGCTTCCGTCGAGACGATTCCCAGCTTCTTGCGCTGCGTGCGATTCACCACCCTCACCGAGCGAGCAAGCTCATACTCCACGGGCAGGCCGCGGTCGAAGAAGGGAATCACGAACTCTTCCGGGCCGGAGGTGAAGACCAGTCCGAGTATGACCTCGGTCGTGCCGCGCCGGCTCGCCTCCACGGACATGACCGGGCGCGGGGTGATGCCGTAATTCTCCGCCGCCTCGGCCGCGGCCTCCGTGTACGGCTCGGTCTCATGCACCGCGACGCGGATCCGGTCGCCGCCGATATCATCGAACCTCTCCAGCAGGTTCAGCAGGTTCTTGCGCGTGCGGACGTAACTTTCGGGTATGTCCTTGCTGAAGAATGCCTGGATGAAGACCGGCCGGTCTTCTGGGATCTGATCGATCAGGTCGATCGTCTGCGGCTGAAGCGTGTGCAGCCGTTCGGCGGTGGCATCGGCGTACGCCCCCCACCGCTCGCAGAGCACGCCCAGAGTGATCCCGATCACCGCCAGGGCGGCGGCCCGCACAAGAAGGTGCGTCATCCGCCCGGCCGCGCCTTCGCCTCCGCCGAAATGGCGACGTCCCACCAGGATCACGTTTACGTACAGCATCACCACAGTGAGAGCGAGGAAGTAGAACACACCGCTGAGCGGGATCACTCCGTCCCCGAACGGCCGGAAGTGTGCGCCCAGGCCGATGTTGCGGATCAGCTCCGAGCCGCGCCCGCCGAAGATGTTCTCAACCTGGTGAATGAACACCAGTGCCGCGCAGAAGCCCGCGCCGAGGATGAAGGCCACCGTGGTGTTGCCCGTCAGCAGCGAGGCGACCATGCCCACCGAAAGCAGCGCCGCGCCCGCCAGCCAGTAGCCGATGTAGCTCGCGATCATCAGCCCCCAATCCGGATCGCCCAGGTATGACAGGATGATCACGTGGCTTAGCGAGAAGAACACCGCCACGGTGTAGATTCCCAATACCGCCAGGTACTTGCCCAGCACGATGTCCACATCCGGCCCCGGCAGGGTGAAGAGCAGCTCGTCCGTACCCTGCTTGCGCTCGTCCGCCCATACGTTCATGGTCAGGGCGGGAATGAAGAACAGCAGCAGGATGGGGAAGAACGCGTTGAGCTGGTCGAGGTTGGCCAGGTTGTTCATGAAGAACCCGACCTGCCAGAACGCCGCCATCGCCCCCAGCAGGATGAACACCGTGATGAACACGTAGCCCGTGGGGTTCATGAAGTACGCGAGGAAGTTCCGCCTGAACACCGCCCAGATCATGCGAGCATGAGATGGCATGTTCACATTCCTTTCCAACTACTCATACAGGTCGGAATTGAGATAGACTGCGCGTTCGGCAGTAGTCGTTTCCCCCTCCCTCCAAGGGAGGGGGCGAGGGGGTGGGCCTGGACATCCGTTGCATATACGTCGGTCTTTGGCACATTTCACAGTTCGCATAATCCACCCTCACCCTGACCCTCTCCCTCAAGGGAGAGGGGAATGGCTGCGCGGCTAGGCCGCGGTGAGATCCCGGAACCGATCATCCAGCGATGCGCTGCCGGACCTGAACGCCTCGATCGAGTCATCGAAGATAATCCGACCCTCGTGGATGAATATCACCCGATCCGCAACCGCCTCGACCTCCTGAAGGATGTGCGTGGAGAGCAGGATCGTGTTGGACCGGCCCAGCTCGCGGATCAGGTTCCGCACCTCGTGGATCTGGTTGGGATCGAGCCCCGCCGTCGGCTCGTCCAGAATGAGCACCTCCGGCTCGTGCAGCAGCACCTGGGCCATGCCTACCCTCTGCCGGTACCCTTTGGAAAGCTTGGAGATGGGCTTCTCCATCACCCCCGCCAGAGCGCAGAGCTTGACGACCTCAGCGATGCGATCGTTCAACGTGCCCTTCGCCAGGCCGCGGGCGCTTCCGAAGAACCGCAGCAGTCCCAGCGGCGTCATGTCGGCGTAGAGCGGCCCGTTTTCGGGCAGGTAACCCACCTTCGCCGCCGCCTCGATGCGGTTCTTCGCCACGTCGATGCCCGCGATCTCCGCCTTCCCGTGGGTAGGAGCGGTGAAACCCGTCAGCACGCGCATGGTCGTGGATTTGCCCGCCCCGTTGGGGCCGAGGAAGGCCACCACCTCGCCGCGGGCGATGCTGAAGGACACATCCGCCACCGCGGCCAGCGGCCCGTAGTGCTTGCTCAGACCCGTGGCACGAATCATCAACTCCGACATATCCAGCTCCCGGTCAAAGAAGCTCAGTCCAGTTTCGCCCCGCGCCGCCCGGCCGCCTGACGCCGCCGGAGGCGCGGAAAAGGAAATATACACGCCCCGTCCAAGGCGGGTTCAACCCCGCGACGGATCACCCGGCAAAAAGCCTACCGCCCCCGGAAGAGGGCATCAAGCGAGATCGCCCGTCTGCTCCTCCCACTCCCGCTTCAGGAGGGAGAACACCATGTCATCGCAGAGGCGGCCGTTGAGGTAGCCGTGGTCGCGGAGGACGCCCTCAAGCTGGAAGCCCAGCTTGTTCAGCAACGTCACCGACCGCTCGGCCCCTTCGAACACCATCGCCTCGATCCGGTTCACGCCCGTCACCTCGAAGCCGAGACGGATCGTCTCGCGCAGAGCTTCGGTCATCAGGCCGGTCCCCCAGTAAGCGCGCAGCAGATCGCAGCCCAGCTCGGCCCTCGAGGCACGCGCCCACTCCCAGCGCTTGTAGCTGCACGTGCCGATGAGGTCGGAGGTCTGGCGGAGGATGATCCCCCATCGCATCCCTCGCCGCTCTTCGAAGCGCTGGATTGCTTCGCGGATGATCTCCGCCGCCTGCTCTTCGTCCTTGAGCGCGTCAAAGCCGAGGAACGCCGTCACCGCCTCGTCGGAATACAGCCGGAAGACCGCCGGCGCATCATCAGGCGTAAGCGGCCGCAACACCAGACGTTCCGTCTCCAGTGTCGGTTGCTCCGATCCAACTATCGTGCCCGTCATGTCCATATCGTCGCCACGAACCTCCCATCGGGTTGAAGAAAAGCAGAATGGGGCGCGGAAGGTCAGGTTCCGCTCAGGCGGCAGCTCGATGGATCGGGGGCGCTCCGCGTGCCAAACTGCGCAGCCCGTTGTATGGTACACCCGTCAACATCTGGAGATACGCAGATGAAGATGGAGCAGTGGATCCGAGCGATCGCGGGCGTGTTAGTTCTGGCGTCAGTCGCCCTGGCGCATTTCCACAGCCTCTACTGGCTGTACTTCACCGCCTTCGTGGGCCTCAACCTCCTGCAGTCGGCCTTCACCAAATGGTGCCTGATGGAGGACATCCTCGCGAAGCTGGGCGTGGCGAAGAAGGCGGCGTGACGCTGTCGCTATCAGTTCGGGGAAAGGCGGCCAGACTTCCCGTCTCTTGGTGACGATCGGTCGGTCGCCGCGGCGTGCGGCCTACCTGTCCGCGATCCACAGCACCAGGCTGTCCGTGTCGCACGGCCAGTCGGCGCAGCGTGAGACATCAGAGAATCCCGCGCTCGCCAGGGCCTCCCTCAACTCGCCATCCGACCACGCCCTCGTCGTGGAGCGATAGACCTGCCGAGCGCCGGTGTCGCGATCAGTGATGGTAAACGTCTGCACCGCGACCTTGTGGTCGGGAAGCCATCGATTGTCGGTCCGCCACACGTGCGGTCGATCGGAAAACAGGCCCGATTCCAGTTGCTGCTCGGACGGCTCGGCCCGGCCGGTGGCTTCGACCACCTCCAGCGTCTGCGGCTCGATGATCAGCTTCCCCCGCGGCACGAGACTGGCGTGCACTTTCCGCAGTATCGCGGTTGCATTGTGGGGGGGGAAGACATTGAACTCGCCGTAGAGGATCATCCCGAGATCATGCGGCCCCGCGAAATCCGCGTGACGCATATCGCCGTGCACGAACTCGCACCGTGAATGATCGGGGTTGTGCTCGCGGGCATGCTCGATCGATGCGGGGCCGAAATCGATTCCCCGGCAGTGATGGCCAAGACCGGCCAGTCGATGCGCATACAGCCCCGGCCCGCAGCCCAGATCCAGTATCCGAGCCGGTTTCCCGCCGACGATTCGGGTGTGAATCCACTCCACCTGCTTGTCGATCCACTCGGTTCGCCGGCTGGCCAGATCGTGCTCCTGCGACAGGTGCTCGGCCAGCATTCGCCGGCTGAAATCGGGATCGTCCCACGGAATCTTGTAGCCTTCCGCCCAAAGCTCATCGTCGCTCACTGTCATCGTCTGTCTTCCGGCTGCGACTCACCCGCCTGGAATCCCGGCCTGCATGAGGGAAGCTCACCGAGCTCAGTCGGCGGTCTCGAGTGCAAGCGCGCGTTTTGCCTCCAGTACCGCGGGCGAAAGCCGCTTCGATGCCTCGCGCAGGAGCTCGTCATCGCTGAACATAGGAATGAAGAAAGTGATATCTGCGCTCGATCGCAGATTCTCGGCGATCTGCTTATCCGCCCACCCGACGTACTCAAAAACGCGATCAAGCATGGCCGAGTCGCCTGTTCGCGCGGCACGCCTGGCCATCTCGAGCAAATCCGCGAAGAGATCGACCTTGCCATGCGCGTAGGAATAGGATCCGGGCTCAAAGCCGAACATCTCGTAGGCCTTCTTGCGCCAGACTGTGGTCATACAGGGTCATTCTCCGTCCATTGGGATGTGGACGTTGTTCTCCTCCGCGCACTTTTTGGCGAGGTCGTAGCCGGCGTCGACGTGGCGGAAGATGCCCATCAGCGGGTCGTTGTAGAGCACGCGCCTGATGCGCTCGTCGGCCTCGGGCGTGCCGTCACAGACGATGACCTGGCCGGCGTGCTGGGCGAAGCCGATGCCCACTCCCCCGCCGTGGTGGAAGCTGACCCAGCTCGCGCCGCTTGCGGTATTCACCGCGAAGTTGAGCAGCGGCCAGTCGCTGACCGCATCCGTGCCGTCGAGCATGCCTTCGGTTTCGCGGTTTGGTGAGGCGACGGAGCCGCAGTCGAGATGATCCCGGCCGATGACGATCGGCCCCCCCACAACACCCTCTCGCACCATCTGATTGAAGCGTAAACCGGCCTTGTCGCGCTCGCCCAGCCCCAGCCAGCAGATGCGGCACGGTAAGCCCTGGAACGCGACCTTCTCCTGGGCCATGCGAATCCATCGGTGGAGCGACTCATACTTCCGGGGGTCGGGGAAGAGGTCGAGGATCGCCTGATCGGTGGCGTAGATGTCCTCGGGATCACCCGAAATCGCGCACCACCTGAACGGCCCGCGACCTACGCAAAACTGCGGCCGGATGTATTCGGGCACAAAGCCGGGGAAGCTGAACGCTTCCTGATAGCCGTTGTCGTAGGCCCGCTGGCGGATGTTGTTGCCGTAGTCGAACGTCTTGGAGCCGCGGGTCTGGAGGACGACCATCAGCTTGACGTGCCGGGTCATTGAATCAGTCGAGAGACGGACGTACTCCTTCGGATCGCTCTCGCGCAGCTCATCGGCCTCCTCGCGGGTCAGGCCCTGCGGGTAGTAGCCGTTGAGAGGATCGTGGGCGGAGGTCTGGTCGGTAAGCGCTTCGGGGATGATGTTGCGCTTGATGAGTTCTTCCAGCAGATCGCAGATATTGCCCAGCCACCCGATGGAGATCGCCTCGCCGGCTTCCTTCGCCTTGACGGCGCGCTGGATCGCAGTGTCCAGATCGCGCTCGATGAAGTCGAGATAGCGATCGTGCACGCGTTTTTCCAGCCGTTCGATGCACATTTCCGCCAACAGGCATACGCCTTCGTTCATGGTGACAGCCAGCGGCTGCGCGCCGGACATTCCGCCGCAGCCGCCGGTGACGGAGAGCGTGCCCTTGAGCGTGCCGTTGTAATGCTGGCGTGCCAGTTCGGCGAAAGTCTCGTAGGTTCCCTGGAGGATGCCCTGCGTGCCGATGTAGATCCACGAGCCGGCGGTCATCTGGCCGAACATGATCAGGCCCTTGGCGGCCAGCTCGTCGAAGTGCTCCTGCGTCGCCCAGTGCGGGACGAGGTTGGAGTTGGCGATGATCACCCGCGGCGAGTCGGTGGTGGTGCGCACCACGCCCACCGGCTTGCCGGACTGAACGAGCAGCGTCTCATCCGGCTCGAGCTTCTTGAGACAATCTACGATGGCGTCGAAGGCCTCCCACGATCGGGCGGCCTGCCCCCGCCCGCCATAGACCACCAGCTCTTCGGGTTTCTCGGCCACTTCCGGGTCGAGGTTGTTCATGAGCATGCGCATGGCGGCCTCGGCCTGCCAGGTCTTGCAGGTCTTCGTCGGGCCACGGGGAGCCTGAACGGTGCGTGTGCTGCTCGTGGTAGTCATCTCGATGCTCCAGCGGAGGACGGGCATGCACTGTCAAGCGGCATGATAGCCTGCAGCCCATCGAGATGACACGACCGGTCGGGAGGGGCGATCAGGAGGATTCCGCCGCGTCATCAGCGGGCCGCAGGCGCGCCGCCAGCCTTGCGATCTGAAGCTCCACGCGTTTGATCTCGCGGGTCAGGGCGTTCCTATCGGTTCGCGTCCACCACCAGAGCTTTATGGTCCATGTACCCAGGCAACCGACAATGAACCCGGTTGCCCAGGCGATCATCGCCCGAGTTGATTCGACCCGGAAGAATTCGATCGCCGAAACCACCGCCAGCGCGACGAGCACGAACATGTTGCAGTGCATCCCGATCATCAACCAGCGCTGGCGACCGCGAAAGCTCTCCGCGATCATCTCAAAAAGCGACTGCTCACCGCCGAATTCTTCAAACAACTCTCGATCCTCCGCCGCGAGCGCGGCACGGATGGATTTATCGATGTCCTTCATCTCTATTTCCTTTCGAGTGTTTCTCTCAGTGTGTTGCGCGCGTGATGCAGTCGGGACTTGACGGTGCCGGCCGGGATGTCCAGGGCGTAGGCGATCTCACATACGCTCAGCCCGTCCTGGTAATGCATGCCGAGCACGCAGCGCAGATGCGCTGGAAGATTGCGGATGGCGCGTCGAAGTTTCTGCAGTTCATCCCCCGCCGCAGGCAATGCGTCGGGCGCGTCGGCCGCCTCGTCCGGATCCAGCGCATGATCGGTCCGCGCTCGATCGCGCTGCCGGCGACGGATCCAGTCGGCGCTGCGCCGCGAGACGATGCGGCAGGCCCACGACCTGAACGCCGCCGGATCGCGCAGTCGCGGCAGGCCGCGCACGATCGCCAGCCAGGTTTCCTGGACGACCTCCTCGGCCCCTTCGCGCCGGCCGGTGAGGTACATGGCCTGCCGCCAGATTCGCGGCTGATAGCGCCGGACCAGTTCGCGAAGCGCCTCGGCATCCCGCCCCTGGCACCGAAGCACCAGCCATTCGTCCAGGATGTCCCGGCTGGTTCGGGTCATGGCAACTCCCTGGTCGCGCAACCTCGCCAGTTGGTTCAAGAAATCGGCGAAATCCACCTTTTCACGCAAACCGGCGTGACGAGCCCGGGTCCTGCCGGCCCGGCGGGACCGTCCGACACGGCCGCAAGCCGCCGGATATCTGGGGATTGTTGGAATCCTCTCACCCACGTCGGCGGTTGTTCAACCGATCCGATTGCCTGCATCCCAAGCCCAGCAGGCCGAGCCGAAGCGGAGGTCTCCGGATGACCACGGCAACTACTCAAAACGAGATGGGACGCAAGGAGGCCCAATCCCATGCGCTGCAATGCATGGAAGTGTGGGGAGGCAACCGTGAGATACAGAGCGGAATCACCGTGCCGGGCATCGACGGCTGGATCTCGTCAGAGCCGTATCACGCCCAGGAGCGAGGCGGAGATATTCACTACCTGTCACTCTGCGGCATGGGGAAGATCTCCCGCTTCACGATCGCCGATGTGTCCGGGCACGGTGATTCAGCCGCCGATGTGGCGGACCGCCTGCGTGCTCTGCTCCGCAAGCACATCAACACCGTCGATCAGACCAAACTGGCTCGGGCGCTGAACCGGGAATTCAACCGGCTGGCGGAATCGGGAAGATTCGCAACCGCCCTGCTCGCGACCTACTTCGCGCCTACTGATCATCTGATCATCTGCAACGCGGGCCATCCCCGGCCGCTGTGGTACAGCGCCGAGACGAATACCTGGCGGCTGCTCGATGAGCACATGTCCTGGCAGGCCGAATCCGTGCGAAACCTGCCGCTGGGAGTGATCCAACCCACCGAGTATTCGCAGTTTGCGGTGAAGCTGGGGCGGGGTGACCTGGTCCTGCTCTACACCGATTCACTGATCGAGGCCCGCGATCGGGACGGGGCCCGCCTGGGCGAAGCGGGATTGCTCGAGTTGGCAGCTGACATCGGCCCGACCGAGCCGGAGGTGTTCGTGCAGGAGTTGACTGGCCGTGCCGATGCTCATCGCGGCGGAGAGGCGCCGGACGATGATCAGACGCTGCTCGTGCTGCACCACAACGGCGAGAGCCCGCCCCCGCCATCGATGTCGGAGAAGATCAGGATCATGGCCAAGATGGTCGGACTGCTTGGGGAGTGATCAGTGCAACCCACCAGCAAGATCCGGAATGCGCCGTGCCGGCCGACGGCGAGGTTCTGCACATCAAGTCGCCCGCGAGGCGATCGGCTCTCGATCCGGCGGCCCAACACGTTCGCATTATGTTAGGATAAACGCCGGCCGTCTCATGTGCATCGGGCCGCGGCCGACTTTGCTCCGGCCGACCAAGCCGGCAACCCGCATCATCCCGAGACCAAGGAGAAACAGATGTCTGAAGCAACCAAGTCACCCCCCGCCGCCGGCACCTTCTGCTGGAACGAGTTGATGACCCGTGACGTCGCGGCGGCGAAGGAGTTTTACACGTCGCTCCTCGGCTGGAAGACCGAAGACGTCGACATCGGCGAGTGCGGGATCTACACCGTCCTCAAGGCAGGCGAGGAGCAGATCGGCGGCATGTTCCAGATGGCCGGCGAGCAGTTCGAAGGCGTGCCCGCCAACTGGATGAGCTACATCGCCGTCGATGATGTGGAGGCCAGCACGAAGAAGGCCGAAGCACTGGGGGCGAAGATCGAGATGCCGCCTGCAGACATCCCCGACACCGGCCGGTTCTCCGTCATTACCGACCCTACCGGCGCGACCATCGCGTTGTTCAGCCGGTGATCCGCTGAAGATCCGTCTGAATCCCATCCATGACGGCCAAAGCCCGGGCACTGCCGTCTAGGGGCTTCTTCGTCGCTCCCCGCCCTATCCCCTGACCCCGCTTGGCTCGCACACCCGCGACGTCGGCCCTAACATCACCGACGCCAGATTGTGCCTTCCCGTACACAACCGCAGGCAGAGGGGGGCAGGAAAGGATCACTCATGGAAGTTGTTCTCGACGGATGCAATCTCACGATCGAGCAGGTCGCCGACGTGGCCAGAAATGGAGCGATCGTCTCCGTCTCCCCCCAGGCCCGGGAGAGAATGGGCAACTCGCGCCAACTGCTTGAGAGATTCGTCGCCGAGGACAAGGCGCTCTATGGCATCACCACCGGCATCGGGGAGCTCGCCCGCATCCGGATCACCGCCGAGCAGAGCGCCGAGCTTCAACGCCGCATCATCTACAGCCATTCCGCGGGCGTGGGAGATCCTCAACCCGAGGATGTCGTCCGCGGCGCGATGACCTGCCGCGCCAACACTTTGGCCAAGGGCTATTCGGGCGTTCGGCTGAAGCTGATCGACACCATCATCCATATGATCAACAAGGGGGTGGTGCCCTACATCAACGAAAAAGGTTCGGTCGGCACCAGCGGCGATCTTTCGCCGCTTTCCCAGTTCGCGGAAGTCGCCATCGGCGAGGGTCGGGCGTTCTACAAAGGCGAGCTGATGACCGGCGCGGAGGCAATGAAGCGAGCCGGCGTGGAGCCCACCGATCTCACCTACAAGGAAGGGCTCGGACTGATCAACGGTTCGCAGATGATGACCGCGGGGGCGGCCCTGCTCATCTACGATGCCCAGGACCTTCTGAAGAACGCCCTGATCGCCAGCGCGATGGCGCTGGATGCCCTGCGTGCGGTGGAGAAGCCTTTCCATCCCTCGCCTCATCGGGCGCGACCTCATCCCGGGCAGAACGTGGTTGCCGCCAACGTCCTGAAGCTGTTCACCGATTCCGAGATCATGGCCAACAAGACGGGCAAGGTGCAGGACGGTTATTCCATGCGCTGCACCCCGCAGATCCTCGGCCCGTCCTTCGAGACTCTCGAGTTTACCCGCAACGTCGTCACCACCGAGATGAACTCCGCGGCGGACAACCCGCTGTTTTTCGCCGATGAGGGCGAGTACTACGCAGCCGGCAACTTCCACGGCCAGGGAGTTGGCCTCGTCATTGACTACCTGTGCATCGCCATGAGCGAAGTTGCCAATCTCTCCGAGCGCCACACCAATCGCCTGCTCAACCCCGCGCTCTCCGGCCTGCCGGACTTCCTCGTGGAGGGCAAGGGGCTCAACAGCGGCCTGATGGTCGCCCAGTACACCGCCGCCGCCTTGGTCAGCGAGAACAAGGTCCTTTCCCATCCCGCCTCCGTCGATTCCATAAGCGTCTCGGCCGATCAGGAGGATCACGTGAGCATGGGACCGATCGCGGTGCGCAAGTGCACGGAAATCCTCAAGAACGTGCGCAACGTGCTGGCGATCGAGATGATGTGCGCCGCCCAAGCCATGGAGTTCCACGAAGGCAGAAAGCCCGGCCAAGGAACGAAGATCGCCTACGACCTCATCCGGCAGGCGGTCCCGCCGCTGGTGGATGACCGCGTGATGTACGCGGACATCGAGGCCATCAGCAAGCTGATCGAAGAAAACACGATCCTCAATGCGGTGGAGGAGGCGTGCGGCCCACTTCAGCTCGTCCGCGATTTCCTTATGCCGTAATCCGTCCCCACCGCTCGGCGTGCTGCGGACTATCCGCCAACTGACACCCGGCGTTCGTGGCCCTCGCCGCGCTGGCTTGGCGTTTTCGTTAGTCTATGGGCCCGCAGGTTGCCGAGGTCTCCATGACATCCACGCTGACCATGGACTTTCGGGAGGAATATGAGGCGGAACGCTCTCGCTGGTTGCGAAGGCGTGTGCTGTGGTTCTGCGGCGTGTCGCTGGTGCTGGCTGGCTTGAGTCTGATGGCTTTGGCTGTCTCCATGTTGCCGGCGGTAGCGGGGGCCGAGGGTCCGCCCGAAATGCCCGCTCTTGCCGTTGTGCTGGCCTTCGCGTCCCAGATGGTGAGCGCGGTGCTGCTGTTTGCCGTCCTAATGAAGGTGGCGAGATCGCTGCTTCGCAGCGATCAATTGCACCGGATCGTGTTCTGGACCATCGTGGCCATCGGTCTGGTCAACCTCCTGCCTGTCCCCGCGGTTGCGATGTTCGACGCTGGTGGGGACGCAGGAGCCGAGGGGCCGCAGATACAATCGGTCGCACCTTTGATGACGGTGCTGTGGGTGCACTTCCTCGCGGCGTTGTTCATCTCGTGGACCCCGAAGGAAGCGATAAGTCCGCTGATCCCGCTGTTGATTGTCAGTGCCGTGATAACGCTCGCATTCTCGCCCGCGACGTTGCCCATGCGCGTTGTGTACGTTGCTCTTTCGCCGCTGGTGGGCGTGCCGGGTGTGCTCATCGGGTGGTGGCGGCACAGCCGGTTCCGACAGGAATTCCACCTCAAAATGTTGCGGGGCCACTACGGAACGATGAAACGCGAACTGACGAATGCCCGCCGCATCCAGGAGGTCCTGTTCCCTCAACCCATCACCGGGGGGCCCGTCAGGTTCGATTTCCGCTACGAACCGATGCGCCAGATCGGGGGCGATTATCTGTATTCAGCCCTGGACGAGTCGCGCGACGGCAGCCCGGCCCGGCTCAACGTGGTGATCATCGACGTGACGGGCCACGGCATCAGCGCGGCCCTCACCGTCAACCGCATCCACGGAGAACTGGAGCGTCTCTTCGGCGAGCGGCAGGACCTGTCTCCCCACGATGCGCTGGCCGCCCTGAACCACTACATCAACGTGACCCTGGCCAAGCACAACGTCTATGCCACCGCGCTGTGCCTGCGCGTGGATCCGGAAGCGGAGATCGTGGAATGGGCCAGCGCGGGCCATCCCCCGGCCTTCCTTCTCAATGCATCGGGCCTGATTGACCGCTTAGAGCCCACCGCGTACATGCTCGGAGCGACCGGGGACGACGTATTCCAGCCCAACGGCGAATCGATGCCGTTCAAGCGAGGAGACGCGATCGTCGCCTACACCGACGGCGTGATCGAGGCCCGGAACCGGGACGGCAGGATGCTGACCATCGAGGGGGTGCAGGCGATCATGGCCACACTGGCCGGCGGAGTCTCCTCCTCCGGTTATGCAGAAAGCGTTCTCCGCGCCGTCCGGGAACATCGTTTCGGTGCGGTGGACGACGACACACTGATCGTGGAAGTGAGCCGGCCGTTGGGTGTGTGAGCGCCGACCCGCGCAAGCGGGATGTCTAATCCCCCTTCGGCGATTCCTCCGCGCCGCCCAGCAGCATGCGCACTTCCGCCGGGGCCATGCCCCGCAGACGGTCGGTAAGCGCCTGCTCATGCAGACGGTGCATGGCCTCGGCGAAGCGATCGTAATTGTGCCCGGCGCCCTCCGCGGCGCGGCGAATGAACTCAACCACCAGCTCGCGGACCTCCCGGTCGCGGCGGGTTCCGCGAAGGGGCCGGGGCAGGATAAAACGCCCCATCGCGGCCAGTCGCGCCGGCCAGTCGCTGGTTCGGACATCGGCGCGAAAGCGGCGGCCGAAGCCCACGAACTCCAGCCGCGTCAGGTAGCGGCGCTCCAGCCGGTCTTCCCGGGCCCGCTTGATGTTGAGCCGTTGCCGCGTCCGCCGGCGCTGCTCGGTGCTGGCGGCCATGGTCGCCACATAGACCGGATCGTGGATGAGCACCGCATCCGCCAGGGGCAGGATGGCGTCGCGGGTGATCGACCGCCCCTTGTCGCCGCGGTCCGCCTCGTACAGCGCGGTGATGAGATCGGCATACCAACGGGCCATCGACTGCCCTCCCCAGGCCAGACATCGGTGCATCGCCATCACCGCATCCCGTCTCGCCTGACGCCCCCGCTCGGTCTCCGCCAGCCCCGGCATTTGTGCCAAAGTGTCCCTGACGAGTTGACCGAATCGTCCGGCCCTGCGCCGGGCCGGCCGGCGCCGCCGACTCATCGACAGCTCGGTGCGGCGCAGGATCCGCGCCACGCTTTCCTGACGATCATCTCTGCTTCGGCTGAAGAACCGGTCATCGACCGCCAATCGTCGGCCGAACTGAAAAGCCTCCAGCGAACGGCCGAAGCCCATCCGTTCCATCGCCGCTAGCGCCGCCTCGATCGCTTCCTGGGAGACGGGAACCAGTCCCGCCTGGTAGGCCGCACCAAGCATCGCAACATCCGCCACACGATCGGTGTGGAACCATGCCCGGCAAGCGCCCGCGTAGTCACCGGTGATCCGATGCTCCGGATCGGTCACCTCATCCAGCGCTTCGGCCAGCTGTTCGCGCAGCACTCTCATTTGCTCGTCATCCGCCTGGTCGCCAAACAAACCGACATTCACCACCGCGCTGGTGCGGTCCGCCTGTGCCACCCGCAGGGCGGGATCCGGCCCCAGCGACCGCAGCGCCTCCCAGACATCCAGACCCAACAGCAGGTCCGCCTCGCCATAGGGAATCATCGCGGTGATCGGAACGTCGGAAGCGGTGTCGCGTGAACCGGCAAACAGCACCTGCGACCAGGCCCGGCGCCCCGCCCCCACGGTAGTCGGATTGCACGTGCTCTTGACCGCATATCCCATGTAATGCCCGGCCAGGCACAGCACCCTCGCGGCCGCACCCGGCGCCTGCCCCCGGAATCCGGCCAGATGCGCCCGCCATTGCGCTTGCCTGCCGTGAATCGCAGACGGCATGGGAAGCCGCACCGCCCCCGCCGGCTCCCAGGCTCGGGCCGGGGGCCGCGTGCGCAGCACCTGCACCTGTTCCAGCAGCGGCCTGACCCGGATGCGAAACTGGCCCCGCAAACGCCGGGGCAGATGATCGGCGGAGAACTCGCTGCGCATCTCCGCCTCCCCACGCTCTCCGTGTGTTTCGTCCGTCGGAGGCCGGATGGCACAGGCCTCATCGGCCCGCCAGGTCACTCGCTGCCTAGGCTCAAAGCCCAGGCTGTCAACCTCCGAGAAGCTCCTTTCCAGGCTCAACGTGTCATACCGTACCGGCGGTCCGTCCCGGGCGATGACCACCGACAGCCGGTCCAGCAACGCCGCCTCCCGCAACTTGTCGCGGAGAGCGATGCGATCGGAGAGGTTCGCCTCCACGATCCGGACGCGGTCGGCATGCCGTGCCGGGACCGCGGCTCGAGCCATCCGTTCCAGGTCCTGGCCATCGGCGGTGCCGACATCGCATATCAGGAACAGCCACGGCCGGCCGTCTCTGGCCGCCTGTCTCAGGGCGGCGGTTCCCTCGTTCTGGAACTGCCGGGCATCCCAGACCTCCACCTGCACCAGCCGCCGGGCCTCCCCCGCCGCCTCCATCCCCTCCACCGCCAGCGCGCTCGGCTCGATCTCCTCTTCCTCCAACGGTGCCTGCTCCCTCAGCCATTGATCGAGATCCGCGATCATGCGGCGAACCAGTTGTGCAGCCGCCTGCGCTCCCACACTCTTCCCGCGCGGCGGCAGGACCAACCGCTGCACGGCGACATCCGGCGCCAGTTGCGACGCCACCTGAACCGTCGGCCGGATGGCGTGCAGAAGGTGCATGATGTTGCGGGCCAGAATCGAGGGGTGAAGATGCTGATTGACCCCCGCCACCCGCGTCAGGCCTTCGGCATCGGGGGGAATGCGGGAGCCGCTCACTGCCGCCGGCCGATGTCCCGAGCGCCGTACCTGCTCGGCGATCGCCAACACACCCCCTTCCAGAACGCCCGGCCTCGGCTCCAGCACGACGACCTCCGCGCAGCGGCTCAGTATTCGCTCCACCGCCGCCCCGTCCAAGGGCTCAACCACCCCCAGATGCAGCATCGGCACCCGACCGAACAGGCGAAGCACGTGCGTCAGATGACGCAGGGCACCGGCCGTCGGCCCCACCGTAATGAACCCGATCGGCACCCGCTCACCGGGACTGGGCATGTTCATGGTGCGATTCAGTTCCAGCCGCCGCACCATCCTCAGAAAACCGCCCGTCTCGGCCCAGCCCGGACGACGGCGGCGACGGCGACGCGACAGCACCAGATCAATCGCGTCCGTCATCCGGTTCGGCCTGGCCTCCAGACTCTCGGCCGACCGCAGGATCGAACTGTGAACCACGATCCCCACCGGCCCGCGACCTGCCCGGCTGAGGCGCATGGCCTGTTCCATCGCATCGCGCAACTGCACCACGTTGGCCGGCTCGATGCTCGGCAGCTCCAGCCGCCGCACCGTTTCCCGCGGGCAGAGCGCCGGGCACTCGTCGGGATCGTCCTCCAGCAGCAGCCCGATCGCCCCGCCACGTTCAAGGGCGGCTTCCATCGTGCGGGCAATCACCGGCAGGGCGCGGTTCAGTTGCTCGTTGGGAACCAGGGCGAGAGCCCCATGCCCGGACCGCGCGGCGTGATGGGCCAGCGTCACCGCCCTCGCCGCATCCGGCGTCGGCGTCGCCCGCGCGCCGTGAACCTTCAGCAGTTCGCCGACCCCCTCGTCGCTCGCCACCACGAAGACCTCGTCAAAACAGTCGCTCCGGGGGCCGGCAATCAACGCCACCGCCGCCTCCGATTCCAGCGCCCCCTTCACCACCGCCTGCTGCGCTGACAGCAACTGCCAACCCTCGTGGGCAGCGAGCCGTTCACCCAGCGCTGTTGATTGCCCGTTCACGGAACTGCCAGATTGTAAGCCCATGGATGCCCCGCGGCCGAACGCCAGCCAATTCCCGCCTCACCACCGGCCGTCCAGCACCCGCTCGATCGCATCCGCCAGACCGTCCTCATCGTGGTGACCCGTCACGCGATCGGCGGCCTCGAGAACCGGTGCGTCCGCGTTGGCCATCGCGATGCCGAGCCCGGCATTGCCCACGAGCTGGACATCGTTCACCCCGTCCCCGATCGCCAGCACCCGCTGCGGATCGATCTCATTGCGCCGACAGTATTCGGCGACCATCGTCCACTTGTTCACGTCCGGGCTGAACACCTCCAGCAGGTGGGTGGCGGAATCGACCGCCGCCGACTCCGTCACCGCCGACCAGTGCTGAAGAAACCCCCGCTCGCTGATCTCCGCCTGCAATTGGGTCGCAATCGGGGCCAGCTCTTCCTCGGTGGCCACCGCTCCCACCCTCACGCTGGCCTGCGGGTGCGGGTCCTGATCCAAGGCGTGAACGAACCGCACCCGCACCGGCAACACCTCGAACCACCACCGGGAGGCGGGATCGAGCTCGCCGGGGCCCACCGCCAGATAGTCGTAGCCCGCCTCGTCCGGGTCTTTCAGAATCAGGACCTTGTGTTCGTGCCGGAGAAGCGCCGCGGTGACATCCGCCACCAGATCCGGAGGCATGGTGTTTCGGGCCACCGTCCGGCCGGTCGCGACATCGGAAAGCAGCGCCCCGCCGGCCCCGATCAGCAGACCGCGATGTTGAATCGCCTCCAGCGGCTCCAGGGACTCCACCAGGGCCCGCCCGGTCGCCACGATCAGCGTCATTCCCGCCTGCCTCGCCGCTTCGATCGCCCCGCGATTTCGCGGCGACACCTTCCCCCGGCCGGTCATCAGCGTCCCGTCCAGATCCACCACCAGCACCTCAAAGCGATCTTTCATGACTGCGAACCTATGTCCGGCAGGAGCTTGCGCCAAGCCGTCGGCCTCGGTCATGCATACGTCGGCAGGGGCCGAACCGGACGAGCCTTGCGTCGGCCGCATGGCCCGCTTACCCTGCCCGCATGACCCAGATTCCGGAGCGCCGAGCTTGAATCCCGACGCTACTGCGGACCTTCCGGGCGATCAGAGAAGCCTCGCCTCCACCCTCGCACCATTGCTGCGCGACGCCTGCGAGGGCCGGCTTGGCGAAATCGCCTGGTTCAAGGCGGACTGGCAACGTGGCGGGGCCGCCACCGGCATCGCCGACTACCAGAACTCCGATGGCGCGACCGTCCAGGTCGTACTGAAGCTGCCCGTGGTGCAGCGCGAACTCACCTGGATGCGCCGCCTGCAATCGACCGATGATCCCTCGCCCATTGTTCCCCGGCTCTATGCCTCCGGCGAGGAGCTGGGCGGGTACGACCTGGCCTGGATCGTCATCGAGCACCTTCCGCACGGCCCGCTGGGCCTGCGCTGGCATGCCGATCACGTGCCTCGCATCGCGAAGGCCGCAGCCCGCTTCCAGAAGGCCGCCAAAGCCTTCCCCGTTGATCAGCCCGGCCGCACCGAGCCGTGGGACGAGATGCTCCGCGAGTCCCTGGAAATCGTGCGCATCAACCCGGTCGAGGAGCAGGCCCGCTGGATTGCCGCCGTCAAGAAACTCCGCGCCAACCTCGATCCGCTGGTGACGGAATGGCGGGCCCGCCCGGTCGATGAATGGCAGCACGGCGACCTGCACATCGCCAACGCCATGAGCCGCATCTCCATGGAGACCGGGGAGGTCTGCCTGATCGATCTTGCCGAGGTCCACGCCGGTCACTGGCTCGAGGATGCGGTTTACCTGGAGCGCCAGCTCTGGGCTCGCCCCGAGCGGATGAAGCCGCTCAAGCCCGTCAAGGCCATCGCCAACGCCCGCAAGCAACTGGGGCTGCCGGTGGAAAGCGACTACCCGCGTCTGGCGATGATCCGCCGGGCCCTGCTGGC
>CP070772.1:3732035-3764116 GCA_020345805.1 Phycisphaerales bacterium | reverse complement strand
GATCACCGGACCAGTCGGCCCACCGCGCGGCGGTCAGAATTCCCAAGATGACCGTGACGCCGGCAAACCACCGCAGCCGGACGAACCAGCGCACCTCGGCGAACAGCGGCGAGTATTGATCAAACGCGGGCGGCTGGTTCATTGGATTCTCGTCCCGAAATCCGGCTGCGTGGCCGGTTTCCCCTCCCGCGGCTCTTCCTCCAGTGATCGCTCCAGATCCAGCATTGGCACCCCCTCCAGATAGTCGGTGAGCACGATGCGTTGCACTCTCTGGAGGGCGCTGACGGTCTCGCTCATCCGACCCAGCGTTTCGTTGATCTGCCGCAGCGGCTTGGCCACGCCGTGATTGCCGTCGTTGCCGCGCGTCAGCAGCTTCAACTGCAGGTCGATGATCGAGATCGCGTTGTTGAGTTCGTGATTCAGGGTTCTTGCCACGTGATGCAGCGTTTCGAGCTTGCGCTGCTCGTTCAGCTGCAGATGTTCGGCGAGGCTGTTGTAGGCCCGTCCCAGCTCCTCGAACTCGTCACGCTGCGTCAGTTCCACGCGATGGTCGAACTCCTCGCGGGCCAGGCGCCGGCTGGCCTCGACCAGACGATCCACCGGACTGAGCACCATGTTCGCCGCCCGCAGCAGTACCATGATGGAGATGTTGATCACGAGCAGGAAGACCAGAGCCATCCCCAAGGCCACCCATCGGACCTTGTTGGTGACCATTCGCTGTTCGCGCTGCGCGTGTTCCTGCGAAATGTGCCCGAGGGTGGCGATCGTCTCGCGCATGGCTACCGAAGCCCTCAGGGCCAGCTCGGTGTGAGCGGTGGTCAACTCCTCATCCTGGGTTGTGGCCAGATCGCCCACGTGCCGGACGAAGACGGGCAGCAGCTCCTGTAAGTGTTGATAGTGTTCGGACGCCTCGTCCCGCATCACGTAGAACGTTCCGAGATCCCGGACCTGTTCGTTGAGCGTCTCGACCGCATCGATGAGCTCGTCCAGGTGGGCCTCTTCCTGCAGCCGGATCTCGTTCAGTTCCGCCTCCACCCTGGTGATGGTCGAGCCCAGCCTGCTGGTTTGGGTCGCTCCGCTCAATGCCGAGGTGCTGACGTGGCTGAGATCATCGAGCACATTCTGCATCAGGAGGACCGTCGCGATCGCCGCGATCAGCAACAGGCCGACCAACGAACCCAACATCAGCATGAGCTTGCGTCGCAGCATATCGACCCCGTCCGATCAGTGTTCCCCAGTTCGCCCGTTCCGACGGGCCGGGGGCGGACCGGACACCTCAATCAGACTCCAATCCTCACCGAGACTTTCAACCATGCGGTATACCGCTTCGTACTCGTAGGCCTCGCAGGGCACGAACCGCAGCGCATCGAGAGCCTTCAACACTTCACTTCCCGCCGGATCGTCGGCCATTGCTGACATCGCGGATCTCAATGCCGCCTCCACTTCCTCGGTGACCGTGGCGGACAGAAGCAGGGCGTTGTTTGGGACGCTGTCGCTCACCACCAGCCGCCGGAAGATCCGCTCCGGATGACTCGCCTCGTAGGCTTCCAGTCGCAGATCCTTGGCCGAGCCGGCGTCCACCCGCCCCGCCCACACCTCACGGATTACCGCATCGTGGGTACCGACCCATTTAATCTGGGGCGGCGAGGAGGAACGGAGCAGGCCCCGCTGCATCAATTCGGACATCGGAAACAGATCGCCGGCGGTGGTTGCCCGCACCATCGCGATCGAATGGCCGGCCAGGTCCTCCACCCTTCTTATCGGTGAGTCCTCCCGCACCAGGATCACCCCCCGATAGGCCGCGACACCTCCCGTCATCACCGGCTTGAGCGTCGGCCGCGCCGCGTAACGGTCCATGGCCAGGGTGGAGACGAGCGACCCGAGAAAAGCCGCGTCGACACGCTGTTGGGCGTAATCCTCCAGGATGCCTTCGTAGGTGTTCTCGGTGACCAGCGCCACTTCCCGCTGGAGCTTCTCGGAGAGGTAGTCCGCCAGCGCTTTATAGCGGCGACGCTGTTCGAAGATGTCCCGCTCGGGGATCAGTCCGATGCGCAGGGTCGGCTTTGTCGTTCCCTCCTGCTCCGCCGAGGCCTGATCCGGGTTGGCACCCTCGCCGGGCAGGCGACCCAGCCAAAAGAGCAGGCAGAGAACCAGCAGCACCAGCAAGGTGGTCAGGCTGATCCAGATCGTCCTCATCACCACCATCCCTCGGGCGGCACCGCCGCACCATGATCCTCATCAGGATATACAAAACCCGCGCCGAATGACCGCATTGCGATGGTCATCGACGTCCGGATGCGCCCACTGAAGGCACTATGGCCATAAACCCCGGCGGTGTCGACGACGTCGGCGAGGTCTCGGGAGGTGCCGTCCGACCGGAGGACGACGGTCAGCCGATCCGGGACGCCGACCGCCTGACTCTGCCACGCCCGGGGGCGTGCGGCGTGGGGCCTCAGGCCTCGTCCGAAGGTTCCTCCGTTCCGATGTTCTTGGGAATGCTCAACTCCTCGAGCTTCCGGTACAGGCTTGAGATCCCGATCCCCAGATGCTTGGCGGTCTCGCCTTTGTCGTAGTCGTGCCGGCGGAGGCTGTAGATGATGTGCTGCCTCTCGAATTGGCGCAGGGCCTCCTTCAGGTCCTCGCCGACGTCGTCTTCCAGTTCGCCGTCGCCGAAGGGCAGGTCCCGCACGCCGATGGTCCGACCTTCGGCGAAGATCACCGCGCGCTCGATGACGTTCTCCAGTTCACGGACATTGCCCCGCCATCCGTGGTTGAGCAGAGCGCGCATGGCGCCGTTGGTGATGCCGAGCGCTGGCTTGTTCATCTCGCCCGTAAACTTGTCGATGAAGTGGTGCACGAGCAGCGGGATGTCACCCTTACGCTGTCTCAGCGGGGGAAGGGTGAGCTTGACCACGTTGAGCCGGTAAAGCAGATCCTCGCGGAACGCGTCCTCCCGGACCATCTTCTCCAGGTCCTGATTCGACGCGGCGATGACCCGCACGTTGATGGGACGGGGTCTCGTGTCGCCGACCGGAATCACCACCTGCTCCTCCAGCACGCGAAGCAGGGAACTCTGAATGCCCTTGGGAAGCGTGGAGATCTCGTCGAGGAAGAGGGTACCGCCGGTCGCCGCCTCGAAGTAGCCAGTCTTGTCCCGGATCGCTCCGGTGAAGGCGCCGCGGCGGTGACCGAACAGCTCCGACTCGATCAGCGTGTCGGGAATCGCCCCGCAATTCACCGCGACGAAGGGTTTTTTGCGGGTGACGCCGTTGTAGTGGATGGCCCGGGCGAACAGCTCCTTGCCCGTTCCGGACTCTCCCACCAGCAGCACGTTGCTGGTCACCGCCGACAGCTTCCGCACCTGTTCGAACAGGCTGAGCATGCTCGGCGCCTCGCTGACCAGATTATGGAAGGCGCTTTCCGCGGCAAGCTGGTCGGTGATGACCCGCTGATCGCGCGACATCTCCTCGAATTCCAGGGCCCGCTCGATTTTCACCAGCAGGTCCTCAAGCTGCACCGGCTTGAGCAGATAATCCCAGGCGCCGCTGCGCATCGCGCTGACCGCGCTGTCCACCGTGCCGTAGGCCGTGACCATGATCACCGGCGTCTCCGGGATCGACTTCTTCAGGTGCGAGAGCAACGCCATGCCGTCCATCTCCGGCATGCGGACATCGCTCAGCACCAGGTCGACCGGTCGGTTCAGGATCACCTCGTAGGCCTCCTTGCCGTCCCCGGCCTGGATGACCTCGTAGCCCTCGCCGGCCAGGAGACCGGCCAGAGACTCACGCAGGACTTGCTCGTCTTCGACGATCAGGATCGTTTTACTCATCGCTTCTGAGGCCCTGGAAGGACTGGGTGGCGGCGCGATACGGCGGCACGCGGCGCGGTGATTGTACGGCCTGGCGCCTATCCCTCCACATCCACCGCTGATTCGACCCGGAGCCTCACGCTCCTGTCCAGAAGTGATGGTAGGACAGAGATCTGGTAAATCCTACGCTCTTGGCGGCGACCGGCCTCCGCCGACCATTGCCGATCCGTCGGGATGAGCCGCCTTCACGCCCCTGCGGGGTGTCAGGTCCCACCTCTGCCTTCTCGGCCCCCGGCTGCCCGGCGACGGCCGTGGCGCCGCCGCGCCCTCCAAGGGCCTCGGCCTTCACCTGGGGTCCGTTATCGTCGCCTCGAAAGATTTCCGAGCCGGCAGAAAGGCGGACTGTTGCTCTGCGAATGGTTCGGCCGCACCGCCGCGGATTCCCGGTTTTGGGAAACTCGCCCGGCCCCGACACCAACATCTCAGTCGGCGAGAGGCCGATATCTCGCGTGCGGCATCGATAACCTCTCGAACCGGTCCCTGTCGGCCCGCAAAGGGATCAAAAAAGAGCTCTCTTGCCGGCAAACCGGTCCCTGCCGGCACTCTTGGCAAGAGATTCGCTCTCCCTGAGCGCAGAGATTCCGGAGGCGGAGCAGGGAGATGAGATGTTCCGGGTCGTGAACGCGACATCGAATAGCAAGTTTCACTGGAATGTCGGCCGGGCGGGAGTAGTATTGATTGTAATGCCCCGCACTGTAAGTGATTACGCCAAGGTGGCCCTGGCAGCACTGCCGCGGGTGTGGTGGAGCGTGCTTCTGGCCATCCACGTGCCGGCGTTCATCACCGTCTGGTCGTCGATCATCCTGGAATCGGCCGATCCCACCCGGCTGAGCAGCGCCCTGGCCCTGGTCCTGACCATGGCGTTCTTCATCCTGAAGATCAGGGACGTGGGCTTCCTCCGGCTCCGGAAGCGCCAGCACTCGTTCGTGGCATTCTGCATCCTGGCGGCAGTGTTCCACCATGGCGTGATCGCTCCGGATGTCGATGAAGGGGCGCTGTTGCAGGCCACTGCGGTGGTGGTGACGGGGGTGGCGGTCCGCCGGCTTGTACGCCGGGCCCCCAGAATACTCCGAGACTGTCTTGATCTGCTGCGAGCCGCCCTCACCGGCCCCAACCCGCGTCCGGCAGTGGCGGCGGCCGGCTGCTTCGGCCCGGCACCTTGCCGGCGCCTCAGAGCATACACACACTCCATACCGCGCGCTCCCCCCGCGTAAGCGCGCCCCGAACATCCCGGCACCAATCTGCAGGATTCAAGTACCGGGATGTCGCGCAACGCGCCGGTCATCGCGCCGGGGTCGTATTTCCCGACAACGCTGCGCGAAGACCTGAGCATCGAAGCATTCGACGCACCTATGGAGTGTGGCCATGTCTGCGACACCGAACCATCCTCACAACGGTCGGGCGACGAAGAACGGTTCGTCCTCGCCTTCCGGCTGCAGGCGTGCCGTTCTGTTGCTGAATGTCGGCACGCCTGATCATTGCGATACCTCTTCCGTTCGAAGATACCTGGCGCAGTTCCTTGCCGATCCGGAGGTGATCAGGCTTCCCCGGCGGCTGCGCTGGATGAACCGCCCGCTGGGTCGGGTGATCGCCCTGTCCCGGGCGGGAAAGTCCGCCGAGCTCTACCGGAGGATCTGGACCGATCGCGGCTCGCCGCTGAAGGTGATCACCGAGGACCAGGTTGAAGCGCTCAGTGAAGCCCTGCCCGGCGGCTGGCGGGTGTTCTTCGCGATGCGCTACAGCCGCCCTTCGGTCGTGGAGACCCTCGAAGCTATCGTCGAGGCGGGGATCGACGATCTGGTGGTCATCCCCATGTATCCGCAATTCAGCGGGCCGACCACCGGCACCGCCCTGCGCGAACTGTACTCGCAGCTGGGAAGGCTTGGGCGGCAACTCAACGTCACGGTCCGCAATACCTGGTTCGATGATGCCGGGTACATCGAGGCCCAGGCGGCGCTCATTCGCGACTTCGCCTTGGCCCACGATCTGCATCCAGCCAACTCCCTGCTCCTGTTCTCGGCCCACTCCATGCCCCAGTCCTACGTGCAGCGCGGCGATCCGTACCAGGCCCATGTGAAGCGCACGGTCGAGCTGGTCACCCGGCGGCTGGGCTGGTCTGCCGATCGCATGGTGCTTTCGTATCAGAGCCGGCTCGGGCCGGTGGCCTGGCTGGAGCCGAGCACGGAGGCCACGATCCGGCGCCTCGCCGAAGAGGGCGAGCGAAAGCTGCTGGTCTGCCCCATCAGCTTCACCGCCGACTGCCTCGAGACGCTGGAAGAGATCGGCATGGGTTATCGCCGGGACTTCGAGTCGGCGGGAGGAGAGTTGCATCTCTGCCCGGCCCTCAATTCCTCTGAGCTGTTCATCAAGTCACTGGCCACACTCGCCCTGCGCGGCCCCAAGCCGATACTCAACGGGCACTCCGCCCCTTCCATGCTCGTCACTCCGGCGCCGGCGGAGACGGAGGACGATTTCGACATCCGCCGGCTGGTGATGATCGGCGTTTCCCTCCCGGGGCGGTTGGGCCTGAATCATGGGCCGTCGCTCCGCCACGTCGATCGCGACCAGTTGAAATGCGTGAAGAAGCCGCACGAGGAGGTGGCCGAGCTGCTCCGCAAGCTGGCGGATTCCGACACCTTCAGCGAGTGCTGGCTGTGGAACACCTGCAACCGCTTCGAGTTCTACGGCTGGCTCGCCCTGGACCCAAGGTCGGGGGAGGCCGATCAAGCGCTGGCCCGGGCGGCCCACAGGGTGATCGGTGCGCAGGTGGATGAGCTGCCGGTCAACATCCTGCACGGCGAAGATGCCCGCCTTCATCTGCAGCGGACGGCGGCGGGGCTCAACAGCGGCCTGCCCGGCGATGCGGACGTGGCCGGACAACTCCGGATCGCCGAGCGGATCGCCGAGCGCTGCCACACGGCCGGCCCCCGCATGCGACGGATTCTCGACGAGGTGCTGACCACGCAGGAGGACATGCGGCGCCACACGTCCTGGGGCCGGCTACGGCAGGAATACTGCGGCGTGGCCCTGCGCGGCGTGGAGCCGTTCCTCACCCTCCCCTGGCCCGAGGCCAACTGCGTGATCATCGGCGGATCCGCCACCGCCAGCTCGGTGCTCCACACGCTCCGCGATCAGTGCATCGTGCCTGAGCGTCAATTGACGGTCGTGTATCGCTCCCGCTGCAAGGGCGCCCAGCTCAAGCGGCTGCGCAAGGCCGTGGGCAACGGTACCCGCCTGCGGGTGGACAACTACGACGATAAGCGGGTGATCGAGGCGATCTCGCAGGCGGATGTCGTCTTCTTCACCTCCGACAGCCGCACCCCGATCCTCGATGCGGCGCAAATCAGGTCCGCCCGAGATTTCACCGAGCGGTCTCTGGTTGCCGTGGACTTCAACACCTTCGGATCCACCAAGAACCTGGAGTCGATCACCGGCGTGTGTCTGGTGGACGCAAGGAGTCTGGAAGAAGAGGTGGCGGGATTCTCCGATGCCCTGTGCGACTGCCCGGCATTCACGGACGCGGCGATCATGGCCGCGACCTGGATTCACCGCCGGCTCAACGCCGAAGAGCCGGATTCGGCCTGCGGCCCGGAAAAGTACTCCAACGGGCACTGCCGCGCCTGCCGAACCGCCTGCGAACTGCGGGACATTCTCTTCAAGGACTCGATCCCCGAAAGGACCGCGTCATGATCAGCACGAAACTGACCGCGATGGACCAGGAAGTGTTCCGGCGTTATGCGGGGCTGTCCCTGCCGCGTCACGTCTCATACCCCATGCCGACGTGGTGGCGCGATGCCCAGGAGGAGGACGCGGCCCTGATGAGACAGCGCATGGCCCTGCGCGCCGAGCCCGTGGACCTGTCGCTGTACGTGCACATCCCGTTCTGTGAATCGATGTGCAAGTTCTGTGCGTGTTCGCGGCTGACCCTCCGCAAGACCGCCCCGGGGGCCGCGGGCAGGGTCGAGGCGTATCTTGAAGCCCTGCTCCGAGAGATCGGCCAGCTTGGGGAAAGCTACGGTCTCGACCGCTGGCTCCGGCAGATTCACTGGGGTGGCGGGACTCCGACTTATCTCTCCGATTCCGAGATGGAGCGCCTGATCGACGCGACGAAAGAGGCGTTCGATCTCGCCGAGGATGCGGAGATCTCCATCGAGGTCGATCCGCGGGTGGTCAGCGAACACACTCTGCGACTGCTCAGCCGCCTGGGTTTCAATCGCATTTCTCTGGGGGTGCAGGATTTCAACGCCACCGTGCAGAAGCACGTGCGGCGCATCCAGCCGTTTGAGATGGTTCGCCGGACCGTCGCATCCTGCCGGACGGCGGGTTTTGAGAGCATCAACTTCGACCTGATCTACGGCCTGCCGTACCAGACCCTGGACACCATTCGCGACACGCTCGACAAGTGCATCGAGCTGGCTCCGGATCGCGTGGCCTATTACCACTACGCCCAGATTCCTGACAAGATCGCCACCCAGCGGGCGATTCACCACGACCAGATGCCGGACTCGGAAACGAAGCTGGCGATGTTCATGCTGGGAGTGGAGATGTTCACCGCCGCCGGTTACGACTTCATCGGCCTGGACCATTTCGCAAAGCCGGAGGAGATGCTGGCCGAAGCCGCGAAGGACGGCACGCTGCAGCGCAACTTTCAGGGCATGACCACCGGGGCGGGGCTGGACCTGCTCGGGGCAGGCGCCTCGGCCATCAGTCATCTCCTGCAGGTCGGGTTCCTCCAGAACGTGCGGGATCCGGACGGCTATGTGCAGGTGATGCGGGAACGGCCCTCGCCCATCGCCCGGGCCCGCGATTTCAGCGAGGACGATTGCATCCGCCAGGCCGTGCTCACCCAGATCTACTGCGGCGGGCGGATCGTGCCTGAAGTGATCGAGCGGCGATTCGACATCGATTTCGGGGACTACTTCGGCCGCGAGCTGACGGTGATGAGGGAACTGGAAACGGACGGGCTGGTGGCGTGCAACGAAGACGGCACGATCGACGTGACCTTCCCGCTGGGGCGGGTGCTGATGCGCAACGTGGCCGCGGCCTTCGACGCCTATCTCCAGCCCGATGCCTATCGCGCGGGCGAGCGTCATTGTTTCTCGGCCAACGCATGAGGAGAGACGGATGAGCACGACTCTGATCGCCAACGATCTGATCCTCCGGGCCGCCCGCCGGCAGCGCACCGAGCGCACGGGCGTGTGGCTGATGCGCCAGGCAGGCAGGTTCGACCCGGCCTACCTTGCCCTGCGTGAAGAGGCGGGCCTGCCGCTGGAGCAGCTCTTCCGACATCCGGAGCTGGCGGCCAGCATCACCATGCTCCCGAGGAGGTTCGGCGTGGATGCCCTGATTCTCTTCCAGGACATCCTCACCCCCCTCGATCCCATGGGGGTGACCTGCGTGTTCCGGCCCGGGCCGCAGTTTGATAAGCCCGTGCGATCGGAGGCGGATGTGCGGCAGCTGAAGATGTATGAGCCTGGAGAGGAGCTGCCGTTCGTCCCCGAGTCGATCCGTCTGGTGCAGCGCGAGCTGGACGGGGCGATCCCGCTGCTGGGATTCGCCGGCGCCCCGTTCACGCTGGCGGCGTTCCTGATCGAGGGCCGCAGCCCGGGCAGATGCCTGGATCACACCCGGGTCCTGATGAAGAGCGATCCGGCGGCGCTGCACCGGCTGCTGGAGAAGCTCGCCACCCTCACCGCCTCTTACCTGAGCCTGCAGATCGACACCGGCGTTGACGGCGTGCAGCTTTTCGAGTCCGTGGCCGACCTGCTCAGCGATGCGGAATACCAGGAGTTTGCGCATCCGTATCAGGCGGCGGTCCTTCAGCTACTCGGCGATCGCGTGCCCCGCATCCTCTTTGTGAAGGAGCGGGCCTGCCTTGGTCTGATGGTCGAGACCGGCGCGGACGTGCTGAGCGTGGGCCGATGCGTTGATCTGGCTAAGGCGAAGAGCCTCTATGGCGATCGGGTCGCCCTGCAGGGCAACGTCGACAACCGGCTTCTGCAGGACGGGTCGCCGGATGAGGTCGAAGAGGCGGTGCGGTCGTGCATCGCCGCGGGAAGGCACGAAGGTCACATACTCAATCTGAACCACGGACTGCTCAAGGACACGCCGGTGGAGAACGTCTGCCGGTTGATCGAGACCTGCAGGACCACCACTCTGCACGATGCGAATGACGCCGGCGGGGAGAGATGAGCCATGACCAGAAGCGACAGGACATTTCAGGCGATCGTGGTCGGCGCGGGCATTAGCGGGCTGGTGACCGCCTGGCGATTGAAGAAGGCGGGTGTCGATGTGGGCCTCCTTGAGATCGAAAAGGCGCTGGGCGGGTGCATGCGCACGGAGAAGCGCGACGGCCTGATCCTGGAGAAGGGGCCGTTCAACGTGCTGGTCCGCGATGACGCGTTCCGCAATCTCCTGGATGAGTGCGCCGGGGAAGTTGCCACGGTGACGGCCTCGGAGGCGGGCAATGCCCGCTTTCTGTACCGCAAGGGCGTGCTGCATGAGGTGCCGATGGGTCCGGGCGGGCTGATCGGCACTCCCCTGCTGAGCTTCGGGGCGAAGACCCGCCTGCTGACCGGCATGCTTTTCAGCCGGCCGGCCCGTAATGACGAGCCCACCATCGCCGAGGCCGCCCGGCGCCGGCTGGGAGCGGAAGTCGCCGACACTTTCATCAGCTCGATCGTCGCGGGGGTGTTCGGAGGCGACAGCCGCAGGCTCAGCCTGAAAGCCTGCTTCCCCAAGGCCTGGCAGTTCGACCGCCGGAAATGGAGCCCGCTGCTTTATGAAATGAAAGTGCTGCGGGAGAAGAGGCGGCGGCTGCAGGCGGACCCGGAACTGAACCGGTACAGGGGACTCATAAGCTTCCGCGACGGGCTGCAGGCGCTGCCAGACTGGCTGGGCCGACAGTTGGGTGATGGTCTTCTGCCCGGCCGGCGGGTGGTGTCGATTGAGCAATACGGTGGCAGTTACCGGCTCCACTGCCTTCGCAACGGCCGGGGCACCGAGGAAACGTTCAGTTGTCGCCACCTGGTTCTGGCCACTCCGGCTCCCGCAACCTCGCGTCTGCTGCAGCCGCTGGCGCCGGAGGCGTCGGATATCCTCGATTCGATTCAGTCCGCGTCGCTGGTGGTACTGAATCTGGCGTATCGTGAGGAGGATGTGGGACATCCGATGCAGGGATACGGCTTCCTGGTTCCCGCCTCGGAGGGCGACATGCCGGTCATGGGCGTGCTCTGGGCCGACAGCGCGTTTCCACATCACGGCCGCGAGGGCACGCGCATCATCCGCGTGTTCATGGGCGGGCCGCGCGACGCCCAGGCGACCGAGCGCAGCGATGCGGAACTGCTCGACATAGCCACCTCCGCCCTGCGCGGGCCGCTTCAGCTTGCCGGGGAGCCCTCGCTGGTGGACATCTGCCGATGGCCGCGGGCCATACCCCAGTATCACGTGGGGCATCTCGATCGCGTCCAGCGGATCGAGAGCGAAATCTCGATCCTCCCCCGACTGTACGTCATCGGCAGCTACCTGCGAGGCGTGTCCATCAACGACTGCGTGCGCGAGGCGACGGAGCTGGGAGAACGCCTGGCCGGTGATATCATGGCGGAACGGACATCCGCGGCGGCCGCCCGACTGAACGGCACGCCAGCCTCAGGTGCCGGCCGTCAACCCGCGGCGCGGGCGTCGTCCCGAATAGACTCCTCCGTGGCCTGAGAAGAAAGAGCCGACTCGACATAGAGGTAACTTCAGATGACCGAAAATCACCCGCTGCCGCGCCCCGAGCGCCGTCCCCGCAGGCTTCGCCGCACGGAAGTCATTCGCAGTCTGGTGCGGGAGACGATCCTCCCCCCGCAGAAGCTGGTCCTGCCCCTGTTCCTCATCGACGGCGAGAATATCGCCCAGCCGATCGACGCCATGCCCGGGCGCTGCCGCCTTTCGATCGATAAGGCGATCGATGAATGCGCCGAGGCGATGAAGCTGGGCGTGGGTGCATTCGCCCTCTTTCCCGCGATCGATCCCGCGCTGAAGACGCCCCGGGCCGAGCACGGACTGGATGAAAGCAACCTTCTCTGCCGGGCGGTCAAGGCGCTGCGCGAGGCGCTGCCCGATGCGTGCCTGATCACCGACATCGCGCTCGATCCATATTCCAGCCTCGGCCATGACGGCCTGGTCAGCGCCGAGGGCGAGATCCTCAACGATGAGACGGTCGACATCCTCGCGCAGATGGCGGTGCTGCACGGCCAGGTCGGAGCGGACATCGTCGCGCCTTCGGACATGATGGACGGGCGGGTGGGCGGCATCCGGGCCGCCCTCGATCAGGCCGGCCAGGAGAAGGTGGCGATATTAAGTTACACCGCCAAGTACGCCTCTTCCTTCTACGGCCCGTTCCGCGAGGCCCTGGACTCGGCGCCCGTCGATGCCCCCAACGTCCCGAAGGACAAGAAGACCTACCAGATGGACCCGGCCAACGTTCGCGAAGCGCGGATCGAGATGGTGCTGGACGAGATGGAGGCGGCGGACATCATCATGGTCAAGCCGGCCCTTCCCTACCTGGACGTGATATCGCAGTTGCGCGAGCATTCGGACCTGCCCATCGCGGCCTATCACGTCAGCGGCGAGTACGCGATGATAAAGGCCGCGGCCGAGCGCGGCTGGCTCGATGAGCGGGCGTGCATGACCGAATCGCTGACGGCGATCGCCCGGGCCGGGGCGGACATCATCTTCACCTACGCCGCGCTGGATTACGCCCGCTGGTTCCGCGAGGACCTTGCCTGATCGGCAATGGCTCTTGCCAGCGCGTCGAAGCTCGGCTGCGGCGCTTCCAGCCACGGCTCCATCCCCAGTTCGCGGATCGCCGCGCTCGTGGTCGGGCCGATGCTGGCCAGGCGAAGGTCAACTTTGCCCATGGCCCGCACGGCCGAAGGGCTGGCCACCGCAGCGGCATCGACTTCGTTCGCAATCCCGCGCCGATAGTCACTTGCGACAGTCTCGTACAGAACCGGACTTATAAGCTCGACATCGTCGGGAAGCTCGGGCATATCGGCCAGGGACGAGCGGGGATAACAGACCTTCATCCCGCGGGCAAGGTCCGACAGGCGCGCAAACAGGTCGCGCCCGCTGCCTTCGGCACTCACCAACTCGACGCGCAGGCCGAGTTCCTCGGCTTTCTTTCGCGACGCCTCGCCCACCACCGCCACCCGCGGAATGCGGGCCGCATCCTGCGCAGCCGCCTCGATCGCATACACACTTGTCAGAACCAGCCAGTCATCTGGGCCCAGAGATGCAATCTCCGCCCGGGCCTCGGTGAGCACGCGGCGCGTGATGACCGGCTCGAGGATCGGCTCCAGGCCCGCCGCTTCCAGCGCTGCCGACAGCGGGCCGCCCGGTTCCTCATCACGCGTGACCCAGATCTTCATGCCTTTGCCTGTAATTGTACGAGCAGTCGGCGGGCCACTGCGAAGCCGACGGCCTGCGGGTCCTCGCCGCGCTCGACGGACTCGGCCAGGTGCACGCCCTCGTCGCTGAACATCTGGCCGCGCAGCTCGATTGCGTTTCCATCAACCGTCGCCCACGCCCCCACCGGCGTCTGGCAACCGGCGTTCACCCCGGCAAGCACGCTGCGCTCGCCCACGACGGCCCGGCGCGTGGCGTCATCTTCCAGCACCGCCACGATGCCGCCCGCTTCGCCTTCAGTTCTCGTCTGGATCGCCAGGGCGCCTTGGGCGGGGGCGGGCACGAACCGGTCGGGCGGCAAGTCAATGACATAGGGAGGCTCGATGCCCAGCCGTTTCAGACCCGCCGCGGCCAGCACCACCCCGTCCAGGTCCTCCTGCTCGATCTTCTTCAACCGGGTCGGCACGTTGCCCCGGATCGGTACCGTCTGAATGTCGCCCAGGCGATGCATTTGCGCGACGCGCCGGGGGCTACTGGTGCCCACGCGGAAACCTGCAGGCAGATTGTCCAGATCCGCCGGCTCGCGGGTCACCAGCACATCGTGGGGCACCTCCCGCGGCGGAACCGCCGCGATCACCAGGCCTTGGGGCGACTCGGTGGGCAGGTCCTTGTAGCTGTGGACCGCGAAGTCGACCTCGCCGGCCAGCAGCGCTTCTTCCAGCGCCGTGACGAAGCTTCCCACGGGCCACGATGCATCGACCGGCCGGTCCGTCACCGCGTCGCCGTGCGTGGTGATGATCACTTCCTCGATGCTCAGCCCGGGATGAGCGCTCTTCAACTGCGCACACACCCACCGGGTCTGGGTGAGGGCCAGCAGGCTGCCGCGGGTTCCGACTTTGAGCGTGTTCATCTGGCAATCGCCTTGAAGCTGTCGGCGGCGGCGTCGATGATCCGACTGATCACCGTCTCGTCGTGTGTCGAGGAAACGAACATGGCCTCGTAGCCCGAGGGCGGGAGCCACACGCCGCGCTGAAGCATGGCGTGGAAGAACCGGCCGAACATCTCGTGATCGCAGGCCGCGGCGTCATCGTAATTCCTCACCGGTTTATCGGCGAACGCCACGCCGAGCATTCCGCCCACTGCGCCGGTCTGGAGCGGCACACCCGCCGCGTTCGCTGCGTCAAGCAGGCCCTCGGCCAGTTGGGTCGTCTTCGCCTCCAGCCCCTCATAGAAGCCATCGGCCCGGCAGAGGCGTAGCGTCGCCGCGCCGCCGGCCATGCCTACGGGGTTGCCGCTCAACGTGCCGGCCTGGTAGACCGGCCCGAGGGGGCTGACCATCTCCATCAGATCCCGCCGCCCGCCGTAAGCCGCCACCGGCATGCCGCCTCCGATCACCTTTCCCAGGCAGGTGATATCGGGATTGAGATCGGCCTTGACCTGATAGCCGCCCCACGCCACGCGGAAGCCGGTCATCACTTCATCAAACACCAGCAGCGCCCCGCAATCATTGCAAAGCTTGCGCAGGCCTTCGAGGAACCCTTCTGCGGGCGGGACGTATCCCATGTTCCCTGCCACCGGCTCGACGAGAATGCCGGCCAGGTCATCGCCGTGCTCGGCGGCGATCCGCTTCACCGCGTCAAGATCGTTGTAAGGCGCCAGCAGCGTGTGGGCGGCGAAGTCCTTCGGCACGCCCGCGGAGTCCGGTACGCCCAGCGTGGCGGCGCCGGAGCCGGCGGCCACCAGCAGCACATCGACATGGCCGTGATAGCAGCCGAGGAACTTGAGGATCTTCGTCCGGCCGGTGGCGGCGCGGATGAGTCGCACCACGCTCATGGTCGCTTCCGTGCCGCTGTTGACGAAGCGCAGAAGCTCAACGGACGGCAGTGCACCGACGATGATCTCAGCCAGTTCCGCCTCGCGCTCGCAACAGGCCCCGAAGCTCAGCCCCTCGGCCGCGGCCTGCTGCACGGCCCGGACCACCTCGGGATGGGCATGGCCGACGATGGCCGGGCCCCACGTGCCGACGAGATCGATGTAGCGATTGCCGTCCACGTCGGTGACATACGGCCCTTCGGCGGCCTTGAGAAACACCGGCCGGCCTCCCACGGCGCGAAAAGCCCGCACGGGGCTGTTCACGCCCCCGGCGAGGACCTTGCAGGCCCGTTCATAACAGGCGTCTGACCGGGAGATCTGAGATGTTCCTGATGATGTGGTCATGGCGCTGGAGTCCGTATCGCGGTCGACCTGAGGATGGGGGCGGGCCCCGAAATGGATTAGGCGAGGCGAATAATAGGCCCGCCCGCAACTGAACGGGATTGCGTGCAGCCGGCGGTAGTGGTGGCTCCCAAGGCTTGCTCGCGGGGAGGTCGCCGAGTCGTGACGGTTGCGGTCGGTTGGGTCGAGATCACGGCGTTTTTGCCGATTCGGGGCAACACCCGGCCCCCGACGGTAGGCTGAGGGCCCGGAGGGGAGAGGGCGGGCCGCGATCAGCAGGGTCAATGAGGAGTGCTCGATAATGAGGATCCGCCGAACGCCGTTTCTCACTTACTTCCTCGCCGCGACTACAGCGAGTCGGGACCGGTCGCACGTGATCGTGCTGCTGGTGTCAACGATCGCGCTCACTGTGCAAACGTCCCTTGCAGTGGCCAACGATCCGCCGGTGGCGACTGCCGATACTGCGACCGCTGAGCCGGCGGCCGCGGCTGACAAGGACCGAATCGAGTTGCGAATTGTCTTCGACAACAATCCGTCGGACGAGCGCCTCGAAACGGCGTGGGGTTTCAGCTGCGTCATCACCGGCTTTGAGAAGACCATCCTCTTCGACACGGGTATTGACGGGAAGATGCTCCTGCGCAACCTGGAAAAGTGCGGTATCGACCCCAAGGAGATCGACGCGGTCGTGCTGTCGCATTCTCACGGAGATCACACCGCGGGGCTTGCGGAGTTTCTCAAGGTCAACGCCGAGGTCGAGGTCTACATGCCGGCGATTTTTCCGGCCCAATTCAAAGACCAGGTGCGTCAGACCGCGGCGAAGGTGGTGGAGACGGAAGATCCTCAGAAAGCGTGCGAGGGGGTGTGGACGACCGGCGTCATCCACCGGCGGGTGCCCGAACAGGGGATCTATATCAGGACGGCGGAGGGCATCGTGGTCGTCACCGGCTGCGCGCATCCGGGGATCGTGCAAATCACCAGGGCCGCCAAGGCTCATGCGAAGGAGCCGGTGAAGCTTGTCCTCGGCGGTTTCCACCTGGGTGAGATCATGCCGGACGGCATCGAGCGGGTCATCGACGGGCTCAAGAGCACGGGCGCGAAACAGGTCGCCCCGACGCACTGCACGGGCGAAGAGGCGATTGAGCGGATAAGAAAGGCGTTCGGCGAGGAGGGCCTGGCGATCGGGGCGGGCAGTCGACAGGTATTCCCGGCGGCAAAGCGGCAGAAAGCTGCTGAGCCAGACGGGGACGATCAAAACGCCGGGTCTGCTCCCCGGTGAATGAGCGTCGATCTTGAGGCGTGGAAACCCCCGTGCGTCACGAAATCTATCCGTCGTTGACGCACGGGGGTTGTCTGCTGCATCTGAGCCGGCGCGCTCGAATCGCCGGTGCAGTTGCGGCAACAGTCGGTCGTTGATCGATCACGGACACGGACCCCATTGCGCGAGCACCACGAATAGGTCGTCGATGTCGACCATGCCATCGTCGTTGAGATCCTCGGGACAGTCCTCGCATGGTCCCCATGCGGCGAGCACCGCGAAGATGTCATCTATGTTCACAAGGTCATCGTTGTTGATGTCGGTGGGACAGGGATCCTCGCATTCGTCGGGAATGCCGTTGTCATTCTCATCCCACGAGAAGGCATGTGCGATGTCGCATTCGTCGGGGATTCCGTTGCCATTGCAGTCTTCGCTGACGCCGTCATCCAGGTCGCACTCGTCGGGAATGCCGTTGTTATTGCAGTCCGGGGATCCGACGGCGGCGACATCATAGCGCAGAACGTTGCCGTGATTGACGTACGTGCCGCCGGGCACGAGATAGGCGAATCGCCCGTCGAACGCCCCGCCGCGATAACCGAGCGGATAGTCGCTGGGGACGTAGGTCATCCACGATGAAGCATCCTCGAAATCGCCCGCGGAGTCGTAGCGAAGCACTTCGTTGTGATTGCCGCCGCTGTTGGCCATGGGCACGAAAGTGATGAACCGGCCGTCGTAGATGCACCAGCAGTACCCGGCGGGCTCCAGGCCCACCCCCTCGGCGACGGCATCGAAAGTGGCCCAGGACTGCGTGTCGAAGAAGTCGCCGGCGGTGTCGTAGCGGAGCACTTCGCCGTGATAGGTGGTGCCGTTGGAGAACGGGACGAAATACACGAATCGTCCGTCGTAAAGCGCGCCGAGATACCCGTCCGGATCATTGCCCACGCCGTTTGTCCCTGGGTCAAAGGTGACCCAGGAGTCGGTGGAGGTGAAATCACCGTTGGTATCGAACCGGATGACCTCTCCGTGATAGTTGATGCCGCTGTGATATGGGGCGAAGTAGATGTATCGGCCGTCGAACGCTCCGCCGGAGTATCCGTCGGGGTCGAATCCGACGCCGTGGCTTCCGGGGTCATAGGCGGTCCACGCGGAGACGTCGGTGAACTCGCCCTGGCTATCCAGTCGCAGGAACTCGCCGTGGAACCCGAAGGTGTTGTTGTAGACCGGCACGAAATAGACAAACCGGCCGTCGAAGACCGCACCGCGGTACCCGTCCGGGGCGATTCCCACGCCGTGGCTTCCCGGGTCATATGCGGTCCACGCGGCGACGTCGGTGAACTCTCCGGCGGTGTCGTAGCGCATCACCTCGCCGTGGTAATTGGTGTTGGCGGTTGCCCAGGGGACGAAATAGACGTAACGGCCGTCGAAGACGCCGCCGGCGTATCCGTCCGGATTCTGCCCGATCCCGTGAGCGCCGGGATCGAAGGTCGCCCACGAAGCGGGGTCGGTGTAGTCGCCCTGCGTGTCGTAGCGCATCGCTTCGCCGGTGAAATAGGGGTACTGGGCTCGATACGGCACGAAGTAGATGTAGCGTCCGTCGAAGACGGCGCCGAAGAAACCGTCGGGATCGTAACCGACTCCATTTGCGCCGGGGTCGTAGGCGAGCCAGGCCGAGGCATCGTCAAACGCGGAGCCCCAGTCGGCGAGATCCTGATCGTCCTCCGTGCCGTTGCTGTTGCAGTCCAGGCGTGACGTGGTCGCGCCTCCTTCGCACTGCGGGAAGTGGCCGGAACCGGTTGTCGCGGCGCCGATGCAGAGGATTACGGCGGCCGCCGGAACCGCGACAAAGCGCCGTGGCCTATGGAGGTGGAAGATTCGGTCAATCGCCATGAGACTGTCCTCCATCATTGTCTGCCCGCGCCCGCGGACAGCAGTGAAAATCGTGTTTCAGTAGCAGGCATGAACCTCGCCCGACGGTGGGCGACTATTGGCCGGGCCCCGCCGTCGACGGTCAGACAAACGTCCGATCCTGCACTGCTGGTCAATCCGAAATCGGCGGCGTGATCCCTGCGCGCAATTCTCAAGCTTGACCGGATTGTCTCTCCGGCTGAGACCACCGGCGCGAGGAGGAACCCACCGCACGCTCGAGATTATCAGCGGGGGGGGACTGCGATTCAGAGCGTCTCGCGAGTGCGGGTGAAGTTCCCGCCCTTCGCATCGTGGAGCCCGGCGCAGCCTTCCTGCAGGAAGGGCTCGGCTTCTCGTGCCCTGCCCTGTTCGATCAGAAGCCGGGCCAGCGTGAGCACGGCACAACCGGTCTGAACGTGTTCACTGCCTTAGAAATCGCGGCTTGCAGGCAGGGCTTCTCTCGCCAGCGGTTCGGCCTCCTCGAGACGTCGCATCGCAATCAGCGCATCGGCCAGGTCGCGCTTGATGGCGACCGCCGCCGGCATCTGGGCCAGATCGAGCGATCGGAAGGCCTCCAGCGCTTCCCGCAATACCCGAACAGACGCGTCCGCATCGCCGCTGCCTTGAAGTGCCAGGCCGAGCCGATGCAGGGCGTCGATGGTCACCAGATCATCATCGCCGATCAGTGATCGCCGCAGTTCGATCGCCTCACGAAGCGCATCCGCGGCCGGTCCGTAGCGGCCGCGGTCGTAGTGCAGCTCGGCAAGCGCCCTCAGCGCGGCCTCGACCTGCTCGCGGCCGTCACCCGTGCGGCTGCGGCCGTGACGGGCCAGCTCTTCCAGCAGGAGCCGGGCCAGCAGATCATCGCCTGCGCCGGTTGTCTGGCCCCGAATGTCCCTGAGCAACGCAAAAGCGTCCGGTGTCCGTTCGTCCAGTGATGCGGCGAAGGTTGTGACAGTTTCGCGAATGACCTGCTCAGCCTGCTTTGTCTCACCGGCATCGCGCAGGTAGCAGATCATCGCTGCGGCGAAGCCGGGCCGAAAGAGCGAGTTCACCGGTAGAAGATCGATGGCCCGCCTGGCGGCCCGCGCTGCCTCTTCACTCCTGCCGACGCGGTGCAGGGCCAGAGCCAGCGTATCGAGGCAGGCGGCGTCCGGTGCCGGTGAAAACTCCACCGCCCTTTGAGCCATTTCCAGCGCCAAAGCAGGGTCGCGCATGTCGGGCGGCTGACAGGTCAAGAGGAGCCAGGCGAAACGGTTGAGCGTCGTGAGTTCGGCATCCGGACTTTCTGCAACACTCCGCCGGGCGGCGATGTGCTCTGCGGTGACGGCGCGGGCCTCGGTGATCCGTCCGGATCGCACAAGTGCCTCGGTCAGATCAGAGAGCGCCTCGTAACATCGCGGATGCGGTCGTCCGAACGCCCGTTGCGCCACGCTGATGCGGTTTCTGCGTACGGCGATCGCCTCATCCATTCTGCCGGTGCGCTCCAGCACGTTGGCCAGCCGCGCCATCGCACAGAGCGTGTGAATGTTTTCCTCGCCCGGAAATCGCCGACAGTCGGACAACTGCCTGCGGAGCATCTGCTCGGCTTCCTCGATTCTTCCCCGCTCCTCGATCCAGACGGCGAGATTCGACGCGGCGAAGGTCGTGTACCAGTGTGCCGCGCCCTGGGTTGCGCGAAGACCCTCCACCGCTTCGCTGGACAGGCGCTCCTTCTCCTGAAGGTGATCCCGCCCCCTCAGCGAACTGGCCAGAAGGTAGGTGGTCATGTAGGTGAAGGGGTGCTCTTTGCCGAGTATCTGCCGGCACTGTTCCAGGCCTGGACGCAGAAGCCGCTGGGCTTCCTCGTACCGGTACTGGTCGATGAGCCAGGACGCCATCAGCGGTCCGGAGACGATGTTGAGGATGTCGTTGGGGGGAAGGGTGCGGCGGGAGACTTCGTAAAGCTCGCGGGCCAGTGCGTCTCCTTCGTCGAAACGCCACTGCCAGTAGTACGACGTGGAGAACTGCCACATGGTCAGAAGGGTGTCGCGATGCTCGTCTCCCAGAATTCTGCGCTGTGCCTCAAGAGTTTGCTGGAACAGGGAATTCGACTCGCCGTATCTTCTTTGACTGGAGATTACGGAGGCCAGGATCGACGCGCAGCCCAGCGTTCTGGGGTGTTCCTCGCCGTAGATCTCCCGCATCCCGTCCAGCGCTTCCCGCACAATCGGCTCGGCCTCCTCGCCCCGGCCCATGTCCAGAAGCAGATGTCCCAGCGCGGCTGCGGTGCACATCGTGTCGGGATCGTCGGCGCCCAGCGTACGGCGCCGGAGATCCAGGGCGGCGGTCAACTGAGGCTCTGCGTCGAAGTACAGCCCCAGCCCCCACATGGTCATGCCTACCGTCTCGCGCGCGTCCGCTTCGAGGGCGGGCTTGCCGTCAAACACCTCGTCGATCCGCCCGGCGGCGAGCCTCACCATTTCCGCTACGGATACGTCGCGGGCGAAGCCCGTCGCGGTGGTCACTGCGGAAGTGACATCGGAGGCGAAAGCGGCGTGCTCCCGCAACTGCATCGGATCGGCCGAGGCGAGCATGTTGCGGAGGTAGTCACTGGCGGCCCGTGCACCGGCCGCCTCCCGTTCGGCCTTCGCCCGCGCCAGCCGGGCCTCGTCGCGATCAGCGCGGGCCTGCAGGAAGCCGGCCGTGGCGATCGCCAGTCCGATCAGCAGGGCCGCGGCAACGAAAGAGCCGGACACCACGCTGACGCGATTCCGTCTGACGAACTTTCGCAGCTTGTTCGCGGCGCTGGGCGGACCGGCGTGCACGGGCTGGTTGTCCAGGTGCCGTTGGATGTCGGCGGCCATCGCTTCGGCCGTTTCGTACCGTCGCGTGCGATCCTTCTCCAGCGCCTTCATCACAATCCAGTCCAGGTCTCCGCGAATGAGCCGGCTCAGGGCTCGGGGCTCCGCCTGCCGCGAATGGGCAATTTCCGCCAGTTCCCGGCCCAGGGTGCTCAGGCGCGAGGACGGCGTGGGAGGCTCCTCCTCGCGGATGATGCGCTGGATTTCGCCGTAGCCGGCCCGGCGCAGGCTGTCGGGATCGAACGGCGTGGTGCCCGTGAGCAGTTCATACAGCAGCACGCCGAGCGAGTAGATGTCGCTGCGGGTGTCCACATCAAGGCCGCTCATTTCCGCCTGTTCGGGGCTGGTGTATTCCGGCGTTCCCACGAACTGCCGGAACTCGGTGTAGAGCGTCTTTTCGGTGAGGCGCCGGCTCGTGGCCTTGGCGATTCCGAAATCAATGATCTTCGGCACGGGCCGGACGTCGTGCAGCGTCACCATCACGTTCGAAGGCTTGATGTCGCGATGGATGATGCCCTTCTGGTGGGCATGCTGCACCGCGTGGCAGACCTGCATGAACAGTTTCAGCCGGTCTTCGGTGGGCAGGTTGTTGCGGTCGCAGTATTCGGTGATGGGAATGCCGCGCACCAGCTCCATGACGAAGTAGGGTCGCCCGGTCGTGGTGGCGCCGGCGTCAAAGACCCGGGCGATGTTGGGATGATCCATCATGGCCAGGGCCTGCCGTTCGGCCTCGAAGCGGGCGATGACCTGCTTGGTGTCCATGCCCAGCTTGATGATCTTGAGAGCGACGCGGCGGAGGAAGGGCTGCTCCTGCTCGGCGACATAGACGGATCCGAACCCGCCCTCGCCGATCAGTTCCAGGAGACGGTAAGGCCCGATGCGCTGGCCTGCGAGTTGGAAGTCGCGGTCGGTCGAATCCTCGATCCTCAACGAGGCGATGGTCTCGGCACCCAGATATGCCAGCAGCGACCGGACCTCGGCCAAAACGGACGGATCGTTCGGGCAATGCTCCCTCAGATACTGCTCGCGCTGGGCGGGCGGCAGATCGGCGACCCGTTGAAAAAGTTCCTCGGCTTGATGGCGGATCGTGTCCTTCATGCCTGGCTCCGATAACCGCGATTGGCCCGTGCGAGCCTTTGCGCCTGCCGGCACCCGTTCGGGAACCGGCACCGATCAATCCGAAATCCGCGGCTCAATGCCTGAGGAATCCGGCGCGTTTCTGCCCGGCCGGTGTAAAAGGCGCGCCGGCGGATTACGGCGGAATGGCGCGATCAGGCTCGGCTGCTCTTGTCCAACTCCCGCTGCAGCCAGGTTCGAATGTAGCGCCATTCGCGTTCGATGGTTCCCACGGATACGCCCAGGGCCGCCGCGGTTTCCGCGGCGGTCAGCCGTGCGAAATAGCGGAGATTGACGATCTGACCTTTGCGCGGATCGTTCTGTTCCAGACGTTTCACCGCTTCGTCCACCGCCAGAACATCGTCGGACGGCGGCTCGATGATGGGCTCGGCATTCTCGACGGCGATCCGGCGACGGTTGCCGCCGCGCTTCCGGGACTGCTTGCGCCGGGCCTGCTCCACCAGAATGTCGCGCATGGCCCGGGCCGCGGCGGCGAAGAAATGATTTCGCCCGTCCCAGCCCGGATCGTCCCCGCCAACCACCCGCAGATACGCCTCGTGCACGAGGGCGGTGGGCTGCAACGTCTGGCCGGGCGGGATCTTGTTCAGCCTGGCCCGCGCCAGGGCCCGCAGCTCGTCATAGACCAGCGGCAGAAGATCTTCCGCAGCCTGCGAATCCCCGTGGACGGCGGCTTTGAGAACATGCGTGACGGGTTGGCGATGATCAACGCGCATTGCAACCAGGCTGAGGCAGCGATCAGGGCTGATGCACTTGCCCCGCATAGAACACGCGGAAGTGCACCCGGCTGCCCTCACACTTTCGCCGGGTTGTGCCCGGGCGATTCCCGTAGCACTCCCCGGCAGGGACCGGTGAAGCAAGCCTGGAATCTGAGGGGAATCAACGAGCAGGCGACGATGCTCGGACCGGGACCGCATCACTTTCGGAGGCCGCCCCGGTCAGGTCGATGTTGGTGAGCTCCTCGGTGACCTCAAAGTCGTACGGTGGATACTCGAACAGCGGCATGCGGGGCTCGGTCTGGCCCAGGGAGTAACCAAAGAGCCCTTCGTACTCGGACAGGTCTTCCCCAATCCCCTCCAGTTGGCGGAGGTACTCGCCGATTGATTTGGACTCGAGAATCACGACCTTGCCCATGCTCTCGATGATGGGGCTGTGGGCCCGCGTCCGATCGTGATCGAACTCGAGGATCCGTCGGCCGTAGCGGGTGACGCCGATGACCCGGAAGGTGAGGCTCTTGCCCACGCCGGGGAGGTTAAGCACGCTGCGATCGGTGGCGAGGAAGGGAAGGTCGGCCCACCTGCGCAGGGTGGTCATGTCCTCGACAAGCACCTCGGTCTGTTCGGGGAATTTGCGCAGGGTGTCGTGATGCCGCTCGGGCACGAGCCCGAAGAGCTTCTCCTCCGACTCTTCCTGGACAAGCCGGGCGATGGGCGCGAAGTTGTGGCGGTTCTCCATGTAGCCTTTCACCGCGAAGGTGTAGTAGGGGACGATTCCCGCCTCGTTCATGACCTGCCGCAACTTTGCGGTATGTCCGCGGCGTGAGGCCGCAGTGGTGAACACGAGCTGGTTGGTCACCATCCATCCGGCCGAGCGTAGGCGCTGAACCGCGGCGCGGGCTTGCACCGTCACTTCCATCGGCGACTCGAAGTGAGTCTGCACGATGAACTGGCGGATCCCGATTCCTGACGCCTTCTCCTTGAATGCGGCGAGAATCCCCGTCAGCTCCGGGGTGATGCGCTGAGGCAGATAGACGGGAAGGCGGGTGCCCAGGCGGACCCGGGTGATCTCGGCAAACTTTTCGCCTTCGGGACGGGAACGATTCTCTTCTCGCTTGGCGACGGCCATCTCGTAGATGACCTCGAGCAGCTTCTCAAGCGATGCGTCCGAACTCATGAGGGCGTCGCCGCCGGTGATCAGGATGTCCCGCAGTTGCGCGTCGTTCTTGAAGTAGTCCATCAGCCGCGCGAGTTTCTCGGGCCATTTCTCACCCGGCTTCAGCTTGTCAAGGTCGAAGTTCAGGCGGCCGCGCTGAAAATCGAACATCCGCTGACACGAAGCGCACAGTCCGCCGCACGCCCGGCCCTGCGTGTCGGGAATCAGGATCGCCACGTCGGGGTAGCGGCGGTGGAGGTTGTCGGCGGTGGGAAGCACCCAGCCCGCGGCGTTGGGCTTGCCCGGCTCGACGAGATCCTCCTTCTCCCAGGCGGTGATGTGGCCGAATTCCTGCACCAGCTCCGCGCTGTAGAGCACATAGTCCCGAATGGCCAAATCCGCCCCGATGGCGAAATACGGAACCCGTACGTGCAGGAGCGACAGATAATAGGGATTCACGAAAAACGGGATGCCCGCGTCGCGGGCCTCGCGCAGCAGCTTCATGGTGTCCGGGTCGAGAGATTCTCCGAGCATCCGGTTGAGCAGATCGGGCGACCGGACGGCGAACCCCAGATGGAACGCCGGCTCCTGCCACCACTGAAGGGCGAGTTCGAGCTTCTGCTCCCGCGAGAGGCCGGGGGGGAATCGGTAGCGCCCGCTGCGGATCTTCCGCTGCTCGAGGTTGTCGATGATCAGGCCCAGGATGCGCTCGCGGTTTTCCTCACGCAGTCTGACGATGCGCGGATCGAGGCCCGAGGGGTAGCGGGCCATCCACTGCTCGACATCCTCCCGCGTGGGCACCTGCCGCTTGGTCCGCCCCGCGAACTGGCGGAACAGGTGCAGCATGTCCTGGAAGAAGTCCGGCTTCGCGCCACCCGTGCCCTTGCTCACCGCCAGCCAGATGAGCTTGACCGGGCTGCTCACGGCCAGTTCGCCGCGAAGGTTCAGATCCTCGAACTCGCGGTCGGCGTTGTCGATGTAGTCCAGAAGACGGATGGCCGCGTAATCGCGCCACTGCAGCGTTTCGAAGGCGTCGATGTCCGGGTGCTCGCTTTCGTAGTAGGCCAGGGCGTGGGGGCGCGACCTCAGGACGTCCATCACCCATTCCCGCACGCCGACCAGCGCTTCGGTCTCGTTCCGTGCTCCGTGCATGATCTCCGCCAGTCGGGGATTCTCTTCCAGTAGCTGGTTGAGCAGCTTCCGCGACTTGACGTTGATGGCGATGCGGTCGAGTTCGGCGAGCGTGGTCATGTCCTGTCACTCCGGCAGGCGAGGCCGGCGGCCGGCCACCGCCCGAAGAAGGACTGCCGCAGTGGATTCTACACCCGGCCGCATCGCGTTTCATGGCCAGACCCGCAATACCCGCGGGTTGCCGTGTGTAAGCCGCCGGTCAGGCCTGCGAGGAGGGTTGCGGGCTGGCAGAAGGCGGTCCCCGATGCCCTGATTGTCTCCCCGCGGCTGTGGCCGCCGCCGGGCGGTGCCCTGGGATGAATGGAGTAATGGAGATGAAGCGAATGATGAAAGCGACGCGGAGGCAGACCACGGTCGGCCTGCCTCGCGTCGCCTCCATCGTCAGATAAGGCATGAGTGGTTCAGGGGCACGGCCCCCAGGCACTCAGCACCTCAAACAGGTCGTTGATATCCACGGTCCCGTCGACATTCACATCTTCGGGACATTCGTTGCACGTTCCCCACGCCGCCAGAACCTGGAAGAGGTCATTGATATCGACCGTCAGATCGCTGTTGACGTCGGCGGGGCAGGAGGAAACGTACTCGCGCAGCGCCATGTCGTCGTAATAGACCGCCGTGGCGCCGTGGCTGTACAGATCGACCGCGGCGATATTCAGCGCGCCGCCCGGTTTCACGCCGTCCGTCCAGCCCTTCGTGACCACGTGCTGGCCGTTGTAATACACTGATTGGCTGTCGCTGTCGAGATCGATCACCACGCGGATCTCCGCCCATTGGTCTCTTACCAGGGGAACGGTGTCGGAGCCGAGGTAGTCCTCCACGACTCCCGCCTCCCCGTCCAGCTCGAGCTGGAGCGACCAGCGCTCCGGGGTTTCGTAATAAGCCGGATAGGTGTTCAGCAGAATGAAGTACTGCAACCCGTCCATCTCCTCGGGTACGTAGACCCACGCCGTGTATTCCCACTTGCCGCTGGTGCGCGCGGAATGCTGATGAACGGCATCATCGAAGTCGTCGATCACGACGGAGTTGGGTGGGCTCTGCGATTGGTCGGAGGTGACGAAGAAGTCGCCCGCGGCGGGGTCGCCGTCCCACGCCTCCCAACCGCCCTGACCGGCCAGCTTGCTTCCGGCCTGGTAGCTGTCGAAATTCTCCTCGAAGCTGCAACCAAGCGTGGCGCGGTACTTGCAATCGTTGGGCCAGCCCGCGATGTCGTCGCCCTTCCAGATGTCCCACGGCGCGATGAGCAGCCAGTACGGGCCCTCGGGAGCATCCTCCCAGGTGACCGATGCAGTCTGGCAAGGCTCGGCGGTTGCACGGACCTGTGGGATCTCGGCGGGATTAGCGCAGAGCCACAAGGGATCCTTCGCATCGTAGATGACGATCTCGATAGGGCACTCGGCCGCCGCGGTCCAGGTCAGATCGCCCCCGAAGTGATCGATATGGTACCAGTCCGTGTCGCGCACCGGCGCCCCGGCACGATAGAAGTTGCCGGTCAGGCCGGCGATGGTATCTTCGCAATTGATGGGGGCCACCGCCATCTCCGGGCTCTGGCAACCCCCGTTGTAGTTGTCGATGTATTCATTGGGCGTCACGCCCTCGCCTTCGGCGATGTCGCCTGGCTGATATTCGATCTCGCAGCAGTTGATGGTCAACAGACCCGGCCCGGTATCCTGGGAAGTGCTGCCACCCACCTCCACGAGATACTCCAGCCCTTCCACGACCCGCAGCTTCGTCTGCGAGTCGAGACACTGCTGTCCGTTCTCGTCACAGCCGCAGTAGTCATCATCGCAGGCGAGTAGATCATTGGATGACAGATCACAGGAACCGCTGGCATAGACGGCGAGCTTGGTGTCGTAGCCACTGCCGCACAGACTCAGGCAGGCCACGCCCGAACGGGAGGGCGTATATTTGTACCAGACGTTGGGGCTGGTCATGCACAGACCGGGCCCGTCGAAGGTGGCATCGTCCGTGAAAAAGGGGAACTTGCCCTCGCTCACCGCCATTGCACCTTTACCGTCACAGTCGTCGTGGGTCTGGGGCGCCGTATTGCCCTCATAGGTGACCACCAGCCTCGGATGCATCGACGGGTCCGGGTCCTCCTTGCTATAGAAGCGATGGAGAAGGAACGCTTCCAACGGGTTGTATTCCTCGGTCACCGCCCAGGAGATCGGGGCGGGATTCCCCCAGGGTCCCCCGTGATAAGAGAGGTACACGTCCCAGAAAATGACCTCGTTGTCCCAGACGTACCATTTCCCGGGTCCAACGGTCGTGATTTCATCCGAGGAGATGTGATAAGAGATCGGAGCGTTGTTGAAGTTGATGCCGGTTTCGCTCCACCAGTTGTAAACCCAGTTCACGCGGATCTCTCTCGGTATGGAGGGATTGCCATCATCAAAGCAATACATCTTGAGCTTGACGTCAATCAGCGAGGATTTGGCAGGGATTTCGCTCAGATCGAACTCCAGAAAAGTCTTGGTCCTTCCATGACCCAGATAGTTCATATCCATCCACTCACACTCGCCCGTGAACAGTTCCGGAAAGGTGCCGTAGTTCGTGTACTCGTTCTTGCTGTCCACGAAGGCGTCCTTGCTGGGGCAGATGATCAGCTCGTACTCCTCGGCCCTAAGATCGGCAGGCTGGAGAGTTCCGAGCACGATGGAGGCGATCAAGACTGATCGCCAGTTGCAGGTTGTATGCGTAAATGACATTTTGTCGTCTCCGTTGGTGAGGAGCCGGGGATGCCGGCCCGTGCTTTCCTTCACACCCGGCGGGGCCGGTCGGCATTCGCGGTTGCCGGGCCCCGTCAGGGCCGTGGACCACCAAGTCCACTACTGCCGGAAACGACAGCAGCGCACCGAGACGACGCGCTTTTTTTGCTTTCTTTAATGAAGATCGGCAGTTGAAATCGCCCTTGGGACTTCCGCGGTTCTCTGCTGCATGCAGGCGGGGAGACAGCCGGAGGGCCGCCCCGGCCACCGCGCACGCCGGCAGCCAAGCTTAAAGTCTCTGATGACAGCAGGTTACCGGTGTGCGTGGTCCGCTGTCCCACGCCGGCTCCGAAGGGAGTGGGGCCTCCGCCTCCCGGCCGCGACCGGCTATGCTTTGGCACGTCGCCGGGGAATCCGGAGCATGAGGAGGCTGTCCGATGCGATACCCGTCCGTGATCTTCGTCTGGTGCCTGACGCTCGCCGCCGCGGAATGCGCGGCCGCACGGCCAACCGACCTGGTGCTGAACCGCCCGCCGGAAGGGTTCAACGCTCTGTTCAACGGGCGCGACCTCGCGGGCTGGTGGGGGGCCGGCACGGAGGATCCGCGAACCTGGATGGCCCTGAGTCGCGAGGAACTGGCGATCAAGCGCACCGTGAGCCTCAAAGACATCCAGCGCCACTGGTCCGTCGGGGAAGGCGTGCTCATCAACGACGGTCGCGGCCTGTATCTCACCACGAACCGCAACTACCGCGACTTCGAGCTGCTGCTTGAGTATCGCACTGTCGCCGGCGCCGACAGCGGCATCTATCTGCGCGGCGTTCCGCAGATTCAGATCTGGGACCACACCGAAGAAGGCGGCAAATGGAGCCACGGCGCGGACAAGGGGTCCGGCGGGCTGTGGAACAACAGTGACGGCGCGCCGGGGAAGGATCCTCTTGTGCTCGCCGACAAACCCTTCGGCCAGTGGAACCGCATCCGCGCCATCATGGTCGGCGAGCGGGTGACCGTCTTTCTCAACCACCAGCTTGTCGTCGATCACGCCCGCATGGAGAACTACTTCGATCGATCCTTGCCGCTTCCACGCAGCGGGCCGATCCAGTTGCAGACCCACGGCGGGGAAATCCGCTGGCGCAACGTCTTCATCCGAGAGATACCGCCGAATGAGGCCAACGCGATGTTGCGCCGTGGGAGGGTGGTCGAGCGCGAAGGCGGCGATGGCTTCGAGCCGATCTTCAACGGCCAAGACTTCACCGGCTGGGCGGGGCCGATCGAAAACTACGAAGTCAACGACGGCGCTTTGATGTGCCGGCCGGGCATGGGGGGCACGATCTACACCGAAGACGAATACGCAGATTTCATCGTGCAGCTCGAATTCCTGCTCCCGCCCGGCGGGAATAACGGGCTGGCCATTCGATATCCCGGAGAAGGCGACACCGCCTACGTCGGCATGTGTGAATTGCAGGTGCTGGACAACACGCATCCCAAGTTCGCCGGCCTCGATCCCCGGCAGTATCACGGCTCAGTCTACGGCCAGGTCGCCGCCCATCGCGGCTACCTCCGCGAACCCGGCCAGTGGAACTTCCAGCAGGTCACCGTCAGGGGATCAACCATCAAAGTCGAACTCAACGGCACGGTGATTGTCGATGCGGACCTGAATGATGTTAAGGAGTTCATGTACGATGCGGATCACTTCCGGGGGCGCACGCGCACGACGGGTCATTTCGGATTCGCCGGCCACAGCGACCCCGTGCAGTTCCGTAACATCCGCATCAAACGCATCGCCGCCGATATCGACGCCTCCGCCAACTGACGCCCGCGATGATACGCACTTTGATTGCCACACTCATATAGCACCGGGCTTGCCCGGTCTTATGTGTCATCGCTGATGTTTGCGATTTCCTCTTCCGTTTCCATCAGGCGGCGGCTCATGTGGCGGCGGAGAGGGACGGAAATCTCGATGTAGGCCGCGCCGAGAAGAAGCGCCAGCGGAATGACATCTGGGATGGTGCGGGTATGCACGGCGATTGCCGCGATTGCCAGTTGCGTGGGGCCGCAAGCCATCGAGCCCATGACCAGGCGCATGGTGCGCAGCCAACGGCGGCCGCCGGGCAGCATCGCACCCGCGTATGCGCCGAGCCACCGGGCGTCGCCGCTCAAGAGCAAAAGCACGATCACCGGCCAGATGGCGAAATCCCCAAACAGGTCGACCTTCACCGCCGCGCAAGCCGCCAGCCCCGGCACCGCCACCACCCCCAACACCTCCCGCGCGAAAAAGACTCCCGACCCCTTTTCCGGAAAAAAGGGGTCGGGAGTCTTTTTTTCGGGGGCTGGGCCTGGCAGTCGCGGTGGGGGGATCAGCCAGGCGAGGATGATGGCGCAGAGCGGGGCGGCCCAGATCAACACTTCGCCGCCGCGCTGCTGCCACATGCCCCATAGGGCGGCAGGGAGGGCTATCACCGACGCCATTCGGCCGGCGGTCTGCACCATGCGGGCTCCGCCCAGCTCCGCGGCATCCGCAGCTTCCCGGTCGATCCGCGTAAGAGTCCATGGGCCTATGGCCACCGCGGCCGCGGCGACCGCTCCCTGAGCAGTCGTGAAGCCCCACCACCGGGTCATGGCCACAAACGCCAGCGCCCCCGGAAGTGCGGCCGACCAGACTCCGACACTTGCCGGGACCGCCAGACCCGGCCTGCGCCCGTTTCTTCTCACCGCCAGCCATCCCGCCCCGAGCAACGTCAGCGCCACCACCGTCCCGGTGTGGCAGCGCAGCGGTCGCTGATCGACCCAACGCGCATCTTCCCATAGTTCCTCAGCATCTATCAGCGCCGCCTGGAGTTGCGGTCGCGTCTCGGGCGGCAATTTGGGATCCGAGAGGGCGATCGCCAGACCATCGCGGGCGATTCGCTGCTGGACCGCCCCTTCGAAGAGTTGTTCATAGGTGTTGGGAGACACCCCGCCGAGGAAGGTGGGGCCGAGGAGGATGCCGGCCATCAGGCCGCCCAACACCGGCCAGCCCGGCAGCCTCGCCCCGCGCAGGATCAGCGCGCAAAGAATCGGCAGGGTCAGCAGCAGGCCGTGCCGCAGGATGATCTCCGTTGCGGGCTCCATGGTCGTAAGGATACGTCGTCGGCGCATCCGGCGCGCGGGGAAGATAAACTGTGCCTTCGAAGGCGCTCCGCCGGATTCCATGAAGGATAACGCCGCCGCCTTTCACATTGCACCTTATCCACTCACCATGCCTCAGTCCGATCTCATCTGGCGCATCTCCCCCGAACGGCGGCTGACGTTCAACGAGCCCCGCCTGATCGGGGTGATCAACGTCACCCCGGACAGCTTCTCCGATGGAGGGATGCTGAAGACGGTTGATGATGCGGTCGCCCACGCCCTGGATCTGGTCGAACAGGGCGCATGCGTGATCGACGTTGGGGGCGAATCGACCCGGCCGGGGTCGGAGCGGGTTCGCGCCGGCGAGCAGATCCGCCGCACGCGGCCGGTGATTGCCGAACTCCGCGCCCGCAGTGACGCGGCGATTTCGATCGACACCACGCTGCTCCCGGTGGCGGAGGCCGCCCTGGATGCCGGGGCGGACATCATCAACGACGTCTCCGCGGGCCGCGAGGACGAGCGGATCCTCGATCTGGCGGCGGAGCGCAGTTGCGGTCTGATCCTGATGCATCGCCTGGCCCCGCCTGACGAGGACCGC
>CP070772.1:3722499-3731935 GCA_020345805.1 Phycisphaerales bacterium | reverse complement strand
GGCAGACGGACGGCGCCGATTCCGACCGCGCCTTCTCGTATGAGACGGCCAGGCTGTTCGCATCCGACGGCGCCGAGATGGATGCATTCGGATGGTCCGTCGCCGTCAGCGGCAACACCGCGGTGATCGGCGCGGTCTGGGATGATGATAACGGCACCGATTCCGGGTCCGCCTACGTCTTCCGCTTCGACGGTGCAGACTGGTGCCAACAGCAAGAGCTTCTCCCATCAGATGGCAAAGAATACGACTGGTTCGGATGCTCCGTGGATATCAGCGGCGACGTTATCGTGATCGGGGCAAAATACACCGACGACCAGGGCGCTGATTCCGGCGCCGCCTACGTCTTCCGCCTCGACGACCCGGACTGGGTTGAAGAAGCAAAGCTGCTCGCATCCGATGGTGCGGCCGAACTTTGGTTTGGATACACCGTCGCGATCAGCGGCGACGCTGTCCTGATCGGGGCGCCCCGGGACGATGACTGTGGCACCTGGTCCGGTTCGGCCTACGTCTTCCGCTTCGACGGCTCCTCCTGGTTTGAACAGCAGAAACTGCTGGCCGCCGACGGCACGGCCTACGACTGGTTCGCACGTGCCGTGGACATCAGCGGCGATGCGGCGGTGATCGGCGCCCATTGGGATGATGACCACGGCAGCGGTTCAGGGTCCGCCTACGTCTATCGCTTCGACGGTGCCTCCTGGGTGCAGGAGCAGAAACTGCTCGACTCTGAAGGCGCCCCTTACGAGTGGTTCGGCCGCGCCGTCGCTGTCGATGGTGACGTGGCCGTGGTCGGGGCGTACCGGGATGGGACCAACGGACTGGAGTCCGGCTCCGCCTGCGTTTATCGCTACGACGGCTCGGCCTGGAGCCAAAGCCAGAAGCTGCTCGCTTCTGACGGGGCCGAGGCTGACTTCTTCGGCTACTCTGTGGCCGTCGGCGGCGATGTGATCGTAATCGGGGCCGACGGGGACGACGACGCCGGTCCCTTCTCCGGTTCCGCGTACCTGTTTCGCTTCAACGGTTCCTCCTGGTCCCAGCAGCGGAAGCTCCTGGCCTCCGACGGCGCGCCGGCCGATCATCTCGGCTACTCGGTGGCGATCGCCGGCGATCTCGCCCTCATCGGCGCATACGGCAATGACGATCTGGGTGAGAAGTCCGGCTCCGCATACGTCTTCGACCTGTGCCCCGCCGACGTCAACAGCGACGGAACCATCGACATCGACGACCTCTTCGCGCTGCTCGCCGCGTGGGGACCGTGTGACGGATGCGCCGAGGATCTCAACAACGACGGCTGGGTCGATATCGACGACATCTTCGAAGTCCTGGCCGCCTGGGGACCATGCCCGTAACCTGGCATCGAGGAATGATGGAAGGGAAGAACAATGCTGAGATCACTTATCTGCCACAATGGCTTCATTCCGTGTTGCGCGGCCTGTCTATCGCTGGTCGTTGTGAACCTGGCAGTCGGTGACGAGATCCACGTCCATGAGGGCGAGTCGATTCAAGCCGCCATCGACGGCGCGATGGACGGCGATGAGATAGTCGTGCATCCGGCGACGTATCACGAGCTCATCAACTTCAGCGGAAAGGCCATCACCCTCCGCAGCACCGACCCCGCCGACCCTGCCGTCGTCGTCAGCACCATCATCGACGGGGACGGTGCGGGAACGGTCGTCACCTGCAACAGCGGCGAAGCATCGAATACCGTGCTGAGCGGATTCGTCATCACCAACGGATACGCCGTCCCCGCAGGCGGAGGAATGCACAACAGCGGCAGCAGCCCGACCATCACACATTGCACGTTCGCCGACAACTTCGCGCACGACCTCGGCGGCGGGATGTGCAACCGCAACGCGAGCTGTCCGACCGTGGTGAATTGCACGTTCATAAACAACCTGTGCAGCGACATCGGCGGGGGGATGTACAGCAGCCATTCGAGCAGCCCGACGGTGGCAAACTGCACGTTCATCGGAAACTCCTCCAACCACGACGGCGGCGGAATGTACAACTGCGGCGGCAGCCCGACCGTGACCAATTGCACCTTCACCGGTAACTCCGCCGGCGAGTACGGCGGCGGGATCTGCATCGGCTATCTCAGCAGCACCACGGTGGCCGACAGTGTCATCTGCGCCAACACTCCCGACCAGATAATCGGTGATTACACCGACGGCGGAGGCAACCTCATCGCTCAATACGCCCCGCCGCCTCCACCGGCCGCCCCCACCGGCGCCTGCTGCCTCGGCGAAGGCTGCCTCGACCTCAGTGAAGCGTACTGCGACGAGGCCGGCGGTGTCTATATGGGCGACGATACCGCATGCGTCGGCGTCGAGTGCCCCGACCCTTGCCCCGAGGACATCAACTACGACGGCAAGGTCAACATCGACGACATCTTCGCCGTCCTCGCCGCGTGGGGGCCCTGTCCGTAAACAACGGCTGTCGCCCCGCTCCGATACTGCGAGACGACAGCCGACCTGGTGGCATGTCCCGGCCTGAAACAAGTGGCGGGCGACCAATCCTGACCACCCTATGACGATTGAACGCCGCCCGCGAAGTGATCTTGCGGCCGCCTTTGGAAAACACAGAACTCAGCCGCGTTCTGCCGACATCTCCTCCGCGGCCGGCCGGGGCAGACCGAGGAAGTTGGCCAGCAGGATGGGGCCGCACGGGGTCAGGAAGCTCTCCGGGTGAAACTGCACGCCCTCCATCGTCCCCAGGTCGCTGCCGCAACCTTTCCAGCGAAGTCCCATGATCTCATCGCGCTCCGTCCAGGCGCTGACCTCGAACTCATCAGTCAGCGTTGCGCGGTCCACAATCAGGGAGTGATATCGCGTGGCGGTGAAAGGATTGGGGAGATCCTCGAAAATGCCTCGCCCGTCATGGTGGATCTGCGAGGTCTTGCCGTGCATCAGCACATCGTGACGGCGGACGACCATGCCGTGCACCTCGGCGATCGCCTGATGGCCAAGGCAGACGCCAAGAATGGGAATGCGCCCCCGGAAGTGGCCGATCATCGCCGGGCAGATGCCCGACTCCTTCGGAGTGCACGGACCCGGCGACAACAGCAGATGCGTCGGCGAATACGCCTCCGCCTCGTCCACCTCGATCTTGTCGTTGCGCGCCACACGCATCTCGATGGATGGATCCAGTTCGCCAATGCGCTGGACGAGGTTGTAGGTAAAGGAGTCGTAGTTGTCGATCAGCAGCAGTCGCATGAAGGGTGGAGCATAACAGAGGCTCAAGGAAAGCGCCGAGTTCAATTCACCTCCGTGGGAACCGCCGGAAACGAAAACCGGCCCGAACGGGGCCGGCTCTCTCTTCTCTCGCACGCCGTGATCGTCAAGCGGCCTCGGTTTTCCGAGTCCCCGCCACCCCGTCGCGGGTAACGAAGAACAGGTCGCTGGTTATCGGGTAGGGCAGACGCCGGTAGTCCAGCTCGACTCGCTTGTGGATACGTCTGACAAACTCCGTCGGCTCGGAAGAAATTCCCAGAAACATGTCCCGGGCCGGCGTGGCCACGTAGAAATCGCCCCTCAACTCCGGGGCCAGACGTTCGTGCAGGGCCGTCAGAAGCAGTCGAGCGGCGTCGTAGCCATCCTGAGCGGCAATGATCGCGGCCCGGCCGCCTTCGCTGGCATCAACAAGCTGGATCTCGAGTTGCGGGGCGTACCGGTCGAGGTTCCGCCTCGCGATCGCCTCCACTTCGTCGCAGTTCAAGCCCCAGCGCACCACCTGCTCCATGGTGATGCTCACCGTCATCTGCGGCATGTCGATCACGAATACGACCACCGTCTCGTTCACAAAAGGAACGTGCGCCACCTGTTCCTGATTGAGGTGGTTGAAAATGGAAATCGGCTGAATGCGGGGCATGATCCGCGGCTCCACCACCGATAGCGGCAGCGGCACCGTGCCGATCGAATCACCCTCGACCAGCCGATTCACATAGTTCTCCACGATCTCCAGACCACGGTCCGGCTCGTAAAGCACCATCCGGTAGAGGTTCTCCAGGCCCAGGTGCTTGCCGTTGAGAATGAGATCCATCGGTCCGGCCAGTTCGACGGACCGATCGGGGAAGTGCCGGTGAAGGATCCGGGCCACCTGTTCACCGAACGCTTCTGGTTCCCGCGGCATGCGAGCCATGTCGATCTCCTCCCTGATGTGTGCCATAAAACAAGACACAGCACACACTTAGATCTTCGGCTGCCGCGGCCCGGGGTTCCATAGGGAACCGGCCGCCGCCGCGATCGGCAGGGTGGCTGACACTCCCTGTATCGGCTGGCGGTTATCCGGAACGTCTTCTTTTGCCGTACGGCCGGTTCCCCGCCCCCCCTCCTTGCCCGCCCTGCCGCGGGCCTGCTAACGTTCCGCAATGTCCCACACCTGCACCATTGGATCCATTTCCGTAGGCACGGCAGCTCCACTCGCGCTGATCGCCGGACCCTGTGTACTGGAAGACGGCGATACCAACCAACTCGTCGCCGCCACCTTGCGCAACACCTGCGCCGATCTCGGTCTCTCCTACATCTTCAAGGCCAGCTTCGACAAGGCCAACCGCTCCAGCATCCATTCCGCGCGGGGCCCCGGACTCGATGCCGGCCTGGCCGAGCTGAAGCGCATCAAGGACGAGGTCGGCGTACCGGTAACCACCGACGTTCACGAACCATCCCAGGCCGCTCAAGCCGCAGAGATCGTGGATCTTCTGCAAGTTCCCGCATTCCTCTGCCGCCAGACCGATTTGCTCAAGGCCTGCGCCGAGACCGGGCGTCCCGTCAATGTCAAGAAGGGGCAGTTCATGGCCCCCGCCGAGATGCGCCACGTGGTGACCAAGCTCGGCGAAGGCGGATGCACGCAGATCATGCTCACCGAGCGCGGCACGTTCTTCGGATACCACCGCCTGGTCACCGACTTCATCGGCCTCGGTGATCTGATGGAACTCGGCCCGCCGGTGTGCTTCGACGTGACCCATTCCACCCAGCTTCCCGGCGGAGGCGACGGAGTGACCGCGGGCCGCGCCGATCGCGGTCCGCTCCTGGCCCGGGCGGCGGTCGCCGCGGGCGTCGCCGCGATCTTCATGGAATGCCACCCGAACCCGTCGCAGGCCAAGTCCGACGCGAGCACGGTCCAGCCTCTGGCGGCGATGCCGGAGATCCTCGCCTCCCTGGTGGCGATCCGCGCCGCGACCGATCGCGCACAGTCCCTCAGCGCCGCCGGCGCCGCCGACTGATGGTCCGCGCGTACGCTCGCGGTGGTCTCGAGATGCCATCGGAAGCCGGCCGCCTGCGGGCTATGGACACGGCTCCATTCCTCGAGAATGGCAAAGACGTCATCGACGCCTGGCCGAAGCTGCCGGATCCGGGCCGGGCGGGCATAGTGGCGTTGGTCAGGGCGGCGGGCGGTGAATGAGCCGCGACGGCAGTCGGCGGATCTGGGTGGACCGGCGCCCGGCGAGTCGCTTTCCCTGCTCTTTCTCACCCACCCCCGAGAGTTCGGACAATCCGAACACCGGCCTCCGTTCCCCGCCGCCGCCCGAAAGATCGCTCGATATGGCATCTGAATCAGCCGATGCGTGGATCGCACCGCTCCAACATTATGTGCGTCAGTGCTCCGGGGAACTACGAAATGACTGATTATATAGGACGCCTCGATGACCAATCAGGCAAGCCGAGGGGGTGCCGACGTGCAACGGAGCGCGTAGAGCAGGAACAACTGGCCTGCAATCTCGGCCCGGTTACCGACTTCTCGCGCGGCGGGCTGAGGGTGATTTCTGACAAGAAACTTCGAGGCGAGCACGATGTGATGCTGCCGTTGGATGACGGCAACCTGACCGTCCGGGCCCGGGTCATCTGGTCGCGTCATGAGGACGTTCGTCGCCACCTGGTGGGGATGGAGTTCCTCGAGGCTGATGCCAAGACCGCCAGACGACTGGCGAGAATCGCAGTGATTCACGCGCGAATCTACTCGCTCGCCTCCTGACACCAACCGCATCGCGGGCGGATCGGCCTGCGGCCGCGAGATTCGCCGCGGCGCGCTCCGAACGATCCGCGGGGCCGTGTTCCGCCGATTCCGAGGGGATCTCGACATGCAATCTCACTTCGCCATCAACGCTGCGACCTACCTCCTGCTGGTTCTTGCGGGGGGAATCTCCCTTTCGCTGCCCAGAACGCTGCCCGTGGCCGGCGCCTCGGGACCGGCCGGTGAGCCGGACTTCCTCCTGGTCCGGGGCGTCGTCCGCGATTTCAACGCGGACCATCCCGACTTTAACGTGGTCCCGGGGAACGGCTACGGCCACTACTGCGGCAACATCGACACAACCCTCGGTGAGGACGGCAAGCCCGTCTTCGTGGGCGGGGGATTCCGCGTCGCGCGGGAGTGGCGCGACTCCAAGTCCCGTCATATTGCCTGGTGCATGCACGACGCGTCTAGGGGTGACAATGAGGGAAACGGGCAGAAAGGCGAGGACAACGGCGCCATCACCTCCGCCGAGACGTTTGCCCAGTGGTTCCGCGATGTACCCGGCGTGAACCAGTCGACGATCGCCGACATCACGATGACCCGTGGATCCGACGGCATCTACCGATTCGCCACGAATAACTTCTTTCCCATCGACGACACGTTGCTGGGCGACGAGGGCGACGAACACAATTATCACTTCACCTTTGAACTTGTCGCCGAGTTCGTCTACGACGCCGGTGAGGGTCAGGTGCTCCGCTTCATGGGCGATGACGACATCTGGGTGTTCATCGACGGACGGCTGGTGATCGACCTGGGCGGTGTCGCGGGAAATACCGATCAGTTCATCGATCTGAATCGTCTCGGCCTGGAGGACGGCAAGACCTATCGAATGCACTTCTTCCACGCCGAGCGGCATCAGCCGAAATCGCAATGGCGGTTCGCCACCAACATCCTCCTTGATACGGATAGATTCATCCCATCGATCACCTCCCAGTTTGACTGACGGCGATTCGGTGGCCAGCAGCCGACCGGCAGCCTGGAACGTCAGCCCCCTTGAACGTTCCCGGTTCCCTCGGTGACTTCTTCGACCTCCGCGAAACCCGATCCGGCCGCCGCGGGCAAGGCCGGGCGGACGAGGCGACGGTCGCCTCGGAGACGAGCGCCGATTCCGGTTAGGCGCTTTGCCTGGCGCTCTTGCGATCAGAATCGCGCGATTTGGCCTCCATCATCGACGCTTGGCCGAAGCTGCGGAGGCGGTCCGGGCGGGTATCGTGGCGATGGTGAGGGCGGCAACAGGAGCCGCCGACGCTGAGAACTGAGTGCGTCAGCAGCAGCTAAATGACCGTGCGGTGGAACGCTACGACGTTTGCTTCACTCGCAGCCAGGAGCGGATGTATTCGATGCAGAAAAACACCAGACCTGCGAGGCAGATGAGTCCGCCGAACCCGCCGGGGCCACCCTCCGTGCTGTGCGTGAGCCCCACGAGGATTACGCCAGCGAGGACGAGCATCGCGCCGCTGAGCATTCTTGCCTGACCATTTGTCATCGTGTGTCTCCTAACCCTGCTCGCCCAGCACCCGAACTCAGGCGAGAGCGATACCTGCGAGGCACGATTCTACCAAGGTTGACCGTGGGAAATGTGCCGGCAGGTGCCCTACGGGGGGCTGGGCGAGCTTCCGGGGGTGGAGACTGTATGACGCTGAGTCGGCCGGGGAGTTATCTCAAACCACAAAAAGGCAAATCCCCTCTCAGCCTCGCGCTCGCGCGCCCGCGTGCGTACTGCGCACTAAATACCCTCGCCAACCGCGTTTCTGGTAGTGGAAACGCCTTTTTTACGGTGCAGGAAGCCTCCCCGGTCAAGTCTGTGTCATCTCAGTTCCCCTCCGCTCCCGGCTCACCATCAAACCAGTGCGGCATCGAATCCCAGCCGGGGCTGTCCGTCAATCGGAACAGCTTCTTCGTCTGGACCTCGATGATGCAGATTTCGTCGTCGGGCCTTCCGTCTTCCATCCGGAGCGTTGTCTGGAACGCCACGTACCTGCCGTCCGGCGACCAGCAGGGAACGAAATCATTCGCGCCGCCGCCGAACAGTAGTTCCTTGTTGGAGCCGTCGGCATCCATCACCGAGATGTTCTCGTCATCCGCATAGGACGAATAGACGATGCGCTTCCCGTCCGGCGACCACCGCGGGCAGGTGTCGCTGCCCGGATCGTCCGTCAGTTTCACCGGATCACTGCCATCAACGCTGACGGTGACGATGTCGTAGTCGCCGCTCATGCTCGACGCGAAGGCGATTCGCCTTCCGTCCGGAGACCAGTCGGGCTTGGTGTCCCAACCGGGCGAATACGTGATCCTCCGAACGTCGCCGCCGTTGCCGTCCATCACATAGATCTCGTGATCGCCGTCGCGGTTGGAGACGAATGCGATGTGTTTGCCGTCCGGCGACCAGCAGGGGTACATGTCGCCGCCCGCGTGATCGGCGGTGAGATTCGTGACGTTCTTGCCGTCCATGTCCATGAGATACAGGTCATAGTCGCCGTCGCGATCCGAGAAGAAGAGAATCCTGGCCCCGTCGGGCGACCGCACGGGCCCCATGTCCCTGGCGTCGGTGTCCGTGATCATTTTTCGGCCGCTGCCGTCCGCGTTGACGAGGCAGATATCCGCACCCTCGAAGCCGCGCGTACTGTGGAGGATCATGCCTTCACAGGTGCTCTGCGGCAGATCGGTGGGGATGTCAGAGCGCCAAAGCAGGGGCGCGACAACGGCGAAAAGCCCGCACGCGACGGCGCCGCCGCACAAAAGTGTGAGTCCCAGGCGATTGATTGCCATCATATTCTCCATTCATCCGACATTTCCCATTCGACCATCGCCTAGCGCCATCGAGGGGCCATTCGAGTGCGAGTGTACCTCCTCCCCCGCGACGTCGAGAGTCCAAACGGCTTGTCTGCTGCAGAGGGCAGGTGAGGAAGACCGAGCCGCGGTTCCAGGACACGGCCTGGAGGCCCGTTGGGTATATTTGAGGCGGCGGTGAGGTGGCTAACCGGGGTTTACGAGGGGATATGTGCCGGCGGGTGCACTTCCGGGGGGCCGGGCAAGCTTACGGGGGCGGAGTATGTATGACACTGAATAAGCCGGGGAGTTTTCTCAGGCCATAAAAAGAGCGATTCTAGTACTGGAAACGCGGTTTGCATGGGTACTTGGTGCGCGGTGCGCGCACGCGTGTGACGCGCGAGAGAGATTCTCGCCGCAGTACACACGCGAGCGAGGATTCCTGTAGCCCCCAAGAAAGGGCCATGACGGGGCCCTGCCTCTTTCCAGCTGTGGCCGCGGGCGTCGCCGCGATCTTCATGGAATGCCACCCGAATCCGCCGCCGGCCAAGTCCGATGCCAGCACGGTCCGGCCCCTGGCGGCGATGCCGCAGATACTCAGCAGCCTGGTGGCGATTTGCGCCGCGACGGATCGAGCACAGTCCCTCAGCGCCGCCGGCGC
>CP070772.1:3698612-3722399 GCA_020345805.1 Phycisphaerales bacterium | reverse complement strand
AGTCATAGACCCGCACGCGGAGATCGGGGATATGCCGGTCCACCTGGGCCCAGAGCGTGAGGCGGTCCTCGATGTCGATCGTGCGGTCGATCATGAGCTGTGCGAACACGACCACGGCGCTCTCGTTGATTTGGGTGATGAGGTCGCGCATGCGGCCGGTGCCGAACTTGGAGTTGAAGTCGAAGTACTCGTTGTTCTGGAAGTACTCCGTTACTTCGTCGGCGAACCGCACGGCGCCTTGCAGTATGTCGGGTCGGTTATGCACGATACCGGCCAGGTAGCCGTGGCGGAGGGCGGCCATCACGTCGCTGGGAGCGAGATAGGGCTGGGACTGGTACTGCTCCCGGGTCTCGTTCCTCACGAACACGTCAAGCGGGATCTTGTACTGGTCGTTCGGGATCTGCGCCCCGGTGCCGAAGAGCGAATCCAGTCGGTCCATGAGCTGCTGGGCCTTCTCGCGTTCGCCTTCCCGATACCATTGACGAATGGCCGAGCTCAGGTAATTCTTGAGGAAATCGATGAACGTATCGCCGCCCGCGCCGGGGGCGTCGAAGTGCTTGATGTAGAGCCGCTCGAACTCGCGGTCGATGGTGTCGATCCACCTGGGGTCGGGAAACCGTGCGGGCATGTCGCTGGAGAAGGGGTCGAAGACCATTCTGCCGGTGCGGGAGAGGGCCTGCATGCCCTGCACCTGAATGCGATCGTTGTTGATGACCCGATAGACCTCGTCATCGGGAACGCGCGGCTCGCCGAACTGCGACCCGCGGCGCGACCAGTAGATGCCATGTGCCTGGGGGTGGCGCCAGTCCAGGGGACCTAGGTCGCGGGTGTACTCGTACATCAGCTGCGGATCCATGTTGTACTCTTCCCTGAGCACGCGCTTCCGCACATGGCTGAGGAGCGCCTTCCACTGATCCTGCCGAGCGGGATCGGTGGCCAGATTGTCAAGGGCGGTGAAATAACTCGATTCGGCCCGCATCCTCTCGGCCGCGCCGAGGATCCGGGCGGCGGCCGACTGCTCCTTGAACACCTTCCACCATGTGTACTGATTGAGCAAATCCCGGTTGAGGCCGAAGGGGACGGGCTGGTTGGGCGGATAAGCGGCCCTCAGGTCCTCCACGAGTTGCTTTACGCCTTCGACCCGCCGCTCGGCCTCATCCAGCGTCTCCGGGGCATCGGCGACCTCTTTGATCCACGCGATGCGCTCCTGATAATCGTCGGGCGGCAGGCCGAGCAGAAGATGCCACTCGCGGCAGAACTGGGTCTTGTAGTAGAGGTGGGCATCATCGGCGTAGCCGTCGATCTTGTGGGCGAACCAGAACGCGAGTTCCTTGTGCAGAAGCAGGTCGTTGGGGTTGTGGCGGATGCCTTCATCCCGAACGAGTCGGATGCCCTTTTGCACCCATTCCCAGCGCTCCGTCTGGGTGTGGGTGGCCACGGAGATGTTGTAGGCCATGTTGTGGCCGTGAAACACCCAGACCGCGGCGAAGCGGGGCTGTAGCTTGGTGATGAGATCCGCATCGGCCATCACCTCGTAGAACAGCCCCTTCTCCTTCTGGATATTCACCTTGATCCAGAGGTAGTCGACGATGAGGCCGCGCACGGCCCCGATGACGGTGCCGAGGGCGACAAAGGGCGGTGCGCCCTCCACGGAAACGTCGGTATAGCGCAGGGCACGATCGTCGGACTGGTCGATGATTGCCGGCAGCAAGGTGCCGGAGACGCCGAGACAGACAGCCATCACCACCGCGGCGATGAGTTGCACGAATCTGTCATGCATCATGATTGGCGCCTCCTTGGGGAGGGGAAGAACGAACGAATCAGCCGTGGCCGCTGTAAATGGCCAGCTGCCGGGATCGAATCACGAGGAAGCCGATCAGCATGGACAGGCCGGACCAGAGCACGCCGAGCTTGAGGAATCCGAAGCCAAGCTGCGACCAGGGGATGAGCCGGCCTTCGATCAGCATCTGGGTCGGACGATACTCGCCGAACCCCTTGAGCATGAAGACCATGAGCTGGGCGATGGCCCTGATCACCGACTGGAAGGCCCATTGGATCACCAGGCCGATGTTGGTCCAGTCCATCTGGCTGGTCAGCGGCGGGTAGTAGACCCCCAGCGATTCGGCGAGGAAGGGACCGAGCGAGCCGGCGATGAAGACGGTGAAGGACAGCAGACATGCCACGGGGAAGCTGAGGAAAGTGGCGAGGCAGATGCCCAGCGCAGCGAGAAACGCAAGTTTGATCCACGAGATGAGAACCGCGCGGAGATAGTTGGCTTCGAAGCTGCCGGCCTTGAAGATGACTTCCATGCCGTCGGGATCGAAGTTGACTTCACCACGCACCTGTTCCCCCAGGGGGGACTGGGTAAGGTTGACGATCGTCACCTCCAGCGTGCCGTCCTCGCGGATCAGGTTCGGGGGCAACGACAGGACATGAGACATGGTCGGGACGTAACGAATGGGCGTCCAGGTTGTCTGGTCCCCGTTGAACACGAACGCCGCATCGAAGGTCGCATGCTCATCGTTGGAAAGGATGTAGAACCGATAGCGCAGGGTTATCGTGGAATTGAGATCCCTCGCCCGGCCCAAACCGCCGAAAGTGTACGATGAGGTGTTGTAAGGCCGTGACGAGTCAAACTCCTTGAACTGGTAGAGCATCGTGGGCATCCCTTGCGGGACGATGGGCGGCACGGAGCGCTGCTCGGACTGGAACCGCTGGAGCAGATCCTTGGCGATCCGGCGCCTGACCGTCCGCGACACGACCTCCTGCCGGCTCAGGTCCGGATCGTTTGCGATGATCTGATCGATGCGGAGCGTAAGGTCCTGCGGATCGAGCACGGGGAAATCCGGGAAGGCCGAGATGCGGGCGGTGAGCACCTGGTCGCGGAGCTCCAGGGCGTCGAGCTGCCCTTCCAAACCGCTCGCCACGGGTTGCATCCGCAACTGCTGGATGTAGAAAAACGTGGACAGTCCGGCGATCACCAGCAGGACAAGGTTCACCATCATCACCCCGACCCATTTGCCCAACAGGTAATGGAACCGGCTGAGCGGCTTGGCCATGAGCTGCCAGATCTGGCGGTCGCGGATCTCGAAGGCCACGGTGGAGCAGGATACGAACAGGGTCATGCAGGCGGCGATGGCGAACGTGAGGCCGAACGCCCGGGCGATAAACGTCTGCACCTGGAACCGCAGCGGCGCTTCTGAATCCAGCGCGAGCGGCAACAGCGGCAGGATCATCAGCAGCAGAACAATGAAGGTCAGGGCGATCCGCGTGCGTGAGGCCTCCTTGATTACGGTGTGAGCAACTGCGGGCACTTGGCGGGGCGATCGGAAAGCCGCCAGTGAAAAGTGCGTGAGCAGAATGAAGGAGAAGATCAGATTACCCATGACGATGACCGCCAGGGTCAGGCGGGGAGCCCCGGCGAGATAACACAGACCGGCGGCAGCAGCGGTTCCAATCACTGTCAACACGTAGGGCAGGAGGAGGTGACTCCAGATGATGAGCAACAGGAGGCTAAAGCCCGCGATGGCCAGCAGCCAGGTCGTGCCGGGTTGATCGACGAGCCAGCGCGGCTCCCAGGACGGCCGATCCGCGGCTACCAGCCTCGCGGCCTGGAGACGGGGTGAGAGGATGCTGCCCACATCGTTGCCATCTTCATCTCGTTCGAAGAGCCGGAAACCATCCTTGAACCACTGGCCGCCGTAGGTCTTACCTCGCACCGTGATCGTGCCGGACTGGCTCAACGACACGGCGTACTCGTCGCCGTCTTCGAGACTCTGCCCGGTGAGCAGTTGCTCGAGCATGCTGCGCTGGGCGTCGATGCTGTAGCTGGCGAAAATGAGTGAGCCGAATCCACCGCCCCAGGCCCCCAGAACGAGAATGGTGACGAGAACCTTCAACCACAGGCGGCGCTGAAGCTGGTCGAGGCGTCGGTAGGTATTGACGAGGGCGGTCATGGCTCAGGACGGCTCGATCACTGACCGGAGGTTGGGGAGGCATCGCCGGTCTGAGCCGACTCATCGTCGGCCAGGAGCGATTCGATAACGGAAGCATCGACATCGGCGGGTGCCTGGGGAGGCGGGGCCGGGTCGGCCGCGGGGCGGGATTTGGACGCTGCGTCCGGATCGGATTCCTCGCTTCCGATCAGTCCCGCCAGTACGTCCTCACGGGCTGACTCATCGGATGTCTCGGCCGCACGACGCGTGACCTCAACAGCGCGTCGCTCTTCCTCGGGCCGCCTTTCGCTGATGAGCGACTCGATGAGCGCCTTGCCGGTCTCTTCCTCCGCAGCCCGGAGAAACGCCGCGGTTGCACCGCTGTGAATTGCCCCGGAGGTGTCCACCTGCTCGAGCCGGGCCTGCTCGACGATCTCCAGGAACAAATGCTCGAGGCGCTGGCGGGGAACGTGCACTTTGTCGATGCCGGCGCCCTCGCACTCCTGGATCACTTCTTCGAGACGTGAGATGGTCTTCTCATCAAGGCGCGCGGTTTCGATGACCGTGCGCTCGCTGTCGCAGAGCAGCTCATCTACCGTGCCCTGTGCGCGAATCCGGCCGCCGTAAAGCATGACCATACGGTCACACACGTCCTCGACGTCGGCGAGAAGATGCGAGCTGAGAAGGATCGTCTTGCCCCGTTTTCCCAGTTCGAGAATGAGGTCCTTCACTTGCCGAGTGCCGATGGGGTCGAGGCCGGAGGTCGGCTCGTCGAGGATGAGAAAGTCAGGGTCGTTGATGATGGCCTGTGCGAGGCCGATGCGTCGGGTCATGCCCTTGGAGAACTCTCCGATGGGCCGATGGGCGACCTGGGTGAGTCCGACCATGTCCAGCAGTTCCTCGGTGCGGCGGCGGCGGGTGCGGTGATCGAGGCCGAAGAGCTTGCCGTAGTAGTCGAGCGTCTCGCGGGAGTTGAGATATCGATAAAGGTATGACTCCTCGGGGAGGAATCCGATGTGCTTCTTGACCGCCACGTCGGCGGGCGGGCGGCCGAAGACGGTGAGGCGGCCGCTGGTCTTGTGGAGCAGGCCGAGGATCATCTTGATGATCGTGCTCTTGCCCGATCCGTTAGGGCCGAGCAGGCCGAAGATCTCGCCGGAGTGGATCTCGAAGTCGACGCTGTCGACGGCGCGGGCCTTGGTTCTCATCCAGAAGTCCTTGAAAACCTTGGTGAGCCCGACGGCTTCGACAATCTTCCGGTTGGGGTGGTTGATTACCATGTAATAATGTCCGGCAAGTGACGGGAGTCAGGGGGCGGAGCCTCCTCCCACCACGCGATCTCCTTCGATCCTCAACTGACGCTGTCGGGCTGAGCCCTCGATATCCCGCTTGTGGGGGATGAAAAGCCCGCCTCTTGATTCGAGTTCTTTTCGGAGGGCTTCCTGCTCCTTGAAATCGAGTCGGTTCCCGCGGCGAAGCTCCTGTAGCTCATCAATGCTGCGGAGCCTCATGGCGACCGTGCGGATGCCCTCGGGAACTTGCCATGTTTCAATATCCTCTCGGGCAAGCACGTTCCGATAGGTTTCCAGCCACTGCTGCCGGATCACGAGTTGCGGGTTCTGCCGGTAGACCTCGTAAAGGCCGTTGAATCGACGCGCCTCGGCTCCGAGCGTGGAATCAATCTGCGCCTGGTAGCTCTTCGCCATCTGGATGATGTCCGAGACTGTTCCACCGGCCTTGTCGCTCTCCAGGTAACCGTTGATCTGATCGAGCAGCTCTTCGGACTGCGCTTCCTCGTCAAGATCGACGGCGACTTCGTAGCGGTCAATCAGGTCAATGAGATCACGATAATCCTGGCCGATGGTCTGAGTGAGCAGGGAATCGGCGTTCAGCTTCGCCCGTTCAATGGCCGCGTCGGCCTCAACCCGAACCGCCTGTACCTCCTGGTAGGTCCTGGCGATGGCAAAGGGCGGCTTGGCGTCGAGAACATCGACACGCGTGATGCGGATGCCGCAGCTCATCGCATCCAGCTTCTCCTGAGCGTTGGCCTTGATCCGAGAGGCCAAGTCGGAAGTGGCGTCAACAACGTTACGCAGTGTGGTTTCCCCGGTCACGTGGACGGCGGCGCGCTGCAGGGCCAGTTGCACGAATCGATCCGCCTGCTCGTCGTTGATGCGCGAAAGGTAGGCAACCGCATCGTCGATCTCATACTGAGCGGTGAACTGGAGGTGCGAAAGGTCGCCTTCGCTGGTCAGGAGCGACCCGTCGATGCCCGGTGCGAGCTGACTTGTTGCCCTAGCCGCCTCCATGGCCTCCTCCATCGTCCTGCCCTCGGGAATGTGCGGCCAGAAGATCTCGGCCACGCTGACCGAGCGGTTCTGCACGTCCACCAGCACGAACTGACCGGCCGGGTAGGGCCACCAACTGAATTTCAGGCCCTTCTCCAGTTCCTCGCCCACTTCCTCGTAAGGCACGATCTTGCCCCACACGGTAAGCGCGCCGCTCTGCTTGTCCTCCACGGTCTCGAAGCCGGAAGCCAGAAACAGCACGACGAGAACGAGAATGACTGCCTGCAGCACTCTGAAGCTGAGCCGCAGTGCTTCGCCCAGTGACTGGTTGGCCGGATCCATCGCGTCGCGGAGTGCCGCATGCGAGCCGATCTGGGCCCTGACCTCGAACTCGGCGGAAGCGGCGCGGCGGGGAGCTTCCTCCTCGAACAGGTCATCCACCAGCTCGTCCACCGGGACATCGCCTTCAGGCGCGACGTTCGGGAGCTGATCCTCGCGTGGATTGGTCGATTCCGGATCCGTCATGATGAGGTCTCCGATCCGTCGGGGGTCGAGTCTTGCTCATCGGGACCTGCCGCGGCCTCCGGGCTCGCCAGCAGACCGCCCCCTTCCGAGGGCTGGGGAATGCCCTGGCCGTTGACCGGTGCGTCGAGGTTCATCAGATGAAACGGGGCCACGGATGTGGGGACGATGAAGGTGGTGTAGCCCGACAGTGACATCTCCAGGGCATCCAGCCAGGCGAGGAAGATCGCCAGCTCGGGGTCTCTGCCCATCTCCTGAAGGTACTTCTCCGCCAGCACGTTGCCCTCGGCGCGGATCTCGGCGGCCCGGTTGCGGGCGAAAGCCTCGATCTTCTCCTTCTGGGTCTTGGCCGCCCCTTCGATGCGGTCCTTCTCCGCCTGGCCGCTCATTCTCTCGGCCTGCGACAGCCGTTCGCGAGTTTCCTTCATGCGGGTCAGGACCGCGCGGGTGGTGGAGGCGGGAAGAATGACCTGGCTGATGCCCACGGACACCGGCAGCACGCCGCGTCCCCGGGCCCCGAGCATCTCCTGCCGGATCTTCTCCTCGGCATCGGCAAGCCGGCTTCCGCCGCCCACCAGCTCATTGAATGAGTACTGGCTGGTGCAGCTCTTGAGGGCGCTTCGGAAGTCATCCCGGAGCTCGCGTTCTGCGTCCTCGACCCTGAAGTAGGTCTCGTAGAAGCTCAGAGGCCCTTCCCCTTCGGTATCCACCTTCCAGAGCAGGTAAGCCTTGACCACAAGCTGCAGATCGTCGGCCGTCTGGATCTGCTCCAGCGGCGACTCGATGAGTTGAATGCGGGTATCGAGCTTGGTGACCTTGTCGGCGAAGATGGGCAGCTTGAACTGCAGGCCGGGTTCGGTAATCACGCTGTCGGGGCCGGTCCGGCCGAAGCGGCTGCGGACCGCCACCTCGTGATAGGAGACGGTATAGGTCATGCTGAAGAGCAGGAGAACCGCGACAATCAGCAGACCGAGGAAAATAGCGAGGATCCTGTTCATTGCGCCGAGCCTCCTTCTTGGTCGGCCGGAAGCGATTGGCTGAAGTCAAACAGCGGGTTGAGTTCCTGCAGGTCAACATCGAGATCGAGCTGCGGGGGGTCGATCCCGATGACGTATTTGCGGGCGAACGCGAGGGTGTAGGTATAGACTCTCATGGTCTCCCGCACGCGGTACAGATCCGGGGAGGCCCGGAACTTTCGAAGTTCGCCGGTCAGGCGGCTGGCCTGGGCGCGGGTGTTCATGTGCCTCACCCAGCGATCCTTCTCGGCCTCGGCGATGTGCTGGGCCGCCGATCCCCCGCCCCGGAAGAGCAAATCCTCCACGAGAGCGGCCTGGCGGGCCGTGGCCTGCCGGCCTTCCTCGCTGTCGTCCCCGCGCATGGCGTTGTACTTGTCAATCTCCGCCAGCAACGGTTCAACCAGATCAGGCTCCCCTACGAGCTGGATGAACGTGTTGGACACGTTGCGGCGGGCCTCGGCGATCCTCTGAAGCCGGGCCTGACGGCTCATGGCCACTTCCTCAAAGGCGGAGGCCGAGTCGCCGGACGGCCGGGCCATCGGCACGTTGATCGACACCACCTCCACGCCGGTCCGATGGTTGTCAAACACCATCTGGATCTGATCACGAAGGCTGGCCGCCAGCAGTGTCCGCTGATCGGAGAGCACCTCGTCCAGCGTCACGGTCGCAAGTTGGCGGGTCACCACGCTCAGAGCCAGGTCGCGCAGGGCCAACTCGCGCATGGTGAGGCGTTGCCTGCGCATCGCGGTGTCCGGCACGAAGCGAAGAAAATCCAGAAGCCCGTCGTTCTCAGCCCTGATCCGATACCTCAGGACGATCTCGGCATCCAGGATGGAAAACAGGCTGCTGACCCGCTCGGTCGCCTCGTTTGCATCACCCCCCGCCGGATCAGGCCCGTCGCGCGGACCGTCGAGATTCAGAGTGGCCGCCGCCCGCGTGCTGCGAACGATGAACGGCTCAATTTCCACATCGGTATCGAGCTTTTCCCCCCAGAGATCCACTTCGACTTGACCGTGCGGTGTTCTCTTGAACTGGGGCCTGCGCTTGGCCGTCAGATATAGCTCCCGCACCCGACTGACGTCATACACGTCGGCGGTCTGGAAAGGCCAGGGCCACTTCCACATCACGCCGGAGGAATAGACCTTGTCACCTACGAGCCCTCCGTAGGCAAGCTTGACGGCTTGTTCGTGCGGCTCGACCACCACCATGGTGTTGAGAAGAACGAGCACCACCACCCCCAGGGCGATGAGCCAGATGAAGCTGCGGAGGAGAAGCTGATAGGCCCAGGAGCTGGTGACGTCGAAACCGAACTGGTAGTTGACCGCCTCGTTGAGGGAGCGGACCAGGTTGTCCGGGGCGGCCAGCATGCTCAGGCCCTTGCTGTCGAAGGCCGGTCTGGGCACTTCCCCGGGCACGCGGGGGCGGTAGAGGTTGAGAATGAAGTTCAGAACGATCTCCGCGGCCTGCACGATCATGCACCAGGGGAGAACCCGGGCGATGATCTCGATGGCCTGATCGTTCTCGAAGAAACGGAAGGTGATGCCCACGGCCACCGCGAGCATGACCAGGGCGTTGCCGACCATGTAGGCCGCCCCGCCCCGAAGGTTCTGCCACGCCGGCTGCTTGGCCATCCCTGCCACAAACCGGGAGAAAATGAAGGAGACGGCGGCGAAGGAGAGGCAGATGGCCACCGCCCAGCCGATGTGTACGGTCAGATGGAACTCCGTGGCGGCCTCCACCGTCCCGCCGGTCATCCGGCTCATGTAGCGAAGCATGAACCAGGCAAGCCCGCTGAGGACAAAGGCCAGCAGGAGACTCACCGCAGGCATCAGCCACTTGTGCATGAGCCGCAGGCGACGGGCCGCCAAGCGGATGTCCTCGTCCGCGGCATCGAAGACCGACCCCACCCCTTCGCGGGTAGTGGCCAGCTCGTCCTCTTCCAGCGCTTCCAGCCGCTCCTGGGCGTGCTGATAGAAGATGACGATCAGGCTCACCCAAGGAAGGAGTCCGGCCAGAACATAGGCGGACCCGAAAATGAAGGCGGTGTCTTTGCTGATGAGGCCGAAGACCAGCAGGGCCACGCCAATGGCCGCCTGGAGGAGGAATCCGAACCCCGCCACCCGAGTCGCCCGCTGAAACGCGATGTGGTCTACTCTCATGGTGCGCTCGACGTGTGCATTCAACCTGAAACTGTCTGGCCGGTTACCCGCCGGCCTCCCCCGGCATGCATCCCGCCGGAACTAGCCCCACCGGAATCTGACACCCCCGGATGACCCCGGGGGAAACGTCTCCCCGGAGAGAGATCCCAAGGGCAGAGATCTCCCCATTCCGCCCCTCTCTCCTGCCCCCGGACTGGGCAATCCATCTCCTCCCCGCTCCCAACTCCTTGCGCCGCCAGTGGATAGGGGCCTTTGGGACCGTGGCGGCGTCGGCCTGATCTGCCGCGGTGCGTTGGACCGGCCCGAGCAAAGGCATCTTTGGCGCACGCACACATAACGGCGAACCACGCTCGCAGCAATTACGTACCATGCCCCATCCCCGGTTCGTGGATTCGGTGTTTTTTTCATTTTTCCCCCACGGCCACCACTGCTCCCGCGAGCCGCTCGTCTCTCCGCCCCCACCGTGTCGGATTGCCCGCCCCATCCGCCGGCCTCCCTACTCGGCCCTGCCCCATGATCGAACAGACACTCGCGATCATCCGAAACACGTTCTTCGAGAGCATCCGCCAGCCGATCATGCTCGTCCTGCTGATTATCGCCACGTTGGCCATCATCCTGAGCAATCCGCTGTCGGCCTTCACGATGGAAAACGACCAGCGAATGCTGATCGATATCGGTCTGGCCACGATTTTCCTCTGCGGGGCCCTTTTGGCGGCGTTCATCGCCACGAACGTTCTGGGGCGCGAAATCCACAACAAGACCGCCCTGACGGTGATCTCCAAGCCCGTGGGGCGGCCGTTGTTCGTGCTGGGCAAGTTCCTCGGCGTGGCCGGGGCGATGCTGCTGGCCACCGCCTATATGAGTTTCGTGTTCCTGCTGGTCGAGCAGCACACCGTCCTGCAAACCGTCCGCGACCCCGTGCACGTGCCGGTCATCGTGTTCGGGGTCAGTGCCGGCGTGCTGGGCCTGGCGGTGGGGATCTGGTGTAACTACTTCTATGGCAAGGTGTTCTCCAGCACGGTGATCGTGGTCACCACCCCCCTGGCAGGGCTGGCGTATCTGCTGAGCCTCAACTTCCGCTTCGATTTCGCCGTCCAGCCCATTTCCACGAACTTCAACCTGAGCATGTGGATGGCCCTGGCCGCTCTGGCCATCGCGATACTGGTGCTAAGCGCGATCGCCGTCGCCGCCTCCACCCGGCTGGGGCAGGTGCTTACCCTCGTGATCACCCTCGGCGTATTCACCCTGGGGATGGTCTCCGATCACTTCATAGGCCGGCCCATCAAAGGACTCGAAGACCTGTGGCTCCAGCGAGCCCGACTTCAGAATCAAACTCAGACCGTCAACCACAACTACACGATCGTGCTGGAGAGTGGCGAAACCGAGCCGGTGTCGAAGACGCGGGAGATTGCCACCGTCCCGCTGCGGAACTTCGCCACGACGGGCGAGAAGTTCAAGTACGCCGAACTGAAGACCGCCTACGCGATCGTCCCCAACTTCCAGGTGCTGTGGTTGTCGGATGCTCTGACCCAGAGCCACAAGATCCCCCCCGCTTACATAGGTCGCACCATCACCTACGGCTGCCTCCAGGTGGTCGCCGCCCTGAGCGTGGCGATCATCCTCTTCCAGCGGCGCGAAGTTGGGTAGAGAAGTCCTGGAGGCCTGAGGCCTTGGAGGCGTGGTGATGCTCGCCTTGATACGAGTGCCCCGCTGCGGCGATGGCAATCCGCGAGAACACCGTGCATCTCAGATTCCCTCGCACAACCCCAGCGTGACCACCCTCCACCGCATCAAGAGCAGGCGCCGTCTCCCCCGCCACCCCTCAGCCCCCCGACAACCGAGCCTCTACAATCCTCCGTTGAGGAGACCGGCCCCGTGAGCGAATCCAAGTCCATCAAGGTCCGGGGGGCGCGGGAGCACAACCTGCAGGCGATGGACGTGGACATCCCCCGCGACCAGCTCGTGGTGATCACCGGCGTATCCGGCTCGGGCAAAAGCTCCCTGGCGTTCGACACGCTGTTCGCCGAAGGCCAGCGGAAGTACATGGAATCGCTCAGCGCGTACGCGAGGCAATTCCTCGACCAGCTCCAGAAGCCCAACGTCGAGTCGATAGAGGGCCTCCCCCCCACCATCGCGATCCAGCAGCGCTCCGGCGGGCACAACCCGCGCTCAACCGTCGCCACCACCACCGAGATCTATGACTATCTGCGTCTGCTGTTCGCCCGCTGCGGCCAACCCACCTGCTGGCATGAGACGGGCAGGGACACCTTCTGCGGGCGCCCCATCTCCGCCGCCAGCGCCTCGCAGATCGTCGATACCCTGATGAGCCGGACTCCGGGGGCGAGGATGATGATCTGCTCGCCCATCATTCGTGGGAAAAAAGGCTATCACCGCGAGGTCATTGAGGGACTGCAAAAGCACGGCTTCGTGCGGGCGAGGGTTGACGGCAAGGTGGTCGACATCCGCGACGCCCTGAAGGAAGGCGGAGACAATCCCCTGAATCTCGGGCGGTACGAGCTGCACACCATCGAGGCGGTGGTGGATCGGGTGGTGATTCAGTCGGAAGTGCGGCAGCGGCTGGCCGATTCGGTGGAGGTGGCCCTGAAACTGAGCGAAGGGCTGCTGGTGGTGCTGATCGAAGAGGACGGGAAATGGGTCGAACACCGCTTCAGTGAGAAGTTCGCCTGCCCGGACCATGCCGAATGCAGCATCGAGGAACTCGAGCCGCGTCTGTTCTCCTTCAACTCGCCCTACGGCGCGTGCCCCCGGTGCGACGGGCTGGGGGTGATCAACGAGTTTGATGAATCGCTGATCGTGCCGGACCCGACATTGGCGCTGGGCGAAGGAGCAATCGAGCCGTGGCGCAAGAACGGCCGGCGAATGAACATGTATTACGGCCGGATGCTGCGCCGTTTCTGCGACGCCGTGGGGATAACCAAGCAGACGAAATACGAGAAGCTGCCCAAGGCGGCACGACGAATCTTGATGGAGGGGACAAGCGAGGCAGATGAGGGCAAGCTGGGCTTCGTGTTTGAAGGGGTCATTCCCAACCTGCGTCGCCGCTACGAGAACACCGACAGCGACTGGGTGAGGGACCGGCTCCACGGCTACATGAGCGGTGCTGAATGTCCGGGCTGTCAGGGCAGGCGGTTGCGCACGGAGGCTCTGCACGTACTGCTGCGATCCGGACGGCTGAGCGTGAACATCGCCGAAGTGACGGCGATGACCATCGACCAGGCGATCGGGTTCTTCGAGACGATCAGCCTGACGGAGGAGAAGCGGCAGATCGCAGAACCCATCCTGCGGGAGATCAACGCCCGCCTGGGCTTCCTGGCCTCTGTGGGGTTGAACTATCTGACGCTGGACCGGGCCAGCAGCACTTTGTCGGGCGGGGAGGCCCAACGTATCCGGCTGGCGACGCAGGTGGGATCCGGGCTGGTAGGCGTGTGCTACGTGCTGGACGAGCCGACGATCGGCCTGCATCAGCGGGACAACGATCGTCTCATCGACACGCTGCGGCATCTGACGGGCATCGGCAACACGGTGCTGGTGGTCGAACACGACGAGGGGATGATCCGGGCCGCGGACCACATCATCGACATCGGGCCGGGCCCGGGTCTGCACGGTGGAACAATCACCGCACAAGGGGCTATCGAGGATATCTGCCGGTGCAGGTCAAGCCTCACCGGGGCGTTTCTGTCGCAGAAGTGCCGGATCGAAACGCCGAAGCGGCGCCGGGGCGTCAGGGAAGACCACGCCGTAGTTGTGAAGGGGGCGAGGGCGAACAACCTCAAGTCGATTGACGTGGCCTTCCCGCTGGGCGGTCTGGTCTGCGTAACCGGCGTGTCGGGCTCGGGCAAATCGACACTGGTCAGCGAAGTCCTGATGAAGGCGGCACGCAAGCACCTTCACCACTCACGCGTAACTCCCGGCCGACACAGCCGCGTTAATGGACTGGGCCGGATCGATCGAGTGGTCGAAGTGGACCAGAGTCCGATCGGGCGAACGCCCCGTTCGAATCCGGCGACATACACCTCCATCTTCGACGACATCCGGAAGCTGTTCTCCCAAACGAAGGAGTCGCGAATCCGCGGCTATCAGCCGGGCCGGTTCAGCTTCAACGTCAAGGGCGGTCGATGCGAGGCATGTCAGGGCCAGGGGGTGAAGAAGATCGAGATGCATTTCCTGCCCGACGTCTTTGTGACCTGCGAGACGTGCCGGGGCAAGCGATACAACCGCGAGACGCTGGAAGTAAAGTACCGGCATCGATCGATCGCGGACGTCCTGGAGATGACGGTGGAGGATGCGCTTTCGTTCTTCGAAGCCCACCGGCGGACGCTGCGGATGCTTCAGTGCCTGCATGACGTGGGACTGGATTACCTGCACCTGGGCCAGCCGTCCAACACGCTCTCCGGCGGTGAGGCCCAGCGCATCAAGCTGGCCAGCGAACTGGGCAATCGGTCCTCGGGGCACACACTCTACATCCTGGATGAACCGACAACCGGTCTGCATTTCGCGGATGTCGAGAAGCTGTTGAATGTCCTGAACCGGTTGGCGGACCAGGGCAACACGCTGGTGGTAATCGAGCACAATCTGGACGTGATCAAGTGCGCCGACTGGATCATTGACCTGGGGCCGGAGGGCGGCGAGCGCGGCGGGACGGTGGTGGCGGCGGGAACGCCGGAGCAGGTGGTGAAGGTGAGGCGCAGCCACACGGGTCGGTACCTCCGACCCGCGCTGGGAGGGAAAGCCCGGTCACGTGAGACGGCAGGCGCGAGATGACGTGGTTCTGGATCCTGGTTGTGGTTGCCGTCACCCTCTTCGACCTGGGGTTGATCTGGGCGGTGATGAAGGTCGGCTGGGGACCGTGGATGCTGCAATACCCGCCACGCGAACCGACACCCGACGCGGTGAAGCGGAAATTCCAGAGCTTCCGGTTCGGAATCATGAGCTTCGGCGGCTGCGTTCACGTGGCGGTGGATGAAGGACATCTGCACCTGCGGCCCATACTGCCTCTGCGGTGGTTTGGGGCCGGCCCCATCAGCGTGCCCTGGAGCTCGATCCGGCCCGGCCGGAAGAGGCGGCCCGGGAGGTGGCTGAACGTGAAGATCGACGGAAAAGCCGTCACCGGACCCTCTTGGTGCCTGGAACTGGCGGGAGAGCCGGATGAGGGGGAGTTCGGGAATGACGCTGTGGGAGTCGGCGGGGGCGGGAAGCTCATCTAGGCTCGGTCCGACCGCCCCAAGCTGCCGGAAGGAGCACAGGCATGCCGGGGAGCGGCAATGAAAGGCGGATGTAAACCGCGGCTGCTGGCCGAATCCCGTTGTGTGTGGCACACTATCATTGGGGGACGGGATCGTGGGCGTCTGCGCAACGGACACGCCGACGTGTGTGGTCGGGCCGGCGCCGGGACCAAGGGAGGGATGCGCACAGGGAGGTGGCGCCATGCCGCTGTTCCAGAACCGCCGAGAGGCAGCAAACGAACTCGCTCGCAGCCTTTCGTATCTGAAGTCGGAGCATCCGATTGTGCTGGGGCTGGCCAACGCAGGCGTGCCGATAGCCGAGACTATCGCCACACATTTAGAGGCCCCGCTGGACATCCTGCTCATCGAGAGGCTCTCGGCCCCCTCTAAGCCGGATCACATCGTGGGAGCGGTGGACGAGCACGGACGGATCTCGACAATCACCGGCACCGCGAGATGGCACCACGTGACGAGTCACGAGCTGGTGGAGCCGGCGAGGGATGCGTTCCGCAACATTCAGCATCGTCGAGGCCGGTTCCGGGCCATTCTCCCGGAGTTGGAGGTGCGTGATCGTACGGTGATCATCGTCAGCCAAGGCGTCGCCACGGGTGCGAAGATGCTCGGGGCGATCGCTTCGGTTAGGGACCGCGGCGCGAGGAAGATCATTGCCGCCGCCCCGGCCGGGGCGACCAAAGCCACGTGGCATCTGAACGAAATGGCAGACTCGGTGGTGATTCCGCATCGGCCCTCGAAGTTCGTGAGCGTGGCCGATTTCTACAGCGAGTTCTCTGAAGTCACTGACGAACTGGTCACGGCCATCATCAGCAAGTGGGTCAAGAGTCGCCAGCCGCAGGAAGGCACGGTCAGAACGTTGGTGATGAAGCTGATCAATGACGCAAAGCAGGCGCTGTTTTGCGATCTCGATCTTCCGCCGGGGTGCCAGCGCGGCAGCGGCCCTTACCCGGTGGTGATCTTCGCACACAATCTTGAAGGCGACGGGCAGGATCCGCGCACACAGCTGATCAGCCGTCGGATAGCCAAGCGCGGTCTGATCGGCGTTCGCGCCGACTTCACCGGCCACGGGCGCAGCGAAGGCGATCTGTCCAACGCAAGCGAAGCCCGAATGCTCAGCGACCTGACCCTGATCCACAACAGCGTCATCCCATTGGATGAAGCCGACGACGGCCGGATGGGACTGGTCGGCACGGGAAGCGGGGCGCTACTCTGCCTGGAATTGGCCCGACAGGTACCGAATATCGCTGCCATCGTCATCCGCAGTCCGCTGAGCGGCGGAGAGATCAACGTTCTCAAGGATGTGACGACGCCGACGCTGCTCATCCACGCCGGGCTGGAGCAAAGCCTCGACGATTCGGCGCGGGGCAGACTCCCGAGCAAGCACCAGATCGTGGAGATTCCCGACGCCACCGCTCTGTTCAACGATCCGATCAGCCTGGAGATGATGATCGGGGCCTCGGTGGAATGGCTGGCGGACCATCTCTTGGGCCTGCCATCCGCGGCGGCTGCCGTGGCGGAATCGCTGGGCGAGGCCCAACCGTCAACAGGACCGTCCTGACGGCACGCGACATGCATTCACGACAAGGAAATCGCCGGACGGAAGGCGCTCAGGCGGCTTTGTCCGCGTCGCCAAATGCGAAGCTGCGTATGCGCTGGATAAGTTGCGGCGAGCCCACTTCGCCCAGCGAGGCTGAGGGACGAAACTGCTCCAGTTTGTCGATCCGCGATCGCAGCTGCTCTTCGCAGTAGGCGGCCAGCAGGTAGCCCCGGCCCGCGAAATACCGGGCCGTGGCCACCTGATGATCATTGCGCGTCTCTCCCCTTGCCGCGAGACGCGGCAACACCAGCAGAGGCTTGCGAAGCCGGAGCGCAGCGATGATCGTGCCCGTTCCGGCATGACCGATCACCCCCGAGGCGCTTTCGATGCGCTCCTGGAACTGCCGTGGAGTGAGGAAGGGGACAGCCTGAAACCAACTCGGCCAGTATTTGCCGTCACCGATCTGCGCGAAGACGTCGCCCCGCCCGCTGATGCGGGCCCATTCATCGACGGCGCGAATGAGCCGATCGAACGGCATTTGATGTCCAACCGTGAGAAAGATCACAGCACGGCCCCCGCATATTCCGGGCCGCCTTCACGGGCAAGGTGCGACCATTGCGTCAGCCACAGGTCGGCGTATCGCCCGGCCATTTGCCCCGACAGTGACAGTTCCTCGGCGTTGGCGATGCTGTCGATCCACACCGTGCGCGCCCCCAGCCACCGGCCGAACCGTAGAGCGAAGTATCCCGGGGCCGCCCCGGTGGTGATCACCACGTCCGGCCTTTCCCACAGGAAAATCAGAAGAACTCGGAAGGCCATGAGGGCGGCGGCCACTTTGTTCCAGCGGGTGGCGTCGTTGATCAGATGGAAGCGCCGTCCCTCCACCTCGTGGCGATAGTCCCGCTGCACCGTGACGTACACCACGTCGGCATCTTCGATGCCTCGCATCACGCGCAGCAGTTCCACCCAATGCCCCCCGCCGCTGGCCACCGCCAGAATTTTCCCCGGTCGTCTGATCATGTTCATCCCGTCCCTGGGTGTTCCGCTGCTCTAGGCGGCTTGGGCCGGTTTCTGCTGGCGCGTTGTCGTCTCTTCGACTCCGACCGGATTCGGCAGCGGGAAGACGGTGCGAATGCGGTCGTGGTATTTGTTGGTTGTGCGGCGTTTCCCAAACAGAAGCGATCGGAGTTCGTACTTTCTGAAGAAACGCCGGTAGGCTTCGTTGTTGAAGCGTTGCTCTCGTCGTAACATCGCCTGGAGGTAACCGAGAAGTATCCCGAGCCCGCTGAGGACGAAGGGGCGCTCCAGCATACGATAGGCGGAAACGGCGAGCACGTAATAGATCGCCGAACCCATGTAATACTTGCCGCGCCCCCAGCGCAGCCGACCGGTCCAGAAGCTCCTCTGGCTGGATCCCATTCTGCGGAGGTGGATGATGCGGAGATCCTCGTCATCGATCGATCCCGCGATCCAGCCGTTCATGCGGCACATGTGCCCGTCGATGCCGTCCCAACTGACCTGGCGCACGAATCCGCCGATCTCGCGGAAGCACCGTACCCGATAGAACTTGGCCGGACCGACGGAGTTCTCGTCACCGCACCGTTCGTGGACAAGCCGATCGCCGTAGCGCAGGTAGAGCTTGCCGGACAGCGTGCCGAGCCAGGGGTCGGCCTCGAAGCGCTCCATGACGCGCTGGAAATAGACGTCGGTCAGTTCCAGATCGCCGTCGAACTTGCATACATAGTCGTAATCGTCCAGGTTGATCGACTCCAGGCCGGCATAGAACGCTTCGATCACGCCGGGGCCGACCGCGCGCCGGCCGCGATCCTCACGCCGGATGATCTCAATGAACGGATACTCCTCGGCGGCCTCGGCGAGGATCCGCGGAGTGTCATCGGTCGATCCGTCATCGACAATCACCCATTTGGTGGGCGGGACGGTCTGTGCGGCAACGCTCTCGATGGTCGTCCGGAGATAGGCCGCCTCGTCCCGGCACGGGGTGATAAGCACATAGCGCCGCGACTTCGCCGTTTCCGGACAAGACTTGCCGTCAATGCATCGGACCATAGGAGCAGGAGATGCTGCACCTCCGTCCGACCTGGCAACCACCGATTCGGCGGCGGCGGCACTGCCGGAATGGTCACCGGCGCATCGCAGTCCGAGCTCTCCGGCCGGAAGACTCGCCGTTACGAATGCGCTTATCAGGCGCTCCATGTTCACGTCGGCGGAGAACTCCTTCGCCACCCATTCGCGGCCGGCCCGGGCAAGCTTCGCCCGCCATTGCGAGTCGTCCATCAGACCGCGCAGCGTGCGGCCAAGGCGTCCCACGTCGTCCGGCTCCACCAGTACGCCGGTCTCCAGGTTTGCAATCAGCTCCCGGATCGTGGGCAAATCGCCGCTGACCGCGCAAATCTGGCTGGCCATCGCTTCCATCAGTACCACGGGTATCCCGTCGCGATCGCCAGCGGGATCGATACGGCAGGGCAAAACGAACAAGTCGCTCTCACGCATGAACTGTCTGACCTGCTCGTTGTCCCGCGCCCCCAGCAACTCGACCTGTTCGGCCAGACCATGGGCATGAACCAACTCCGTCAGCGCCCCGCGCTGGGGGCCGTCGCCGATAATGCGACACTCGAATTGCCGACCTTCGCAGGCGAGTCCGCCCAACGCCTGGATGAGGATGTCGAATCCTTTCTTCTCGACCAACCGCCCGACGGCCAGAATGCGGAACCGCTCTGATTCTTCGCCGTCTGTTGCGGGCGAAAACCCGTCAACATCGACGCCGCATCGGACAATCGGCAGACGTTCGTCCGGCAGCGGAACGATCCTCTGATAGAAGCTGCGATGCCACCGGCTGATGCAGATCACGAACCTGGCCCGCCTGAGCTTCGCCGGCAGCAGAGCGCGAAGGCGGAAGATATCCGCGGCATGTCCGGTGAAGCTGAAGGTAATCCCCAATTGTCGCGAACAGTACATTGCGATGGCGGTGGGAACGTGCGCCATGTGCGCGTGTATATGACAGACGTTGAGGTTTCGGACCCGTCGAGCCAGGGCCATCCCCGCCAGACATTGCCACAGGAGCCTGAACCGGCGATTCCAGCGCACGTCACGGCCGAACAGCGTATCGAAGACGCCCATCGCGCAAACGGATACGGAACGAAGGGGATGGGCGAGGAGCTCCCATGAAGCATCGGTCAGGATGTTTTGCCGGCCCGGCCCGTAGACCCCGATCGCCTCATCGGCCAGCCGGTCCACCCGGGCATCACCAAGCTCGCATTCGGGCGGATGCACGGAAGCAATCGGCACGTCATAGCCCGCTTCCCGCAATGCCAGCACTTCGCGATAGACGAACGTCTCTGAGCGTTTCGGCAGTGTGCCGCCGAGATAAAGAATACTTGGCCGCGTCTGCACTGATCCACCACCACCACCACCCGGCGTTGCCTTGTATTCGATCAACCGCGACCGTCTCCCCATTTGCCGGTTCAGCCAGTACTGTGCAACCCCCACCAGTTGCGGGAACTTGCCGATCACGCACGATGAGGCATACAGGCCGGCATGACCGGGCGGATCACCGGTCGCGATCCGGTCCCGCCTTACTCGCCACCAGAGCATTGGATAGAGTGCGACCACCGCGAGGCTGAAGCCCCAGGTAATCCAGGCCGTTACCAGGGCGACCAGAGGAATCAACAGCGCCCAATCGATGATCGAACGCACCTCGTCAACACGGAAGCGTTCGGCCGCCTTGCCGTGCATGGCACGACCTTCGGCGTAGGCGTGGCCGCAGCGCACCGTGCGCCTCCACCACTGGCCGAAACTTGTCATGCGGGCGTCGTGCAGTGTCATGTCATGATCGATTCGCAGGATGCGCCAGTCCTCGCGGCGCAGTCTCAGGCACATCTCCGGTTCTTCGCCGGCGATAAGGGACTCTTCATAACCGCCGACTTCATTGAACGCCTTGACACGGATCAGAGCGTCGCCCCCGCAGGCGGCCGTATCGCCGATCGGCGTGTTCCATTCCATGTCGCAGAGCCGATTGAACGGAGACGCCTCAGGATGAAGTTCGCGGCGACAGCCGCAGACGATCGCCGCATCCGGCCGGTTACGCATCTCCTCCAGCGCCGCCTCGAGCCAGCCGTCCACGATCTGGCAGTCGCCGTCCACGACCTGGACAAACTCCACATCGTCGTGGCATTCCAGAATCCGGGCCACACCCGCGTTGCGGGCACGTGCAGCGGTGAACGGCGTGGACGGATCCAATTCGACGATCTCCGCCCCGAATCGCCGGGCGAGCGCGACGCTGCCATCGGTCGAACCGGAATCCACGTACACGACCGCGGCCACCCGACCCGTCACCGATTCGAGGCATCTTCGCAGGCGGTCGCCTTCATTGCGGCCGATAGCGACCACGGACACATTCTGCAGTGCGTTCCCGTTCATGCCGCCGTCTCCCGTGGAAGTGCGATCCAGCAGGGCGAGGTGGATCTCGCCACGGTATTGAAGTTGTCGCAGTTGAGATCTAGGCCCATCCAACCGCCGAGCACCGCCAGATCGGCGTCGAAGACTTCTCGCAGGAAACGATGCTTGCGCGACGAAAGTTGCGGGCGATCCTTCATCGTCCAGATATCTTTGATCCGGTCGCGCACGGACTTGGGAATGAAGGTTCGCCTGAGCGTGGTCATCCCGGGACAATGGAGGACCGCGTCGCGCAGGGCGGACTTCCTGAGCCTCTCCGCGGACACGTTCTGATTCCCCAGTTCCTCCGCCCACTGAACCGGGCCGTCGTAGCCGACGAACCGGCAGACATCCTCGAGCACCTGCTGTGGCTGTAGGGAAAGCTGGTCGAAGAACACCGGCATCACTCTGTCACGGCCAAACGCGTCCAGAAACGGTCTCAACTGCATGGAGTACCGGCTGTAGGCGACGAGTTCCGGATGTTCGTCGATCGCATCGTCGATCACGTCGTCAACCACCCGCTGCGTCCATTCATGTATGTAATGCGAGATCAGCCGGTCGATCGGATGCCTCATCACGTAGACAAAGCGGGTGTGCTCCGGCAGATGCCCTTTCATGCGGTTGATCGTTCTCGGATATGTCGGAAGCTTCGTGTAGTGCGTGCTCGATTCGCCGCAAATATCGGTGCGGCGGGCGGTCTCGAACAGCCACGAATACCACTCCGGCCCTTTTCTCCACTGCCGGTCATCGCTGAAGAAGTTCGGCTCCTTCGGGTCGCTCATGTGCACACCCGGCTGCCGGGCGAGCTGCTCGTGCAGCGTGCTCGTCGCGCACTTCATCGCACCGATGATGATGAAATCGGGCATCCTCATCACAGCTCCCCTCCTTGAGGCAGACTGGGCGCCCGCATCGGCCGCAGCCAGTTGGTCCAGTTGTCCAGCGCTTCGCTCGCGCAGGCGTGCGGCTTCTTCGTCCGCATCAGCTCGCGAGCGGCCGCGATCCCCCGACCGGTGATCCAGAGCACGTTGGTCAGGAACAATCCGACCGACCCGCCGTAGAACTTTGCGAAGTACCGGCTGCGCGACTCGTAGTAATATCTCGGCACGCGCTTCCGGCTCTTCAGCGCGCCTTTGACCGACGAGCTGCCTCCGCGCAGGTGGATGACGCGGGCAGTCGGATCGTGGACGATCCTCCACCCGGCTTTGCGCACTTTCCGCGAGTAGTCGATGTCCTCGAAGTACATGAAGTACTCCTCGTCCATCAGGCCCACCTGATCCACGACCTCGCGCCTCACGAGCACGCAGGCGAAGCTCAGCCAAGGCGGCTCCACCGGTTCGTCGAACACGTCCGTCGCCACCACCCAGCGCCTGAACACGCGATCAAGCACGCCGGTCCCGGCGGCATTGAGCATTTCGCTGATGGGCGTGCGATACCGGAAGCAGCTCACCTGCGGCGTGCCGTCCGGATCCTCCAGGCGCGGTCCGATCATCCCGGCCTCGGGATGACGATCCAAGGACTCCAGCAGGGCGTCGATCGAACCGGGGCGCATGCGGGTGTCGTTGTTGAGCAGGAGATAGGCTTCGGCCTCGACCGTTCGGAAGCCGATGTTGTTGCCGGCCGCGAAACCGCCGTTGACCGGCGAGCGGACGACCTCAGCCCATGCCCCCCACCCATGGTCCCTGATCGCGGCCTCGATGACCTCGGCGGAACCGTCGGCCGAGTTGTTGTCGACGACCAGAACCGACCGGTCATCCCGGCCGGCGATCTCCGCAGCCAGCGACTCGAGACAGTCGATGGTGAGTCCCGCCCGTCGGTAGTTAAGGATGATCACGCAGAGCTTCTGCATCGTTCCCGGTTGAACTCCAGATCGCGACAACATGTGAGCATGTGATCCACACGGGCCTGCATCGTCTGATCGAGCGTATGGCGTGCGGCGAACGCCCGGGCCTTCTCCGCGGCCTCGATCAGCAGCGGTCGTATCTCGTTGAGTTCCGCGATCATCGCCGCGAGCCGGCCCGGATCATCCGGCGGCGACAACCAGCCGACCCCGGCGTTCCTCACGATGCCCGCGGCGGCCTCGTTGTCGTATCCGACGATCGGAGTGCCGCAGGCCATGGTTTCCAGATAGGTGCAGGACGGATCGCCCTGACGATGACAGCAAACGAACAGATCTATGTTCCTCGCCACGAACGGCATCAGGCCCGATTGGAAATCAAGCACGCCCCGCATGTGCACCACGTCCGCCAGGCCGAGCGCCGCGATCTGTTGCTTCATATCGCCGGCAAGATCCCCATCGCCGAAGATATCCATGCGGAACGGCACACCCAGCCGCTTCAGCTCCGCGGCCACCTTGGGCAGATGATCGGCGCCTTTCATGGGGATCAGCCGGCCGGAGAAAGCCAGGCGGAGAGGAGCACCGTCGATCAACTCGGCCCCGCGGGCCTGGAGATCGGCATCGGAGGTGAGCAGCGATTCGGTCACGCGGGAATCGAAATAGAGCAATGGGCGCGGTGTAAGCGAGCGATATGCCTCATAAGTCGGCGTGCCGTTGCACTGGACGCCCGCGGCGTGTCGGAGAGCCCTCCTGACCCGGCGCTCCAGGCCCTTCGTCCAGCGCTCC
>CP070772.1:3660461-3698512 GCA_020345805.1 Phycisphaerales bacterium | reverse complement strand
GGGGGTCAGTTGATGCGCCATTCGAGAATGCCGCCGGAGTAGCCTTCCTGCAGTTTGACCTCCAGGCGGAGAGCCGGGGTCTTGATGGGATCAAAATCGACGCGGTTGAAGGTGTCGCGTTCAACACCACAGGGCGAGGCGGCAGGCACGGGCCGCCACTGGCCGTCCTCCATGAACAGGAGCCGCCAGGCTGCGGGCACGCGGCAGGCGCCGTGGCCGGTGTCGTCGAACCAGTAGACTTCGGCGCTCGACACCCAGCGCTCCTCTGGGAAGTCGTACTGGATCCACTCGGTGGTGCCCAGGTGGTCCCACCAGGTCATACGGGGTATGGAGTGGTCGTCGGAGTTCTCCGGCTCGCGCTGGTCGTTGACCGCCTCGGGCGAGTCGCCGGATGAGCAGAAGGAGGCGGTGACGCGGCTGATGGACGCGGCGGTGGGCGGGGGAATGACCTTGGCGAGTCTCGGATCGGCGGGTATCCACACCGCCATCTCGCCCGCCTCGCGATGATCCCATGCGTAGTAAGGGATCGCGGTTAACTCGATGGGGCTGGACTGAACCGGGCCATCCTCCTCATCCTGATGCAGGGCGAAAGCCTTGCCCTTGATCACGGTTACCCCGCCCAGGAGAGCGGGCGTTTCTTCGACCACCAGCTTCGCATCGGCTGGCAACCAGATGTTGCGCACGTGATTGCCGTTGTCGATCGCTTCCAGGCAGTACACGAGGGGCCCTCGCTCGATGGCGAGGCGGCCTCGGTTTTCTTCGACATTGTTGTTGCAACGCACGAGGCGGATGGGCATGTCGAAATTGATGTTGACCGTGTCACCTCGTTCCCATTGGCGGGAGAGGACAGCGTAGCCCTTGCTGATGTTCGGCCGGGCGATTGTCTCACCGTTGACGAGGATTGTGAGACCGCCTTGACCCCCATCTGCGTATTCGTAGAGATCGCTCGGTACGGGCTTCCCGACTGCCCAGCCGGGAATGCGCACCTTCAGATCGAACGTCCTCTCCTGCTGCGGATTGATGGCGAGTCTGACCGCGCCATCCCAGGGGTAATCGGTGGTCTGCGTGATCGTGACAGTGTTATCGGGGAGCTTGATTTCAGATGTTCCTGCGGCGTAAAGGTTGACGTAGACGGCATCGGCATCGTGTGCGTAAACGTAGCCGGCGATTGACGGCACGAAGCGGGCGACGTTGACCGGGCAGCAGGAGCAGGAGAACCACGGGCTGCGGTGATAGGTCCCGCCGCTGGAGAGGGGGTTGGGATAGAAGAAGCGGTCGCCGGTCATGGAGATTCCGGAAAGGAAACCGTTGTAGATGACCCGCTCAAGCACGTCGACGTATTTCGCATCGGAGTGTAGGAGGTTCATACGGTGGTTCCACAGCCCGTTGCCGATGGCGGCGCAAGTTTCGTTGTAAGCGCTGGCGTTGGGCAGCTCGTAGTCCTCGCCGAACGCCTCGCCGCTCTGACGGGCTCCCACGCCGCCGGTGAGGTAGAGCTTCCTCTGGACCATGTTGTTCCAGACGCGATCGAGGGCCGCGAGGTAATCCTTATCGCCGGTCAGGGCGGCGACATCCGCCATTCCGCAGTAGAGGTACATGGCGCGGACGGCGTGGCCGATCGGCTCGGTCTGCTCGATGACGGGTACGTGGTCCTGGGCGTAGATGCCGTAGAGCTCGTGGCCTTCCGCGTTGCCGCGCTGGTCGATGAAGAACTTGGCGAGCTTGAAGTATCGCTCGTCGCCGGTGACGTGATAGAGCTTGACCAGGCCGATCTCGATTTCCTCGTGGCCGGGCGGGTCCATGCGCTTGCCGGGCCCGAAGACGCGGTCGATGAGGTCGGCGTTCTTGATCGCCACATCGAGAAAAGCCCGCTTGCCGGTGGCGAGGTAATAAGCGACGGCGGCCTCGTACATGTGCCCGACGTTGTAAAGCTCGTGGCTGTGGATGATGTAGGACCAGCGGGTGTCGCCGGAGGCGCCGGCAGGGTTGTCCGGATCGATGGTGCGGGTGGTGAAGAGGTAGCCGTCATCCTCCTGGGCGTCGGCGATATTGGAGATCAGATCGTCGAGGAACTTCTCCAGCTCCGGATCGCGCTTCACGCTGAGGGAGTAGGCGGCAGCTTCGATGACCTTGAACACGTCGGAGTCGTTGAAGCGGATGCCGATGAACTCGCCGTCCATCAGCCCGCCGGCCTTGGCGAAGTTGTCCAGCCGTCCCGTCTCGTCGCACTTGTCGAAGCAGTAGGGGATGGTGACGGTGCGATTGGTTTCCAGCCGCGGGCTCCAGAAGCGATCGCGGATATGCACGTCGGTGAAGGGGACGGGGGTGAGCATGGCGGTTCCCGCAGAATCATGGGCCGCGGTCGTGGCGACGGTGGTCGCCGCGATTAGCAGAGCGGGCAGGGGCAGCCAGGGGTGCATGGTAGTTCTTCTCCATCGGGCGAAGCGGCGACGCAGGCATATGCCATTGCCGCCGGCGATTCAATACTGCCGGTCCGGCAACTCGGCCTCCGCGGTGGGCGGGTCGAAGACGCGGCTCTCGACGATGGTGTGCTTGGGCAGGTCGTTCCCGGCGAGGACCGCTTCGACCGCATCGAAGGCCAAGGGCCCCAGCAGCGGGTTGCATTCGATAGTGCAATTGAGTTTGCCTTCGATCAATGCTTCCAGAGCCGCCCGCACCCCGTCGATGGACACCACGATGATGTCCTCACCCGGCTTTCGGCCGGCCTCTTCGATGGCCTGAATCGCCCCCAGGGCCATGTCGTCGTTGTGGGCGTAGACCGCGTCGATGCGATCGCCTTCGGCTTTCAGGAACGCCTCCATGACCTCCTTGCCCTTTGCCCGGGTGAACTCGCCGGTCTGGCTCTTGATCACCTGCATCTCCGGCTCTTGATCGATGATCTCGTGAAAGCCCTTTTCACGGTCGATCGCGGGAGCGGAGCCGGTGGTGCCCTTCAACTCGACGATGTTGGCCTGGGCGCGGGTCTTGCCGATGAGCCAGTTGGCGGCCATGCGGCCTTCTTCAACGAAATCCGCGGCGATGAGGGTGGCGTAGAGCGATTCGTCGGAGACATACACGCCGCGATCCACGAGGATGACGGGAATGCCTGCGGCCTTGATGTCACGCAGCACGGGCTCCCAGCCGGTCTCGACCTTTGGGGCGAGGATGATCGCGTCCACGCCTTGGTTGATGAACGCCCGCAGGGCCTTGATCTGGTTCTCCTGTTTCTGCTGGGCATCGTGAAACTGCAGGGCGAGGCCGCGCTTGTCGGCCTCAGAACGGATCGATTCGGTCTCGGCGGTGCGCCAGGCGCTTTCGGCCCCGATCTGGGAGAAGCCGACGACGATGGAGGCCGGTTCAGGGGCGACAGTCTCAGAGGCGGTGGAGTCGGTCTCGGGTGTGGGCGGCGTGGTTTCAGGCGCGGGGGAAGCGGTTTCGGAGGCCGGCTCGCCGCAGGAGGCGAGGAGCAGGGCGACCGCGGCGAAGCCAAGCCACGTTGGGGGGTGCAATGCCTTCATGCCATGAATCCCTTGCAGAGCGGGTTGAACGGGCTGGTAAAGAGCGCATCAGGATATCCGATCCGACCCTGCGAGGCACGGCGGTCGTGCCTCGAGTGGGGGGCGGGATTTTCGGCCGCGTCGGAACTGACGGTCATGAGGCGTTATCGCAGACGATCCGAAGCGGCGTACAGGGGATGCTTAGAATCCGTACCTCATCGCATTCTCACGGCGAATGCAAAGGGAAAGGAACAGACGATGTATCGCACTATTCACCTCCTTGGGCCCTTGCTGGCGCTGGCGCTTCCTCTGACCGCCTGCACCTCGTCGCCCGAAGGACCTCTGCGCAAGATCGGCCGCGTCAAGGTCGGCATAGCCTACGCCGTAGCCTTGGACGGAAGCTACGCCTACGTCACGAACAATGATGGAGTCGTGCTGATCGATGTCAGCAACCCCGCCGAGCCGAGCAGGACGGCCATGCTGGAGCTCGAAGACGGAGCATTCGGCATAGCTGTAGCCGGCAACATCGCCTATATCTCCGCCGATTCCGAAGGATTCGTGACCGCCGATATCAGCGACCCGCAGAATCCGCGACGGATCGGCCAGTACAAGCCCGGCGGTTCGATGTCGAATATCGCGATGGGCGGCAACCGCGTGTTCGTCAACTGCAACTATCGCACGGTTCATATTCTCGATGTCGAAGATCCCGCAGAGCCGAAGCTGCTCGGTCAGTTTGAGCCCGGGGGTCGGGTCATGGGGCTGGCCTGCCGGGGCAGCCTCCTCTATCTGGCCGACACCGGCAAAGGCCTGCAGGTGTTCGACGTGTCCGACCCGGCCGCGCCGGACCTGCTAAAGACGGTGCCCGGTACGGAAATGGCCTGGTCGATCGAGATCCGTGATGACCTGCTGTTCTTGACCCGTCACGCGGCTGGGGTGAGCGTGCTGGACATCTCCGATCCCCGCGATCCGAGGGTTCTGAGCACGTTCTCCGACGGCGGGGAGATCTATGGCGTCAGCGCCGATGCCGCCCTCCTCTACGCGGGCGATCTCCAGCAGGGCCCGGAGGTGCTGGACATCAGCGATCCGCGGAATCCCCGAAAGGTCGCCTCCGCGGTCGGATACGGCGCCCACGGCCTGGTCCATCGCGGCCGGCACCTGTTCGTCCCCACGGGCAGCCACGGCTTCGTGATCTTCGAGTACGCGCCGGAAAGCGACGAATGAGGAACCGAGGCGCGCCTTCGCGCCCCGGTTTGAATATCTATTCGCACGGTCCCCACTGGGCGAGGACGTTGAAGATATCATCGATGTCGACGAAGCCGTCGTCGTTCACGTCGGCCGGGCAGGAATCGGCGTAGGCGGGAGCGCCCGGCGGAGCGTAAGGAGCGATGAGGTTCTCGCCCTCGTCGAGATACGCGCCGAAGATCTGATCCGGCGCGTTGCCGCATAGCACGGTTTTGCTCAACGCGGGGCCGGCTCCGTATTGGCTGTAGATCCCGCCTCCCTGCACGTCCGCGGTATTGGCGACGAACGCGCAGCCCGTGACGATGGGGCTGCCGTAGAGATAGTACATCGCCCCGCCGGTCGCGGCGGAGTTGTTCTTGAATGTGCAGTCCGTAAGTATCAGGTCGGCGCTGCTGGTGTGTAATGCCCCGGCCTGGTCGCCGGCGGAGTTGCCGATGAATTCGCAGCGGGTGATGGTCGCGTGGCCGCCGGCGCTGCAGATTCCGCCGCCCCAGCCGCTGGCGGAGTTGCCGAGGAAGGCGCAGTCCGTCAGGGTGGGACTGCCGCCGAAGATGGAGAGTCCGCCGCCTCTGAAGCCGGATTCGTTGTCGGCGAAGGTGCAGTTGAGAATTGTCGCATCGCTGCTTTCAGTCTGCATTCCGCCGCCGTAGGAGCTGGTGGAATTGTCCGCGAACGTGCAATAGCTCACCGTCGGGCTGCTCTCGAAGATGAACATTCCGCCGCCTTTGCCGGCGCTGCCGCCGGTGATGACGAAGCCGCTTAGAACCGTGTCCGGGCCTTCGCCGCTGTGGCAGATTACGACGCTTCCTCGGCCGCTGCTGTGGATGATGGTGCTCACCACCACCGCCGGGTCGGTCGGGTCCGTGCTGCGCACGGTGATGGCCTTGCCGCTCAGGTTGATGTTCTCGTAGTACTGGTCCGGAGCGACCACGACCTCATCACCGGGGTCGGCGACATCAATGGCGACCTGGATCGACGGATAGTCACCCGGGACATAGATGATGTCAGCGTATGCAGCATTCGTGCCTGACAGCGGCAGGCAGATCAGGGCAACCGTTATCAGAGACGGCGCGCTGGCCTTCAGGTAGTTCATTCTGTGTTCCATGTCTTTCCCTTTCCCTGTGGATTGTCACGAGCGGTAATGCGGACACGGTCTACACACGCCGTTGGCACTGGTAGATTCCCCATGCTGGCAGCCAGAACCTTGTCCTTCCGTCCCCGGGAGCTGTGGTAACCTCCGAGCACCGGGGAGTGGCGGAGAGCCGGGGATCTGACTTAGTGGTCACCTCTCCGGCCTGTTCCCCACGACGCGACCGAATGCCTTTCACCGATGCCAGTGTACTGACCGGCCGACCCCGACCGAAGAGACAAATTGGCGGATTGCCCGAGGCAGGGCGACTTAGACCCCGGCGCCTGGCAGAAACAGACGGCAGAGGATGAGCAGAGGGCGTCGGGGCATGCCCTGAACGGCATTCCTCGGTCTCCGCGGCCATGGCGAGCTGTCCGTAAGTCCTGATTTAGCAGTGGGTAAGGCCTCAGTGGCGGGGATTTCGCGGAAAAATCCCGCTTTTTGGCCCGAATACTTGACCTACTGGCCGATACTTGTATAATTACGCAAATGAGCAAACAAGAGCCTGCACAATCCTGTTTCCCCTCCGCCTCCACCACCGAGGCCTGCTGCAGCCTCCTGGGCAGACTCTTGGAGCCGCGGTTCTTCAAAGCCCTGGGTGATGGGAATCGCATCGCACTGCTCTCGCGCCTGGCCGGCCTCTGCCGGCCGTGCACGGTCAGCGAGATCGCCTGCTGCTGCCCGGTGGATCTTTCGGTGGTCTCCCGTCACCTGGCGATCCTCCGCGATGCGGGCATCGTCGATGCCCAACGCCGGGGCAAGGAAGTGCTCTACACCGTGAACTACGACGTATTGGCGAAGACCTTCCGTCAGATCGCCGACGCGATCGACACCTGCTGCTCAGGCGCGTCATCGCCCCAGAGAAAGGAACGAGAAAATGGATGAACGAACGAAAGAACTGATCGCAATCGGCGCGTCGATCACCGCCAACTGCCAGCCGTGCCTGGAATATCACCTCAACAAAGCGCTTCAACATGGCGCGGATGGGCAGGACATGCGAGATGCAATCGCGGTCGGGCAGATGGTCCGCAAGGGCGCGACCGCGAAGTTCGATGGCTTCACGAAGACCGCGATGGCTGCGGCCGTACCGTCCGAGGAGCAGGCCGAAGGCTGCGGGTGCGGCTGAGGGCGATCACGCAGGACTCTGATCCCCAATCATCAACGTCAATCTCAGGGAGCATGAGAATGAGCATACAGGACACAATTCGAGAACGCGTGGCGAAGGATTACGCCAAAGTCGTCAGCGCATCGTCATCCGGTCCCTGCTGCGGGGGCGAGGTCGAGCAGAAGGGTGTGGCGGCAAAGCTCGGCGGATACACGGCCGATGAACTCAAATCCCTGCCCGCCGACGCGGTGGTCAACTCCTTCGGCTGCGGCAATCCCGTGGCCTTTTCCGGCGTAAAGGAAGGCGATGTCGTGGTCGATCTCGGATCGGGCGCCGGCATCGACATCCTCCTGGCCGCGAAGAAGGTCGGCCCCACCGGCCGCGTCATCGGCATCGACATGACCGATGAGATGATCGAGCGGGCCAACGAGAACATCAAAGCCGCGGGCCTGACCAACGTTGAGGTACGCAAGGGGCTGATCGAAGAGATGCCCGTCGAGAGCGGAACCGTCGATTGGGTAATCTCCAACTGCGTGATCAATCTTTCACCGGAAAAGGACCGGGTATTCGCGGAAATCGCCCGGGTGCTAAAGCCCGGCGGGAAGATGGCGGTCTCGGACATCGTGGTGCAGAACCTGCCGGAGTGGGCCCGCAACGATCCGCGCCTCTACAGCGGCTGCATCGCCGGGGCGGTCAGCGAAGAGGAGTACGTGGAGGGTCTTAACAAGGCCGGCCTGCGCGAGGTCGAAGTGATCGACCGCGTGGTTTACAACGTTGACCAGATTGCCACGTTCGTGGAATCGGAAATGCCGGCGGATGAGGCGGGCTCGGACTGCACCTGCGGCTGCGGATCCGCGGATGAGGATCTCGCCCAGGACATCGGCGAGGACATGGCGGGCAGCGTGTGGAGCGCGTTCTTCATGGCCACCAAGCCGGCCGAGGCCGGGTGATGGGAAGACCGGCCGTTGCGAGTTACTTCGGTTGACGTCAAGGGACGCGCCTAAGCGCGGTAATCGAAGCTTCCGGGTGATTGGAGGGTTGTTATGTCAGGATCAAACTTTGAATCGTATCAGGCCGAAGCGCAGGGCGAGGCCCCTCAGGGACAGTTTGCGATGGATGGGGCCGGTTGCGTGAATCCGATCGATTGTTGCGGGCCGATGGGGACCGAGACGGCGGGCGCTTGTCGGTGCAGGACGGTTTTACGCCACCGAGGTTTGCTGCTGGGCGGCGGGCTGATCATGGGGTTGGCGTTCATGATCAGTCAGATCGGCGGAGTACTCGGGATCATCGCCTTCCTCCGGACGTTCTGAGCGGAAAGCGAACGGTGCAGGCGGTGAATCGCGGCGGGCCGGGTTCTGTGAGCCCGGCCTGCATCGAGAATGAAACATGAGGATTCTCGCATGCCGATCGTCACAGGCGCGGGCTTGCTACCGTTCTTGCGTCTTTTGGCGGACGCCTCCCCAGGATGACCGCGAGTCCGCCCTTACCCGTCCTGACCGGACACCGCCTGCTTTTGCGGGTCGGGCACCGTGCCGCACGGGCTGACAAGACTACCACACGCCGGGGGCCAACCGATATCGCACGCGTTGCGCGTAGTCAACGTAGCCTTCAAGACGCTCTCGCAGGTATCGATCCTCGATAACCGTGCGACGGATCGTCAACACGAACATGGGAGCGAGGACCAGTATCGACCACCACGAACCCAACGTCGGTCCGCTGCACAACGAAGACATGAGCGCCGCTGCGTACCCCGGATGGCGAATCCATCGATACGGCCCGTCGGTGATGACGCAATGACCTCGCTCGCTCTGGATGCGCACGACCGGCGAGAAGAACCGGTTCACGTGCAGGGCCCAGACCGACAGGGCCATGGACATGGCGAGGCCGGCCAATCCGGCAAACTGAAGGCCGACAGGGACCGAACCACTCCAGTGAAAGCGCCCCGCGTCCAGTGCTGCGACTACCAGATGCCCAAGAAATAACCCCGCTGCGACAAAGCGCAGCTTGCGGTCGCTCCCGCCCGGTCCGGGCTTCATTCGCTCCTGCAGAAGGTCCCGGTCAGCCACTATCAAGGTGGTGACCAGCACGCAGAGGAGTACGGCCAGATACGCCCAGGCGAACGGCAGATCCCATCGTCCGGCACAGCCAAACACTATCCCAACGAAGAGCGCGATCGCCACCAGTACGCGCAGCCCGACGTTCAGCATGCCGTGACTCATACTCCGGCCGGCATGAAGCGTCAACCAGGCAAGTCCCGCGACCGGCGCGCCGACGGTCAGGTTCGGCCTCCCGCATTGACCCGGTCGTAGACAGGATCCCGAGTCGGCGACGTGTCGAACAGGGCCAGAGGAGGCAATTCGGCTCTTGCACATGAACCAACCCCGTGTTTCGACTGTGTTCCTCGCATACGCTGCCGCAGAGATCCGCAAGGATCATGTGTCGCCTGCCGGTGATGGTTCAGCCGCGGTGGCAACCCGAAAAGGCAGAGGGAAATGACAACCCCCGCACGCCGCCGGCCCGTGCAAACGGGCTGTCCCTTGCGGCTCTTGCCAGACTTCATGTGAACGTGCTGGCAAGGACCCCCTTCCTCAACGCGCCTGGAGGGACTCGAACCCCCAACCCTCGGTTCCGAAGACCGATGCTCTATCCGATTGAGCTACAGGCGCTATCGCGAGGGGCAATGATACCACCGATGCGAGAGCGACGGTAATCAGGAGGCCCCGAACCAGGGCCATTGGTTCGCCGGGCGGGGGCGGACTATCGGAAGAGCTGCCGGAGGCGCCCGATCTTCTTGTCCATGCGGGGGCGCACTTTCTGGTCGAACTTATCCCAGAATCCGGGGCCGCCGTATTTGCAGACGTTGACTTTGCAGGACCGGATGCCGCCCTCGATTCCCGGGAAGGCCATCTGCTGGGCGGTGCCGGCCCGGACGGCGATACCGCCCCAGAGTTCCGAAAGCCGCTGGAGCAGGGCCTCGGCATGGCCGACGTTGCAGCCGCCGAGGGTCACAATCGCATCTTCCTCGAAATGTGGCGTGAGCTTGGCCAGTTCCTCCCGGTACTTGGGAAGTGTGTAGATGTCAAGCCAATCCCGACCGACGTACTGTCCCGTCTGATTGCCGTGACCGTGGATTGTCAGTGCGGCGACGGTGTTGTCGCTATCGGTCAGATCGAGGATCTGTTTCACCATGGTCTGAGTGTGGGTGACATGTTTTTCGCCGATGTTCATCATGCTCTGCAGGAAATAGAAGCCATCGAACTTACCGGGGTCGGAAACGACAACGATGTCAAGCTTGGCCATGTGCACCTCCAAGGGATTTGGCCCGGCAGTCTATCGCAAGCGTGCGGGGATCCGTCAAGCCCCGGCGTTGCGGAGGATTGCCCGGGGTGATGGTCGCGCAACGTGAGCGGAAGGGCCGGGGAGCGGGGCCGGGTTCGGATGCCGATCGCGATTGATCTGGGACCGAATCAACCCGGAGGGAATGATCCGGCATCGGCGATGGTTGAGGATGAGAGGGGAGTTGACCGGCGGCGGTGGCGAGGAGGAGTGCCGCGGCCGTCATATGCGGGTCAGGGTGACCCGCGGGCTGGGACACGGGGCGTAGGGGTAGGTTACGCTATGCCGCCATAGAAGCGCCGGGCCGGAGGGGCCGGCGTTGGCGGCGGTCTTGGGAGGCCGAATCATGGGTCTTATGGATGGCAAGCGGGGGCTGATCATCGGGATCGCCAACGAGAGCAGCTACGCATATTTCATCGCCCAGTCGCTGATCCGCGAAGGGGCGGAGTGCATTTTTACCCACCTGCCGGGCGAGCGGATGGAGCGCCGCTGCCGGCGGGCGATCGAGCAGTTGGGCGTCGAGGACCCCTGGCTGCGGTCGATGGATGCCTCCGACGATGAGGACCTGGATACGGTCTTCGAGGAGATCGACGAGACGATCAAGCGGCTGGACTTCGTGGTCCACTCCATCGCCTACGCGGACAAGGACTGGCTGAAGGACGGGCGGTTCGTCTCCACGCCGCGGGAGGTCTTCGCCCAAGCCCTGGACATCAGCACCTATACCTACATGGCGGTGGCGAACCGGGCGGCCCCGCTGATGCTGGACGGCGGCTCGATGATCGCGATGAGCTATTACGGGGCGGAAAAGGCGGTGCCGGGCTACAACGTGATGGGCGTGGCCAAGGCGGCCCTGGAGGCCGCGACCCGCTATCTCGCCTCGGATCTCGGCCCGTACGGCGTGCGGGTGAACGCGATCTCCGGCGGCCCGCTGCGGACCATGAGCGCGATGGCGGTGGAGGGCCTGGCGGAGATGCTACGCTGGGTGGAGCACAAGGCCCCGCTGCGGCGGAACGTGACCGGGCCGGACGTGGGGGACACAGCCCTGTATCTGCTCAGCGATCTTTCGCGGGGCGTGACCGGCGAGGTCATCCACGTGGACTGCGGCATGAACATCATGGGGCTGTAGGGTCCCGGATGGCCGGGCGAGGCGGCGCGGGCGGACGGTGTGGCGGCAATTGGGTATGATCCGGCCGTTGAGGCCCGCATGGTGCGGGCCAAGTCGTTGATAACGCTTGGTTTGGAAACGATGACGGTGCGCAGCGGACCGGCTGATCTGAAGACCGCCCGGGTGGTGGTGGCCTGCGGGGCGGGAGTGCGCACGGAGGCTGATTTCCGGCTCGTGGAGAAGCTGGCCGAGGTCTTGGGGGCGGCGATCGCGGGCACCCGGCCGGCCGTGGACCGCGGTTTCATCACCAAAGAGCAGATGATCGGCCAGACGGGTGTGACGGTGAGGCCCGAGGTCTATATCGCGGTGGGAATCAGCGGTTCGACGCAGCACCGCACGGGGGTGGCGAGGTCGGCGAAGGTCGTCGCGATAAACTCCGATCCGAAGGCGGCGATTCTCTCGGTCGCCGACCGCGGTATCATCGGCGACCTGAACGAAGTCATACCGCAGATGATCGCCGCCGCGAAGGCCGGGGCGACGGCGGAGCAGCTGGTCGAAATGCCAACAGAGGGTAAATAGAGATGGGAAACTTCTTCACCGACAACGAAGACATTCAGTTCCTCTTCGAGCACCTGGACATGCCCAGGGCGGCGGCGATCATGGAGGAGGACTTCCGCTTCGCCGGCGAGTTCGAGCAGGCGCCAAAGAACGCCCAGGAGGCGGTCGAGAACTACCGGCGGATCCTCACGAACCTGGGCCGGATCGCCGCCGATGAGATCGCCCCCACCGCCAACGAGACGGACGAGGTGGGCAACATCCTCAACGACGACAACACCGTCACCTACACGCCGGGCATACGCAAGGCCCTGGACCTGCTGGGGGAGGCGGGGCTGATGGGCCTGACGCTGCCTCACCGCTTCGGCGGCCTCAACTGCCCGAACCTGATGCTGACCATCACCAACGACATCATCAGCCGGGCCGACGCCTCGCTGATGAACCTCTACGGTCTGCAGGGCATCGGGGAGACGATCAACTCCTACGCGGTGGAGGAGATCCGCAAGGACTACCTGCCGGACCTTGCCGCGGGGAAGACGACGGCGGCGATGGTGCTCACCGAGCCGGAATCGGGCAGCGACCTGCAGTCAGTGCAGGCCAAGGCGTGGCAGGATGACAAGGGCAACTGGTTCGTCACAGGCCACAAGCGGTTCATCACCAACGGCTGCGGGGACGTGCTGCTGGTGATGGTCCGCAGCGAGCCGGAGATCACCGACGGCAGAGGTCTGAGCCTGTTCCTGGTGGAGAAGGGGCCGCGGGTGCAGATCCGCCGGCTGGAGAACAAGCTGGGGATTCACGGCAGCCCGACCTGCGAGCTGTACTTCGACGATGCCCCGGGCAAGCTCATCGGCGAACGGCAGCAGGGCTTGATCAAGTACGTGATGGCCCTGATGTACGGGGCGCGGCTGGGAATCGCGGCCCAGGCCTGCGGAATCGGGGAGGCGGCCTACCGGGTGGCCCGGGATTACGCACACACCCGCAAGCAGTTCGGGGCGGCCATCGAGGTGTTCCCGGCGGTGCGGGAGTTGCTGGTGGAATCGCACGTGGATCTTCAGGCGGCGAGGGCGTTGACCTACTTCGCCAGCCACTGCGTGGACATCCAGGTGGGGGCGGAGCGCAAGCTCGAGGCGGACAGCTTCGCCAGCGACGAGGAGAAGAAGCAGGTCAAGGCTGAGGCGAGGGCTTACAAGCGCTTTGGCGGGATGCTGACCCCGATGGCCAAGTACTACGCCTCGGAGATGTGCATGAGGGTGGCCATGAACGGCATCTCGGTGATGGGCGGCAACGGGTACATGCACGATTACCCGCTGGAGCGGCACCTTCGCGACAGCCGCATCACCACCATCTACGAAGGTACCACGCAGATGCAGATCGTCGCGGGGGTGGGCGGCGTGACCTCGGGCATCGCCGAGAACCTGCTCAACGACGTGCTGGACCGCCACTGGCCGGCGGACATTAGCGAGCAGATCGAGACGATCCGCGGGGCTATGAATGATCTGGCGGAGGTGGTGACGTTCGTGAAGGACGAGCCGGATGCGAACTACCGCAGGCTCTATGCCCGCAAGCTCGTGGACATGGCCCTGGTGCTCATCATCGGCGCGTTGTTCTGCGACCAGGCCACGGCCGACGAGAACAAGAAGACCGTGGCCCGCTACTGGCTGGCCACCCGGATGCCCGAGTTCCGCAGGAACCGGGAGATGATCTGCTCCGGGGAGCGGTCGATCCTCACGGACTTCGAGGTGCTGGCCCCGGAGCCGGAGCGTGAGCCGGCCTTGGTCTGAATCGGAAGGAGCGGGTTATCAGGCGCAAGCCAAGGCCCGCGGCGGGATCTCCGCCGCGGGCCTCTTCGTTATGCCCACGTGAATGGCTTCCCGGAGCCGGTCTTTTCACGCTCGGCGCCCGGCGAGGCGGTGATGACGCCGGTTGATCATGAATCCGGCCATTGCGAGCAGGGCGAGGCTGGAGGGCGAGGGGACGAGTCCGGGGGCCCAGGTCGCTCCGCTGAACAGCTCGCTGGAGAACCAGGGGCTGGCAATGCTCGTTTCCCATTCGCTGGAAAGCAGGTTGTAGATGAAGATCTCGCCGGGGTCGTCGGTGACGAAGTATGCCCGCCCGTCACCCACGGCCAGACCGTCCACGTCGGTCTGCCCCCCAGGATAATCGACGATATGGGCCGCGTTCTGGCTGAACGGATCGATCTCAAAGAGCCCCCGGCCGAAGGGGGTGATGTCGTCGTTGAGACCATAGAAGGCGTCGGTGGTGACGTCGTAATCGAACCCCCCAAGGTCGAAAGCGCTGCCGGTCACCTCGTAGAGGAGCGTGGCGTGTCCGTCGGTGGGGTTTATCTCGTAGATGCCCTCGTCGCCGGCGGTCCGGGAGCCGTAAAGCAGTCCGGTCTGGGGATTGAAGCCCAGCCCGGCAATGGTCATGATGGCGTCGTTCGAGGCGAAATCGGCCACGAATTCCGGCTCCAGCGTGTCATAGGGGACCCGGTACAACTCCGTACCACCGGAGTAGTAGAGGTAGCCGTTGATGTCGTCCGCGGCCAGACCCCAGATCCCGTCGGTGCCGTAGTCGCTGGGAGTGAACAGCTCGGTGGCCACGCCGGTGTTCACATCCACCAGGTAAACGGGCACATCCGGGTTGTCCACGCCCACGACCACCTGGGCCGCGGCGAGGGGTGCGATGGCCAGCGTGCAGGCGACGCCTGCCGGAACCTTCCATGTGGTCATTCTCAGCTCTCCTCTCTGTCACCGGAGTAGAAGCGCCGCACGCGGTCGTCGGACGATCCATCGGGACTGCCACGGGAATCGTCACGGGGGCAGGTGGCTTTGCGATATGGCGCCCGCGTCAAGCAGGGCCACGCAGCGCCGGTGGCTCGGCCGGCTTGCCGCCGCGCTCCTCTCACGAAACAGCTGATTCTGGTTGTCGTTTCCCACGGTCCACGAGCAGACAACCCGCGGACATCACCGCGAGCCCGGACAGATGGAACCGTTGTGGGGAAACCCTCTCTTTCTGTTCTCTCTGGTTCTCTCTCTTCTCGCCGCTTCGGGCGGCACCTTTGGAGCCAACCTACAGGACCTCCCGGGAGGTGTCAATCATAAAAACGCGGCGATTGGGAGAATAACTGGGCCTCCAACGGCCGGCAGCCCCGGGGTGGCGAAACCGCCCCGTCAGTGCCCTTACAGAGTGCCCCAAATCGGTTCTTTGACCACGGGTGCCGCCGAGAAACTACAATGATGGTGCCATGGCCAGCCCCAAATCCTCCACCAAGAAGATCGAGACGGTCGAGCCGATCGGCAGCCGCGTCCTGATCCGCAAGGATGAGGACAAGAAGGTCACGAAGGTCGGCATTCACCTCCCGGACAAGATCGAGATACCCACCCTCACCGGCCGGGTGGTCGCCATCAGCGCGCAGGTCGAGCACGATGAGGACTATCCGATCAAGCAGTACGACCGGGTGCTGTTCAACCCCAAGCATGGGATCCCCGTCGATTTCGAGGGCGACAATCGCCTGTTCGTGATCCCCATCGAGGATGTGGTGGCGGTGTTCAGGAAGGAGTAGGGAGAGAAGAAGCGATTGGTGATTAGTGATTAGCGATGAGGCCGCTTGCGGCTTCGCGATCTGCCGGGAACGGATCGAGGGATCGAGGCAGCAAGGCAGTCTGCCCGATTGTGGGGGGCAAGCCGGGTCGTCCTCGACCCCGGCGCTCTGCGACTACCCTGTGCTCTGATAGCACAAAGCACACCGTTGGACTCCGCACGGGGCCGAGGCCGGGGACGGCCCGGCTCGCTGCGGCGGGTGGCCGCGCTTGATCTGCCGGACGGGAATCGGCTCGCGGTCCCTTTTGCGATTTGCCGATGAGCAGTGACAATGCGTGCCTGGACGTGCCCTCACCCCCGGCCCGTCTCCCGCCCCCGGCCGCCGGCCCCCGGAAGTGGGAGAGCGGAGACGAACATGATCGACTACACGCTTCCCCTGAACGAGCTGCCTGATCCGCTGCCCATCAAGCCGCTGAACCGGTCCTTCGACGTGACCATTACCCCCCCCGGAAGTAAGTCCATTACGAACCGGGCGTATGTGCTGGCGGCGCTGGCGGGGGGCGAATCGCGGATCGTCAGGCCCCTGCGCAGCGATGACTGCGACTACCTGCTCAATGCCTTGGCCACGTTGGGGGCCCAGGCGCAGTGGGATGGCCCGGACGTCGTTATCCAGGGGGTGAGCGGGCGCTTTCCCCGGGGCGGGGAGGTGAACCTGGGCGACGGCGGGGCCCCGGCCCGGTTCATGATTGCCGCCGCCTGCCTGGCCCTGGAGCCGGTGGTGGTGGACGGGTCCGAGCGGATGCGGCAGCGGCCGGTCTCGGAGCTGGTGGATTTCCTGAGGCAATTGGGAGCGGATGTGGCGTATGTCCAGGAAGACGGTCACCTGCCCGTGCGGGTATCGCCGTCCATGCTGGGGGGTGACGATCTGGAGATCGGCCGGACGCAATCCAGCCAGTTCATTTCCGCGCTGCTTCAGATCGCCCCGTGCCTGCCGTTTCCTCTCAAACTGTGGTTCGAGGGCGAGACCACGAGCTGGCCGTACGTGAAGATGACACTGCACGTGATGAAGAGGTGGGGAATCGACAGCCACGAGGCCACGCACGCCGACGGCCGGCGGTCGGTTTATGTTTACAACCGCCCGATCCGGGGGCGGGTTTACGAGGTCGAAGCCGACGCCTCCAGCGCGACCTACTGGCTGGCGGCCGGGGCGATCATGCCCAAGTCCGGGGTACGGATCGAAGGGCTTCCCGCGGCTTCTGCCCAGGGCGATCTGGCCTTCGCCGCCCTGCTGGAGAAGCTGGGGGCTCGCCGCCAGCACGGCGGTGCCAACAGCGTGGGGGTTTATTACCGCAAGACCCTGCACGGGGGCGATCACGACATGTCGGACATGCCGGACGCGGCGATGACCCTCGCGGCGGCCGTGGCTTTCGCCGACTCGCCGTCGATCATCACCGGCCTGCACACGCTGCGGGTGAAGGAAAGCGATCGCGTGGCCGCGCTGGCCAGCGAACTGACCAAGATCGGCTGCGATGTTCAGACCACCGACGATGCGCTGGGCATTGATCCGTCCACCCGCCACGAGGAGCCGGTGGTGATTGAAACCTACAACGATCACCGCATGGCCATGGCCTTCGCGATCCTGGGCCTGAAGCGGCCGAACGTGTCCATCGCCAATCCCAAGTGCGTGAGCAAGAGCTATCCGACGTTCTGGCAGGACTTCGCGAAGCTTTACGAGTAGAGGAAAGTCGCAACGAAGCGGCCCTCCGTGGCCCTCAGTGTTTCAAATCCTCCCCCGCTGGCCAGATGGGGCGGGGTGGGGGATAATGCCCCCTCATGGACTCTTTCTGGCGATTTACCCGGAAGATGCTGCGCACCCACCGAGGGGGGCTGGCGCTGGCCATGGTTTTCGCCTTCATCTCTGCCGGCGGCCTGATGGGGGGCCTGCTCAGTCTGGCCCCCATGCTCAAGATCATCCTCAATCCCGGCGACGGCCGGTCTCTGGTCGATCTGGCCCTGGAGTTCAACGCACGCCCCGAAGTATGGCTGAGAATCCCCCAGGGGATCGTCGACCGCCTCCCGACCGATCCGTTCCGCGGCGTGCTGCTTATCATCACCGGCGTGGTGATCCTCACCGTCCTGGCAGCGATCGCCAACTTCCTACATCAATACCTCAGCCAGACCATCACCACGAAGGTGATCGCCTGCATCCGGCGTGATGCGTTCGATACCGTTCTGCACATGCCGCTGGGTCGGGTGGTGCAGCGGGGGCCGTCGGAGTTCGTGGCCCGCATCGTGCGGGATGCGGCGGAACTTCAGCGCGGCCTGATCGCCCTGGTCAGCAAGTCGGTGACGCAGATCACTAAGGGCGCCGCCGCGTTCATCGTGGCCGTATATTTCGACTGGCGGTTGACGCTGATCGCGGTCATCGTGGTGCCCATTCTGGCGGTGGTGCTGCGCAAGATCGGCAAACGCATTCGGCGGGGCACTCGCGGCTCCCTAAAGGCCCAGGAAGGGTTGCTGCGGGTCGCGACGGAATCCTTGCAGGGGCTGCGGGCGGTCAAGGCCAACACCGCCGAGTCCACTTCGAAGCGCCGGTTCGATGATGAGAACGAACGCGTGGTGCATCACGAGCTTCGGATCCGCACCGCAAGGGCTTTGTCGGCTCCGCTGGTGGAGGCGCTGGCGGTCGTGGGCATCTGCGTGCTGGCGCTGGTCGCGGCCAAGAGCATCCTGAACGAATCGCTGCCGTTGGAGCAGTTTCTGCTCACGCTGGGATGCCTGGGGTTCGCGGGCGGGGCGTTCCGGCCGCTGGCGGGGCTGGTCAACGAGATGCAGGCCGCCGCTGCGCCCGCCGGGCGCCTGGTGGACATCCTCTCCGAGCCGATTGAAATGCTGGACGGCCGGTCGCGAGTCGAGTTGCCCGCGCACCGCCGGTCCATCGAGTTCCATTCCGTGACGTTCAGCTATCCGCCGACGGGGGCAAACGCCGGTGGCGGCCCGGTGCTGGATGGAATCTCCCTGCGCATCGATCACGCGCATCGCGTCGCGGTCGTCGGCCCCAACGGTTCGGGCAAGACCACGCTCGTCAGCCTTCTGCCGCGGCTACTCGTGCCGGATTCGGGCCGCATTCTGATCGACGGCGTGGACATCTCGGAGGTGAGCCTGCTCAGTCTCCGCCGCCAGATTGGCGTGGTCACGCAGGAAACGGTTCTCATCCGCGGAACGGTGGCGGAGAACATCGCATTCGGCCTGGATGATGCAAGTCGCGATCAGATCATCGAGGCCGCGAAGCGGGCCCGGGCGCATTCGTTCATCGAGCAGTTGCCCGGCGGTTACGAAGCCGACCTCGCCGAGCAGGGTGCCTCGCTATCCGGCGGGCAGCGCCAGCGCCTCGCCATCGCCCGGGCAATCCTCCGCGATCCTTCCATCCTCATTCTCGATGAGGCGACCAGCCAGATCGATTCGGAATCCGAAACGCAGATCAACGAAGCGCTTACCGAATTCTGCGCGGGCCGCACCGCACTGGTCGTCGCCCACCGCCTCGCGACGGTGCTCAACGCCGATCGTATCGTGGTGATGGATGCCGGCCGGGTCGTCGATCAAGGCACGCACGATGAACTGCTTTCGCGTTGCGAACTTTATTGCAGGCTGACGGAAGGCCAGTTGATCGCCGCGGGGTGAGGAACGAGTCTGACGTGTCGCGGTTCCTGAGGGTTGCGACACGCAGGGAACGCGTGGATCTGTAAGAATGGGGTACCGGTGTGGCATTGTGGGGGGGCGGTTGGCTCTGAAACAGGAGACGGACGATGTCCACGAAACTGCATCTTTCATGTCTGGCGATTGCGCTGTTGTGGTCGGCCGCGACGACGGCCCAGGTCGAACAACCGGCCGGGGAGGTGCTCGCGTACGACCACGATCATCCCGCGGTCGGGACGTGGGTCGGTAGATCCACCACCAGCGAGGGGGCCACGCCGTTCGTGATGCTGGAGGTCAAGCGCGGCGAAGAAGGGGACTATTCGGTGCTCATCACCGCCCTGGCCGGCGGTCTGCTCGACACCGGGTGCGCCGACATCGAGGCAACGGACTTCGACTTCGCGTTCACTATCCCCGGCATTAACGTGCGCTTCACGGGAACGATTTCCGAGGACGGTCAGGCCTATGCGGGAACCGTCGCGGAGGTCGGCGGGGAGGAGCCGGATGATGAGCCGGGCACGTTCGATCTTCGCCGGACTCTCATGCCGGGCGACCTGCCCGAGCAGTTGGCCTTCTCGGGCGAACTGCGGGTTCAGATGATGACGATCCCGATGACCATCGTGCTGGCCCGCACGCCGGGCGGCAACTGGGTCGGCCACCTGGATGTGCCGATGCAGATGCTCCGCGAGTTCCCGTTCATCAGCTTCAAGCAGGATGAGGACGACACGATAACCGCCGACCTTCCCGTGCCGGGCGCGGCGTCGATTGAGGTGCGCATCGATGAGCTTGAGAAACGATTGACGGGCACGTTCTTCCAGGCCGGGCTGGAGATGGAGATCGATTTCACCCGGGATGTGAACTATGCGTATGCCGAACTGAATCGGCCGCAGAATCCCGAGCCGCCCTATCCCTACGAGGAGCGGGAAATAACCGCTCCGCACGCGGAAGGCTTTTCGCTGGGCGGGACGCTGACGATTCCCAACTCCGAAGAATTCGGCGAGGGTCCGTTCCCCGCGGCGGTGCTTATCTCCGGCTCCGGGGCGCAGGATCGCAACGAGTCGCTGCTGGGTCATCGGCCGTTCCTGGTCATCGCCGATTATCTAGCGCGGCATGGCATCGCGGTGATGCGCTATGACGATCGCGGCGTGGGGGCATCTCGGGTTGACGACATGTCACTGGTCACGCAGGCCACCAGCGCCGATTTCGCCACCGACACCGCGGCGGTCGTCGAGAAGCTCAAGAGCGTTCCCGAGATCGACCCGGATCGCATCGGCCTCATCGGCCACAGCGAGGGCGGGCTGATCGCCCCCATGGTGGGTCAGATGAGGGGCGACATCGCGTTCATGGTTCTCCTGGCCGGGCCCGGCACGGTGGGGACGGACCTGCTGCTGAAGCAGTCGGAGCTGTTCCTGCGGGCCGCGGGGAGGGATGAGGCGGCCATCGCGATGCAGGACACCATCCGCCGCGAGCTTTACACCCTGATCGCCGAGGGCGGCTGCGAAGATCGCGTGGAGGAACTGGTGCGGCGACTGGTTGAAGCCGAGTTCGCCGCCGCGGGCGCCACGCCCACGGAAGAGCAGATGGAGCAGGGGGTGAACGGAGCGAAGCAGACGCTGACCCTTCCCTGGATGAGGTTCTTCTTCCGTTACGATCCGGTGCCGGCTTTGAAGGAAACCACCTGCCCGGTGCTGGCGATGAACGGGACGCTGGATCTACAGGTCTGGCACGAGCAGAACCTCGATGCCATCGAACGGGTGATGAAGGAGGCCGGGAGGGACATCACCGCGATCCGGTATGAAAACCGCAATCACCTCTTCCAACCCACGGAAACCGGCGCATTCTCCGAGTACGTGCAAATCGAAACCACGTTCGACGAAGCGGTGATGGCGGACATGGTGAACTGGATTCAGGAGAAGGTGGGGGAGTGAACGGATATACGACGAAGCAAGCCGCGTTCTGTGAACGCGGTTCGCCCCCGGAAGGGGGAGGCGCTCGCATCGAACAGGCGTTGTGCATTCGCAGGCGAACCCGCATCACAGATGCGGGCTCGCTTTGTGTTCAGTTCAGCAATGCGAGACTGGCGACGACGAGGGCGGTGACGGACGCCGCGGCGCAGCAGGCTAACGTGGCGATGACCCATTTTTGAGTGCGGCCGAGCATGGCGGTCAGCTCGCCCTGGCGCTTCTCGTCGGACCGGACCAGTTCACTGATGAGGTCGCCGGTGCGGTTGTTGGAGCTCGCCAGCACGTTCATGGCGTCATTGAGGCGGGCCAGGGCGACGGCCCGTTCCTTGGCCGCCCGGTGATTGGCCTCCAGCTGCTGCTGGATCAGTCCCAGCACCTCCGTCTGCCGGCCGCCGGATCGGGTGAGATTGGCCAGTGCATCCTTGAGGACCGAATCGCGGTCCCGGCCCTGGGCCAGATGGTCGTGCAGGGCCTCGACGAGGCAGGTGTTCTGCCGGCTGATCTCCGGCAGCGGTTCCAGGGATTTGGGGACGCGGTCCATCACGTCCAGCAGCCGATCCGTCCGATCGGCCTGCTGATCGAGATGCTCATCCATCTTGCGGACCAGGGACATCAGCTCCTCGGTGTTGGCGTTGCGGGAGTTGCCGGAGCCCGGCCTGCGTGCGATCGCGCCGTTCTCGACCGGTTCGGGAGATTCGGTACCGTTCCTGGCGCCGTTTCCGCGCACCGAATCGGCGAGCGCTTCGGCCCGGGTCCCGGTCAGATCGATCTCCACCGGCTGCTGTTTGCGTCGAAAGAGGCTGCGAACATCCCTGAGCAGCGTCATGAGCGGACTCCTTTCCGCCGGGAATCGGCTTGGCTACCTTGCTTATCGTCCAAACGATAGGATTCACAACATGCCCGCATTCTGCCGCCTTTCATCGAGGTTTCTGACGTCTTTGCTGCTTTGCGCGGCTATGGCGACGGGAGCCGGATGCGGGGAAGGCGGGAACGCGGAGAGAACCGACAAGACCGCAAGCGAACGGGGAACGGGGGAGCTGCGCATTGTAAGTCTCAGCCCGGCGATATCCCGTACGCTGATGGATTTCGGCCTGGCAGATCGGATCATCGGCCGCAGCATGTTCTGCGACTGCCTCGATCCCGATACCCCGGTGGTGGGCGATCTGCATGCGGTGAACTACGAAAGACTGCTGGAACTGAAGCCGACCCACGTGCTGCGGCAGGCCTCGACCGGAGATGCCGACCGCAAGCTGCGGGAGTTTGGCGAGGAGCACGGCTGGGTGGTATCGCGATGGGAGCGTCTGGACACCGTTGACGACATCGAGGACGTTGTCCGCGACCTGCCCTGGATCCTGTACGAGCAGAGCCCGGAGGATCGGTTTGGGATGGCTCGCCGCGCGGCGGAGTTGATCAACGAAATCGCCGGGGCGCTGTCGCCGGGCAGCGGGGATCTGTGGCGGGGCGAGACGCTGATCGTGCACACCCTCCGGCCGGTGGGGGTGTTCGGGCACGGCACGTACTTGCATGACGTGCTGACAAGGCTGGGGGGGATCAACGCGATGACCGCAGAAGGGTGGGTAGAGCTGTCGCTGGAGGACATAGCGAGGCTGAACCCGCAAGCGATCATCATGGTCCGGCCCGGGGCGGCGGCGGATCCCGATCCCCTGGAGGCCGCGGGAGCGCTGGGGCGGCTGGACATCGACGCGGCGCGGGAGGGGCGCATCGCCCTGCTCACGCACGAGGATGCTCTGCGGCCGTGCACGGGCATCATCGGTGTGGCCGCGGAAATGCGCAACATCCTGCGGCAGTTTGAGGAATCAGGTGAGCCGCCACCATGAGGAGGATCACCAGGAAGCAGCTCATCGGCCTGGTTATTCTGGCCGTGCTCGCGGCGGCGGCGATCATCACCCGCCTGCTCATCTATCGCGGTTCGGACGATTCGCTGATCTGGAGCTGGCCGGAGTCGGGTATTGCTGAGCTGCGCCGGACCTCGATTGCGGTGGCTGCAATCGCCGGAGTTTCGCTGGCGGTGTCCGGAGTTCTGCTGCAGGCGTTGTTGCGGAACCCGCTGGCATCGCCGTTCATTCTCGGCATTTCCAGCGGAGCGGCCCTCGGGGTGATGACCGCCGTCTATGTGGGCCACCTGATGGGACGATCGGCAGCGGGCGGGGGCGCCCACCCGTTGCCCGCGCTGGCCGGGGCGCTGACGGCGCTGTGCATCGTCTATCTTCTGGGACAGAGGCGGGGTTGGCTCGATCCGCTGTCGCTGGTGTTGGTGGGGGTGGTGGTGTCGGCGATCTGCGGGGCGCTGATCATGTTCCTCCAGCACCTTGCGCCGCACGGCCTCCGATCGGACCTGGTGACGTGGATGATGGGGTACATCCATCCTGATGTCCCGGCCGCGCTGCTGATCGCGACCGGCGCCACCGCACTGCTGGGGCTGGCAGCCGGAATGGCCTTGGGGCGGGCGATGGATGCGGGGACGCTGGAAGACGATGAGGCCCGCAGCATCGGTCTGGCCATCGGCCCGCTGCGACTGGTGATGTTTCTGCTCGCCGGGGTGTTGACTTCCGCGGCGGTGGCGCTGGCCGGTCCGATTGGATTTGTGGGCCTGATCGCCCCCCACGCCGCTCGCCTGTTGCTTGGGCCGCGCCATGCGGTGCTGGTCGCGGGGGCGGCGCTGGTGGGAGTGGTGCTGCTGGTCGGCGGGGATGCGACCTGCCAGGTCATCAACGTCAGCGGAGGGCGGATGCCGGTGGGGGTGTTCACGGCCCTGGTCGGCGGGCCCGCGTTCATCTGGCTCCTGAGGAGCGGGAGGGGGCGTGCATGAACGTGCGCCTTGAGCATCTCGGTCATCGGTATGGGGCGGTGGAAGCGCTGCGGGATGTGACGGCCGAAGCACGGGCCGGGAACATCACCGCGATCGTCGGCCCCAACGCTTCAGGCAAGTCGACCTTGATCCGAGGCATCATCGGGGCAATCCGGCCTCAGTGGGGTGCCGCCTTCATTGACAACCTGCCGGTGGCGTCCATGAGCGCGCGGCAACTGGCGAGACGGGCGGCGTATGTTCCCCAGCGGTCGGTGGTGGCGGCGGCGTTCACGGTTCGAGAAGTCGTGGAGCTGGGGCGTTACGCACTGCCACGGGACGTGGCGAGGATCGAGGAGGCACTGGCGCGGTTGGAATTGACCGATCTGGCGGCCAGGCCCTATCCGGCGCTTTCGGTGGGGCAGCAGCAACGGGTGACCATGGCTCGGGCCTTGGCTCAGCTTCCGGAGAGGGGGCTGCTGGTGCTGGACGAGCCGACGGCGGCGATGGACCTCAGGCACGCTGAACGATGCATGAAACTGCTCCGCGAAATCGCGGATGCGGGGGGCGCGGTTGTGGTGGCGATGCACGATCTTTCGATGGCGGCTTTGTGGGCCGACGAGGCGTGGCTGCTCGATGACGGGCGTCTGGCGGCGAGCGGACCGGCGGAGGAGGTGCTCGCCCCGGACCGTCTGGAGGCGGTGTTCGGGGTGGGGTTTGAGCGAGTGGGCGACTCTGAGGGGCGGTTCCGATTGCTGGCCTCCTCGCCACGGGCGTGAAACGCCGATACAATGGCGGCCGATGAGGTTATTCCACTGGGTCATTCTGGCCATTGTCGCGGTGAACGTGATCGGCGCCATTGTGAAGGGTTTGGCAAAGACCCAGCAGAAGGAGCGTCTGGAGGAACTTGCGGCCCAGCGGCGCCGTGCCGCGATGCAGCAACAGCAGTCGCCGCAGCGGCCGGGAGGGGCGTCGGTCCCGCCTGCGGAAGCCCAGCAGCCCGGTCGGTATCGGGTGGGTCGCCCGACGGAGGCGCTGGCCGAGCGACGGCGTGAGCAGCTTGAGCAACTGAGGCAGCGTCGCCGCCAGCGAGGGGAGACGCCGCCGGTTCAGGCCCGTGTGGGCAGGCCGGCATCGACCCTGTCCGCGCCCCCGGCGGCGCCTCCGGAGCCGAGGCCCGCTTCGCTGGCGGAGAAGATGGAACAGGCCCGGCGGATCGAGCAACGTTTACAGAAGCGCCGGGAGGCTCCGCCGCGGTCCACGGCCGAGCAGCAACGCGCCCAGCGGCAAAGGGCCCAGCAGCGCAAGGCGCGGCTGCAACGGAAAGCCGAAGCGGTGGTCAGGCCGGTGGAGGAAGTGGACGAACGGAAGGCGCAGCGAATTCAGGATCGGCACTTGCCATACCTCCGCTCGCCTCTGACCGGCACTCCCGCCCCGGAGCGAGGAGCTTACGATATTGCCCGTGGCGGAGCTTCTCCTCTGGTCCGGTCGTTGCGGGGCCGCATGAGGAATCCGGCGGTCCTTCGCGAGCTTTATGTGATCAAGGAGTTGCTGGATCCGCCGGTATCATTGCGATCCGGGGGTATTTAGTGAATAATTAGGCAAGAAGGGCGTATTTTTGCCGCAGATGACGACACGATCGCCGCGGAAGCGATATACTCTCGCTCCAAAATCTCAGAGCGTGAGTCCACGCAGGGATGAATCAGAGATGATTGACATTCGCAAGCTCAAAGAGCTGGTGCGACTGATGGTGGCCAACGAGCTGACGGAGTTGGACCTTCGTGATTCCGAGGAGCAGGTGACGCTGCGTCGCGACCGCCGGGGGGGCGGGCTCGGCCCGGGGAGCGGTCCGCAAGAGGCCGCGGCAAGCGGCGGGGCGTCGGGGGCCGCCGCGGTCCAGGCAGCACCGGCGCAGCCGGAGGTTGGGAAGAAAGCGGCCGCGGCAACTGCTCCGGAGACGGACCTTATCACCATCGCCAGTCCGATGGTGGGCACCTTCTACGCCGCTCCCAGCCCGGACGCGTCGGAGTTTGTCCGCGAAGGCTCGTCCGTGGCTCCGGGGACGGTGGTGTGCATCATCGAGGCCATGAAGATCTTCAACGAGATCAAGGCCGAGTGCGCGGGCACGATCGTGAAGATAATGGTGAGCAACGGCGACCCGGTGGAGTTCGATCAACCGCTGTTCACGGTGAGGCCGATCTGATCGAGCGCAGCGAAAGCGCGAGATGACCTCTGGTCAGGTGACTGATGTTCAGACGAATCCTGATTGCCAACCGGGGTGAGATTGCCCTGAGGATTATCCGGGCGGCCCGCGAGCTGGGCGTGCAGACGGTGTGCGTCTATTCGGAGGCGGATCGAGATGGTCCCTGGCTGGAATACGCGGACCAGACCGTGTGCATCGGTCCGGGGCCGGCGGCCGAGTCCTATCTGCGATTCGACCGGATCATCTCCGCAGCAGAGATCGCCAACGTGGATGCAATCCACCCGGGCTACGGGTTCCTGGCGGAGAACGCGCACTTTGCCGAAGTCTGCCGGGACTGCCGCATCGAGTTCATCGGCCCCAGCCCGGAGGCGATGGCGCTGCTGGGGGATAAGATCGCCTGCCGAAAGCTGGCCCGGGCGGCCCGCACTCCAATATCCCCCGGCTCCAGCGGGGCAGTCGAGGATGAAGATGAAGCGGTAAAAGTCGCCGCGCGAGTCGGATACCCGGTGATTGTGAAGGCGGCGGCGGGAGGCGGGGGGCGCGGCATGCGGGTCGCGCGAGACGAGGAGACGCTGCGGGCGGTCATTGCCGCGGCCAGCCGGGAAGCCCAGGCCGCCTTCGGCAGCGGGGAAGTGTTCATCGAGAAGTTTCTGGAGAACGCCCGGCACGTGGAGATCCAGGTTCTGGGCGACAAGCACGGCAACGCGGTGCACCTCTACGACCGGGACTGCACCTCCCAGCGCCGGCACCAGAAGTTGATCGAAGAGGCACCGGCCCCGGGCATCAGTCCCAGGAAGCGCGACGCGGCAGCCCGATCGGCCGCGGAGTTGATCAAGCGGGCCGAGTATGCCGGGGCCGCCACGGTCGAGTTCCTCGTGGATGAGAATCAGCGGTTCCACATGCTCGAAGTCAACACCCGCGTGCAGGTGGAGCATCCGGTTACGGAGATGGTCACCGGCGTGGACATTGTCACGGAGATGCTGCACATCGCCGCGGGGGAACAGATGAGGTTCAGTCAGGAGGATATCAGCGTAACCGGGCACTCGATCGAATGCCGCATCAACGCCGAGGACCCGCAGAACGGTTTCCTGCCCCAGCCGGGTCTGGTCGAGCAGTTCCGTCTGCCGGGCGGCCCGGGGGTGCGGGTGGACACGCACCTGGAAGCCGGCTACCGCATCCCGTCCAACTACGATTCGCTGATCGCCAAGCTCATCACGCACGGGCGCTCGCGAGAGGAGGCCATCGCCCGGATGCGCGGTGCCCTGAGGGAATTCCAGATCTTGCCGATCAAGACGACGATCCCCCTGCACCAGCGGATGATGGACACCCCGCGGTTCCTCGAGGCCGACTACGACATTCACTACATCGAGAGGCTGCTGGACGAAACGCCGCTGGAGACATGAGCCTGAACGGGCTGACTGCTGGTTATGCGCTGGCCCGGAAATCCCGCCAATTGCTGTATCGCTGATCCAGGGCCTGGGCGATCCAATCGATGTTGTGGGCGGCGTGCACCGGGTCATCGGAGAAGACCGGTTGGTGCGACTGCTGGGCGAGTTGAATCCCCACATCGTGGACCCCGCTGTCAAGTCGTCGGCAGTATGCGACGCAGCCGGCGAGGTAGAGTCGCTTCCGTCCGTACTCGATGGTGATCTCCACCAGGTCGCCCCGAGCCAGGCGCCGGGCGACCACCACGGCCAGGCCACCGGGCGAGATGTTTCGTGCGTAGGCATTCTCGCTGTGCAATCGCAGGGTCGGGTCGGCGAAGCAACACAGCACGCAGGGAGAGAGCAGGGATTGTCTCTCATGCTTTCGTTGCTCAACCACGGCGGTGAGTTTCTCGCCGTCGAGCACATCAACGGCGCGCCGAAGGTCCTCAAAGGAGGCGCCGGAGTGATCGGATTCAGGTTGAGGAGCCGTCACCGGTTGGTCCACCGCTGCGACTTCCGACGGGTAAAGGCAAACGGGTCTTCGCGCGTCGAACGCTCCGAAACAAAGACAGTTCTTCCCTTTGCGTTTGGCCGCGTACATGAGTTCGTCGGCGGCCGAGAAGAGGGGGCCTGAGGCTTGCACGCTTTCGGGCGCGGCCCACACGACGCCGAGGCTGCAGGTAACCGAGCGCGGCACGTCGGGCCCTTGGGGCCAGCCATGCCGAACCGCGCGCACCAAGGCCTCGCCCAGTTCTTCGGCCCGCCCGCCCGTCACTCCGGGGATGACCGCGACGAACTCTTCGCCGCCGTAGCGACCGACGATCGCATCCCCCAGCGTCTGGACAATGGTGTCTGAGACATCCTTGAGCACCTGGTCGCCGGCCGCGTGCCCGAACTCATCGTTGATGCGCTTGAATCCGTCGATGTCGAGGAAGTACGCGGCCACCGGCAACTTCTGCTCGGTCGCCAGGCGCAGGCAGTTGTCGGTCATCTCAACCAGAGCACCGCGATTCAGTATGCCGGTCAGCGGATCGGCTGATGCTCGTTCGCGATACTGAGCCAACGCCTGTGCCAGGTTCGACCGTTCGGTTACCAGGCGTGCGAGGTCGTTCTGAACCGATCTGAGATCCCGCTGCAGGTCGGCGGCCTCGATCGCGAATCTCCGCTTCGCCTCGGCCAGGAGTTCAGTGATGTCGAAGTCCTGGGGCAATGCGGCTTCGAAGAGGGCGGTGATAGCGCGGTACCTTTCCGCACTCGAGGAGAGCGATTCTTCAAGATCCTCGTCGGTCAGATGCAGCTCCCGCCGCGCGTAGTCCCGGAGTCCGGGATCGACCGAACGGTCCTGATCATCTGCAAAAAACCCAATCGACCCCACGAGGTAGCTGACGGCTCCCAGCAACTCGGTGGTCGTCGGCTTTTTGCCCAGCGTGCGGCGCTCGTGCTGCATTCCGAGCGGGTCGCGGATGCACGCGGGCAGCTTCCAGATCGAGCTCAAAGCCGAGATCGCATCGACGTGGGAATATGGGAAGAACCGCTGCTCGTGCGCGTGGAAGGTGGGAGGTGATCCCCGGTGCGCGGCGAAGAGTTCGGCATAGCCCCTGCCGAGGATCTGGATCAGCATCGGGATGCCGCAATCCTGCAGCAAGCCGACGACAAACGCCTCATCGGCAAGCGACGGGACGACGCAGGCCGCAATCTCCTGGCTCAGGCTGGCCCGCAGCAGGGACTCCTGCCAGAAGCTCTGGATGTCGAAGGGACCCTCTCCCAAACGGCCCACGTGGTTCACCAGCTCGAATCCAAGCACCAGGAGCCGGAGCTGCCGAAGTCCGATCAGGGTCACGGCCCGATGTATGGTGGTGATCGGCACCGATTGCTGGTACATCTCGGAGTTGGCCATCTCCAAGAGGCGGCCGGCAAGCGCCGCATCCGCCTCGATGACTTCGCCGAACTGGGCTGAGGTGGAGCTCGGATCGTCGATCAGGGCGAGGATTCGGGCGGCGACCGCCGGGCCAGTTGGCAACTTGGCCCGGTTGAACAGCGACTGAAGCTCGCGCTTCAGTGATTCAGCACCCTGCTGCATTGTGTCCGCCCCTAACGAAAGTGGTGCCAGGCGGGCCGGTCGACTGCACTACATATCGGCATCACGGGCAACGCTCCTTACCGGCCGGGACGCCTATCTTCAAAACGCCTTATCGCTTGTCATGCAAAGGCTTATGGAATTCTCGCTCCACATTTACAGTGCAGGTCCCACGGCTCGCCCCTTCGGATTGCGGACCGTCCATCCCGGGTGCAAGGGGATGGTGATTGTCCGCGCGCACGGACCACCGCGGAAATACCACATCGGTCCGATAAACGCGACGATCCGCCTTCGCCAGCGGATGACGGACGATCCTCGCCGCTCGCCGGGAGATCGTCGGACGGCGCGTGCCTGGGTTTTGAAAGTCGACCGATGCAGGCTCCACCGTCGCGGCGGTGCTCAGCGGACCGGCAAGTTGCAGTGGCCGACGATCTGCTCGCCCCAGGTAAAGCTGACGATAGTCATGCCTTCAGTGACGCGGAAGACCAGCTTGAGCGTCTGCCCGCCGGCCCGCGGAATGGAAGGGATTTCGTCGATGGTCCGGAGGTAGCTGCCCGGAGACAACTTGACGTGGATCCTGCTGTCAGCGGTGTAATGGATGAACCCGATGGGCGAGTATTTGCGGCCGTTGCTGTCCACCAGGGCGAGCCGGGCATCATCCTGAACGAGTTGAGCGACCGCTCCGAAGATGCTGGCCGGGCTTTCCTGGCTGATATCCAGCAAGACGACCTTGGTTCCCTGCGGCTGGTAGATGCCCTCGATGGCCAGGGTGCGCGGGGGTCGTTCGCCGCCGCGGCTGAAGTGGGCTTCGCCTTCTCTCAAGAACCGTTCGGAGGTGACCTGCATGGTCCCAAGGGGGCTGTTGGTCCCGACGTTGAGGTTATGGATCTTGGTGGTGATCTCCAGGAAGTTCTGGATGTCTTGAGGGGCGTAATCGGCGCCGGCGCCCATGAGACTGTCGAAGTTCTCGAGCCTGCCCGTGGCCTCCACGTACTCGGCCTCGCTGACCTCTCGCGGGTTGATGGCAAAACGCGTGCCGCGAATCTGTATGAAGGCGGCGCGCTGGCCGGCCGGGGCGGGGAACTGGATCATGATGTCAGTGGATTCACGGCCGGCGACGCTGGTGATATAGGCGGCCTTGTCGTTCTCAAAGGTGTGGTAGCCGATGCCGCTGACGGTGTCCTGCCGCCAGCGATCGGGGTAGGTGACCGAAGCCTTGGCGGTGCGGCGGGCCGCACCGATCAGGCGGATCTGTGATCGGGAAAGCGTCAGCTGGCTGCCGTAGTCCTGGGCCTTTTCGTTGAAGCCGACGGCCACGGCGCAGCGGTTCAGCTCCGGGCAGTAGAAAGCAGCCCTGATGTTCACGGCATCGGGGGCCAGGGCCAGGGCGGCCCTGCCGTCTTTGGCGCTGTCGCGGACCAGCGTCATCTGCTTGTGGAGCTCGGGGTAGTAGTGTCGCATAGGGCGCGACGTGCTCAGGGAGGTGACACTGAGCCAGCTGTAGAACTCGTCGGTGATCTGGTGCACGGGCAGCCAGAGCTGGTTGAGCGGCTCGATGTTGCCCGTCCTCTGGCCGCGTCCGTAGCCGCGGAAGCCCAGCAGCGAGTCGCTGGACTGAATGAAGCCGGCTCCGATCACGAAGATGCCCAGGGTGAGCACTCCGGCGACCGCCCCGACGGGCAAGCCGAAGGTGAGGTTGGCCCAGTTCGGAAGCGCCACGTTGGCCGGGGCAAGCCTGTCCATGGCCACGCGGAGAATGAACAGGATCAACGCGAAGCTGACGACCAGCGTTATCCCCCAGCCGTAGTTGCTGAAGCCGGACGATCCTTTCACAAATGCGGCGAAGGCCAGCGGCTCCCAGACGGCCAGGGCGATGGCACCGGCGACGATCACGCAAAGGCAGTGCAGGATTGCGCTGAACAGGCCCTGATTGGCCCACCAGTAGGCGATGAACGCAACCAGTCCAATGATCATGATGTTGAAGACGTAGTACATGGTGCTGGGATTCCACGAGCTTCCGATTAAAGGGCGGCGGGCGATCGGCGGGGCAGAAGTCGATCGATGTGTTGGACGCGGCCCGACCCGTCAGGTTCCCCGTGCGGCCGCAGGCGAGGTTGCGCCGCCGGCGCGGCTGGGAGTGGTGACGCGTATCACCTCTTCAATGGTGGTATCTCCGCTGATCACCTTGCTGAGCGCCGCTTCCTGGAGGTAGATCATCTTGTTGCGGCGGGCGTGGCCGAGGGCGGCCTTCAGGTCGCCGCCGGCCAGATGCTTCCGTGCTTCCTCATCCACGGTCATGACCTCAAAGACGCCCGCCTGACCGAGATAGCCGGTTCCTCGGCACACGGGGCAGGTCTCGATTTTGTTCTTCACCTGGATCTTGCCGTGGGCTCGGTAAAGCTGACTGACCTTGCTGGCCGGGATGTTGAGCTGCTTGAGCTGGGCATCGGTGGGCTGATAACCCTGCTTGCAGTTTGCGCAGAGGGTGCGAAGCAGGCGCTGATTGACCACCGCTCGCAGCGCCTTGGTCGCGTGGGCCACATTCCCCACGAGCTTGACCCAGACGCGGATCTGCTCGGTCACGCTCTCGGCCCGTTGGGGCACGTACAGCAACGGTCCGACCATACCCGGCTCGACGATCGCCTGGGCGGTGTCGGCATCCTTGACCAAATCGACCATCACGATGTCAGGATCGCGGCGGAGAATCGATTGCAGATGCGTGGCGTAGTCCAGATCGGGGTTGGCCGGATCCCACAAGATGTGGTCTACGCCGTCTATCCAGAGCTGGATTTCCCGCTCCAGAGTCTTGATGTTGGAGGTATAGGGATCGTGCCGGCCTATGAAGGCGTACATGGAGGTGCTGAGCCCGTGGCCGGGCGGGGAACTGAGGAGCACCAATCCGTGCCGCTCCTGCAGTTCGCACAGGATCTTCAGTTCCTCGATCTGGGACGGAAGCAGTCCCAGCCCGTCAAAGGGAAGGCTGAGGCGCTCCTCGCGGTTTACGTCGATACGAAGTATCTGGCCGCTTGATGATCCGGCGGTGGTGATGGTCAGCTTGGATTTGCCGGCCGGGCCCTCGATCTTGAACTCGCCCGTCTGTTGCCGCCGCCGATCCCCCACGTCAAGCCCGGCATATTCCTTGACGTAGTCGATGAGTTGAAGCGCGTCCTCCTGGGTGACCGGCTCGCGTTTGAATCGCATGCCGTCGACCATCTGAGAGAGGCTCACGCCGTTGGGCCCGACGGCGAGCTCCATTCGGTAGGCCCGGGCTTCGATGGCCGGCCCGATGAAGTCCTCGGCCAGCATGTGCAGGGCGTACTCCGGATCGTCCTTCAGCGGCAGATCGTGCATGCTGCCCTCGGCATCGATGAACCGGATAACGGCGTCCTTGGCGGCCTTGGACTGGCGTCGGGCGGTCATGCGGGCGGTCAGGGTCTCGCCGGTCAGATAGAACCGCTGGGCCTCGGGAACGGTCCCGTTACGCACCCGCCAGTAGATCAGGATGGGTGCGAGCAGGATGAGCACTCCAACCGGCCAACTCGCCCAGAACAGGGGGATGAACAGCATGGCAATCAGGGCAAACACCCCGGCGGTCAGGTGAAGGCTGTTCCACACCTGAGGATTGAGGCGGAACTTGCGGGCGTCCTTGTCCAGCTTGGAGGAGATCAGCCAGGCCCAGGGTATGAACGGAAGGAGCATGACCACCGGCTTCCAGGGACTGACCAGAAACGCTTGGACCGCCAGGGCCGTCAGGAGATCAGTAGGCATCGAGTGGCCTCACAGAGCTTTGCGTCAGGAAATGCCCTTCAGACGCATCTTCAACTCTTCGGGTTTGGGCGTGGCCTCCATCGCCACGCGATGATGAATGTATTCGTTCTCCACCAACTGCACAAGGGAGCTGGTGAAGTCGATCATGCCCTGCTCCTGGCTCTGGGACTGCTTCATAAGCTCCAGCAACTCGCCCTCGCGGGCCTCCAGGATGAATTTCTGCACCACCGTGTTGTTGAGCAGGATTTCCATGGCGGGGATGCGGGGGATGTCCTCGCGCAGCGTGGGCAGGAGCTTCTGATAGACGATCGCCTGGAGGTTGTAGCCCAGAAGCTTGCGGATCTGCTCCCGCTCGGCCTCGGGGAACAGGTCGTAGATGCGTCCAAAGGTCTGCCAGGCAGAGGAGGCATGGATGGTGCCGAATACGAGGTGCCCGGTCTCGGCGGCGCGGATCGCAGCCTCGAACGTCTCGTAGTCACGCATCTCGCCCACCAGCACCACGTCGGGGTCCTCGCGCACCAGCGAGCGCAGGGCCTCGTTGAAGTCCAGGCAATCGATGCCCACCTCGCGCTGGTTGATCGTGGCCTTGTCGTCCTTGAAGATGTATTCGATTGGGTCCTCGATGGTCACGATGTGAACGCGCTTGCGCTCGTTGATGTACTGGAGCATGGAGGCAATGGAGGTCGACTTCCCGGAGCCGGTGACGCCGGCGAAGAGAACCAGACCCTGAGCGCTCATGGCCACCTGGCCCAGGATCTCGGGGATGTGGAGCTGCTCGAACGTCTTGACGTTGGAGGTGATGAGACGAGCGGCCAGCGACGGCTTGCCCCGGGCCATGAACAGGTTCACGCGGAACCGGGAATCCTCGTCGTAGTCGTAGGCGAAATCCACCTGGCCGTGACGCTTGAAGATCTCGTATTGATTGTCGTCGAGGACGTCCTTGGCGACCTGGAACATCAGTTCCGGCGTTATGAGGTCCGTCTGAAGACTCTTGAGCCTGGTGCGGACACGGACCCGCGGGGGCAGGTCAGCCTTGAGGTGAAGGTCGGAGGCTTCGTATCTGATGCACGTAGCCAGGTATTTCTCAAAGAGCCTCTTGCCCTCGCCTGCCTCCGTGCCGGCGTCATGGTGGACAGGGCTGGCGAACTGCTCCGTGGCCATCTGGTCGGTCGTCACTGTTTCACTCCTGGACTCCTTGTCACTGTTTGATCTTAGGACCGGTTTCCCAGTCAGATTCGATCGGGATCACCGCGTTGTTCCGCCTGTTTCCCGCGATACGGCCGGCCCCGGCCGAAGCGATGCCTCCGCCGGGGACCCACCCCAATCTGGCCGTTATTTCGAACCCGCCCACATCCCCCAAGTCATGCATAGGCGGTCACTTAGCGGCTTCTGCTTGCCTGCCCGCTCCGCCGGAGGGCGGAGAATCCGCTGGGCGGCGTTTGCCTGCAGCAACTCAGCCACATACCCTTGCCTTCATTCTTCGCCGTCCGGCAATGCCATCCCGAGGATGGCCCGGCGGCTGCCAAACGTAGATCACACCCGAGGATTCCGTTAGGCATTGAACACTCGGGACACAGGAAACACTGTGATGAAGCTCTACGTTGGCAATCTGTCATTCGACACGACCGAGTCCGAACTCCGTGAGGCATTCAGCCAGTTCGGCGAGATCAGCGATCTGAATCTGATCACTGATCGGGACACCGGTCGCCCCAAGGGATTCGGTTTCATTGAAATGAGAAACGATCAGGAAGCACGTGACGCCATGAAGGCGCTGGACGGCCAGGATCTGGGCGGCCGCACCATCAAGGTCAACGAGGCTCGCCCCAAGCCTCAGCGCTCCGGCGGCGGCCGCGATCGCTGGTAGTCGGCGACCCTGACTTACTCCAAGAAGCACAGCAGGCCCCGAAAAAGGGGCTTGTTGTCGTTTTGCAGCCCCGCGAGGCTCCAGGACGGAGGGCTGGCCTGACTGCATCCGCAGCCGGGCCGCCCCGGCCCGGTTGACAACCCGCCTCCGACTCACGATCATTGCTCAATGGAGCACAAGATTATTCAGGATGGCATCACGTTCGACGATGTGTTGCTGGTTCCCCGCCACAGCATCGTGACCCCGGATCAGACCGACACCTCCACCTGGCTCACCCGAAACATCCGCCTCAATATTCCCCTGCTGTCGGCTCCCATGGACACCGTGACGGAGTCGGCCCTGGCTATCGCCTTAGCCCAGGAGGGCGGCATCGGGATCATCCACAAGAACATGACGCCCGCCGATCAGGCAAGGGAGGTCGCCAAGGTCAAGCGGTCCGAGAACGGGGTCATCACCGATCCCATCACCCTCTCCCCGGACGATACGGTGGCCCGCGCCCTGTCGCTGATGGATGAACAGAACGTCTCGGGCTTCCCCGTCACCGAGGATGGAAAAGGGCGAGGCAAGGTGGTGGGGGTGCTCACCCGCCGGGACATGAAGTTCCTCGATCATGTAGCGGGCAAGGTCGGCGAGGCCATGACCAAGCACCCGCTGGTCACCGCCCCCCCGGATACCGCCCCCGAGGACGCCGAGTCCATCCTTACCGAAGCCCGCGTGGAGAAGCTGTTGCTGGTCGATGATCAGGGCCGCCTGGCCGGTCTCATCACCATGCGGGACATCGAGAACATCCGCACGCATCCCAGCGCCTGCCGCGACGAGCGGGGCCGGCTCCGCGTGGGCGCGGCCGTGGGCGTGCACCAGATGGACCGGGTCGAGCAGCTCATCGACGCGGAGGTCGATGTGATCGTGATCGACACCGCCCACGGCCACAGCGGCAACGTGGTGGAGACGGTCCGGGAGGTGCGGGCCCGTTACGACATCGACATCATCGCGGGCAACATCGCAACCGCGGAGGCCGCGGCCGATCTCATCGAGGCCGGGGCGGACGCGGTGAAGGTGGGGATCGGGCCCGGCTCGATCTGCACTACGAGAGTGGTGACCGGCGTGGGCGTGCCGCAGATCACCGCGATCTTCAACGCCTGTCGCACCGCCGACGCCGGGGGCGTGCCGGTGATCGCCGACGGAGGCGTGCGGCAGAGCGGCGATATCGCCAAGGCCGTCGCCGCCGGGGCCGGATCGGTGATGATCGGCTCGCTCTTTGCCGGCATGGATGAAAGCCCCGGCGAGCTCATCCTCCACCGCGGGCGGCGCTACAAGACCTATCGCGGTATGGGCTCGGAAGGGGCCATGGGGGCCGGCTCGGCCGACCGTTACGCCCAGCAGGCCATCACCGACACCCGCAAGTACGTACCCGAGGGGGTCGAGGGGCGGGTGCCGTACCGCGGGCCGCTGGCGGACTTCGTCTATCAGATGGTGGGCGGCCTGCGTGCGGCCATGGGGTACTGTGGTTGCGCGACCATTCCCGAGCTGCGGGAGCACGCCCGGTTCATCCGGGTCAGCGGGGCCGGCCTCGTCGAGTCCCATCCCCACGACATCCAGATCACCAAGGAATCGCCCAACTACTCCGTGGCCCACGCCTTGGCCGAGTGACGGCGGGAGCAGACCGGCCGAGCCGGGAGCGTGACGAAAGCGCGGCCGGGGATCATGGGCTGCGGCAAATGATTGACATGGCCCGGCGGGGATGTAGACTCCCCGCAGATTGGGCCATTAGCTCAGTTGGCTAGAGCGCCTGCTCGACACGCAGGAGGTCACTGGTTCAAGTCCAGTATGGCCCACTGACCGCAACCCCTTGCCATTGCAGGGGTTGCGTCGTTTTGCACGACCCTGTTTTCACTACCGTCAGGCCGGTTGGCCCCTGGGTCTCGCACACTTCTTCGGCGGGAAACAGCATTATTTGCCTGATGCGACGAGATGAATCATCTCGATTGATCGTGGTGGGTCACCGCGATGCGTGCTTTGTGCCCGATACGGTGGCCACGGTTGACGGCGTTCGGCCGCATCGCTCGAGGTGGCAGCGACTGGTTTGGCTGAGACGAGACAAGCACATGATGGAAACCGGACGAGTAAGACGCGAGTTTGGGCTTATCGGGCTGATCATAATGTCGTGCTCCGCCGCTGCGCACGGGGTCGAGCTGCTCGGCTGCGAGATCGACAAGATCATCGCATCCGATGCCGATGAACTCGACGGCTTCGGCGAGCACCTTTCGGTGCGCGGTGATGTGGCGATAGTCGGGGCTTGGAACGATGAGGATACGGGCGGACCCCTAGGTGGATTCGCGTTCGGATCGGCGTACGTACTGAAGTCAATCGACGGTGTCTGGACCGAAGAGCAGAAACTGCTGCCGTCGGATCCCGAGAGCGAGAAGAGGTTCGGTCATGATGTCGCGGTTGACGGAGATGCATTGATCGTCGGCGCCGTCGGCGCAAATGCCTATACGGGAGCCGTGTACTTCTACACCCGCATCGGCGGGGTCTGGACCAACGAACAGAAGATCCAGCCGGAATCCGCAACGTTCATTGACGAGGTCGGCTTCGCCGTGGCCATTGACGGCGACGTGGCGGTTGCCGGAGCGCCCGGCGACGATGAGGGATGCGGCCCGGGCTGCAACTCCGGCGCTGCGTATATCTTCCGCAATGTGGGCGGTACGTGGGTGGAGGAGCAGAAGCTTATCGCCAG
>CP070772.1:3631374-3660361 GCA_020345805.1 Phycisphaerales bacterium | reverse complement strand
CCCCGCAGGAACTGCCGGATGAGCTGCTGCCGCCCGTCCAGCTCGTCGATCCGGTGCGCCGGGTGATCGCGCAGCTTCTCGAACGCTGGGCGGGTGTCGACCATCAGCATGCGACCCTTGTCCAGCATCGCCATACGGTCGGCGATGGTGAAGGCCGAATCCATCTCGTGGGTCACCACCACGCTGGTCACCCCCAGCTTCTTGGATAAATCGATTATCAACTGGTCGATCTCCGCGCTGGTGACCGGATCGAGCCCGGCCGAGGGCTCGTCGTAGAACAGGATCTGGGGATCCAGGGCCAGGGCCCGGGCCAGGCCGGCCCGCTTCTTCATTCCCCCGGAGATCTGGGCCGGGTATTTGCCCGCATGCTCCCGCAAACCGACCAGCTCCAGCTTGATCTTCACCTGAATGTCGATGATGTTGCCCGCCAGCGTGGTGTGCTCCTGAATCGGCAGGGCCACGTTTTCCGCGATCGTCATCGAGTTGAAAAGGGCCCCGGACTGAAAGAGGATGCCGAATCGCTTACGCACCTCGTTCAATCCCTCCTCATCAAGCCCCGCCAGGTCGCGGCCGAGCAGCTTTACCTGCCCGTCATCGGGAATCAGCGAACCGATCATGTGGCGCAGGATGGTGCTCTTGCCCGAGCCGGAGCCGCCCATCACCACCATCGTCTCCCCGGCGTTGATCTCGAGATCGACCCCGTCGAGGACGGTCTGATCGCCGAAGCGCTTGACCAGATCGTGAATCTGAATGACCGCCTCGTTAGTTTCCATCGCGACCTTCGTCTGGAACTTTCTCGACTTCCTGCGTCTTCGAAGGATAGGTAAGATCCCCGAGACTTGAGTCGAACACGATGATGTAGCCGAGCTTCTTGACGGGTTTCTGGCCCGCTTCGTCTAAGAAGATAAGCTCCGCCTCCGCGTCCAGAGTGGCGAGCTCGAACACGAGGACGTACGGCATCGGCAGAACGGTTTGGCCGGGCGTGGGCTGTTGCCCGCTCTGCTCGTTCATCGACGCCGAGGTGAACTCGCCGTAGCGCGCGCGAAGTTCATCGAGAAACGCCTGAGCTTCATCGTCGCTGGCGGTTGCGCCAGGCCCCTGGAAATGAAGCTTGAAGCCGGCGATGTCTCCCGCCATCCCGGTCGCCAGGGCCTCGTCGGGGCCCGTCATTGCAAACTTCACGTATTCTGCCAAGAAGGCGATTGCAGGCTTGACCCAGAGAACATATGCGCCGTACTGCGCACCTGTGAATACGAGGCCCAGCACAATGGCCGCCACAGCGAGCCCCTTGCCTTTCCTCGGCCGCTCACCGCCCATGGTGGCCAAGGCAACCAGGCCGAGTATCGGGCCGAGGAGAGTCGTCAGGGGACAGAAGAAGATCACGCTGAACACCAGTGAGGTGATCGCCAGCCCGCTGGTCTTGGGCGGCTCGGCCGCCGGATCGGCATACGGATTCTCAAGCTGCATCATCGGAGAACTCCTGTTGTGCGTTGCCGCCATCGTACGCTCAGGCGGGAAAGACTGCCACAGGATCGGCTCGGAGGCCGATTCGCCATTAGACTGCTCACATGCCCGAACTCTTTGCAGGCCAACGCGTGACCCTCATGGGCCTCGGTCGCTTCGGCGGCGGCGGTGGCGCCGCCCGCTGGCTGGCCGGGCAGGGAGCTTCCTTACTCATCACTGACCTTTGTTCGGAGGACCAACTGGCAGATTCGCTCGCTGACCTGTCCGATCTCATCTCCAACAAGGACACGCAGTTGCGCCTCGGCGGGCACGTGGAGAGCGATTTCACCGACTGTGATCTCGTCGTCGCCAATCCCGCCGTACCCAGGCCGTGGGAGAACCCATATCTGCTGGCCGCCCGCGAGGCCGGAATCCACATCACCACCGAGATCCGTCTGCTCGCCGAGCGCATCAACCGCGACCGCCTCATCGGCGTCACCGGCACCGCGGGAAAATCCACCACCGCCGCCATGATCCATCACATTCTCAACCGGGCCGGCCTGCCCGCTCATCTGGGCGGCAACATCGGCGGCAGCCTCCTGCCCCGCGTCAGTGAGATCGAACACGACGACTGGATCGTGCTGGAATTGTCCAGTGCCATGCTCCACTGGCTCGGCGATGGCGTGGGCTTCTCGGCCGCCTCCGGTTGGTCGCCCCACGTCGCGGTGTTGACCAACCTTCAGCCCAATCACCTGGACTGGCACGGCACGTTCGAGCACTACGAGCGCTCGAAGCACAACATCTTCAGGTATCAGCGTCCGGGCGATCATCAAATCACCACTGACCCCCCGCCGACAGGCCGGCCGCTGCCGCTGAGGATCCCCGGTCAACATAATCAGGTGAACGGCCGTTTCGCCGTCGATGTGGTCAGCCGCGCTGTCGGCCTTTGCCCGATCGAGGCCGGTGAGCTTCTCGCGGATTTCCCCGGTCTGCCGCATCGCCTGCAGTTGGTGGCCGAGCGCGGCGGGATGCAGTTCTTCAACGACTCCAAATCGACCACGCCGCAGGCGACGGTGCTTGCGGTGCGATCATTCGACGAGCCGCAGCGTGTTCACCTCATCGCCGGTGGATACGACAAGGGTATCGACCTGAGGGCAATCTCTGAACTAACTTCCGAGATCGCCGGCCTCTACACCATCGGCGCCACCGGCCCCCAGCTCGCCGCCACCGCAGCAGACGGCTCGAAGGCCTTCCAATGCGAAACACTGGATGCAGCGATCGAACGTGCAATGCACCGGATGGGCGACCGCGACATCCTCCTCCTCAGCCCCGGCTGCGCAAGCTGGGACCAGTTCGACAATTACGAACGAAGAGGCGAAGCGTACGCTGCATCAATAAGCTCCTCGATATGCGCGGCGAAGTAGTTGCACCATGTGGCACGATGCAGTGCATGTGGCGTGACGCGCCGCATCAGTTTGTTGGCGGGAAATCGCGAAGCCGCAAGCGGCAAGGGCGCATGGGCACAGTCCTTCAAGCCTCCAGGCCCCGAGCCTTCAAGCCTTCCTACTCATACCCCAGCTTTTCGAGGTCCTCCTCTTCAAGTCCGAAGTGGTGGCCGATCTCGTGAAGGAGGGTTACGCGAATCTCTTCGGTGATTGCATCTTCGCCCTCATCCCACCCCCCCGCTTCCTCGATGATGCCCTTGCGGAAGAGGTGGATGGTCTCCGGCTCCTCGTGACCGATCTCGACCGTCCGCTCGGTCAGGGGCGTGCCCGTGTGGAGGCCACATAGGGATTCGAATGTGGGGTCCATGCCCAACTCCTCCAGGAGCTTGGGGGCGGGATGATCCTCGACGATGAGCGGGGCCATTTCCAGAAGATCGTGCAACCGCCGGGGCAGGTCCTCCAGCACGCGCTCCAGCAGGCGGTCGAATCGCTCTCGCTCGGAGTGGTTCATGGCGCCGGTGCCCTTCATATCATGCCTGCACCTGGCCGACGAGCTCGCTGACCGAAGCGCAGCCCTGTTTGTCAACCCAGCGGCTGAGTCCGCTGGCAACCTTCAGGGGAAGTCGGGGGTTGACGAAGAGGGCCGTTCCCATTCCCACCGCGCTGGCCCCGGCGAGGATCAACTCCGCTGCGTCCGGCCAGCGCATCACCCCGCCCAGGCCGATGATCGGCACGCCGGCATCGCGGGCCACGCCCTCATAAACCTCGTGCACCATGCGCACGGCCAGGTAGTGAATGGCCGGACCGCTCAGCCCGCCGGAGCCGCGGCTGAGGCGGGGCTGGCGGGTCTCGACGTCGATGGCCATCGCGTGAAGAGTGTTCATCAAGGTGAGAGCGTCGGCCCCGCAGTCGATCGCGGCCCCGGCCATGGCCACGATGTCGCCCACGTTGGGCGAGAGCTTGACGATCATCTTCGTCCTGGTGAGTACGGGTCTGATCTCCGAGAGCAGCTCGCGCAACTTCCGGGGGTGCTCGCCGAACTGCAGGCCGTCATCGGTGTTCGGGCAGGATACGTTCAGCTCCACCGCGGGCAGGGTCGCGGCCGCGTTGAACGCCTCGGCCACCGCGACGTAGTCGGCCACGCTGTTTCCCGCGATGGAGCCGATCACTACGGTATCGACGGTTTCCGCTTCCGGAAGCTTCTCGGCGAGGAACTTCTCCAGGCCGACGTTGGCCAGGCCCACCGCGTTGATCATGCCCAGAGGCACATCGATCACCCGCCAGGGCGGGTTGCCGTCGCGCGGTTCACAGGTGATGGACTTGGTGACGATCGCCCCGATGCGAGAGGGATTCAGCACATCGGCAACCTCGCCGATGTAGCCGCCCGTACCCGAGGCGATGATGACCGGGTTGCGCAGGGCGATCCCGGTCAGATCGACCGACATGTCGGGCATCCGTGACATCGCGGGCATGCTAGCCGATGACGCGCACTTCGGCCTCAAAATCGGACTATTATCCCCGGCGCCGAGTCGCGCGGCGCGGAAGCCGGCCGGAATAGGGACGGGGGTAAGTCGATTAGCCACAACCCGGCTTCCGCAAGGGATACAGAACCATGAGCGACCTTGAAGAACGAATCGCCCAGTTCGAGAAGATGGCCCAGGCCGACCCGGACAACGACATGGCTCACTTCAGCCTAGGCAACGCCCTGTTGCAGGCGGAACGGTTCGAGGACGCCGCCGCCAGCCTATTGCGTTGCCTGGAACTGAACCAGGGCATGAGCAAGGCCTTCCAGCTTGCCGGGGAGGCCCTGATCAAGGCGGACCGCGCCGATGAGGCGATTGACGTCCTGATGGCCGGCTACGTGGTCGCGGCCCGCAAAGGCGACATGATGCCTCGCAACGCCATCACCGATCTACTTCGAAGCATCGGACAGGAACCGCCGGAAGTGGAACCGGAGGAGCCGGCCGATGCGCAGACAGCCGCGGGCGGCGGGCAGTTTGTCTGCCAACGCACCGGGCGTGCGGGGACGCAGCTTCCCGATCCCCCGATGCGGGGGCCGCTGGGCCAGTGGATCTACGAGAATATCTCCGCGGAAACCTGGAAAGACTGGATCGGCCAGGGAACGAAAGTCATCAACGAGCTGCGCCTGGACTTCTCCCGCGAGCGGGATCAGGAAGTCTACGAGCAGCACATGTGCGAGTTTCTGGGCATCGAGCCCGAACTGCACAAGAAGCTGACCGCGAAATCTTAGAGCCCTCGGCGCATACCACCGGTCTGCCTCATTCCGGCAGCGGAGTCATGTTCACGTTTTTGGCCCGATTGACTTTCAGCCCGTAAGTCATCGCCAATGCATTGGCACCGCGCGCTCCTGCCGGGACGGTGAGAATCCACTTCAGAAGTCCCAGCGGCTGCTCCTCGGCCAGGTATTCGGCGTCCGCCGCCAGCGGGGCGCTGAGGTTCACCAGCTCGATCTTGACCTGGTCGGTGCGGGAAACGGGGATGCGATCCCACATCTCCAGCTCGATCGCCTCCCCGGTGCCGTTGTTGATCTCGATGCGATATTCGTAATTGGTCCTGCGTCCGCCGCTGAACAAGCCGGTCTTGGAGGTTTTCTTGCTCATCAGCCGACGTACCGCCTGCACCGCCGGATCGATGCCGAAATACAGATCGAACTCACCGCCCGGGGCGATCGCCCCCACCTGGGTGGGACCGACGTAGTCCTGGCCGACGAAGATCGCTGCAGCGCCGGGCAGGAACTGGTAGTCGCCGGCATTGACGAGCTCCCCCCGCAGATAGACGGAATCGGTCAGCAGCGGAATCGCCACGTGCACGAACTCGGCCTGGGCATCAAGGGTCGCGATGCGAGTCCGCTGCTGCTTCTGGGAATGGGATTGGATGCTGACCAGACGCGGAAGCTGAAATGTGATGGAAGGTCCGGCTCCGGCGATTGCTGCATCCGCACCCAGGGCCTCCAGTTCCGCGCGATCCACGCCAAATCTCCTGTCCGTCTCCGCCAGCTCCACTCCCGCCGCGTCAGCCATTACGCGTCTCCCCCGTTCAGTGCCGGGGGCGCCTTTGGCCGCGTATTTCTCCTTGGGAACCAGATCCACGAACCACGGCTCCAGAACGGGCGGGTTGGCGGCAATCGTCGGCTGGGCGGTGGACAGGGTCAGCCTCACGTCTTCCCAGTCTTCGCCCGTGCGCTGCGCCAGCATTGCGTCGTACTCGATCATCACCGTCCTGTCATCGAGCGCGGCCCGCACGTTATAGACCGGCACCCACGTGGCATCCGCCACCAGGTAGCTCAGTTCAATACGCACTTCGGCCGGATCGGTGACCGCGACGGACACGATGGCGGTGCGGGCAATCTCCGGGCCGCCGGCAATCGCGTTGCGCTGCGACTCCAGAATGCGGAGCCGCCGCTCCAGCTCCTCCTTGCGGCCGTCGAGTTCCTGCCGCTCAGCCAGCACGCGGCCCCGCTCTTCCGCCAGAAAGGCGAGCTGGTTTCGCACCGCATCGAGATCCAGGCCGTCGGTGCCGCCGTCATCGGTGGCGTCGCTTGCCGCCCGCACCCCCACCGCATCGATGAACCCCTCCTTGACCTTGACGATCTCGTACTGCTCCTGGAGGTGCTTCAGCTCTCGCTTCAGCCGCTTTATCTGCTCATCCAGTTCCGCCAGCCGTGGCGAATCGGCGACGTCTGTCGCCCTCTGCTCGTACTCGACGCTGAGGACTTTCACCGGACCGGTCGCCCTCGCCTGCAAGGACCCCGGCTGGACTGTTGCGGGCAGGGCGGGGAAGCGCAGATCCCACAGGCCCGGAGCAAGGTCCAGTGCCGCACCGCGGGTAACCGCAGCCCGGCCCCGATAGACGGTGACTGCTTCAACCCGGGCCTCCACCTCCCGCGGGGTCGCTTCGATGGCCGGAGCCGAATCCGGGGCCTGGGCCACTGCGCGGCCGACAGCTCCGAACAGCATGGGAAGGACGATGAGCAGGGAGCGATACATGGTTCAGCCTCCGTCATCTCGAGTCGTGGCAATCTCGCCCGCAGCCAGCGGTAGCGGACCGTCTGTCAACATTATCTCAATCCGCATCAGATCCGGAGGTGCCGCCGGTGCCCGGGCAGCGGTTTTTGGCAAAAACGGGTGAGCAGTACCGATGCCGGCGGTCGTCGCGGAGTGCCCTGAAACGGGCTGCCGGCCGACTCAACATGCCGAGCACTTGGCCCGGAAGGCCGTCTCGCCTATGTTGAACCGTTCAGATGCCTCCTCTGACCGCCATCACGATCGGGAATTTCGACGGGGTCCACGTAGGCCACATCCAACTGGTTCGGATGGCTCGCGCGGCCGTCGGCGACGAAGGTCACGTGATTGTGCTCTCCTTCGATCCGCACCCAGCCTCCATCCTGCACCCGGAACAGGTTCCGCAACGTCTCAGTACCTGCGAGCAACGGTCCCGCCTCCTCAAGCAGGTCGGGGCGGACGAAATCACCTGCCTCCAACCTACGTTGGAGTTCCTTCAGCAGGAGCCGGAGGAATTCCTCACCACCACGGTCAATCCCTACCGGCCGGATGTGATCGTGGAGGGTCCGGACTTCCGTTTCGGTCACGGGCGGGCGGGAACGGTCCAGACCCTGCGCTCGCTGGAAGCCCGTCATGGCTTCCATACGGTCGTGATCGATCCGGTCGAGATCGCCCTTTCCGATCACAGCCTGGTCCGGGTGAGCAGTTCAGTCATCCGCTGGCTGCTGGAGCGGGGACGGGTTCGCGACGCGGCCCGCCTGCTGGGTCGGCCGTACGAACTGGTCGGACCGGTGATCGCGGGCGATCGCCGGGGGCGGGAGATCGGCATTCCCACCGCAAACCTCGATCATGACGACCTGCTCCTGCCCGGCGACGGCATCTATGCCGGCACCGCGGTGCTCGATGACGGCCGCAGCTGCCCGGCCGCGATCAGCGTCGGCCGCAAGCCGACCTTCGGCGGCGGCGAACGGATCTGCGAGGCTCATCTGCTCGGCCACGACGGGCCGCTCGATGACTACGGCTGGACGGCTCATCTTCAGTTCCACGACTGGATCCGCGATCAGGTTGCCTTCTCCAGCGTCCAGCGGCTGGTTCGGCAGATGCATCGCGACATCGCCCGCGTTGGGGCGCTGCGGGCTACTGCGGAGTGACGCATGTTCAACTACGTCACCAATACGACCTTCGCCGAAATCGCCGATCGCATCCGAGCGGCCGGGCACGTCGCCCTGATCACCCATTCCAAACCGGATGGCGATGCGGTGGGTTCGCAGCTCGCTTTGCGCCGCGCCCTGTCCGCCCTGGGCAAGCGCGTCACCCTCTACGCCATGGGACCGATAGAGCGAAGCCTGATCACAGTGGCCGGGGAGACGCCAATGCGGCAAGCAGAGGACGATCCGCCTTACGACGATCACGACCTGCTTCTGATCGTCGATACCGGGGCGTGGTCGCAGCTCGAGCCGCTTGCTCAGTGGATAAGGCAGCGGCACGACCTGGCGGTGGTGCTGGACCATCATGTGCACGGCGATGACGTGGCCGCGCTTCGAATCGTCGATTCGAACGCGGCGGCCGCGGCCACGCTGGTCATCAGGCTTCTCGATGAGTTGGGCTACGAACTGACGGGCGGGGTCGGCAGCGTGGCCGAAGCACTCTTCTTCGCCCTCGCCACCGACACCGGCTGGTTCAGGTTCGCCAATGCCAACGCTGACGCATTCGCGCTGGCCGCTCGGCTCATGGAAGCAGGAATCGACAACTCAAGGCTCTATCAGATCTCCGAGGAGAGCTTTGAACCGAGCCGCCTGGCGGTGGAGGCGAGAGCGCTTTCGTCTCTGGAATATGCCCTGGATGGCCGGGCCGCATTCCAGTTCCTCCGACTGGAGGACCTGAAGGAAACCGGAGCGTCGGTGGAAGAGCTGACGGGGCTGGTGAACAACCCGATGTCGGTCGGCACGGTGCGGATATCGATTCTGCTGGCGGAGACCGAGCCGGGGCGGACGAAAGTGAGTTTTCGTTCCAAGCCTCCGCTGGACGACGGGCTGTGGATCGACGTGAACGAACTGGCCGGCCAGCTCAACGGCGGCGGCCATGCCCATGCCGCCGGAGCGCGATTGCCCTGCGGGATCGACGAAGCAGCACGGATCGTGCGACGGACGCTGGAAGAACTGTGAAATCAGGGGAGAAAGAAGATGCAGATGGCGGCGGCAATGCGGTCGGCCCTCGGGATCATCACACTGACTGCGGCGCTGGGTTTATTCTGTCAAGCCGCACGCGCGGTCGAGGAAGATCTGGCCCGGCTCTTGGACGGCGTGCATGAGATCGCCAAGCCGGGCGTGCCGGGCCCGGTGGCGGTGTTCGGCGAGAACGCGTTCGCGGTGGTTGCCGGCCGTGGCGACAACGCCGTGGATTACGCGGTGGTGGCCGCCGCACACTCCGGACAGGGACGGGTCGTGGCCTTCGGTCACGGTGGCTACTTCAGCCAAGGCGCCTTGCAAGTCGCAGCGACAGGCCAGCTCGTCATCAATGCGGCCCGCTGGGCGGCGGGCAATGCGGCCAAACCTACAATCGGCGTCTGGGCAAACGAACCGGTGCGCCGGTTGCTGGAATCCCGGCAGATCGATGCCGTCTCGATCGACGAGAACAATTGGCAGCAGATGCTGGATGATCTTGATGCCATGTTTTTCCCACCCGAGCGGCTGCGCAACTATGGCGAAATCGCTCAGATCCACCGCTTCGTACGCCGCGGCGGGGGACTGCTCGTCGCCGAGCTGGGATGGGGATGGAAGCAATTGAATCCGGGGAAGGATCTCGCCACCGAACACCCGGGCAATATTCTGCTGTCAGGGCTGGGGCTGGCGTTCGCGGGCGGTTACATACACGCGGTTGATCCGGTGCCAAACCCGACGAACCTGGCGGTGCTGGAAGATTGCCACGCCGGGAAGGCGCTGAAACTGTTGCAGGCCCACGAGAGCGGCGAGACGAAGCTGCCCCGCGAGCGATGCCGGCAGCTCGGAGCGATCCTGCTGAACGCGGTGGATGCGCTTCCGCCGCAGGATCGCTTGCTACTTCCGAAGCTGCGGGCGGCGCTGCGCGGCCTGGATGCCGTGCCCCCTCCCGGTCCTCGATCACCGCTGACGTTGGACAATCCCCTGAGCCGGGTTGCTCTCCGCCTGGAGCATCAGCAGATGATGCAGATTCCTGTAGCCCGCACACGCCCCTATCCCGGCGCGGCGGAGTTTCCCGGCAACGTGCCGGCCGGCGCCGGACGTGTCTCGGAAACCATCGTCATCGACGTCACCATCCCCGGCTGGGCGGGCACCGGCCTCTACGCTCCTCCGGGCCAGCCAGTGATTGTCGAGCTTCCGCCACGGGCGGCGGGTTTGCGGCTTGCCGTCCGCATCGGTTGCCATACCGACGCCCTCTGGCAGAAGGATCAGTGGAAGCGCTATCCCGCCATCGACCGGCGATTCCGCCTGACCGATGGACGAACGACCATCGCCAACCCGCACGGCGGGCTGATCTACATCGAAGTGCCGGGCGGAATGAACGGCGAGCCGATCGAGGTGACCATCCGCCGCGCGGTGCGGTCGCCCCGCTATGTGCTGGATGAAACGGACCTTGAGGAGTGGCGGGCGCGCATTCGCCACTATCCCGCGCCGTGGGCCGAGCTTGAAACGAGCAAGATCATTCTGTCGGTGCCGTCCACCAGTGTGCGGGAACTGGACGACCCGCAAGCGCTGATGCGGCGGTGGGATGAGATTCTCGATTGCTACGCGGAACTGGGGCAGAGACCACTCGCGCGGCGGCCCCAGCGCATGGTTCCCGATGTTCAGATCAGCGTCGGGTACATGCACAGCGGTTACCCGATCATGATGCACATGGATCGGGCGCTGGCCATCACCCGAACCGATCAGCTCAAGGACAAGTGGGGCCTGTGGCACGAGTTGGGACACAACCACCAGCAGCCGGACTGGACCTTCGCCGGGGCCGGCGAAGTCACGTGCAACCTCTTCACTCTGTATGTGATCGAGAAGGTCTTCGGCATCCCGGCAGCCGAACATCCCAACGTCACCGGCCAGGCCGAGAAAGCCCATCGGCATATTGCCGCCGGTGCACCATTCGACACCTGGAGGAGCGATCCGTTTCTGGCCCTGTACATGTACATGCAGATTCAGCAGGCGTTCGGGTGGGAGGCATATCAGGCGGCGTTCGCGAAGTATCGCGATCTCCCCAACGGCGATCGCCCGAAAAGCGATGATGAGAAGCGCGACCAATGGCTGGTGCAGCTTTCGAGGGCGGTAAACCGTGATCTGGGACCGTTCTTCGAGGCTTGGGGCGTGCCGACCTCGACTGAGGCAAGGCAATCGCTGGGGGATCTGGAGGCGTGGATGCCGCCGGCAGAGGCGGGCGACGAATCCAGGTGAGTTAATCCACTCAATCTGATCGGTCACCGACGGCGGTTATCGGCTGTGCGGGGAGGGGAATCGCCGATCCCGCCTTAGGGGTGGTCTCATCTTGCCGATTGAGCGAACAACAAATCCCGGAGGACGGCACATGAACTGCCCACATTGTCACCTCGAGATGTCCCTGGTCGAATACGAAGGCGTGCTCATTCACACCTGCGATGAGTGTGGGGGCGAGTTCGTGGGACCCGCGGAGCTGGCCCACATCACCCGGACCCGGGAGCAGAAGTTCCCCGCCGTCCTCCAACAGGCGCTTTCGGACCGTCAGCCTGTGGCCGGGGTGCCCGTGGAAGAGACGGAGCGGGAGGTCGCCTGCCCGGCCTGCAGCGCGCCCATGCAGGTGATCAACTATTGCTGCGACACCGGGGTTTGCATCGATCGGTGCGGGCAATGCCGCGGAATCTGGCTGGACAACGGCGAACTGGAGAAGCTCCAGGTGCTGCTGGAGCGCTGGGGCGATGAGGCCCCGGAAAAGATCCGGGCCATCGCCGGCGATCTGGAGCGGGTCCGCCGCGAAACTGCCCAAAAGACCGGAGCCGCGTTTGCCGGCTCCCGCTTTGCGTTCATCAACGCCTTGATGAATTGGTTCCTGGACGCCGCGTGAGCGAAAAGGCAATCCGGTCAGTCAGCCTCCCCCGAGTTGGCTTGCGGGACCCTCGCCCTGACCGGTCTGCTCATCGCCGGTCTGTTCTTTGCCCTTGTCCTTTGCCTCCTTTTCCTTCGGGGCGGGGATGAGCGAGCGCACTTCAACGCGGAAGTCGAACTCGGCGAACGGGCCGATGAGCCGTGGATTGTCGAACGTGCCGGGGCTTTCACGGTTGGGGTTGATCCAGACCGCGGGCATCAGGATGCCCTTCAGCAGCAGCACCTCCAGCCCGCCGCGGTCCTCGACGTCAGCGAGCCTCCGGGCGATGTTCCTGGCCAGCAGCACCTCAAACGACTGGCCGAGTTCGACATCGGTGACGGGGTCGACGGCGACGAGGCTGATGATGAAGCCGCCCCGCGCGGTGGGAACCGCCCGGTCTTTGACCCTCACGTGCCACTCGATCGGGGCACGGAACTTGGCCGTCGCCGCATTCTGCCAGCGCTCCAGGGCCCGGAAATAGTTGGCCCGAGTTGTGCTGCCGGGATCTCCTCTCTCAAGATCTCCCAGTTTCTCCTGATAGTCATTGGTCAGCGCGGTGAACAGGGCCCGTGGACTGGCCTCGGGCACGGATTCGTCCACGGTGACCTTCTCAGGTTCCGGAGGCGGCTGCAGGGGTACTCGCCGGCCACTCCCGGCGGCCTCCAAAAGTCCCTCCAGCCGTCCGATTTCCTTCTGAAGAGCCTCTATCTGCTCCCGAGCCGCCCTCAGTTCGGCCTCCAGGTCCCTCACGCGGGTTCGCAGGCTCTGGTTTTCTCTTCGTAAGTCGTTGTCACTCTGTGCGTTAGCGGGGTACGCAGCTGATCCCAGGATAGTCAGGCCAGCAGCGAGGAATGCGATGGCCGGCAGTGGTCTGCTCCGCATGGCGGGTGCTCCCTTTCTACCTGTCCCCCACCGGGCGGGTGCCCGCAGACAGGCATTTGCGAACTTGTCGGGGGGTATCTTCGTCCAATCAGGTAGGATAGCACATCGCGGCTGCGGGCCCCGCCCGCCGACCGATCGGCCTCAACGGCAGACCGATTCCCGGCCGATGAGGGTCTTACCGGCCTTCCGGCATCTTCACTTGCGGCCGCACGACGGCATGAGAGGCCCATGGCATGAACCACATTCGATCCCTGTTGAGAACGGCCGCACGCCGGATCGAGCTTGCGTCGTTTCTCGCCCGCCTGCATTGGGTTCTGATCGTTGCGTCCGTCGCCGGCCTGCTGCTGGTAATCGCCGACCGCCTCCCCGCCGAATCCTTCACGCCCTGGGTATGGGTGATTCCGGCCCTGGCGGTGGTGACGCTGGTCTTGGCTGTCATCTGGTGGCTCCCTTCCCGCCGCACCGAGTTGCAGGTGGCGGTTTCAGTAGATGAGCGGTTGGATCTTCGGGAGAAGCTATCCACCGCCCTGCACTGCGAGAGGCGTGATGATGCGTTTGCCCAAGCGGCGGTGGAGGATGCCGTGCAGGCGGCCCGGGATCAGCGCACGCGGGAGCGGACCCGGCGCCTCTTCGCCTTCAAGGCCCCGCCAGGCTGGTGGCTGAGCCCTCTTATCGTGTTCCTCGCCATCATGGCATCCTTCCTCCACCAGTTCGACGTATTCGCCCGGGAGCAGCCGGATGACCCGATGATTCAGGAGGCTTCCCACGAGGCGCAGGAATCGCTTCAGGCCGTCCGGGCGGCGGTCGAGAGCAGCGAGACTCTGAGCCGGGAGATGTCCGACCTTCTGGAGGAGCTCACCAAGGAGTCTCCCGACGCAACCGCTCCCAGCACGCCCGAGCAGGTCAAGCGCGATGCGATCAAGCGGGTCAACGATTTCCGCCGGAAGGTGGAGGACATTCTGGGCGGGGAGAAAGCCAAGAGCGCCGAAACCCTGAGGAAGATGCTCGGCAAACTCAATCCCCCGGAGGATGGCCCGGCCAAGGACTTGGCCAACGCACTGGCCAAAGGCGACTTCGTTGCCGCCAGCAAGGCCCTGAAGGAGCTGACAGACAAGATCAACAGCGGCCAGATGAACAAGGAGGATCAGGAGAAGCTCGCCGAGCAGATGCAGCAGATTGCCAGCCAACTGCAGCAACTTGCCCAGCAGCAGCAACAGCTTGAGCAGGCGCTTCAGCAGGCGGGGATGAACCCGCAACTCGCCCAGAATCCTCAGGCCCTGCAGCAGGCGATACAGAACAATCAGAATCTCAATCAGCAGCAGAAGCAGCAGTTGCAGCAGATGGCCAAGGCCCAGCAGCAGGCCTGCCAGGCCTGCCAGGGACTGGGGCAGGCGATGCAGAACATGGCCCAGGCGGCTCAGAACGGCCAGATGGGGCAGGCCGGCCAAGGCGCCCAGCAGCAGCTCAACCAGCTTGAAATGGCCCAGCAACTGCTGCGACAGGCCCAGGCCGCCGCCAACGCCTGCCAGGGACAGTGCAACAAGCTCGGCCAGGGCCTGGGCATGCAGAAGACCGGCGGCATGGGTGACTGGGGACAGGGCCGCGGCGGAACCGGCCCGATCCAGCGCACGCCGACCGGAGGCAGGCTCGAAAAGGCCGATGCCCCCCTTACCGAGGGCGATGTCATTGCCTCTCAGTTCTTCGACGGTCCGCAGATCAAAGGCGAGTCAGTCGCCGCGTTCCGACAGGTGGTTGCCGAGGCGGCCAAGGGATTCGACGAAGGCCAGGCCGAGGAGGCCATTCACAAGCGCTACGAGAAGGTCCACCAGCACTACTTCGGCGAGTTGCAGAAGCTGACCGAGGCGGTCAAGAACGGAGGCGGCGCCAAGGCCACCGAATCGGACGAGGACGCTGACTCACCGCCCCCGTCTGAGGAGCCTCCTCCGGACGAGGAGAATAAGGACGAGGACGGGTCCTGATCGTCAGCGAGATTCACAGATCTCCGACAATTACCGCTTCCCGCTCCGGGACCACGTCGGTCGCGAAACGCGGTATCGTAAACACCAACATGGGGCGTAATTATCCCGCTATCGTTTCCTGCTGTCTCGCGGCTCTGCTGCTCTCGGCCTGCTCGGACGGGGAATCGCAGACGGTGGTGGTGTACGTATCGGCTGACGATCACATCGCCCGTCGGGTGATCGCGGCGTTCGAAGCGCAGACCGGCATAGATGTGAAGGACCTCGGTGACTCGGAGGCCGTCAAGACCACCGGCCACGTGCAGCGGCTGCTCAACGAAAAGGACAACCCCCGGGCGGACGTGTTCTGGTCGTCCGAGATCTTCATGACCATCACGTTGGCCGAAGAGGGTGTGCTGGCCCCTTACGAATCGCCCGCCACCGCCGATTGGCCTGCGGCGTTCCGCGACGCCGGGAATCGCTGGTACGGCTTCGCCGCCCGGGCCCGAGTGATCGCCTATGCCCCCGATCGCGTCGCGCCCGCGGAGGTGCCGCAGACCTGGCAGGATCTGGCCGACCCCCGCCTCAAGGGACGAATCGTGATGGCCGATCCCCGGTTCGGAACCACGGGCGGCCACCTTGGGGCGATGAAGGCATACTGGGATCAGACCGAATCGCTCGGTTTCTACGAAGATGTTTTTCTGCCTTCGCTGGCGGAGAATGATGTTCGCATTATCCCCAGCGGCAATGCCGGAGTTGTGCGGGCGATCGTAGCCGGGGAAGCGGACCTGGGTCTCACGGACACTGATGATGTTTGGGCCGCCCAGGCCCAGGGATACAAGGTGGATCTTGTATATCCCAGGCACGGAATCAAGGAGGGGATCGCCGGGCAGGGCACGCTGCTCATTCCCAATACCGTGGCGTTGGTCGCGGGCGGGCCTAACCCGGAACCCGCCGGGCGATTCGTCGATTTCATGCTCTCGGAGCAGGTCGAGCGGATGCTGGCTGAATCGGTTTCTCACAACATCCCCCTGAGGCCTGGCCTTGCCGCTTCGTTTTCTGAATATGCCGTGCCCGATCCCCTTGCCGTCGATTATCAGCGGGCGGCGTCGGCAAGAGGCAACGCGCTGGACTTCGTGATGCGTCAGTTCGCCTCACCCACCGGCGGGAAGGGCGGCGATGACCGGGACGATGAGTCGTAGCGCGCGGCTGCTGCCGGCGGTGGCGGCGCTGCTGTGGCTGGCGGCGGTGGGCTATCCGGTTGCCTGCGGCGCCGCGGCCCTGTTCGCCGCCCCGCGCACGGAGGTCACCACCCATCAGGCCGGCCGGGTGCTGATGATCAGTTGCCTTTGGGGGCTGCTGGTGGCGGTCGGGGCGACGATTCTGGGCTGGGCCCCGGGCCGGGTCCTGGGCAAATCGCTGCACCGGCGCGGCTATGTCCCGCTGGCGGCGATCATGCTTGCCCCGGTCTGCCTGCCGGCCTACGTGGTGTTCTTCGCCTGGTGGCAGAGCTGGCCCGCCGATTCAAGCTTTTTCGCATGGGCCACCCGGCATGATCTGCAGGTGGCCGCACGTTACGGGACACTGCTGCTGGGCCTGCTCTGCTGGTCGTGGCCGCTTGTAGCCTGGTGCGTGGCGGGGTCGGCCTCGCTGGTGCCGAAGCAGCGCGAGGAGCTGCTTCGCATGGACGGGGCCTCGTTCGGCCGGCGTCTGGGGGCGATGCTCTACAGCGACCGACGAGGCCTGGCCGTCGGATTCCTGCTTGTGTTTCTCGTGACCTTCAACAACACCACCTGCTTTGATCTGGCGGACATCTTCACCTTCGGCAACGAACTTCGTGCGGCCGCGGCGCTGCGGGCGTCGGCGAGCGACATAATGATCCTGGGCATGCCTGCGCTGCTGATCGCATCCATCGGGGCGTTGCTCGTCTGGCTGGCTCTGGCCGGCCGGCCGCAACACGCACCGACGGACCTTCAAAAGCCGGCGCCTGCCGCGATCGCCTCCACCGGCGCAATCTGGCTCATCACTCTGGCCGCACCGCTGTCGCTAATCACGATCAACCTCGCCCGTCGCGGCGGGTTCAGCGGACACGTCAGCGAATTCATCGATCTGTACGGCAAGAGCACGCTTTTGACTTACGCAACCGCGCTGGCCGCGGCGGGGATTGGCGCTTTCCTCACCGCGGCCATGGCGAAACTGTGGCAGGACGAGCGGCCCGAGGTGCGGGCCGCCGGTCATGTCATGGCCATCACCTGGATGGTGGCCGCGGCGGTCCCCGGCACCGTCGTGGGCGTGGCCCTGGAAGCGGCGTACAACCGAACGTGGCTGGCCGATCTCGTCTATGCCTCGCCGGTCATCCTCATGCTGGGATACCTGGCCCGCTTCGGATTCGTCGCGGCCCTGATGGGCCGATGGATCGCCGCCCGGGAAGCGAGAGAACTGGCCGAGATGCGGCGCCTGGATGGCGCCGAGACGTTCACCGGATGGCTGGCCGCGGTCCGACCCCGCCTGCTGGCCGGCGGCGTGGCCTCCGCGGCGATCATCTTCGTGCTCTGCCTGGGCGAGATCCCCGTCACCGTACAGCTTCATCCGCCCGGGGCCGGACCCCTGACCACAGCCGTGCTCAACGCCATGCACTATCAGAGACCGGAAACGGTGGTCATCGCCACCCTGCTCACGGTGCTGATAGCGCTGGCGGCGGGCGCGCTCGTAGCCGCGCTGTGGCTCTCCCCGCGGTTTACACCCCGGAAGCCTTCAAATACGGAACCGACTCGGGTCGGTTTGCTGCCGGCCCTGATCGCAGGCGGCGCACTCCTCGCTTTCGGCTGCGCCCCGACGGATCCGGAGGATCAGAAACCGCTCAGACCGAAGCTGGTCTTCGGGATCGCCGGATCCTCAATGGGACAGTTCAACTATCCGCGCGGCATCGCCGTCGACGGTCAACGCGAGCTTGTTTATGTCGTGGACAAGTCGGCCCGCATCCAGCGCTTCGGCTTCGACGGCGTTCCGCAGACTCAATGGCGCACGCCGGAATGGGCCAACGGCAAACCCACCGGGTTGAATGTCGCGCCGGACGGTCGGGTTTTCGTGGCCGATACCCACTATTACCGCGTGATCGCCTACGACCGCGACGGCAACGAGCTGATGCGCTTCGGAAGCTACGGCAGGGAAGGCGGGCAGTTCATCTATCCCACCGACGTGGAGTTCGGCCCCGAGGGGCGGCTGTACGTCTCGGAATACGGCGGGAACGACCGCGTACAAATCTTCACCGCCGAAGGCGAGTTTCTCCACAGTTTCGGATCCCACGGGGACGGGCCGGACCAGTTCGACCGCCCGCAGTCGATGGTCTTCAACGAGGACCAGAGCGAGCTGTTCATCGCCGATGCGTGCAATCACCGGATCGTGGTGGTCAGCCCGGAGGGGGAGATCTTGAGGATCCTGGGCGGCTCCGGCCGCGGCGCGGGCCGGCTGGCCTACCCCTATGATCTGATGCTGCTGGAGGACGGCTCGCTGCTGGTGAGCGAATACGGCAATCACCGGCTGCAGCGGCTGTCGGCCGCGGACGGCCGCTGTCTGGGGCTGTTCGGCCTTCCCGGCCGCGCCGAAGGCCGGTTACAGTATCCTTGGGGCGTGGATGGTGATGATCAGAGGGTTTTCGTGCTCGATTCGGGCAACAGCCGGGTGCAGGTCATTGGCAGTCCCTGATCGTGGCGGGAACGGAGGCGTGCGTGCTGGGTCTGACGCCAATCATCTTTGATCGACCTTCGTGGCTGTTGCTGCTGCTGCTGGTCGTTCCCAGCTTTCTCATGGCCAGGCGAAGCGTGGGGGGCCTGTCGAAGCGGAAGGCCTACCTCACGTTCTTCTTCCGGTGCGTGGTGATCGCCCTGATGGCTGCGGCTCTTTCACATCCCATCTGGGAGAAGCGCGGCAAGGGGTTGACGGTGACGGTCTTGCTGGATCGCAGCCAGTCGGTCCCGCTGCCACTGAAACAGCAGGCCCTGGAGTTTCTCCAGAAGGCGACGGAGGCCAAGGAAAGCCGCGATGATCGCGTGGCGGTAATCACCATCGCCAAGGACGCCAGCATCGCCGCGATGCCGGATCAGTACTCGGCGGTAACGGTGGGACTAGAGGATGTGGATCTCACCGCCACCAACCTCGCCGCGGGCGTGCACCTGGCCCTGGCGATCATGCCCGCCGACACCGCCAACCGGATCGTGCTTGCCTCCGACGGCAATGAGACCGTGGACAGCGTGCTGGCCGCGGCCGACATCGCCCGGGCCAACGAGGTGCCGATTGATGTGATGGTGCTCGAATACGAGCATCAGAACGAAGTGCTCTTTGAACAGATGATCGCGCCCGCGAGGGCGCGGATGGGCAGTTCGGGCGAGGTCAGGCTCGTCCTGCGCAGCCAGGGCGAGGCTTCGGGCAACGTGTTCCTGGAGATGAACGGCCAGCGGTTGGATCTCAACGGCCCGGATCCGGGCGAAGGGCTGCACGTGGATCTGGATCCCGGCCCCAACGGCTTCCGCGTCACCGTTGATATGGAATCCGCCGGGGCCCAGGTCTTTGACGCGGAGTTCGTGCCGGACGATGAGCAGGCCGACTGGGAACAGCACAACAACGACGCGATGGCGGTGACTTTCGTGAGCAGCGAAGGCCGGGTGCTGATCATCGACGACACGGAGGGGGCCGAATCGCAGCACCTCCAGAGAGCGCTGACGGAGGCGCGCATCTCCGCCGATGTCATCGGCCCCGATGCCTTGATCAACCCGCTGGTGACGTTGAGCGGCTACGACGCCGTGGTGCTGGCGAACATCCCCCGCTATGCCTTCGACGACGAGCAGGACCGAGCCCTGCACGACTACGTGCACGATCTGGGCGGGGGGCTGGTCATGCTCGGAGGGCATAATTCCTTCGGAGCCGGAAGCTGGATGGACCAGGAGGTCGCCAAGGTGCTTCCGGTGGATCTGGATCCGCCCCAGACCCGCCAGATGGTCCGCGGCGCGCTGGCCCTGATGCTCCACTCCTGCGAAATGCCGCGGGGCAACTTCTGGGGAAGGAAGGTCGCGGAGTCGGCGATCGAGGCCCTGAGCTCACTGGATTATGTGGGCATCATCGAATGGGGTTTCGGAGGCGAGTCGTGGACCTTCCCCATGCAGATCGCCGGCGACAAGAAGGCGGCCCTGGACGCCGCCAAGAAACTCCAGATGGGAGACATGCCGTCATTCGCGGGGCCCATGAAAATGACGCTGGAGGCAATGGCGCAACTGAACGCCGGGCAAAAGCACGCGATCATCATCTCCGACGGCGACGCCTCCCCTCCCTCCGCCTCGCTCCTTCAGGACTTCATCGACGCTCGAATCACCGTTACCACCGTGATGGTCGGCGGACACGGCACACCGGCCGACGCCAACAAGATGAAGAGCGTGGCCAGCAAGACTGGCGGGCGATTCTTCAACGTGATAAACCCCAAGAAGCTTCCGGAGATCTTCTTCAAAGAGGCGCGCCTGGTATCGCGATCGCTGATCCAGGAGGGCGACATCTATCAGCCGCAGGTCGTCAGCCAGCTCCCCGGGCCAACCCAGGGCTTCACCGATCTGCCGCCCATACGCGGCTTCGTGCTGACCGCAGCCCGGGAGGGGCTGGCCCAGACACCCATTGCAGTCGCCTCTGAGCAGGCGGGACAAACGGTGCTGGACCCCATCTATGCCCACTGGAACTACGGCCTGGGCAAGTCCATCGCCTTCACCTCCGACCTGACGGGGCGATGGGGAGCCGCGTGGGCCGGCTGGGAGCAGTTCCGGGCCTTCTGGGAGCAATCGATCAGGTGGGTGATGCGCCCCAGCTCACCGGCCAACATGCAGGTGAAGACCCACGTCGATGGCGACACGGCCGTGGTTGAGATCGAGGCCCTGGAGGCCGACGCTTCATTCCTGAACTTCCTCAGGACCGACGCCCTGGTCCTGGGGCCCAATGAGACCCGGGTCCCGCTGAGCCTCCAGCAGACCGGACCGGGCCGGTATCGGGGGGAGTTCAGGATCAGCGATCCCGGTGCTCATCTGGTCAACATCAGCTACGTGGGCGGTGCAGCAGAAAACCCGATCCGGGGCACCATTCAAGCGGCGGCCTGCGTGCCGTATGCCCGAGAGTTCCGGGCCGTGAAGCATAACCGCGCGCTGCTGGAGGACCTGGCCGATCGTACGGGCGGACAGGTGCTCAGCACCGACCACCCGACCCTGGTGGACCTGTTTGACAAGCAGGGATTGACGGTCCCGGAGAGTCCGCATCCGATGTGGGACCTGCTGGCGATTCTCGCCGCCTCCCTCTTTGTGATCGATGTCGCGGCACGACGGCTGGCGATCGACCCGCGACGCGTGGCGGAGCTCGCCGGTAGGGCCGTGGGCAAGCGAGCCGAGGCTACCGAGGCCACGGTGGCGGCGTGGAAGCGGGCCAAGGAGCGCGCAAGCCACCGCAAACCGGAAAAGACCGCCCACCGCACAAGGAAGTACGAAGCCGATGAGGCAGACGCGAGGCTGGCCATAGATGTCGAGGCCGACACCTCGGCCAAACCCAAGGCGGCCACCTCTCCGAAGCGACGAGAGCGGACCGAACAGGGTGAAGGCACCGCGGATGAAGGCGACTTCACCTCACGGTTGCTGGCCGCCCGGCGCAAGGCGCAACGCGCCGATGAGGGCGAGGAGCACAAGGACGCTGACCATGCCTGAGGCCACCGTCCCCGCCCACACCCAAGCTGGCGATCGGTCGCGGCCCCGGCCCGAGCTCGGCACAGTCTTCAACGACATCGAATCGGTGAAGAAGGCCTGCGCCGGCTTCCGCGCGGTGTTCGCCCACCTGCGGAAGGAGATAGCCAAGGTCATCGTGGGGCAGGATCAGGTGGTGGAGGAGACGCTGATCGCACTCTTCGGCGACGGGCACGTTTTGCTGGAGGGCGTGCCCGGCCTGGGCAAGACGCTGCTGGTACGAACGCTCAGCCGCACGCTAACCCTCCCGTTTTCACGCATCCAGTTCACCCCGGACCTCATGCCCGCGGACATCACCGGCACCAGCGTGGTGCTCGAGGATCCGAGCACAGGCCGGAGATCGTTCAGCTTCCGGCCCGGACCGATCTTCGAGCAGCTGGTGCTCGCCGACGAGATCAACCGCGCCACCCCCAAAAGCCAGTCGGCACTGCTGGAGGCGATGCAGGAGCGATCGGTGACCGTAGCCGGGGAGACGCACGAGCTTCGCCGGCCGTTCTTCGTAATGGCCACCCAGAACCCCATCGAGCAGGAGGGCACCTATCCCCTGCCCGAGGCGCAGCTCGACCGGTTCTTCTTCAAGGTTCTCGTTCCATACACCACGCGCGGGGAGTTGAACGACATTGTCGGCCGCACCACGCGGAATCTGGAGACGCTGGTCAATCCGATCCTTGACGGGCCGTACATCACGCAGGCCCAGCGGCTGGCCCGTCGCATCATCGTCGCCCCGCACGTGCAGGATTACGCGGTTCGCCTCGTGCTGGCCACCCATCCGGGTTCACCTCACGCAGACCGCAAGACGGACCAGTACATCTCGACCGGCGTGAGCCCGCGCGGTGCCCAGGCCCTGATCTGCGGCGGGAAGATCAAGGCCCTCATCGACGGCCGCTACGCAGTGGCGTTCCGGGACATCAAGGATGTCGCCGCCCCCGCCCTGCGCCACCGCATCATCCGCAGCTTCGAGGCCGCCGCCGACGGCATCACCACCGACGATATCATCCGGCAGCTCATCGACCACCTTCCCCATGAGAACGACTGATGGCTGAATTCGGCGCCACCACTGAGAAACCGCCCAGACGCGTTGATGACCTCATCGACAGCCAGCTTATGGCCAAGCTCGATCAGGTCGACGTGATGAGCCGCAAGATCTTCGCCGGCAAGCTCCAGGGCGAACGGCGAAGCAAGCGCCGCGGCGTGAGCGTGGAGTTCGCCGACTACCGGCACTACGTGCACGGCGACGACTTGCGCTTCGTGGACTGGAACATCTACGCCCGTCTGGACAAGCTCTTCCTCAAGATGTTCCTGGAAGAGGAAGACCTGTCACTGATCATGGCCATCGATTCCAGCGCGTCGATGGGCTGGGGCAATCCGAGCAAGTTCATCTTCAACCAGCGCCTGGCCATGGCCCTGGGATACGTCGGGCTGTCCAATCAGAACCGCGTCACCCTGTACGCTTTCAACGACCATGAACTGCGCCCCCTGTCAAATCTCCGCGGGCGGCGGCGAACGCGCGAGATGGGCCAGTGGCTGCTGGACCTGGAGGCAGGCGGCGGAGGCGGCTTCGACCAGGCCATGCGCACCATCGCCCTCAGCCACCAGGGCAAAGGGGTGATGATCATCCTCTCGGACTTCATGTTCAAGGAGGGATATGAGAAGGGGCTGCGATACCTGGCCGGAGGCGGCTTCGACACCTTCTGCCTACAGGTGCTCTCGCCGCAGGAGATCGACCCGGGCAAGCACGGCCTGGCCGGCGACCTGCGTCTGACGGACGTGGAGGATGAGGATGTGGCAGATGTCACCATCAGCGCGCCGTTGCTGAGGCGATACAAGGAGAACCTCAACGGCTACTGCGGCCGACTACGCGAGTTTTGCGTCCGCTGTGGAGTAATGCACACCACCATCGACACCTCCACCGACCTGACCACGCTGCTGCTTGAGTATCTCAGGCAACGGGGGCTGCTGAAGTGAGCTGGCTGACGCCATGGGCCGGCGCGATCCTCGCCGCAGCGGTCATCCCTCCGCTGATACTGCTCTATTTCCTCAAGCTCCGGCGCCGGCCGCAGCCCATCGCCTGCACGCTGCTGTGGAAGCGCTCGGTGGAGGACCTTCACGCCAACGCGCCGTTTCAGAGGCTCCGCCGCAGCCTGCTTTTGTTCCTGCAACTTCTGGTGCTGGTCTTGTTGGCGCTTTCGATCATGCAACCCATGATCCAGTCCCGCCGCCATGCCGGCGGCAAGACCGTGATCATCATCGACAACTCGGCCTCGATGACGGCCACCGACACCGACGACGGAGTCACGAGGCTGGATCACGCCAAGCGCCTGGCCCGGGAGCGGATCGAATCGATGTATTCGGGCGGGCTGTTCAGCCGCTCTCCAGGCGAGACGATGATCATCGCCTTCTCCAACCGGGCCGAGCCCATGACCCAGTTCACCGACTCCAAGGCGCAACTGCTGGCAGCGGTCGACGGCATCAGGCCCACGCACGCGGAGACCGAGATCGCCGAAGCGCTGAAGCTGGCCCGGGCCTACACCCTCAACGTGGTGGATGAACTGGGCGAGGCCCGCCCCGTTGGCGATCCGCCCACGATCGTGCTTTACAGCGATGGCCGGATCGCCGATCTCGCTCAGCAGGTGCTGCGGGGCGAGGAGAAGGATCGGTTCCTTTTCCATCTGTTGGGTTCGGAGGAGCCGGACAATACGGGTATTGCCACGATTTCCGTGCAACGCCCCTACGACCGTCCTGACGCCGCGGAGGTCTTCGCCGAACTGGTCAACTTCAACCCGGAGCCCGTGAGCTGCGATATACAACTTTCGATCAACGAGATTGCTCCAGACATCATGGAGATCCGGCTCCCGGCCGCGGCGTTGGATGAGGAGTCCGGCAACCTGCTTCCGGGGCGCAGGAGCGTGCTGTTCCCGCTGGAGAACCAGTCCGCCGGAGCGGTATTCGGCGTGACGAACCTGCGGGCTGATGATCTCGCCGCAGACAACGTCGCGTATGCCGTCGCACCTCCCCCCAAGAAGCTCAAGGTTCTGTTGGTGGCGCCGGACCGGATCCTCACCGAGAAAGTGCTGGAAGGCATGACGCTGGACCGCCTGGAAGTCCGATCGCCGCAGCAGTATGAGGCGCTGGCGGGATCCGGTTCACTGGATGCCTACGACGTGGTGATCCTGGAGGGCTATGCGCCGCCTTCGGCGGCGCTGATACCGCCCGGCCGGTATCTCACGCTCGGCCCCACCCCGCCGCTGGAGGGCCTCAATGAATACGGCGAAGGTGAAGCGGGCATGGTCTTCCCGCCGAGTGAAGATCATCCCATATTCCGTGACGTCAATCTTGAGAACCTCTTCATCGCCAAGCAGACGCTGCTGGCGCCGGCGGACGACGTGCAGGTGCTGGCGGAAGGCACGTCCGGTCCGCTGATGCTCGCTGTCTCTCGCGGGCGGCTGCAACTCATCCATGTCGCCTTCGATCCGCTGGACAGCAACTGGTGGCTGCTGCGAAGCTGGGTCAACTTCATCTTCAACGCGGTGGAGTACCTGGGCCAGATGGGGACCGGTCTCAGCGGCGAGGCCTTCTCGCCCGGTGCAGCGCTGACCGCCCGCTTGCCCACGGCCGCGACTGATATCCGGCTCAAGGCACCGGATGAGCCGGAAGTCCTCCTCACGCCGCCGGATTCGACCCGATTGAGCTGGGGTCCGATCCGGCTCACCGGCCTGCACCTGCTGTCCTGGTCGGCCCCGGATGAAGAGGAACGGTCCAGCCGCCTCTTCGCGGTGAACCTGCTCAGCTCCGAGGAAAGCGACATCGCGCGGGCCAAGGAGATCGTTCTGGGGTCCGAATCGGTGGAGGGAAGGACGGAAGCCGAGACGCGGTACACGCCGCTATGGCCCTGGGCGATCGGACTGGGGCTGGTCGTGCTTATGCTCGAATGGTGGATTTACCACAAAAAGGCGTACATCTGAGGCAGCCTGGAAGTGGCTTAGGTCCCACGGTCCTGAAAGACCCCACCAGACGGCCAGTAAGAAAAGGCTCCCCGTATCACCGGGGAGCCCTTGCGGTCAAAACCGTGGGGATCCTACACCCACACGTGCGTCAACCGTCGTTGTAGGCGTCCCAGAGCTCGGACACCTCCAGATTGACCCAGTCAACGCGCAACTCGTAGCTGTCGGTTCCGTCACCTCCCGCCCAGCCACCGAGGCCGAAGGTCCAGAGACGGATAAAGATCTTGTCGTCGCTTCCCCGGACATATCGGCTTGCACTGTAGGCGGCGTGATTGTTGAGGATGTCTCCGCCGCCACCGTCCGACGTCAGTTGAACGACGTCCGCAAACTGCCACCTCATGTCCTGCCAGTCGTAGAGCTCCACGAGCAGCAGGGTGGTCTGACCGGGGTATTGAATCTCCGTGGTGACCTGCAAGGAGTTGACGATGGGGATGTCGGCATGGCCTACAACCATCAGGTCAACGATCTGACCGGTGGCGAGGTACTTCACCTGTCCGGCGGGGCCGTTCGGGTCAAGCGGGTCGGTGCTGATCAGGCCGCTGTGGCCTGATCCGTCGGAGTAGCCGCCGTCCGGTCCGTCATTGCGCTCGGTGTATTTGGATTCGACGATGAGATACCAGTCGTCCGTACCCTTGACGCTATAGCCATTGCCGAAGATGTGATTGCCGCGAAGGATGTGGACGCTGTCGATCAGCGGGGAGTCGTTGAAACCTCCGCCATCCTGGGTCAGCATTGTGGCGGCGGCGTCAACGGGTTCGGGATACACGCCGGCCATGTTCGGGCCTTCGGCGGGGTCTACGTCCAGCCCGCAATCCATGTCGCCAAAGCCGCCGTTGAGGAAGAGGCGGAGCGGCGTGGGGACGGTGCCGGGGCAGCCCAGGATGAAGCGGATCTGTCCGGGGGTAAGGGGGATGCCGTAGAACTGCTTGGCCAGGCCCTGTAGACAGGCGATAAGGCCGGCAACCTGAGGAGCGGCGGCGCTGGTGCCGTTGAACAGCGGGGTATATGAGCGGAGCGGATCCCCGTCGCCGTTGAACAGAAGGCCGTAACCGGCGGCGGTCACGATTTCGCCCCAGGCTTTGGCGTGCACGATATTGCTGCGAACGTTGTCCGGTTCGGTGCAGAAGTTGCTGAACGCAAGTCGATACCAGGGGAAACCCGGAGAGGCGGCCCCGATGACCAGACCACCGCTGTCGCCCAGATCCGGCGCGTCGTCGAGGTTGTAACAGTCGTTGCCGGCGGCGATGCAGCAGGTGATGCCCAAGTCGGTGGCCATGCGGATCAACGTCCATGAGGACCCGGAGTTGTTCAGGTTGCCGATCGGTGGGCCGGGGCCATATGAGCACGAGATCACATCGCCGTAGTCCAGCATATCCATCGCGCTGGTCCAGGCCGTAAGCGAACGAGGTCCCTCTTCCACCGAGGTCAGGGGGAAGAAGTAGGTCTGAGCGTCGGGGGCGATGCCGGTCACACCGAAGCCGTTATCCACGCCGCCGATGATCGAGAGACAGGCCGTGCCGTGATTGGGACTGGTCAGTTCGGGAATCTGAATCAGCGTCTGACCGGGCTCCAGGATCACGTCCAGATCCTCGTGCCCGATATCCCATTGTCCGTTGTCGTTCAGGTCCGAGTAGGCCTCGCCGGGATCATGTTGCCCGTTGTCATTGCTGTCGGTGTAGGGCTCCGGACCCCAATATGCCCACTCGATCACCGCGACCTTGACGGTCTTGCCCCAGGAGAGGTTGCCGAGTCCCATCCCGTCGACCCCGTAGACCTCCAGCAACTCCTGAGCGAGGCCGTGGAGACCGCCATACTCGTCATCGGGATCCTGCATGTTCCAGCCGTGGCCGCCGTAACCTGCAAACGGAACCGGACCGACCATGGGAACGAAGGCCTGAAGGTCCTCCGGGACGGTGTCTCCCCAGCTTCCGAACGTCTTGTATCCCTGCAGTATCTCGAAATCAGGGGTCGGGCCCGAATCCGGGATGTTGACACAGTTATCGCGTGCAAGCTCCACGCACACTTCGTCCCAGCCATAGACGCAGCAGCGGTCGTCGAGTCCGCAGACGGTTTCGCAGCATTCTTGATTGTTGCATCCGGCCGTAAAGTGGATCTCGAAGCAACTGCCGTTGAGGGGGCTGAGACAGTGGTCGCCGTTGGTGCAGAGCCAGTTGGCGTGGGCCGCGCACAGGAAATCCCAGACGCCGATATTGTCGTCGTCCTCGGCGCAGCAGTACGGGTCGAGGTTGTCGCAGATCAGCCTGCAGCAAGCCTCCTCATTGCAGAATGCATTGCCGTTGCCTCCGGGGGCGTAGCAGTCGCCGGTATCCGGCCAGTCCCCCGTGCCGCAGTCCGGATCTTCCTGCATGAGGCGCGGCACCTCCTCCAACTCCACGAATTCGACCTGCTCCAGATCGTTCAGGGCTCGGGCGGCATCCAGAAGGCTCCCCCTCGGGCCGTCCACGTACATCATGCCGGCAAGGTCCGGCTGGGCGCGGCCGCTGAACTTCGCAGCCCTCGCCTCCAGCGCGGCAAGCTTTGCCGGTGGATGGTTGATCGCCGGTCGCGCCACCAGGTGGAACCTCTTGAAGACCGCTTCCGCGTCCTCGAGCGAAGCCATGGACAGGGAGCGGAGCGACCCGTCGGCAAGCGGGCGGGCCTTGATCTCATCGTTGAACTTGACGATCAGCCGTCCGGTGGCGTTCTCCGGGACACGCAGCATGACCGTGGGGGTCTTGGGAACCGGTTGGCGAGGCTGAAGCTCCGATCCTCCGGCCCAGCCAGTCCCGATCGCCACCGACAGCCCGGTAATGACGACGATTCGCCTCAACATCATGTTTCTTGTCTCCACGTCAAAACCCACGGGCGTAGCGAGCCCGGCAATAGTCGCCGCCGCCGGGCCATCTGAAGGGTACGGCGCACCTATCACTGGAAGGCACGTCGGCACCTTTCTGTCGTTAATCCTACTGGAACCTGACAGTTATTCAATTTTCACCGGCCGTTCCGCTGGGGTTTTATCGCATCTTTTTTCATCTTCGGTCCTCTTCCGGTGCTCCCAGGGGCCGGCGGCGTTGCAAGAAAAGACCCGCCCGGAGAGGGCGGGTGGCGGTCGGGTACGCATGCTGTTCGGGAGTTTCCGCCTAGATGTCCCCCACCGGGGCATTGACGTCCGGAGAGGACATCACCTCGACCACGCTCGCGGCACGTTCGGCCCCCAGAGCCTCGGCCGCCTCGACGGCCTCGGCCAGCATGGCTTCCTCGTCCTCTTCCTCGGAGCCCGGCAACTCCACGAGCTTGTCAACCTTCATCTGGACGTAGGGATCGAAGCCCGTGCCCGCGGGGATCAGATGCCCCAGCAGCACGTTCTCCTTCAGCCCCTTCAGATCATCCACGGCC
>CP070772.1:3612396-3631274 GCA_020345805.1 Phycisphaerales bacterium | reverse complement strand
ATCCACAAAGGCCTCCATGTCCGTGCGGTTAGCGTTCACAAAGTCGATGAATTCGAGAGTCGCCCCGTCCCCGCCGTCCAGGAAGACCAGGTCGTAGCCCCACACGCCGGCCCCGGCCGCAGTGGGAAACTCCAGACGATCCCAGTTGCCCGCACCGAACACGTCGTTCAGGGCGTTGACGTTACCCAGGTAGCCCCACGGCTCACCACCGGTACCGCTGACGTACGCGATCGTCTCCGCATCGAGTCGAGTCGGGACGGATGCGTCGCGGCTGCTGATGGGCTCGGCGTCTTCCGGCAGCTTTGAGACCTCCTGAATCCCCTGTCCCCGAGGCGGTGCGGTCGCGCGGGCGGCCGCCGGGTCCAACGAGGCCGGCTCCTGGGCCAGACTGCACAACGTCACACCGAGCGCAGCTAAGGCACCCGGCAATACTCCTTGCGCTTTCATTTCGTTTCTCCTCGAAAAGTTGCAGTGCAACACCGGGCGGATTCCACCACCTCCCCGTCAGAGGTGGAAGCTCCGCAGTGCGCATGCTACCACAAAGGGATCCAAACACCAAGCCTAAACACCGGTAACACAGCAGGTTGCGCCGATGCCCATCTGACGCCGGGACGATCCGCGCAAGCCTGAGGCGGTGCCCGTAAAGCTTTGTGTTACAGCAAGTTACATGCGGGCCATTACATCCGGGCGCCGGTCTGTCACCTCTGGTACGCCGCCAAAGCTCCGCTTTTGCAAGCGCCGGCTCTGTGTGTCGCCGATCGCGCTCTACCGCAACGCGGAATGCAACCGCAGGGCGAGCGGCGCGGATGCAATGATTCTGCGGCCAATGTCGACCCCTGCGTCAACAAGGCCCCCACGCGCCGAGGACTGCGAAGATGTCATCGATGTTCACTTGGCCGTCATCGTTGACATCTTCGGGACAGTCGTTGCAGGGTCCCCATGCCCCGAGAACCTGGAACAGATCATCGATGTTCACCTGGCCGTCATCGTTGACGTCCTCCGGGCAGAGGGTGGCGAATCCCAGATCGTCCATCTGGTTCCTCGTCAGCGGGGTGGCGAAAAACATCTGATGACCGTCCCAGGTGTCCTTGCCGATGCCCGTCCAGTCCTCGGGGTCGCCCGGAGGCGGGGTGTTGGGATCACCGAGGTACGTGAGGAAGTCCATCTTCAGAGTATCCTCGTAATCCTCGGGGATGGGCACCACACCGTGAATCCAGCTCAGGACCTTGCCGTCGTCATCCCACTGGGCGAACTTGATCTGCCCGGTGTCGTTGTACTGCTGGATGGCTTCGACATTCCCGCCGTAGTTCACGTGGCAGTCGGTGCAGATTCGTCCCTCGACGGTGATGGTATGCCCGGTGTAGGGCGCGAAGGCCACGAACGCATTGCCCTGATAGGTCAATGACTGGAAGCTGGCGGTATAAACCTTCCCATCCTTCTCGCGGTTGACGAGCATCACGAAGTCGTGGACCGGCTGCTTGGCCCTCTTGACGTTGGCCTCGACCTGGCTTTCGAAGTGGCAGTTGTAGCAACTGATCACCGTCTGGGCGTGACAGGCGGTGCAGTGCAGCTTGCCCTGATGCGGGGCGCTGTGCCCGGTGGGCATGTCGTGGCAGTCTTCGCAATCGGCATCGATCGCGCCCGGCTCGAGCATCGAGTTGTATTCGACGCCGTCGCCGTGGAGATCGCCGTCGGTATGGCAGTCCCAGCAGACCATGCCGAGGTCTCTATGAACATCGGTGTAGCCGAGCTTGTCGATCTCCGTGTCCTGGCGCCCGTGACAGGACAGGCACTGATCCTGCTCGACCTGGAAGCCCCCGTGCGTGGCATGGCAATCCGCGCAACTGGGCAGGTAGGGATCATCGTAAGGATCGCCGTTGGCATTGGTCGGGCCGTGGCAATCCCTGCATCCCAACTCCTCGATGCCGATGCCGGTGAAGGTCTCGAACCCGCCGTTGGCCGCGCTGTACCAGTAGTCCTTTCCGGCCCGGGTGAAGTGAAGGCACTCCTCCCAGGTCAGCGGACTGCCGCCCGATCCTCGGGCGGGCTGCCCGCCATCGGCGATGCCCACCGCAACCGCAAGCAACAGTCCGAGCAGGGCCAATCTGAAAACCGCCCGGGCAGCGTGGGAGACTCTTTGCGCTTTGCTCGCCATCTTCAGCCCCCTTTCCTTGAAAGCCCCGAACCACGAGCAGCGTGTAGACGCGCTCATTGTACCGGGCATCACGGTCGTCGCAAACGGGTCAAGCGTTGGGAATGAGGCCTTTTCACGAGGTTCTCAGCCGATGCTGCAACGACCGATACCGAGCGCTCACTCGGCGGCGGCGGGAGATCTCCGGCCGTACTGCCGTGTAAAACGGCCCCGCCTGATGAGGCGGGGCCGTCGCGTTTTAACTCGTCCCTTCCCCACTCATCACTTACAACTCACTCGCACGGCCCCCACGCGGAGAGGACGGCGAACACGTCATCGATGTCGACCATGCCGTCATCGTTGACATCATAAGTTCCCGCGCCTTCGCCCCAGTGAGCGAGGACGGCGAACACATCGTCGATGTCGACCATGTCGTCATCGTTGACATCCTCGGGGCAAGTGCTCTCGCACAGGTACATTGAAATCGTGAAGGCGTCAATGGCCGCCTCGGTGACCGAGTCGTTGGGGTTGTCATCGGCGCTGAAGCGGAACCTGACCTGATCGTTGGGAGTCACGAAGTCGCCGACGCGGAAGGCGACGACTTCCCAGCCGTCCTTGTGCGAAACGTTCTCCATCGTGATCCAGCTTGCGCCGTTGTCGTTGGAGACTTCGCAGAGCAAACGATCGGCGTCATTGTCGTCGTTGTAGAACCACCGCGCGTAGCTGACGTTGGCCTCGGAGGCGCCGCTCAGATCGATGGTTGGCGAGATGAGGCGGGTGGGCCCGCCGTCGATGTCCTCGTCCCAGGCGTTGCCGGTGACGAAGCACTTGCCCGAACCGTCGTAGTCGGTGGGCGGATCGCCGCGGGTGCCGTTGCTGCCCTGCGGAACCGCCCTCTCCCAGGCCCCGGTGTCCAGGTTGTAGTTCTCCACGGTCCAGCCCAGATCGTCCTCGAAGTTGTCGTCGAACTGGACCTCGATCCCGGTGGCCACGATGGTGTCGAAGGCGACGTCGGGGGCATCGGGCGGATCGGTCACCACGCCCCAGCCCTCCGCCTCGGCGCTGACGTACCAGCGGAAGTTGCTGAAGCATTCGGCCGCGGGCAACGTGGCCTCATACTCGTTCGGCGCGTTCTCGGTCATGTCGACGGTGACGAATGCGCCGCCGTCCAGGGAGTAGTGAAGCTGACCGGTGCCGGGGACCGCAACGCCGGTAACCTCCACGACGTTGACCGCGAAGGTCGTGGCCTGGTTCGGATCGACCATCGTGGGCCGTCCGTCCGGGTACTGGAAGTCGATCAGGTCCAGCTCGGGCGCGTCCATGTTGTGGGCGCTGAAGGCCGTGTCGATCTGAACGTAGTGCGGCGTGCCGTTGTAGATGTTGGCGTCATCATCATCGAGCGTAAGGAAGTCGATGGTGATCTGGGGCGTGATCATGTCGCCGTTGTGCAACAGGATGGCGTTGACCGCCAGCGGGGCAAGGACATCGATGAACGTTTCCGGGTACAGGATGATGAGCTCGTTGCGCAGGTCCCAGACGCAGCCGGACAGAAGTTGGCCGCAGTAATGGATTGCCCCGTCGCAGGGATACTGCATGGTGTTGTCGGCGCTGCGCATCCAGTCGTTGCAGTCGCTGTAGAAACCCCAGGCCAGATAGGGATCGTCCATGATCATCACGCCCATGGTGTCGCTCATACCCTCGCCGTACTGACCCTGTCCGCTGCCGGCCATGGCCACGAGGTGGTGGCCGTACTCGTGATGGACGACGGTGGAGAAGGCCGAGTTGACGCAACCTCCGCCTGCCCGGAAGAAGTTGATCGAGCTGTAGTCGTAGTAGGCGTTGCAGGTGTCGTTGAGGTTCACGTTTACCGGGAACTCGGACTGCTGCAGGCCCGGGTAGGCCGGGTTGTACTTGATCACAAAATCACGCACAACGTTGGCATGGTAGTAGCCGTTGACCTGCGCCCGAACGTACTCCTCGGTGTTGGGGTCGTTGTGCATAAAATCTGCCGGTCCCGGCGGCACGACATCAAAGAGCGTGATAGTCGCGTCACCGCCGGTGGCCTGATTATAGACGCGGAACCACTGGCCGCGGAGGACCGAAGTGACATCGACCGGATCGGATCCGGCGTTGGGGATCACGAAGTCGCCGTTCTCATCGGTGTAGGCGACGGTGCCGCCGATGCTGACTCTCGCCCATTTCATGGGCGTGGGCACTTCATCGGCGCAGATGTCGGCCTTCGCGCCCTCCGTGGCCCGGCCGCTCACGTTGCCTTCCACGTCTGTGTGCAGAATCATGTCCTCCTGGTAGAGGATCGCGCCGGATGCGGCGTCGGTCACGAAGAGGAACTTGTCCGGCTCGCCGTTGGCCACGGGCTGGACGCTGTCACCGCTGAAGGCGTGGGCGAGCACGGGCTGACCGGCCGGCCAGCCGTCCACTCCGGCCCAGATCACCAGTTCCGGCTGGGTGAATTCGATCAGCGTCGGGGCGAACTTCAGGGCGTTGGCGACGCCCCGGCCTGCATTCAGGAGTCGAGGTCCGGTGCTTGGGTCGAAATCGCCGAGGTCGTGGAGATTCGCCGATGCGAGCACCAGCGGATACTCCGCCTCGTTGCGGACCAGCAGCGTCAGGCGCGAGCGGAACACGGGAACGCCGTCCCGCTGTTGGGTGTAGTAGAGACCGGTGAATTTGTACGAGTCGGTCTCGGCGTTGTACATGATCGGCAATTGATGCAGTCCGCCCGGGCCCTCGGGCACGAGCTCCTGAGGCGGAACGCCGAACATTGAGGCGTACTCGTCCAGGAAGGTTCGGGCGCTTTGCTCGGGTGACGTCCCGTGGGAGAACGCCCGGCCGAAGACCTGGGTGATGCGGCCGTCGGTCTCGTATAGGCCCGTCTGGGGCCTTTCCTGCAGGAACCGGGATTTGGTGATCGCGGACTGGTTCGCGGCCGATGCCGGCGATGCGGCGATCGTCAGGAGCACTCCCGCACTCATCAGGCACAATGTGGCTCTTTTCATGACAGCTCTTCCTCGCGTAAGTTGACCAACCGGGGTGCCTGCGGGGCGAACAGGCACCCTCCTTGATTCATACATTCTGAGCGCTGTAACCTTCGGCTACAATAGTTTTTCCGCCTCCGAAGCCGAGACCGCGGCTTCCTCCCGCCGGATCGGCGGACTCGTACGCGCGTACGCACCGCGGCCTCCCCTTGTCCATACCGGCCTTACGGCTGAATGGATGCATCTCTTTCGGATTCGGCCGTCGACTTCGCTCACTTTGCCATTTGTTCCCAAACCCCCACACACCATGGCTTCACGCAAGCGAAAAACTCCGCACGAGCCGGAGATACACAACCGCCGGGCCCGTCACGACTACCTCATCGAGGACACCCTGGAATGCGGCATCAGGCTCCTCGGCACGGAGGTGAAGTCGATTCGCGAGGGTAAGGTGAGCCTCGCCGAGGGCTATATTCGGGCGGTGGAATCGCCGCTCGCCCTCACGCTCCACGGAGTCCATATTGCCGAGTATCCGCCCGCGGGCGAGGCCAATCAGCATCAACCGACTCGCACGCGGGCCCTCCTTGCCCAGAGGCGCCAGATTCGCAAGCTTGCCGCAAAAACCCGGGACAAGGGCCAGACCATCGTTCCTCTGAAGATGTATTTCGTCCGCGGCCGGGTCAAGCTCCTGATCGGTCTGGGCCGGGGCAAGCGCAAGGCGGACAAGCGGCAAGCCCTGGACCGGCGGGAGGCGAAGCGCGACATGGATCGGGCATTATCCCGCCGCCGCTAGACTCTCCGCCCTCCCCAGCAACCCCTTCCCGCCGATTCCGGTCAGACGGACCCCGGCGCTGATGGTGCCGGTAATCAGCCTCGTTGCGGCAGCAGGAGGCCCGCAACGCCTCATCCGCCGACAAAGGGGCAAAAAGTCCCTGAAAATCTTTAGGAAGTCCTTTACAGGGGTATCAGACCGAGTTATACGTGATGGTTGACGGGAGTTGTTCCCCTCGGGGAGCAGTCTCCCTGCCTCCCGGCAACGGGGGGAGAAGAGAGATTGATGGAAGAGAGAGAACCGCAAAGAGAGGGTTGCAGAAGCAGAGAGTAGAGAATCTTCCACAACAGGAATTCGTGGCCTTTGTTGGCCTTGTTTGTTTGTACGTGTGCTGCGCTCGGGCAGACGGCGCGAGCCGTAGCGAATTAGTAACCGTCAGACCAGAGAACAGAGACTAGAGAAGAAAGGTCCATCTCATGAACACAAAGGTCTTGTCAGTTTTTGCCGGTTCCCTGATGCTCGCGGGCGTCGCGAACGCTGCATACCTCGGGGTAGTCAGCGAGGTTTACACCAACGCGGCGTACGACGCACCTCCGGGAACCATCACCTACCGCCTCTATGCCACGTTTGACAACGAACTGGATCAGCTCACCGGCATGGGCGGCAGTGACGTCGAGCCCTGGTGGCTGCACACCAACACCGCCTACTACAACGATGACACCGCCGGCGGACACTGGGCGCACAACGCGTTCTTCGACGATTTCGTCGAGTTCCTGCACTACGACAGCTATTGGACCATCGGCACCGACGACTCTGAGGCCGGCGCTCCCCTGGGCATCGCCTTCCCCGGCGTACAGCCCACCTGGGACGAGACCGACTGGTTCGCCAATGACGGCGGCGTCTTCCGCACCCCGGACGATCCGCTGTCCTTCGCCGGTCCCGAGCTGAGAGTCCTCATGGGGCAGTTCACCATCAATGCTTCCACCGATGAGGACGGCTACATGGAGGGTGCCGTCAAGATGAACATGACCTCCGATGGCGAGCAGCTCAGCCTCTATCAGGAGCTCCTGATTCCGATCCCGGCTCCCGGCGCTCTGGCCCTGCTCGGCCTGGCCGGGCTCATCGGCCGTCGCCGTCGGTAATGTTCAGGGACCCCGCTACTTTGTAGTTCTGACGACAATCAGCGCCGCTGCCGCCACCCCGGCAGCGGCGTTTTTCTTTAAGGCCAAGGTATCGATCGATGGTGGGGTGAGGAGCCGCGCGATGGGGACGGTTATCGCAGCACCTACGCCCGATTAGGCCAAGACATCGCCCCGGGCCGACGAACCGGGGCGATGAAGAGAGTCTCGGCAGCTGCGGCTAGCACCACCACGCTTTGCCCGGCGTCTCCTCGATGATGACCTCGGAGAGGTAGCCGACGGCCTTCTCGAAACCTTCCTCGACGCTCATGAGAGGATCCTCGTGCTCGATGGAAAGCACACCGTCGTACCCGTAGCGCTTGAGCATCGAGACGAACGGCTTCCAGAACTCATCGCCGTGGCCGTAGCCGCAGGTCCGGAAGGTCCAGGAGCGGTGTTTGAGATCGCCGTAGGGCCGGGCGTCGTTGTAGCCGTTTACCGGGCCTTCATGGCGGTCCAGCTCCGTGTCCTTGGCGTGGACATAGTAAAGGAGCCCGGCCTCGCCCAAGGCCCGTGCCGCCAGAACGGGGTCGATCCCCTGCCAGAAGAAGTGCGAGGGATCGAGATTCGCCCCCAGCGGGGTCTTGCCCCGAATGCCCGCGGCTTTGGAGGCAAGCTTCGAAAGACGAATCAGAGTGTCGGGGTTATAGACGGAGAAGCCGGGGTGCGCCTCCCAGGCGACTTTGACCGCCTGGTCCTTGCAGAGCCTGGCCTGCTCGGTCCAGTAGGGCACGAGAACTTGGTCCCACTGGTAGGCGAGTATCTCCTGATAATCCGGAGGCCAGGCGCAGGTGACCCAGTTGGGCGTCTTGTCGGTCTTGCACCCGCCGGGGCATCCGGAAAAGGTGACGACCGTGTCCGTGCCGAGCTTGCGGGCGAGCTTGACGCCGGTGACGAAAAGCTCGTGGTCGGCCTTGGCGTGGGCCTTGTCCGGATGGACGGGGTTTCCGTGTACGGCGAGCGCGGAGAGCTCCAGATCATGATCCCGCAGTTTGGCCTTGATCTCCTCCTGCCGTTTCTTTGACGCCAGAACCTCCTTGGGATTGAAGAACGGCTGCCCCGGATATGGGCCGGCGGGCAGCTCGATGGCGTCCAGGCCGACCCCGGCACAGTAATCCAGCGCGTCATCAAGGGACATTCCGGTGAAAAGGGCTGCCATAACGCCGAGCTTCATGGGGTTGCTCCTGAAGAAAAAGGGGAAGGTTCAGCGACGCCGAGCGTCCAGGTGCAAGAATGAAGGTGTTCAGCTTCGCCGAACCGGGCCGATTGGGCAAGGCCGGACGTTGACCTGTCCGGGGCCACCTGCGGACAATACTCTCATGAACGCGATCCGTTTCCCCATCTTGGTTTTGGTGGTGCTGGGCGCCTCGCTGCTGCTCGCCGCGGCGGCCGGATCCGCACGCCTCGCGCCCTCCATCCCGCCGGATCTGGGCCGGCAGGATGAAGGAGGCCACACGGGGGACGCGGACGCCCAAACCGAGATCCGCGACGAAAACGGAAAGGCTGACGGGGCCGACCGGGACGGCGGCCAGCAGCGCGTCATCCTGTACGTCAACCGCAACCTGATGGTCACGGGATTCCTGGAGCTGGAGGATGATGAGGTCATCGTGGTACGCACGCCGGAGGGGGTGCTGGAGAGCTTCGCCAAGGCCCGCATACTGGAGATCGTTCGGCTGGTGGAGCCCAAGCCGGGCCAAGCGGGGGTGGTCATCCTCCGCAACGGTCGCATCCAGGAGGGGCTGATCCTCGAGGACGCCTTCGAGTACGTCCTGATGGAGATAGAGGGAATCCGCTCCCGGCTCAAGCGCCCCGTGGTGCACCACGTGATCCTTCAGCCCTCCTTTGAGGAGAAATACGAAGCCTACCGCTCGGCGATCGGCCCCAACATGCATGAGGAGCATCTGGGGCTGTGCTGGTGGCTGATGGCTCAGCGCCGCTACGAACTGGCGGAAAAGGAGCTGAAGGAACTGGTCGCGAAGAAGGAGACGCCCGAGGCCAGGCAACTGCTCACCGTCGTTCAGGCCCAGCTCGCCCTCGGCACGCCGCCTCCGCTGGATGAAGATGCCGGCCGCCCATCCCCCGCCAATCCGGACGGCGAGGAGCGGGAGACCGGCATGGTGACCGAAAAGGACCTGCTCCCCACGAAGATCCTCACCCACAGGGACGTCAACATCATCAGGGTCTATGAGATCGACTTTGAACGGCCGCCGAAGCTGACCATCGGTCCCGATACGATCCGGCAGCTCATCACCAGCTACGGCACGAACAAGCAGATCCCGGCCTCCCAGACCGGGCGCACCGCAATGTTCCGGGCCGACCCCATCGACATTACGAGGCTGATGTTCGACCTCCGGGCTCGGGAGCTGTACGACCAGATCCAGGTGCTGAGCGAACCGTACGCGCTGAACATGTTCCGCCAGCGGGTGCACAACACCTGGCTGATGAACAACTGCGCCACCAGCCGCTGCCACGGCGGCGTACACGCGGGCCGCCTCTTCCTGCACCGGCGAGGTTACAAGGACGAGCGTGTCCGCTGCACCAACCTCCTCATCCTGGAGCGGCTGGAGATTGATCCGGCCTGGCCTCTGATCAACTACGACGACCCGGAGATGTCGCTGATCATCCAGCACGGCCTGCCCCGCGACCAGGCCCGCATGCCTCACCCGGACGTCAAGGGGTGGAAGCCGGTCTTCCGCCCCGTCAATCCCCGCCTGCTGCGGGATGCCCTGGCGTGGATCAGATCGATGATGCAGCCCCGTCCGGACTACCCCGTTGAATACGAACCGCCGAAAATAGGCGGCTCCGGTCCGGAGGACGGGGGTGAGGGCGATGACGGTGGCCGCAAACCCCGATGACCCTCACAACCGGCCACCGGCCCCTCGTCGGGAAACCGGCAGGTGCGGGCCATTCGCCGCTTAACCCTACACGGGACCACAGTTGCTGCTACTATGCTTCGTTCAACAGATGGTGGCGTGATGCCTTCCGCGGCATCGGGACCACCGACGAGCTTTGGTTGCGCCCCCGGCAGGGCGTTACCGCACCGGTTACCGCCGGTCGGCCCTGCCGCCCGGGTTCGTCGGCTCCTCGCGCCGGTGTCGCGTTCGACGGCAGGTCCTGCATCCTTCTTCCTGACGAGGCGTTTCGATGAACAGCAGAGACAGACTCTTCCCGGTCGCACTCGCAGCCTTCCTGGCCCTGGCGCTGACTCTGGGCGGCTGTAAGGATTCGGCCGCGGAGCAACGGGAAAAGACTCATGAGGCGATCGCCGCGGCCGCCGAGAGCATCGCCAGCGCAACCCTCGTTCGGCTTGACCCGTCCGATCCGGACTTCGCAAACGTCGAGCGGTCCCTGCGAGAGGCGATCGGGGATCTTCGCAAGATCCGTGAAGGTGAAGGTGAAGACGGGCAGTTGGCGGCCAAGCACATGCTTGCTGCTACGGCCTTGCGCGAGTTGGCCCTCATGAGTCTGGCGCAGGCTGAGGAGATCGAGGCCCGTCACCGCCAACAGCGGGCGGTGATCCTCAGCAACGTGCGAGCGGCCGGCGAGTTGGAGACCACCGCCCTAGCACTGGAGCAGATTGAGACACAATCTCATCAACGCGAGTTGGAGCAGGTTCGCAACATGTCGTTGGTGGCGCTGGATCAGTTCAACCGCCGGCTCGCCGAACTGGACGAACCGATCGCCGAACGCACCGCTCAGAACGCTCGGGATGCCCAGGAAGCCACGAGGTTGACGGACCAGGCCAACGCCCTGCGGCGCCAGTCGGCCGAATCCGGCTATGCCGATGGGTTCTCCACCTACGAACGAGCCATCGGCCTGGAGCGCCAAGCCGACCGCATCGAGTACGACATTTCCCAGCGAAGGATCGAGCTGGACTTCCAGTTGCAGCCGGAACATGACCTTGTCAAGGCCCGCGCCGACCAGATGGAAGCTCTGCTCCAGGCAGTCGAAGCCTCCGAGGGCGATCTGGATGACCTGGCCCAACTGACCGCGGATACTGCGGCCGCAACCCGCCGGGCCATTGCCGACCTGCGGCAAAGCCTCGCCTCCACCCTCAACGAGCTGACCGAAGAATCGATCACCACGCTGAACGATCTCTATGCCAAGGTGGGCGACGACCTTACGCAGGCGGACTCGGAGGCGGGCAAAGCCGCCGCCAAAGCCGGCCGGGCCTCCAGCGGACCGCGCAGCGAGGACGGCAACGATGCCAAGGTCCTCGAGGCACGCATCAATGAACTCCAGGGCCGCATGCACTGGGACATCGCCCGGGTGGCCGCCGATCGGGCCGTCGTCCTCCGGCAGCTTCTGCTCACCGGCGACCTGCTCGGTGATCCGCAGGCTTTCCAATCGCAACTGTCTTCGGCCGAGCGCGAGTACGAGGGAGCAATCGGCAACGCAACAAGAGCCTACCAGAGTGCCCAGAGCACATTGGCGACCGTCAGAGGCAGCGAAGGTCAGCGGGAGGTGGAGGCCTTCAAGATCGGCGTGGACACCGCCCTGGCCAAACTCACCGGCAGCCCCATGCCCGAGGCGCCCGTGCCGTCTTCGCCTCCGGCCGGCGGAGACATCTCCGCATCAACATCCGGTACCGGAGGCGCCGAGTCTCCCGAGGCTCTTATTGCCGCTTTGAAGCAGATGGACAGCGGCATTTCCATCGCCGGGATGTTCGATCTGATGATCCCGTTGACCGAAGTCTCCGGGATGGACCCGACGGTGCGGCAGGCGCTGGAAGGGATCCTGAGCATGTACCGCAACATGGGCCGGCTGGAGACGGCTCTCCAGACCGCCTTCGGCAAGGGCCTGCAGGACCTTCCCGGATTCACGGGCGGCGCCGGACCATCAATCGACGACATCCCGACGGTCGTCGATGCCGTTCTGGAGGATGTGAGCGATGATCGCGGGTCTGTCTTCCTGACGCTCAACGACGGCACGAGCCAGTCTGTTCCGATCACGATGATCGGCAACCAGTGGTACCTGGGCAGCCCGGAGGAATATGTGGGTGACTTGGGCGGCATGGGCGAGATGACCGGCGGTGCGGGGGACGAGATGGATGAGATGGGGATGGCGATGCTGACCGGGATGAGCCAGATGTTCTCGCTCATGGGCCGGGTCATGGGCGACGCTGCGGTGGCGATCAATGACGGGCAGTTTGCCACCTTCGAAGACTTCATCACCGACTTTGAGCAGCGGGCGGCTGAGGCGGCTGGAGGCATGGGTATGCCCACCGGCGGTTTCGACGGCTAGATCGAACAGACCGGCCGTCGCGTCATGTGAATCTGTTCACGGGTGAGGGCCGTGTGCAGCGAAAGCGCCAGCACTCTCGGAATCTGGTCCGGCCGGGTGGCGGGAGTGGCGCTCGTCGTCAGCAGCTTCGTCCTCGCGGTGCTCGGTTACTTCATCCTCCACCTGCTGGAAGCCATGCTTGAGAAGCGCGGCCCGGACTACCCCCCGCCGAGCAACCCTGTCCTCTTTTGCATTGAACAGCCCTGGTGGATCCTCCTCGCCGCTTTGCCGGCAATGCTCTGCGGCTTCTTCCTTCTGCGTCACAAACCCGGGGGCCGCTCCGCCTGGATTGCCCTGGGAATCCTGCTGCTGCTCATTCCGCTGGCCATGATCCTCGGCTGCTTCCTCGCGGTCATCGCGCCGCTCTATCAGATGCAGCCGCTGTGATCCGTTACCTCAGGTCACTCCCGCGCGACGCATGCTGAAACCCTCGAAATGGGCGACCGCTCGGGCGAACCGGAGCTTCTCGTAGCACCGCCTCGCCGCTGTGTTGTCCTCCGCCACGTTCAGAACGATCAGGTCGACCGTTTCGAAGAGGCGCCGGCACAACAAGGAGGTCAGGGCCGCGCCGATGCCCTCCCCCCGGCAGGAAGGATCAACGACAATGTCGCCCACCGCGGCTACGCGAAAGCTCGGCGAAACCACGTGCGTTCCCGCCACCGCCACCATGCGTTCAGCCCGCCACCCCCCCACATACTGCCCTTCTTCGATGCGCTCGGGGGCAAAGAAGTTCTGCGGGTAATGCCGGTACAGTTCCAGGGCCGCCGGCGCATCATCATTCCTCAGCGTCCGGACTTCCAGATCGAACGGACCCTCTGCCGGCCGGAAATCCGCCCGGTCCAGTCCCAGCCTGAGAAACGCTTTCCAATCGCCGTCAAACAGCGGCCGCACGAAGTCCAGATGATCGCGATGCACGTGCAGGTCGCACCGGCCGCTCAAGTTCAGATCGCGCAGGATCTCGGCCAGGAGTTGGCCTTCGCCGAAGGTCATCAGCGTGAGGCTCTCACCAAAGGCGTAGGACATCACCAGCGCCCAGGAGTCCACCAGTTCACACAGATGCCATTTCGTTCGCGAGAAGTGCGGCTCCTGGAGATCTCCCAGCGCATAACCGCCCCACACCTCATCGTTGCGGAGCAGTCGTTCCAGCAGGTCGCGATTGCGTGTCTCGGCGATCATCGGGTCAGCCGATCAAACCGACCATTGGCCTGCATAGTCGGTACGGAAACCGCCGCCGTCGCGCTGGGCGATCTGAAACCTGCGCTTGGCAATCTGCCGCAGATGCAGCGCGTCGTGGGCCACCCATGAGACAAACACGTCGCCGGCCCGGAGCGGGCCGAGCTTCGGATGCTCATAGGCTCTGGCCCAGTCGGGATCCTTGAGCGTCCTCAGCCACCGCACGGACGCCTCCCGCTCCGAGGCGAATCGCTTCAGCTCTTCAGCCGGATCGCGCCGGTCGTAGCGCCTTTCGGCCGCCCATCCTTCCGGATCGATCGGAGGCCACGGCTGGTGAGGATTGTTCAGCGTCATCTCGACCCGCCTTCGGAAGTCCTCGACTTCTTCATCCGCCAGATGAGCGATGATCTCCAGGATCGACCACGCCCCGTCAGGGGGTTTCCACCTCGCATCGGAATCGGGCAGCGGCTTCACCAGCGCCCCCACCACGTCCGGGAAACACTCCAGCGAATCGATCAGGCTGTTTGCGTTCATCGTTGACGGCTCCGCCATCCAATTTGCGGCCTCGGACCATCGCGCATGGACCTGGAGGCACCGCGCGCATCACAGCCTTGAGGGAAGGCGCAGAGCAACCTGCGCAATCCCCTGAGCGTGACCGGGCGCTGGGCCACGATAAAGCTGTCAGGCCGACTTTACCAGCGGTCGCGTCGACCGCCGCGTCCACCGCCGCCGGCACGATCCGTCCGAGGCTTCGCCTCGTTGACGGTAATGGCTCGTCCGAGCAGCTCGACGCCGTTCAGCGCCTCGATGGCGGCGCGTCCGGCTTGCTCCTCGGCCATCTCCACAAAGCCGAAACCGCGGGGGCGACCGGTCTGCCGATCCGTGATGAGATTCACGCGCTCGACGTCGCCGTACTGCGAGAACAGGCCGGAAACCTCCTCCTCGCTGACGTCGAAGGAAAGATTGCCCACATAGATGTTGAACATCTCGAAACTCCGCACCCGAGAGACTGAACCGATCGTGATCTTCGGGGGGGGAGAATCGCGTCGGTGTGGACAACCACTCGCCCTTGTAGCGAGGCGGCCATCCTGATGGTGGGATTGCGGTGCAGTCCGCCCGCAATCCCTCTGCGAAATCTAGCCCGGCTGGGTAAATCAGTCAAATCTATCGCCCAAGAGGGTTGCATCTCCGGCGGCCGCCAACTCAGCTCTCGCCCCAGACAATGGCTGAGCTGGGAACAGGCTCCCGCCCGGGATGCTGCTAAACTGCTTCAGCACAGTCAGTTAGGACTATTCCGCCCTCCCCGCCCCCGTCCGTAGCGATTGCCGGTTGGTGTGGGGCGGGCGGATACTGCCTCTGCCGGTGCACCCATCGAAACCTTGCCCGCATGACTGCCGTATCCTGAAATGAGAAACCAGGACCGGGTGGCGATATGGAGCAGGGGTATGAACCACCAGATCAGGTCTGCGGCGTGGTATCTCACATGCGGCTTGCTGTCGGCGGCGGTTCCGGCCGCCCCGGCGTCTGCTCAATGCACCGAGGAGGTCCATTCCAAGCTGATTGGCTCAGATGTCGGAATGGACGCCCACTTCGGCGCGGGGGTCTGCGTCAACGGCGACTTGGCGATCATCGGCGCATCACACGACGATCACGGGTCGGCGTTCATCTACCGCTTTGACGGGACACAATGGACGGAAGAGGCGAAGCTGCTTCCTCCGGACATTCCCAATGAAGAGTATCGGGCTTTCGGCCTGGCGGTGGCAGCGGCTGGCGATCTGGCGGTAGTCGCGGCATCCCGGCCCGATGGGTGAGGTTCGTACGGCGCGGCCTTCGTCTTCCGATTCAACGGTACGGAGTGGATCTGGGAGGCGAAGCTCGACGCAGGCACCAGTTTGGTGTATTTCTACTGGTACGATGGGCCGATCGCGATCCAGGATGACGTCATCGCTCTAAGCGTGTGGTGGGACAGTGAGTTGATTCAGGGCGCCGGTTCGGTGGACGTGTACCGCCACGACGGCGCCGATTGGTTCCTGGAAGAGAATGTGACGGCCGACGAACCCGGGGCCAACGACATCTTCGGTTGCGGTCTGGCCATGTCCAGTGATTTCATTCTGGCCGGCGCTCCCGGCAGCGGCGGCTCCAATCATCGAGGGCAGGTGCACGCATTCCGCAGAATCGGCGACGAATGGGTGGAGCAGCAGCTCATTACGCCATCCGATAGCCACTATGGTGATGGGTTCGGCTGCGCGATCTCAATGGATGAGGGTCTCGCGCTGATCGGCGCGGGCGGGGCCGATGAAGATCGCGGGGCGGTCTATCTCTACAAATATGACGGTGAGGCATGGGTAGAGCAGCACAGACTGACCGCCGTGGACAGGCAGGAGAACGACTGGTTCGGCATTGAGATCGCACTGGATGGCGATGTGGCCGCGGTCGGAGTCTCCCGAGGCAGAGATGTTGACGGCGTGATGACCGGCTGTGTTTACGTTTTCCAGTACGACGATCAGACGGCTCGCTGGTATCACCGCCCCAAGCTCTTTGCCTTCGACGCCGCGGAGGCTGACCGGTTCGGCCGGTCGGTTTCAGTCTCCGGCAATCGGCTACTACTCGGCGCCTACGGGGATGATAACGAGCAGGGCGCCGATGCAGGCGCGGCGTACTTCTACGACATCACCGAACACCAAGTCAACGACTGCAACAACAATTACGTGGCCGATGATTGCGACGTCGCCTACGGCGTGAGCGAGGACTGCAACGACGATGGTGTGCCCGATGAATGCCTCGATACGCCCGCTGATTCTCACATCGAGTCCGGCCCCCTTTCGCCCATCGGCTATAACTCGCCCCAGTCCTTCGCCATCTCGGGCCTGTCGGAGGTCCTCGAGGATGTCTCCCTCATATTCACCGCCTACGCCGACCTCAGCGCGCCCAGCGAGTGGATCGATGTCGACATCAATGGCGTGTGGGTGGGCAACGTATTCGTCGAGAACGGCGACGACTGCGCCGATCCGCCCGTCACCGACGAGTTGATCGTACCCATGGATCTCTTCAACTCGCTCTTCTCGGATGGACAGGACGTGGTGATCACCATGACCGCCACGGACTCCGTCAATGCCGGGGCTTGCGGGGGCGAGTCGTACATCAACGTCACCTTCGACTGCTACGCAAGCTGGAGCGGCCTGCTTTATCCGCTGGATCGCGATTCGGGTGAGCTGTCGCCCATCGGCAAGAACTCGCCGCAGAGCTATACCATCACCAACGCCCCGCGGGCCATGGAGGATGTGTCCCTCACCTTCACCGCTTATGCAGACCTCAGCGCGACTTACGAGTGGATCGACGTGGACATCAACGGCGCGTGGATCGCGCGGCTGTTCGAAGAGGACAGCGACGATTGCGCAAACCCCCCCGACGAAGCCCAGGTCATCGTGTCCGCGACCATGTTCAACTCGCTTCTTGAGGATGGGCCGCACGTGGTCATCACGATGACCGCCTCCGATGATGTCAGCTCGACCGCCTGTGGAGGCGATTCGTACATCGGCGTGTCCGTCAATTACCATGGCCTGTGGCTGCTGGATCAGAACAACAATGGCATCCCCGACGATTGCGAATGCCTGGGTGATGTGGACGACAACGGCAAGGTCAACATTGATGATCTGTTCAGAGTCCTCGGGAAATGGGGCACGTGCGATGACTGCCCGGAGGATGTGAACGTCGACGGCAAGGTCAACATTGACGATGTGTTCATCATCCTCGGGTCGTGGGGGCCGTGCGAGTAGGGACCGGCCAGGAACGAACTCGGCGGCCCGTCATTCTGGGCAAGTTGGGAGGTCCCGGCGGCTCTCCATCTGCCGATACCTCCATTCTCCACTAATCGATTCCATCAGGAAAAGGTTATGGCCCTTGACAGGACAGGACATTGCCGTCAGCATGGATCGGTTACTGCTTATGTGCTCGGTGACGTGAATCTCCTGTCACAGTGCGTGCGCCTGACCCCCACAGGCTCGGAGGGGTTCGGAGGAGCTCAGTGGGAAGAAGCGCGAGGTGAAGCAGGAGGGTGCGAAGCACGCCCCGACGGGAGAACCACGAAAGAGGTCGCCCGAATCAAGGCGGCCTTTTTCGTTTCCCCCCGCAATTGAACATCACGCCCTGGCCCAAGCTGCCCGCGATCGCCGCGCTTGATTCCCCGCCGAGGCCTGCTAGCTTGCCCCCTCACGGTTCTGCGACTGCCTGACCGGGTTCCCGCCCCGGCAGGCCCCGCGAACCGGCGCACGCTGAAAGGCCTCTGCCGATGAAGTACGTCATCATCCTTCCCGACGGGGCGGCCGATGATCCGCTGGCGGAGCTGGACGGCCGGACTCCCCTGGAGGCGGCGAACATCCCCAACATGGACTGGGTTTCCCTCAATGGCCGGCTGGGGCGGATCCTCACCGTGCCGGATGGCTTGACGCCCGCGACGGACGTGGCCACTCTGTCTCTATTGGGGTACGACCCGGTGGCGTGCTACACGGGCCGGGCTGCCCTGGAGGCCGCCGCCCAACATCTCAACGTCGCCGAGGACCAGATCGTCTTCCGCAGCAACTTCGTGACCGTCGAAGACGGCCGGATGAAGGACTTCACCGCCGATCACATCGACCAGAGCGAAGCCGACCGGCTGGTTGCGGACCTGAACAAGCTTTTCAAGGACGATCCGTGCGAGTTCCACGCGGGTGTGTCATATCGCAACCTGATGCTGCTGTCCGGTGCAGCGGAGATGGAGTTGATATGCCAGCCGCCGCACGACATTCCCGATCAGCCCGTGGCCGACTTCCCACCGAAGGGGAGGGGAGCCGAGCGGATCATCGACATCATGAATCGTGCCGCGGCGATACTGGTGGAGCATCCGGTTAACGAGAAGCGCCTCAAGGCCGGGCGGCCCGAGGTGACCAATATCTGGCTCTGGGGGCAGGGCAAGCCTACCGTGCTCGAGCCGTTCTTCGAGCGCTACGGCCCGTCCGGGGCGGTGATCACCGGCGTGGACATCATGCGCGGCCTGGCGGTGTGCATGGGCATGAAGCTGATCGAAGTCCCCGGCGCAACCGGCTACCTGGACACCAACTACGGGGGCAAAGGCCAGGCGGGCGTGCAAGCGCTGGACGGCTACGACCTGGTAACGGTGCACGTGGAAGCGCCGGACGAGGCGGGCCACGAAGGCAACGCGGCGGAGAAGGTCAAGGCGCTGGAGAAGATCGACGACCTGATCGTGGGGCCGATGCTGGAAGCCCTGCGCGAGCATGATGAATGGCGGATTCTCGTCGCCCCCGATCATCCCACGCCCTGCACGACCAAGGCGCACTCGGCCGTCCCGCCCC
>CP070772.1:3598113-3612296 GCA_020345805.1 Phycisphaerales bacterium | reverse complement strand
TGCGTGCCGATGTGCAGGCGCAGGCGCGAGCGGTGCGCGATCGGCCAGGGACTTTCGGCAAGCGCAGTCAGACGCACGGTGATGCGGCGTGACGGTTTGAGATGGCCCGGCGTGGCCAGTTCGTGGCCGCGCCTTATCTCCGTGTGATGCACGCCCTGCAGGTTGACCGCCGCCCGCTGACCGCGGACGATCGTGTCGGTATCCTTACCGTGCGTCTGCAGGCCGCGTATGCGCAGCTTCTTTCCCGCGGGCAGCCACTCGACATCCTCGCCTACTTTCGCAGCGCCGCTCCAGACGGTGCCGGTGATGATGGTTCCGAGTCCGGAGACGACGAACGAGCGATCAACGGCGAGACGGAAGATGTCGCCGGTCTCGTCGGTCGGAACTTTTGCGCAGACTTCCGCCAGCGCTGTCTTCAATTCCTCCATGCCATCGCCGGCCACGGCGGAGGTGCGGACGATAGGCGCGTTTTCGAGGAACGTGCCCGCAACCACCCCGCGCACATCCTCCTCGACCAGGTCCACCCAGTCCGGATCGGCAAGATCCGTCTTGGTCAGGGCGACCAGGCCGTGACGGATCTGGAGAAGCTGGAGGATGGCAAGGTGCTCACGGGTCTGGGGCATGACCGAGTCGTCCGCGGCGATCACGAGCATGGCGACATCGATCCCCGCGGCACCGGCGAGCATGTTCCTGATGAACCGCTCGTGGCCGGGCACATCGACGATGCCGAGGCGGTAGTCGCCCACGTCGAGGAAGGCAAAACCTATGTCGATGGTGATGCCGCGTTCCTTTTCCTGCGGGAGCCGGTCGGTATCGGTGCCGGTAAGGGCCTTGATGAGGGCGGTCTTGCCGTGATCGATGTGGCCGGCCGTGCCGAGGATCAACTGTCGCGTCATCTGGGGGCTCCCGCATCCGGCTCCGGGCATCGAGGGGCGATGTCGAGGCGGCATCTTACCGGCTGGGGGAGGCTTGCGGGGCGTGCGCGGCGGATGCGTCGGATCTCGACCGCATCAATATTCAAGGGCTGCTACATCAGCAGCGCAGATCATCCCGATCGGCTTCTCGCTGAGCTTGCCGTGCTCGGTGATGATCACCGCCTCCAGCGGCTCCTTGCGGCTGTACATGTCGTCCACATCATCGACCAGGGCATCGCGGGCCACGAAGGCGACATGTTCCTTGCGATGATCGGCCTGGAGCACGTCCTCCACCCGCACCTTCGTCGCATCCAGCTCCAGGCGGCCCTCTACCGCCTGTTCGGCGCAATAGCGGGCGAAGCCGTTGGAGGTGAGCAGGCCGATGAAACCCTCCCGGCCGTAGACGGGAAACCGCGACCGGCCGCTGTCGCGCACCAGCTCCCACGCCTCGGCCAGCGTGGTGTCCGGCGCGAGCGTGAGCACCTTGCGCTGAAAGCGGGGAATCACCCGCTCCGGATCGAGCAGGCGCTTCTCGATCTTCTCCAGCTCCAGCACCGTTTCCTCGTTGGGAACCGCGATGTAGCTCTCGTCGGCGGTGCGATTGTGCACGATGGCGTTGCGCAGTTCGCCGATCTCCAGCAGGAAGTCGGCGTAACGGACGAAGCGCCTCTGGCGGTTGGCGAGGATTCGGATCTTGCGCGAGAAGGCGTGCTTGCGATGCCGGCCGGTCGAGCCGGCCTCGCCGACCATCTCGCTGAGGGCGTGATCGATGCGGTTGTAGGAAGCCGAGAAACGATCGACCCGTTCGGATTCGCTCATCATGGTGAGTGGATTGTAACGACCCGCGGCATCCGGCCGCCCGCCCGAGGCGCCGGCCGACGGGTTCAGTCCCGAATGATCAGGTGGACGTCCTGCTTGTCGAGGACTTCGCCGATCACCGCGGCCTGCTCGATCCCCCCGTCCCGGCAACGATCGAGGAAATCCCCGGCCCGTTCAGCCGGCAGGCACACCAGCAGGCCGCCGGAGGTCTGCGGATCGAAAAGGAACTCGATGCGCGGCGATTCTCCCGCTTCGCCCTCGAATCGCACTGATGATTCCGCATGCCTGCGATTGGTGGCCAGCGCGCCGGTGAAGTTCTCTTTCACCGCCAGCTCCTGAACCCCGGGCAGGAGCGGCAGAGCGCCGAGCTCGATACGCACCGTCACTTCGCTGGCGTTGGTCAGTTCCAGACCGTGACCGGCGAGTCCGAAGCCGGTGATGTCCGTCGAGGCGCTGGCCCCGGCCGCCACCGCCGCCTCCGAGGCGGCTCGATTCAGGAAGATCATGCTAGCGCAGGCGGCATCGAAGACATCGGTCGGGCATCGTCCGCCACGGTTGGCGGCGATGATGAATCCCGTTCCCAGACCCTTGGTAAGGATGATCACATCCCCCGGCCGAGCCGTGCGGTTGGTCAGCATCCGGTCCGGATGCACGAAGCCGGTCACGGACAGGCCGTACTTGACCTCGGCGTCGCGCACGGAGTGGCCCCCGACGATAAGGCAGCCGGCCGCTTCGGCCCGTTCGGCCCCACCCCGGAGGATCTGCTCCAAGACTTCCAGGCCCAGCTCCTTGTCGGGAAACCCCACGATGTTCAGGGCGGTCTTCGGCTGCCCGCCCATTGCATACACATCGCTGAGTGAGTTTGCCGCGGCGATCTGGCCGAAGACAAACGGGTCATCGACCAGGGGCGCAAAGAAATCCACGGTCTGGATGATGGCCAGATCGTCCGCCACGCGATACACGCCCGCATCGGAGAAGTTCTCAGCTCCGATCAGCAGGTTCGGATCGCGAAACCGGGGAAGTCCCTGCACAACCTGTGCAAGCGCCTGAACGGGCAGCTTGCCCGCTCACCCCGAGCAGTTGGAGTAATTGAGCAGCCGTTTCTGCTTCACTTTTGATCTCCTTGACCGTTGGAGGCAACGGCAAGCTCGATCATATAGCAGACGTCGGCGATTGGGGCGAAACCGCCACCGGCAGTGAAACCGGCCGGGCAGATCGCGTGGGATGCGAAAGAGCATCTTGAGTTCGCAAGATTGCGGGCGGTGAGATGCCCCCGCAAACCCGCCCCATTCCGGCGGGCGCGATCGGATTCGTCCGTCAATCAGGCGGCTCGCCCGAGAGAATCTCCGCTTCCTCCGATGAACCCCGCCCGACGGATGGCCTCGGGCCCGAGCACGGCCGCCGCGGCGCCCAAAACGAGCGGCAACTCCAAGCGGATGCGGGAGTTATCACCCGGGTGGTGGCGAGGGGGCCCTCCTCAATTTGGATGACCTGGCCGGCCACCGGGAAGACCAGCTTCAGCGGACGTTGTCTCTCTTGCACCGTACCGCAGCCGCCGGCCGAGGGCGGAACGGGCCGGGGCCGGGAGAGTTCGGACCATTTCTCGGAGTCTGGATGTTCCGGCGAAGAAACGGTCTGCGATTCGCTTCCGCGGGCAAATGGTGGTAAGGTCATATGGTGGAAACCGGCCGCACCCGCCTGTAGGGTGCTCGCCGCCTGGGAACTGTCGGCTTTTTCCATTACGGGTGGATGAAGTCGACGCGTGATTGGAACCAGCGATCAACGCGTCAACCGAGACACTAAAAGCTAGGAGAACTGCTGATGAAGCATCCAACTACAGCCATCGTTGTACCGGTTGCCATGGGGCTTGCCCTCTGCGGCAGCGCCTTTGGCAACACCCCCGAGACAAGCACTGAAACGCTCCGTGCCGAGATCGCTGCTCTCAGAGCCGAGGTGGCCAAGCTCAGTGCGGATGATAACTGGCTGACGGAACAGCGATCCGAAGAGATCCGCGGCCTCGTTCAGGACGTTCTGGCCGACGCGGACACCCGCGCCAGCCTCCTCCAGGGCGGCATGACCGCCGGCTATGACGACGGTTTTGTCCTCGGCAGCACCGACGGCAACTTCAGCCTGAAGATGAACGGGCAATTGCAGTCCCGCTTCGTCTTCAACAATCAGGACGAAAGTGTCGGCGGGGACTCCACCCGATGGGGCTTTGAGAACACCCGCACCAAGCTGTGGTTCTCCGGCAACGTGGTCAACCCGGACTGGACGTATTTCATCGAGGGCAACTTCGGCCGCGACGGCGGCTCCTTCGTCCTCGAGGACGCCTACATTTCCTACGCCTACGGCACGGGATGGACGGCGACCATCGGCCAGTTCAAGGCCCCGTTCCTCCGGGAGGAGCTGGTCCACAGCATGTACCAGCAGGCGGTGGAGCGTTCCCTGATCAACGAGTGGTTCACCGCCGGCCGCACCCAGGGCGTGATGATGGACTACTTCGGCGAGCAGTTCCACTTCGCCGGTGCGTTCCTTCAGGACGGCGCCAACACCGCCAACACTGCCTGGAGCACCTACGACACCGAGTGGGCCTCCGGCCTGCGGGTTGAGGCTCTTCTCTCGGGCAACTGGGATCAGTTCCAGGACTTCGCCAGCTGGCCGGATGAGGAAATGGGCTTCATGATCGGTGGTGCCTTCCACTATCAGCTTCAGGAGTACGGCACGGTTACCCCCAATGAGCTGGAGATCTACCGGTTCACCGTCGACGCCTCCGTGGAGTTTGGCAACGCCAACGTGTTCGCGGCGGTTATCTATGCCACGGCCGAGAACGACGCGACCGGTGCGGCTGCCGTCGATCTGGAGCAAATGGCCTTCCTGATCCAGGGCGGCTACTTCCTCAACGCGGACTGGGAGCTGTTCGGCCGCTGGGAGTGGGCCGATCCGGACATGACCGGCGTTGACGACGTGAACATCTTCACCGCCGGCGTGACCCGCTACTGGGCGGGCCATGGCCTGAAATGGACCTCGGACATCGGCTACGGCATTGACGGCGTTCCCGTTTCCGCGGATATCGCCGGATGGCGGCAGGATGGTCTGGGTCAGGACGGTCAGATTGTCTTCCGCACCCAGATGCAGTTGGCGTTCTGATGGCGTTCTGCGAGACCTGACTGAGAACTCAATCCAGGCCCTCAGAGGCCTGACCGAACCAGCCGACCGATCCGGAAAACGGGTCGGTCGGCTTACTTTTGCCGCCGCGCAGTCCACGGGCGTGGCGAAATCCCCAGCCGCCGGCCCTTGACCGGGCTTGGAGTGGGGTCTTCACATCCGACGTGCACCGATATATTCTGCGGTGCATAACGGTGCGCCCGCCACCGATGGACAGGCCGGCCGTCAGGCTCCCGAGCAGCGGCGGAAGAGTAATCATGACCAGCCATCGTGAGGAACGTGCTGCAGGCTCGATTCTCCGACTGCCGGAGCCCTTGCGCGAATCCCTTCGGGAGTTCGTGCGTGAGGAGGGCCTGCCGACAACACCGTCGCTGACCAGGCCGGCGGCGGTCACAGTTCGCCGGTCCGACGAGCAGCGCGAGTGCGACGCCGTCACGCTGTGGACGGGCGGCTGGATCACCGGCCCCGCAGCACGCGAGGCGGCCGAGCGGCTGGGCGTGAATCCGGACCAGATGGGCCGCCCGCTCAGCTTCCTGAGCATCAACGTTTGCCACTGCGAGCCGGGGATCTTCCCGTGAGCGTCCTGTGGGTGATTTCCGCTGCGGGCCGAGGCGTGGGTAAGACTCACCTCGCCCTCGGCCTGCGCCGACTCCTGCCGGAATCGGTATACGCCAAGCTCGGCCAGGGCGAGCCGCGGGCCGATCGCCCGGACAACTTTCTTACCGACGAGACGAAGCTCGAAGCGTTCGTCGCCGAGCGCCGCGGCGACTGCCGGCACATCGTCGTGGAATGCAATGCCTGGGCCCGCGAGGGGCGAGGCGACATCATCATCTATATCGGGCCCGTTGCGGGGCAGACCGATTTTCGCGACGACGCCGAGCGCATGCTGGCCAACGCCGATATTCCCATCACCGCCCGCGGTTCGACCCGGAACTGGCGCCGAGCGCTGCGCCGCTGCCTGGAGAGCCGTGCTCTTTGCGAATCTGTGCTTGAATTGCTGGCAGATCACAGGCGATTCCTCTCCCAGCCGGGGCCGGCGGTTCGGTGCAAGCTGTGGTTTGTCTCCGACGATTTGCACGTGTTCGGGCCGGGGCCGGCGGCGCTGCTGGAGCTGGCGGACAGGCACGGCACGTTGCGTGAGGCGGCCAGGATCACCCACATGAGCTACCGCCACGCCTGGGACATGATAAAGAAGGCGGAGAAACACCTCGGCCGCCGGCTGCTGCGGATGCGGCCGGGCGGCCCGGCCGGAGGCCGGGCGGAGCTGACCGATGAAGGCCGGCACCTGCTGGGCATCTACCAGCAGTTGTCCGAAGAGGTCGGCGAGTTCGCCCGCGAGCGGTTCGCGTTTCTCCACGACCAGCGGAATCTCGATTTGACGGAAAAAGGACGATGATCAGCCTGGAGGAAGCGCTGCGGCTCGTTGACGATTCCCTCGCGGGGTCCGCCATGGCCGGCGATACGATCCCCCTGCGCCAGGCCCTGGGCCGGACGCTCCTGGCCGATCAGTTCGCGCGGTTGGATCTCCCCCCGTTCGACAAGTCTGCGGTGGACGGATACGCGATCGGCCCGGACAAAGAGTCTGACGAGTATGAGCTGCTGGAAACCGTAGCCGCCGGCCGTGTCGGCACCGCATCATTGCGGCCGGGAACCACGGTGAAGGTCATGACCGGGGCGCCGGTGCCGAAGGGGACCGAGCGGGTAGCGATGGTCGAGCATGCCCGCGAAGAAGGATCGCGCGTGCGTATCATCCATTCATCGAAGAAGCCCAACATCTGCCGGGAAGGCGAGGACGTCCGCGTCGGCGACTGCATCGCGCCGGCGGGGACGGTCCTCGGTGCGCCGGGCATCGCGTGCCTCATCTCCGCGGGCATCACCGAAGTTGAGGTCGCCCGACCGTTTCGAGCGGCGGTGATCTCCACCGGGGACGAGATTGCAGATGATCCGGCGGACCTGAGGCCGGGCCGAATCATGAACAGCAACGGCCCCATGCTCGCGGGGCTGCTGACCGAACACGGCATGATGCCGGTCAGCGAGACTTCTGTGGGTGATGATCTCAGCGCCACCACCGATGCCATCAGGGCCGGACTTGAAGACGCCGACTGCGTGATCCTCTCCGGCGGAGTGTCGGTCGGGGATTATGATTTCGTTCCTCACGCCATGGAGCGGGCGGGATTGCAGATCCATTTTCGCTCGGTGGCCATCAAGCCCGGCAAGCCGACGGTATTCGCGACCGCGCCGGAGGCTCGGGGCCGGTTTGCATTGGGCCTGCCGGGCAATCCCGTGGCGGTTCTCCTGGGGTTTCACCTGTTTCTTCGCCGCGCCCGGTCGCTGCTGTGCGGCCGGCGGACGGAGTTGCGGTCCTTCCGCGTTCTGCTGGGCGGGAAATTCAAGCGGCGCAGCGCCGAACGCTGCCAGTTCGTCCCCGCGCGACTGGCCGCCGACGGGACGGCTCAGGCCGTGGCCTATCACGGCTCGGCCCATCTGCTCGCTGCGAGCAGGGCCGACGGTTTCTTCCGCGTTCCCGTCGGCACAACCGTACTCGACAACGGAGAGGAGGTCGAGTTCTTCCCGATTCTCGGGAGATTGGACAAACCGGTCATAAGTACCAGGTCGTGAGAGAAACGGCACACATCAGGTCCGGGCACGAAGCTCGAAAGGGAAAACAGGATTCGAAATGATCCGATCGCGACCACCGGTTCATTACTGTCTGGCCCGCACCGGCAAGCTGCTGTCGCTGGGCGCCCTCCTCGTGTCAGGGCTCCTCGGATGCGACCGCCCGCGGCAATCAGGGTCGGATACGACTTCACCGACGGAAGCTGCTGCCCGAACGCTTACAGTTTTCCACGCGGGCAGTCTTTCCGTGCCGTTCAGGGAGCTCAGCGAACTGTTTGAAGAACGACATCCCGATGTAACCGTGCTCGCCGAAGCCGCGGGCAGCCGCGACACCGCCCGGAAGGTCAGCGATCTAAACCGCCCCTGCGATGTGCTCGGATCGGCCGATTACCAGGTCATAGAAAACCTCCTGATGCCTGACCATGCATCATTCAATATCCGCTTCGCAACCAACGAGATGGTCCTGGCGTACACCGGGCATTCCCGGGAGACCGGCCGGATCAATCGCGACAACTGGACTGGTATCCTCCTGGCCGAGAATGTTACATTCGGCCGGGCCGATCCCGACAGCGATCCCTGCGGGTATCGCACGGTGATGCTGTTCCAACTCGCAGAGAAACACCTGCAGCAGCCGGGTCTGGCACCGCAGCTCACCGCCAAGCACGGCAGGCGTTACATCCGCCCGAAGGAGACCGACCTGCTGGCCCTGCTTGAAGCCGGTGAAATCGATTACCTGCCGATCTATCGCTCCGTCGCCGCTCAGCATGATCTCAAGTTCGTCGTTCTGCCCGATGAGGTGAATCTCGGGAACGCCAACCTGGCCGAACTGTACGCAACCGCGACGGTTCAGATCACCGGCAGGCAGATCGGCGAGCTGATCACCCGCCGCGGCGAACCGATCATCTACGGAGTCACCATACCCGGCGACTCACCAAGTCGTGACCTGGCCGTTTCTTATGTCGAGCTGCTGCTGTCGCCCGAAGGGCGGGCGGTGATGGAGAGAAACGGCCAGTCGCCCATGGTACCCGCGATCACCCGCGAATTGGACGAATTGCCCGAATCGCTCCGACGTTACTGTCAATCACCCTGAACTGATGTCCGCCAGTCCGACCAATTCGGCGCTTTTCAGCTCACGTGGGCGAACACCGTGGTTTCACCTGCTCCTTATGTTGCTGGGATCGCTGGTAGTATTATTAATTCTCGCCCCACTTCTCGGTCTGTTGCTGTCAGCGAAGCCCGGGGAGGTGTCGCAGGCAGCGAGGGATGCTCAGGTTATTGAATCCGTGCGCCTTACATTAATATGCGCCGCCGCGGCCACGATCGGATGCACTCTCACCGGCGTGCCTCTGGGTTATCTTCTCGCCCGTCGGCGCTTCTGGGGCAGATCGGTCCTGATGGCGGTGATCGACCTGCCCATCATCATCCCGCATTCGGCGGCGGGCATCGCCCTGCTCACCGTCATCGGCCGGCGATCGCTGGCGGGCCGGATCGCCGACGGAGGTTTCACCGGCACCGCCATCGGGATCTCGCTGGCGATGGCGTTCGTTTCCGTGCCGTTTTTGGTCAACGCCGCGCATTCGGCCTTCGCCGCCGTCCCCGTGCGACTGGAGAAGGCGGCCCGAACTCTGGGAGCATCGCCCCGGCGGGTGTTCTGGACCATCTCCCTGCCCCTGGCCTGGCGCGACATCCTCGCGGGCATGGTCATGATGTGGGGGCGCGGCATAAGCGAGTTCGGCGCGGTGGTCATCATCGCCTATCACCCCATGACCACGCCCGTCCTCGTCTTCGAGAGGTTCAACGATTATGGCCTGGCGTATTCGCGATCCGCGGCGGTGGTGCTCATCCTCATCTGCGTAAGCCTGTTCGTGATTCTGAGATTCATCGCCCGCAGGAAGCGCGGCAAGGTGCGCGAAGATGCTTGAACTGCAATCCATCTCCAAGCGCCTCGGGTCGTTCAGCCTTGCCGACGTCAGCCTGCGAGTGGAGGCGGGCAAGTACTTCACGTTGCTGGGCCCGACCGGCGTAGGCAAGACGATCATGCTGGAGATCATTGCGGGCCTGATCCGGCCGGATCGGGGAACCGTGCGCTGGGGCGGCCGGGACATCACGCGCTTTCCCCCCGAAGCGCGGGGATTCGCCCTGATGTATCAGGATTATGCGCTGTTCCCGCACATGTCGGTGATCAGGAACATCGCTTACGGACGGCGCGGTGGCGGCAAAGCGTCGGTGGCCATGGCCCTCGCCCGGGACATGATGGAGCTGCTCGCCATCGACCATCTGGCCGACCGCGCCCCGGAGACGCTTTCAGGGGGTGAGAAGCAGCGCGTCGCCCTCGCCCGGGCCCTGGTCATCGAGCCGCAACTGCTGCTGCTGGATGAGCCGTTGGCGTCGCTGGACCTGAACGTACGCGATCGGCTGCGCGAGGTTATCCGCGACATCCACCGGCGCAACGGCACAACCATACTCCACGTCACGCACGACGTGGACGAAGCGCTGTGCATGGGAAAGCGGATCGGGGTGATGCTCGGCGGCCGCCTCCAGCAGACGGGGACACCCGAAGAGGTGTTCATCCATCCAACGGATCGGCAGGTAGCGGAGTTCCTAGGCCTGAAGAACGTGCTGGCGGTGGATGAGATCCGCGACGGTGCGTGCATCGTGAACGGACTCAAGATTGATCTGCCGGGTGTGGATCCCTCCGTGACGCATCTCTGGATCCGGCCCGAAGAGCTGATCCTCTCCCGCCGGCCGTTCGATTCCAGCGCCCGCAACCAATTCCGGTGTCGGGTGGTGGACTGGGAGCACAGGGGGGGGTCGCTGGCGGTGCGGGTCGAGATCGGCAAGCTCACGCTCATCGCCATGATCACGCACGCCTCACATCGGGAGATGGCCATCGCCCCCGGGTCGGACCTGTACTGCACCTTCAAAAGCTCGGCCGTCCACTGGTTCCAGAAGCGGTGAGATTGAAAGCGCCCGCTGACGCTTGTCTCTTCCCCTCCCCCTTGAGGGGGAGGGTCAGGGAGGGGGTGGGGCACGAGATGGGCATGTGGTTGTTCCGCAGGTTCGACCCACCCCTTTGCCCCCTCCCTTGCAGGGAGGGGGGAAAGTCCTGCCCGCCAACAGCTTTGGATTCGCCGCGTTACCCTACTGACATGCCCCTCCTGTCCGTCATCCTTGCCGCGGCAATCGCGGCGATCGGCCCGCTCACCGATGAAGATCGCATCATCATCGAGACCGCCTATGACGGTCGGGATCACAAGGAACAGGCGTACATCACCCTGGCGAAGCACGCGGCCGCGTGGACCGAAGGCGCCGGCGCTGAGCCGGTGCGCCTGGATCCGGACTTCGAGGCGATGCTCGCCGATCCCGATGCGTTTCGGGGGGACCTCTGCCGCCTCGCCGGCCGCATCGAGCAGCAGACGCCGCTGGAACCGCCGTACGACATGGCCGAGGAGTGGTTCATACGCAACGACCAGGGGCGGCCGATTCTGGTATATGTCGCGGGGCTGGAAGGAAGCGAGGGCCTGGAGCCCGGCGCGGGGGTGGAGATCTTCGCCCGCTTCTACAAGCGGGTGGATGCGATGGCCCGCGACGGTCAGGCTCACAGCTACCCGGCGTTCGTCGGTGCATTGCCCCAACCGTTGAACCGCCGCACCGCGGGAATCGACGACTGGAGACATCTCTGGATCGTCGCCATCGCCATCGTGATCATGCTCATCGCCCTGTTGCTGCTCATGATGGCCCTGCGCCGGACCTCCCGCAGGATCTCCGCGCGCCGTCCGCCGGCCGCGCCTGACGAGACGGATGAGGAAGATCCCGGTACCCTGCCGGACGATCCGGCCGCGGCGCTGGATGAATTGAAACGGCGTGCGGAGAACGGGCCGTGATGCAGACGATCGACGTAAACCTTCCGCATGACACGTACGCGATCCACATCGCCCGAGGCCTGCTGGATCGCCTCGGCGAGATCACGAGAGAAGCGACCCCGCACGATCGGGCGATGCTGGTGATGGATTCCAACGTCGCCGAGCCTCACGGCGTTATCGCCGCCCGCGCACTGGAAAGTGCCGGCTACGCCGTCGTCACTCGCGAACTGGTCGCGCTGGAATCGCGCAAGACGCTCTCGACGGTGCAGGGGATGTACGAAGCGATGCTGGCGGCGAAGCTCGATCGGACCGGCCCCGTCATCGCCCTGGGCGGCGGGGTGGTCGGAGACATTGCCGGCTTCGCCGCGGCCACCTACCTGCGCGGCGTGCCGGTCATCCAGGCCCCCACCACTCTGCTGGCCATGGTCGATGCCTCCGTGGGCGGCAAGACGGGCGTGAACTTCCCCCTGCCCGCCGATGATGCCGGGCGCAGCGAGCTGGGCAAGAACCTTATCGGCGCGTTCTGGCAGCCCCGCGCGGTGGCCATCGATCCACAGGTTCTCGTCACGCTCGATCAGCGCGGTTTCCGATGCGGGCTGGCGGAGACCGTCAAGCACGGCGTGCTCGCCGACGTCTCTCTTCTGGACTTCATCGCCGAACACGCAGCCGCCATCGCCGCCCTGGACATGGACGTGCTGGAGGAGCTGATCGTCCGTTCGGTGCGGATCAAGGCGGCGATTGTGGAGGAGGACGAGCGCGAGACCGGCAGGCGGGCTTTGCTCAATCTCGGCCATACTTTCGCCCACGTACTCGAGCCCATCGAGGCGCTGGACCTGCGTCACGGCGAGGCGGTCTCCATCGGAATGTGCGCAGCGGCGCATTGCGCGGTTGAAACGAATCGAATGACGAGCGAAGAAGCCGGGCGATTGCGCGGTCTGCTTCGGCGGCTTGGATTGCCCACTGGCCTTCCGCGCGAAGTCGATGCGGAAGCGCTGATCGACACCATGGGCTATGACAAGAAGGTGGCGGGCGGCAAGCTGCGCCTCATTCTCCCCCGCGGCCTGGGCGCGGCCGAGATCGTCGATGATCTGGACCGATCAACCCTCGAAGCCGCCTGGGCGGCGGTCGAACCGGGAACTTCCGGCGGAGGCGGGTGATGATGGCCGAGGATCGGTCAATGCGGGCAGACGGTGCCGCGGGCCACATCGCGCTTTCGGCGCGCTGGCGCAGATTGCTGGCGGTATGCGCGGTGGTCGCCCTGGCCTGGCTGGTGGCGGGGCGGGTGTTCGGCCCCAGCGATCTGTGGGACCAGACCCAGCCCAAAACGGTCAGCTACACCACGGACATCATCGCTCACGGCCGGTGGATTCTGCCCGTCGAGCGTGGCGAGTTTCCCGCCACCAAGCCGCCCCTGTACAACTGGCTGGCGGCACCGGCCGTCTGGTTGATGGGGTTTAACAGCGAGATCGGACACAAGCTGCCCAGCATCGTCGCCCTGTTTGCCTGCTGGGCGGCATTGATCGTGCTGGGCGATCGACTGTTTCCATCGATGGGCGCGGCGGTCGGCTACCTGGCCTCGATGTGCTTCGTCAGCAGCTACACGATCTTCAAGCTCGGCTACCTCGCCCGGCCGGACATGCTGCTCACTTTGTGGCTGGTCCTGGGATGGATTGCGGCGACGAAGCTGCTGGTCGATGCGCGAGAGGAGGCGGCGGGACCGCCAACGCGGCGATTCCTGCTGAAACTAGCGTTCTGGCTGTGCGTGGCCCTGGCCGGTCTGACCAAGGGGCCGGTGGCGGCGGTGCTGCCGGTGTACGCGGTTATCGCGGGGAAGGTAATCACCGGCAGGTGGCGGGCAAGCGCGATCCTGGGCTGGTGGTGGGGCCTGCCGGCGAGTCTTATCCTCGTCGCCCTGTGGATCTGGGGCGTGTGGTTGACCAATCCCGAACATCTGCGGCAGGAGCTGTGGTACAACGAGATCTGGGGTCGGGTGACCGGCACCGGCCCCGAAGGCAGCCACGAAGGGCCGCTGGGCTGGCTCAAGGGGCTGGGGCACATGCCGCTCTATTACCTGGTGCGGTTCGCACCCTGGTCGATACTGTCGATCCTGGCAATGGTCGAGCTGTGGAAGCACGATCCCCGGAAAGAGAGCGGGCAAATCTGGCGTGGGATCGGCCGGTCCGGGTACTGGCTGATGTCGGCGGCAGTGATGGTGTTTGTGGTCGTCGGCCTGTTTACGCTCAGTGCGAGCAAGCGGGCCGATTACATCGCCGCCGCGTTCGCCCCGGGTTCGCTTCTGGCGGCGTGGTGGCTGCTGCGGGCCGGGCCGCGCTTGGGCGAATACCTGCCCTGGCTCGCCTCGGCCGCGGTGGGGGTCTGTCTGGGAGCGATGACCGTCGTCAATCAGCGCCAGTCGGCGGCGCCCGAGCCGGGGTTCGGCGACCAGATCATGGCCTTCGCCCGCCAAGCCCGGGCCGAAATCGAGAACCAATCCGGCCCGGTGGTTTTCTGGAACGCCGGGGCGAGCCATCTCCAGGCCATGCTCGGGGCGAGCGAGCTGGATTGTCCGCCCTCGATGCCGCCGGCCAGGGATGATCCCGTGTTGCGGGCCCGCGTTGAATCGTACACCGCCGCTTTGCGCCGCCAGATCATCGAGGATGGCCGGCCCTTCTGGCTCCTCGAGGGTCGGGCAACCGATCGCCAGATGACCTTCGCCCGGTGGCTGCAGGCTGAGAACATCATCGCGGTGGTGCGGCCCCAGACGCGATCGGCGGAGCTGCCACGCGGCGATGACTGGCCCGAACAG
>CP070772.1:3592846-3598013 GCA_020345805.1 Phycisphaerales bacterium | reverse complement strand
TGAATAGCGGGGGCAGGATTCGAACCTGCGACCTCCGGGTTATGAGCCCGACGAGCTACCAGACTGCTCTACCCCGCAGCAGGTTTCGTGATCTTATCGCCTTCGCTGGGCCCGTCAAGAGTGACCACCTGGGGGGCAGGGACGGGTACCGTCCGTCCCCGGCGGCGAGCCTCCTCTTACCGAAACACCGCGACCCGAAGCTGCGGGTGTGCATCAGGGACGGGGAGTCGGCGATTCCGCGACCTGCCGGAAGCCGGCTAGACTGCCCGACGAGTGCGATGGTCGGTGGCCAACGTGGTCAGTTTCCGGGCCACGTCCGGGGGGACATCGTCAAACTCGAATCCGACTTCGTACTTGAACAGGCCGATTTTGCGCGACCAGGCCACGTGAGCCTTCAGCCTGAAGACCCCGCCGGCCCCGACCAGCTCCAGAATGACCGCGCCCTTGGGCACCCGTCGGCACATGACGCGTGCACCGCCGCTGGACAGATCCAGCACCGGACCATGGCTGCTGGTCAGGCCTTCCTGCCCGAGTCGCCCGCGACGACGACGCGTGTCGCGCTGGATGATCGGCCGGACCACACCTGCCTTGGGGTCAAATCGCATGCCACGAGTATCGAACGTGACCTGAATCGGGATAAGCGGCTGTTGAATTCTCCCGCGTGAGCGAGCTTCTCCGTCCACCTGTACGACCTCGCTCGGATATGCCGCGCGGGCGCTGCAGCTTTGATCGGGGAAGTCCGATATCGCCGATTAGGCTTGGATGCGGCGTACCGCACTGGACATTCTGCGACCGGACCCCGGCTGGCTGTTTGTGATCGCCGGCCTGGCAATCTGCACCGTCGCCGTGCTTACTCCGGCACAACAGAATCTGCACGAGTTGCGGGAGAAGCTCGCCGGGCTCCGGGCCGAGGAGGCCCACGCCGCGGCCCGCCTCCAGGCCTACTCCGATTTCCTGGACGATCTGGATCGGGACGACCCGCAACTGATCAGGCGCCTGGCCGCCTCGCAACTGAACCTCATGCCGGCCGGGGATGAGCCGGTGCTTCTGACCGCCTCCGGCTCTTCGGCCGTAGTCGACTGGATCGACCGGACCGTGCCGGTCAAAGAGGTCAACTCGCGCCGCTGGCCGCAGACACTGCTGACTCGCCTCACGGCCGGCCCCCATCGGCGGTGGCTGTTCGCCGGCGGCGGGCTCTGCGTGTTCATCGGCCTGCTCATAGCGCCGACCCGGCCGCGGAGACACATCAGTGAGGCAGATCGCCCGCGTCTGCCGGCCGGCACCCGCCGTGCCCTCCGCATCGGCGCCGCCGGCCCCCCTCCGATGAATGCCCGGCGAGAGTCGCGGCCGGCGGCGGAACCGCAAATCGAATGGGAGCAGTCACTTGCAGACCTGCCAGCGGCAAGATTCGACCGGCCGGCCCGGGTAATCGTCGAGGCTGACGAGCCGAAGGTCCCACCTGAGGTCGAGTCGCAGAGCACATCGAGTGTTCGGCGCCCTGCGCACGAGGCGGAAAGCGGTACACCGAAGGCGGACCGGCTGGAAGAGCCAACCGCCCGTGATGTCCTCCCGGACGAAGCCGCGTTGCTCGATGATCCGCCGGAAATGCCAGACGGCTCACCTCCGCTATCGCCCGAAACGGTAGTGGACGAGGATGAAGCGACCGAGATCGTGGCCGCCGAGACCGGCGAGGAGTCGATCGTTCAGCGGAAAGCGGTCGGCGAGATAGAGGAACAAGGGCAGTCTCAGCAACCGATCGAGCCTGGAGCCCACGTCGAGACCGACACGCCCGATGAGACCGAAGCGGCCGAAGAGGAGGATGAAGACGAAGCTGAGAACGAGGAAGCCGAAGACGGTGAGGAGTGGGAGTACGAGTACGAGTATGAATACGTGGACGCCGATGACGATGAGGAGAGCGAGGACGATCCCGGCGAAGGGTACGAGTACGTCTACGAATACGAGTACGTTGATGAGGCCCCCGACGACGACGATGAATACGAGATCGTCGAAGAAGACGAGAATGAGGACGAGGAGCGGCCCGAGGGTGATAACGACCGCGTCACCGCCGAAGAAGAGCAGACGGCAAGTGCCGGCGGGTCCTCAGCGCGCTGAGAGGTTGAGTCGGGGGACTCTTCAAGCCATTTTGCCGTTGTAGCCTGCCGCCACCCCCCGCCGGTCCGCAAGCGGTCAGGCAATGACTGGGCTGACGGCGTTTCCCGGCCCTACAGGGCAGCGACCTGCCGACCCATTAAAGAATTAATCGCCGGATGGCGGGCTCGGCCCACTGTCACAACCCCCGGCCGGTCAGGAGGTTACGACCGCTGCCTTGCCGCCGCGGCCCGATTGGGGATTATCGCTAAGGAAATGCACTAGCCACGCCGACTAATATAGTATATGCTAGGTTAGCGTTCACTATATACCGCGGCAGAGGTCTGATCCGCCCCCACCGGGATCGCCCCGCAATCCGGGCCTCCCCGCGGCGATGAAACCCCGCCCGATCGGTTACGGATTACAACAGGAGCACACATCATGAATCCCGCGAGAATCACCCTCACTGCGGTACTGGCCAGCGCGGTTTGCGTGTCGGCGGCCCTTGCCACCGATACCGAGCCCACCCCGGCACGCCAGGCCTTCAATCTGCGCATGGAGGGCAAGTCCGATGAGGCGGCCGCCCTGCTCAGGCGATCGCTGGAGGCAAACCCCGACGATGCATTGACGTGGTTCGAGCTGGCCCGCACCGAGTTCTACCACTTCCAGCTCGACGAGGCTACGGAAACCATCGCCCGGGCCATCGAGCTTGCCCCGGACAACGCGGACTTTCAGTATTTCGCCGGCATCGCCGCGGGCTGCAACGCCGTTGATAAGTTCCACCATCAGAACGCCACCACCGAGGGCGAACAGCAGTTGGCCAACGCTATCGCAGCTTTCCGGCAGGCGGTGACGATCGATCCGGACCATCACGATGCGCGAATCATGCTCATCAACATGCTGGTCGAAACCCCCAAGGCGCAGGGCGGTGATGCGGCCGAGGCCGAGAAGCACGCGCAGGCCCTGGAGGCGCTGGACGCGGTTCGGGGCGTCGAGGCTCGTTGCATGCTCATGGGGGATGACCGGCCGGAGGCGGCGATCGAACTATGGAAGAAGACCGTCGATTCGCATCCCGATCGCGCCGATGCCCACGCAGGTCTTGCCAGGGCCCTCCTCAGCACCGGCGACCTCGAGGCAGCGGCCGCCGAGATCGACAAGGCGATGCAAGTGGATTCGAAGCAGCGCAACCTGTTGCTGGCTCTCTGCCGGCAGTTGGTGTCTGCCGAAGATCGGGCCGGGGCGGAGAAGGCCGCCCAGCGATACCTCGAGACCGAGCCTCTCCTACCGGCCCCGATGCGGGCGTTCGGGATGTTCTATCTGGCGGTGCTTCAGAAACAGCAAGGCAACCGCGACCGGGCCGATGCCCTGCTCGCCGAGGCCCAACAGATCGACCCCCACTTATGGACCACGTACATGGAACCCCCGGAAGTGCTCTTCGAGGCTCCGTAATGAGCCGGGAACAGATGCGGGCGCCCGCGGCCGGGCCGGGCGCCTGCTTCCTTTCTCTATGTTGCCCTCAACACTCTCGCCCCCCATCACTTGCGATCGTATAGGATGCGCATTGTATCTCGCCGTCTGGCCGATCACGCTGGTCCATTGCGGCGGGTGATGTCCTCGTTGGGGGGCTTATGGCTCGCGACCCGCAACTCGTCTCCGACGCCACGCTGACCATCCTGCTCACGCCGGGAATCGGCCCGGTCACCATGCGCAGACTGATGGAGCGGTTCGGATCACACGAAGACATCGTCGAAGCGCTCGTGCGCGAACTGCGCCAGATCGAGGGAATCGGCCGGGAGACGGCGCGTTCCCTGCGGGAGGCCTTCGATGACGCCGAGCCGCAGGCCGAGCGCGAGGCGATGCAGGCGCGCGAAGTGCGCCTGATCCTGCACGGCGATGATGACTATCCCCCGCTGCTGGCGGCGATCCCCAGTCCACCGCTGGCGCTTTGGATACGGGGAAGTCTCACCCAGGCCGATCGCTTGGCGCTGGCGATCGTCGGCTCACGGCGCTGCACCGCCTATGGGCGCGAGCAGACCGGCCGCTTAGCCTCGCTGCTGGCACAGTCCGGCCTGACCGTAATCTCCGGCGGGGCACTGGGAGTTGATGGCGAAGCGCATCGCGGCGCTCTGCGGGTCGGCGGGCGGACCATCGCGGTCCTCGGCTGCGGCCTGGCCAACTGCTATCCGCCTCAGCATGCCGAGCTTTTCGAGCGGATCATCGCCGAAGGCGGGGCGATGCTGAGCGAGTATCCCATGGAAGTGCAGCCGCTCGCCCAGCATTTCCCCCGGCGCAATCGCATCATCTCGGGCTTGAGCCTTGGCGTTCTGGTCATTGAAGCGCCGAATCGCAGCGGCGCGCTGATAACCGCGAGGCAGGCGGCGGAAGAGCACGGGCGGGAAGTGATGGCTCTGCCCGGGCGGGTCGACTCGCCCGCCTCCGCCGGCTGCCTGAAGGCGATCCGCGAAGGATGGGCGGCGATGGTCACCGATCACGCCGATGTGCTCAATCAGCTCGACGCCTCCAGCCACCTCGTGCGCGGCGCGCTGGAAGCGGCCGGTCACTCCGATGCGGGAAGCGCCGCCACGCTGTTCGATGCGAACCTCTCCGACAACCAACAGGCAATCATCGCCGTGCTAGATGATTCGGGTGAGACTCTTCTGCCCGATCAAATCGCCGCTCGCACGCAACTTCCCATCAGCCAGATCATGGCCGACCTGACGCTGCTGCAGATCCGCGGACGGATTCACAAAGACGCCTCGGGCATCAGGCTGAAGCGATAGCCCGCCCGGCGCATGGCGACCGGATCACGCAGTGTGATCGTGCCTCAGGGACACGGCCCCCACGCGCCCAACACCGCGAACACATCGTCGATGTTCACTTTCCCGTCATCGTCGATGTCCTCCAGGCAGCCGTCACACAGGCCCCACGCGTCGAGGATGGCCAGGATGTCGGCGGTGTTGACCACGCGGTCCCGATTGACATCCGCCGGGCAGGGGGGGAGTTGGATGAGTCGATTCAGGAGGATGGAGACGTTGGGGTTGCCTTGGGCCGACACGGTTACGGCCAGGTCCTGATCACC
>CP070772.1:3547702-3592746 GCA_020345805.1 Phycisphaerales bacterium | reverse complement strand
GAGCTTGGCCTGGGCTTCGAGGTATTGCCGGGCTGTATCCAATCGTTTGCGAAGGCCTCGGACCTGGGAATCGACCCGATCGAGGTTGAGCAGGCTTTCCATAAGACTCATTCGCATCTCCGGGGGCAGAATCGGATGATTATACCTGCTCCGCATCGAGAACGCGAGAGCCCCTCCTCAGCCTGAGGCACCGCGGCATCGAGCCACAGGGGCGGGCCGCCCCCCCGTCAGATCGGCGAGGGGCTGGTCAGCGTCAGCAGCCAGTATGCCACCGGCGCGACCATCAACGGGGAGTCGAGCACGTCGAGCACACCGCCCAGGCCGGGGAGGATGTGGGAGGAATCCTTGATGCCCGCCCCGCGCTTCAGCAGGCTCATGGCGAGATCACCGAGCTGACCGACGACGGCAAAGACCACCCCGCACACAGCCCCCACCCAGATCGTCACCACGTCGGTCGGCTGATCGGGGGGCCTCTGCGGCAACCAGCCGCTTGCCAGTGCCAGGAGGATGCCGGCGGCGACGGCGGAAATCACCCCGCCTGCCAGCCCCTCCCAAGTCTTACCCGGGCTGAGCCACGGCACCATCTTGTGTCTTCCGATCGCCCGGCCGGTGAAGAAGGCGCCGCTGTCGCAGGTCTTGGTGATGCAGATGACTCCCACGATCCACCAGGCACTGTGCTCGCGGCGGAGGGCGAGCAGGAAGCCAAGCATCAGGCCCAGGTACACCATCGCAAACACTACCGCGCCGGCTGCGGCCACCACCCCCTGAACGTTACGGTGCCGGCTGAACGTGAGCAGGGACGCCACGAACACCACGATCATCCCCGTGGAGACGAGCGAGATGGCGTCGATCGCCTCCGTGGCCATCGGGATGCTGTAGCTGAGGATCAGTCCCAGCATCGCCGCAGCCGCGGTGAGCCACGGCCGGGTCATGATGTTGTTGGCCTGGAAGATCGCGCAGAGCTCTAGGGCCGCAAGGGGGGCGACCACCAGCCCGAGAACAAACAGCGCCAAACCCTTGGGGAGCTGGTCGGGATGGGCCTTGATGCTGAACAGCTCGGTCCAGAAGCCGCTCAACCTGATCGTGTCCAGATAGCTGTCCAGCAGAATCACGCCCAGCAGGAAGGCGATCAGGATCGGGCCGGTGATGAGTCGATACTTCAGCACGTTGGCGATCGCCCTTCAGGTGGACAAGCAGATGAATCGGGCTGCCGGCCTCGCCGGTGACGCCCAAAGGCTAATCGACGGGCGGGTCGCCGTCGAAGACGATCTCCAATCCGCTTATGGCCGCCTGTATTACTTCGCGGTCGAAGCCCCGGCGGGCCAACAGTCCCGACAGGCGGCGCCGAACGGCGGCAGGGGGCAGGCCCGTCATCGTTTCCAGACGGCGGCGGGCCAGCGCGGCCGCGGCCTCGGTCAGATCAACGTCCCGCAGAGCCTCCTGCGCGATGCGTTCGGCCAGCTCCGGTTCGATCCGCCGGGTGAGCATCTTCTGGATGAGCAGGCGGTGCCCGGCGGGCTTGCGGCTCAGGATCCCGCGGGCGATGGATCTGGCGTATTCCTCCTCGTCGATCCAGCCGTCGGCCACCATCTCATCAGCCACGAGGCGAGCGGAAGTCCGATCGTGGCCTTTCCTGACCAGCCGCTCGAGGAGTTCGGCGCGGGCGTAGCCGCGTCGCCCGAGGATGCTCAGGGCCGCCTTTCTGGCCTTGTTCGTGGCCAGAGCGGACTTCACCGCGCGGGCCAGCGTGTCGGTCCAGGCTTGCCCCACCGCGAGATCCAGGGCGGCGACATCGCCGGCCCGGAGGCGTGCGGCCACCTTCCCATCGACCTTGATGCGCCGGATATTCGGGTCCGAAGCCAGCGGCTCGATGTCGCTGATTGTCGCCCCGGCGGGAATGTCTTGAAACAGCAAGCCGGTCATGGGGTCAGCTCAGCGTGTTGAGGAACGTGGTGATTTCCGAGGCCGCCTTGGCATCGCCGATGGCCTCGGCCCGGGTCAGACCGGCCCGGAGGGTCGCGACCGCCCCGGCGCCGTCGCCCATCGCCTTCTGCGACCTTGCCTTGTGGTAGTAGGCGTAGCAGTAATCCGGGTCCGCGGCCAGCGCCCGGTCAAAGTACTCGATGGCCGTCTCGTGCTCGCCAGCCTTCTCGTACTCGAAGGCCAGCCCGTAGAGACAGAACGAATCGTCGGGATCCGCTTCCAGCAGCTTTTTCAGTTGGAGGATTCGATCCGTCATATGGGCGGGAGGATATCTCAGGAGTAAGGATGGTACCGTACCGGCATGGTCAAGGGGCTTGGCTCGGGCACTGGGTCGAAGATCGCGGCGATGGCGGCGACGGTTGGACCGATCTGCCTGCTGCTGGGGAGCGGCTGCCGCTCGTCAGTGCCCATCGCTCTGGCGGAGAGAGCCGCACCGACGCTTCGTGTTGTCCACCATGTCGGGGGAGTGCACGAACGCACCATCGTGGCCGATGATCGCTGGTATCAGACCTTCGGCTGCCGGCTGCTCGTTCTCGACCGCCGTGATGGTCGGCTGGTTCATGATGTGAAGCTGGGGGAGTTTGGCCGCACAGGATCCGCCGTGGACATGGCGCTGGTCGGCGATCGTGCGTGGATCGTCCTCGGCGAAGACGCGGTGATCGAGGTGGCGGTGCCGGCGAACGACGAGCCACGGGTCGTGCGACGGGTGTCGAACGAGGACATGGGGATTGAACCGCGACAGCTCAGCGTGGTCGAAGGCCGGGTCTATGTGTCGGGTAAGGGCGGTGTGGTGCGGGTGGATGACGGCCAGCGGGTGTACGCCTGCGAAGGCGAGGCCGGGCGGGTGGTGACGGGAGGAGAGGGCCTGATCACCACTGTGGGGCGGCGGGTCCATGCGGTCGCCGATGGGCGGTACCTGGGAACCGCCACAGACCTCCAGGCAATGCCGCCGGAGGCTCTGCCGGGATTGAATGATCGTGCGGAGTTGAGCGGAGGGGTGTTGCTGTTTGTGAGACAGGGGCAATCGACAGCAGCGGTCGGACTCATGACGCCGGGCGTTCGGGAGTGCGACACCTCGCACCTGACGGTCACCGTACACGGCGTGGTCAATGCAGTGCGCTTCTTCCACGGGCGAATCTGGATCGTCACGGAAGAGCGGGTCACGGCATACACGATTACGGGTGGTCGACTGGGCATTCGCGCCACGATCGACATCCGGGGCGCTCGGGATGTGGACGGGTTGGAGGACAACTATCTGGCGGTGGCGGGGACATTCGGCCGGGCGATCTATCGCCTGCAGGATGACGAGCGAGGGGCGGGAGGGACCACCGTGCATCTGCATCGGGAACCGGGGCGTCTGCTCCGGGCGATCTGTGACGGCCGCTACGTGCTGGTCGAGTGCGGGGACGGTTTCTGGCAGTACGAGATGGCGACCGGGTCGATCCGGCCAATTGACCAGCCGGCAGAGGCCGGATCGAATCCGGAGGCATGGAAGCCGGCGACGGCCGCCGTGACCTGGGCGGGAGTGGTGACGTTCAGCGAGGATCAGGCATCGGCGGTGATCCGCACCGAAGAGGGCGAGGTTCGCTACCGCGATCCGAGCGGTCGGCGCTTCCATTGCGTGGCGAGCGTGGGAGGCGACATCTGGCTCGGGCACGACGGCGGAGTGACGGCATTGCGAGTCGCGAGGCCGGGGTCGGATTCTCGGACCTCCGCGGTGCCGAAGCTCATCACGCTGGATAGCCTCCGCCTGCCGGGTGGTGTTCGGTATCTTTTTCCCCTGATGGATGGAGAGGGGGCGGTGTTTGTCAGCGACCGAGCGGAAGTAGGGGCGGCGGTGCGGTCGCGGCCATAAACAATTAACTATCAGTATGTTATGGCTATTCTGGCGGTTGGATTCTCCCTCGCTCGAGGGCCTTTGAAGGTATCTGAGCCGGTTGCCGGGGAATGCCGGGCACTGCCGGGGGTCGGCTTCCTTCGGCCGGTTCGTGGAACGGATGGCTGGCCTGAGGGTAAGAGGGGGCTGGAGGCGGTCGGCGGAACCTGGACGGAACAGATCCGCCATGCCGATGATTGTCAGAACCCCGCACGATACCATGGTACGTGGTTCCGGCCGGCTGCCGAGGAGGAGGTGCCTGTCTCGGCGCAATTGATACGAAGCGGCGGGTCGGGCAGTACCGGCGGCGGAGCGGGGAAGGTGCGAACAGGTAAGATGAGCCAGCAGCCAGTCATGCAGCGCGAGTCGCCCGGGGTTCGGTTCGCCCGGCTCCTTCGCCCATACACCCTCCGTCTAGCCTTGACGCTCATGCTGCTGTGCCTGCTGACCCTGGTGGACATGGCTCAGCCGTTCGCCCTGAAGTTGCTCATCGACGACGTGTTCATGCCGGCCACGAGCGCCGCGATCGAGGCGACTTCCCCGGCCGACGGGGCCGACCCGGGCGCCTCGAACCCGGGGGAGGTCGCGGCCGGTGAGACGGCCGGCGGCGGCGGGAACTGGGGCCTGCTCTGGCTGATCCTGCCCGGTCTGGGGGTGATCTATGTCGCCCGCAACGCCCTGTTCTATTCCAGCCGCATGGTTTCGCTGGGGGTCAGCGAGGACCTCTGCTTCAATCTGCGCAAACGGCTGTTCGAGCACCTTCAGCAATTGAGCCTCAGGTTCTACCGTTCCCACCAGCCGGGGAAGATCAGCTCCCGGCTGATGGACGATTCGTTCAAGATTCAGACGTTCATTCAGGAGAAGCTGCCGACGTTCCTGCGCTACCTGCTGGAGTTCCAGGTGTTGGTGGTGATTCTGTATGTGGTCAACTGGCGCCTGGCCTTGGCGAGCACCTTCCTGCTGCCGCTGCACTTCCTGGTGTATCGGGTATTCCGAGTGCGGATCCGCCGCAGCCACTCGGAGGCCCAGGAGAACCTCGCGGTCGCCCACGGCAACGTGGTCGAGAAATTCCTCGGGGCGGAGGTGGTCAAGGGCTTCTCGGGCGAGGAGCGGGAATCACTGGAGTTCAGGCGAGCCATCGACGCCAGCCGGCAGAGCCAGATCCGCAGCCAGCGCTACCACTTCATCCAGAAGGTTGCCGCCGACCTTCTCGTGGGGCTGGGCACGGTGGCCCTCCTGGGCTACGGGGCCTGGGAAGTGGGCCGGGGCCAGATGAAGCCGGGCGTGTTCCTGATGTTCTTCATCTACGTGAAGATGCTCTACCCGGCGGTGCTGGAGGTCATCAGCGGGCTGGGGCACCTCTCCAAGGCCGGGGCCAGCGTGGACCGCGTCTTCGAGATGCTCCAGGAGCCGGTGGACGAACTGACGGTGTCCGGGGCGACGACGATCGAGCTGACGGAGCTGCAGGGCCGGCTCCGATTCCAGGATGTCTGTTTCTCCTACGAGGACGGGCTGGGGGTGCTGAACCACGTCGATCTCGAGATCAACCCCGGTGAGCGGGTGGTCATCACCGGCCCCAGCGGCTCGGGCAAGAGCACGCTCATCAGCCTGCTGCCGAGATTCAACGATCCCACCTCGGGCAAGGTGCTGATCGACGATCGGCACGTGGCCTCGGTACCGCTGCCCGATCTGCGGGGCCTCTTCGGAGTGGTGTTCCAGGAGGTCTTCCTTTTCGACGCTTCGGTTGAGGAGAACCTGCGCTACGCCAGGTCCGAGGCGACCCTGGCGGAGGTGGTCGAAGCGTGCAAGATCACCGGGGCGCACGAATTCATCGAACGCCTTCCGGATGGTTACTACACCCGCCTTGGCGCCTCGGGGGGCGAATTGTCGCGAGGGGAGAAGCAAAGACTCACTCTCGCCCGGGCCCTGATCAAGGACCCACGAATACTGATCCTTGATGAAGCCACGGCCTCCATCGACGCCGGTGCGGCGTACGAGATCATCAACAAGATCCTCGAGATGATGGAAGGACGGACAATCATCATGGTTACTCACGATGCCGAGTTGCTCGGATTTGCCGACCGGGTGATTTCCATCGAGGCCGGCCGGCTCGCTTATGACGGCCCGCCGGAGCAGTTCACGGGGCTGATGACCTCCAGCAGTTCGCCTTTGAGCCGGCGCGACAGCCCCCGGCGCGAAGTGCTCGTCGGCGATCCGGATCTTGCCGGTTCGGCCGCAGGCGACCGAATGCCCGCCTCCTCGACGGAGTTCAAGCCCGCCGAAGATGCAGAATCCAAGTCGCGGGTAAGCAGGGCGACCGGATTGGCCGTTCTCGCCTGCTCCCTGCTCTTGCTCGGCGGCTGCCTCCGTTCCAGCAGGGTCGAACATTCCCTGGAGCTGGAAGATCCCCGCATCAGCCAGGGAGTGTTTCTGGAGGAGGAGGATCCGGATCGTCTTGTTCAACTGGCCGAGGCGCTGGATGCTCTTACCCTCGAGCCGCCCGCCGGGTCGCTGCCCGGTGTCCCGGTGCAGTCGGAGGAAGCGCCGGCGCCAAGCGCCGAGCAGGAGCCGGTGGCTGCTGAGGCACCGCCTGTGCTGGATGTCGTCGGCGAGTACGCGATTACCCACAGTCCCCCCAACTCCTCACGCCTGCTCGACCTGCCCAAGCTCAGCGACACCGAGCTGACTGAGCTGATCGATCGGCTGGTGTTGAAGCTGGGTGCGGAGAACGGCTATGTCCATGGGGGGGTGGCGCTGGCCGACACTCTTCCCCCTCCGCCGCGCGGGGTGGTGCCCCTGCGGGTGATCTGGCGCAGCGATGAGTCGGGCAGGTCAATCCTGCGCTTCGGATATCGCTCCTACCTGTCGCAGCCGCCGCAGCTCTGGTTGCAGGGTCTGACGATCGCCGGTGAAAACGTGGCCGCGAACGCCGATCTGGATGCGGTCGGCGCGGCGCTTCAGCCGCTGGTGGCATCGCTGAACGAGATGCGGGCCGGCCTGACCCCGCGGGACCTGGAATCAAAGCTCATTCAACTGAGCTACACCGATGCCACCAACGCCCTGGCGGCGTTGAAGAGCCTGGGGGTGACTACGATCAGCGACGCCAATGCCGTCCCCCAGGCCGTGGACTTCGCCCAGCTTCCACTGGCGGTGAAGTTGCCGGATCCGAAAAAGGAAGAGGCCGGCCTGATCGGGCAGGGAACGGCTGCAGGGGGAACGTTCGGACTCTCGCTCACGCCGAGCGTGGCCGCTGCCCTGCCCGAAAACACCATCGCCTCGCCCATGAGCCAACTGCTGGTGATGTTTCACCCGGCTCATCCGGAGCAGTTCAGCCGGGTGCGGAAGCTGCTCGATGATTATATCGATCGACCGGCCCGGCAGATCTTCATCGAGGGGATGGTCCTGGAGATCAGCGAGGACGGGCTGAAGGATCTGGGAATCGAGTGGGAATTGCAGTCCGGGCCCATCACTTTCCGCGCCGGTTCCTCCGAGGCCGGGGGCGTCGAAGACACGCTCTTCTTCGAGAGCACCGACCTGGACTTCTGGCGGGTGTTCACCCGGGACTTCCAGCCGCCCTGGACCGGGCGCATCCGGGCCCTGATCCGTGACGGCAAGGCGGAGATCCTGGCCCGTCCGAGCATACTCACGCTCAACAATCGTCAATCGACGATCCGCGTCGGCACGGACATACCCATCGCCACCAGCACCGAGGGCACGTTGGGGTCCAACCGTATTGTGTTTAATTTCCAGTACCTCCCCACCGGCATCCTTCTGAACATCCGGCCGCGCATCAACGAAGAAGGCAGCGAGGTGAGCATGCTGATCGACACGGTCGTTTCCGCCGAAGTGGCGGGAGCGGCCCTGGAATTGCGGGACAACCAGGGGGACATCGTTGCTACCGCCCCCACCGTCAGCACCCGCCGCGTGCAGACCTATGCCCGCATCCGTAACAACACGCCGTTCATCGTGGGCGGCCTGGTCAGCCGCGAACGCACCAGCACCCAGGACAAGATCCCCTTGCTCGGCGACATTCCTCTGCTGGGCGCCCTCTTCCGGGCCGAGAAGGTCGAGACGACGAAACGCGAAGTTATCATCGTTCTCACCCCTTATGTCCTGCCCGAAGATCAGTACATCGCCCGCTCGCTGCCCAAGGATGAGGATGCCTTCGACAGCTTCGGCAACGAGCTGTTCCGCGATTCCTACCGCATCCGCACCGAGGACGTGTATGACCTGACCTTCCTGCTGGAGAACCGCCGCCTGAACGCGTACCGGGACCTGGCCCGGCAGGCCATCGAGCGCAACTTCCGGCTGGCCGAGACCGAGCCGTTCAGCGCTTTCGCCGGCGACCATATTCCCGGCGAGGAGATGCTGGTCACCCGCATGATCTACGAGGTCGTCAAGCGCCTCGAGGTGGACCGGAAGATCGGCCCCAACCGCCTCATTTTCTTCGAGAGCCAGCAGGTCGGCGGATACGACGTGCAGTTCCTCGAGCGCACCATGGCCAAGCTCGGCCACGGCATCAAGTACCAGGCCTTCTTCAACAACAACAAGGGCAAGGCCCTGGCCATCACCTTCCATTACGATCGCGACTCGATGGATCCGAATCGCCTGGCCAGCGAGCCGATTCCCGAACTTACGATTGTCGACTGTCCGGACCGCGTGGCCTGGGGAGAGCTTCTGTGGGAGATGAACCAGCCGCTGGAGGACGGCCGGCAGCGCTTCACGATCCTCCTGCACAGCGACGGTGACATGATCCGCCTCCGCCGGGCCATCGCGCTGAAGCGCATCGTGCTCCTCAACGGCGGCCAGTCGCAGCTCCTGCTCCGCAACTTTTCCGTGGGCGGCGTGCTGCTGATGCCCGACATCAAGGTGCAGCAGGCGCACGTTATCGACGCGGACGTGGCGCGATATTTCTTCCACACCGAGCACTATTACGCCGCCGCCGTCCAGGAGATCGAGGATCGCCTGACTGAGCTGGACGCCACGCTTCGGGAAATGATGCCGGCCTCCGCCACCGACGACAACGGCGCGATGCAGGAGACACCCCCGCCGGCCGTCGAGCCCGCGGCAAACCCGCAAGGTCCGGCCATCTGAATCTGTCTGCTCGAGGATTCGCGCCGGACTGAGATTCACAGGCAGCGGACGCCCGGCCTATATGTTCCGCCGAGCGTGCTCCAGGGGGTCTTCATCGTCTGTGGTGATCTCAGGTGCGGGCAATGGTGAGTCGGTCGGGCACAACTGCATCCTCACCATCTCCTGATACCGGCCGCTTTCCCGAATCAGCTCCGCGTGCGTGCCCTGCTCGATGATACGACCATCCTCCAGGACGATGATGAGGTCGGCGTCGGTGATGGTGCTGAGGCGGTGGGCGATCACGAAGCTCGTTCGCCCCACCAGCAATCGGCGCAAACTGGCCTGAATGAGCCGTTCGCTTTCCGTGTCCAGATTGCTGGTTGCCTCATCGAGGATGAGTATGCGCGGGTCGGCGAGAAGTGCACGGGCCACCGCGACCCGCTGGCGCTGGCCGCCGCTGAGGCGCACGCCGCGCTCGCCGATTATCGTGTCGTAACCTTTCTCAAGCCGGTCGATGAACTCAGAGGCGTGGGCAAGGCGGGCGGCGTGAACCAGATCTTCGCGGGTCGCCCCGCGCCGGCCGTAGGCGATGTTCTCGGCGATCGTGCCGTCGAACAGGAAGATGTCCTGCTCCACTACCCCCAGCAGTTGCCGATAGCTCTGCACGTCGATCTCGCGCAGATCGATGCCGTCCAGCTCGATCGCTCCTTCGGTGGGATCGTGAAAGCGAGCGATGAGATTGCACAGGGTGGTCTTCCCGGCCCCGCTGGGGCCGACCAGGGCGATGGTCTTGCCCGGCTCGGCCCGAAGCGAGATTCCCTCCAGCACGGGCGTGGAGGTTCCCGGATAAGTGAAGCTGACATCGTGCAACGAAACGCGGCCCTCCGTGCGGGAGGGGTGGATCACGATCCTTCCCGGCGTCTCCTCGAACTCCTTCCTTTCCGCCAGCAGGTCCAACACGCGGTCGAGCCCGGCGAGGCTGTTCTGAAATTAGGTGGTGCTCATGGCCAGGGTGGCCAGCGGCTCCAGCAGCAGGGCGAGATAGAACAGGAACATCACGAGGTCGCCGACCGTCAGCGCCTGTTGGGCGGTCATCTCGCCCGCCGTGACCGCCGCGGCGTCCTGCAGGATCCGTCCCCCGCCGTACCACAGCAGCACTGCCGAAGCGAGCGGAAGCAGGACCGACCAGGCCAAGTCGATCGTCCGCGACCAGCACCAGGCCAGCAATTCCTGGCGGATCATGAGATGGCTGTTGCGAATGAAGCGGCCGGCCTCGGTGCGCTGCCGTCCGAAACCGCGCACCACCCGCATCCCCCCGAACGCTTCCGTGGCGTGGCTGTCCACCTGTTGCCGGGCCGCGCGGATGTCCCGCCACAAAGGCCGGATGCGCGAGATCCACGCATGATGGGTCAGATACGCCACGGGAATAATCACCAGCGATCCCACCAGAAGCCGCCAGTCGATGACCGCGAGAATGACGAGAGTGCCGAGTAGTTGGATCACCGCCCGCCAGGGGTTGTAGAGCATGCTGAAGAGCAGCTCCGCCACCGCCCCGGCGTCCTCGCGCAGAATGCTCGCCACCCCGCCGGACTTGAGCTGATAGACGCGGTGCAGGGGGAGCCGGACCGCGTGCTCGAAGACCCGCTTGCGAACCCGCGACTGCACCCGCTTGGTGGTGATGGTGTTGATGTATCGCCCCCAGGTTCCGATGCCGATGGAGAGCACCGCGGCCACCACCAGGCTGACGGCGACCACGGCCAGCAGGACACGCCGGTCGGGTGTGGGTCCGAGCAGATCGGCCAAGGCCACGGGCGGCGGCCTCTCGCCCGGGACCAGGACGTAGTCCAGCACGAATCCGGTCGCGGCCGGCGGGAAGAGCCTCAGCCCGGAGGCGACGGTTACGGTGGCCAGCGAGAGAGCCACCGCCCGGCGATGACCGCGAATGAGACCGATGAAAGCGGCGAAAAGCTGGAGAAACGACCGCTGCCGCTCCCGCGGCTTGGCCTTGGCATGTGCTGCGGCGGTGCGGCGGGTCCCCTCCGTGCGGTGGGCTTTCAGGTCGCGCTTGTACTGCTCATAGCGCTGATGGCTGGTCTGGGGGCGATAGGCCATATAGCGGATCATACGCCGGTGAAGCGAAAGGGCCCGGCCCCGCCGGCCGCGAGGCGGGTGGAGGCGGGCGGCCGAATTAGCGGACGTTTCACGTTTTCGGACTCAGGTCGGGTCCGCAACCGGTCGATGTCGATCCTGCCGGCCCTCGACGGGCAGCGGCGCTTTGCATTCATCTTCCCCCTGACCAGCAAGGGAGGAACGGCATGAACGTCCTGATCACCGGAAGCAGCGGCCTCATCGGCTCGGAAGCGGCCATTCACTATGCCGGCCGCGGCGCGACCGTGCACGGCATCGACAACAATCAGCGCAAGCGGTTCTTCGGCCCCGAGGGCGACACCACCGCCAACCTTCGGCGGGTGCAGTCGATCGCCCCCGACTTCGTCCACTACGATCTGGACATCCGATTCCGCGAAGGCGTTCTCGACCTGTTCAGCTCCAGCCGGTTCGACCTGATCATCCATTGCGCGGCCCAGCCTTCGCCTGACCTGGCGGCAAGCCTGCCCTTCGACGATTTCGACACCAACGCGGTGGGCACGCTCAATCTGCTGGAAGCGACGCGCCGGCATTGCCCGGAAGCGGTGTTCATCCACATGAGCACCAACAAGGTCTACGGGGACGGCCCCAATCGCCTTCCGCTGGTGGAACTGGAGACTCGCTACGACTATGAGGATCCCCTGGATCGCAACGGGATCGCCGAGGACTTCGGGATCGACCAGTCGTTGCACAGCCTCTTCGGAGCTTCGAAGGCCGCGGCTGATCTGCTCGCTCAGGAGTACGGCCGGTACTTCGACCTGAAGGTCGGCGTGTTCCGGGGCGGCTGCCTGACCGGCCCTCAGCACGCCGGCGTGGAACTGCACGGCTTCCTTTCCTACCTGATCAAGGTCGCCCGGTCCGGTTGGCCATATACCGTGTTCGGCTACAAAGGCAAGCAGGTCCGCGACCAGATCCATTGCGCCGATGTCATCAGCGCCTTTGATGCCTTCTATCAGAATCCGCGCTGCGGGGAAGTCTACAACCTGGGCGGCGGGCGAGAAAACAGCGCTTCGGTACTCGAGTGCATCGACCTGATCGAGCAGAGGACGGGCAGGAAGATCGACTGGACATATCACGATGAACCGCGACGGGGCGATCACATCTGCTACATCACCAACCTCTCGAAGTTCCGCAGTCATTATCCGAACTGGTCGATCACGCGAACCATTCCCGACATGATCGGAGAGATGTTCCAACTCGCTGCCGCGGCCTGATCCAACGCGGTCCGATTCGATCTGAACGCGGTTTTCCTGGCACGCAATTGACGGGTATTCTCGAAGCGAGCGCTCGTCTCTCGCCGAAATCTTTCGCCAGGCCCGGCCCCGGGCAATCTAACCGCCGGTCGGGAGATTGGGGCTTGGGGTCTGAGGACGGCGCGTTACACTTGTGTAGAGCCGGTTCGGCTGTGGGTCCTTGCGCCGGCGTTTGGGGAATTCCGGACGGGAGCGTTCGAAATGGACAGGGGCATATTTCTGACAGTTGTGGCGGCAGGAGGCTTTCTGGGTCTGGCGACGGCCGCGCCGGTTGATGATTCGGACGGTCCGCTCGGCGAATGGCCCGACTTCGTTCCCATCGGGTACATCACCGCCCCCCATCCGGACGATCCCGAGTATCAGACGCACCTCTACGGGGATTGGGGCGGCATCGTGGGCGAGGAGTTCATCTTCATACAGGACGGGCTGCTCAAGCTGCTGTATCACAGCTATCACGCAACCTACATGACCGAGCGTATCCATGAGGAGGAGGTGCTGGACGATTGGGCGTTGGGATACGATCCGGTCACCAAGATAAAGTACACGCCGCTGGCCCAACCGGGCGGCCCGAATCCCGGCCCCGCCTGGGAGCACACCGACACGCCCGGCTACCTGCATCACCCGCTGACGGGCGAGCACCTTCTCTACAACACCGTGCGCCCCGGAACCAGGGATGACCATCCCGAGTGGGTCGGACTGCCGGGTTGGGAGGGGGCGATTCAAGTGGCGACCAGTTGGAACCCTCCCGCCATCGGAACTCCGTTCGAGCAGACGTATGAGAACACGCTCATCGCAGAGCTCTGGTGGGAGGAAGGCTGGAACAACAACGGCGTCATCAAGGGCGGGCTGTCCGAGCCGACCGCGGTGTGGGTCCCACACCTCGGTGAGAACGGCATGGTGCGACTCTTCTATCGAGGGTTGCACGGGGCCGTCGGCTCCTACTGGAACTGGCGAATCTCCTATGCCGACAGTCTCGACGGCAAGACCGACTTCGTGAAGAACGAGATTCCCACCTGGGATCCGTCAGATCCGGAAAATCCCGCTTATCAGTGGACGCTTCCGCCCCCCGACGGCTTCAGCTTCCGCGGCGCCTGGCAGGCGCATTGCACGGGCGACGTGCGGGCCGACGGCGTTCACATGGTGCTCACCGTCTCCAACCAGAACTATCCCAAGGGCGGGCGGATTGCCTACTACTGGTCGCCGGACTGGGGCGACACCTGGATAGGTCACCCGGACAACCCGATCATCGTGGCGGGCGAGCACGAGAACGGCGTGCCGGCCACCGGCTTCCAGCGCACGCCGACGCTCGCCGTTGACGAGGAATACAACCGGTACGTCCTGGCGTACAACGCGGGGCACGATACCAACGAACCGTGGAAGAGGCGCACCTATCTCGCCGTGGCAAGCCGGCCCGGCATGCCCTGCCCCGGTGATCTGACAGATGACGGCAAAGTGAACATCGACGATGTCTTCGCCCTGCTCGGGAATTGGGGCCCCTGCCCGGATCCGTGTCCGCCATCCTGCCCGGCTGATCTGAACGAGGATTGCGTGGCTGACGTGGATGATCTGTTCATCATCCTGAACTGGTGGGGCCCATGCCCGTGAGAAGTCCCCGGGACCTCTGTTTCGTCGCAACAGGGTTACCAGACGCACTCGGGTGTCCTAGCCGTCGCCAACGATGATCACGTGAACCTCGCCCGGGCCGTGGATGCCGGTTACGAGCTTCATGCCGATGTCGGCGGTCTTGGACGGACCGGTGACGAGGACCGCTTCCGAGGGCATGCCGGTTGAGTCCTGCATCTTCAGCCAGTCGAGAAGGTCCGGCAGAATGGCACCCTCACGGAGAACGAAAACGACGTAAGGGGGCAGGAGGGCGAAGCCGCGAGGCCGGTCGGGCGCTGAGAATCGCACGAGGCTGCCGGTCTCGGCAACGCCGTATTCAGCGCTGACTACGCCGGCGATCGCCGAGTACAACTCATCTTCATTCGGCGTGGTAAGAAAGCTGCGGGCCGCGGCAATCTCCGGCATCGTGGCGGCGAGCGCCGGCTCCAGGAGGACCGGACCATCGCCAGCGTGTTCGTTCAGCAATCCGTCCAGATGCGGGACCAATTCGCCATCGGGGCATCGCGACGTAGTCATGCCGGCAAACTGCGCCTCCTCAATGAAGCGATCGACGAGCGAGCCTTCGATGACACTGCGAATGACGGCTTCATCCAGGTGCGGCCGTTCGTGACCCTGGCGATTGCGCACTGCGGCGGCGACATCCGCGAGCACCTTCGGCGATGGATCCGCGTGAGGCTTCATCGGATTTCCCCCTTCTTCCACAGGTCGCGAAACGATCGCCTCGCCGGCGCCTTCATATCGCGCTGGGCGGCGGTCCAGTCCCTTCCCGGCCCGAACCCGCGTCTCAACCACCCGTCACGGCCTGCCTTCATGCGCATCAGCGTTCTGATCAGTCGCTGCCCCCATTCATAACGAAGCGGCGACCGCATCGCCCACATCGCCCGGCGCAGCAGGCGCGACTTGGCGCGATTCTCCCACGACCGGCCGATCGCATCGGCCCGCATGTTCAGCAGCATTCTCGGGATGTCGATCTTCACCGGGCAGGCGTCGAGGCACGCCCCGCAGAGGCTGGATGCCGCGGGCAGCTCCACGCCGTGGTCATAGTTGCTGAGCAGACCGGCGATAAGCTTGCCGATGGGGCCGGGGTAGGTTCCGCCGTAGGCGTGGCCGCCGACTGTGCGATAGACCGGGCAGGCATTGAGACACGCCCCGCAGCGGATGCACCGCAGAACCTCGCGATATCGACCGGCCAGGATCGCCGATCGTCCTGCATCGACGATGATCACGTGCATGTGCTCCGGACCGTCGGGATCATCGTCACGCTTCGGGCCGGTTATCAGGTGCGTGTCGATGTTCATGCGCTGGGCGGTCGCGCTCCGCGCCAGCAGTTTCAACATCACGGACAGATCATTCAGAGTGGGGACGATCTTCTCGATCCCCATCATCGCCACGTGCACGCGGGGATGGTGCACGCAGAACCGCCCGTTGCCTTCGTTCATGATCAGGACGATCGTGCCGGACTCGGCGACGGCGAAGTTCGCACCGGTGATGGCCATGTCCGCCTCCCGGAACGCATCACGCAGCGCCTTGCGGGCGATCTTGACCAGAGTGGGGGGGTCTTCGGTGTAAGGCGTGCCGAGCTTTTCCGTGAACGTCTGGGCGCAGGCTGCGACGTCCTTGTGCACCGCCGGGCAGGTGATATGGCTGGGCCGGTCGTCATCGAGCTGCAGCAGGTATTCGCCGAGATCGGTCTCGATCACCTCCAGGCCCGCTTGCTCCAGCGCTTCATTGAGGTGGATCTCCTCGGTGAGCATCGATTTGCTCTTGACGATGTGGAGGCAATCGTGCTCACGTGCAATATCGATCGTTGCCGCGCGGGCCTCTTCGGCGGTGGAGGCGAAATGAACATGGATCCCCAAACGCTCAAAACTCGTGATCAGTTGATCGAGATACCGATCGAGATTATCGAGCGTGTGGTCCTTGATCCGCCGGGCGAGCTCGCGCAGCCCCTGGACATCGGTCAGGCGGGCCCACTCCGCTCTGCGCAAATCATCCCGTTCTACCGTCGCGCTGAGGACCGCCCGGTGGAGCCGATCATCGGCGATCGCCTCGGCGATGCGCTGCTTGAACGCCGAGGACTGAGTCATGTTCCCTCCGGCAATGACAGGCCGAGCGCTTCGGCGATCACTTCGGCGGTATGCACAACCCGCACATCCATGCCCTTCCGGTGCAGGGCGCCTTCGATGTTCATCCGGCAGCCGGCCTCGTCGCAGATGATGGTCTTCGCGCCGGATGCTTCAATGCACTGGACTTTGTCCTCGACCATCGCCCCGGAGATCTGCGGATACTCCATGGCGAACATCCCGCCGAACCCGCAGCACTGGTCGAAGCGCTCCAGCGGCGTCACCCGGCCGCCCAGCAGTCGATCGATCCGCTCCACCGCCGTCTCCGGCGAAACGAAGGGTCGTGAATGGCAGGAGTAGTGGAAGGCGGCGTTGTCAAGCTTCAAACCATCGATCCACGGTGCCGGGTCGGCCTTAAGGACGTTGCAGAGGAAGGAGGTGAAGTCGAACATTCGCGAGGCCAGATCATCAATGAGCCGCCGCGGCTCACTTCCGGCTGAGAACAGTTCCGGGCCGTGCTCGCCGATCATCGCCGCGCAGGAAGCGCTGGGGCTGACCACGTACTCATCATCACGGAAGACGCCGGCGAGGTTCGCCACCAACGGCCGGGCCTCGTCGAGGAGTCCATTGTTGAACGCGGGCTGGCCGCAGCAGGTCTGCTCGGTCGGGAAGCGAACCTCGCAGCCCAGGTGCCTGAGGACCGCGACCACGGCGGCTCCCACCCGGGGATAGTACGTGTCCGTGAGGCAGGTGATGAACAGACCGACGCGCACCGCATCCTCCTGCAACCGAATACGAGCTGCCCTCGTTCAGACCTGAGAGGATACCGCTTGGGAGGTGTCGTCGTCAGCCCGAGGGCGAGTTTTTGCCCTCCGCCCATTGCCGCGGCAGGGGGGAGGCTCTGCTCTGCCGACGGTCGTAGCAGGCGTGGCTCAATTGGTGGAGCGTCAGCCTTCGAATCGGGCGACCCCCGACAGAAGCAACGACCTATCAAAGACTTGCGACGGCGCTTCAGCGACCCCCGCCAGCAGCCCCGAAAGTAGCGGCGCGGTAGACGGCGATCTGCGCCGGTTGGTTGACGCGTGGCCGAGCCTGCCCGGGCCAGTCAAGGCCGGCATCGTGGCGATGGTGAGGGCGGCAACCGGTGAATCACGGGGGGGAGTGATTTTCTGACCGCGGCCCGCGGCGTGGACCGTGGCGTTCCCCCGCCGCGTTTTCTCACGGGTTTTGACCATTTTTAATTTGGGGTAAACCCGTCATGGGCTGGGGCTGGATTGGCTGCGGCAGGCACCTGGACGCCCGTTCCTGCCAACCGGCGCCCCTTTGGCCACACGGGCCAACGTCGCCCGCCGTGCGCGGAAACCGGCCCTGAACGACGCCTGGGAGGCCCGGATCGGCCGCCCTGGGCCCTCAATCCCCATCCTGGGACCCGTACAATAACCGAACAGTCCGCTGCAATCGCCTTCCGAGTAGGAGGCGTCCATTCTGGCGTGGAGAATCGGCCATTACCTTCTTGCACCAGAACGAGGCTCCAGGTATTCTGAGCGTGGCTTAGTCCCTCGGCATCTGCAGGTCGAGGGTACTGTGAGAGATTCCGGAGCACAGAACATTAGGAGGATCACATGAAGAAGACTTTGGTATCGTGCTGTTTGTTGGTTTCATTGACAGGTGCCGGTACTGCCGACGCGGGCATTCTGTTCTACGTTGAGGAAGTCGGAAGCGATGTCGAAATGACCGTGACCGGATCATTGGATCTGGATGCGACATTTGGATATCAAGGCGTTGCCAGCAATACCACACCATTTTTCTGGCCAGCCGGTGCATTGATGACCAATGGTGATCAGCAATCGGATTATTATGCGGTCGGCAGTTGGACAGGTGTTTTTGGCTCCGGCGACTTCCAGACGTGGGACGTCACCTCTGGTGATCGGGTTGCGATGTTCAGCGATCCTGCCATCGGTGTTCCTATCGGTTACATGTCCGGCGACCCACTTTCAGGAAGCAGCACCAAGTTCAATGCAACATTTGCATCATTGGGAATGATTCCCGGCGTATACGTGAATACGTTGGTCAACGGCAATGCTGTCGACACCGTCACGATTCAGATTGTTCCTGCGCCCGGCGCGCTCGCGTTTTTCGGCATCGCAGGTCTGGCCACGCGGCGCCGTCGTCGCTGAGTCGTTGTGGACACGATACGAACCGGAACGTTCGACCACCCCGCGGCCTGGCTGCGGGGTGGTTTGCTTTGGCACACTGCGCTTGTGCCCATTCCTGATCCAGGTGGATGGTGAGGGGCGGAGCTGAATCCTGGTCACCAGTGAACCTGCGCGATGACACAGCGCCTCAGCACGTCCGGCCCCACCGGGAGGATCGATGTTCTGCGCGGCCCCGATCGCCTGGACCGTGGGGCAATGTGCGCGATTTTTTCACGGGTCTTGGTAAAAAGTAATTGGCAAGACCCGTGATGGGCCGGCTCCGATCCGGGGCCCTCAACGCCCGGCCGGCGGGGGCGAGACGACTTTTTGCCCCTCGCCCGTTGCCGCGCACCGGGCAAGGCTCTACTCTGCCGTCACCCTCGGCGGGCGTAGCTCAATTGGTAGAGCGTCAGCCTTCCAAGCTGAATGTTGCCGGTTCGAGTCCGGTCGCCCGCTTTTCCTGAGGGCCGCTGCTACTGGGAGATCAGGTCAAGCTTTTCACGGCCTTGTCGATACTGCCGTGAATCTTGAGCACCTTATGCAGCTTGGTGAGCTTGAAGACCTGAACGAGATCGTCGCGCACGTTGGCGAGGCAGATCCTGCCGCCCTGCCTGTCGGTGACCTTCTTCAGGGCGATGAGCATGCCGAGGGCCGCCGATGACATGTGCCGCACGTTCTCCAGGTCGATCACCAGGCGCGGGGCTTCGATGGTCTTGACATGGTGATAGATCTCGTCGCCGAGCTTCTCGATGTAGTGGGCGTCGAGCATCTCGGACGGGGCGAGAGTGATCACGTGAACGCCATCCCGCAATCTGGAGGAGAAACGCGGACCTCGTGCGGGTTCGACCGGCGGTTGAATCCCGTGGGGCGGTGGTTTCTGTGTTTCGCTCACGGCCTGTCCTTTCCTCAGAAATCCCGCGTATTGCACGCGACGGGCGGTGGTTTGTCCATTCCGCGGCTGCTTCCTCGGCCGGCTCGGATGGACTTCTCTGCGGACAGGCGGGGCACGGAGCGATAATCACGCGGTTGAAGGCCGCGGAAGCGGACTCCGGGGAACCGGCGGGCTTCCTGCACGAATCTGTTTACGCCAACAAGGTGGTTCCGCAGGGCCTGCGGGGCTGTTATGCTGGTGATAGAGGAGGCGGGGTTGTGTCGTCGGCCCGCCCGAAATGTGTGGTTGTGTCCCGCCGGAGGCTGGAGCGGCTGAGGCGAATGCCGAAGGCGCCGGAGGGTGGGAAAAAGGAGCGATAAATGCGTGTTGCGATTCTTTGTGTGTCGGCCGGTCTTGTCCTGTGCGCTGCCCTTCCCGCCGATGGGCGGGGCCGCGGGTTCGAGGATGTCATCAACCAGGTCACGCTCGATGAGTTCCACGATTACCTGCGGGTGCTGACGGGGGTCGATCCGGTTCCCGGCGATCCGCCGCACTACCTGACGAACCGCTACTCGTTCGGCACGGACATCCACATCGCTGGCCAGTGGATCCACGACATGTTCAGCTCCTTCGGCCTCGACGCGTCGTTTCACACCTACGACGCCTCCTACGGCCCGAACGTGATCGGCGAGATCGTTGGCACCACCCGCCCGGAGGACATTTACATCTACTGCGGGCACTACGACACCTACAACGGATCCAACCAGGATGACGCCCCGGGCTGCGATGACAACGCCAGCGGGACCGCGGCGGCGATCCTCGCCGCACGCATCCTTTCTCAGTATGAATTTGAAGGCACCGTCCGCTTCATCGCCTTTTCCGGTGAAGAGCAGTGGATGGTGGGCAGCTCGGCCTACGCCGCCGCATCCTACTACGCGGGTGAGAACATCGTGGCCGCCATCAATCTCGACATGTTCCTCCATCCCGGCTGGGACAATCAGGAGCCGGATCCCGATTACGACCTGGACATCGGCGGCAACGACGCATCACAGTGGATCGCCCAGAATCTCGCCGACAAGTTCGCCACCTATACGCCCATTGATTTCGAGGTCTGGAACGATGACGGCTTCGTCTCCGATCAGTGGGGCTTCTGGCAGTACGGCTACGACGCGGTGGGTCTGATCGAGAACTCCCCCTGGGAGATCTGGGGCGGCTCCAACGATGACTATCACCACGCCACCGACACCATGTACAATCCCGACTACGACTGGGATTTCGCGATTCACACCATCCGCGGCAGCATGGCGAGCCTGATCGATCTGGCGGGCATCGGGATGTGTCCGGCCGATGTCAACGGGACCGGCATGGTCGACATCGACGACCTGTTCGACGTGTTGGGCGCGTGGGGGACCTGCGATGAGTGTCCGGAAGACGTGAACAACGACGGGCTCGTGGACATCGACGACGTGTTTGACGTTCTCGGCGCGTGGGGGCCGTGCCCGTAAGACCGAACGCGTGTCACGTATAGCGCACCATCTGCCGGCCGAGAAGTTGTGAGGAGAACAGCCCTCACCGCTTCCCGCCCGTCACGAGGCGATCAAAAAAAACAGCCGGGACGCGGACGTGTTACGCCGCGCCCCAGGATCAGGTTGCACGTTGCGCTGAGGGTTCCTCGCGGCTGTTTCTTCTTCCCGTCCTCCTTTGCGAATGCAGGAACCGGGCCTTTCTCAACGGATCACCCGCTCCGCAACGACGGTGAGAGAATACCAGATCCTCAGCCCTTGACAAGAGGTTAATCCCGCCAGGGCGTTGGGAATTATCGCCGGGAAAGGGTTCTGTCGGGGTATCGGGGCGGCCCTGGGGCCGTCAGGCAGCTCTGCCAGGCGGTTGTACGCCCGAGCTCTGGAACGGCATTTTTATCACTCTCCGGCCCGGTGGGGGACGCGACCAGCCCGGGAGCCATCACCTATTTGCAGAAGCTCGTTGCTTGCCGGTGCCCGCCGCCGTAGATTGGTGGAGAACACAGGATGCCGGAAGAGGTATCGGGGTTGTGGTGCGCCCATGATGAAGCGGTCCGGACGCACCCACAGAAAGAGCACTCTGATCAACAGCAAGACAGGAAGGAGAAATCTGATGAGGCGACTGTCTACTGCTTGCGTGGCGGTGTTGGCGGCGAGCGGGCCGGCAATAGCGGGACAGGTGGATTCGGGGCTTGAAGCGATTCTCCAGCAGACGGCCGCCGAGGAGACGGTCTCGACGCTGGTGTACGTTGACCACCAGCTCGATGTCGAGGGCATTACCCGAAGGATGGATGCCGAGCGGGCCACGCTACGCCTGCGTCACGAGGAAGTCGTGCGCTCGCTGCAGGACCTGGCGGCGGTCACGCAGGTCGAAATCACAGCGGAGCTGGCCAGGCTCAAAGCCGCCGGTGCCATCAGTGACTATCAGGCGTACTGGGTGGGCAACATCATCCGCGTCGACGGCACGCCGGAGACGATACGGGCCATCGCCGCCCGCAATGACGTGGCGACGGTTTACTTCAACTATCCCATCGAGTTGATCGAGCCGGTCGCTTCCAGTCACAAGGACGGGCCCGGAGATCGCGCAGTCGAGATCGGCGTGGAGGCGGTTCGCGCCCCGGAAGTGTGGGCCATGGGGTTCACCGGCGAGGGCGTGCTCACCTCAACGTTGGACACCGGCGTGGACGGCAACCATCCGGCCCTCGCCAGCCGGTGGCGCGGCGTGGCCGATCCGCGATACGCCGACAACCCCGAGTGGGCCTTCTTTGATCCGGTCACAAATCAGACTTTCCCGTTCGACAGCGGGTCGCACGGCACGCACACCATGGGCAGCGTGTGCGGCGGCCCCCCCGGCGATGAGATCGGCGTGGCCCCGGGTGCGCAGTGGATTCACTGCGCGGTGATCGACCGAGTGAGCATCTCCCAGACCGTCGCCGACGCGATCCTCTCTTTCCAGTGGCTGCTCGATCCCAACGAGGATCCCTCCAGCAATTGGGACGTGCCGGCGGTGTGCTCCAACTCCTGGGGACTGATGACGGTTCACGGCTATCCGCCCTGCGACCAGACATTCTGGGTCTATCTGGACAACTGCGAGGCGGCGGGGATCGTGATCCTCTTCTCCGCCGGCAACGAGGGCACCAGCGGCCTGCGACGGCCGGCCGACCGCGCCACCGATGACTACCGCACCTGCGCGGTGGCAGCGGTCGATGCCAACAACCCGTCCTGGCCGATCGCTTCTTTCTCCTCGCGCGGCCCGACCTACTGCACTCCCGACAACACGGCCGCTACCAAGCCGGACATCGCCGCTCCCGGCGTGGACGTGCGTTCTTCGGTCCCCGGCGGGGGCTATTCCTACTACAGCGGCACCTCGATGGCCTCGCCCCACGTCAACGGCGTGGTGGCACTCATGCGCCAGGCGAACCCGGATCTGAGCGTCGAGCAGATCAAGCAGATCATCTACGACACCGCCTATGACCTCGGCATCCCGGGCGAGGACAACGACTACGGCTGGGGCATGATCGACGCCTACGAGGCGGTGCTGCTGGCCCTGAGCAGCGTGAACCTCACCTTCGACTTCCCCAACGGCAGACCCGAGTTCATCAACCCCAACGGGGGCGAGACGATCCGCGTGGTGGTTTCCGGTGAGTCGGTTGAGCCCAAGCCGGGCAGCGGAAAGTTCTATTACGGAACCGGCACCGAATACACCGAAGTGGCCATGGACGAGGTGGAGCCGAACGTTTACGACGCGGTCTTCCCGGCCTTCGACTGCGGCGCGATCGTCTATTACTACTTCAGCGCCGAGACGATGGACAACGACATCGTGTACAACCCCTACACCGCGCCAGATTACACCTATCACGGCACGGCGTACAGTGGGATCGCCTACGACTTCCAGGATGACTTCGAGACCGATCAGGGTTGGACGGTCGAGGACAGCGGCGGCCTGACCACCGGCACCTGGGAGCGCGGCATACCTCAGGGCGGCGGCGACCGCGGTGATCCGCCTTCCGATGCCGACGGCTCCGGGCAGTGTTACGTCACCGGGCTCGCCGACGGCGACAACGACATCGACGACGGAACCACCACCCTCATTTCGCCCGTCATGGACGCCACGCTGCAGGACGGGATCATCAGCTACTACCGCTGGTACTCCAACTCCTTCGGCAACGATCCCTATAACGACATCTTCTACGTGGATGTTTCCGATGACGCGGGAGCAACCTGGGTGAACCTGGAGACGGTCGGCCCGGGCGGATCGGAAGTAAGCGGCGGCTGGTACCACAAGGAGTTCCTTCTCGCCGACATTCCCGGCATCACCGTCAACGACCAGTTCCGAATCCGCTTCGTGGCCTCCGACCTCAACGACGGATCGGTGGTGGAGGCGGGCGTGGACGGCGTTCAGATCAAGGCTTATTACTGTGACGAGCCGGAGTGCCCGGAGGACGTGAATCTCGACGGCGTGGTCGATATCGATGATCTGTTTGAGATTCTCGGACACTGGGGCGAGGGGGCGGGCACCTATGACGTCAACGGTGACGGAATCGTGGACATCGATGACGTCTTTGCCGTCCTCGCCGCGTGGGGGCCGTGCTGACGCAGCATCTTGTGCTGAACGGCGCAGTAACGATGAGGAATCTGTGAACGAGGAGCAGCCGCGGACGAGAGTCCGCGGCTGCTTTCACCTCCGTTCACCGGGTGAAATGCGAGGCGTTTCCGCACCGGACTCTTGGAGGAGGCGATCGGGCGGGTCATAATGGAGTTTGTCATCAGTGATAGCCCGCCTCTGGTGATCCGCCGGGAGGGGACCACCCCGCAAGGGACGGCGCGTGAAAGGAGACAGGAAAATGCTGCGAATACGGTATCTGAACGAAGTTCACCTGGGCGGGGCGATGGTTGCGCTCGTGAGCCTTTCGGTTCTGGCAGAGCGGTCGGTTCGTGCCGAAGATGTCGCCACCGTTGTGCGCCACGATGCAGACGGCGTGCGCGTAATCGAACGGACGGGGCCGGCCAGGCCTCGATCGGCAGATCCGCGGAGTGCCATACCGGCATGGACCGGGCCAAGAGACGGTGAAATCCTCTGGCATAACTACCTGGAAGAGGCGATCTACACCACGGCGGGGATCTCGATTCCCCAGTCCAGCCTGATAACGGGAACCTGGCTCAATCCTCCCATGGAAGCGCAGCTCATTGCGCTGGAGGGGGACGGGACACCGACCTGGACGATGCCCGGGACTCAGTTCGAAGTCGCCGCTTCCCGCGACGCGGACGTGTTCGCCGCCATTGATTACGACGACCTGAACGTCACGGTTTACAAGTGGCACGCGGCGTCGGGAACTCCGGACTGGTCGTACGTGATCGGCCATTCCGCCCCCGCTTCCCACCGCGCGGTGGCGGTCTCGGCGGACGGCACAATCATCGCGGTGCTGGTCACCGCAGAGGACGGGCGAGGGCTGGGGCGGCTCTACTACTTCGGCCCGGACTCTTCCACTCCGTTGGGGATCATCGATGCCGGTCCCGGGACGTTCGGACGGAACCTCTCGATCACCCCGGACGGCAGATATGTGGCGTTCATCGCGGGACTGGAGATCTCGATTGTGGACTGCGATGCCGGGACGCTGCGGTACCGCTTCGACTCTGATGCCTCCAGCGATCCAATCACCATTTCCGGCGACGGCCAGTACCTTGCCTACGGCTGGCTGAAACTGTACGTGCGGCAATGGGACGGCAGCGCCTACAGCCCGCTCTTCGCCCGTACCGTGCCCGGGTACTATCTCAGGCAGTGCACCATCTCCGCGGATGCCGGAACGCTGGTCTCGGCGTGGTACATCAGCGGCTTCCGGCAGAACCGCGTCGAGCTGCACGAGCTGCCGTCTTCGCAGCCGCTCTGGACGTATGACTACGTTTACGGGGCCGGCGATTATCAGGATATCGTTTACGATATGGCGCTGACCGCTGACGGCGGCTACGTCGCCGCTGCTTCGTTGGGCGATCAGGTGAACACGAACCCCGAGGTGCACGTTTTCGAACACGATGGCCCGACTCCCGTGTTTACCCTGGACACTCCGGGCTCGATGTTCGACGTGGATATCGCCGAGGCTCCCGACGGCACGGTGTACCTGTCCGCCTGCGGCAAGACCGTCCACGCCAACGAGCAGGGGCGCGGCGGCGACATCTATTCCATCCTCCTCGTCAGCGGATGCCCCGCGGATGTGAACGCCGATTCCGTGGTGGACATTGATGACCTGTTCCAGGTTCTGGGCATGTGGGGTCCGTGTGAGGACTGCCCCGAGGACATCAACAACGATGGCGTGGTGGACATCGACGACATCTTCGCGGTCCTGGCGGACTGGGGGCCGTGCCCGTGAACTGCGGAGTCTTCAGGCAGGTTCGCGCGGGACGGCGTCGAGCTGGAGCAGTGCGGGTGATTTGCCGGATTTTGTTTCTGTTCGCTGTATCGGCGCGGTATGGTGGAGGTGCCGGTGATGTCGGCCCGTTATCTGCGGGCTGACATTGGGGGGGGCGGGGCAGGCGGGCGAAAGCGGCACTCCGGTGCCCAAGAGGAGGCAAGACCATGCGGCATCCGCGAAGCACAGAACTGCGATTGAGTGCGGCGGGCTTTGGCATTGTCCTGGCGACGCTGGGTGCGTTTGCGGCCGTCAGCGCCGGCGGCGCTCCCCCTGATCATCCGGGGATGGCCCATCAGGCGGGTCGGATGCACCGTGCGCCCGCCGTCGTGGGCCGCACGCCGGAGATGATGGAGCATGACGGGGGCGGTTCCTGTCCCTTCTCAACCGCACCTGTCGAGGCCGGCCCATACGGCTTCATCTGGAGTTATCCGCCTCGCCCCGAGAACGTGATGATCCCGTGGTACATGCCCCGTCAGGACTACCGCGCGCAGATCTATCACATGATCGATTGCCCCCAGGCCCCGGTGGGCGATCGCTTCGTCGGCCTGGATTATCTGGTCACTCTCATGGGCCATGAAGGGCTGAAGTTCTACCGGTCCGCGACCGAGTCGATGGAGTCCGGCCCGGAGGGGCTCATCGCCGCCGACGACGTGGTGGTCATCAAGATCAACTACCAGTGGCCTGAGCGGGGCGGGACCAACGTGGACGTGCTCAGCGGGCTGATCCGGCGCATCGTCGATCATCCCGATACGTTCGCGGGCGAGATCGTGGTGTGCGAGAACGCCCAGTTCAACTCGGTGCAGAACTTCGACCGGTCCCTGAACAACGCCGAAGACCACGGGCTCTCGCCTCACGATGTCGTGTTGGCGTTTCAGGGCCTGGGCTACAACATCTCCCACTTCGACTGGACGGTGATCCGTTTCACCTCCGTCAACGAATACTCCGAGGGCAACACGACCGACGGCTACGTGGTGTATGACTACGATCCGCAACTGCACGGGCGCATTTCGTACCCGAAATTCCAGGCCGACTCGGACACTTACATCAGCCTCAAATACGGCATCTGGGATCCGGACAGCGAGACCTACGACCGCGCGAAGCTGAAGTTCATCAACGTGCCGGTGCTCAAGTCCCACCACGCCACTTACGGTGCGACGGCCTGCGTGAAGGACTACATGGGCGTGGTCACCCGCGAGCTCAGCACCAACTCGCACAGCGCGATCAGGTACGGAATCCTCGGCGCGCTTCTCGGGGAGATTCAACTGGCGGATCTGAATATTCTGGACTGCATCTGGATCAACGCCAATCCGTATTCCGGCCCCCAGACCGGCTATGACGGGGCGACGCGGCGGGACGAGCTGGTCGCGAGCCTCGATCCCGTGGCCGCCGACATCTGGGCCGTCAAGTACATCCTCATCCCCGCCTTTCTGGACAACGGCTATTCGCCGCCCTGGCCGTATCCCAGCGCCGACCCGGATGATCCCAGCAGCGAGTTCCGCGAGTATCTGGACAACTCCATGAACTGGATTCTCGCCGCCGGCTACGACGCAACCAACGACTCGGACCTGATCGACGTGATCACCTGGAGCGGCGGGGGCGATCTGGACCAGGACGGTGTGCCGGACGATGAGGACAACTGTCCTTACGACGCCAACGCGGATCAGGAAGATTGCGATGAGGACGGGATCGGGGACGTCTGCGCGATCGCCCAAGGTCTCAGCGAGGACATAAACGAGAACGGCATCCCCGATGAGTGCGAGTGCCTCGCCGATGCCAATAACGACGGCGTAGTGGATATCGATGACGTGTTTGCGGTGCTCGCCGCTTGGGGGCCATGCGACGAATGTCCCGAGGATGTGAACTACGACGGCGTGGTGGACATCGACGACATCTTCGAAGTGCTCGCCGACTGGGGACCGTGTCTTTAAGCAGAAGGTGCTGAATGGTCGGCACCATTGAATAACGATCTTCCGGGCGAAGCAGACTGCTGGAGGATCAGTCATGTTTACATGTCGAAAGTCGCTCATTTTTGGCTCTATCCTGCTGAGCGTGATCAGCGCGTATCGCTCAGATGCTTCCATCACCGTCTACAACAACTTCGGAGCCGACCACGACGGCTGGAACTACCAATACAACCTGGGCTGGACGGTGGCCGGGGAGTACGTGCAGAGCCAGTACGGCGTGGAGCAGGCCATGGGGTTCACCTCCACCGCCGACGGGTTCGTATCCGACATCTGGGTCGCCATGTTCTACGTGCCCAAGGATCCCGGGTTTGACATTGTCACCCTGTACCTGGCTCACAGGCAGCCGGGCAATGTGCCGCCGGCGCCCGAGGATGTGATGGAGGAATGGAGAATCACGGAGTTCGAAACCTGGGACCAGTGGAATCCCCCCATACACCTTGAGGGCAGCGGCACGTCGTTTTTGGAGGAGAACAAGCACTACTGGCTGTGGGCCGTCGGAGGTGAATTTACCTGGTGCGGATGGTGTATGAACGAGGATCCCTACCTGACCTGCCCGCACACTCTTCGCCGGGAAGGTGAGGACTGGACGCAAATCTATCCGGCGACCGCCAGCGCGTTCCGCGTGGATGTCGCATTGCCCTGCCCGGCGGACGTGAACGGCAGCGGTATCGTGGATATCGACGACCTGTTCGACGTGCTGGCCGTGTGGGGAACCTGCGATGCCTGCCCCGAGGACATCAACGATGACGGAATGGTAAACATCGACGATGTGTTCGAAGTGCTCGGCAACTGGGGCCCGTGTCCATGACATAGAGTGTGCCGAACGGTCGGCACGATTGAGTAAGGATCGTCCGGGCGGAAGAGACTGCTGGAGGATCAGTCATGCATGAATGTCGAAAATCGGTCATTGTCGGTACCGTGTTGCTGAGCGCGATCATTGCATGTCGCTCAGATGCTTCCATCACCGTGTACAACAACTTCGGAGCCGACCACGACGGTTGGAACTACTATTACAACCTGGGCTGGACGGTGGCCGGGGAGTACGTGCAGGGCCAGTTCGGCGTGGAGCAGGCCATGGGGTTCACCTCCACCGCCGACGGGTTCGTATCCGACATCTGGGTCGCCATGTTCTACGTGCCCAAGGATCCCGGGTTTGACGTGGTGACCCTGTACCTGGCCCACCGGCAGCCGGGCAATGTGCCCCCGGCGCCCGAGGATATCATGGAGGAATGGAGGATCACGGAGTTCGAAACCTGGGACCAGTGGAATCCACCCATACACCTCGAGGGCAGCGGTACCTCGTTCCTGGAGGAAAACAAGCGCTACTGGCTGTGGGCCGTCGGAGGGGAAGTCACCTGGTGCGGCTGGTGCATGAACGAGGATTTCAACCTGCTTTGCCCGCACACTCTGCGCATAGAAGGTCAGGACTGGGGGCATATCTATCAGGAGACGGCCAGTGCGTTCCGGGTGGATGTCGCTTCGCCCTGCCCGGCGGACGTGAACGGCAGCGGTGTCGTGGATATCGACGACCTGTTCGACGTGCTGTCCGCGTGGGGAGCATGCGAAGACTGCCCCGAGGACATCAACGACGACGAAATGGTGAACATCGACGATGTGTTCGAAGTGCTCGGCAACTGGGGGCCGTGCCCCTGAGCGCCCGGCCGAGGGGTGAGAGACCTCAAGATGCTGGAGGATCAGAGATGTTGAGACAGAAACTACTCGCGATCACCGGCGCCGCAGTGACGGCGGCGGCGCTTGCCGCCGCCGCGGATGCCTCCGTCACCGTATACAACAACTTCGGAGCCGACCACGACGGATGGAATTACAACTGGGGTCTGGGCTGGACGGTGGCGGGGGAGAATGTCGCGGCACAGTACGGCGTGGAGCAGGCCATGGGCTTCACCTCCACCGCCGACGGATTCCTGTCCGACATCTGGGTCGCCATGTGGTACGTGCCCATCGATGCCGGGTACGACGAGGTTACCCTGCGCCTGGTCGAACGGCACGGCGACTCGCCGCCCCTGCCGGAGGATGTGATGGAGGAATGGACGATCACGGAATTCGAATCGTGGTCGCAGTGGAATCCTCCCATTCACCTCGAGGGCAACGGAACTTCGTACCTCGAGAAGGGTGCGTCTTACTGGCTGTGGGCCATCGGGGGCGAGACGACCTGGTGCGGCTGGTGCATGAACGAGGATCCCTACCTGACCTGCCCGCACACGCTTCGCCGCGAAGGCGAGGACTGGCTGCCGATCGGCGACGAAACGGCCAGCGCGTTTCGCGTGGATCTCGCTTCACCCTGCCCGGCCGACGTCAACGAAAGCGGCTTCGTGGACATTGACGACCTGTTCGACGTGCTCGCCGCATGGGGCACCTGCGATGACTGCCCCGAGGACATCAACGATGACGGCTTGGTGGACATCGACGATGTGTTTGAAGTGCTCGGTAACTGGGGGCCCTGCCCGTGAGGGTCTGAGCAGGCAGAACCACGCGTATTTTCATCACATTTTCATACAACGGCCTCGCCCAACCGGCGGGGCCGTTTTTCCGACCGATCGGTCCGCTGGATCGTTGGCATCTTGATGTCTTTCCATACATTCGATGTGAATCATCGGCGACCGTAGGTGGGGCAAGCCATGGCCGACATCGACGACATCTTCGAGGTTCTTGCCGACTGGGGGCCGTGTGGTTGACGGGGGACGAGTGCCCGAGGGGCGAAAGTGGGGACGGCAGCGCATCAGTTAAGGCAACCGCGGGCTCGCGCCCGCGGTTGTTTGATTCCGGATGTCTGCAGAACCTGCCGCTATCGTGCCGGCCTGCCTTACTCCTCCGTCTGCCCCGCGAGGAAGTTGGTGAGGCGTCTGCGTCGGACCGGGTGCTGGAGCTTGCGGATCGCCTTGCTCTCCACCTGGCGGACGCGCTCGCGGGTGACCTTGAAGATGCGGCCGACCTCTTCGAGGGTGTAGGTGTATCCGTCGCCGATGCCGTAGCGGAGCTTGAGAATCTCCCGCTCGCGGTAGGTGAGGGTCTTGAGCACATCGTTGATGCGCTGGCGGAGCATGTCGCTGGTGGCGGTTTCGCTGGGCGATTCCTGCCGCTCGTCCTCGATGAAGTCGCCGAAGTGGGAATCCTCGCTTTCACCCACCGGCCGATCGAGGCTGATGGGGTGGCGGGAGATCTTCATCACCCGGCGGGTCTCCTCGATGCTCATCGCTGCCCGTTCGGCGATCTCCTCGATGGTGGGTTCGCGGCCCATGATCTGCAGCAGATGCTTCTGGATCGTCCGCAGCTTGCTCATGGTTTCGATCATGTGCACGGGCACGCGGATGGTCCGGGCGTGGTCGGCGATGGCCCGGGTGATGGCCTGGCGGATCCACCAGGTGGCGTAAGTGGAGAACTTGTAGCCGCGCTTGTATTCGTACTTGTCCACGGCCCGCATGAGGCCGGTATTGCCTTCCTGGATGATGTCGAGGAAGGGCAGGCCGCGGTTGCGGTACTTCTTGGCGATGGAGACGACGAGGCGGAGGTTGCCGCCGGAGAGATCGCGTTTGGCCTGCTCGTATTCGTTGAAGACGCGGAGGATCTCCTGCACGCGCCGGCGCAGGTCCTCGGGTTGCTCCAGCACCAGGCCGCGCAGCCCGTCGAGTTCCTCCTGCATGACGTAGATGTCTTCCGGGTCGTAGCGGTTGGGATACCGCTCGGCCCGCCCCAACTCGCGTTGAAGCTGGCGGATCTTCTTGTCGATGGACTGGAGCTTGCGGAGGAGGGGCTGGATCTTGGCGGTGCGGAGACAGCATTCCTCCAGGAGAGTGGCGATCTTCCGCCGCCGCCGATTGACCTCCCCCTTGATCTGCTGCTGCACGTCTTCCGGCAGATCGTCGTGGTCCAGCTTAGCCCAGGCCAGTTGATTCAGCCCGAGGAGGCGCCGAACCGTCGCCACGTTGTAAGGGATGCGGAAGGCGATTTTGTCCTTGGCGTTGTCCTCGGCGGTGGAGATGCGCATGGTGCGATCGAAGGGCAGGTTGCCGGCATGGACCTGCTCCAGCACCTCGACGGCCTGGCCGGCGGAGTAGTCCGATTCGAGCACGCGGCGGCGGAAGATCATGCGGGTCGCCTCGATCTTCTTCGCCAGGCGGATCTCCTCTTCGCGGGTGAGCAGAGGGATGGTGCCCATCTGGGTCAGGTACATGCGGATCGGATCGTCGATGCGCTTGGAGCCGGATTCGGCGATGGCCTCCTGGATTACGGCCTCCGTGTCCGCGTCGTCCAGAAGATCCTCCGGCGGCTGCTCCACGAGGGGATCAAGCTCGGCTTCCGGCTGCTCCTCCTCGCCCTCTTCTTCCAGTTCGATGCTGACCGGGCGGCCGGCTTTGCGTGGGTCGTCGCGCTTGAACTTCAGGTTTGTCTGCAACGGCGCCTGGAACGTCGCCTGTCTCTTCGTCCGCACCATCCGCTGATCGATCAGGTCCACGCCCAACTGCTCGACAAGGACGAGCAATTCGTCGATCTTCTCCGGATCGACCATTTCATCCGGCAAGGTGGTGTTGAGCTCTTCGTAGCTCATCCATTTCCGGCGAGCGCTCAGTTCCAGCAGCTCGCGTAGCGTGGGATGCATCTCGGGGAGGACTGCGTTCACTTGGAGTTGCTCCGTAAGGCTTCAAGACCAAGTCGGTGGGGCGGCCTTCGGGGCCGGCCTTTCCGACAACTCATCAGCTCAGACGTTGTGCGCGATCGCGTCGCTGAGATCGCGCTGCTCACGCCTCCGTTCAATGGCTTCCTGCACCGCCCGGATCTGCTCCTCATGGTCCAGGGCTTCGGGAGTGCAGGTGGAAACCGATCTTTGATACTTCTCCCGCTTGACACAGTTGCTGAGAGTCTCGACGGCCCGGGCGAGAGCCGCAGGGGGGCCGTCCGGTTCATCGCTGCAGATGCGCCCTCCCGCGAAGTAGAGGTCGCCCGCTTCGCTTCGCACGGCCGGCTCGGGGCACGCTTCCAGCAGGGATTGCATGTTGAACGTTTCGCCCGCGCCGAGGCGAGCCAGGACGAAATCCGCGATCCGCCGGGTTATCGGATCCGCGAAATCGCCCGGCGCAAGCGGCCGGGGATGCACTGTCCCGTCCGACAGCAGCACCGGCTCCAGGCCGAGCGATGGCTCGTGGATCAGAATCGAAAGCAGATCGCGCTCGGCCAGCCGCCGGGCCCGGGTGGTGCCCGCCGGGCGTTCCCAGATTTCGTGAGCGATCTCAGAGGCCGCCGGCGGTTGCACCGCCTCGTCGCCGGGGGCGGCGGGGGCGGACGAGGCCCCTTGGGCAGGCGCTCTCCGCGGCCGATACCGCGCCAGCATCGTCTCGATCTCGCCGATGGTCAGGCCCAGGCGGCTGGAAAGCAGGGCAATGGCATGGCGCTTCCGGATGCCCTGCAGGGAACCGAACTGCAGTGCGGCCAGTTCCTGGAGAAAGCGCTCGGCATGCTTCTGTCTTCCGGAGATGCTCTCGATTGCCTCAAACTCGCGCTGGAAGCGATTGATCCTGAACACGAGGGCGTCTTCGGCGGCGCCCACATGCTCCAGCAGCCGGCTCCGCCCGTCGGGCAGCCTGAGCAGGTCATCGGGATCCAGACCAGGGGGAAGGGTGCATATCTTCACATCGACCGGGGCCTGGAAGAAGACGGCCAAGGCGCGGTCCGCGGCCCGTTGGCCGGCCTCATCACCGTCAAAGACGAGAACCACGGTGTCGCACAGGCGGCTCAGGTACTGGGCGTGCCGGGGCGTCAGGGCGGTCCCCAGCGTGCCCACGACATTGGCAATCCCCGCCTGATGGCAGCCGATGACGTCGGTGTAGCCCTCGGTGACGATCGCCTGCCCGGCGTCAATAATCGCTCTCTTGGCCAGGTGCAGGCCGAAGAGCGTGGCGGACTTGTCGAACACCGCGCTTTCGGCGCTGTTGAGATACTTCGGCTCATCGTCGGCGGCGACCTTGCGCCCGCCGAAAGCGATGGGAGCGCCCGTTTCGTCGCAGATGGGGAAGATCAGGCGATTGCGAAACGCGTCGTAGCAGCGATCCTCGCCTTCCTTGCGCTTGAGCAGGCCGGCGGCGAGGAACGCCTCCCGGCCCATGCCCCGGTTGCCGATCCGCTTGAGAAGGCTGTCCCAGGCGTCCGGAGCGGCCCCCAGTTTGAACGCCTCGATCGTCTCGACGCTGATGCCGCGCTCCTCGAGCAACTTGCGATACGGCGCTCCGGTGCCTTCGGCAGCCAGCACCGCCCGGAAGAAATCCAGGGCGATTGCGTTGGCCTGGCGGATGTCGGCACGGCTGACTCCGCTTCCCCTGGCGGAGGCCTGTGCTCTGGGGGTGAGGGTGATCCCGGCGCGATCCGCCAGAAAACGGAGGGCCTCAGCGAAGTCCTTCTTGTGGTAGGCCATCACGAAGTCGAATGCGCTGCCGGCGGCCCCGCAGGCGAAACACTTGTAAAAGGCGTTGCCCTTGTGGGTGACCACGTGCAGGGACGGCCGGGAATCATCGTGGAAGGGGCACAGGCCTACGTGCTCGCGGCCTTTGGGCCTCAGCGCAACGTGCTCGCCGATCAGTTGGATCAGGTCGGTCGCTTCAAGCACGCGTTCCCGGTCGCTCTGGCTGCCCCAACTGGACACGGATGGCGAATTCCTTTTCCTGCTCAACGAATGAGCCCGTTGCCAATGGTTCACCCACAGCGATCGCGGCGCGGCGGGTGGCGCAACACGGATGCAGACTCAGACCTGCAGGCCGGAACGTGGCACCGTGCTTCCCGTGTGAAGAACAGTCCCATCCCAGCGGTCTGATTCGGCTGCAGAGAGTGCACCTTTGGGTTCAACAAAAGCGGTCGAGTCGCACAATGTCAGTGCTTGGGCATCGCCGGCGGAGGAGACCCAACATATTGGGACAACCGGCTCAAGATCCCCTTGATTACGAGTGCGACCAGATCCGATTTCAACCGTACGCCGAGTACGGCGAAGGTCAAATAATAGCCCGGAAAAAACCGCATAAACATTAAGACCCTCATATCCACGATAAGCGGCCTGTTTTGGGTCATGCGCGCAAGCACCTGTCAGAGCACATGTTGCGAGCCTGCCCCCTCTGCATCCCATCGCCGACGTCGCCCCGGGCCACGACCGGTAACCACGGCGCGAGCCCGACCGCACGGGCAGGCCGCCGGCGGGGAGCCGGGTTGAGGTTGAAAGTGGACGTCAGCCCTCCTGGGCGAGTTTCTGCTGACGGGTGTAGCCGTATTTCCGCTTCAGCGGCTTGACCACCAGGCCCTGCCGGATGGCCTTGGTCGAGGCCTTGATCCGCTTGGGTCGGCCGTTGACGACGGCCGTGACCGTCTGGAGATTGGACCGGAAGGTCCGCTTGGTGCAGCTCGTGACCTTCTTGCCGATACCGCCCAGGTACTTGGCTCGGCCGCGGTAGCGGATCTTGTTGCCGACCTTGGTGCGGACGCCGGTGTAGTGGCAGACACGGGGCATGATGCGAACCTCGGAAAACCTCGATGGGGGCAGTGGGAGCGTGGGGGGGCGGATTTCGGAGCCCCGTAGTTTAGGGTGCAGGCCGCGAATGACAAGTGCGGCGAGGGGCAAAGATGAAATCGACGCCAGCGCGGCGATCGGGCGGTGGGGAGCGTGGGGCAGCGAGCGTGCCGCCTTGACGGTCAAGGGGCCGCCGGAACAGACCTTTCGGCAAAGCGGGTCGGCCCGGTTATTAGGAACTGCCTCACACCGGCCGGAGGGCAGACAGTCTCAGGCGGATTCCTTGGCCTTCCGCTGGGGCAGCTCGGCCAGTGAGGCCTTGTTCTTCACGGCATCGGCGTCGATGACATAGGTCACGCCCCTGCAGTCCAGGTCCGGCAGCTCGTACATCATGTCGAGCATGAACTCATCGAGGACGGCCCTCAGGGCACGGGCCCCGGTCTTGCGCGCCATGGCCATGTCCGCGAACTCTTCCAGGGCGTCGTCGGTGAACTCCAGCGTGGCGCTCTCCAGGGAGAAGAGACGCTGGTACTGTTTGATGACGGCGTTCTTGGGCTCGGTGAGGATCTGCACCATCGCCTCGCGGGCCAGGGGCATGAGCGGGGTGATGATGGGCAGCCGGCCCACCAGCTCGGGGATCAGGCCGAACTGGAGGATGTCCTCCGGAGTGACCTGCTCGAGAATCTGGGCGGTCTCCTTCTCCTCGGTTTCCACTCCCGTGGGCTTGGTGGTGAAGCCGATGCGCTGCCGGCCGAGGCGCCGGCGGATGATGTCTTCGAGTCCGGCGAACGACCCGCCGCAGATGAACAGGATGTGGCTGGTGTCCATCTGGATGTACTGCTGCTCGGGGTGCTTGCGCCCGCCCTGGGGGGGAACGTTGGCCACGGCACCTTCCAGCATCTTGAGCAGCGACTGCTGAACGCCCTCGCCGGAGACATCGCGGGTGATGGAGACGTTCTGCGTGGTCTTGCCGATTTTGTCGATCTCGTCAATGTAGATGATGCCGCGCTGCGCTCCCTCCAGGTCGTAGTCGGCGGCCTGCAGGAGCTTGAGCAGGAGGTTCTCGACGTCTTCGCCCACGTAGCCGGCCTCGGTGAGCGTGGTGGCGTCACCGATGGCGAAGGGCACGTTGAGCACGCGGGCCAGGGTCTTGGCCAGAAGCGTCTTGCCGGTTCCGGTAGGTCCGAGAAGCAGGACGTTGGACTTGTCCAGCTCGACGGAGTTGTCCTCGTTTTCGATCTGGCTGAGGCGCTTGTAGTGGTTGTGCACGGCGACGGAGAGCGCCTTCTTGGCGTGATCCTGACCGATCACGTACTGATCAAGAAACTCCCGGATCTCCCGCGGGGCGGGGATGGCGGAGAACAGCGGCCGGGCGCTGGCCACGCGCCTCCGCTCCTGGCGGAAGATGTTCTGACAGAGGTCGGTGCAGTTTGAGCAGATGTAGATATCGTTGGGCCCCTCGACCATGGGCCCGACCTCGCGGGAGGTCTTGCCGCAGAAAGAGCAGGTGGTGATGCGGCGACCTCGGAATCCCCCATCGCCGCCGTCACTGCCCCCGCTTCCGCCGGGGCCTCCTCCTCCGCCGCCGTTAAAACCGCCGCCGCCGGTCTCTCCGGAGGCTCCGTCTTTGCCGCTACCGGGTCCCGACATATTGACCGGCTCAGGTACCGGTATCAGCTCAGAGTCGTACGAATCGCTCATATCTGCCTCTGGTTAGGGCCATCCGTGGGCGCGCAACCTTCACGAATCAGCACATCTGTTCGTAGTGTATCGGGTTGCCCAACCGGGGTCTAAAGCTGCCCTGCCGATTCTGAGGCGTTGGAGGCCTTCTGCGGGGGTGTTAGTCCCTCATGCCTGGCAAGACGAAGGAATCGTGCCGGCTGTTCGATCTGTGAGGGTCAGGTGGGTTCTTCAGCCCCGGGCTCCTCCTCCCGGTCCGGCTCCTCATCGGCTCCGGCGGTGACCCGCCCGATCAGGGCGGCCCTGGCCCGCTCGAATTCTTCATCGGTGAGGTCTCCCGCCTCGTGCATGGTCCTCAAATCATGCAGGGTGAAACCCTCCGTCGGGCTGTCCTCGTCCCGGCTTGTCGATCTCCGCACCAAATGGATGACCACAGTTCCGATCGCAACCACCGCCAGCAGCAGAACCAGGGGCAGGAAAAGGTCCGACAACTGCCCGCCCCTGGCGCCGGTCGTCAGCGGGAGAATCGGGAATGTCATGCTCCGGGCCCTCGATCTGTGAAGCCGGCCGATCTCTAAACGGCAAGGTCGGCCTGCTCAGGATTCCTCGGCCTGCGGCTTGTCGGTCTTGCTCTTCTTCGATTTCTTTTTCCCGCTCTTGGCGGGCTTCTCCGCGGCCTTGGCTTCGACCATCTTCCGCCACTCGTCGGCGGAGATGTCCGTGACTTTCGCCTGCTGGACAATCCGATCGGCGGTCTTGTGCTCGCGGAGCTGAATGGCGACCTGGTTCAGGCGATCGCTCTGGACCAGCTCGGCCCGGAGCTGATCGGGGCGCACGCCCCGCTGGGCGGCGATGGCGGCGATGCGACCGTTGATCTCCTGATCCGAGACTTCGACCGTGAACTCCTGGGCGAGCTTGTGAAGAATGAAGCTCAGCTTCAGCCGGCCCAGGGCCCGGTATTCGGACTCGCCGCGAATCTCGGCGAGGCGCTTCTCCACCTCGTCCGGGGTCATGCCGCGGTAGAGCATTTCCAGCCGATGGCGCTCCAGGGACCGCTCGACCTGGGCCGCGGAGAGTTTCTCGGGCAGCTCGAAGTCCACGTGTTCGAGAAGGTACTCAAAGACCTGCTCGCGCATGGCGGTGGCCTGTTCCTCGTCGCGACGCTGCTCGAGGGCGAGTTTGACCTGTTCGCGGAGAATCTCCTCGCTGGCCATGTCATAGTGGCGTATCACTTCCTCGATCGTTGCAGGCGTGATGCGCTGGGCGCCGCGGATCTCGAACTCGATGGTCAGCTTCTTGCCCCGGATGTCTTCACGTTCGTGATGTTCCGGGCCGGAGGTCTTGATGGTGAGCTGATCGCCGACCTTCCGGTCCTTGAGCAGAGCGGCCAGATCATCGATGAGGAGGCCGAGCACCTGGCCTTTGCCTTCATCCTCTTCTTCCGGGAAGGTGATTACCACTTCATCGCTGCGGAAGAACGGTTCCTCGTCGTCTTCCTTGCTGACGGTGGCGTATCCGAGGAGGCGATCGCCGCCCTGGAAATCCTGCTCGATTTCCGACGGCTCGCCCAACTCGCGGCACTGACGCTTCTTCTCCGCCTCGATGTGTTCATCTTCGATCTCGAGGATCGGCTTCTTGATCTCAACGCTGTCGAGGGGCGGCACCTCGAACTCCGGCACCACCTCGACGTGCAGGGAGAACGTCAGAGGCTGACCGGGTTCGATTTCCAGCTCGTCCATGGGCTCGACCGGTTCCGGCTCTCCCACGGGCTTGATCTCGTGCTCTTCGATCGCACTGGCGTAGGCGTCGGCCATGAGCTGGTTCTTGGTCTCAGCGCGGACGGCCTCGCCGAAGCGGCGCTCCAGCAGATGCCTGGGGGCCCGGCCTTTGCGGAACCCGGGCAAGGCGGTCTTGGCCATCAGAGTCGCCAGCGAGTCGTCGATCTTCTCGGCGATGGTTTCGACCGGAATGGTGATGGTCAGGCGCTTGCGCGCGGGCCCGGCGTCTTCGATCTTTACGTCGTTGACGGTCGCTTCAGCCATGGTTCGGATTCCCGTTGCTCATCGGCCCCTGGGGGTTCAGGGCGAACCGGACACAGTAGCACAAACATCGGCCCGACTCCAATCCTCGGGCGGTCTGCGGTTTGCCAGCGGCCTTTCGATTCCCCGCCACGAGCCGGTCGGGAGAGCGGCAAGAGCGCGGTCACTGGAGCTGGTCCAGTTCCGGCCGGACGTGCTTCTCGTAGCACTCCGGGCAGACCCCGTGGCTGAACTGGGCGTGGCTGTGGCTGGTAATGTACTCCTCCACCGCCTGCCAGTAGTCCTCGCCCCCCCGGATCCGCTTGCAATAGGCGCAAATCGGGAGCAGGCCGCTGAGCTGCTTGACCTCGGCCAGAGCCTGCTCCAGCTCGCCGATTCTGACCGCCAGGCGCTGCTGAAGCTCGATGATCCTTCTTCCGGCGCTGAGGCGGGCGAGGAGTTCGTCGCGGTGGAACGGCTTGGTCAGGTAGTCATCGGCCCCGGCCTTGAGGCCCTCCACGATGTCCTGCTTCTGAGTCTTGGCGGTCAGGAGGATGATGTAGAAGGAATCGCCATCTTCGCGTTTTCGCAGGGCCGCGCAGATCTCCGGGCCGGCCATGCCCGGCATCATCCAGTCCAGGATGAGCAGGCGCGGGGCATCAGGCTTCTCCAACGCCTCCCACGCTTCAGTCCCGTCGCAGGTGGTCAGGACCTCGTAGTCGGATTTGCGCAAGGTCGCCTCGAGCACGCGGCGGGAGACTGCGGCATCTTCGGCGATGAGAACTCTCACGGTGATTCCTTGCCCCCCGGTGATGATAGCTCCGGCATCAGCTTCCTGACGGCCTGCTCCAGGCTGTTCAGGGCTGCTTCGGCCGCGGCCGGATCATCGTCAGCTGCCGCCTCCACCGCCAGAGCCGCTTCCAACGCTATCCGGGCGTGAAAGCTGGCCAGCTCCCCCTTGAGAGTATGGGCCGCCTGCCGAAGCGCCGGCCAGTCGCCGTCGGCCAGCAGGCGCCGCATTGTTCCGAGCTGCTCGGGCCACTGCTCCAGGAACAGCCGGGCCAGGTCGGCCAGCAGTTCGTGGTCATGGTCGAGGTGGGCTAGCGCTGCGGCCCGATCGAAGACCACCATCTCGCGGTGCCCGACCACCGCCGGAGCCGGTGCCGGAATCGACGGGTCAACCGTGAGGCGACCGATCTCCGCGAAGAGAGTGCCCGCACTGATGGGCTTGGCGACATAACCGTCCATGCCCGCCTCGAGGCAGCGCTCCCGGTCGCCGCGCAGGGCATGGGCGGTCATCGCGATGATGGGCGTGTGCTTGCCGGCGGCCTGCTCGGTCTTCCGGATGGCGGCGGTGGCTTCGAAACCGCCCATCACCGGCATCTGTATGTCCATGAGGATCACGTCGAAGTCGCCGCTTGACGCCGCCTCCACCGCCTGTCGGCCGTCGCTGACGGCGACCGCTTCGTGGCCCCTTTTCTGAAGAAGGCGGACCGCGACCTGCCGGTTGACGATGCTGTCCTCGGCCAGGAGGACGCGCAACGGTCGTGTCTTGGCAGCGTCCGCCCCGGCATCCTCGCCGCCGGCGGTTTCGAGGGGAGCGGAGGCCAGCCCGAACGCGGCGGCCATCGCGTCCAGAAGCTGCGGATGCCGCACCGGCTTCGTCACGTACCCGGCCAGGCCCAACGCCCGGCACCGCTCCGCATCCGCCTGACGATCCAGCCCCGTCACCATCATGATGATTGCACACGCCTGATCCGAATCACCCTGCAGCTGTCCGGCGAGCTCGAAGCCGTCGGCTTGAGGCATTACCGAATCCAGCAAGGCCAACTCAAACGGCTCGCCCTGATCCTTGGCCTGTTGGAACTCCTGTCGGGCGGCAGTCGCGTCCAATGCGATGACGGGCTGCATTCCCCAAGCCTTCAGAGTCAGCTTCAGATACCCGGCGTTGGTCTGGTTGTCATCGACGATCAGCACTCGCCGGTTCTGAAGCCCACTGCGATAAGGCGCGGCCAGATCGACTTCGGGCTCCTCGGCAGTTTCCAGCAGTGCGGTGAAATGGAAGGTGCTGCCCTGCCCGACCTCGCTGTGCACCCACATCCGGCCGTGCATGTACTGGGCCAGTTGGGAGGAGATGGCCAGTCCCAGACCGCTGCCTCCATATTCGCGGGTGGTCGAGCTGTCGGCCTGCCGGAAGGCCCGGAAGACCAGCGGCTGCTTGTCCTCGGGGATGCCGATGCCGGTGTCGCTGACGGCAAAATGCAGGAAGATCTTCTTTTCATCCGCCGGCTCGGTCGAGACGTGCACCACGATCTCTCCGGCGGGGGTGAACTTGATGGCATTGCCCACGAGATTCACCACGATCTGGCGAAGGCGGAGGGGATCGCCGACCAGCCCGTCCGGCACGTTCGGGTCCACGTGGCAGACGAGTTCCAGGCCTTTCTCCTGAGCCCTGACGGCCTGGATGCTCAGGGCATCGCCGAGGCTGCGGCGGAGGCGGAAGGGCTCGTGATCCAGCTCCAGCCGGCCCGCCTCCACCTTGGAGAAATCCAGGATGTCGTTGATCACCCGGAGCAGGGCATCGGTGGAGACCTTGATCATCTGCAGGTATTCGCGCTGCTCGCCGCTCAGTTCGGTATCGAGCAGCAGGTCGGTCATGCCCACGATGCCGTTCATGGGGGTGCGGATCTCGTGGCTCATGTTGGCCAGGAAGTCGCTTTTCATGTGCGAGACTTCCACCGCGGCATCACGGGCCTTCTGAAGCTGTTGCTCGGCCTGCTTGCGCTCGGTGATGTCCGAGCAGACGCCCACGAGCCTCCACCGCCCGGGCTCCTGCTGCTCGATGTTAACCTCCTCCCAGATCCAGCGAACTTCCTTGTCCTGGGCGACCACGCGGAATTCCTGGCGGTAGGAGCTCTTGCCGGAACGGATCGCTTCGCCGGCCGTCCGGTCCGCGAGTTCCTGATCCTCCTTGTGCCGGCTGCGTTTCCAGGCGTGGGCGTAGGATCCGCCATGGAAGATGTCCAGGGGCAGGAGGCGCTGGGCCGCGGCCTCGTCCTGCATCTGCAGATCCCACTTGAGCCGTTCCTTGCCGGTGTCGGTGACCTGGGCCGTCCAGATGATTGCCCGGGCGTGAGTGCCGACGTACTGCAGGGCGCCGCGGGATCGCTCCAGCGCTTCCAGGCTTCGGTTGAGCTGCTCGGTAAGGCTGGCGATCTCGTCGGAACCTCTCACCTCCAGCCGCACGGATGGATCGCCGCGGTCGGCGATCTCCCGCACCGACGCGCTGAGGCCGGAGATGGGCCGGAGAACGATTCGCTCCAGCAGGATAAGGGTGACCAGTCCGAACACCAGTCCGCTCAACCCCAAAGCCAGGATGAACAGGTGCACCGCGAATCGTCCCTTGGCGAAGATGGTGCGCTCGCCTTCCACCCGAAGAATGAGCGAGGGGGTGCCCATGACGTCCTGGAGAACCGCGAACCCGCAAACCGTCCGGGCATCGTGAGAGTGAAACCATGTTTCGTCGGCCGAAGGGATGAATGAAAGAGCCTCGCGGAAGTCCGCGGGCAGGCTCTCCTCATCGACGCCACGCACCACGAGTCGAAGCCTCGTGGTCTGGGCCAGGCGGTTAACCAGTTTCGCATCCAGGAACCGGCCCATGATCAGCGTTCCCCGAACCGGTCCGTGCTTCCGGCTGGTGATGATCGGATGGGCCGCCACCAGCATCGGTCGGCCTTCCGGGACGATGAGCCCCTCGGCCCGATCGGTGGTCGCGGGCAGGTTGACCAGCGGCGGATAGGTGTTGACCACGTCGCGAAGATCCTGCGGCAGGGGAATCTCCCGCTCCTGCACGTGATCGTACAGCTTGCCGAACACGACTCGACCGGACGCATGCACGAAGAGCATGAGGTTGATGCCGGTGTCGGCGAACGTCGAATCAATCAGGTTGGAGCGGATGTAGCTCTCCTCGGCGGTCTCGATGAAACGATAGGTGTCGTCCCAGCCGGCGTAGTCGCTGGCAAATCGGGCCAGAGCGGCCGTTTCCTGAGCGATGGCGCTTCTTGCCAGTTCGACATCCTCTCTGGTCTCGCTCAACTCCAGCTCCTCGGCAGCGCTGAAGACGATGGAGCGAGCCGCGAGGTAGAGAATGGCCACCAGCCCGACAAGGGTGATCCCGATGATGATCAGGGTTTTCGTGCGAAGCGTCATGCGTCTGTTTCGTCGCAGGTGCGGTCCGCCGGGGACGGGTCGGGGTCGACTTCAATCCTGGATGTCAGCGCCCCGATGCCGCCGACCTCCACGGTCACCGACTGCCCGTCCCGGAGCATGATCGGTTCGCGGTCGGATGCCTCGACTTCAAGGGCGGCGGCGGCGAGTACGGTCATGCCCGGTTCCAGCACCGTCTGGCGGCTCAACTGGGCGACCAGTTTCGTCAGGGCCAGTGGCAGATCGTCGATGTGCGCCGTTTTGACCCGGACACCGTCAACCAGGGTCGCGATCGTGACCCGCTCGCCCGGCTGCAGCTCGTCCGGCGTGAGCAGGGCCGGGCCCAGACCGCAGAACACCGAATCGGATGCGCCACTCTCCGCCCCGGCCGACCCGTCGGCTCGTCTGATCGTCAGACGGTTGGCGGCGGAGACTCCCAGAACGTGGTCAAGGGCCACGGCGTAGTCAGCCTGCTCTGCCTCCGCTCCGATCACGATGGCCAGTTCCGCCCGGCTCTCCACCTCGGTGTCCCCGGTGCCGGCGGAACGAACGGAGATGGCCTGGTCGGGGCCGCAGACCGTCCCCGCCGGCTCGATCATGACCTTCAGCCGGTCCGGCCCACTGCCCGAATCGGTCTCGCCGGCCGTCTGCGGACCTACGTTCGTCATGACGACCCGGCCCGGTTCCAGCGGCGGCAGGATGCGGTTGACTTTCCCGACGTGGTTCGTGGGAAGGAACCCTCTGGAGGGTCGGATCGTCTCATGGACCGCCTGGCACACCGCTTCGCGAAGTTGTTGCGGGCTGAACGGCTTGTACAGAACCGTCGAGTGGCCCTCGCTCGTAGTGCGGACCAGCGTATGGGTGGGGTCGTATCCAAAACCCGTCACGAGAAGCACCGGGATGTCCGGATGAAGCCGGCGGGAGGCGGAGAAGATCTCGTAACCGTCGTGATGCGGCATTCGGATGTCGGACACGACCAGGTCGAGCTTGTCGTTCTCGATGGCGTCCATCGCCTCGGCGCCGTCGGCGGCGATCCTGCAATCGCAGCCGATGCTGTCCAGCACCGTGGCGATGATCAATCGCATGTTCTCGTCGTCATCGGCCACCAGGACCCGTTTGCCGCGCAGCAGCGCGAGAGTGGCCCCCACCGGATCGACGCCCAGAATCGCCTGCGGCTCGATGAGAACCGCCGCCCGCCCCTCGCGGTGGTCTTCGCCGAGCAGCACCCGCCCTTCAGGATCGAGGAATCGAATAATCCGCATCACCGCGCTCCCGGCGGTTAACAGACACCGGCGATGGCCTGACGCTGCCGTGGCTGACAGTGAACCGTGTGCATACCAACGTCGAATTATCCGCCCGGAGAGGGCGGTGTGGCAAGATAAGCGGGAGCGGGGGCGGCTTTTGGCCTCCTGCGGGTCCGATCTTTCCGGCGAAATCGGGGTCAGTTCGCCAGCAGCATCTCCTCGTAGGTTGGAAGCGACCACAGGTCGGCGGGGATGATCGCTTCCAGGCGGTCGGAGACCTGCCGGGCCCGGTCCATCGCGGGTATCACCGCCTCCCGCATGTGCCGGGCGTGCCGTTCCAGATCGCCGGGGGCATCGGAGCCGGCTTCGGCAAGAGCCTCGGTCGCTTCACGCAACTGCTGCACCATCGAGATGAGCGTCTCGAGCTGGTCCACCGTTTCGTCGCAGGTGAGCCCGGTGGCCTGGGTTGCCGCGACCGTCTGGGCCAGCTCCGTCTGGAAACGAAGCGAAGCGGGGAGAACGTGGGTGTTGAGCATGGAGATCATGGTCCGGGCCTCGATCGCCACCAGGGTGTTGTAGATCTCCAGGAAGACCTCCACCCGCGCCTTCAGTTCCCGATTGGACAGAACCTTGTATTTCCTGAACAGGTCCAGCGCCTTCTTTGACTTCAGAACCGGAAGCGCCTCGGCGGCGGAATCGAGAATCGGCAGCCCGCGGTGCTCGGCTTCCTCACGCCACTTGGCCGAATAATTGTCCCCGTCGAAGACGATCCGCCGGTGCTTGCTCACCAGCTCCTTGAGCAGCGCCTTGACCGTGTCCTGGAGCTTCTGCGCCCCGGGCTTCTTGCCCACCCGTTTCTCCAGTTCACTTGCCACGTAATCCAGCGACTCGGCGACGATGGTGTTGAGCACCGTGTTGGGCC
>CP070772.1:3530286-3547602 GCA_020345805.1 Phycisphaerales bacterium | reverse complement strand
GCGTGGGGCCAGTGCGAGCTTCAGAAGCTCCTGGGCTCAGACTGCGGCATCTGGGCTGATTTCGGAAGCGCGATTGCCGTGTACGAGGATGTGGCCGTGATCGCGGCGAGGGGGTGGTACGGAGATACCGGGGCGGCATACGTCTTCCGATCCGATGGCGCCGTTTGGAGCGAGGAAGCCAAGCTGACCGCTTCGGATAGCGCGTTCGATGATCGTTTCGGTACATCGGTTGCTGTAGAAGGTGACGTTGTGATCGTGGGGGCGATACGGGATTCCTATGGGAGCGAGGGGGTCTGCTCGGCGTACGTCTTCAGATACGACGGTCAGAACTGGGCCGAAGAAGCCATATTGATCGGATCGGACACAATCGAGGGAGATGCTTTCGGCATGTCCGTTGCGATCAGCGGGGAGGTTATCGCAGTTGGGGCGACTGATAACGATGGTCACAGAGGTGCGGTATACGTGTTCCGTCGCTCTGGCGACGTATGGATCGAGGAAGCCAAGCTCGTCGCCTCGGATGCTGAGGGTTGGGAAGAGTTCGGCAGGACAGTCGCCATGGACGACGATGTTGTAATTGTCGGCGCGCCCGACGACAGGTATGGGAAGGGATCGGTGTATGTGTTCCGCCGCGTGGGTTCGGAGTGGGTGGAGGAAGCGAAGATCTACCATGAGCTGACGTACGTCAAACGTTTCGGTCGCGGCCTTGCACTGGATGGAGAGTACGCCCTTGTGGGAGCCCCGTGCGACCATTACCTGGGCTCGGGTTCGGGAATGGCGTTCATATATCACTATGATGGCTCGGAATGGACACTGGTTCATGAACTGGTCAGGGCAGATCCGGGCTCGCATGATGAATTCGGTCTGGCCGTCGCACTGAAGGGGGATACCGCGGCGGTGGGGGCCCCGACACTAATCGACACGGAGAGTACGGCTCCCGGATATGCGTGCGTCTTCACCTATGACGGCTCGGCGTGGGTGCAGGAGGCCAGGCTGCTGAGTTCCGATCTGGCCAAAAAGGATAATCTCGGTTGTGCCGTCGCCCTCGCCGGTGACCAGGTGCTGGTCGGCGCCCTTGGAGACGATGACCAGGGATTGAGTAGCGGTTCGGCTTATGTCTTTCCTGCTGCACTCGATGGCGAGGACTGCAACGAGAATCTGATCGCGGACTCTTGTGATATCGCCGTTGGGCTCAGCACGGACTGTCAATACAACGGCATCCCTGATGAGTGTGACATCGATTTCGGCACCAGCGAGGATGTGAACAACGATGGGGTTCCGGATGAATGCGTCGCCTTTTGCGAGCCGTGCGAACCGGTGCAGGTGCTGGCGTCCGACGGCAGTGACTACGACTACTTCGGAAAGTCCGTGGGTATCAGTGGACACGCCGCCATCGTCGGGGCGCCTGGTGATGATGACTTGGGAAACTACTCCGGATCCGCGTACATCTTCCGTCTTGAGGACTCGCAGTGGCTCGAGGAGGCCAAGCTCCTGGCTTCGAATGGGGCGTCAGGCGATGAATTCGGCCGCAGCGCCGGAATCAGCGGCGATCTCGTGGTGGTGGGATCCCCCTATCGTGACGGCGAGTCGGCAGATTCCGGGTCGGCGTATGTCTTCCGCTATGACGGTTCGGCGTGGAGCGAGGAGGCCGTGCTCACCGCATCCGACGGCGCAGAGGGGCATTACTTCGGCTGGAGCGCGGCGATCTGCGGCGACCTGATCGTCGTGGGCGCGCCGTACTACTTCCAATGGCACGACATCGTGACGGGTTGCGCATACGTGTTCCGTTACACCGAAGATCCCGCTTCCGGCCGCGGTTCGTGGGTGGAGGAGGCCAGGCTCCTTGCCTCTGACGGCGCGGATGGGGACTTTTTCGGCGGAGCAGTCGCAATAGATCAGAACACCATCGTCGTCGGCGCAGAGGATGCTGCCGGTGGTGGTAAAGCCTACGTGTTTCGGCATGACGGCTCGGCGTGGGTGGAGGAGGCCATACTGCTGCCTCCCGAAGACATCCCGAGCAGTGATTTCGGACGTGCCGTGGACATCAGCGCCGACGCACTGATCGTCGGAGACAGGTTCGGGGGCCTCTATTATGGCGGTGTGGCGCACATCTACCGCTTCAATGGTTCAAGCTGGGTCGTTGAAGCATCCTTCTCGCTGGACTACCCAGAGGCAAGTTTTGGCGGGTCGGTGGGGATATCCGGCGATACTGCCGTTGCCGGCGCATATGACGCCAGCAATAGAATCCGTATCTACCGGTTTGACGGCCAGGGGTGGAACGACGTGGCTCAGGATTATCTTGACGCAAGGGCCGCAGCCATCGACGGAGATGCAGCCCTTGTCGGCTCAACTGATGGCGGACCCGGTGCGGCCTACTTCTTCAGCGGGATGATCGGTGTGGACTGCAATCTCAACGGCGTCGCCGACGGATGCGACATCTTCAGCGGCGCCAGCGAGGACGCCAACGACAACGGTATCCCCGACGAGTGCGAGGAATGCCCGGAGGACCTCAACGGCGACGACGTCGTGGACATCGACGATTTGTTCGAGGTGCTCAATCATTGGGGCCAGGGCGTCGGCAAGTACGATGTCAACAACGATGGCGTGGTTGACATCGATGACATCTTCGCCGTCCTCGCCGCCTGGGGGCCGTGCGAATAGACATATGCCCGCCGTTCCAAGCCATCGCAAACGTACTCGGAGCGATGGATTACATAGGGATACTCACCGAGGAGGTTGAAATATGCGAGTCTCGATCACCACAATTGCGACCGGTGCGGTTATCTCAAGCGCTTTTGCGCTCTTCCAGAATACGCTTGCCGCCCGCCCGCCGTCCGCACTCACCCGCGATGATCCGCCCCAGCCCTGCGAAACCGACAAGCTCGTTGCCGCCGATGCCGGTTATTACAGCTTCTTCGGCGCCGCATTGGACCTGCAGAGGGACCTCCTCGCAATCGGAAGTCACTCCAATCAGGCGTACCTCTATCGCTTCGACTCGGAGATCGCCCAATGGATCGAGGAGATCAACATCGAGAAGCCGGACAGCATGGACTTCGGCTACAGCGTCGAGCTTGAGGGTAACTGGCTCATTGTGGGCGCGCCGGGTGATGAAGAGCAAGGCTGGCAGGCCGGCTGCGCCTACGTCTTCCGATACGACGGCTCAACCTGGGTCCAACAACAGAAGCTCCTCGCCTCCGACGGCGGCGAGCTGGACTACTTCGGGTGCTCGGTGGCTATCGACGGCGACTTCCTCGTCATTGGAGCCGACGAGCATTTCTTCACCCATGAGGGTACCGGCTGGGCCAAGGTTTTTCACTTTGACGGCTCAAGCTGGATCGAGCAGCAAACGCTCGCGGCACACGACGGCGAGGAGGAGGATCGTTTCGGAGGTTCTGTGGCGATCCAGGATGATATCATCCTAGTCGGCGCCATAGGCGACGACAACTTTCGAGGTTCGGCCTACTGCTTTGTCTACGATCCGGATTTGAATATGTGGGTCGAAAACCAGAAACTCCAGGCCAGCGGCGGCGGAGGCTGGGACCTCTTCGGCCGTTGCGTTTCCATCAGCGGCGACAAAGCAATCATCGGCGAGGATTTCTCCGACGACGACGCTTACGAGGCCGGAACCGCACACATATATCGTCTCGATTCCGAAGGACTGTGGGTCGAGGAGCAGGAGCTTCACGCGTCCAACGCCGGAGCGGAGCATCACTTCGGCTACTCTGCGTCGATCGACGGAGATGTCGCCATCGTCGGGGCTACCTGGGCCGGGGCGTATGAGTTCTTCGCCTGGGCTTACGTGTTTCGCTTCGACGGCCAAACCTGGAACGAAGTCTCCGTCCTCCAGAGCAACCAGCCGCCCGAGAATCACTTCGGCGAATGCGTCGCCCTCGACGGCGACCGCGCCATCGTCGGCGCGCCCTATGAATACGGCCAGAGTGCGGACGAGGGCGCCGTCTACATCTACGATGGCCTCCTCGGCCTCGACTGCAATGACAATCTCGTCTCCGATTACTGCGATATCTTCTTCGGCACCAGCCAGGATCTGAACGACAACGGCATTCCCGACGAGTGCGAGGAGTGCCCGGAGGACCTCAACGGCGACGGCGTGGTGAACATCGACGACCTGTTCCAGGTTCTCGCCGCCTGGGGAACCTGCGATGACTGCCCGGAGGATCTCGATGACAGCGGCATCGTGGACATCGACGACATCTTCGCCGTCCTCGCCGCGTGGGGACCGTGCTGAGACGCAGCGATGAGCGATGAGTGATTCGCGATGAGTGTGAGGGGGGTGGGGGAGGACTGAGTTCACCAACGATGGCCCCGCCTTTCCAGGCGGGGCTGTTTCTTGAAAGGATTCGGTGTGGCCGAGGCGCCGGAAAACGGAGATGCCGATCCGGATCCGCGGACGGGTGTCGATACTGAGCACCGTGCCGCAGCGGATCGACAGCAGCGGGTGCGGCCGAATGGCAGATTTCCCTTTATTGGAGGCTCAGTGAGCCGTAAACTGTGGTGGGTTGCGGCCCGACGAAGGGGGCGGACGCCGGGCAGCGGCCCGCCTGTCTGAACGCCCAGGTTTATCAGACCCGCCTGCGAGAAAAGGACTGGGGAAATGCAAGAACTGACCATCCGCGAAACCGGGTTTCGCATGTCCCGCGTCGTCGCGCTTGCGATCATGGCCGTGGCCTGTGGCGTAACCGGTGCCGCGCACGCACAACTCTCCGATGCGGACATCGAAGCCCTGAGGAAGCGGGGCGAGGCGGAGGGGTGGACGTTCACCGTTTCCCGCAACGCCGCCGCCCGGCGCCCCATGAGCGAGCTCTGCGGCACGATCCTCCCCGATGACTGGGCGCGCGGTGCCCGCTTCGTTCCCATGGATCCCAGGGAAGATCTGCCCATCGCCTTCGACTGGCGCGATCACAACGGCTGTACTCCCGTCAAGGACCAGGACGGCTGCGGGAGCTGCTGGGCCTTCAGCGCGGTGGGATCGGTGGAGTGCGCGATCGCCATCTCCGACAGCGTGGTGGTGGACCTGTCCGAGCAGTGGCTGATCAGTTGCACCAACGCCGGCAGTTGCAGCGGCGGTCAGTACACCGTGTCGTTCGATCACTTCACGTGCTTCGGCGATCAGGACCCGTGCGGCGACAGCGGGGCGGTGCTGGAGGAGGTCTTCCCCTACGAGGCCGCCAACGTGAACTGTGGTTGTCCGTATCCGCACTCCTACTGCCTGGACGGCTGGGCGTATGTCGACAATCCCAGGGCCACGGTCGAGGAGATCAAGCAGGCCATTTACGATAACGGTCCGCTGTCGACCTGCGTGTACGTGAACAGCGCGTTCGCCGCTTATTCCGGGGGGGTGTTCAACGCCTGCGACGATCACACGATCAACCACGCCGTGGTGCTCGTGGGCTGGGACGACGAGCAGGGCACGGAGGGCGTGTGGATCATGCGCAACTCCTGGGGCACCGATTGGGGCGAGAACGGCTACATGAGAATCGAGTACGGCTGCTCGCGGATCGGCACCGCCACGGCCTTCGTGCAATACTCCAGGCATGGCCTGGGCGTGAGCCCGATCGGCGGCTTTGTCTCAGTCGGGCCCAACGGCGGGCCGTTCAGCCCCGGGTCCGCGGATTACACCCTGCACAATTACAGCGAAGACGACCTGGAGTACTCGGTGACCAAGTCCGCACAGTGGCTGGATTTGAGCAGCACCGGCGGCACGCTCGCCCCCGATGAGTCGATCGTGGTCACCGTTTCCATCAACGCCGGCGCGAACACCCTGGATGATGGTTACTACGTGGACTCCGTCGACTTTGTCAATGAAACCGATCATCTGGGCGACACGCGGCGTAATGTGGGGCTCGATGTCGGCGACTGGTGCAGCACGGACACGGGCAAGGTCCTCGCCTCCGACGGCGCCGAACTTGACTGGTTCGGCCGGTCCCTCGCGATCGAAGGCAGCGTCGCCATCGTCGGAGCGCCGAGGGATGACAACGATCAAGGCCCTGAGGCCGGCGCCGCGTACGTCCTTCGCAACAACGGGACGGTCTGGGAGGAGGAGAAGAAACTTCTGTCCTTCGAGCGCGATGCCGACGATGAATTCGGCTGGTCGGTTGACATCAGCGGCGATGCCGTCCTCGTCGGGGCGTTTATGGACGACACCAACGGCCCCTTGTCCGGCTCCGCCTACGTTTTCAGATATGACGGCGCCGAATGGATCGGGGAGGCCAAGCTGCTCGCTTCCGATGGAACGGAGGTCGACGAGTTCGGTTATGCCGTGGCGGTTGACGGTGATGTCGCGATCATCGGCGCGCCGGGCGACAGCGATCAGGGGACCTACGCCGGTTCAGCCTACATCTTCAGATATGACGGCGAGTTCTGGGTCGAGGAGGCCAAGCTGCTGGCTTTCGGACGCAGCGACAACGACTTCTTCGGCTGGGCAGTGGATATCGAGGGCGACGTCGCGGTCGTGGGCGCACCGCACTCACCATATTATCCCGCCGCTACCGGCAGCGCGTACGTGTTCCGCTATGACGGCTCGCAATGGACCGAGGAGTTGCGGCTCGAGGCCGGCGTGGGGCGGGAGGGGGATATGTTCGGTTATGCGATCGCCCTCAGCGGCGATGCGCTGATCGTGGGTGCTCCCGCCCGTAACGACGACACCAGCGAGGACCAGGTGGGTTCGGCCTTCATCTATCGCTTTGACGGGACGGATTGGTTCGAAGAGGCCCACCTGATCGCTTCCGATGGATTGGTGGAGGATGAGTTCGGCAGTTCCGTTACAGTTCTGGGCGAATTCGCCATGGTCGGCGCGCCCGGGAAAATAAATGACGCGATCGTTCCGGGCAGCGCCTATGTCTTTCAGTTGCTGGATGAGGCGTGGGTCGAACACGACCGGCTGGCCGCGATCGACGGCGAACCCGGCGACAGCTTCGGCGCTGCGGTCGGCCTCGCCGACATCGCCGTCATCGTCGGCGCGAGCCGTGATGACGACCTTGGTGTGGACGCCGGAGCCGCTTACGTCTTCAGTCTCGGAGATAAGGACTGCAACAGCAACGGCGCGGATGACTATTGCGACATCTTTTACGGCTACAGCTTTGACTGCAACGGGAACGATATTCCCGACGAGTGCGACATCGCCGACGGCGCCAGCGACGACATGAACCAAAACGGCATCCCCGACGAGTGCGAGAGCCTGGACTGCAACGGCAACGGCGTGCCAGACCACTGGGACATCATGTACGGCATGAGCTACGACTGTGACGAGGACGGCGTACCGGACGAGTGCGGCGACGACTGCAACGGAAACGGCATCGCCGATGTCTGCGACATCGACCCCGATGACCCGGATGGAAACGGACTTGTAAGCGAGGACTGCAACAACGACGCCGTGCCCGATGAGTGCCTCAGCACGACCGCGTATCTCGAACTGAGTTCGGGCGAGCTTTCTCCCATCGGGAACGGTTCACCGCAATCCTTCATCATCACCGACCTGTCTGAGGTGCTGGAGGACGTGGTGCTGACATTCACTGCGTTTGCGGACCTGGACCTTTCCTCCGAGTGGATCGACGTGAGCATCAACGGCACGGATGTCGGTCGGGTATTCGAGGACGACGGCGCGGTTTGCCCGGACATCCCCGACGAAGCGGAACTGACCGTGCCGATGGCGCTGTTCAATTCTCTTATCGCGGGCGGCCAGGATGCGGTGATCACCATGACGGCGTCCGAATACGTGAACGCCAACGCCTGCAACGAGCAGTCCTACATCACGGTCTCCTTCGGCAGCCTCGCCGAGTGGAACGGGCTGATCAATCCAGTGGAACTCGGTTCAGGGGAGCTCTCGCCCATCGGGCATGATTCACCGCAGAGCTTCGTGATCGCCAACGCTCCCGGGGCGCTGGAGGACGTTGTTCTTTCCTTCACCGCATATGCCGATCTGTCGGTCAGTGCCGAGTGGATCGACGTGGATATCAACGGCACCTGGATCGATCGGTTGTTCGCGGACGATGCCGAAGACTGCGCCGATCCGCCCGACGAGGCCGAGCTGATCGTGCCGCGGGCGGTTTTCAATTCGCTGGTCGAACCCGGGCAGGATGCCGTGATCACGATGACCGCTTCCGAGGATGTAAGCGACTCCGCCTGCGGAGGCGAATCGTTCATCTCCCTCTCGGTCAGCTATCTCGGATTGTGGTATCTGGATCTGAACGGTAACGGCATTCCCGACGACTGCGAATGCCCCGGCGATCTGGATGGCAACGGGAAGGTCAACATCGATGACCTGTTCCTGGTGCTCGGGAAATGGGGGCTCTGCGATGGCTGCCCCGAGGACTTCAACTTCGATGGCAAGGTCAACATCGATGACCTTTTCTTCATTCTGAACCATTGGGGACCTTGCCCGGATTGACCTGATTCGAACCGCTTTTCCACCGGCGGCGTGCGCCGGCGCAGATTAATCCCGAATTCCGCGGATAGGGGATCTGGCCGGGCGGTTCTGGGGATATCATGACGGCAGAGGGCTACAGCCGCCTCCTGGCGCCGCCGCCGGGTGCTTTCGGGCAGTCCCGCCAGGGGGGATCTGCGCCCACTGGCAAATCAGAGTGAAGCGCTGTCGCTTCGTTGCGATGGGAGGTGTGCCATGCGAGCGACCACGATTTCCCGGATGATGGCTGGGGCGTGCGGCACCGCGGCGCTGTTCGCAACGGCGGGAGCGGGCCACGCCGCCATGATCCACGTTCCCGGCGATTACGACACCATCCAGCAGGCCGTCAACGGCTCCGACCATGGCGATACGATCATCGTCGCCGACGGCGAGTACCGCGGCCCGGGCTTTCACGAGATCCACCTGCGGGGCAAGCGGATCACCGTTCGCAGTGAGAATGGCCCTGAGACCTGCATCCTCGATTGCGAGAACGCCTATCGGGGCTTCTACCTCTACGAAGGCGAGACGCCCGATTCCCACATCGAAGGCTTCACCGTCATCAACGGCTACGGAACCTACGGCGGCGGCATCCGGATCAGCAAATGTGATCCGACCGTGGTGAACTGCGTGTTCTTTGACTGTAGCGCGACTGAAAAGGGCGGCGGGTTGTTCTGCTACCAGGGAAATCCGGCCGTCACCGGCTGCACGTTCGAAGAAAACCGGGCGACGAAGTTCGGCGGTGGGATGTACTTCGACGGCGCTAATCCAACCATCACGGGCTGCACTCTCCTTCATAACTACTCGGAGATGTATCCCGGCGGCGGAATCTATTTCCACAACGGCGACAGTGTGACCATCGCCGACACCGACATCATCAACAATCACTGCTCTCACCATGGCGGGGGCGTCTATTGCTCCGACAGCAACCTGATTGTCACGGGATGCACAATCTCGGATAACGGGACGAGTGAGACGCACGGCGGCGGAATGTACTGCGAAGGCGGCAGCCTCACCATCAGCGACTGCGATGTCACGGACAACTACGCGTATGACGATGGAGGCGGCATCTGCTGCGTTGGAGGATGCGAAGGCATCGTCACGGACTGCCTGATCAGCGGAAACCAGGCCGGTGGAACGAACCAGGGTTATGGAGGAGGAATCCTCGGGGCTTCTCTTGTGGCCAACTGCATCATCGCCGACAACTGGGCCCGCGAGGAAGGGGGCGGCGTTCGCGGCGGACTGGTAATCAACTGTCTGATCATCGGTAATCACTGCAACGTCTGGGGAGGAGGGATGTGTCACGGCCAGCCGTTCGATTGCACGTTCGTGGGGAACACCGCCGGCGAAAGCGGCGGCGGCTTCAGCGCCGGCGATCCGGGATCCCGCACAACCCTGTCCAACTGCATCTTCTGGGGCAACAGCCCGGACCAGATCGACGAGGATTCGGCCTTCGTTTCATATTGCTGTGTGCAGGGAGGCTGGGAAGGGGCGGGCGAGCACGTCACCGATGATTATCCGATGTTCGTCGATCCCGACGGGCCGGACAACGATCCGGAAACGTGGCTGGACAACGATTACCACCTCGGCCCCGGCTCGCCGTGCATCGACGCCGGCGACAACACCGCCGTGCCGGACGGCGTGGTCACCGACCTGGACGGTAATCCGAGGTTTTATGATGATCCGGACATGCCGGACACCGGCTTCGGCGATCCACCCATCGTCGACATCGGTGCTTACGAAGTGCAGGTCCCATCCTGTCCGGCGGATGTGAACGATTCCGGTAAGGTGGATATTCAGGATGTGTTCGACGTGCTGGGCGCGTGGGGGCCGTGCGATGATCCGGATGATTGCCCCTCGGATGTGAACTTCGACGGGGTGGTTGATATCGAGGACATCTTCGCCGTTCTCGCGGCGTGGGGCCCGTGCCCGTGAGTGCCGCGAAAAAATGCGGGATTTGTGCGTCCATTATTGACTTGTTGCAGTAGAATGGGCGGTGACCATAGGCGATCGGTGCGCCGGATTCGGATTGATTCGGACCGTGCGAAGGCCGAAAGACGCTTTATGCGAGCCGGGGGCGGCTTGGGGAGGGGCACACCGGACGGACCCCAATCGGGTGCACCCTGTTCGGATTCTCATCCCAAAAGTAAGGATATTGACCATGCAGTTCCAAACCGCAGGCGGGGCGAGGTTTCATCTGCCTCTCATCGCTGCCCTGGCGGTGGTGGCGGCCGCCGCCGTCGCCCCATCCGCTCCCGCCGCCACTGAAGTGTTGACCGTGGAGTATTCGTTCGACCGGCCGGTGATGTCGCAAACCATCATCGACGGCGTGACGTACGACCGAATAACCATGCCCGGATGCCCCAATGGCGGCAATCCCGGGCAGCCGGCGCTCCCCGCGACCGGGGCACAAATCCTGCTGCCGTTCGGCACGGAAGTGTCCAGTGTTGAGATCCAGACCAGCCCGGCGGTGTTACTCGACGGCGATTATCTCATCGAACCGGTAGGTGAGCCGGTAAGGTTGTCCGATCCGCCGGGCAGCGCCAAACCCCCGGTTCCGGACCCGGCCATCTACGGCTCGGACCTGGCTTTCCCGGCGGGGCGGTTCGAGCAGGTCGGCACGTTCGGCTTCCGCGGCTATCAGGTTCTTATCCTGAAGCTCCAGCCGGTCAGCTATGTGCCCGCCGCCGGCGAGTTGTCTTACTTCCCCAAGCTGACGGTGCGCGTGGACCTGCAGCAGACCGGCGGCGTATCCGAGCTGTTCCGAGGCCACATGGAGGACGAGTCAGATGTCCGGCTGAAGGTCGACAATCCCGAGATTGCCTCGACCTATCCCGCCGGAGGCGGTGGTGCAGATCGCGGTTATGACCTGCTGATCCTCACCACCACCTCGCTGGCCGCCGCGTTCCAGCCGCTGAAGAACTACCACGACGCCAACGGAGTTCTCACGGAGATCCACACCACCGATGAGGTCGGCAGTAACAACCCGGTTGACGTCCGTGACTACATACGCGACCGATACCTGAATGACGGGATCGAATACGTCATCATCGGCGGCGACGACGACGTGATTCCCGCCAAGGATCTGTACGTCGACGGCATCAACAACATGCCCGGCGACATCTACTTCTCGTGCCTGGACGGCTCGTGGAACTGGGACAACGACAACTACTGGGGCGAGCCGACCGACGGTGAAGGCGGCAGCGATGTGGACCTGGTCGCAGAGGTCTACGTTGGACGGGCCTGCGCCGGGAACACCACCGAGGCCACCCGCTTCGTGGACAAGACGCTCTGGTACGTGTACGGCCAGCACACCACTCCCCAGAACGTCCTGCTGGTGGGCGAGTATCTTGGGTTCGGCGGCGTCGCGGAATGGGGCGGCAATTATCTGGACGAGCTCATCGACGGCTCCGACGCCCACGGATACGTAACCGTCGGGTTCCCCAGCGATCTCTACAACGTCGACACGCTCTACGAGCGCGACGGCGCGTGGGGGAAATGGGATCTGATCGCCAAGCTCGACGCCGGAATCCACATGCTCAACCACCTCGGGCATGGCGCTCCCGACTACGCAATGCATCTTTACAGCAGCGACATCCTCAACGATGTCCACAACGAAGACCTGTGCTTCGTGTATTCGCAGACCTGCGATGCCGGCCACTTCGACGGGACCGATTGCTGGGCGGAGTGCATGAACATCAAGATCGACGAAGGCGCTTTCGCGGTGGTTATGAATGCCCGCTACGGCTACGGGGCGTTCAACTCCACCGACGGACCCTCGCAGCGCTACGACCGGGAGTTCTGGGATGCGGTCTTCAATCCGGATGAGGGGTTCCCCGAGATGGGCAAGGCCAACTCCGATTCCAAGGAAGACAACATCTACCGGATCAACGACAGCTATATGAGATGGTGCTGCTACGAGCTGAACCTCTTCGGCGACCCGTCCGTGCCCTTCAGCGGGACGGTCGCGGCCCTGAAGATCAGCTTCCCCGACGGCCGGCCGGAGTACCTCGACCCGGGCGTGCCGACCGAGATCACCGTTCAGATCGAGGATCGCGACGAGAGCTACGTCCCGGGCAGCGGCATGCTGTTTTATCGCTACGACGGCGGGACATACCACAGTATCCCGCTGGAATCTCTGGGCGGCGATCTCTATCTGGCCACGCTGCCCCCGGCCGATTGCGATGCCGTCCCCGAATACTACTTCTGCGCCGAAGGCGACGGGCGAACCATGGTCTTCAGCCCGTTCGACGCACCCAACAGCGTCTATACCGCCATCGTGGGCGTGCTCACCGTGGCGGTCGAGGATGACTTCGAGACCGACAGCGGCTGGACGGTCGAAGACTACCAGGTGGACACGGGAACCTGGGAGCGTGCGGTTCCCGTCGGCAGCGGCGGCAGCCGGGGCGATCCGCCAAGCGACTACGACGGCTCGGGCAAATGCTACGTCACCGGCAACGGCTACGATGAGGACATCGACGGCGGTCCCACTCGCCTGATATCTCCGACCTATGACCTTACCGGCGTGCCCGATCCTTACGTCAACTACGCCCGCTGGTTCTACAACGACGATCAGGATCAGGACCGACTGATGTGCGAGATCTCCGACGACAACGGCGCCACCTGGATCCTGATGGAGTCCGTGACGGGTTCATCCGGCTGGCATTGCGCATCTTTCCGCGTTGCCGATTTCGTGACCCCCAACGACCAGATCAGATTCCGCTTCAGCGCCGATGACAACCCCAACGACTCGGTTACCGAAGCGGGTCTCGACGCCCTGCGGATCACCTCCTTCAGTTGCGATGACGTCTGTCCGGAGGATGTTGACGGCAGCGGAGTCGTGGACATCGACGACCTCTTCGAGATCCTCGCCCACTGGGGCGAAGGCCCTGGCACCTGGGATGTGAACAACGACGGGATGGTGGACATAGATGACGTCTTCGCCGTCCTCGCCGCCTGGGGGCCGTGTCCGTAAGGACCTGTGAGTTCGAGTTTATTCGCGATTCGCCCTCCTTGCACGGCTATGTACCGGCCCCGTCCGTCAGCGGCGGGGCCGTTTTCTTGCGCCTTGGCCAGCATGTGCCCGCGGCAGTTTCGCTCTGTGCCCCAGATTCGCGACATGGCCGTTCCCCCGCGCTCCGCACAAACCTGCCGCGCCTGCACGGCAGCGTGCAAGAGTGGATCGCAGGATCGAGAAGATCGTGAAAGATACGGCGATCGTTGCCGTGGTCACCCTCTGTGTCGCGGGAACGGTGAGTGCCAAGCCCGAAGGACGCGGCCGTTGCGTCAGATCGTTGAGCCGTCAGCACGCACCCCCGGGGCTCTCGGAGGCATCATCAGGCTGGACCGGCGAGCGATTGACGCCGATGGCGCCTGGAGGCAAAGAGATTTCATCCAGGCCGAATATACCTCGCCGCTTCGCCATTTAACTCCGACATGGCGAGAGAATCGAACCAGCGAGATACGGTCTCCTCCGCTCAGATGGAGCGGTTTCGAAGGCTCTGCTGGCCTCTCCTGCCCACGCTGCTCCGAACCGCGAGACTCCTGACACGCCATGAAGATGATGCGGAGGATCTCGTTCAGGTGACCATGCTGAAGGCGCTGCGGGCCCTCGGGTCTTACCACGAGGGCACGAACATCAGGGCGTGGCTCATGACCATCATGCGGCGGACGCAGATTGACCGGGCCCGGGCTGAGCGACGCCGCGGCCCGACGGTCTCACTGGAGACCGGGCTGGTCGAGGAGACGGAACCGGCCAATTCGACATATGCGCCCGCGCCGGCCCACGGCTGGGAGGATCCGGAGGCTTTGCTGGACCAGTTCGAGGACCTGCAGATCATCCGGGCCCTCAGGGATCTGCCCGAAGCGATTCGGTGGACATTGCTTCTTGTTGATGTCGAGGGGATTGATCACCAGCAGGCGGCCGAGATCCTGGGCGTTCCCGTCGGCACGATCAAGTCCAGAGCCTTCAGGGGCCGGCAGGCGTTGTGCAACGCGCTGAGTTCACCGGAGGTGTTTGCCGGTTTATCGGTCGGTGATCGGGAAGCCGACCGCGCGCCATCCGGCGACCTCTTGAGCCCGGCGGAGGAATGATGGGAAACACATCGTTGATAAAGGATGAACCCTGGCGGTCTGAAGCGGCGTTTAACCCGATGGGCGTGCGTTCGGAAGCTGATTGCCGGACCGTAGGTTCCCCCACGGTTCGGTGTAGCCGGAAGTCACCCAGACCATGAGCGACCAGATCCCCCAATCCACGATTCTCGACCAGGCGGTTGCCGCCCGACTTGCGAGGCTATCCCGAATGCCCGTTGACACTTCCCGCCTCGAACGAAAGCTCGGCTGCGCTCTGCGCCGGGTAACGGTTGTGGATCGAACGCAGGCCCTCTGGGTTTTTCGATTTTGGTGGACGGCTGCTGGAATTGCGGCCTTGCTTGCGCTTTGCCTTACCGCCGTGGTCGTCAGTCTCACCGCACGGGCAACTGCCGATCGATACACATCGGCCGAGGTTGTGCTCGCTCACGAGCGATTCCTGAGCGATTTACCACAACCTGTCGCCGTCCCCGACATGTGCGATGCCGACTGTCGCTGCAGAGCCGTGCGTGCAGAGGCCTCGGGGATTCCTGAACTCGCCGAATGCCAGGTTCAGTGTTGTTGTGTGACCCCGTTCACCGGATGCCGGGCCGCGTGCCTTCACTTCGACTATGACGGTGTACCGGTGACGATGGCAGTTGCCAAGAGGGCGCGACTTGACGCGCCGGACGGTTCGATACTGCGCCGGGACGGCCGAGCATTTGTAGCGAGCGTCGAGGGGCGTTACCAGGTTCTGGCCGTTTCGGACAGTGAGGGGTCCCTCTGCTTCGTGAGTGAGCTCCCCCGCGAGAGGCTCATCGACCTTGCCGCAGGAATCGTCCATTAGGTGACCCGGCCTTCTCTTGCCGATCTTCGCCAAGCCTTCCCGGTTCCTGCCGGACGGGCCGTTCGCAGGGGCGCGACCTCCTCTTCCCGCCGGGTCCGGCCCTGAGTCCCGGTGTCCGAGAATTTGCCGCTTGTGGAACCCCAACCGCATCGTTCATCGTTGGAACATGTGGAAGCCCCACCGCGCCGTCTCCGCGTGGCGGGGCGGGGCTTTCGATTCCTTCTCGCAGATTGGAGCAACCTGACAACATCAGGCCAAACGAAACAGGAGTTTTCGACGAACCAGCCCGCTTGATGGCACTATGAAGCACCCTCGCGGCTCCGGCGTTGGTGGCTTGATTCGAGGAGGTGCCGCGGGGGCGGGCCGGCAACGCTCCAACCTGGCCGGGAACCACGCGACTTCCTTATCACAGGAGGAGAATCCATGACGATTCGACAGGCATTGGCGGGTATCCTTGTCTTCGCAGCGGTGATGCTGCTTGTGTCACTGCAGGCCGGTGCCGGTGACGGCGCCGGAGCCGGGCCGACGGCCGGCAATTCCATCCGTGGCGGCAGGATGTGGGACAAATGGTGGGTGGTTCGCGGCATCGACCCGCCCCAGGGAGAACACCCACTCTATCCCCCCGACGGCCAGCAGTCCGGTTCGTCGACTTTCCGGTGTAAGGAATGCCACGGCTGGGATTACAAGGGGGCCGACGGGGCGTATGGCGAGGGTTCCTCGCACTATACCGGCATCCCCGGGGTCTTCGGCTCCATCATGACTCCCCAGGAGATGTTCGATCTCATCAAGTTCGCCGATCCTCCCTTCGGCCATGGATATGGTGATTACGGGTTGACCAATCAGGACATATACGACCTGGTCGATTTCCTGCAGACGCACATCATCGACACCGATGACTTTATCGATGACGCAGCCGCCTTCATCGGCGACGAGGCGCAGGGCCACTACAACTACACGGAAGGTGGGATGATGATGTCGTGCGTCGACTGTCACGGGGTCAACGGCACGAACAAGAACTTTGGAACACCCGAGGATCCGGAGTGGGTGGGAACCGTCGCGGTGCATAATCCGTGGGAGCTGCTGCACAAGATCCGATTTGGACAGCCCGGAGCGATGATGCCCAGTTGGCTCCACCACGGCGGCTCCAATCAGGGGGCGGCGGATATCGGCGTCTACGCACAACTCAACTTCCCCGTAGGGACGTGTGCGGAGGACGTTGACCCTCCCATCGACGGCGTGGTGGACATCGATGACCTGTTCGAGATCCTCGATCACTGGGGCGAAGGTGCCGGCGCCTATGACCTCAATGACGACGGCATGGTGGACATAGATGATGTCTTCGCCGTCCTCGCCGCCTGGGGGAATTGCTCCTGAGCGGCAATAGCTCGACGTCGGCACCCGACCGGAACTGATTAGCGTCTTACGGCCCCGCTCCCCGGCGGGGCCGCTTCATTGCCGAATATGGAAGTCCGACACGGTTTGGCGACGGAGATTGAGTCGCGGTCGCAATATGTCTGCCGAATGGTTGGCGGCGAGGGGTTGGTGGCAGACTCCCCGGCCGGTGGTTTCCGATAAACGTGGCGGATTTTGCTGGTATCGCGGCGTACTCACGCTAGGTTTCTATCCGGGGGAAGAACCGGGAGCCTCATCACATTGAAGGAGAAAGGGCAGACCATGAGACGAGTACATGATCCTGTCCGCCGACATGCGCCGGCGGCAGCGGGGGCGGTCGCCTGTCTTGCCGTCACAGCGATGGTGATGGCCAAGAGCAACATCAAGGATGCGTTCTTCGCCGTTTATCCCGACGCGTTCGGGACGACCATCGAGACGGTGCCCAGCCAGCCGAATCATTGCGGCGTGTGCCACTACGACTTCACCGGCGGCGGGACGCGGAATCTCTATGGACAGCGCCTGGAGCAGGTGTTGCCCGATTTCCCCAACAATCCCAACGGTCGCGAGCAGGCCGTCCTGTCCATCGAGAATGAGG
>CP070772.1:3466542-3530186 GCA_020345805.1 Phycisphaerales bacterium | reverse complement strand
GTGAACAGTGACCGCCAACCAAACGGAGACAACTCGATGGGTAAGTTCGACAACATCCCCCTGAGCCTCGACGACTTTGCCGCAGAGACATCGACCCACACGATAATGACCGGCCCTCAGCTCAAGAGACTCTTCGGCACCAAAGCGGAGCGGCAGGCCTTCATCGACCTGATGAAGATCATCACCAAGCGAACAAACGAGGCAAACAAACTGACCGAAATCACCAAGAACATGCGGAAGTACGCCGGCGTGCTGCTGAAACTCGCGCGGAAGGCTGCCCTCGGCTGAGCACCGCAGTCTTACTCCCGGTGCCGATGCGATCGTGCCGTCCGCGTCAGCGCAAGACGGGCCATGAAACGAGCAGCCGACTGCCGGTTGGTCGCCCTTATCTCAACCCGCCTCCGGAGATCCCCGGGAATCGACGCCCTTATTCCACGTCTTGGAAGCGGAAACCCTTGATGAAGCTCGTGTGCGGCCTGCCATCGACTTCGACGTAGGGATAGATAAGGAAGTTGACGGGGCCGGCCTGCGGAGCCGGGTCCAGCCGCAGATCGCGCCCGGTCGTGAACACGACCCGATCGGGAGTCAGATTGCCGAAGTAGTAGTCCGCCATCTCCGGATGTTTGTCGGCCTCGGAGATGTCCACGGCCACCCAGCGATCGTCGCTGAGGAACTTCGCCCAGCAGTGATAGCCGCCCACTTCCCCGGCGCCTTGGTCGGCGGGAATGGGGAAGCCGATCTCGAACTTGGCGGGGATGTTCAGATCGCGGCAGGCGGCGATGAACACGCTGTGAAAGTCCGTGCAGTTGCCGAATCGGGCGTCGCACGCCCATCTCGCGTCACCGCGTCCCCACGGCTCGCCCGCGGGTTTGTCGTATCTCATCCTCACCCCGATTGCGTCATAGAGCGCGCGGGCCTTGGCCAGATCTTCACCCTGTGGCGGCTGATCGCCCACCAGGGCCTCCAGCGTCGAGCCGTCCACCGGCACCATGCTGGACGGTCCCAGGAACAGCTCGTGCTCCTCCGCGCCGGCCGGCTCCCCGAATCCGCGCACAATCTCGTTCCGCTTCACCAGATACTCGACCAGAATCGGCACCTGGCCGTTTTCGTCCGCGGTCGCCTCGAAGTACAGCACGGGGTTGCCATAGGTCTTCTCAACCGTCTCTCGGCAAGGTCCAGGCACCTCTACGGTGACCAGCGTCACGTCCTGCTCGGATGTGCTCCGGGCCACGGGCAGCCACACCCGCACCTTCTCGCCCGGCCCAAGCTCCGTGATCGTCGCCCCATATACAAAGCGGAAGGTCCGTGCTTCCGCCTCCTCCGGCGCGGCCGCCGCAGACGCATCAGTCCGGTACGCACTGCGGCCGGTCCCCCGGCAGGCGCATCCGGTCATCACGATCAGGAAAACCCCACACAAGACGGCCGTGGCAAATCTGGCAGACAGCATCCGATTCCTCACCAGTCACAACACCAGGTTGAAAAAGGCACGTCAGGAACAAAGTGCGGCACCCTGCCCTGATCGGGAAGCAAGACGCGCATGGTAGCCTTCGAATCGCAAGCCGTCAGGTCAAAAGACGCTTGCGGTCTGGCCAGGTGAACGTCGCACTCAGCCCTCGCCCCCCAGGGCCAAGTGCGCGATGCGGCGGGCCGCCTCCAGGCCCGTTTCACTGTTGAACAGAACCACGGTTCCCACACCGCGCCGGGGATAGAACCGCACCAGGCAGCCCACGCCGTTGGCGTTGCCTGTCATGTCCACGCACCTCCCGTACGGAGTCTGGCGGATCCGGAAGGCGAGCCCCAGCCCGCCGGGCAGGGCCTCCTGCAGCGAGCCAACGCGTTCAAGCTCGTCCTGATCCAGGACCGGGATCGGCGAGGACGGACCACTCATCAGGCTCGCAACGAGTTGGCCGAGGTCACCTGCGGTGGTGCAGATCATTGCGGTCTTTCCGGCCACGACGGGCAGCGGCTCCGTGGGGGTGCCCAGACGGCTGTGCCCCACCGCCAGCCGCGGAGGCTCCTCCTCCTTCGGCGCTTCAAATACCGTGTCGGTCATTCCCAGCGGGGTGAGGATGTTCCGGCGGCAGTAGCGAGAGAAATCCTCCTCGCTGGCCATCTCCACCGCCAGATACAGGACGGTGTAGGTCATGGAGGAATCGCCAAAGCCAAATGACCGCCCTCCCGCCGGCCACCGGCTCGGCCCCTTCCGCCGACGATCCCGATCCGGGTATGGAAGCAGGTAGGCGACCGAGCCGCTTCCGTGAGCCACCGGTCGGATCACCGCCGGGGAGCGAGCCGAGCGGCGATCGATGCCGTTCAACTCCGCCGCCTGGGCCAGAAGATGCGGCAGATCGACGTTGCCCTCCGCCTCCTGCTGCAGCGCCGCGACCATCGCCAGCAGATGCAGCGGGGCGCTGAGCTGGAAGAGCGCGTCGGCGCTCATGGCCTCGCCCTCCGGATCGTCCAGCAGGCCGAATGCTCCGGTCCAGGCAACTTGACCGTCGCGCACGACGGCCACCGCCGCTCCGGGAACGTGATATGAATCGAGCCATTCCGGCACCTGGCGTACCAGCTCCGCGCGGATCTCCTCGACCGGCTCCGCCCGCAGAGGCCTGGACTCCATCCGTTCGGCGCGGCTGAGCTGCTGCATCCGTATCAGAAGCGAGGCAAACTCATCGCTCCTCCGCACCGTGGCGAGGTCGGGCTCGATGATCATGTGTCGTCGGTTGCGCCATCCGCAGTCGATCGCCTTCTCCAGCGCGGCCAGCGCCTCCTGGTTTCTGCCCAACCGCCCCATCACGCAGGCAAGGTTGTAGTGGACCATCGGCCGATCCGGGGCGACCTCCACCAGTTGCAGCGCCAACTCGGCCGCATCCTCGTACCTCATGGCCGTGTGGTATTCCATGAACTGCCGCAGCAGGTCCTCCGGGATCACCCGATCGGCATCCCCGGCATCTCCCTCACGCCGGGGATTGAGCGGGTAGTAGATGAGAGGAGTGTGCGGTTCAACATCCGCCGGCGGCTGTGGGTTGTCGTTGCGCACCTGCGGCCCCGCCTCGCTGACGCTTGAGAAGCACGCAAGCGACAGCAACGCAGTCACCATAATGGTCGGGCCATTTGCTCGCGGCCGAGACGCCATAGCACGACCGTTTTGCCGCTTGGTGTTTCCGGCCAACTGAGATCCCAGATATGTGAAGGCCATAGTCAACCCTCGCCTCGGTTCCCGCCTGCACGGGCGATATGCAGACCGGTGGCCACCCCACCATATCTCTTCGATACCCAAGAATGGCGGCCCTGTCGAAAAAGGCGGCGAAAGTGCCGCCTCCACACCGGGAACGGCCCACGATCGCCTTGGCCGACCAACCGACCGCCATGCAGCCACAGGAAGCTCGCCGCGTCCCCGTATGTAGAATGATCGACCGTGCTGACAATCGGCTCTCTCGAACTCGGAACCCCCTTGCTGCTGGCTCCGATCGCCGGGCATTGCGATCTTCCGTTTCGTCTCCTCTGCCGGGAGTTGGGCGGCGTGGGCCTGGCCAGCACGCCCCTGCTCAGCAGCCGGGCCGTGGTGAGGGAGATTCCCCAGGTTCTGGACCTCGCCGCCACCAACCCCGACGATCAGCCGGTTTGCGTCCAGCTTTACGGCAACTGGGAAGATCCGCTGCCGGAGGCGGCGCGGTGGGCGGTCGAGCGCGGGGCGGCGGCGGTGGACATCAACATGGGCTGCCCGGTCGACAAGATCGCGAAGAAGCACGGCGGGGCGCTGCTGCTGCGGGATGTCGACCGCACGGTGCGCATGACGGAACGGATCGTCAAAGCGGTTCGTCACCGCGGGGCGCCGGTGACGGCGAAGGTCCGGCTGGGTTGGGATTCCTCCAACATCGTCGCTCCTCATCTTGCCCGGTGTCTGGAAGAGGTGGGCATTGCCGCGATCACCGTTCACGGGCGCAGCGCCGAGCAGCGGTTCCGCGGGCCGGTGGACTTAGGCCAGATCGCGGAGGTGGTTGCCGCCGTCGTGAACATTCCGGTCATCGGCAACGGCGATGTGAAGGAACCGGAGGATGCGGCGCGGATGATGAGAATGACCGGCTGTGCGGGGGTGATGATCGGCCGGGCCGCACTGCGCAAACCGTGGCTCTTTGCGCAAACTCAACCGCTGCTGGAGACAGGCGTCTCCGGTCCCGAGCCTTCGCTGCGCGAAAAGATCAACATCATCCTCCGCCATCTCGAACTGCTGGAGAAACATCGTGGCGAACGGGCGGCGGTGCTGACCCTGAACAGCCGCATAAGCTGGTACGGCAAGACCATGGGGCACATCAAGCCGCTGAAAGAGGCGGTGCGCCGGGCGCAATCAACCCGCGAGATTCGCCGCGCCCTGCTTGAGGCGCTGGAGAGGTGCAACCCGGTCCGGCCCAACATAACTTGAACGAGGACCGGACACGCGTCATCATGTGTCGATTCATCGGACGCACGGCAAGCATGGGAAAGAGGATATGGAGATGAGTGAACCCAATCACACGCGACGCGACTTCATGAAGACCATCGGCTTCGGCGCCGCCGCTCTGACGGTCACGCCCGTTGAGGCGCGGGTGGATGAATCATCGCTCGCCGTCGATCCCGAGCCGCGATACGAGCTTTCGCCCTATAGGTTCATGCAGTTTATGGAGCCGCTGGGCACCACCGACGGCTCCGTTTCCGCAAGCTGGGACTACATGAACGACTGCTGGCGGCCGGACCTCATCGACATCACCCGCCAGCTTGCGCCGCCGACCGTGCGCTGGGGCGGTGCGTTGTCAAGTTATTACCGCTGGCGTGAAGGTGTCGGGCCGCGCGATAAGCGGGTTCCCATGTACAACCTCGTCTGGGGCGGGGTCGAGCCCAACCAGGTGGGCACCCGCGAGTTCGTCGAGTTCTGCCGCGCCGTCGACGCCGACCCGTTCATGTGCGTCAACTTCGAATCGGACGGCCGGCCGAGCTGGGCGAAGAACCGGAAGGGCCAGATCAGGTCCGGCGACGCCGAGGAGGCCGCCGATTGGGTCAGCTACTGCAACGACCCCGGCAACGCCGAGCGGCGGGCCCACGGCTGTGCGGATCCCCTCACCATCAAGCTCTGGCAGATCGGGAACGAAACCTCGTATATGAAGGGCGGCTGGAGCGTCGAGGCCGCTGCGGAGAAGACCGTCCGGTTCGCCAAGGCGATGCGCAAGCGCGATCCCGATCTCAAGCTCATCGGCTGGGGCGACATCAGCTGGGACGACACACGCTGGGGTACGAACTTCTGGGCCCCGGGGATGATCGAACTCGCCGGCGAGTACCTCGACTACATCGCCTTCCATCACATGTTCAATCCCGATGCCGGCCGGGAGAAGTCGCCGCTGCGCGACATCGAGTATCGCAAGGATCCCGCGTGGACCTGGGAGCGCCTCATGCGGGCGCCGGAGGTGCATGAGGATCGCATACGCCTGATGCGCGAACTGACCGACAAGTACGACATCCCCCTGGCCATGACCGAGTGCCACTTCGCGCTGCCCGGTCGGGATCGCTGCGAACTGCTCTCCACCTGGGCGGCGGGAGTGACCTATGCGAGGCTGCTCAACGTGCACGAGCGGCACGGTGACAAACTCAAGATCGCCACCGCGGCGGACTTCTGCGGTACCCGCTGGCAGGTCAACGCGGTGATGATTCCCGTGCCCGGAGGCCGGTCTTACCTGATGCCCGTGGCCATGGTGATGTGCCTGTTCCGGCATCACAACGGAGAACGCGCCGTCGATGTGACTTCCGCCCCGGACGATCTCGATGTCACCGCCAGCCGCACGGGCGACCGCGTCTTCCTGCACGTCGTCAACCACAACCGCGCGCAGTCGGTTGCCACACAACTGGCCGTCAGCGGCATGAGCATCTCCGCCGGCAAGGCGTTCGAGATGGCCGGCGATCCGTTCTACGAAGTGATTGAAACCGAGCCGGAGCGCATCATGCCGCAGGAGAAAGACCTGCCCGCCGACGGGCGCTGGACCTTCCCGGCCGCGTCGGTCACCGCGGTGGAGCTGGATGTGGAGCCGGCATAAGCAAGGAGAATGGAGCCATGCCCCCTCAGCACAACACGCGTCGCGAGTTCATCAAGATGGTGGGGGCGGGCGCGGCGGCGATGGGCGTCGGCGCCGGCACTCGCGGGATTGCCCGCCAGGATGAATCGCCGGCGCCGGAATGGGTGGACCCGGAGTTCTTCATCAAGCAGGAAGAGCTGGTTCTGAAGTTCGTCCAGCCTCCGGGGCCACGGAAACTGTCCTTCGCCAACTTCTCGGGTGCGCCCGAGCAGTGGCGGAAAGCCTGCCGTAAGAAGCTCATCGAGCTGCTCGGCTTCGCCCCCCCCACCCCCTGCCCAGTCCGGCAAGTGCGATCAACTGAGCATGCAGGCGTGACCATCCAGGCGTGGGTGATGACGATCGATGAGAATCTGACGATCCCCGCCTACCTGATGCTGCCCGCTACCGTGCGCTACCCGGACCGGGCGGTGATGGCGATACAGGGTCACGGCGACGTGGAGGGCGTGGTGGGAATCCGAAATGACTACCACCACGCATTCGGCCTGCGCCTCGCCCAGGCCGGCCATGTGGTGCTCGCTCCGGCCCTGCGCGGCTTCGGCGCGCTGAGGGATCTCGCCTTCGGCGATGACGATTACTGCCTGGATTACTGGAACTGGACGCGCGGGCCGCAGTTCACGCTCGTCACCGATGCATTCGTGCACGGCAGGACGCTGATCGGCCAGACCGTGGAGGACCTCCTGCGCTGGGAAGAATGGGCCTTCGATCACCTCGACATCAAGGCGATGGACGTGGCAGGGATCTCCTACGGGGGCGATGTCGCCATCACTTATCCCGCTCTGAGCAACAAGGTGCGCAAGATCTACACCAGCGGCTCGATGGGCTCGTTCAGCGTGATCTTCTCGCGATGCTACAACGCCCCGGCCCACTGCGTGCCCAATGTCCTTTCCTGGATGGATCGCAGCGACATCGCCGGCCTCAGCGCCCCGCGACCGGTGCGGCTTCATTACGGCGAGTATGACACGCCCGGCCCGAAGAACAACAGCGCCTCCTATAACGAAACGGTCGAGCCGTCGCTGGCCGAACTCCGCACCATCTACCACGCACTGGGTGCGGGTGACGTGGTGAGCTACCACGTCACGCCGCAAACCTGGCACGAGATGGAAATCGACGATCTGCTCGCGTTCCTTGCCGATTGATTCTGCCGTTTGTCAGTGTGCCGTCCATCCCGTTCGGCACGCCTGCATAACCAGCACAGGTCACGTCATGATTCGCACACGGATACGCATTACCGCCACGCTCGTCCCGACAGCTGCGATCTCGCTTTCGCCCTTGGCAACATCCGTTGCGGCGCACGCGGCGGATGATGCCGAGCGCAGGCCCAACATCATCTACATCCTCGCCGACGACCTGGGTTACGCGGAGCTCGGCTGCTACGGGCAGGAGAAGATCCTCACGCCCAACATCGATCGCCTCGACGCCGAGGGCATGCGCTTCACCCAGCATTACTCGGGCTCACCCGTGTGCGCCCCCTCGCGGTGCACGCTTCTGACGGGCAGGCACACCGGCCACGCCTACATCCGCGACAACTACGAGATGGGCGGCTGGGACCGGGATGCCCGCGAAGGCCAGCTTCATCTGCCCGAAGGGACCACCACCCTGGGCACGCTGCTGCAGGAGGCCGGCTACAAGACCTGCGCGGTCGGCAAATGGGGGCTGGGCGGGCCCGACACCACCGGGCATCCCAATCTGCAGGGATTCGATCACTGGTACGGTTACCTCTGCCAGAGGGTGGCGCACAATTACTACCCGACGCATCTGTGGCGCAACGAAGAAAAGAACATACTCGAAGGCAACGAGTACTTCTCGGCGCACCAGCGCCTGGAAGAACCCCCGACAGATCCGTCAGGTTGGGATCGCTACAAGGGCGATCAATACGCACCCGATCTGATGGCCGCCGAAGCCCTGAATTTCATTCGCGAGAATCAGGACGGGCCGTTCTTCCTGTACTTCGCCACGCCCGTGCCGCACGCGGCGTTGCAGGTTCCGGAAGATTCGCTTTCACCGTACGTGACCGAGGGCTGGGATAAGCATCCCTATCTCGGCGGCAAAGGATACCTGCCTCACCCTGCGCCTCGCGCGGCCTATGCGGCGATGGTCTCGCGCATGGACCGCGAGGTCGGCCGCATCATGGCCCTGCTCGAAGAGCTGGAACTGGATGACGAGACCATCATCATCTTCTCCAGCGACAACGGCCCCACGTTCAACGGCGGGACGGATTCGGCCTTCTTCCGGAGCGCCGGCCCGCTGCGAGGGTTGAAGTGCTCGGTATATGAAGGCGGCGTGAGAGTGCCGATGATCGCCCGCTGGCCCGGCCACATCGAGCCCGGCACGGCCAGTGATCACGTCAGCGCCTTCTGGGACATTCTGCCCACCGTCTGTGCACTGACCGGCATCGAGGAGCCCGCCGATCTCGACGGCATCTCCATCGCCCCCACGCTTCTGGGCCGGCCCGTTGAGCAGAAGGAGCACCAGTACCTTTACTGGGAATACCACGGATCGCAGGCCGTGCGAATGGGCCCGTGGAAGGGCGTGCTCCGCCGCGGCCAGAATCGTCTGGAGCTTTACAACCTTCAAAGCGACATCGCCGAACAGCACAACGTGGCGGACGAGAACCCGGAAGTCGTGGTGATGATCCGAGGGATCATGATGGCAGCGCGAACCGAATCGGAGCACTTCCCGTTGAAGAAGGAATGATCGACGTTGCCGCAGCCGGCACCGGTGACCGGTGCTGACCTGCCGAGGCGGAAGATTCGATCAATCCTCCAGCAGACCGGCCGCGGTGAGGACCAGCTTCAGACCGGCCTCATCGGTTTCGTCGAAAGCACCGAGCTCATAGGAATCCAGATCGAGCACGCCCCAACAGTGACCCGTTCGGTCAATCAAGGGAATGACGATCTCGGAAAGATCCCGCGGATCGCAGGCCACGTAGTCATCACCCAGCTCCCGAACATCCTCGACGATCCGCGGCATGCGGAAGCGCAGGGCCTGGCCGCACACGCCGTGCAGGGCAAGAGGTGAGCAGGCGGGCTGATCGCGATGCGGTCCGAGCACGAGGCGGACGTCGTCGGGCTCGCCGGGCCGATCCAGGTAGAAGCCCACCCACGACACGCCGCGCTCTGACAGTTCCCGCCAGAGGGCATCGACCACGGCCTGCATCCTCTCCTGAAGTGTGCCGTCGGGGGAGAGGGAGGCGGCCACGGCAATATAGTCGCGTTCGCTATCGGGCATGGGGGGGATGATAACGCCGGCAGGCCGATTGCGGATTGCGATTCCCGACAATTTGCGGCTTATCCACCGCCGGCCACGACGTTCCCCATGCTGAAGATGGGCAGGAGCAGGGCCAGGGCCACGCCGCCCACCACCACGCCCATGCACATGATGGCAATCGGCTCGATGTAGGCGGTCACCTGCTTTACCGCGGTGTCCAGCTCTTCCTCGCTGAACTCGGCGATCCGCTCCATCACGTCGGCCAGCCGGCCGGAGCGCTCCCCGGAGGCAATCATGGAGCTGACATTGGGCGGGATGAACTTCGCCTCGAACATGGCTTCGGAGAATTGGCGCCCGTCGCGGATGGCCTTCTCCACGTCATCCCAGAGATCGTGGTAGTAGGCATTGCCCGTGACCCCCCGGCAGATGTTGATGATGTCCAGGAGGTTCACGCCCGCCGTGAGCAGCGTACCCATCGTGCGCGTACTACGAGTGATGTAGAGCTGGCCGTACATCGAACGCAGAATGGGGAGGTTGAGGCGCATCCAGTCAAGGCATCGCTTCCCGGAGGGGTAATGGATCCAGATGGCGCCGCCGATGATGAGGACGGCGAGAATGGGACCATAGACCAGGTATTGGGTCATGATGAATTCGCTCGCCCCGAGCAGGATTCGGGTGGGAGCGGGCAACGTGGCGGAGCGGCCCTCGTATATGGTGGCGAACCTGGGGAGAACAAAGACCATAAGGAACGCGGACATCACGATGCCCGCGGTCATCATGAACATCGGATAACTGAGGGCACCCTTGATCTGCTTGGCCGTCCGGCGCTCCTTGGCAAGGTACTCGCCGATGCGGCCGAGCATGAGGGCCATGGTGCCGGACGCTTCCGACGCCTGCATGAGGCTGATCATCATGTTGGGAAAGACGCGTGGCCACTTGGCCATGGCATTGGAGAACAGCTCGCCCGAATGGATGTCATCCCGCAGGACGACGAGGATGTCGCGGAATTCCTTTCTCTTGACCTGGCAGCAGAAGGCGTCGAGGGCTTCGGTGAGCGGGACGCCCGTTTCGAGCATGATCGACAACTGCTGGCAGAAGCCGATGACGTCCTCTTTGCGTACGCGCTTTGCCGCCTCGCCGCGCCGGAGGTGGACTTCGTCCAGGTCCGTCTCGGCCGGCAGGGGCTTGTCTCCCACCGAAAGGATGAACTTGCCCTCGGCCCTCAGGCGCGACGCAACCTCCTCGGCACTGGCGGCGACCATGGAACCGGTCAGAATCTCTCCGCCGGCGTCGCGGACGCGGAAAGAGAAGGTGCTCTGCACGGTTGTCAAGGTCTCTTCCTGCTCTGACATCTCACGTCACCGTGACGTAGAAGACTTCCTCGGAGGTGGTCAGCCCGTTGCGGACCTTTTCCATCCCGTCGTCTCGAAGGGTGGCCCATCCGTTTCGTGCCAGTATTTCGCGGAGTTCCTGAAGGTTGGCCCCGCCGGCCACCGCAGCCAGGAAGTGCTCGTCAGGGACGAGCAACTCGAAGATGCCGATCCGGCCGGCGAAACCCGTACCGCGGCAGCGTGCACACCCCAGGCCGTGATACAACGATTCGAACGGTCCGCACACGTCCTCCACCGCCTCGCGGGTGATGGCGTCGGGTTCGAACGACTCCTTGCAGTGGGGACAGATCTTGCGGACCAGCCGCTGGGCGAGCACCCCCCGCAGCGTGGCGGCGACGAGATACGGCTCGATGCCGATGTTCACCAGCCTCGTGACCGCGCTGGGAGCATCGTTCGTGTGCAGCGTGGAGAACACCAGGTGCCCCGTGAGGGCGGCCTGGGTCACGATCGCGGAGGTCTCCGCATCGCGCACCTCGCCGACCATGAGGATGTCCGGGTCCTGCCTCAGCAGGGCCCGCAGTGCTCCGGCGAACGTGAAACCGGCCTTCTCGTTCACTTGCGACTGGTTGACGCCCGGAAGGTTGGCTTCGATCGGATCCTCCACCGTCGAGAGGTTATGGTGCTCGGCGTTGACCATGGTCAGCACGGAATAGAGCGTGGTGGATTTGCCGGAGCCGGTGGGACCGGTGACCAGCACCACTCCGTTGGGATGATTGATCACGCCCTTCCACGCCTCGAACATGGGGGCGGAGAATCCGAGCTTATCCAGAGAAACGATGGCGTTGCGATTGTCGATGATCCGGATTACCGTCTTCTCACCGAACTTGCCCGGCATGGTGGAAACGCGCAGGTCAATGGGGCGGCCTTCCATCAAGACGTGAATATCCCCGTCCTGCGGGACGCGCCGTTCGGAGATGTCAAGATTGCTCATGATCTTGATGCGGCTGGTGATGGCCGGATGCATCTGATGCGGTGGAGTGAGCTTCTCAAACAGCCTGCCGTCCACCCGATAGCGCACCCGCAGATGGTGATCGTCCGGCTCGATGTGGATGTCCGAAGCGCCATCCTGGACCGCCGAATAGACCAGGAAGTTGACCAGCTTGACCACGGGACTGTGACCGGCGACTTCTTCCAGGTCCGCAAGTTCGGTCACCTGCCCCTCGATGACGCTGAAGTCGGCATCATCGATGTCCTCGTAGATGTCATCGATGACGAAAACGTTGGCGGAGGGTAGGTAAGCCCTGAGCGACGCCTCGATTTCCTGGGCGGTGACGGCAACGATCTGGATCTCGTACCCCGTCTGCCGCTCGATTTCCTCGATGAGGAACAGATTGGCCGGTTCGGAGACCGCGACGGTCAGCACGCCGCGCACGAGGAACAGGGGCAGGACCTTGTGCTCCTCCAGGAACTCCCGGGGGAGAAGCTCTACAACCTTGGGATCGGCGAGGCGCGTAGTCTCGGTTGCGAACGGCACGCCGTAGGCCTCGGCCAACACCTCCAGCACCTGCTGATCGGTGACGAAGTTCATATCGACCAGCACTTCGCCCAGCAGCTTCTTGTGTCCACGTTGCTCCTGATACTCCAGGGCCTGCTTGAGCTGATCCTTGGAGACCAGGTCCCGGCCGACCAGAAGCTCTCCCAAGGGCGGCCGGCGACCGGCATCGGGAATCGACGCGTTGTCCTTCAGGAAACTCATGGCCGACGAACGCCTTTCACTTCAGACTCTTGGCTGCGGACTCGACGCTGGGATGAACGTCAAAACGGCGTTCCAGGCGAGTGAGTTTCAGGATCTGGCGCACGGTTTCGTCGGGGTTGACGAGCCGAAGCTGCCCGGCCCGCTCGGAGAGCTCCTCCACGAGCCACAGCAGCAACTCCAGGCCGGAAGAATCCAGCAAACTCAGATACTCCAGATCGAGCACCACGTCGCGAATGCCCGAAGCCAACCTTTCCACGCACGCTCGACGAAAGGAATCGGCCTGATCTGCGGTCAACTCTCCGCTTACGGTGAGGACGGTGACATGGTCGTGATCTTCGTAACTGAGCTTCATGTTTTCATGCCGCTTCTCCCTCCGGTGCATATTCGAGGCTTTCGCCCGCTCGGTGCTCGACGATAAGGTGGTCGAACTCGGAGAAATCCATCCCCTCGAGGATCGGCACCAGTTGCGGATCGAACTGCCCGCCGGAACACCGGCGGATTTCCTCGAAGACTTCGTCTCGCGTCAATCGGGCGCGGTAGGTTCGAGTGGAACTCATGGCGTCGAATGAATCGGCCAACGCGATGCATCGGGCGACCACGGGAATGTCCTCCCCCGCCAACCCGTGGGGATATCCGCGCCCGTCCCATCGCTCGTGGTGATGGAGGACGCCGGGCAGGATGTCCTGAAGCTGGGGGATGTCCTTGAGGATCCGGTGTCCGATCTCCGGGTGTTCCCGTATCAACTCGAACTCTTCTTCGTTGAGCCGGCCGGGTTTGGTGAGCACGCCCTCGGGCACCCCGATCTTTCCCACATCATGGACCAGGCCTGCGATGCGCATTCGCCCGACGGTTTCTTCGTCCAGGCCGAGTGCGATCGCCAGCTGCTGCGTCAATCGCGCCACTCGCTGGGAATGGCCGCAAGTGTAGCGATCCTTGGCATCAATCGAAGCGGTCAACGCTTCGAGCGTGCCGATGAACATCGCGTTGAGGTCGTCGTACAGAGCGGCGTTCTCGAGAAAGATCGCCAGATGGGTGGCGGTCGCCCCCAGCATTTTCATGTCCACCGAGGAGGCCGCGGGATCTGAACCCTGCTTGTCCCCGGCCACCAGCAATCCGATCACCTTGCCGTCACTGCTTACCGGATGCGCCAAAGCGGTGCCTCCCAGGGGAAGGAAGCGTGCGTGATTGGCATTGAACGCGGGTTCCAGCACCACCGGGGCATGGGCCTCGGTGACGTTCAGCAACTGCTCCAGCAGCGGCCTCAGCTCTTCCGGCCCGTGGCCCGGCTCGCCGGCGATGGTCATCGCGCAGGCCAGCGACTTGAGGCGCTTGACATCGTCGGCCATCAGCGCGCCGATCCACGCGTAGGGTAAGGTTTCCAGTAACTCGTCGCAGGCGATCTCCACGAATCGGCCCGGGTTCTGCACCTCCGTCATGCTTCGGATGATCGTGTAAAGCAGGTTGATCTCTTCGTAGGACTCGCCCAATTGCTGACCGACGGTCTCCATCGCCCGATTCTCGGCCGCCATTCTCCGTTGGTCCTCGTGAGCGAAGCGCACGAGAGCCGCGATGCGGTGCACGTCGGATCGTGATGGCGGAGACAACTCGTGCAGAAGGCGGCGGGCCATCTCCAGATCCTGCTCGGAGGCCTGGCAAAGCGCCGGAAGTTGCTCGGCGTCGAGGAACGCGCCGGTGGGAATGACGGTGACGGCGTAGCCGATCGGTTTCCTGCGCTCCAACAGCGGCGCCGGCGAAAGCCACAGCCCGGGCATGACCTCCAGCTCCGCCGGGGCCGGATCATCCTGCCATCTGGCCGCTGCCTCCCGCAAAGCCTGGCGGAAGATCGGCGAGGCGCAGAACATATCCGTCAGCCAGTCTTCCCCGCGTTGGGTGGGGCCGACGAGACAGCCCGTCGGATCGCAGGTCAGCAGCAGCAAACCGGTCCGGCGCAACCGCCGGTGAAGAGCGCTTGGCCGGGCCAGCAGAACAAGTTGCCCGCCTGCGCTGCTCATGCCGCCTCCGACTGCGAATCAGTCCTGCTCGCTTGATCCCCGCCGGGTGCTTCGAGCAATTCAGCCACCCGGGCCACAATTGCCCGGGGACTGAAGGGTTTGCTCAACACGCCCTTGATGTTACCGATCGCCAGATCCTCTTCGTCGAGGGCGTATCCACGAGCGGTAAGCATGAGAATGGGGATACTGGCGGTGGAATCGTCTTCCGCCAAGGCCCGGCACAACTCCAGGCCCGTCATGTAAGGCATCTGGAAATCAGTAATGATGAGATCCGGCACATCGTTGCAGGCCGTTTCGAACCCTTCTTCGCCGTCCACGGCGGTAATCACTTCGTAGCCGGCGTTGCGGAGCTTGAAGGTCAGCACCTGCACGATGTGTGCTTCATCGTCAACGACTAGAATACGATGGGGCATTCTTCATCCTCCTCAGGCCGCTGCGTGCGATCCCACGTATCGCATGGGAATCGAGAACCAGAACTTCGATCCCATGCCAAGCTTGGACTCGACACCAATCTGCCCGCGATGGACCGTCTCGACGATGTGTTTGCAGAGGCTGAGCCCCAGCCCGGTACCCTTGGCAACTCGCTTGTAGTTCTCCACGCGGTAGAACTTGTCGAACAGCTTGGGAATGGCGTCGGGCGGAATGCCCAGCCCGGTGTCCGAAACGCTCACTACCACGCTGCGGGTGAGGTTGTCCGAATCGGCCGAGATGGTCACCCGCCCACCCTCCGGCGTGTATTTCACGGCGTTGGATACGAGGTTCAGCACGGTCTGGTGAAGCATGTCCTTGTCGCCTTCCACGCACAGCCCCACCGGGGCGAGCTTGACATGCAGCGTGATGTTTCTTTCCTGGGCCTGCGGCTCCAGAGTTTCCCTGGCGAGATCGATCAGCGCCTTGATGTCGACATCCTCACGCTCGATCTGAATGATGCCGGCTTCAATACGGCTGATATTGAGCATGTTGTCGATCAGCCGCCCCAGGCGCTCGGTCTCGTTCTGGATAATCTGATAGAACTCCCGTCGGGCCTCCTCGTCCCGGGCTTCGCCGTCCACGAGCATTTCGACGTAGGCACGGATTGAAGAGAGCGGAGTTCGCAGCTCGTGGCTGGCCTTGGAGACGAAATCGCTCTTCATCTCCGAAACCTCGCGCTCGTTCGTGAGATCGTGGATGATGGCGACGACGCCACCAACCTCGTGCTTGTGATTCTCCACACACGCCAGCGAAACGTCTACAGTGCGGGTGTCGGTCGGCTCCCCGCGGGTGTCCCGCGCCGCCACTACGTCGTGCTCGATGTGCTGGCGTTCGGCGACGTTGGCCGTCTCTTTCGCATCCGCGATGAGTCGGCAGAGACGCTCATCGTCGATGACCTGATCGATGGGCCGGTGGATGGCCTTCTCCAGGTCGAAGCCCAGCAGCTCGGCCGCGGGGTAGTTGGCCATCACAATCTCATTGAACGAGTCGGTGATCAGTACGGCATCACGCAGCGAATGCAGCACCGCCTCGATGTGGCGGCGCTCGGCCTCGGAAACGCGGTGTCTGATCTCCAACTCGCGGAGCTGGTTGCGCAGCTTGGCCTCCCGCTGCCGGAAGGTATCGACCGCCCCGGTGAACGCCCCGGTGACGGGAGCCAGCCACCGGGGACCGTCATAGGGGGGTGACTTCTCGCTGGCGTCGGCCTCCTCGATGAACCGCCGCACCTTGTCGATCGCCCGATCAAGGGCCGCGCCGGTCGGCAGAAGCACAATCGCGAAGCACAGGCCCACCGTGCTGGCCACGAAGATGGAGTGCCACAGCGTGCTGTGAGCTCTGGCCCAGGGGAATGAGCCGCTTGATTCGGCCAGGCCCGAGGCGAGGGCCGCCAGAACCGTCAGTGCGACGATAAGTACCAGGCTGGCAGCCTTTCCTGCTTTCACCGCAACCCCTTTACCCCGGCGCCAGAGATCCTCGGGCTAACAAACCTCATCACTCGTCGTGCTCCCAGGTCTCCCCGTCCTCGACCACCGTCAGCCGTTGACGATCGTTGAGTCGGCGCATCAGCACCTGGGCATCCGTGTTGTTCGTTTCAATGCGGGCGGCGTGGGCGTAGGCGGTCACTGCCCCCTCGAGATCACCGGTGTTCTCCAGCATCCTGCCCAGCATCAGATGGGGCAGAGCCGCATGCGGCGACCGCGATGCCGCCTCCCGGAACAGCCGCAGGGCCTCCTGGTCGTTTCCGGTTTCCCGTTCGTAAACGCCCTTGAGCAGATAGCCCTCGTATCGATCGGGGGCGATGGCGATGATCCGCTCGCTGCACTGGGCCACGCGTCGGAAGTCGCCCAGCTCCCAGGCGAGGGTGCCCAGCTCGATCCACGCCTCCAGGTCCGCACCGTTGTTGCGGATGATCTTCAGGTAGAGATCGCGGGCTTCCGTGTTTCGTTCCATGATCGCCAGGCAGCGGGCCTCCAGGCGCAGGAGATCGGCCCGCGGCTCGTCGAGCAGGTGTTTCAGATAGGTGATGGAGTCGTAACACTGCGAGAAAGAGCCGGCGGCGAATTGCGCCCAGACCAGTTCCTCCAGGAGCGTAAGGTCATCCGGGTTGAGCAGGCGGGCCTGGGCGAAGCACTCGGCCGCGGTCACCGGATCGCCCTGAAGCATCGCGATCTGTCCCAGCAGGTGCCGGAGAGCGGCGTTGTACTCGAAGTACGCCAGCTTCTCCTCGACCAATTCCCGGGCGACCTCGAACTCACCCAGCGCGATGAGGGACTCCGCCGCGGCCAGAAGGTATTGCACGTTGGCCGGCTCAATCTCGTAGGCTCGGCTGTAGTGCTCGTAGGCCGCCTCGTCGTCCGACCAGCGTTGCAGGACAATCCCGGCGAAGTAGTACGCCTCGGCGCAGTTCTCATCCTTCTCCAGCGCGGTCACGAACGAGTCGATCGCTTCCTCCAGACGGTGCGTCTCCAGGCAGATGCGCCCCTTGAGCAGGTGGTATTCGGGCGCATCGGGATATCGGGCCAGAGCGCCGTCGATCTGGCGCATGGCAATCTCGAACCGGCCGACCTCGAACGCCTGTTTCGCCTGATCGTAACTGAGTTGGGAATTGAACGCATCCACCCGGCCCCGGGCTTCAGCGCGCATTTTTCTTCCGTGTTGGGTGGGACCGCATCCGGCCGACACCGTAATACCGGCGACAAGGCCCGCGGTCAGAATCAATCGCATCCACATGCCAGGTTCCTCCGAAGATCGGGCGCGCCTCCACGAAACGCGCCCGATCAATGACCAGAAACGTTATCCCTCCTCGTCCGCTGTGCTACTCGATCGGGAATTCCTGCTCCGTTGCCTCCGCAAGCTCCACCTGCGAATCGAGGTACTCAAGATCTGCGGCGGTGCGGAAGTCCGGACTCATTTCCGGGAATCCCAGGATGTTGAAGAACTCATTGACGAATTCGGTGTAGAACATCCGCTGCTCGCGGTTCCACCGTTCATCGGCGGCCCGCTTGCCTTCGGCGCTGTGGTCGAAGGAGGCCGGGGCGTCGTACCGACCGCCGAAACCGGGGGGGGCGAAAGCCTGCGGCTCCTTTTCAAACAGAGCACCCAGCTCCTTGCGGAAGACCCGCTCCATGACGGAGTTCTCGTACGAGGGCTCGAGCTGACCGGTCACCCGCTCCCGGAAGCGTCGCATCTCCGGCTGCCCGGAGTTCAGGCGCAGCGAGTTGTTGATGTAGTACAGGGCCTTCTCCACGTCACCGTGGTTGAACGCATCGATGGCATCCTGGTTGTAATTGGTGGTCATCCGCTCGCGGCTGAAGGGCAGCAGGCCTGCGCGGGCGCCGACGCGCACCGCCTCGGCCATCTCCAGCGTATCCTCGCCCATCTCCCACAGAGTCTCGTCATGCACGACCGACGGCGTGATGAGGAAGATGATCTCATCGCGATCGACGGTGTCATCCTGCCCGCGGAAAGCCATTCCGAGAATCGGGATATCGCCGAACAACGGAATCTGCCGGCGGGTGATGCGGTTCGACTCGCGGAACAGGCCGCCCAGCACCAGCGTTTCGCCGTCACGTACGCGCACGTTGGTGGTGAGTTCGTTGGTCAGTTCGTCGGGAATGGTGACCACCGTGCCGGTAGCCTGGGAGACGGTGCGCAGACTGGCCTCCGAGACCTTGGGGGCGAGCTCCAGCCGGATCATCCCGTCCTTGTTGATGAAGGGGCGGAAGACCAGCTGAATGCCCGTATCCAGAAACTCGACGCTCTGGGTGGTGGTGGTTTCGGTGGCGGTGGTGGACAGATAGCCCACTTTGGCACCGACCAGCACCTGGGCCCGCTGGCGGTTGAGGCACATGATCTTCGGCTTGGCCAGAATCTTGGAGTCCGTGACCTCATCCAGCACGCGCAGGAAGGCGGACATGTCGTCGCGCACCACTCCGATCTTGAGCCCGCCGGCTCCCGCGGTGTTGCCCACGGTGCTGGCCGCGGCGATGGCGGTGTTGTCCGGCGGCTGGAAGCCGGTGGTCGGGTCGTTGCCGGCCAGGAGGTTGTTGACGGCCGCGAGCGGATTGGTCAGGTCCGTGAAGTTGATCGAGCCGAGGACGGAGAAGTCCACGCCGAAGGCGTTGGCTTCATCCAGGGTGGTCTGCAGAATGGTGGCTTCCACCAGCACCTGCCTCGGGGCAACATCGGTCTCCGCGAGAAGAGCGGCGATGTTGTCCAGCGTCTCCGGATAATCGTTGACGACAATGGTGGCGGAGAAAGCCCAGGTTTCGGCCCCGACATCGCCGATGTCCGGCACGATGCCGTCAGCGACGTCGCCCCGGAAGGAACTCTGCCCCAGGTCGCTGAGCAACGGGGTGATGAGTTCGTTGGCGTCGGAGGCGGAGAGGTAATCCAGCTCGAAGACGCGGCTCTCGGTCCTGCGCTGCGCCGCCTCGATCTCCTCCCATTCCGACTGGGTGTAGATGTAGATGAAATTCCCCTCTTCCACCCAGCGATAGCCGTTGACCTTGAGAATCGCGTCGAGGGCCTCGTAGAAGGTGACGTCGAAGAGGTTGGCGGAGATGGTCGCCGAAACGCTCTTGGAGGTGATGATGTTCTTCTTGCTCTGTATGGAGAGCATCTCCAACACCTGAGCCAAGTCGGTATCGTTGACCTGGAGAGTGACGGTGTCGAAATCAGTCACTTCAACCTGCGGTCCATCGGCAGCGTCCTGCCCAAGTGCCGTGGTTGCCAGCGCCGCGCAGAGCGCACAGATGGACGCGCTGCGCCAAAAAAAACGTCGGCTTGTGATTGTGTGGTACGCAATCATGATTGGGTGTACTCCTGCCTAACCGGGTTGTTGGAGGTAGCCTCCTAGAGCCCCGGAGACTCCATCTTCAATTCAAACTGGCGATCCTCGCATTCAAGAATCACACATCCTTGCTTCACTTGGAAAAGTTGGAACTGAATCTGGTCATTGTTGATCCCTGAAACGAGATCGCCTGGCCGATACGTCTTGCCGCTGATGACCGCCATCGGCGGCTGGGTCATGACGGCGTCCAACGTGAACAGATCAACCAGACTCTGAAGTTGAGCTGTTCTCCGAAGCGCCGCCTGTACAGGATCTTCGGTCGTCTTGGCCCCCGACTTGCCTGCTTCCGGCCCCAATCCCACAACCGGATCGAGTCGGGGGAAATGGTCCTCGCTGATGAGGAACGGATCCCGAAACGGCATCCGATCCAGCGTCACCTGCTGAGGCGGAGAGGCGGTTTTATCGGACGCGGGTTCCGGCGCCGGAGCCGGCGCCACCACAACCGGATCCTCGGCCATCGCCGTGCGCGGAGCCCTGGAGATGACGATCAGGCGGGCCCAAAACAGAAGCGCCACCAAAACCGCCGCGCAAAGAATGCCGAAGCGCTTCCGGTCGCCGGTGAGCTGGATCCACAATCGTCTGAGCTTGACGGACATTCAGCTACCCTCCTCCCCGCCGTCCGGCTCGTAGACGGCCTCCAATCCCACCGAGGCGATCAGGAAGGATTCGTCCGTTTCCTCCTGACCGTGTTCGACCTCCATCCGCACCGAGGCCACACGCACCAGCCTGGGCATGGACTCGGCAGCCTGAATCAGCGCGAACACCGAGTCGAACCGGGCGACCATGTCGATGGTCAGCGGCATGACTCGGGCCGGGTTTTCCTTCCCCGCCACCGCTTCCCCCACCGAGCCCGCGGTGAACGTCTGATCGCGTATCGTGACGCCGTCAACCGGCAGCGAGAGCTTGCGAATCAGATCGGCGATGTCCGGAACGCAGGGGATGGTCTTCAGTTCACTGTCCAACTGCTCATTCATGGCGGAGAGGGCGACAGCCAACTGCTGGAGCTCCTCAGTCTGCCCTGTAAGTCCGTCGATCTTCTCCTGCAGGTTCGCGGTCCTGGCCTTGAGTTGACTGGCCTGACGGTACGCCGGCACCGCGAGGAAGCCGCCGACGACAACCATGGCCACGAGCAGGCCGATCACCAGGTATAGAAGCTGCTTGCTATTCAACATCACCGGCCTCCTGCCCCGCGGCCGCCAGCGATCGAGCCCTCTCGACCACCTCGTAACTCTCCTCAAAGTCCACCCGAAAGCTCAGCCGGAACTCCCGAGCCGATCGCTCGCGAACCGCGCGGGTGCGGCTGAAATCCAAGCTGACATCGCGGAAGGGCTGGATGCCCTCCAGATCCACCACCAGCCCGGCCACCTGAAGATCGGAAAGGGCAAAGCCGGCGAGTTCCGCCGTCAGCATCCGCCGCGATGCCTGGTCCAGGTCCACCGTCCCCTTGCTGCGGGCCGAACGGAGGATTCGCCTCACACCGGCATCCAGGTCAATCCGGTCCAGGGAGGCGCCCTCCGGCAGTTGGTTGACCACGGTGGCAATGACCGAGCTGATTTCCAGCGGATGCGCCAACTCGCGGTAGTGCGCAATGGCCTCGTTGCCCGCCTTCAGGGTCTGACGAAGCTCACAAGCCCGTGCTTCGGCCTTCAGAACCTGATTTGCCTCCATCTCGGTCTGCCCGAGCACGTTCCGAATGTGGCCGAGCTGGATGCGCGAGTGGGTGACGACTATCACGACAAGGGCAAAGGTGGCGATGAGACTCGCCAAGTATCGCCCGGCTCGCACACCGGCCTGGTTGCGAATGCGAATCGAGGTGGGCAACAGGTCGATCTGGTGTTGATTCATGCTGCCGCCCCTTTTCCTATCGCAGGCTCAGCGTCTCCTGCATCCTGCGCCAGCCGACCAGCCCTGATGCCCCGCAGGCTGAGACCGGCGGCGACTACCCACGCACCCAAGGGGCCGGGAGAGCGGTTGAGCTTGTCCTGGATCTGCGGGAGAAAGGTCTCCAGACCGCGGATCGAATCGTCGAACACGACTTCAATGCCGCAGGCTCGACTCAATGTCTCATCAAGCCTCGGTTCCAGGCCGTCGCCTCCGGTCAACACAATTCGATCCGGCGGCTGTCCCCGAAAGGTCACGCCGTAGTAGCGGAGGCAGAGCATGACCTCCTTGGCCAGGTCTCCCATGAGCGGCCGTGTCGCCTCAAAAACCGCCCGGCTGGTGGACTCGTCCAGCTCGGCACGACCGTCATCGTTGATCCCGCCGGCTGCCATGCGCTCGGCCCGGAGTTCCGCGGCTGCGGCCTTTTCCAACTGAAGGTGATCCGCCACCGCCTCACTGAACTGGCCGCCACCGATGTTGATGGACTTGCAGAAGGCGATCTGATCACCGCGGAGGATCATCACCACCGAACCGGAGGCTCCCACTTCCAGGACTGCCCGGACCTGATCACGATCCGACTCCCGCCGGCATCGGCGACTGACGGTCCGGGCCAGAGCGGCGAAACCGGTGTCAACCGCCACGATCCTGAGGCCGGCGTCTATCAGCGGATCGATATGGGAATGGATCGCGTCGTGGGATGCGGCGACCAGCAGGACCTCTTCCCTGTTCTCACCGCTTTGCAACAGCGCCCCGGTGCGGATGTGGTCGGCCTGCATGGCGCCGCGGTCAAAGCCGAAGCGCTGCGAAGCCTCCCACTCGATGGCCTGACGCAACTCGCTGTCCGGCATCTGCGGAAGTCGGATGGACTGCACGTTCACCTGGTCACGGGGAAGGGCCACCACACAGCGCCGACCCGTGAAACCCCCGGTGGCAATCGCGGAGCGCAGCTGCTCCGTCAGGGCCTCGGCCGACGGTCGCCCCTCCTCATCCGTAGTATGCCAGCACTGGGCGGCTCCCACGACCTGCAGTCCCTGACAATGCTCGCGAAGCTGCAGCAGCTTCACCACCCCGGATCCGAAGTCCACGCCGACCGTTCCGATTGATGATGAGAACCGTCCTGCAAACACGTTTTCCTCCTGAGGAGATTCGGGGCCTTCGGCCGCAGACCGACTGCCCCCGCGACCTTACGGCAGCTTCCGCACCGTCAGCTTGCCCGTGAACGGGGCGATGGTGATCTCGTAGCTGTACTCGTCGGAGGCGATCACAATCTGGCCCCCGAGACCGGGCGGCGCCCCCACGCCCGCCATCCGCGTTCCCCCGAGTGGACCGTAGTGCAGATTGACGGGGAGTTCGCTGTCGTCGTCGATGTCCGCGGAGGTGATCCAGACGCCCTCGTAGCGCTCGTCGGTGCTGAAGTCGACGATGTACTGCCCCAGTTCGCCGGCCGCAGCGAGTGGATCGTTGACATAGTCGGCGGTGTCCGGATCGAAGGGCGCCCCGAGGTCGCTGCCGTCGTTGGCCATCCTCACGAGGCAGTAGCCCCGTCCGTCCTCATAGAAGTGGACCCGGCGATAGCCCTGATAGGCCAGAGCATCGGACTGGGCAAAGCTGAGATCCGCGATAACCTGGCGCACCGCCGCCTGCACCTGAAGGCTGTCTCGCCCCACCAGGTAGGGAACGAGCAACGCGCTGGCCAAACCGAGCACCGCAATGACGATGATCAACTCGACGAGCGTGTAGGCAGCGTGACCATGAGCCGTTGAACGTCGCACGAAGGTCATAACGACCCCTCCAAAGCCTCCGTCTAGCGGCCTCTGTCTGCCTCCAGACGAATCTCATCGAGGTTCGTCACTTCCACTTTGAGCTTGCCGCTCTCCAGCAGCTTGCGGGTCGAGTCCACCGACGCCTTCATGTCCTTCACGGCGGTGATGAGCTTCTGGCGCTGCTCGGCGGCGTTGGGAATGCCCGGACGCCGAGTCGCCTGAGCGGTCGCCGTTTCCGCCATCACCGGGCGCGGCGCAAGTTGCGTCCACACCAGCGCTGACAGCAGGACTGCGTTGACGGTCAGAATCGCATTGAGGTATGTGCCTTGACGGATCTTCATTACACTCACTCCGCAGCGTCCGTACCGCACATCACGACATCAGCCAGGACGGACGCCTCGTCAGGACCATCGGCCGAATCGGACCTCCAGGTAAGGGAGATCCGAAGGAGGGCGTGTCCATCAGCGGCCGGGTTCTTCACCTCGAGACGCAGGTCCGATATCCCCGTGGCGATCACTCGCGGAACCACGTCCGGACGGGACCGCCATCGCCCACAGAATGCGGGCTTGCCCACCTCCGCCGGCTCCAGTGCCTCGGCCTCCGCATCCCCCTCGCCGGCGGAGGACTCCAGTTCGTAGTAGAAAATCGTCCAGAGCACCTCGCTGTGGCTGAGGATGGCGAGCTCTTCGGGATCGATCCTTCCCGGGTTGGTGCGGTCGTTGAGCCAGAGCACCGTTTCCAGGTAAGGAGTCGCGCCCCTGTCGTGCACCGCGAGAACGGCGTGGCTGCGGCCGATCAGGGTCGCCAAGGCGTCAGCCATCTCCTGATGGGCCGGATCCTTCGCGCGAATCTCGCCCGAATCCTCCGGGCTCGCCCTCAAGAGGCCGGGCGAAAAGACCGCCGCACCGGCCGCCAGAGCTCCGATCAAGGAGATGGTCACCAGTAAGCCGGTAATCGTGCCGCCGCGTCGGCGGCGGCCGTTCGTCTCGGCCCCCCTCCCGGCGCCATTCTCACGCCGCCGCAGTCGGGGCAGCAGCAGACGTCGCCCCCAGGGAGTGGACGAGGTGTAGTCCACAGAGGTCGGCGGGCGGGGCGCTTCCACCGCGCCCGGTCCTTCGCTGGTGGCAGGTTCTTCTTCCGTCCCCTGTACACGGTGGGAGCAGTGGCAGGGTTCGCCGGAGAACGTCGGTGATTGTGGCGAAAGGTCAATCATCGTCGCGATCGCGGGTCCAAGTTGGGTAAGAAAAGACGTCGGCGCGTCTCCACGCCGACGTCTGGTGGTCCTTCGGACCGTGTACCGGTCCTGAAGATTACTTAGCTCTCATCCCAGATGGCGCCGTTGGGGTCGACGGCGAAGAGGTCGTTGCCGTCCCAGACCCAGCCGACACCGGCCGCGGCCGCAGCGGCGACGACGGTGGAGTTTGCCTGCATCGGGTTCTTGGGCGCCGACTGCAGGTAATCATTGTTGGTCATGTCGGCCCACTGGTTGGCGACAAGGTCCGGATAGGTGTCGTTGTTCTGGACCTTGTAAAGCTCGAGCTGGGCGCGAATGGTCTGAAGCTGGCTGCGGACACTGGACTCAGTGGCCTGGGTGGAGGCATCGGTGAACTGCGGGATGACGATGGCCGCCAGAATGCCGAGAATGACGACCACAATCAGAATTTCAATAAGGGTAAATGCTCGGCGACGGGTACGCATGGTTTCCTACTCCTTGACAGACTTCGAAGTTGGGAGGTGGGTCAGGCTCTCTCCTGCCTGGTTCCCACCGTTGGGTAAGAACACGCCTCCGGTTCCACCCCGGACCCGAAGGCTTGATCGTCCGGCCCGGCACATGCCGGGCCGGCTGTGTCCGCAGGCGGTAGCCGGCGGAGAATCGCCGTCCCCTCCAGCGGCGGCTCACTAAACATCCGCCGTTACCTCCGGACACTCGATCAAGTGCACGATTCGTATCGTCTGTTGCCAAACATCTATGGAGCAGGAGGCTGCACTTCTTGCCCCATCCCCTCAGCCAGATCACACATCCTCCGCAGGCCGCATAGCAGCAGCCGGCCCCCCATTGCCCCCCGCCCGCACAACCGCCCGCGGTTCGCCAGCCTGACCGTCGGCGAGTGGTAAGCAAGGGGGCTTCTGACAGTGATAGGAAAAACCGCAATCCCCGCAGCGCGTCCCTGCGCTGGAGATTGCGGCTTTCTCGCCTTCCGGAAACGTTGGTGGCTGGTGGCGGGAACGCCCGTGGGGCCTCAGGCTCGATTCAGGCGGCCTGACGCAACTCGAACTGAATCCCCACCCGATAACCGTTGCCGCACGGATAGCAGCGACGAATCACACCCCTTCTCGCCACCACTCCCGGCTGCTGAAAGCCGACGGACACTTGCGTGCCGGGTTCAATGGGAGTGTCGCTGATGGCCCCCATCCCACCGTGGGAGTAATCGCACATCGTCATTTCGTGAATGTGGCCGAAGTGCTCGCCCGCCAGCCCGAAGGCCGTGGCGGCACCTTCCATCGGCCAGCGCTCTATGCAGCGACGCTCAAAACGCAGTGGTGTTGTCTGATCGAGGTTAGTGACCGTTTCTTCGGGATCCAATGCCGTGCTCACCGCCGTTCTCCTCAATGTTGCGAGGCCTGCCTACCTCCGCCACCGCAGACGTATGTCGGCCTGTTGGCCGCCGCGCTTCAGCCGGATCGGGCAGAAAGGCGAGGATTATGGGGCTCGCCGCCTTCAGTTGGGCCGGAAGCGACCCGGGTGTAAACTGTTCAATCCGCGCCTCGCAGATCATCGTCGTCTTTCCCGGAGATCTTCAACTCATGTTGCGCATCAACCCCTTCGCCGCCATTCGCCCCCAGCCCAACCTGGCCTCGCGCGTCGCGTCCGTGCCCTACGACGTGGTCAACTCCGCGGAGGCCCGCGAGTTGGCGAAGGACAACCCCCTCAGCTTCCTGCATGTGGTCAAGCCGGAGATCGACCTGCCGCCGGAAACCGATCTCTACGACGATTCGGTCTACGCCAAGGCCCGCGAGAACCTCGACCGGTTCATTGCCGAGGGCACTCTGATCCGCGAGGGTCAGCCGAAGCTGTATCTCTACCGCCAGGTGATGGACCACCGACCCCAGATCGGCATCGTCTGCTGCTGCCACATCGATGACTACGCCAACGATCTCATCAAGAAGCACGAGAAGACCCGCCGGGAGAAGGAGGACGACCGCACCCGGCACGTCATCACCCTCAACGCCAACACCGGCCCGGTCTTCCTCACCTACCGCGATCGGGCGGAGATCGCCGCGATGGTCGAACGGGACACGAACGCCCGCCCGCTGTACCACTTCGACGCCCCCGACGGCGTGACTCACACCGTGTGGACCGCTGAGGATCCCGAGGCATATGTCGAGGCGTTCAAGCAGGTGCCGTGCGCTTATGTCGCGGACGGCCACCATCGATCCGCCTCCGCCGCCCGCGCCGGAGCCGAGCGCCGCCAGGCGAATCCCGACCACACGGGACAGGAGGAGTACAACTGGTTCCTCACCGTCCTCTTCCCCGCCCGTCAACTCCACATTCTGCCCTACAACCGCGTGGTGAAGGACTTGAACAATCAGACGCCGCTGAAGGTGCTCAAACGGTTGGGAGAGCTGGGTCGCCTCAAAGAGACTGAGGATCCCTCGCCCGACCGTCCGGGAGTGTTCTGCTTCTATATCGACGGAGTCTGGCATCGCCTGGAAATCAAGGAGTCTCTCATCGACGATTCCGACCCGGTGGGCTCGCTGGACGTGGCGGTGCTGCAGGACCGCGTGCTGGGGCCGATTTTCGCCATCGACGATCCCCGCACCTCCGACCGGATCGACTTCGTGGGCGGAATTCGCGGCACGGGCGAGCTGGAGAAGCGGGTGAACAGCGGCGACGCCGCGGCGGGCATCTCCCTGCATCCCACCACCATCGATCAGCTTCTGAACGTGGCTGACGCCGGCCTCATCATGCCCCCCAAATCGACCTGGTTTGAGCCCAAGCTGCGAAGCGGCCTCTTCGTGCACAGCCTGGACTGAGCCGCCCCGCCCGGGAATCGTCCCGTTTCCGGCCCCTGAAGCGCGGCCTGAGCCGGGGGGGAGCGATACAATCCCTCGCCGCATCAAGAGGCCGCCATCGCGGCCGGTCCGGCGCCTAGGGACGCGCCGTGGTCTCAAGTCAATCTCAGTCGCCAAATGGGAAAGCTATCCATGAAAGTCCTCATCGCTGACAAGTTTGAACAATTCGGCATCGACGCCCTGACCGACCTGGGCTGCGACCTCGAGTTTCAGCCCGATCTCACCACGGACGTGCTCGCCGACGCTTTGAAGCAACACGATCCCAACGTGCTGATCGTGCGCTCCACCAAGGTGCCCGAGGAGGTTCTGGCCGCGGCCGGTCAGCTCGGCCTGATCATCCGGGCCGGGGCCGGCTACGACACCATCGCCACCGCCTTCGCCGGCTCGCGGGGCATCGCCGTGGCCAACTGTCCCGGCATGAACTCCACCGCCGTGGCCGAACTGGCCATCGGCTTCATGCTCGCCCTCGACCGGCGCATCCCCCAGCAGACCGCAGACCTCCGCAACGGCGCGTGGGCCAAGAAGGCCTGGGCCAAGTTCGGACTCGGCCTGAAGGGGCGAACCCTCGGCCTCATCGGCGTGGGTCAGATCGGCAAGCTCGTGGCCCGTCGCGCTTTGGCCATGGAGATGAAGATCCTCTACCAGGACATCGTCCCCTGCGACGAACTCGACAACCATCCCGATGCGAAGCGCGTCGAGCGCGAGGAACTGCTCAAGAACAGCGACATCGTTTCGCTGCACGTCCCGGCCATGGAGGCGACCAAGAACCTCATCAACGCCGAGACGCTCGCTCTGATGCAGCCGCATGCTTATCTCATCAACACCACCCGCGGCTCGGTCGTCGATCAGGAGGCGCTGGTCAAGGCCCTCAAGGACGGCACCATCGCGGGCGCGGCCCTCGACGTCTATGCCGACGAACCCAAGGCCGAGGACAAGACCTTCTCCAGCGAGATCCTCAACCTGCCCAACTTCGTCGGCACCCATCACGTCGGGGCCTCGACCGAGCAGGCCCAGCTTGCCGTCGCCGAGGAGACCGTGAGAATCGTCAAGCAGTACAAGGGAAACGGCGAAGTGCTCAACTGCGTCAACCAGGACGCCCTCGCCGCCACTGCCAAGTAAACAGGCAAATCACCTGCCGTCGACTTCTGTTTGTAAACAACGAACGGGAAAACAGAGATGACCACCGCCACCGCCACTTCAACGCGTATCTTCAACTTCGCCCCGGGCCCGGCCGTGCTGCCCGAGCAATGCCTCAAGCAGGCCCAGCAGGACATCTGGAACATCGCCGACAGCGGAATCGGCGTGCTGGAGCACAGCCACCGCGGCAGCGTGATCAAGAAGGTCTTCGAGGAAGCTGAGGCCGACTGCCGCAAGGTCGCCAACATCAGCGACGACTATGCCGTGATCTTCCAGCAGGGCGGCTCGACGCTTCAGTTCGCCATGTGCCCCATGAACTTCCTCACCCCGGACAAGACCGCCGACTATCTCCACACCGGAGCGTGGTCCAAGAAGGCGATCCGCGAGGCCAAGCTGTTCGGCAACGTTCACCTCGCCTACGACGGGACGGGCGACAACTTCGATCACATCCCCGGCCCCGATGAGATCAACTACAGCGCCAACCCCGAGTACGTCTACTACTGCGACAACAACACCATCTTCGGCACGGAATGGTCCGCCCCTCCGCAGACCGATCACCTGCTCGTCGCCGACATGTGCTCCAACATGTTCAGCCGGCCCATCGACATCAACCGGCACGCCGTGCTCTTCGCCAGCGGTCAGAAGAACCTGGGACCGTCCGGCGGGACGCTGGTCATCATCCGCAAGGACTTCCTGGAGAAAGCCAACGCCGACCTGCCCGTGATGCTGGACTACCAGACGCAGGTGGACAAGGGCTCGATGCTCAACACCCCGCCCGTCTTCGCCGTGTACTTCATGGGCCTGGTGTTCAAGTGGATCCTCGCCAACGGCGGGCTGAAGGGCATGGCCAAGCGCAACGACGAGAAGGCCAAGCTCATCTACGACGCCATCGACGGGTCGGACTTCTACCAGGCGGTCGCCCGCCCCGACAGCCGCTCGCGCATGAACGTCACCTTCCGCACCCCCAACGAGGACCTGGATGCGAAGTTCGTCGCCGAGGCGCTTGAGAACGATCTTTCGGGCCTGAAGGGTCACCGCTCCGTGGGCGGCCTGCGTGCCTCCCTCTACAACGCCCTCCCCATGGACGGCGCCAAGGCCCTCGCCCAGTTCATGGCCGACTTCGCGCAAAAGAATGGCTGAAGTCCGCTCGTCAACTCTCCGCAAACGGCAAAGCCCAGGGAAAGCCTTCCCTGGGCTTGTTCATCGCCTCACACGGCGCCCAACGTAAAGAAGCCCGCGACCGTCTCGATCGCGGGCCCCTGCGCCATAGGAGACGAATGAGAATGCGCCGATTCAGGCGGTGGCCGCCAGTTGATATGCTTCGACAAAGTGCCGGGAGACGACCTCCCAGTTGACCACGTTCCACCACGCCTTGATGTAGTCGGGCCGGCGGTTCTGGTAGTGCAGGTAGTAGGCGTGCTCCCACACGTCCAGGCCGAGGATGGGCATGGTTCCGCACTCGTCGCCACACGCCATGAGAGGGTTGTCCTGGTTGGGGGTGGAGCAGACTCGCAGTTCGCCGTCGTTGTTGACGGAAAGCCAGGCCCACCCGGACCCGAAGCGGGTGGCCGCCGTTTTGGTGAACTCATCCTGAAAGGCGCTGAAGGAACCGAACTGCCGGTCGATAGCTTCCGCCAGCTCGCCGCTCGGCTTGCCGCCGGCGTTCGGGGCCATGATCGTCCAGAACAGGCTGTGGTTGAAGTGCCCGCCGGCGTTGTTCCGCACGGCCGTGCGGATCGTCTCCGGCACCTCGTCAAGGGTGGTGCAGAGGTCCTCGATGCTCATCTCCTGGAGGTTCTTATGACCGTCCAGGGCGAGATTCAGATTGTTCACATACGCCGCGTGATGCTTGCCGTGATGGATCTCCATCGTGCGGGCATCGATATGGGGCTCCAGGGCGGCGAAATCGTAGGGAAGATCAGGCACGGTGAATGCCATGGTCGGGTTCTCCGGGGTGAAGATTTCGTGAGAAAATAAAGCCGGGCAAGCCGCCCGGCTTGATCCCACTTTCAACCCCTCCGCCTCCGCGATTATTCCGACCCCATCATGCCGGCCGCACTCGCGGCAAGCCTCCTCCCGCGCGAGGGATCCCGACTTCCCGGCGGCCGGCTACACCTTCCCCATGTTCTCGCGGTACGCCATCTGGTCTTCATACATACGATGGAAGATCGCGTGCTTGGCATCGTGATAGGACGCTGTCGCCCGATTGGGCTCGATTGTAGCGCCGGCGTGATTCATCGCCGCCATCGCTTCCAATACCGAACCGAACTCCCCACCGGCGACCGCGCCGAGGATCGCCGAGCCCAGCAGGACCGCCTCCGGCTCCTGCGGCAAAATAATGCGGCAGCCGGTGATATCCGCGTGCTCGCGCAAGAACACGGCGTTCTTCGTCCCGCCTCCGCAGGCAAAGATCGTGTCGATGCGATAACCGGTGTCGTTCAGCGCATCGATGATGTGACGCGTTCCGTGCGCCACCGCCTGGATCGTCGCCAGATAAAGAAGCGCAAGTTCATCCATCGAATCCGACAACCGCAGCCCACTGATCATCCCCCGCAGACTCGCATCCGCACGCGGCGAACGATTGCCGTGGAAATACGGCAGCACATGCAGGTCGCGCGTCAAGACGGCCGGGCGATCGACCGACGCCGCCAGCGCATCGAGACGCTCGTTCAGCAGTTCATAAACCGTCCGCCCGGCGCTTTCCGCCTCGCACTTGAGTTCCGCCGCCCGGGCATGGGAGAAGATGACGTGATCGATCAGCGAGCCCGTCGCCGACTGCCCGCCCTCGGTCAGCCACAGACCGGGAATCATCGCGCTGAAGTACGGCCCCCACACGCCGTCGATGAACCGCGGCTCGCGCGAGACCGCCATGTGACAGCTCGAGGTTCCGCCGATCAGCGCCAGTCGCCGATCCATGTCCTTCTCGCTCGGAGCCGCCCCGTCCAGTGCCGCGCCGAGCAAGCCGAGTCCACCTGCGTGGGCGTCGATGATCGAAACACCCACCGGCGTGCCCGCAACCAGTCCCAGTTCCTTCGCCGCTGCTTCGGTCAATCCATTTCCGATCGGCTCCCCCATGGGCCTGACCCGCCTGCCGATGCGCTCAAACCCCTCCTCGACCAGATCATCCAGCCCGATCTGCCGCCAGTAACTCTCATCCCACCGCCCCACGCTTCCCTCGGCCGCCGCCGCCTCATGCCCAAGATAGGTCCACTTGCAGACGGTTGAGCACAACGACCTCGAATCACAGCCTGTGGCGCGATAGGTCAGGAAATCCGGCAGATCGAAGAACCGCGCTGTCCGCATCCACGTCTGCGGCATGTTCTCCTTCAGCCACAGCAATTTGGGCGATTCCATCTCCGGCGAGATGCGCGAGCCGACGTACTTCAGCACGCCATGCCCCATCCTGTTGATGCGCTCCGTCTGCTCCATCGCGCGGTGATCCATCCATACGATGACGTTCTGCTCGTCGTTGCCGGTGGGGCTGACCGTGACCAGCCGGTCGTTCTCATCCAGCGCCACCAGCGAGCACGTAGCGTCGAATCCAACTCCCTTCACCCGCGACCCCTTCGCGCCCGCTTCTGCCAGCCCCTTGCGCACACAAACCCCGCACGCGCGCCAGATGTCTTCCGACGACTGCTCGACGAAATCCGTCTGCGGCTTCCACATGCGGATCGGCTCGGTGGCGGATGCGAGCATGCGGCCGGACGAGTCGAAGACCCCGGCCCGCGCGCTGCCCGTGCCGACATCAATGCCAATAAACAGATCGGTGTCGCTCATCTCATATCCCCGCGCGGGGTCGCCGCCCCGCCGCTAAAGACTGTTGCCGCCCATGATGCGGATGTTGAAACCAAGCTCCCGGCTGAGGGCGATCATCTCCTCGAAGATGTCGCCGTAAGCCACCGCGACGTGGTTGGACATGTAATGGGCCATGAGCGTGTCCCGCCCGATTCCCATGTCGGTGGCCATGAACGGCCACTGCCGGGTGGTGCTGTCCCACCACTGGTCGCGCTTCGCCGGCGGCAGCTTGTGAACCTTCCCCTTGCCGATGTCCATCCACAGCTTGTCGCCGCGGATATAGGCCCTTGCCCAGGTCACATCGCCGGGCAGGCTCTCGCCGGCGAACGTCCCGCCGGGTATGGGAAAATAACCGGCGGGCTGGCGATAAGAATGCACGCCCTTGAGCGTATTTGGATCATGGTTGAACGCATACGCGCTGCACGAGCCGGAGTTGAGCAGCAGCCATAGGAACCGGCCCTTGTGCTCGCCGCCCCACCGCACGTCGTGGAACATCACCGCCTGGTGCAGCCCCTTGGCCTTCAGCAGCCGCTTCATCATCTCCATCGGCACGAGATTGCCCTGGTCAGCTTCGGTCGAGGTGACGATCGTGTCGCCGCTCGATTCGGGTCGGCACACGGAGTTGAGCAGCCCCTCGGAGAAATCCGAGGGCGGCCGAAGCGGGATCAGGCCGAGTTGATACTGCCAGCCGAGGCAGTCGGCCTTGAATTCACCGATCAGGTCCAGCACGGTCAGGTAGTCGCGCAACTGCTCGCGGGTGGCGTTGGCGTCGAAATCCTCCGCATCCTCTTCGCCGTAGTGGAAGGTTACGCCGTTTTCGTTCACGAATCGCAATGCATCATCAATGCGCTTTGCGTCAATCCTCTTGCCGCGGTCGATGATCCACGCCTGGTCCACCTTGTGCTCGGTAAAGCCGACCCGGTTGAGCAGCCGCGGGCCAAAGTAGCCGTTGATCATGCCCATGGACGTGTCGCCAAGCATCATGGCCAGAATCCGCCGTTTTCGGATCTCGTCAGCGACGGTCTTCGCCCGCCCGGCCACCTCCGGCGATACCGCCGTGTCGTCGCGCAGCTCGTCCTCCGGATAGACGATCGCACCCGTCGAGCACCATTCATCCAGGCGGGCCATGAACTGCTCGTCGGCCGTCCAGTCCGCCGCGTCGGTCCACACCCGCGAGAACGGTCGGTTCACGCTCTCCAGACATGCCCCGGTGTTGAGCAGCCCCACCAGCCCGGGCCAGGTGCCGGAGAAGTTGCTCGCCAGCAGCAGCGGGTTGTTCTTGCCCACCACCCCGTCGGTGGTGTGCGGCCCGTAGAACCAGTGCACGCACACGCCGATCATCGGATCATCCACCGGCCCGAGCTTTTCGATCGCCTCGTGCGGCCGGGTCAGAAAGCCCTCGATCCGGTAGCTTTCCTTTCCCAGCTTCTCGAGCGCCGCCTCGAGCTGCGCCGTCGCTTCGGTCGCGCTGGGCAGGGCCCATTCGTTGGGCTTTTCTCGGTAATCCCCGGGCCAGAAGATCGCGATGCGCTTCGCCATGAGATCTCTCCTCGCAGGCTCACGTGGCGGTGAAAAGGCAGGGCGGTAGCTTACCGCGAGCGCGGCCTCCCCACCAGCGACCGAAAGCCCGCGCCACTGCCGGCCTCACCCAGCCCCGCAAGGGGAGAAAATCACTCGTCCGCGTCAGCGGGCTTGCTTCCATGAACGAGCGTCGCGGCGCACTTATCCAGCGCCTCCATCATTGCGGCGTAGTTGAGCGCTTCGCTCATCTTCGTGGTGTTGATCTGGATCGCCAGGGCCAGGTCGTGCTCGACGTAGTAGGACATGTTCGTGAGATAGCCGGGAAAGTAGCCGCCGTGGCCGATCACCGTCCCCACTTCGCTCGGTCGTTCCATCATTCCCAGGCCATAGCGAGAGCCGGGGCCGAGCTGGGCTTCCACGCTGTTGCGCATCTCCTTGCGCATCTTCGCGCTCAGCACGTCGCCCGCGTAAAGCAGCTTCGCCCAGCGGGCAAGCTCACCCGGGGTGGAGGCGAAGCCGCCGCCCCCCCACTCGAACTGCGGGTTGAACACGAACCGGCCGCCCTTGACCACGTTCTCTTCTTCAAGCTGAAAGAGGTTACCGTCCGGATCGATGTAGCCGCCGGCAAGCCCCAGCACATCCCGGCTGGTGGTGGGAACGATGTCCCACAGCCCGTGCGGCCTCAGAATCCGGCGATAGATCTGGTTGTAGCACGAGTCGCCCGTGACCTTCTCGATGATCGCGCCGAGAACAATAAAGTTCGTGTCGGCATACGACCAGCCTTCCCCCACAGTGAACAGCGGCTCGTGATCGAAGACAAATGCCAGCAGTTCGGCCGGCTCCCAGCGCCGGTTCGGGTTCTCGATCATCGCCTCCACGAAGTCCTCCAGCATGACGTAGCGCGGAATGCCGCTGGTGTGGTTGAGCAGCATGCGGAGGGTGATGTCACGTGCATTGGGAAGACGCTCGAACCACTCCTCATCGCCAAGCCAGGTCGAGATCTTCTCATCCAGTGCCAGCACGTCTTCATCGACAAGTTGCAGGGCCAGCGCGGCGAAGAAGGTCTTACCCGTGCTGCCGGCCATCATGCGGTCATCGCCGGTCATGGCCCGGCCGGTTTTCTTGAACGCGACCCCCACCGACACCGACCCGGCAGTTCTATCGGGCAGGACGTAGCCGATTGTCGCCCCGGGGAATCCCGCCCGCTCGTGGAACGCGGCAAGGATTGCCTCGATCTGACCGGCCGGATCCACGCCTGCTTTTCCCTTGGTCAACTGTGCTTCCCCCGGCGCAGCGGGCAGCAGGCAGAGCAGACAAATCCAGAAGGGGACGAGGTTCGTCAATTGTGCACGCTGACTCATTCCTATCATCGCGATTCCTTTCCGCCCCGGCTAACTCGAGAGATACTCTACCCGCAAAGCCCGATGGGGTTGCATGCCTTCCTGCTGTGAACGCGCACCAACGTTCAGTTCACCATCCGAACCGGCGGCTCGGGGAAGACGGGGCGATTCTAACATCCCAACTGCGCCGCGACGCTCAGGACCTGGCCGGCGTAGCCGCGGCCGAAAATGTTTACGTGGTTGAGAAGGTGATAGAGCTGATAGACGGCGATGCGCTGTTCGATGCGGTCATGATCATCAGCGGCCTCTGAATAGGCCTGGTAGCATGAGGCCGGGAAGCCACCGAAGAGGCGCATCATGGCCAGATCGCAGTAGCCGTCGCCGATGTAGCAGGCGGGGTCGATCACGCCGATGCACGGCGAGCCGGATTCATCGACCGTTGGCAGGGCGTTGCCGGACCACAGATCGCCGTGCAGAAGCGACGGCCGGGGCTTGCGGGGGATGTAATGCTCAAGCCTGTCGATCACGCCTCGCAGGCGCGTGATTTCATTCTCAATCAGCCAGCCGTGCTGCTTGGCCAGATCGACCTGAAATCCGAGCCGATGGACGGCATTGAATTCGACCCAGTCATCGCAGAAGGTGTTGGGCTGGAAAGTCGAGCCGAGATGATTGTCGGTATGGAATCCGTACCGGCCGTCCGAGTCGGCATCGGCGGCGTGAAGGGCGGCAAGTTGAGTGCCGAAGACTCGCCACACCTCATCGGTTGCCCGGCCGGGCTGAAGGGCGGTCATGAGCAGCACGGCGCGGCCGGCATAGGCCCCCACCGCCAGCGGAGCGGGAACCATGACGGTCTTCGTCGCCTCAAGGGCCTCCAGCCCCGCGGCTTCTTCCTCAAAAATCGCAAGCTGATCGGCGCTGTTGATCTTGGCGATGAACGATCGATTGTCTTCGAGGGTGACTTCGATCACCTGATGAATGCACCCGCCGGACAGGTCGCGCAGCGAGGAAACGGGCCCGTCCAGGCCGGCATCTTCAAGGGCGGCGGCGATTGCCTTCTTCTGGCTCATCGTTCATTCGGACGGTCTTGCGTCTCTCTCGATGACGTGTCGATCGAGCAGTGTATCAAGCAGCGTTTCGCAGGCCGCATCCACGAGTTTGTAGACCAGCTCGAAGCCGTCGCGCCCGCCGTCGTAAGGATCGGGCACTTCGACCATCGGGGCATCGGGCAGGAAATCCAGCAGCAGGTGGACCTTCTCCTCCGGCGCGCCGCGGTCGAGGATGTCCTGGCGGTTGTCCTCATCCATGCAGATGAGGTAGTCGAACCGCGCGAAATCGCGCCGTTTCACCTGTCGGCCCGTGCCGGTGACGGCGACGCCGTGATCCTGTGCGACGTCGCGCGCTCGCGGGTCGGGCTCTTCCCCTATATGCCAATGGCCGATACCGGCGGAATCGATATCGAAGAAGCGCAGCACGCCTCGCGATCGGGCCTTGTGGCGGAACACGTTCTCCGCCAGCGGGCTGCGACAGATGTTCCCCATGCAGATGAACAGAATGTCCGTTCGCTGATTGGTATTCATCGAACGCATTCTCCCCGGCAGGGTGATGATGGCAAGCGGGCGGGACGGGGCATGGTCATTCGGCGGATGGCCTTGCCGACTGCCCGGACGATGATTTCGGCGGCGGCTTGCTCGGGCGGCCGGCAGCGGGTGCCCTGGCCGGGCTTTTCTTTCTCACCTTCCTTGCCTGCCCCCTTCCGGCATTGGCGACGGCGAGGCGGATCTGCTGCTGCCGGGCGGCCTTGACGGCGATCACGCCCACGAAACTGAACAAGGCCAGAGCGATGGCATAGACGACGCGGACCCGCATTTCCGTCTGCGTTACCAGGGCGGCCAGGGTCACGCCCACGACCGCGAACAATGCGCTGATTCCGTACAAAGCCAGCACCGCCCGCTTCACCCCGCCCAGCGCCCGCTTGAGCTGGTGATGCAGATGCTGATCATCGGCCGAGGACAGGGGAATGCCCGCGAGTCTGCGGCGGATGATGGCCAGGGTGGCGTCGATGATGGGCACGGAAAAGACGATCAGCCCGGCGAACACCAGGTCGGTCCTTCCCTGATCTCCCAGCATGAGAATGATGGTCGCGCACATGTACCCCAGCAGCAGGCTGCCGGCATCACCGAGGAATATGCTGGCGGGATTGAAGTTGTGTGGCAGGAACCCCAGCACCGCCCCGAGCAGGGCCAGACAAAGCACCAGCCGGGCGCCGGCGAGGCTGTCACTGGGGATCTCCCCCGCGGCAGAGATGTCTATCGCCATCAGCAGGCTGATGGCGAGCAGGCCCACCGCAATGATGCCGGTCAGGCCCGAGGCAAGACCATCCAGACCGTCGACGAAGTTCATCGCGTTGCAGCCGCCCAGCACGAACACGGCGATAAGCGCCGTACCCACCCAGTAGTACACGTGCTGGTTCAACAGCGGCAGATCGGCCACGGTGAAAATGACCTGCTCAGGCGGCCCCATGAAACCCTTGAGCAGACCTTCGGCCACGTGCGTCCCGACTTCATAAATGGCCAGAGCGGCGGCCGCCACGAGCTGGCCGGCGATCTTCACATGCGGAAACAGACCGGACACGTCATCAATGAGGCCGGTGAAGGTAATCGCGATCATGCCCATCACCACCGGCAGCGGCACGGACGGATAGACATTCGCAACCGGGTCGACGAAGACATAGCTGGTCCCGGTCGCGACAATGAGACCGACCAGGACGGCCAGACCGCCCAGATAGGCGACCGGGTAGGCATGGGCCTTCCGCGGATCGTCGGGGTGATCAATGACGTCAAAGGCGATGGCCACCCGCCGAATGAGGGGGGTCACGAGCAAGGTGATCACAAACGCGATGGCGAAGATGTGGGCATAGCTGTTGAGCAGGCCCATGGCCGAGACTGCGATCGATTCCGTCCCCTCCTCCATGACTTCCGGAGGAACCTGGATGGTGCCGCCGGGATCCAGCGCCTGATCGATCTGGGCGAGGAACAGTGTCATCAGGCGGACCTCTCCAACCCGGAGGAGGCGGCGGAAGCCAGGCTGTCGGCGAGATCGCGAATGGTCTGCACCAGCGGGATGCGAGGCTGAAAGCCCGTGGCCCGGCGCAGGCGGCTCAGATCCGGACGGCGATCGCGAAGGTCATCGAACCCCTCCCCGAACGCTTCGTCGTAGGGCAGGTAGCGAATCTCCGAATCACCGCCGAGCGTGTTGACAACCAGTTCGGCCAGTTCGCTGATCCGGATGGGCACGTCGGAACCCACGTTGAACACGCGCCCGGCGCACGCGGGATCCGCCAGCAATTGAGGCAGAACGCCCACAACATCGCGAACGTCGCAGAAGCATCGGGTCTGCCGGCCGTCCCCGTACACTTCAAGCGGCCTGCCGGTCAGGGCGGCGAGGACGAAGCGCGGCAGAACCATCCCGTATTGTCCGACCTGCCTCGGCCCCACGGTGTTGAAGAGGCGGGCAATGACCACGGGGAGGCGGTGCGTACGGTGATGGGCCAGGGCCAGGTACTCGTCGATGGCCTTGGAGCAGGCGTAGGACCATCGGCTGAAGACCGTCGGCCCGTACACCACGTCGTCATCCTCGGCAAAGGGTGTCTTGGTGGACTTGCCGTAGACCTCCGAGGTGGAAGCGATGAGCAGAGGTTTGAGACCCGCAGCGGCGAAGGACAACACCGCCGATGTCTCCAGAACGTTGGTCTCGATGGTATGGACGGGCTGCTCGATAACCAGTCGCACCCCGACCGCCGCCGCCAGATGGTAGATCTCGTCAAAGTCGGCGGGATCGAGGTCCCCCAGCGCCGCCGACACGTCGGCTTGGACGAAGGTGAGATGTTGCGGATCCAGGTGATCGAGATTGCATCTGCGTCCGGTGGACAGGTTGTCGATAATAACTACGTGATCGCCGCGCTCGATGAGACGAAGGGCGAGGTGTGAGCCGATGAACCCCGCGCCGCCCGTAACAAGACACTTGCGTTCGGTGGAGGCGGCGTCCATTGCGTCAACGCTCCTCGTCGCTCGTTTCAGCGGCGCTGCTCAGGGTGTCGGCAACGCGGGGCGACAGTGTGAATCTCGCAGTATAGGGCTCCCGGACAGGATCAGCCCGTCTGACCGGCGGTGTACCGGGCCATGGCGGCGTAGTTCTTCTTGAAGTAGCCACCCGCGGTCCCTCGCGGGCGATTGAGCAGAAGGCCCAGCAGTTCGCTTTGCACGTCGGACAACTGCGAGATGAGCCGAGCGACAAGGCCGCGATGCTCCTGGTTCGCCCGCACCACGAGAACCGCAGCATCGACTTTGTTGGCCAGGACCATGGCGTCACCGGCCACGACGGCGGGCGGAGCGTCGATGAAGACCATGTCGTAGCTTCCGCGTATCTGCGCCAGCACGCTGTCGAACTGCTCGGTGTTGAAGCGATCAAAGATCCGCTTGGCGGGCGTACCGGCGCTGATAACGGCAACGCCCAGCTCCGTCTCCTGCACGACGTCAGACGGATCAAGACCATCCACGAGGATATCGCCGAGGCCGGGGTCAGCGGCACTGACGCCCATGGCCTGGGCCAACCGCGGTCGGCGGAAATTGGCGTCGATGGCCAGAACCTTGCGCCCGGAGGCGGCGGCAACCGCGGCGAAGTTGGTCACCGCGGTGGTGGTACCGGCGCCGGGCAAGCCGCCCACGAGGAGAATGGTCTGGTGACCCGCCCGTTGGACGGCCCGGACGACGTGGGCGAAGCTCTGGCGATACGACTCGGCCAGCACGCTGTTGGGTTGTGTCTGAACCACCAATTCGGCGCTCTGGCAGTTGGTGGGGTCCTCGCTGCGTTCCGGAATCGCGCCCACAATGGTGGCTCCGGGCAGGATGGCCAGGTCGCTGGCACTCTTGACCCGCTGATCGGTTATCTCCCGCAGGAAGACAATGCCGATGAACGCACCGGTGAACAACAGCACGCCCAGTGGAGTCATGATTTCCCACCTTGGGAAGGACAGCTCTCGGGGCGTGAGGGCCGGCACCGCCAGGCGCACCTGGGAGGCCTCGACGCGCATGCGCATGAGCCTCACCTCCTTGATGAGGGCGAGGTCCATGTCCCGGGACACCTCCAGGAACTCCCGGCGCATCTCCATCGCATCGTACTCCGCCTGCTCGGCAGCCAGATCCTTGAGCAAGGTCTCCGTCGTATCGAGCTCGGCCCCGAGCCCGTCGATCAGTTCGCGATACTGTTCCGCCTGATTCGTGAGCATCTTCATCTGCGCCCCGAGATTGCGCATGATGATCTCATCCATCTTGACCTCCAGCTCCGCCTCGGTAGCGCGAATCTGCCGCTCGAGGTTCCCGATCAGAGGATGATCCACCGCGTATTTCTCGATACGCCTGCGCCTCTCGGCCCCCAGTGAGACGAGCAACTGCATGTGTCCCTGGACCGTCGGGTCGCGTTCGGCGGCCAGCCGATCCTCCTCGGTGGGCTCCATCTCACCGGCGAGCTTGGCCGCCGTCTGCTGATAAGCCGAATCCATGATGGAGAGGGCGGCAGCAGCCTCCGCGATCTGCTCGGCCAGACCCTGGGCCTTGAAGGCGAGCTGGCTGTAGCGCGGGTCGTCCAGAGTGGTGATGCCCTTCTCGCGGATGAAGGTCTTGATATCCTCGTTGAGAATGTCCAGCTCACGCTGCGAATCGGCCAGTTGCTGCTGGAAAGTGGCGAGAGTGGTGTTATGTACCTGCATGTCCAGCTCACGTGCCCAATCCCGGTAGGCCCTCGCCACCGCGTTGACCACGATGGGCACGTCCTCGGCTCGATGTGAACTCCACCCCACGGCAAAGAACGTCGTGCCCCGGATCACCGGAGTCTTGAGATCCTCCTCCAATTCGTCCTTGGCTTCCTCCCAGTCATAGCCCCCCGTATCAAGCTCGAACTTCTTGATCCACTCGGTTTGAAGGATCTCGGGGTTCTTGAGGGCGGCGGCCAGAACATTGTCCCGATCGGTCAGCCGCTCCGTCTCGGTGGCGCAGATACGGGCCACGGTATCGTCGTTGGCGAACTCCGCCGTGGCCACCTCCGTGGCTCCCCCCGTCAGACCCGGCTGGGCCTCGAAGATCGCTTCGGCGTAGTAGAAGGGCCAGAACTTTTTCGCCAGGAAGAAGGAGGCCAGGCCGATGACGGCGCCGAGGATGGCGGCGGCGATGATTCCCAACACGTGTCGCCGCAGAACGCGGAGCGGATCGACGCCGCCGGCCGAGAGGCGCGACCGCGGCGGGCCGGGCCGCGAATCGGCTGGGCGTCGGGTGGCAAGTCGGCTTTGGGTGACAGTGCTCATCGGTTTTTCCTATCGTGGGGTGTCAGGACAGAGGAGGGACGCACCGGCGCACCGGCAGCCGCACGTCCTTGGGGACTCTACCTCCCCTGTCCCCTCCTGGTTCGTATATCGTCCGCCAAGCCCTCAATCTCCGCCTGAGTCTGGGGATCCGGGCGCAATTCCGCGGCCCGCTGAAGCTGACGTTCGGCATCTTCAAGCTGCCCCTGGGCCAGGAGGACGTGGGCCATATGGACACACTTTTCGGCGGTCTCATCGTCAACCAGAGCCCGCTGGATGCTGCGCTGGGCCTTCTCCAAGTCGCCGAGCTTGAAGAGAATCCACCCGTAAGTGTCGAGGACCGAGGGGCTGTCGGGGGCGAGCCTCATGGCTGTCTCCGCGTACTCCAGGGCACCGGCGGGGTCGTTCAGGCGCTCGGCTCTCAGGTAGGCGTAGTCGTTGAGGATCAGCGCATTATCGGGCTGAATCTCCAGCACGGTCTCGAAAGCCTCCGCCGCACCGGCCCAATCCTCCACCAGCAGGCGGCAGTGTCCCAGCTCCTGGGAGAGGCCGGCCTTCATCGCCGGTTCATCGGGCGGACAGGCCGCCAGAGCGCTCTCGGCCAGCTCGAGCATGCGTTGGCTGCCGGCGGGGCCCGAATCCCGCCACATGACCGAAAGCCAGTGCATCTCGTACACCCCGAGCTCACCTTCGCACAATTCCGTGACGAGGGCCTCGGCGTCGCCAACCGTGTCCCGGTCAAAGAAGGCGGGAAGCCCCAGGAACCAGCCGGCGATCGAACTCGGCGCGGCCTCGCCCTGACGGATCCGCAATTTCATGGCTCGGAAGGCCTTGGCCAGTTCTTCCAGGGCCCGGTCGCGCTGGCCGCCGCCGTTGAGAGCCTTGGCGAAGAGCACACGAAGCAGGGGCTCGTTGTCGAGTTCGGCCGTCATGCTCTCCAGCATCCCAACGATGATCTCGTAGTTGGGAGACGACACGCTCAACCCGGCATCGGTCAGCTTGGTGAGCATCGCCAGGTTGGGTCGGAGCGAGTAGGCCGACTGATAACTCTCCACTCCCTGACGCTTCAACTCGTCCTTGTCTTCGGTACTCATCTCCGGCGAACGTCGGGCTTCGTCGATATACAGGTCGCCCTTCATCTCATGCCACAGCGCCAGGTCCTTCGCGAATACCAGGGCCTCATCGATGGCGGTATGAGCAGTCCCGTACCGCCTTTCCTCCTGAAGCAGTTCCACCATGCGCTTTCGCGCTTTGATGTTCTCCGGCTGGGCTTCAAGGAATCGGTTTAGTTCGCCAATAGCCCCGCGCCGATCTCGCGTCCCGAGCAGGACTTCGGCCCGGGTGAGGACGATATCCGGCTCGCCGGCCCGGACGTTCTCGGCATTGTTCAATTCGGCCAGTGCGTCCTCCAACAGACCCCGATCATCGAGGGTGGAGGCGGTTCGCCAATAGCTCTTCAACAAGGAGTTGGCCCGGAGCAGGTATGGGATAGTCAGATCGGGCCGGTAGACCTTGGCTCGCTCCAGGGCTTGGTAGAAGCCCTGCAGCCTTTGTTCACCCTGCTCGGTCAGCCCTTGGTCGAAGAGTACCTCGGCCTGCCCGTCCAGGATCGTGGCCTGCAGCATACAGGCAAAGTAGTCCTCCTCGGTTTCCTGCAGTGCCTCTTCCAGCCGCTGCTGAGCCTCGTCCAGTCGCCCGAGCTTGACCAGACATTCCACGAGGCGGAACTTGGCGGCCGTGGACGGGGCCACGGCAATAACGCCTTCGTAGAGTTCCAGCGCCCGAGACCACTGCTTGGCTCTGAACAGCATTCCCGCCAAGGCCGCATCGACTTCCAGCCGCTGTGGATCCTGGTACTGCCTGGCTTCTTCCATCGTCTCCAGCGCCTCCCGGACGTGGAAGCACTGCAGATGGAACTGGGCGAGCTGAATGAGCATGCCCGAGGTGATCTCCGACTCGTCGTGTGAAGAGACGAACTCCCGGAAGATTTGCTCACCCCGTTCGCACTCACCGCGTATCCGAAGCAGTTCGGTCTGCAGCCGAATCAGAGCCAGATTCTGCCCTTGGGTCTCGAAGAGCCGTTGGAGGATCTCGTCGACCTCCTGGTTCCAGCGCTCTCGCTCCTGGGTAAGCCGCCGCTCCTGCTCTTCGGGAACGAGGCGGGCCCAGGAACCGATCGTATAGCGGGGTTCGCCGTCGGCATCCAGCAGAAGGTCATAGCTGGGTTCCAGTTTGCCCAGCAGCGCGGCCAGGCGCATGGCGTTGGTTATGTTTTCGGGATTGTCGCGGTAGAGCCGGCGCCGGGTCTTGAGAGCCAGGGGCTTGTCGCCGATATCGACCTCCAGGGCGAGCCAGAGATCGCGAATATCCTCGTCATTCGGGGCAACGAGGCGTGCCGTCTGAAGGATCAGCAGGGCGCGGGTGGTCTTGCCCCGCGGCAGCAACAGCCTCACGAACTCCCGAACGGTGTTCATGTCGTTGGGGTTGATTCTGTAGGCCTCCTCGTAGGCCCGCTCGGCGTCATCGAGGTTGCCCACATTCTGATAAGCGACGGCCAGGGCGGTCCAGGCGGGGGCCGAGTAGGGCTTGACTTCGGTGGCCTCGACCAGGGTCAGGATCGCCGTCTCGAAATCCCGGCGGTGCAGTTCGTAGCGACCCCGATAGATCAGGCCGTTGGCCTGATCGATGTTCAGCTCCACGGCACGATTCGCCAGTTGCTCGGCCAGCTCCCAGTTCTCATCCAGCAGAGCCTGCTGGAACCTCCCCTCCACCAGTGCCGGATGGTCCGGGGCGGCACTCATGGCCCGGGTCAGGTAGGCGGCAGCCTCCTGATCGGCGCGAGCGGCCAAGTCACGAGAGGCCTTCGCCCCCTCGATGTCCCCGTTCCCCTCCCGCTGCGAGGCAAGGCGCCGCGCCCGGTCGGCCTGCATGCGGTAGCGGACGTACAATATCACGACCTGCTCAACTTCGTCCTCCGTTGCCGCAACCACCAGGTTGTACACTCGCCGGATCGGATCCGGCTCGTTGAGCATCTGATCCAGCTCGACCAGTCGGAGGTTTTCAGGATCGAGCTCTCTCGCCCGATCCAGATGCATCTGCGCCTGGTCCTGATTGTCCGCGAGCATCTCGAGCTGCCACAGTGCCATGGGCACGGCGACGTGATCGGGATACCGCTGCTGAAGGTTCGTGAGGGTGTTCCGGGCGGAATCATAGTCTCCACTCTGGGCAGCCTGCAGGGCTTCACTGATGACGGCGACGACGGGATCGGTCGGCACCGCCGAGTCGCTGAGGGCCTGTTCCACCTGCGTCTTCAGGACCAAGGCCGTTTCGTTCTCCGGCTCGATTCTCAGAATCTCGTCGAGGGTCTCGCTCATCTGCTCGAACTCGCGCAGCTGCCCCTCGATTCGCGCTTTCTCCAGGAGAATAAAGACGTTCCCGATATTGTCCGTGGCGGCTTTCTCCAGCCGCTCGTGCGCCAGCCCGACCTGCCCGATGTTCTTCAGACATCGGGCGGCGAAGAGGAGTATCTGCGGTTCAATCTGTTCATCCGGATCGAACCTGATCAGCCACTCGAAACATGCCGCGGCCTCATCGTACTTGCCCTCGGCGTAGGCCAGCTTGCCCTCGGCCTCTTTCAGCAGCGGGTCGTTGTCCGGGTTGTCCACGAGGGAGGCCAGTTCCTCTCGGGTCGCGCGCATCGGCTCCAGTGCCTGCGACCGGTCCGCTTCCGAGGCCATTTCCCACTCGGCGAACCGCACGTTCATTATGATCGACGCCGCCTGGGCGGAAACAAGGCGCTGGTACTGGGCCATGAAGCACACCAGAAGCGGCTCGGCATCCAGGACCTCGCGGGCCGCCGCGACGGCCCGGTCGTATTCGCCGTGGAAGTAGAGGGCCTCGGCCAGGGCCAAGCGGTGGTACAGTGCATCGGGGTGGCGCCGGAGATAGCCTTCCAGCAACTCGATACCCATCTCCTGGCTGTTCTCGAACCGAAGGAACCTCAGCACACCTGCCGCATCCAGGACCAGGCCGGGTTCCTCCTCCTCTCTGATCAGCGCGACCAGCTTGTCAACGGTCGCGCGCAGCTCCTGCTCATCGACGGAAGTCGGATCTTCCCAGCGCTTGGTCGCCGTGATCGAGGCTTCGACCCGAGTGACTTCGGGTCCGTTGGGAACGTGCTCACGCGCCTGCCGCAACGTCTCATCACACCGGGCGAGCATGGTCGCATCGTCGATGATGCCCTCCGGCCCCTGCAGAGTACGGTCGTTCGCATCCAGGAAAACGGCGACGGTTCTCTGACCAATCGCCAGAGAGGCCCAGCCCAGGTCGCTGTCGGGAACCTCCTTGAGGAACTCGATCAGATCCGCCTCGGCCTGGAGAATCTCCTGGGGTTCAAGCTCTGCGATGAGCCGCAGCGTGGCCGTGCCCCGGTACAGCAACGCATAGGCCCGCTCGGGACGGGAGGAGGGAACCCGGTTGTACATGTCGTCGGCGAGGTCGACGATCATCCGCCAGTGTTCGCCGAGATTCATGACCCGGGCACCGTATTCATAGGCTTCGCGCAGGAATCTCAGGTGCAGCTCGGGATCGGCGGGGTTGTGGGTGATCTCGTGAGCCATCGTGCTCAACCACTGGCCGTAAAGCTCTCTTGCCTCGTCCTGCGTGTAGGGGCGGATCTCCAACAGGGTCTCTTCCATGAGGCGGAGGTTCTGCGTGTTGGCCGGATCGTTCAGAACGGCCCGCGCGTAAAGGTCCTTGGCCTTGCGCAACTTGTCGCCGTACGCCACCATGTCACCCTCATCCCTGGACTCCAGGGCGGACTGCTTCTTCTCCGCAGCGAGCCTGACGAAGCGCTCGGCGCTGCCGCGCATCTGCAGAAACAGGAGCCCCCCGAGGATGCCGGCCGCGGCAACGACGGCAATGAGAACGATCATTACGACCTTCGTATTGATTCGAGTTGCCATGATTCCCTCGTGTGTTTATGTTCAGTCAGTCGGCGAGGACTGTTCCTCAGCCTGCCGCTGTCCCACCTCGACCCAATCCGGCAGACACCGCATCAGTCGCGGCAACAGCAGCGGGGCGAACTCCGAGACCCGCTCCATGAAGTCCGCCACCTCAAAACTCTGATCGCCAAACACGGTGAACTGGACCTTGATGTAATAGGCGAATTTGTCGGTCTGGTTGAACGCCAATCTCTTGACGTCCCACGGCGATGCGGTGGTTCGTCCGTTGGCAATGAAGAAATACCCGGCATAGAGACGAACATCCGGCTGCTGCGGACGCTGGAACTCCGTAACCCGCAACTGATAGTCGCCGATCGGCATTCGCACCGTCACCGGCTTGTCGGTGATTGGGTTCGGGTAGGTCACCCGCTGGTAGCGCTCGCCGCCGGGGTGGACCTGATCGGGATCCGGCTGCCATCCGGAGCGATCCATCGGCAGGTCATAGTTCTTGGGCAGAGTCTGTTTGCGCCAACCCCCGGCCTCGAAGCACCGATCGGGGACATGCGGCACCGTGTCGATGAACCCGGTGTAGTAGGCCAGGTGAAGGGAAATAAGACCACTGGCTGCTCTGCCGTCTACGGCGTAATTCCGGTCGAGGAAATCCTCGGTGCCCAGCGTCTCGATCACTTCGGCGACGAGAACTCCGTCTTCCCCGATCTTCTTCCACTGCTCCAACCTGCTGGGCAGCGTGGGCAGACTCTGGCGCAGGGGAACCGGCTCTTTCGTCAGATGAACGTTCAACAGCCCCACGGCCGCCCTGAACCCGATCCCGCTCAGCACCAGCGCGACACAGGCGACGATAAAGACCAGCCGGGCATGTCGTTCAAAATGCAGCATCGGTTCCCATCGCCTACGCGGTGCCCGTCCTGCCGGGTCGGGCCTCTTCAATGACCGAATTTCGGATGATCCACATAAGCCCCAGATAAATCAAGAGAGCGGGAACCAGCCAGACCAGGCCGACGAACGAATGAAACTCGCCCGCGGCGAAATCGGTATCCACCTTGCTCAGCAGCGCCAGGGTCACCACCCGCAGGATGTTCACAAAGACCGCCGTGGGGAAGGCCAGAATCACCAGGGCCGTTCGTTGCCAGGACCGGTCCAGCCCGGTGTAGGCCATGAACACCCCCAGAGCCAGGAAGGCCATGAGCATGCGCATCCCCGAGCATGCCTCAGCGATGTTCAGCGGCATGGGCTCACCGTCCTGGAAGACGGTCAGCGTATTGCCCGCCCGATCCACATCCATTCCCAGCAAGACGAGGACCAGGTGTGACCCGCGGGCGGTGATGTCCTGCAGCTTATAGGTGACAATCTCCATGAACTTGTTGGAGATCGTCTGCCCAAAGACCAGCAGATACAGAAGGGGGAACCACAAGTACTTCATGGCCCGGTAGCCGAAGATCAGCAGCACCAGGCCGAAAAAAGCCAGCCACACTCCCGCGCCCTGAAGGTTATGGTGAAAAAGCGGCCGCGGACCGATCGCGCAGGTGGTGTACCAGGCGACTCCCAGCAGCATGGGAACCAAGCCCGACCACGCCGGTCGGAACGGCCTGACCAGCAGCTTCGCCCGGTTCAGGTACACGAAGTAGGCGCAGATGAACGGGATCACCAGAGTGTGACCCCAATCGGCCTGATGTGTGATTGCGAACCTCCACTGCCGGTGGAGAAACGCCCAGAACACCCAGGCGAAAACGGCCAGCAGGACCGCGGCCCCGAGGATCTGCCAGCGCAAGGCAGCGGCGCTGCTCTGATCCTGTCCGATAGCCGCGGGAGAAACGCTCATTGACCTCTCACATCGACAAGGAAAGCGCCGCGCTTGACGCGCGTGGGCCGGCCGCCGACCCCTGAACCGAGCCCTCTGCTGGCGGCCATCGGCTGCCCGCCCGGTCCTGCGGTGCAAACGGGGCCGCCGCACCGGCAATGCACGGAAGTAGTACGTTACGTACCGCCCGGGGATTCCGTTCGGCGATTCTATCCCATAACAGACGGTCCCGGTCGACCCATATCCCCGAGGAGGCGGAAACGGCAAGGCGGCTACTGGTAGGTGACCCTGCTGATCGGCGGTGCACCGAACACATCGTTGCCGAAGTTGCGGTCCAGCAGGAAGCCGAAGCCGTAGGTGGCCCGGAAACCGTTACGCATGATCGCGATCGGCGTGGCCCACCAGTTGGTTCCGATAATGATGTGATCGTCCGGCTTCAGGTAAAAATCAGGTTCTGTTCGGTTCCGGATGGCCGCCAGATTCACCCGCACACAGGCCTCGCGGTTCTCGCCCACGATCCGGATCAGATCGACCCGCTCGGGGATTGCCAGCGGTCCGGGACCGCCGGCCGCCGCCACCAGGCGGCTGAGCGTCATCCGGCCCACAGACGGCAGGTTGTAAACCCCCGGTCGCATGATCTCGCCATCAATATAGATCACGCCCTGCAGCGGCATCTCCACATAGATCCGGTCGCTGGGCCTTATCACGATGTTGTAAGAGCTGTCGCCCTGTTTGAGCTTCTGGTAGGGGATTTCGATGATTCGCTCGATGATTGACTCCGGTTCGGCCGCCACTCCCTCGGCGGCGCCGGCCTCGCCGGGCATCGTGCGGTCACCCCGGACCCGCACCCACTCGCCTCGCTCCTCCACGAAGATGAATGAGTCCTCACCTCCCGGAGGCCTCTGATCGCGGCCGGCCAGCTCGTCCACGTCAACCGGCGGCTGATCGGCAACTCTCACCGGCTCCAGTTCATCGATGTCGATGATCGGTTCGTCGTCCTGCCTCAGCACTCCGGGGTTGACCGCCCCGCCGCCCTCCCCGCTGTCCAGCTCCTCGATCAGCTCCTCGATATCCACCGGCGGCTCTTCAACGACCTCCGGGACGGCCGGTTCGCCTTCCAGATCACGCTCCCAGGCCGGAACAACCTGCTCGGTCAGCGGGACCTGGCGAATGACGTAGATGTGCTCGGTGGTCGGCAGCAGCACGTCCCCGGAAATCGCCAGAACGTCAAGCAGCCGCATATCCGGATCCCGGAGGGTGAAGACCCCGGGCCCGCGTACCGCGCCGTAGACCGTGTAGCGGAAGCCGCTGCCCTCTTCCACCACCACGTTGACCTGCGGATCCTTGATGAATCCCTCGCTGAGCACGCGCTCCAGCGTGTCCTGGAACTCCTGAGCGGTCAGGCCGGCGGCCCGAACATCACCCAGTTCCGGGAGGCGGAAGTTGCCCCCGGCGTCAATCCTGCGGGTGGAGGCCGTCCACTGGCCGGGTGTGTAGAGCTCAAAGATCTCGACGGTGACATAGTCGCCCGGAGTCATTCGGTACGAGAGATCGCTGGGAATCAGATCCTCCGGGGTCACGGGAGTCGCCTGGCTCCAGTAGTCCACTTCCTGCTCGATCACGTCGATTCGTTCGAGGATCGGCGTACTGGTTGCGGTGAACTCAAACCGACCCGTTTTCGAGGGATCGAAGAAGTTGTCCACCTCGCAGCCGAGCATCTGCCCCGCCGCAACGGCCGATACCAGGGTCAGCAGCGATCGACCGAGCCATCCACAACGCCGGTTCTTCCTGGTTTTCACCGTCGTCTCCTCAGTTCACAGACACCGGAGATCGATCTCCGAGGCCGATGCCCAGCCTCCTGCCACGCAGAGGGATACGCCCCGTGCGTGCCGCCGTCCGGACCGCGTGGTCACGCTGCGGGCAGACGACAGCGGGCATCGCGCCCGTGCAGCATATACCCAACAACCGATAAGCGAAAACGGGCGCTATGCGTTTATCGGATGAACCGCCGCCTGCGGTTAGGAAATAAACGGCCGTATTCCCGGACTTTCGCCCACGGCGAGCCTTCCTGAGACGCAGCGAGCGACCCCGGGAGCCCGCCGGATGCGAGGCCGCCGCAACCTGCATAGACTTGGATCCATGAGTTCGACGGCACAACCACCTCGAGAAAGCCCTGCCCCGGACTGCCGGGAAGTGGCCGGCCACGCGGAGGCGAACCCCCGGCGACACCCGCGCCCGCTGGGCGGGGACACCGCACGATTCGTCGGCCCCGCCACCGTCAGCCTAAGCGGGTTGGTCCTCAACAACGGTGCCGGCCGCGTGCAGCAATTGCGCCTCGAAACCAAGCCCGAGTGGATCCGGGCCCGCATCCCGGGCGGCGAAGGGTTCCGCCGGCTCAGGCAGATAGTGCACAAACACCATCTGCATACGGTCTGCCAGGAGGCAAGCTGCCCCAACATGGGCGAATGCTGGGCGCGGGGGACGGCGACGATCATGATCCTCGGCGACATCTGTACCCGCTCCTGCGGCTTCTGTAACGTGCGGACCGGCAAGCCTTTGCCGCCCGATCCCCATGAGCCGTCCCGGGTGGCTGCCTCCCTCGGAATCATGGGTCTCAAGCACGTGGTCATCACCTGTGTGGACCGCGACGATCTTCCCGACGGCGGGGCCGATCACTGGGCCCAGACCATCCGTCTCTGCCACCAGGAGTGCCCCGAGATGTCCTTGGAGGCCCTCATCGGCGATTTCAAGGGCGATGCCGAAGCCCTGCGGACGGTGATCGACGCTCGGCCGGAGATCCTCTCTCACAACCTTGAAACCGTCCGCCGCATGCATCCGGCGGTTCGGCCACAGGCCGACTACGAGCGCTCATTGCAGGTACTGTCGAGAATCAAGAACGCCGGGCTGATCTCCAAGACCGGCATCATGGTCGGCATCGGCGAGCGGGATGAGGAAGTGCTGCAGCTCATGGACGACGTTCGCCGCTACGCCGATACCGACATCCTCACGATCGGACAGTATCTGCGGCCGAGCCGCGATCACCTCCCGATCGACCGCTGGGTGAGGCCCGAGCAGTTCGAGACATTCAGGGTCGAGGGCCTGAAGCGGGGTTTCCGGGTCGTGCAGTCCGGACCGCTCGTGCGGAGTTCGTACCACGCCGAGGAACAGGCCGCACACCTTCGCGGCAAGCACTGCTCCGGTCATGGCGATCTTCGCTGAGCCTGGGCCGCCGTCACCCCGGCATCAGAAGGACTATCAGCCACACGATCGGCACCCAGAAGAGCAGTGACAAAGCAATCCAGTCCACCACCGGCCGAACCTGCTCCGGGAGGAATCGCAGCGGGTAGTTGGCCACCGTGAGTGCCTTGATGAGCACCGGCTCGGCGTGCCGCCAAAGCCGCGCGCCGCGGTCCGCCAGCCGTTGACTGCGGATCGTCATCCGGGACGGTGGCAAATCAGGTGCAGGCTCATCGGCCTCCGACTTCCCGGATTCTGGTTCATCGACTTGCAGCGTCTCGGCCGGCGCGTGGTCGCCCCCCCGCTCGGCGCCGCCCTTCACCTCGCCGGCCTCGGGGGCTTGCGCGTTTTCAGTTGCCGGCGGTGGGCTCGATTCAGGCAGCGGCTCGCTCTCCTCCTCTTCCACGACCGCTTCCACCGTCTCAAAGACACCCTCTACGGGCGGGGAATCCTGATCGGGCGCCGCGGCCGCTTTCGGACCCGCCTCGCCCGCCGGCTCGGCCTCCGCGGCAGGTGGCCGATCCGGCACAACCGCCGCCGAGTCCGGATCCTCCTGGACCAGAACGGCCTGTTCCTCGAACACTCCGTCCAGCACCTCATCAACAGATTCGAAGCTGCCCTCCAGCAAGTGATCCACGTCGTCGGCCAGCGCCTCGTCCAGCGCATTCAACGCCGCTTCGCCACCCGTGGCATCCGCACCTGCCGGCACCTGGACTGCTTTCGTCCCTGGCGCACCCACCGACCGAGCGGCGACTTCGTCCTCGGGCTTCGGCGGTGCGTCCTTCGTCACCGCTTCTCCGCCCGCGGCATCCTGCTCCGGGGATCTCGAACCGGCAAGCAATGCATCTAGCTCCTCAGCCAGCTCGTCCGCTCCCAGATCCGCTGCGGCAACCGATTCCTCGACGTCCGGTGCCGCTTCTTCAGGAATCGGCTGCTCGTCTCGGTCCGTCGAGTCATCGGTGGGCAAGAAGTCCGGCTCGGCCGCCGGCTCTTCCGTCCCCGGATCCATCGCTTCTACGTCTGCAGCAGTCGCCTCCTCGCCCAACGCCTCCACGGCTTGGGCTAGTGCCTCGATCTGATCATCCGTAGCCGCCGCGCCTGCCACGACCTCGACCGCCGAGTCGATCTCGTCGAGCTGTTCGACCACCTCCTCCAGAGCCTCGGCGTCCGGATCCCTGCTCTCCGCCAACTCTGCGCGATTTTCGCTCGCATCCCCCAGTGAAGCCGCCACTTCCCGCGTCTGCGCCGATTCCAATACCTCCTCCACCGTTTCCGCGGGTTCGGGCACCGGCGATTCGTCAGGACTGGGTTTGGCTGGATCGGATTTCGCCATGATTCAACGACGCCTCGGCGCGACGATCGCGCTGCGTGATTTATCGGCCACCCGCGCCCGGTTCTGGACATAAACACGGCGACGGGAGGCGAATCAGGTTCTTGCAAAGCCCAAGGCGGGATCGACCTCCGCCTGCTGCGATTCCAGCCACCGACCCGACATGAGCAAAGCCCCGGCATGCCCGTCTAAGGCGGAGCACCCGCGTCACGGACCGCGGACCTCCCGGATCGCGGCCACAGGCAGGCAGCCGCCTCGAACGACAAACCTGTCCTGTACAATGCCGGGCGAGCCATGATGGACCGCCTGTGGAAACCGCTGCTCCGTCGCGCCGTGATAGGGCGCTGGGGGAGGCTACGCATGCGGCCGGGCGAGGTTCCGCCGCCAGCGGGCGAACTTCACCGACCCGGCCTTTACCTGCACATCCCGTTCTGCCGAAACCTGTGTCCGTTCTGCCCTTACAACCGGATCGCGTACGACGATGAGCTGTTTGCGCGCTTCGAACGGGCGGCGCATGAGGAGATCGATCTCATCGCACCGCACGTCGACGGTTGTGAAGTGGTGTCACTTTACGTCGGAGGGGGAACGCCCACCGTTCGCACCGACGGTCTCGCCCGACTGCTTGACCACCTGCGCAGCCGCCTCACGATCATCGGAGACACCTGCATAGAGCTACATCCGGCGAACATGGATGATGCCTGCCTGGACCATCTTCGCGAGGCGGGCGTCACGCAGGTCTCCATAGGCGTGCAATCCGCGTCGGACCGCCTGCTGCAGCGCATCGGGCGCAATCATGATGCGGCGACCGGGCTGGACGCAGCCCGCCGGGCGGCCCGGAGCGGATTCGACTCCGTGAACGCCGATCTGATGTTCGCCCTGCCATCGCAGACTCTGGAGGACTGGGATTGCGACGTTCGCGAAGTATTGGACTGTGGAGTCGACCAGCTCAGCACTTATCCCCTGTTTTCGTTCCCCTACTCGGACCTCGGCAAGGCGGAGGGCCTGCACCGCGTGCCGCTCCCCCCGGCCCGACGAGTCCGATCAATGCTTGATTGCGCCGACAGACTCGCCCGCGAACGCGGCATGGAGCGCTGCGCCGTGTGGAGCTGGGCAAAGCCCGGAAAGAAGAAATTCAGCTCGGTGACCCGGCATCATTATATCGGCATCGGTCCCAGCGCCGGGTCGATGACCGGTTCGCACTTCCATGTCAACACCTTCGACGTCGAGGCCTATGCCGACGCGCTGCCGGACCGCCGGCCTGTCGCACTCTCCCTGCCGGTCGACCGCCGGCTGGAAATGGTCTATTGGCTTTACTGGCGTCTGTATGAACTGCGAGCGGCCGACCGTGACTTCCGTGCGCTGTTCGGCGAGAGCGCCTCGCTGGCCGGTACTTTCGGGGCGATGCTGCAGCCGTTCTGTTGGGCCGGCTGGTTGAAGCGCGATGACGGGGAGTATCGCGTCACCCACACCGGCGCGTTCCGCATCCACCGCCTCCAGAACGACTACAGCCTCGACTATATCGACCGGCTCTGGGGGCGATGCCGCAACGAAGCCTGGCCGCGGGCGGTCGATCTCTAGAGATGCCGCGATAGACATATCTCCTTGACCTTCGGTGTGACCTTCTCGGATAATCCGCCTTTAATGGTCGGGCAATCCCCGCGATCATCAGGGCAGCGCATACATGCGGAAGATCAGATGCCGGAACTGCGGCCACCTCATGGACCTGCCGGACTACCACGGTCCCACGCACATCGTCTGCCCGAAGTGCGACTGGCATGAAGCGCTTCCCGCCCGCCGGCATCTCAAGGCCAGGCTCGAGCACAAGGCGGGTATCGCCTTCGGGACTCTGCATGAGATGGTACTCGCCGCCGCAGAGGCGATCGAGAAGTTCCGTCAGTTGCCTGCGGCGGATTTCGAGGAGTTCTGCGCCGAGCTGTTCGCCGAATCCGTCTATGCCGTGACCCCGGTGGATCAGGCGATCCACACCAGTCATGCCCTAGAACTGAAGAAAGGCGATGAGATCACGCTGGTCGCCTGCCGGCGCGGCGGGGCCGAGCACCGCGTTCAGCGGGAAGATCTGGAGAACCTCGCCGGGGCAATGCGGCACCATGGCGCGGTGGGCGGGATCTTCCTCACCACCGGATCCTTCACCGACGACAGTCTCGCTTACGCGGAGGAAGCGGGAATCGAGCTCATCGACGCCGACGAGCTTCAGGAACGGATCGCCAAGCTCGAGGCGAGTGTCGTTCAGAAGTGGTGCCGGTGAAGGCGGGCCGTGCAATCATGCCCGCGGAAGCGGCGTTCGCGCCACCCCGTCCCGGGATCGTGCCGCCTGTCCCGCCATTCTCTCGGCGTGGCTGCGAATTCCCTGGATCATGCCGCTGAAGACTATGCCGTGCAGCGGCAGGACCAGGCACCAGTAGAGAAGGCCGAACAAACCCTGGGGCTTGAACCTCGCTGTCTGGCGCAGCCGATGCGTGGGTGAGCCATTTGTTGGTGTATCAATCTCAAACGAGAGCAGCGCCTCGCCGGGCAGTTTCATCTCCGCCCGCAGTTCGAGTCTGCGATTCGGTTCGACGGCGGTGACCCGCCAGAAGTCCAGGGCCTCGCCGTAGCCGATGTTCTCCGGATCTCTGCGCCCGCGGCGCAGTCCCGGCCCGCCCACGAGACGATCCATCAGGCCGCGCAACCGCCATAGCCGGTCGGCGGCGTAGTAGCCGTGACCGCCTCCCACCCGGCACACCGCTCGATAGATGAACTCGGGCGTTGCTTCAATTGCCATTTCGCGATTATCTGAGAACACTGTTCCCCCCGCCCAATCGGGATCGCCCGGCATCACGCCGGCGTCCGACCAGGTGGTCTCCACTTCACCCGAGCGCATTCTGCCCAGCGCATCGTCAATCGCTTCACGCACCGTAAGCAAACGCTGCGGCATCAGGCGCGCCGCGTCATCGTTGCGGCACACGACGCGGTTGCGCAGGCCCTCGGCCAGCGGCCGGGCGATGCGATGACCGATCGGCGTGATGAGGTGAATCCACCGCGAGCTGAGGCGCGGGGTCAGGACGGGCACGGGAATCACCACCCGCCTGGGGAGGCCTCGGGCCGCGGCCATCACCTGCATGATCTGCCGGTAGGTGAGAATCTCCGGCCCACCGATGTCGATGGTGCTCCCCGCCGTCTCCGGCACATTCAGGCACTGCACCAGATAATGAAGCACGTTCCGCACCGCGATCGGCTGGCACTCGGTGCTCACCCAGCGCGGTGTGATCATGACGGGCAGACGCTCCACGAGATAGCGAAGGATCTCAAAGGATGCCGAGCCCGAGCCGATGATCATGGCGGCCCGCAGGACGGTGACGGGCGTGGATCCCGAAGCGAGTTCCCTTTCCACCTCGCGTCGGGAGGCGAGATGCTCGCTCAGGCCGTCGCCGATCTCGCCGAGGCCGCCCAGATAGATGATGCGCTGCAGTTCCGCTTCCTCCGCGGCCGAGGCGAACGTGCGGGCCATGTCACGATCCACCGTGGCATAGCCGCCCCCCGCGACGATCATGGAATGCGTGAGGTAATACGCCGCCCCGCATCCGCTCATGACCGCCCGCAGCTTCTCCGCATCCGACGCATCGCCTTCAAAGACTTCGACGTGGGGATGATCCGCCCACGGCCGGGCGAGAACCTTGCGGTTGTCGCGGGCCAGACACCGCACTCGGCAGCCCGCGTCAAGGAGGCGCGGCACGAGACGCCCGCCGATGTATCCCGTGGCGCCGGTGACCAGCACCGGCTTTGAATGAAGTTCGCACATTCTGCTTTCAGTGGACGGCGGCATTACATGAATCCTATCAGCGCCTGATCGTTCAACACGAACGCGTGTGATGCTGATCAGTGAAAAGGCGGTCCGTGACTTCGCCACGAACCGCCTTTGACAATTAGTTGGGGTCGGCAGACTGCGACCGAAGCAGCGTTCAAGCCATGGCCGGCTTGAGGTTCCACCGGGTTTGGATCGCCTTGACGGAGAAGGCCTGATACAGAGCGGCCAGACCGACGACGATGTAGATCACCTTGCTGAGGACGGCGGTGTTGCCACCGAGGATGGCCGCCACGAGGTCGAACTCGAAGGCGCCCCACAGGCCCCAGTTGAGGCCGCCGATTACCAGAAGTACTGCTGCGATGATGTCGAGAGCTTTCATTTCAATATTCCTTTAGTGATTGCACGGTTCATTTGAAAGTGGATACCAGTGAACGCGGTTAGATAGGAACGGCTCGATACTGGTCACGGGAGCATGACGGAATCGATCACGTGGATCACGCCGTTGTTGGCGTCGATGTCGAGGGCGACGAGTCGGGCATCGTTCACGAACGCCCTTCCGCCGCGGGCGGAGATGTGCACGGACTTGCCCTGCACGGTCTTGGCCGAGCCGGCCTTCAGAGCGTCGGAGGAATACACGCGGCCGGGAACGACGTGGTAGGTGAGAACCGCCTTGAGATGCTCGCGATTCTCGGGCTTGAGCAGATTCTCTACCGTGCCCTCGGGAAGCTTGGCGAACGCTTCATCGGTGGGAGCGAACACGGTGAACGGGCCTTCGCTGTTGAGAACGTCGGCCAGATCGGCTGCGGTGGCCGCCGCCAGAAGCGTGCCGAACGAGCCCGCCTTGCTGGCCACGGTCACGATCGAGTCATTGCTCGGCATGATGACCGAGTCGATGACGTGAATAACGCCGTTGCCGGTTTCGATGTCGGTCTTGATGACCCGGGCGTTGTCGATCATCACCGCCTGCTTGCGGTTGGCAAACTCGACCTGCTGGCCGTTGAGGGTCCTGGCGCCGGTGGATTTGACGACGTCCTTGGCCATGAGGTGACCCGAGACTACGTGGTAAGTGAGGATGCTGGTCAGCATCTCCTTGTTCTCGGGCTTGAGCAGCGACTCGACGGTGCCCTTGGGCAGCTTGGCGAACGCTTCGTCAGTGGGAGCAAACACGGTGAACGGGCCTTCGCCCTTCAGAGCTTCCACGAGGCCGGCGGCCTGGACCGCGGCGACCAGCGTCTTGAACGATCCGGCGCTGACCGCGGTATCCACGAGGTCCGGAAGCTTCCTGTGGTCGTGGGAGGCCAGAGTGGCCGGGGCCGCCGTCCCGCCCGAGCAGGTGGAGCCGGACTGGCATGGTGCGCAGGTGCTGCAGGGGGCGGCGCTGAGGGAGGAGACGGACAGGGTCGCCGCCAGAAGAGCGGTTCCTGCGACGGCGAAGGTGGCATTTCGAGGGGCAAACGACATTGGTGAGATCCTTTGAGAAAAGCTTGAGGTGAGTCAGGATTCCGAGTTCGGAGGGGTGTGAATCCGGAAAACACGAGTTCGAGCGACAAGCCTCACTTCGGTCGGCCTCGTCAGCCCCTTCCGGGCTGGACTTGGCGGATGTTCGGAGACTCGGTTGGCTGATTTTTCGGTCAAATCATCCATTTCGATCAACCAACACTAGACAAACTCGGCTCCCATCGCCGCTATTCCACGCTCAGAGATATTTTTGAAATGCCCCCCCCCGGCTTTTCGAGCAGATTGGCATGAATATCCGGGCGACATGGACGATTCAACAGTAGAATCGTTCAAATCGACTCAGGAGATCCCATCATGCGCCAAGTCCTGTCACCCAAAGAGCTCGCCGAAGCGATCGGGGTCAGTGAGTCATCGCTCAAGCGCTGGGCGGATGAGGGTCTGCTGCGGGCATCACGGACCGCCGGCGGCCATCGCCGCATCCCCCTCGCCGAGGCCATCCGATTCGTACGCGACACCCGGGCCACGCTGGTGCGGCCGGAGATCCTTGACCTGCCGGATGTCGAGGCCGTAGCGGGTGATCTGCCCGCCCTCCAGGATGCCGCGGACCGCCTGTTCGAGCTGCTGCGTGACGGACATGACAGAGCCGCTCGCGGTCTGGTAATGTCCCTTTATCTCGGGGGAGAAACCACCGCGTGGATCTGCGATGGGCCTGTTCGCGAGGCGATGAGCCGCATCGGGGAACTCTGGCTCCATGATCCTCAAGGGGTGTACCTGGAGCACCGGGCTACTGACATCTGTATCCAGGCCCTCAACCGACTGAGGCTGACTTTCCCGGAAGAACCCGGCGCACCGGTCGCCATCGGCGGCGCTCCGCCGGGCGATCCATATGTCTTGCCGTCGCTCATCGCCGCCACCGTGCTCGCCGCCGAGGGATTCCGATCCGTCAACCTCGGGCCCGACACGCCCGCGGAGGCCCTGGCCCAAGCGGTGAGGGATCAGAACGCAAGGCTGGCCTGGTTGACCATCTCAAACATCGGGGATCCCGATGCGACGGCGGGTGATGTGAGCAAGCTCGCCGGGCAACTGGCGGACATCGGCCTGAGCCTGGTGATCGGCGGACGGGTGGTGGACGAGTTGAAGCTTCCACGACACGGGAATCTACACGTCGGCCGATCAATGAGTGAGCTGGCCGCTTTCGCCAAGGGCTTGACGCTTGCGCCACAACCTGACGTCGTTCAAAGGTCGCGGCAACACGGAGCACCCAGTTCCAATTGACCGCGCCGCTGGCTCGTCCGGAGCATCGCCAGCCCACCTCGGGGATCAGGAGAGGTGCCCGGAATTGACACTTTGCCCCTTTAACGAAAACCCGCCGGCGGGTGTTGCCGGCGGGCTCTGTCAAGTGGAGCCGATCGGGCTCGAACCGACGACCTCTTGCATGCCATGCAAGCGCTCTCCCAACTGAGCTACGGCCCCTTGGGATGCTCGGCCGGGCTCTGCCGGTCCCGGCCGAGAACTGCAGAAGCATACCCCAAACAATCGTCGGTTCAAGAGCGGCTCTTGATCGGGATGGGCGATGAGGCCCGGCGCATGCCCGTCGGGCCGTCAGGTGAGCGACCGGGATCGACAAAAAACGGGGCCACCTCTCAACGAGGTGGCCCGCGACTCATTCTGCCTCAGCTTCGACGATCGGCGGCCGGCGATTACCGGCGACGGCGTGAGGCCCTCGACAGCAGCGTACCGAGACCCAACAGGGCGAGGGCGCCCGGGGCCGGGACAGGCCCGACGGGGCGTCCGCCCACCGAGAACGGGTATGCTTGCGGGGCCGGCGGCCACGGAGGAAAGCTGCCCGGTATGGTCCACTGAGGCGGGTAGGAACCGAATTCTCGAAGCGCGTCGGACAGCGGGGGCGAAGACGGTAGGATGGCGGGCAGGCCACCGCCGTTGGGATCGAAGGGCGCGTAGCCGTCGCCCGGCGGATCCTTCCAGGGTGGCTTGGGATCCTGAGCGGTGTGGTCGGTAAGGTCGGGGCCTTCGCCGGCCCAGGCGGTTGGCGTCAACACCGCGGCCGCGATCGCGATGCCGCTCAATCTCCAGATTTGTCGTCGAAGCAGGTTCAACATGACTGGACTCCTAGTTGTTGCGCACAACCTTGGCGGTCTTGAGGATACGCCAGCCGGTCTCGCGGAACGTGGGGAAGCGCCCCATGGTCCCGGTGATCAACTGCACATCCTCTTTATCGATGACGTTCGGTATCTCAAAACCGGTGGCATCAATAGCGCGTTGCCACCGCGTGTACTGCATGGTGAAGGCCCGCTCCCGCATGGACCAGTTGTCCGAACGGTTGGCGATCTCGTCGGCCTTGTTGGTGAAGATGGCCATGTAGTGCTGGAGGCGGCGCTCGTCGGTGAGGTGCCGCAGGGCGATGTTGCAACCGAAGATGCACCACCAGCCGTAGCTTTCCAGCCAGGGGCCGACCGGAGCGTTCTCATCCTCCACATCCACCACCGCATCGAGGCGGTCCACGATGGTTTCCAGCGCTTCGTCGGGGTCGCGCTGATCGAGCTCGACTTCGGCCTCGATGATGCCGCCCTTGCAGGTGTTGCCGATGCCGGAATACGCGTCGATCTCCAACTCCTCGCTCAGACGGCAGTGAAGATCGTGCGAGATCTCCAGGTGTTCCTTGGCCCGAAAGCCCAGGACGGTCGCGTTTTCCGGCTCCTGGGTGATGAGACGGCGGAAGGTGTGGCCGGCCACGTAGTGGGCGAAGGCGTGGACGATGCGATCACGAACCGACTCGGCCGGGTTCTCCTTGAACCAGTTGACCAGGCCCTGGGCGACGGCCCCCGATTCGGTGAGCGACCAGAGTGTGTAATAGGCATTGGCGAGATTGACCTGAAGCATGCGGCGGAAGTCGGGTGAGATTGACCGTTCCTGCAACCCCAGTTGCACCGCGTCGCGCAGCTTGGAGTAGCGCCCGAGGCCGTCCCAGCCCCCTGCCTGCCGGTTGCAGGCGCGAGCCCGCTCCTGGGGAGTCTCCGCCACGTCATAGGCCTGCTTGGCCAGGTCAATCATCAGGGTGTACTTGCCCTGCTGGTAGGCCTGCGAGGAAGCGGCATCCAGCGACTCGAAGTCGGCGCTCGGCTGCGCTTCGCCAATCCCGTCGGAGCCGGCGGGGTTGCCGTTCCACATGCAGCCGATCACCACTCCCACCGGCCAGTCCAGCACTCCCGCCAGATCGACCACGAGATCGAGCTTGGGGATGCCGCTGCCGGGGATGAGTTTGGTGGGGTCGCGTCTCAAGGCCCGGGCCAACTCCTTCCTGGTCCAGCCCCTGTAGGTCTGAGCCAGATCAAGGAGCTGAGCCAATCTACGCCTGCGTTGTTCGGCCTGGTCCATTTGGCACTCCTCCTTTCCCGTCCAGGTCGATCCGCGCCGCACCTTGGCACGGATCCAGCGCAGGAGAGGCGGAAATACCGGCACCACCTCTCCACCTCCTATACGCGTGATTTGCCGTTTCTGCTGCTCAATTGCCTTTTTTCTCCCAGGCCGCACAGATGGACCGCCGAGGTGGCAGTGAATATCCGGGACGTGTTAGGGGCGGATGGCTTGCAGGTCCCCCTGCGTGAGCACCCGGCGCGTCGGATGCCGCGTTTACCACTGATCTGGCCCGCATAAGTGATGCGGGGGATTCCGTGCCGAGGCGGCCGGTTTTTCGACAGTGCTGCCAAAACGCCGCCCGAAAGCATCTGGGCATTTTTTCCAAGGAGTGTTTGTCGGGAGGTGTATAAGTGGTGCATCGGCACTGGCACAGCCGAACGAACGAGGCACGATAGTGGCTCCTGCTCCTCCTCTTCCTCCCCCCTGTCGCCGGGCACAGCGATGGGGGGTTTCAAACCTCAGACCGCTTCATCCGGAGGGATAGGCCGCGAAAGGAGCCGCTACCCCGAACTGACAATCGCCTCCGGCGACTCCTGCGGTCCAAAGGCCCGGCTCACCCCCTTGCCGGGCCTTCTCCTTTTTTGGATCGCCAACGGCAGGTGCAATGGTCTGAGCGAAACAAGGGCCGTGCGGCAACTGTGTCTTGAGATAGATCCCGTCGGGAGTGTGCTTACTCGTTGCTCAGCACGATCCGGTAACGCGCTTCGTTAAGGCGGAGCTTCTCGAAGGCCTCGTTGATCTGCGACATCGGCATCAACTCGATCTGCGGCACGACGTTATGCCGCGCGGCGAAATCCAACATGCGATAGAGCATCTGCGGGCTGCCGATGATGCTGCCGCTCAAACTCCGCTGCCCCAGCAGCAGCGACATGGGCGGAATGGTGATGTTCTCGGTCGGCGACGCCACCAGGCACATGCGGCCGTTGGGCCGCAGAGCGTTGAGATACACACCCCACTCGAGTTGGGCGAAGACCGTTGACAGGATGAAATCCAGCGAACCGGCGACTCCCCCCACCGCCTTCTCATCGCGGCTGTTGATGAAATGAGTAGCCCCGAAGCTCATCGCCTCGGCCTCTTTTGCGGGGGTATGCGAAAAGGCGTAAACCTCGCAGCCGAAGGCGCGAGCGAACTGAACGGCCATGTGCCCCAGGCCGCCGATGCCCACCACGCCGACCTTCATCGTCGACCGCACGCCGTAATGGAACAGCGGGCTGAAGACGGTCACCCCCCCACACAACAACGGGCCGGCGTGCTTTGAATCGATCGCGTCCGGTATGGGAATCGCGAACCGACTGTCGACCTGCACGTAATCGGCGAACCCCCCATATCGACCCGCGCAGGTGCCCTCGGATTCGCCGCACAGGTGGTTCTCACCCGACCGGCACGACTCGCAGTGCATGCACGAAGCGCTCTGCCAGCCTATGCCGACTCGCTGGCCCGCTTTCAGATGCGTCACCGCCTCGCCGACCTCGCGCACGATTCCGATCACCTCATGCCCGGGCACGAAGGGATAGCCGGTGATCCCCCAATCGTTGTCGAGCATGTGCAGGTCGCTGTGGCAGAGTCCCGAGCAGATGACCTGAACGCCGATCTCGTTCGGCTTCAACGGCTGCGGTTCGTACTCGAACGGCTCGAACTTCCCGCCCGACTCGGCGGCGGCATATCCATGTACGATCATCGCGTTCTCCTTCGGGCATCTGTCGGAGCGGATTGTACCCTCCGCGCCGCGAAGACGCGCCGGGGCGTCGTCAACACGTGGGAACGTACGTTGGCGCGCAGAAAGAGCCCGTGGGGGCGGCGGAGCCGCGGCGCTTCCTTCCAGTGTTCGATTCCTCCTATGTACACGGCCCCCAGTTGGCGAGAACGGCGAACACGTCGTCGATGTTCACCTTGCCGTCGGGTGGTCCAGCATCGGGCCCGGCGAGGTCGCAAGGGCAGTCATAGGGATCATCACACGGTCCCCAGGCGCCGATGACCGCGAGGATATCGTCGATGTTCACAACGTCGTCGCCGTTCACGTC
>CP070772.1:3445018-3466442 GCA_020345805.1 Phycisphaerales bacterium | reverse complement strand
GGAGGAACAACAAGAAAGATCAGCATAGCGCCGGCTCGCCGTCGCCTCGGCGGGCACGAAACGGGAAACCGCGGGATGGATCACCTATCGGTCAGCGCCCGCTTCCGGCGTTACTATCAGGAGGTGACTGTCCCCCTTCAGGCCGCCCCACGCGCAGGCGGATGCCGGTCAGCGTGCCGCGGAACCTCTCGCGCAAAACACCTTCCAGGCCGTTGCGGAGCAGGCGGTCCAGCTCGTAGGAGGCGGCGGACGAATCAACTTCCACGTGGAGAACGCCGCCGCGCAGCTTCGTGAGCCGGCTCCCTGCCGCCAGCTGCCCCGGCACCAGTTCCTCCCACAGCCCGATCAGCTCGCCCAGCTTCTTGTGAGTGCGATCGGCCTGGCGTCGAATTCCGGAGATGACAGCGCTGATCGAGAGATCCCGTTCTCGCCGACCGCGGTGTTTTCGAAGCTGGCCGATTTCTTCCGCGGTCTTGCTGGCCGAAGCGTTGTCCTGATCGCCCTCGGCGATGCCGACCTCCGCGAGCGCCTTCTCCGCCGGCCGGGCTCGATCTGCGCCCTTCGCGCCCGCCTTCTCTCGCCGGACCTTCTCAATCTGTTTGGCCGCGGCAACCACTTCCGGCGGGGTGAGAGGCATCTTGGGTTTCCCCGATCCTTCTCCCGGTGGTGAGGCTGCGGAAGGCATAAGGCACATCCTACCCGCCCCGGCTCTCTGCTGCCGCCCACGGCCGCGGCTTCACACCCGGCTCCGAGCGCTGCTATCCTGACCGATCGATGACGGCCATCACTCTCAAGGGTCTGACCAAACGCTTTGGCGCGACGACGGCGGTCGATTCGGTCGATCTTTCGATAACTTCGGGCCAATTGTTCTTCCTGCTCGGCCCCTCCGGATGCGGTAAAACCACGCTCCTGCGCATGATCGCGGGCTTCATCGAGCCCACCGCGGGCTCGATCCATTTCGACGAGCGCAATGTCACCGGCCTGCCGCCGAACAAGCGCAACACCGGCATGGTGTTCCAGTCCTATGCTCTGTGGCCGCACATGACGGTGCTTGACAACGTGGCCTACGGCCTGAAGGTCAGGAAGATCACCGCCGCGGAACGATCCGGACGGGTCATGAAGGCGCTGGACACGGTGCGCATGGGCGACTACGTGAAGCGCAAGCCCAACGAACTGTCCGGCGGGCAGCAGCAGCGGGTCGCCCTGGCCCGGGCTCTGGTCATTGAGCCCACCGTCCTGCTGCTGGACGAGCCGCTCAGTAATCTGGATGCAAAGCTCCGGCTTGAAATGCGCTCCGAGATCCGCCGCATCTGCAAGGCCACCGGCATCACCACCGTCTATGTCACCCATGATCAGAAGGAGGCGCTGTCGATGGCCGATTCCGTGGCGGTCCTCCGCGAAGGCCGGACGGTGCAGATCGGCCCGCCGCGGACGCTTTACGATCGCCCCGCGTCTCGATTCGTGGCGGATTTCTTAGGAGAGACTAACTTTCTGGCAGCGGTCGTCGCTGGCGCCGAAGAAGGGATGGTGACCCTGGAGACTCCCGCCGGCCTGCTCCACAGCACCGCCGGTGTGGCCAAGACCCCCCAGGGAGGCAATGTCACCTGCTCCATACGACCTGAGGCGCTGAGCGTGACGGAATCCGGCAGCGGGCGTAACTGCCTGCATGGCAAGCGGTTACAAACAACCTACCTCGGCGAGATCGCCCAGCACCTGATCGAGCTGGCCGATGGCTCGAGCGTCAAGGTGCTCCAGCTCAATCCTTCGCACCTGGATCAGCCCGGCGAAGAGATGCACCTGCAGGTGGATCCTGACGACGTCGTGATACTGGCAGACTGACCGTCGGGACCACTTCCACAGGCGGCGAACAGCGTGATTTGCGGTGATATATGGTCGATCTGCTGCGAACAGAGCAGCATTTGCACCGAAATGTGTCTATGTCGCTCAGCCAGCCTTCGCCTGCTGCTGCGATTGATCGGTGGGCAGGCTGATGGTGAAGGTCGTACCCTGGCCCGGGGTGGAAGTGGCGGAGATCAACCCCCCCGCCGCCTCGATCAGCCGTTTGCAAACCGCCAGGCCCAGACCGGATCCGCCCTTGGAGGGCTGGCTGTAGGTGTGGGATGATGCGGAGCTCACGAAGGGCTCGAACAGCCGGTCCGCGATCTCCTCCGGGATGCCCGGGCCGGTATCGCTGACCGTGATGAGTGTTGTGCCGTCCGCCTGCTCGACAGCGGTAATGCCCAGGCTGCCCCCCCTGCTTGATTGGTCACGCATGGCGCGGATCGCATTGATGAGCAGGTTCAGCAGAACCTGCTGAAGCGCAACCGGTCGGATACGTACCTTGGCGGCCGGCGGAATGTGCCGCGTAAGGGAGATTCCGTCTTTGGCCGGATCCCGGGCCACGCAGTCCAGGGTGGATTGGAGGACCTGGCTGATGTTAGCGCACTGCGGCTCATCGGACTTGGTCGAGAAATCGAGCATGGCGCGGGCGATGCGGACAGCCGCCTCGATGCCTCCGACGATGCGATCGGCGGCCTTGGCCTGCAGGTCGGCGTCATCCGGGTGTGCCTGGGTGAGCTGCGTGTAGCCCAGCACGGGCGTCAGGACGTTGTTGATCTCGTGGGCGACGCCGGCGGCGAGAACACCGAGCGTGGCCAGGCGGTGGGCCCGCTCCAACTCGGCGCGAAGGCCGTTCAGCTCCTCCTCAACCTGCGACAGCCGGCCGAGCGAGTGAACGTCGTCTGAATGCGTGGGGGGCGGCTGATTCATGGCATGAGACAAGACCCCGGTGGTGGAGGCGGTTCTTCGCCAGCGCTTGTATATCGGTCAGGCGGTGGGACAAGTCCAGTGGGGGATCCCCGGGGCGGATCTGTGGGGTTGACCGGTGGGGGTGTTTGACGTTCCACGTGGAACATGCCATAACTCGCGGCACAACCGGATAACGTTCCACGTGGAACGCCAAAATCCGGATGGTCCCGGCGACCCGTCTGAAGGGAGCTGCATCATGGCAAAGAAGACGAAATCATCCAAGCCCTCCGTGCCCCGGCGTCGCCTTGGGCGCGGCCTCGGCAGCCTCATCTCCACGCCGGTCCGAGTCGAAACGGCCTCCGAGCCAGCTCCCGTGGCCGGCGGCGAAGTATGGCCTTTTCAGCCCGCGCCGGATGCTGCGGCGGATGTCGTGATGCTCGATATTCGCCAAGTCAAACCCAACCCCCGTCAGCCTCGCCAACGCTTCGAAGATTCAACCCTGCAGTCGCTGGCGGATTCCATCAAGACCGCCGGCCTCATGCAGCCCGTGGTGGTCCGGCCTGCGGCAGCAGGGGGGTACGAACTCATCGCCGGCGAGCGGCGCTGGCGGGCCGCGGAGATCGCCGGCCTGGATCGAATCCCTGCGGTCGTGCGGACCGCTGATGACCAGACCGCCGCTCAGTGGTCGCTGATCGAGAATCTCCAGCGTGAAGATCTCAATCCTATCGAGCGGGGCGAGGCGTTCCAGCAGTTGGTCGACGACTTCGGCTTGGGACATCAGGAGATTGCTGAGACGGTAGGACTGGAGCGCAGCAGCGTCACGAACCATCTGCGACTGCTGGGGTTGGAAGAATCCATCCGCGACGCCATCGCCGACGGCCGGCTGACCGGGGGGCACGGCAAGGCGTTGTTAGCTATTACTAACATAGAGGTCCGCAGTTCGCTCGCCTCGCAGGCGGTCCGGCAGTGCTGGTCGGTCCGGGAGTTGGAGCGCCGGGTGCGGGTGGCGGAACGCGGACCCGCTTCTTCCCCCTCCCCGCGTCAGCGTTCAATTCATCCGCACATGGCCGACCTTGAACGCCGATTGGGCGAGCATCTGGGAACCAAGGTTCATATTACACCGGGCCGCAAGAAGGGTGCGGGGCGGTTGACGATCGAGTTCTACGACCTGGATCAGTTCGAAGGTCTCATGGGACGGCTACAGTTCACCCATGATTAGTCGGCGGGTGAGCCGGGGCCTGGCGGGGGAATCCGCGGATGGTGAATAGCAGATGAATCCCGATGGTGCTTCGCTGGAGAGGTGACAAGAGGGTTGAGGAGCATCCGGAGCAGACATTGCAGGGGAGAACCTACCACTACACTTGTTGCTCAACGGCTGCTGATAAACTAAGATCGTCGCCCGGCAAGTTGCACCCGTGTGGGTGCGTTTAGTGTTTGAATTAAGGACGCAGACATTATGGCAAAGAAAAAGACCCGGAAGAGGACCGCCTCCAAGAAGAGGACGACGAGGAAGAAAGTGGTTCGCCGCCGGCGTGGGGCCAGCCTCTCTTCAGCGTCTTGGGCTGAAATCCAGGGCGAGTTGCGGCGGCGTGAGGAGGCGGTCGCAAGACTAGACAAGCAGCGAAGTAGGTTGTTGGCAGATCTTGAAGCCATCGACGAGGAGATTGCAACTCTCGGTGGCGGGGCGGCAAAGCCCAAGCGGGCGGTGCGTCGCAAGGTTCGACGCAAGCCCGGTCGCAAGCCCGGTCGCAAGCCCGGCCGCAAGCCCGGCCGCAAGCCGGCACCGCGACGCGGCCGCGCCGGCAAGATGAGCCTGACCGAGGCTCTCAGCAAGGTGCTCAGCGGCAAGACCATGTCGGTCACCGAAGCCGCCGCCGCCGTCAAGAAGATCGGCTACAAGACCAAGAGCGAGAATTTCCGCACCATCGTAAATCAGACCCTGATCAAGTATCCCAAGGTTTACAAGAAGGTGGCCCGCGGACAGTACACGGCCAGATAGTGGTCGACCGGTTTCCTGAGGACGAGACCCTCCCCGGCCGCGCCGGGGAGGGTTGTCTTATTCCCATGGTTTGTTGCCGCTCGGAACGGGTGATTTTTGCGCTTTTGATGCGCAAAGGAGGCCAAAGCCGGTATGCGGATCAACCGATGAGATGATCCGAAAGGTTCTATCCGGCGGGTATTGGACGTGCGCCGACCCGCGGAGGGGCCGAACGCGAAGGATCACGGTTTGCTGGAGGGAAGAATGTCCGGATGAAGGAAGGCCAGCGCGTGATGCCGATAACACCTGTTCCGAACTCTCTTCAGGCCCAGCGCGCCGTGGACGATGCGCGGCGCGTGTTCAATCGTGCACTGGCTAAATGGGCCTCGGACTTGCTCCGGTTGCGGCAGTCGGAACTGCGCAGACCTTTGTGGCGATCGAGCGATGGAGGCTTCGATCTGTCCAGGGCCGCCTGATCAGCACGGAGAAACACCATGGGCACCATCACCACCGGCATCGGGCTGATGAGTGGTATCGATTACGGGGCGTACATCGACGCAATAATCGAGATGGAGTCCACCGGCAAGTACCTGCTACAGCAGAGAGTGGCCGTTCTTCAGGCCCAGCAGACGGCCATGATGGATATCAACGCCCGTCTGCTCAATCTCAAGAACGCCGCCGGCGACTTCCGGACCAATTCCGTCTTTCAATCGGCCATCGCGACCAGCAGCGATCCCGACGTGCTCACCGCGACCGCCGGCATTTCCGCCCAGCCCGGCACCTTCACCTTCATCGTCAAGCAGCTCGTGGCCAACAGCCAGAAGCTGACCGGGGGTTACGCGACCACCGACGCCACCCCCCTGGGCCTTACCGCCCTGAGCTTCGAGTTCGGAAAGGGCGGGCTCGCCGTTGACAAGGCCCTGGAGGACCTCAACGGCGGCGACGGCGTTGCCCGAGGCCGCATCATCATCACCGACCGGGACGACAATCAAGCGACGATTGATCTCACGGACGTGATCTCGCTCAACGAGGTGCTGGAGCGAATCAACGATTCCACCGACATCAGCGTCACCGCCACGGTCGATGGCGACCATCTGGTGATCACCGACACCTCCGGCGGTTCGGGCACGCTCACCGTGGCCAACGCAACCGGCTACACCACCGCCACCGATCTGGGCATCGCCGGCTCCGCGGCCGGAAACACTCTGACCGGTACGGACATCAACACTCTCGGCCTCGGCACCGCCCTTACTTCGCTGAACGACGGCAACGGGGTGCTTACCCGCAATAATGTCGCTGATTTCAGAATCACCGCGCGTGACGGGACGCTGATCGATGTCGATCTGGGCCGAATCGACGCCGACATCACCACCGACACGCTGCTGGCGGACCTTAACAACGGCGCCGGGGTCACCATCAGTGATGACGAAGAGAATCCCGACATAAAGTTCATCGCCCGGGACGGAACCGAATACGAGGTCGATCTCACGGGCGTGACCACGGTGGGGGGGTTGATCACTCGCGTCAGCACCGAAACCGGCGGACACCTAGAGCTTTCCATAACCGACGGCGAGAGGCTGACCGTCACCGACACGGTCGGAGGCGCCGAAAACCTGAAGGTCCTCGGTGCGGGCGACAATGACACCGATACCGCGGAGGATTTGGGAATCCTCAACGAGACCGGCGTTGCCGCCGACAGCTTTGACGGCGATCTCATCCCCAACACGATCCAGGATCCCGCCGCCACCACCATCGGAGAGGTTATCGATCGCATTAACAACGCGGAGAACAACGGGGGAAAGATCGTCGCGGCGCTGGGCGACGACGGCGTGAGCCTCAAACTCACCGACACCACCGGTGGTGGCGGTGACCTGATTGTCGCCGCGAGCGCGGCCAACCCGTATGCCGCCTCCGCGTTGGGCCTGGAGACGGCCGGCGTGGCGTCCGACACCCTCAACGGCGAGCGCCTTATCGCCGCGCTGGGCTCGGTGCTGGTACGCAACCTCAACGGCGGCGACGGTCTCAACGGCGCGACTTCCGTCACCATAACTGACCGTGCCGGAGCTTCGCTTACCATCAACGATCTGGATACCTACGACTCACTCAGTGAGATCGTTACCCGGATCAACGACGAGGCGGACGGTGGGGGGGTCGCGATCACCGCCAGCCTCAACAGCGCAGGCACCGGTCTGCTGATAACCGACACCTCCGGCAGTACCGCGGGCAACCTGGTCGTCTCCGGCGACGGGGCCACGGCCCTGGGCATTGAGGCCGATGTCGCCGATACCACGGTGGTAGGCACGAACCTTCAGCTTCGATACGTGTCCGAAGCCGCCAGGCTGGAGGACTTGAACTACGGACGGGGAATCGGCACCGGCAGCTTCCGAATCACCGACGGCTTCGGCGAATCGGCAGTGGTCTCCATCGGCTCGGATGCCGAGACCCTCTACGACATAATCGCGGAGATCAACTCCAAGGGTCTGGCCATCAACGCCCGGATCAACGACAACGGCGACGGCCTGCTGATCGAAGAGGCCGAGGATACTGAGGATCAGTTCGTGGCCCTCAAGGTTGAGGCCGTCAGCGGCTCCACCGCCCAGGATCTGAATATCCTCGGCGAGTCCGACACCGTGGAGGACGGCTATATCGACGGTTCTTACGAGCAGGTGATCGAGCTTGACGAGAGCGACACGCTCGCCGAGGTGGTCAGCGCGGTCAATGACGCGGGTATCCCGGCGACCGCCTCCATCATCAATACCGGCTCCGGATCCAGTCCCTACCGCATCACCTTCAGTTCCCTGATCGACGGAGCCCGCGGCGAGCTCATCATCGATCCGCAGGGCGCGGATCTCGGGCTGACCACTCTCTCGGCCGGCCGCGATGCCAAGGTCTTCTTCGGTTCCGACGATCCGGAGGACGCGTTCCTGCTCACCAGCTCCTCCAACTCCATCGACGACGTGGTGAGCGGGCTGACGATCGAACTGGTCGCGGCCAGTGACGATGCGGTAACCGTCACCATCGAACGGGACACCACCACGATCATCGATGCGGTCAAGCAGTTGGTGACCACGTTCAACGACGCGATCGGCCGGATCGACCAGTACGACTTCTTCGATGTCGATACCGAAGAGAAGGGTGTCCTGCTGGGTGACCCAACCGCCTCTCGAGTCCGCACCGCGCTGTTCCGGGTGGTGCAGGGCAGCGTGGAGGGCGTCGATACGCAGTATCAGTACCTCTCGCAGGTGGGGATAAAAGTCGGCTCCGACGGACAGTTGACCTTCGACCAGGACAAGTTCGAGACGGCCTACGCGAACGACCCCGAGGCGGTCGAGAATCTCTTCGCGACATACGAGGCCACCACCAACACCACGGAGGAGATCGCCGACGGGGTCACCGTCACCAAGCTCGATCCCACGGTCACCGCCCGCGGAATCGGCCAGATCTTCGACGATCTGCTGGACGGGCTCACCAACTCCATCGACGGCACCATGACGCTGGCCGATCAGAGCTTTACGGACATGATCGAGCTGGCCAACGACCGGATTGCAGATTTCGACGAGCGGCTGGAGGCCCGGCGGGCCCGGCTGGAGAGGCAATTCGTGGCCATGGAGAGGGCCATCGCGCTGCTCCAGAGCCAATCCAGCGCCATCGCGTCCATCCAGTCACTCATCACAGCCTCGAATACGACCGGATGACATCCTGATGCGAAACTGCTGAAAACCGTCATCCCCGGCCGATCCAGTGTGGCCAATAAGCCGATAAAGACCGCAGCATGACGGCCTCGACGCCCAACGCCTATCTCCGGACCCAGGTCATGACCGCCAATCCGGCGGAGCTGCGGCTTATGCTCTTCGACGGGGCGATCAGGTTCGCCGAGCAGGGCAGGGAAGGTCTGGGAAAGAAGGACTATGAGCAGGCCTACAACGGCGTCACCCGATGCCAGGCCATCCTTATGGAGCTCATCAACAGCCTCTGCCCGGAGCAGGACCCCGACCTCTGCCGGAAGCTCTCCGCCTTGTACACGTTCATGTACACCAGGCTCATGAACGCCAGCAGCGAGCGGAATCCCGCCATCGTTGACGAGGTGCTCAATCTCCTCCGCTACGAGCGGGAAACCTGGTCGTTGCTTATGAAAAAGCTGGTGAAGGAGAACGCGGCCGCCAGCCTGATGCAGAGCTCTCCGGCCCGCCCGGCCGCCGGAGTGACCGGGCGGCCGGCCGAAGAGACGGGGAATCTGGTCGGCGGTCGGGTCAGCCTTCAAGGCTGATTTGTCAATCGCCGAAACCCCATGGCATAGGCCGGGATTCCCGACCCGTTCCCGCGGTTGGACGCGCCGGAGAGGATCTGGCCATTCTGGAGCGTCTTCGTTGGATCGGATGAACCTCAGGCGGCTATCGTCAGTAGTTTGAGTCAGCATCAACCGCACTGCCGTTCACGGTGCCCGCACGGGTCGGAACGGCCGATAACCTGAAGGGAAGGAACGGCCATGGCCAAGAAAGACGATCTGATTGTGGTATGTGGCGGTGGAGGTTTCATCGGGGGCCATCTGGTCGCCGACTTCCGCAGGCAGGGTTACACCAACATCCGCTCCGTCGATATCAAGCCGTTCGACGAGTGGGAGCAGTGCTTCGAGGACGTGGATAACCTCCAGGCGGACCTTCGTCTCAGGGACAGTTGCTATCAGGCCGCGGACGGCGCCAACGAGATCTACATGCTCGCCGCCGACATGGGCGGCATGGGCTTCATCGAGACCCACAAGGCCGCCTGCATGCTCTCGGTGCTCATCTCCACCCATATGCTCCTGGCGGCCAAGGATTGCGGCTGCCAGCGCTACTTCTACTCCTCCTCCGCCTGCGTCTATAACGCCGACAAGCAGAAGGACACCGACGTGGTGCCTCTGAAGGAAGAGGACGCATATCCGGCCATGGCCGAGGACGGCTACGGCTGGGAGAAGCTCTTCACCGAGCGCATGTGCCGGCATTTCCGCGAGGATTTCGGCCTGACCACCCGCATGGCCCGGTTCCACAACGTCTATGGCCCGTTCGGCACCTGGGAGGGCGGGCGCGAGAAGGCCCCCGCCGCCATCTGTCGCAAGGTCATCCACGCCAAGCATACCGGCGAGCACGAGATGGAAATCTGGGGCGACGGCACCCGCACCCGCTCGTTCATGTTCATCGATGACTGCCTCAAGGGCATCCAGATGTTCACCCAGAGCGATGTGGAAGAGCCGCTGAACCTCGGGTCCGATGAGCTGGTCACCGTCAACGGTCTCGTGGACATCGTCGAGGATATCGCGGGCATCAAGCTCAAGCGCAACTACGACCTGACCAAGCCTCAGGGAGTCAACGGCCGCAACAGCGACAACACCCTCATCCAGAAGTACTTCGGCTGGGAGCCCTCCATCCGTCTCCGTGACGGCATGGCGAAGACCTACGCCTGGATCCATGACCAGTACATGGCCAAATACGGCTCGTGAGCGAGGCTGATCTCGGACGCTTCGCCGACCGCCGGGACTGCATTCGGCCGTCGATCGTGTCGATCGTTGCATCTATGGCCGGGAGGTGATCTGATAGGATCTCGCTTCCCGATTGGCAGACCGGCGTACGCGACGTAGTGGGAGGTTTCGGATCGTGAATATCTGTATCACCGGCGGTTCAGGTTTTATCGGCCGATACTTCTACGAAAGGCTTCGGGCCGAAGGGCACGCGCTGATCATCCTTGATTTGATCGATCCGGACTTCGATGCCTCCGCGGCTCGGTTCGTGAAGGGCGACATACGCGACCCCGAGGCGCTGCGGGCGGCGCTGGACGGGTGCGAAGCCGTCGTCCACCTCGCCGCCGCCCACCATGACTTCGGCATCGAGCACGACACCTACTTCGACGTGAACGAGCGGGCCAGTCAGACCATCTGTGACGTGATGGACGAACTGGGCGTGAAGCGGATCGTGTTTTATTCCACCGTGGCGGTTTACGGTGACGCGCCCGAGCCTCATTACGAGGATTCCCCGGCGGAGCCCAACAGTCCTTACGGCGCGTCAAAGCTGGCGGGCGAAGCGGTGTTCCGCGCCTGGACCGGGAAGGGTGACGGCCGGCGCTGTCTGGTCATCCGTCCCACCGTCACTTTTGGTCGGCGCAACTTCGCCAACATGTACACGCTCATCAGCCAGATTCACCGAGGCCGGTTCCTGGTGGTGGGCAGGGGAGTCAACATCAAGAGCCTCTCCTACATCGAGAACATCGTGGAGGCCACGATGTACCTGTGGGGCAAGGACGATCTGCCGGCCTTCGACGTGTTCAACTACATCGACAAGCCGGACCTGACCAGCATGGAGATCACGGAGACGGTCTACGAAGCGCTGGGCAAGGGCACTCCGAAGCTGCGCTTCCCGATGTGGCTGGTCCTGTTGATGGCCGTTCCCTTTGACCTCGTCATCGCTCTGACGGGAAAGAACCTTCCCATCTCATCGGCCCGGGTGAAGAAGATGTACTCGGTGCAGACGAAGTTCGAGGCCGACAAAGTTCTCGAAGCCGGCTTCCAACCTTCTGTTTCCCTTAAGCAGGGCATCCGGAGCATGGTCGAGTGGTACGTGGCCGAAGGTCACCGCCTCAGCGCCGACTGGCACCAGCCGCCCGCCGAGATCGTCAGATTCAGAGGTTGATCGGAATCGCACCGCCGGCACGGACCTCTGCGGGTGTCAGGCCGTCACCGCTTCCGAAGCGCTGTTTTGCGCCTTCCATAGCGCCAGCAGATCCGACATCGTGGTCCACTCGAAATCACGGAGCAGCCTGGCGAATCGCCCCCGGCCCCGGCTCAGGTTCACGTAATGCCGGAAACGATGTGTTCGCTTCAACCCCTTGATCCGCGGCTGGCCTGCGTCGACTTCCCAGGGATGAATGTAGAACACGTAAGGCTGTCCGGCGTTGAGGATCCGGCGCACGCCGCGCTTGAAGATCGGGTAGGGGATTATTCGGAAGTAGCCGCCGCCTCCCCAGGGCAGCCCGCGCTTGCCCAGCTTCAGGCAGGAGACACACAGTTCCGTGAATCCCGGCCGCAGATCCACGATCGGCTGGCCCGCATCCATTCCCGTCAGCTTGCCGTAACGGTCGTGCGCGACGGTGGGAAAAGACGACGAGTCGTATTCGAAGCCGGTCTCCTGAAGGATGTCGATGGCCCAGTCGGTGATGGAGAAGCTCGGGGCCCGGTAACCGCGCACCTGTTGGCCGGTCAAATCTTCGGCGTACTTCCTGGCCCGTTCCACATCCGCGCGGAATTGATCATGGGAAAGGTTGTAGATCAGATCGTGGCCGTAGCCGTGTGACGCGATCTCGTGACCGGCGTCGGCGATACGCTTGATGAGCGAGGGGGCCTTTTCCGCCACCCACCCGAGGATGAAAAACGTCCCCGTCACGTTGCAGTCGGCCATGGCCTGGAGCATGAAATCGACGTTGCGCTCCACGCGGAGTTCCCGCTTGTCCCAGGTGTCCTCGTTGATGACGGTCTTGAGGTTCTCGACCTGGAACCAGTCCTCCACGTCGACGGACATGGCGGCGGCGTTGGGGAACTTGTCGGTGCTGATGTCGGTCATGTGCGAGTGTCGGTGAGAGGGCGGGCATGATTCGGCCTGTCCGCTGCCGGTTCGGGCCGGTGATCTCGGCGGCCGGCGGCTCAGAGCATCCGGTGGCCGCGCTTGCGGAATGCCTTGGCGTCCTCGGCCTTGGGGAAGGAGAAGTACTCCTTGCCGGCCATGTCCAGCGGCTGCGGTTCGTCCGTTCCCGCGGCGACCTTCCTCAAAACCTCGATCATCAACCGCGCTCCCTGGCGTTTTGTTTCCACGATCACCCGATCCAGGCAGTCCTTCTCCCTGAGGGGGAAGTCAAGCGTGCCGAGCACGTCGCCGGCGTCGAGCTTGATGGCCATCTCGTGCACGGTGACCGTCGCTTGCGACTCCCCGTGCAGGAGCTGCCAGAACGTGGGCATCATGCCGCGGTACTTGGGTAACCGCCCGGAGTGTATGTTGATGCAGCGCAGCCGGGCCGATTCGAGAATGTCCTTGCGGAATATCTCCGGCGCCGCGACGGAAACGATCACATCCGGCCCCAGCCCACGCACCTGCTCCACGTATGCCGGATCATTGACCGATTTTGTGGGCATTTCCCGGATGCCCGCCCGGCGGGCCAGCGCCGCTATTGACCTGCCCCTTAGCTTCGCCGATGCGTAGCGCAGGGAAAGGCGCAGGAAATCGACCGGCCCGTAGACCCGCCACAATCGTTTGGCCGTCTTCCGGATCGGTTCGTGGAACGCGTCGTCGATGGTGATCGCGCTGATCTCAAACTCGTCCCGGGGATACTCGGCGAAGAACGCCTCGAAGAAACGGATCACGTACAGCGGATCGTCTTCGGTGACGAACAGAACTCGCAATCTCCCGCTTCGCGCTGTTCGTTCGCTGCTGGAGTCCACGACGGTCACCTGCCTATCTGTTCGGCATAGGTCAACTTGAAGACTGCGGCGTATTTTTCAGCCGAGGCGTCACGCGTATACTCGCGTTCGAACAACTCGCGGGCCCGCTTGCCCATCTCCCGGCAGCCTTCCGGATCCTTCATCATCTTGCGGATCGTGTTTGCCAGTCCCTCGGCATCGCCCAGAGCGTTCCAGTAACCGACATTGGTATCGACTACCTGCTCGATGAGCTCCGATCCGGGTTCGCTGATGGCGAGGATCGGCTGCCCCACCGAAAGCGACGCGTAAAGCTTCGACGGATAGCTGATACCCTCCACTCCCTTCTGGATCGTGACCAGCGATGCGTCGCAGGCGGTGAGTGATTCCGGCAGCATCTCGAACGGCTGGTAGGGCAGCAGCATCGTGTTGGTGAGATTGCGCTTCTCGATCTGTTCCGCGATCCAGTCGCGACTCCCGCCGGCGCCGATGAACACCAGGCGGAAGTTCTCGTCCTTCAAGAGTTCCGCCGCGCTGATGATGGTCTCGAACTCGTAGTACAGTCCGAGGTTGCCGGAATAGAGGACGGTGAACGGCTCAACCAGACCGTGCTGCTGGGCGAACTTGCTTTCCGCCTTGGGCTTGGGCTTCATCTCCCCGGGGTCGGCCCAGTTGTGGATGATGTGGATGCGCTCTTCAGGAATGTCGTACGTGTCACGCACAAGTTCCACCGCCTTCTTGCACAGCACGATGGACTGGTCGGCCCGCTTGTACATGAAGCGATTGCAGCGGTGCCAGAGACGGTCCAGAAGGCAGCCTTCCTTGAACTTCCCCACCAGCGTCGCCAGCTGGGGGTAGGAGTCGTGCAGAAGCACCACGTACGGATGCCGGCGGAACAGGCGGATGAACGCCCCGATTACGCCCAGATAGGGCGGGTTGGTGGTGTAGAGGAACACTTCCCCGCGGTTCCGCCGGAACAGGATCCGTAACGTGAGCTGGATCAGGAAGGTCATGGAGTTGATGGTGCGGCCGATAACGCTGTCCTTGGAGTAACGGGTGGTCCACATTCGCAGGACCTTCACGCCGTTCTCCTCGGCGTACCTGGGACATTCCTGCCAGGTCTCCGGCGGGCCGTAGGACGGTTGGGTCGCCAACACGCTGACCTCCGCCCCGTGCTCGGCGAGGTACTCGGCCAGCTCCGACAGCAGGTGTCCGGTCGAGGCGACGTCCGGAACGTAGTACTGGTTGAGAATGACCACGCGCAGGTCGGACGTTTTGACGGACGGCTCTGACATCGACGGGCTCCAGATCAGCTTCGCTTAGCGGAGACTGCAAGTATAGTCGGCTCTGCCACGCCGGTATTGAACTCCAAAACCGGCGTAACGCGGATTGCCACCCATCCCGGACGGTTTCGCAGCGAACATTACCAGGACAGATCCTTTTCGTAGCCGTACTCCACCAGGAATTCCCCGATCGCCGCTTTGAACTTATCGGTGACTGCCGGGGTGAAATGGTTCTTCCAGTCCCCGGCGATCCCTTTCCGGAAGAAGCTCTTTTTGCTCTGCTGGCCCCGGTCCCGGCCCCGGCTCAATCGCTTGAAACTATGGATGTCCACGATTCGCCCGACCGTTTCCGGCGAGCTGTCAAGCTGAAAATGCTCCGCCACGCGGGTAAGTACCTCCCCGGCATCCGCCAGCATCTCCTCATACCGGATCTCCAATCCCAGTTCCTGATCCAGTCGTTCATGCCAGCCGCGGACCCACTGCACGTAATCCAGAAGCGTTCGATCCGCATAGACCGCAAGTGCATCTTCCATCGGAAGATCACGATAGATCGGATACTCCGGATGCCACGGCGTCTGGCGCACATAGAAGTAGTGGCTGACGGAAACGTCCCGGAGATCACGATGGAGCACTACGTACTTCACCCCGGCCTGCTTCAGCAGTCTCAGGTTGTGCGGCGAGCCGTGCACGTGCATCTTGGTGAGCACCAACATGTCCCGAAACCGAGAGAAAATGTCGGCGGGCAGGTCATAGTCATGGCTGCCGCCGGTGCGGAGCTCGTGGGCGGCCACGTCGGGAATCAGCAGTTCGTAGAAACCCGGATAGCTGGCCAGCATCTTCTCCAGCCAGGTCGTTCCGCTTTTCGGAAGCCCCGCCACGAACAGCACCTTCTGCGGGTAGCGATCGCCATATTCTCGAAAGCCCCGCCGACATGCCCGGGCCTGCGCCCAGTAACGGCCGTGCACCGCCCAGCGCTTGGCCAGGCGAGCTCCGGCAGGCGGCAGTAGGGCTCTGGCCAGTGATTCCAGCCGTTTGGTGACCGTCATCGGCAACTCCGGACCGGGCGGGGCCATCTTTGACAAGTTCGGTTAGAGCAACCCTGTACGATAGCAATCCAAGGTCTTTTTGCCGATACTCCCGAGAGCATGAATTCTCCTCATACGCCACCTGCCCGCCGCTCGGCCTGGACGACGAAGCAGAAGTTCATCCGGCTCCTGTGGATGACCGCCGGCAGGTTCCTCTGGCTCCTGTTTCCCTCCGCCCGGTCGGCCCTGATACGCCTGTTCGGGGGTTCGGCGGGTCGAGGCTGCCGCTTCGCCCGCGGCGTGGAGATTGTGGTCCCGTGGAACCTGCACGTGGGCAACAACGTCCAGGTCGAGGACCGCGCGATCCTCTATACGCTTGGGCCGATCACGCTTGGTGATAATGTGGTTATCGACTATCGCGCTCATCTCTGTGCCGGTACTCACGACATGAATGATTCCACGTTTCCGCTGCTGACTCCGCCGATCAGCATCGGGGACGGGAGTTTTATCGGGCTTGACGCCTATGTGGGCCCCAACGTGACTCTCGGCGCCGGCTGTCGGGTCTGGCCCCGGGCAAGCGTCTATCGCGATTTCCCTGATGGTACCTCCCTGCGCGGTAATCCCGCCCAGCCGGCGGAGAAGGGGCAATGACGGGCCCGACGTCCGGATTGTCGGATCCTCCGCTCCGCGCGTTCCTCTGGCGGTGGGTTGGCCGGTATCTCTTTCGTTTCACATTCCACAACTGGAATGCACCTCGTCGCGGTCTGCTCAGATCGTTTGGAATGAGACTCACACCGAAGACCAAAGTGCGCAGGACCGCGCTAATCGAGAGACCGTGGAAAATCACACTGGGCGAGCTGACCGTTGTCGGCGACCAGGCTGCCCTCCGTGGCCAGGCCACAATCACCGTTGGTGATCGGTGCGTGATCAGCCAGCTGGCCATCCTCACCACCTGCTGCCGTAATCCCTCTCGGGCAGGCTTTCCCCTGGAGTCTGGGCCGATAACCATCAGGGACGACTGCTGGGTTGCTGCCGACACCCTGGTCATGCCCGGCGTGACGATCGAGGAGGGAACGGTGGTTGGAGCCCGGGCCCTGGTCGAGAACAACCTCCCGGGATGGACCGTAGCAGCAGGGCAGCCGGCCACGCCGAGAAAGCAACGGGTCATGAATCCCTCCTGAAGGTCGCCGGGACTAACCCAACCACCCTTGCCCGGTCGATATGGATCGGCAGGCTCCTCGAACCGTGAGCGATAGGCCGGAACAGAGCGGAGCAAACAGTTGAGCCAGCCAGCCAGCGAGGCCCGCACCGAGCGAAGAAGCACCCACAGCGTGGGCAACCGTTTCGCCCGCGGCGTCTGGGGACTGGTACAGGGCACGCTGTTCCGCTTCTCGCCCCGGCCGTTTCATCGCTGGCGGAACTGGCTGCTGCGGCTGTTCGGGGCAAAGCTGCACCCGACCGCCCGGGTCTATCCCCGAGCCCGGATCTGGGCGCCCTGGAATCTCCAGATGGCTGAGTACGCCACGATCGGCGAGGACGTGGACGTGTATTGCCCTCGAAAACTGCGGATCGGAGCCAACAGCGTGGTCAGCCAATACAGCTATCTCTGCGGGGCCACCCACGATTTCGAGAAGCCCAATCGCCCGCTGGTGCCATTGCCCATCACCATCGGAACGGATGTCTGGCTCGCCGCGGACGTCTTCGTCGCCCCCGGCGTGACCATCGGCGATGGAGCGGTGGTGGGCGCCCGCAGCAGCGTATTCAAGGACCTCGAGCCGTGGAAGGTGTACATGGGGTCACCCGCCAGGCCCGTGCGGGACCGCGTGATGGCCACCGAGGCACAAGACACCTGAGGTTCAAAACGCGGCACGACCGCGGCCGCTGCGTTCGGCATTTTGACGTACTGCCCATGCCCGTCTCCATCTTCATCCAGACGCTGAACGAGGGGGACAACCTCCCGGGCCTGCTCGACAGTCTGGAGGGCTTCGATGACATCGTCGTGCTCGATTCGCTGAGCACCGACGGCACGAAGCAGATCGCCCGCGAGCGCGGCTGCCGGTGGTATGAGCGCGCCTACGACGGCCGCGGCCCCCACCAGAACTGGGCGATGGAGAACATCGACTTCAGGCACAAGTGGGTTTTCTATCTCGATGCGGATGAGCGCATGACGCCTCAGTTGAAGGACGAGATTCTTGCGATTGCCGATGACGCGAACGAGAAGCGCGTCGCCTTCTATTGCGGCCGTCGGAATTACTTCATGGGCAAGTGGATAAAAAGGGCGATGCCCCCGGGCTACATCATGCGCTTCTTCCAGCCCCCGCACATCCGCTTTGCGCGCATGGCCAATCCCATCCCGACCGTCACCGGCGAAGTCGGTTATCTCAAGCAGCAGTTCATCCACTACAACTTCAGCAAAGGCCTGCACGAGTGGCTCGAGCGGCACAACCGTTACTCCAGCTACGAGGCGCAGGAGACGGTCAGGGCGCTGAAGGAACGCCCGCTGAAGTGGGGGAACCTGTTCTCCTCCGACGCCATGACCCGCAGGTTCGAGATGAAGAACCTCTCCTTCCGTCTCCCCGGCCGTCCGATCTTCAAGTTCCTGTACCTCTACCTGCTGAAACGGGGTTTTCTCGACGGGCGGGCCGGGCTAACCTACTGCATGCTCCAGGCGATCTACGAATACCACATCTGTATCAAGGTCCGGGAGTTGAAGCGGCAGGAGGCCGGCCTGCCGCCCAGTTGACCCTGCGCTGGTCAGCCAACCGTTTCCGCTCACCCCCGGCCGCACCGCTCGCGGCCGTCTCTTGTTTCAGGCTCACCCACCATGAAGCTTCGAATCTACAACACGCTCACCAACCGCGAAGAAGAGTTCGTGCCTCTGGATCCGGCGGGGAAGAAGGTGACGTTCTACTCCTGCGGTCCGACCGTGTACGACTACGCCCACATCGGCAACTTCCGGTCGTTCCTGGTCGCCGACGTTCTTCGCCGCACGCTGGAGCTGATCGGTTATGAAGTGAAGCACGTGATGAACATCACGGACGTGGGGCACATGACCGATGACGAGATCGCCGACGGCGGGGGCGAGGATAAGATGGAGGTCGCCGCCCAGCGGGTGGCCGAGGCGAAGAAAAGCGGCAAGCTCCCGTCCGACGTGGAGATCGATCCGACCGATCCCTACGCCATCGCAGATTTCTACGCCGATGAGTTCTTGCGCGATGCCCGCATGCTCGGGCTGAAGGTCGCCATCGAGCAGGCCGAGCATCCGGAGCTGATGCCCCGCCCCACGCGATTCATCGAACCCATGGTCGGCCTGGTCAAGGCGCTCATCGACAAGGGGCACGCCTACGTAGCCGACGACGGCGCGGTCTATTTCGACGTCCAGTCCTTTCCCGACTATGGCCAGTTGTCCGGCAACACACCCGATTCGATCCGCAGCGGGGAAGGCGGGCGGATCGACGAGGCCAACCAGGCCTTCAAGAAGCACCCCGCCGATTTCCTGCTCTGGAAGCCGGACCCCAGCCACATCATGAAATGGCCCACGCCTTGGGGCGAGGGCTATCCCGGCTGGCACCTGGAATGCTCGGTGATGGCCCAGAGCCTGCTTGGGGCCGACACCAACGGCATGATCGACCTGCATTCCGGGGGCGAGGACAACCTCTTCCCTCATCACGAATGCGAGCTCGCCCAGGCCCGCGGCTTCTCCGGGGCTGACTACTTCGCCCGCTACTGGTTCCACGGCCGGCACCTGATGGTCGAAGGCGACCGGATGTCCAAGAGCAAGGGGAACTTCTTCACGCTACAGGACATGCTGGACAAGGGCGCTTCGCCGGCTGCCCTGCGCCTGGAGCTGATAAAGACCCACTACCGTTCCAACGCCAACTTCACGTTCCAGGGATTGAAGGACTCCCAGCGGCAGGTCGATCGCTGGGCGAAGCTTCAGGACTGGCTGAGTGAGCACAGGAATGTCGCGCTGGACGGCCCCGGGCCTTTGTCCGAAGCGCTGCTCGCGTTCAAGCAGGCACTGTGTGATGACCTGAACATCGCCCGGGCGATCGGCGTGCTGAATGAAGCGGCGTCACAGATCCGAACGGATGCCGCGCCTGCCGCCGGCACTGGCTCGACAACCTATGCCGATGAGCTCGATGCACTCAACGCCATGAATTCAGTGCTCGGCGTTCTCGATCTTCAGCGCGAGGCGGGCAGCGCAGACAAAGACGAAGCGGCGATCATCGAAGCGAAGATCGCTCAACGCACTGAAGCCCGCGCCGCGAAGGACTGGGCCGCCGCCGACGCCATCCGCGATGAGCTGCTGGCGATGGGCATCGCCATCAAGGATGGCCCGGAAGGCACGACCTGGACGAGGATGGTCAAATGACGCAGGTCCCCGCCAGGAGGTGTACACGGAACTAACCTGAAGCGAGCCCGGTCGTCCCCGACCCGGGCGTTGTCCGGATTGCACAGGACTTCCGTTTCGTGGAACGTATGTACGTGTGCGTCGCACGTCGCCGGGGCCGGGGACGGCCCGGCTTGCTCAAGCGCAACGGTGAAATCGTGAAAGGCGAGGCCGGCCAACGCGGATTATGAGTGAGGGACATTCCAAACCGGTGATCGGCCTGGCGGGGGGGATCGGCTCGGGCAAGAGCGCGGTGGCGGCGATCCTGGCCGAACTGGGCTGCGTGGTCTGCGACTCGGATGAACTTGGCCGGGCCGCGCTGACCGATCCGGCCATCCGCGACGAGCTGGTCTCCTGGTGGGGCCGCGGGATTCTCGACGAGGCGGGCGAGATTTCCAGATCCGCGGTGGGCGCGATCGTCTTCGAGGATCCGGAGCAGCGGGGCCGTCTGGAAGGGCTCACTCACCCCTGGATCGGGCAGCGCCGGCGGGAGCAGTTTGCATCCGCCGGACCCGACGCACCGGCCCTGGTGATCGACGCCCCCCTGCTTTTTGAGGCGAATCTGGACCGGATCTGCGATGCGGTGATCTTCGTGGAGGCGGATCGATCCGTGCGTCTGGAGCGGGTGGGGCGGGCCCGCGGCTGGGATGAGGCGGAGCTGAAGCAGCGAGAAGATTGTCAGCTTCCACTTGACGTGAAGCGGGAGAAAGCCGATTATGTCATTAGCAACAACCGTGAATTGACCGCCCTTCACAAGCAGGTCAGTCGCGTCCTGGCGGAGATCATCGCCTCCTCTTGAGCGCTGAGAAGACCGGACAACGGGTGGTCCCGAGAAACATGCTGGCAGCCGGTGAGCGCATTTTCCCGCGCGTTGCCCCCTCATTCAGTGTCCGTGACGGTTCTCCTCTCGTCACCACCGGGGCATGATGAACCACACCGGCGCCTCAAGAGTCCCTCCCGGACATGCTGAAGCACTTTTGCGTCGAATCGACGCTCAGAATGCAAACAGGGTGCATCTCCCGGTATTGAAGGCCGGCGCCCCGATCCAATTCCTTCAGGAGCCAACATTCGTTATGCCGTCCAAGAAGTCCCGCCGTCGTCGCAAGCGGAGCGGTTCCTCCGCCACCGCGGTGTTGACCCCGATGCTGCAGCCGGGCGAGGTTCCCACTGATGAGGAGCTGGAAGCCGAAGCCGCCGCCCTCGAAGAGGAAGCGCAGGGCAAGTATGACCTGACCAAGAAGGATGATCTGAGCCTTGCTGCGCTCCAGCACATGGCGCTGGAGGAACTGCACAAGATCGCCAAGCGCCATCGGATTCCCGATTTCGCCACCCTGAAGAAGCAGAAGCTGGTCTTCGAGATCCTCAAGGCCCGGGCCCGCAAGCACGGCCTGATGATCGGCGAAGGAACCCTGGAAGTCCTTCCCGATGGCTACGGCTTCCTTCGCTCTCCGGAATACTCCTACCTCGCCTCTCCCGACGACGTCTACGTCAGCCCCTCGCAGATCCGCAAGTTCGGGCTCCGCAAGGGCCAGATCATCAAGGGCCTGATTCGTCCGCCCAAGG
>CP070772.1:3435539-3444918 GCA_020345805.1 Phycisphaerales bacterium | reverse complement strand
GCATGGCCAACCCCATGCCCCAGATGGCATCGGTGGCCTTGTCATACATGAAGGGCGCTTCCCAGTAGCCCGGCCCCGGCGGAAGGTCGGGCAGTCCGTGGTTGGCGAAGTACGCGGCCCAGTTGACTGCGGATGTCGGCACGCAGTAGGCCCGACCCTCGTTGGGGAGCGCGCTCCGCACCTGGTCAAAATCAGGCACGTGCGTGATCTCAAACTGATACAGCTCTTCGTTGACCCAGTTCACCTCAACGCCGGCGAGGGCAGACTCAGGTATTGCCGCTGCCATGCACGCCGCCAGCATGAGCCGCACTGTTGTCCGCACGCTGGAAATTGATCGAGTCATCACCATCTCCTCCTTTCGTCGGCGCCAGCGGAGTTGCCACACCTCGGCAGCGCCTTTTCAGGCGTCCGGTCATTCTCCCCCGGTCATTCCGGTAGTCCACCCGGCCATTGTAGACCAACCTCCGAAGAATGCCATAACTTAGATGCGGATCTCACATGGCGAACAACCGCAGGGATCGGGGAACTGCTGCTGCATGTAACCCTCGCATATATCGTCTCTTAGCCACTTTTCTCGGTTAACCACTCGCACGGCATCCTAACCGGATTGGTAATGCGGAATAGCGCGTGTTTTCCGGAATCGGGCCGGATCACGTAATGTGCTCGGCTAACTGCTGAGAATCAGGCTGCAGCAGGTGACGCCGCCTTCGGCCTTGGCAAGCTCGGTGTTGTCTACCGTCTTGACGATAAACTCGTGATCCTCAAGAAGGCTGCGCGTGCGAGGATAGGCCGTGGGATAGACGATCGTTTCGCCCACGAGCAGTGCGTTGGCGGCGGCCGGTTCGGCCGGATCGACATCGAGCAGGTTCCAACCGCCAAACAGCTCTTCATCCACCCAGCCGCGATTGATGAGAAGCGTCTCCTGCCCCACGAAGGTGCAGGCGGACTTGAGGTGGAGGCAGCCGGTGACCGAGACCGACTTCACGCGATAGCCGTGTGGTTGAACAATCTCGCGCAGTTGCGCGACGCCCTGGCGATTGGTGCGGGAAGTAATGCCTACATAGAGCGTTGATCCGGCGTGGAGAACATCCCCGCCGTCCAGAGTCGCGGGGGCTCTGATGCGCTCGATCTGTCGAAACGGCGTCAGTGCCTCTTCGATCGCGGCGAGTTCTCCACGTCGTGATTCCGCGCCCGGCCGCGTGATGACTGCCAATTCGTCAAGCACCACCGCCGCATCCTCCACGAAGACCGAATCGGGCAGGCCGGGTTCGGCAGGAAGGGCAATGAGGTTGCAACCCAGCTGGGCCAGGCATTGGCAATAAGCACGATGCTGCCTGATTGCCGCCTTGAGGTTAATGGGCCGGCGCTTGAGGTGCGTCAGTTCGCATCGAGCGAGGCCGGGGCTGACTTCTCTGGTGATTGCCGTCAGCATGAAAAGACTCCGGCCGGCGCGGGGATCCGGTCTCCGCAAGCGGAATGAACGCAGGCCGACGCGGAAGCCGTCCGCCTCATCTGGGGATGGCGCTCCGTCCCGACCCGGGGCGTTATAGTAATCGCCATGCCGATGCTGCCCAACCTGCTGGCCAAAAAGTGGGGCCGGCTCGCCACGTTCTTCTTTCTGTACGTGACGGAAGGCATTCCGCTGGGGTTCACCGCCACCGCGGTGGCGACGCAGATGCGCCGGCAGGGAGTGAGCCCGAGCCAGATCGGCTTTTTCGTGGGGGTGCTGTATCTGCCCTGGGCGTGGAAGTGGATGATCGGGCCGGTCGTCGACATCGTGTATTCCGAACGTCTCGGCCGGCGGCGGGTCTGGATCGTCGCCGCCCAGTGCGCGATCATCATCGCGCTGATGGCGGGAATGGGGATCGATTTTGCCAAGGAGATGGGGCTGTTCACCGCGCTGGTGGTGGTGATCAATATCTTCGCGGCCACGCAGGACGTGGCGATCGACGCCCTGGCCTGCGGCGTGCTCGAGGAAAAGGAGCGCGGCCTGGCGAACGGCCTGATGTTCGCCGGCGCCTATTGCGGGCAGGCCGTGGGCGGGGCGGGCGTGCTGTTTTTGTCCAGATACGTCAACTTCAACACGACGTTTGTCTTCGTGTGCGCGTGCATACTCGCGGTGACCCTGTTCATCGCCCTTCCCATGCGTGAGCCGAAGATCACCGACGGTTCGCCGCCGGTGGGGCCGCGGCTGCGAGCGATCGGCGGGGAGATCCGCGGTTATGTGCGCCGGGCGTTGAAGGCGTTCTTCGGTTCGCGAAGCGCATTGTTGGCCGCGGTTTTCGCCATGCTGCCCTGCGGGGCGCATTCGCTCTCTTACGCGCTGGGCTCCAATCTCGCGGTGGAACTCGGCTTGACGAACGAAACGATCGCAACGCTGGCCCTGCTGTCCACGATGATCTCGGCCCTGGGTTGCGTGGCGGGCGGCCTGCTTTCGGACCGGTTCGGCCGGCGCCGGATGCTGGGGCTTTACATTGTCGTGACGGTGATTCCCCCCCTGTGCCTGGCGGTCCTGATGCAGCGGCAGGGCTGGATCATGCCGGTGGATCCGCAGATGGAGGATCGTCCGGTGGCGCCGGAAGTGCTAATCACCGCGTACTGGGCGGCGTCGCTGGCGTACGCGGCGATGCAGGGGCTGATCTTCGGCACCCGCACGGCGCTGTTCATGGATGTGTGCACTCCGGCCGTGGCGGCCACGCAGTTCACCGCGTATATGTCGCTGCTGAACGTGGTGATCTGGTATTCCGCGTCCTGGCAGGGATGGGCGATCGAGAACTGGGGCTACCCCGCGACGCTGGTCGCGGACGCGGCCACGGGCCTGCTTTGCCTTGCCCTCGTGCCTTGGATCAGGAAAAGGCGGCCGGGCGGCGGGGGCTGAGGGCCCGGGTCGGCGGGGTGGTGAAGCCGCGCGGGCCGGTGCTGAACGGTTCTCCGGACTTTCCCGCAAGGCCGACGGATGGGCCGGCCAGACCGGATGACCGGAGCGGCACGGATCCGTCGCCGCGGCGACCCGCTGGCCCGGCCGTGTTTGCAAACACCGCCGATTGCTGGCATGATGTGGGGGTGATGCCTTCGGCAGGCGTCGGGCCGAGAGGCCTGAAAGGGATCGGTTTCCGACCCGCCGCGATGGGTCGGTGGACAGGAAGCTAGGGTTGGATCGAACATGCGCCACTTACAGTTCATCGTGACGGCTTTGCTATTGATGTTGGCGGTGGGATGCTCCGAGGGCCCGCCCGTTGATCCGGTTGCACGGGCTTCGGACAACGAAGATGTCTGCGAAGCGGTCCTCCGACACCAGTTTGCGGACAACGCCGCCTGGGCCGGCCGGCAGATGCAGGCATATTTCATTCTCGTCAACCGCGAGGAGCCGACCGAGGATTTCCTGGCCCGTTTTGCGGGCAACTCGCCGCCGGTTCGCAACGGGCTCGACTTCACGGCCGGCGCGGGGATCCTCTTCCGCGTCGACCAGCTGGAGTGGTCCGAGGACAACAGCTACGTCGAGGTCTACGGCAGCTACGACGCCGGTCCGCAGAGTAAGGCAAAGTGCAGGTATAAAGCCACTCGGCAGAACGGTGAGTGGGCGGTCACCACGGAGCAAAAGGAACTGGGCCGCTGACTGAAGTTTTGTCCGCAGCCGCCTCCCCGGCCCCGAGTCGTTGAGTCCGTAATTGCGTCGCCCTTCCTCCATCGGCCTGCCGGCGACCGCTTCATACCGCGCTCATTACGAGCCCGGCCGGTATCTTTGGTGAGATTCGTCCCCTCGATTCCGCCGCTTTCTCCTTGCCGCAGACGGCCGCCGTAAACTAGAGTGAACGTGCAGGTCCGTGACATCGGCTGGACCGCAGGGCTTCAGCAGCGGGACGGGCCTCGGATGGACAATTCGCGGAAGGCGGCTGGTGGGGACGAAACCGCTTGCGGGGGACCTTGACGAGCCGCCGGCAGAAACGCCTTTCGCCGCTGATTCGGAAAGTGAGGAGTCTGGAACAATGAAGAAGCGACTCTTGAACGCACGGTTCATTGCCTCACTGGCGATGTTCTCCCTCGGCGGGCTGGTGCTTGCCGCCCAGACCGCCCAGGCCGCCGATCGGAAGGTGTTGTTTGAGAACTTCACCGCGTCCTGGTGACCGAGTTGTCCTGACGTCGGGCGTGACCTGACGCAACTGATCCTGGATTACTCGGACACCGTGGTCGGAATCCAGCCGCATGTGAGCGACGACTGGGTAACCGACTGGGGCAACGATCGGTGGGTCTACTACGACGGCTACTACATCCCTCGAGTTCAGGTGGACGGCCTGATCGGGCTCGTCGGATCCGGTGAGGGCAGCTACGCCAACATGGAAGCGCTGATGTACGACCGGCTCGCCGAGCCGACCGACGTCACCATCGAACTGTTCGGCGAGGAAGTGGGAGACCAGACTTACCGCATCATCGCGATGATCGGGCTGGAGGAGGGCGGGACCGCCAAGACCGTCCGGGTTCACCTCATCAACACTCTCTGGGACTATCCGGACAGCACGGACGGCCGCTACAACAACGGGGTGAAGGAAGGCATCGAGATCGGCGACATCAACCTGACGCCCGGCGAAACCGTGACCGTGGATCACGCGTTCACTTTCGATGACGAGAGCTGGACGGCCCAGGAAGACATCCGCATCGCGGCCTACGTGCACGATCCTCTGCCCGCCGCGCCCGCAGAGGTCTATCAAGCAGAGATGATGGCCTGGCCGTTCCCGGTGTTCAGCGACTGCAACGGCAACGGAATTCCCGACGACCAGGAAGCATACCTGACATCAAAGCTGCAGGCCGCGGACGGCGCCGCCGAGGACAACTTCGGTCGCTGTGTGGCTGTCGGAAGTGATCACGCGATCGCCGGGGCCCGTCGGGACGATGACAACGGCGCGGACTCGGGCTCCGCGTACATCTACCGCCGGACGGATTTCCAGTGGATTGACATGGCCAAGTTGACCGCTTCCGACGGGGCCGAAGGAGACGAATTCGGCTATGCGGTGGCCATCGACGGCGTCGTCGCGGTTGTCGGCGCGCCCGACGATGATGACCAGGGTGACGATTCCGGCTCGGTGTACGTCTTTCGCCACGACGGCGTGGACTGGATCGAGGAGGCCAAGCTCACCGCTTCCGACGGCGCCGTGGGCGACGACTTCGGCGCCGCACTGGCGCTCCGCGACAACACCCTGATCATCGGAGCGCACCTCGATGACGACAACGGCGAGGACTCCGGGTCCGTGTATGTCTATCGCTATGACGGTGCGAACTGGATGGAGGAGGCCAAGCTCACCGCCTCCGACGGCGAATCCGATGATGACTTCGGCGGCAACATCGCCATCGGCGGCGGTCCGGGAAGCGAGATCACCGTCATCGGTGCCTACCGCGATGATGACAACGGCAGCGACGCAGGGGCGGCGTATGTCTTCCGCTTCGACGGCACGAACTGGGTGGAGCAAGCCAAGCTCGTCGCCTCCGACGGCCAGCCTTCGGACCTCTTCGGCGCCGCCGTTGCCGTGGATGATGACGTGGCCCTGATCGGGGCAAGCTGGGATGACGAAACCGAGGCCAATTGCGGCTCGGCATACATCTTCCGCTACGACGGCGCAAACTGGAACGAGGATGTCAAGCTGCTGGCCTCCGACGGCGCGGTCATGGACTTCTTCGGCTGGGCGGTGGCCATCGACGGCGACGCCGCCCTGATCGGGGCCAGCTACGATGACGACCACGGCACCAAGTCCGGCTCCGCCTATCTCTTCCGCTATGACGGCACCGAATGGTTCGAGGTCAAGATCACCGCCGCCGACGGGGCGGCTCAGGACATGTTCGGGCAGTCCGTGGCGATCAAAGAAGACACCATCGTCATCGGGGCATCCGGAGACAACGCCGGCTCGGGTGCGATGTACATCTACGATGGGATCATCGCATCCGACTGCAACTTCAACGGAGCCTTTGACATCTGCGATATTGCCGACGGCGTCAGTGACGACCTGAACGAGAACGGCATCCCGGATGAATGCGAATGTCCGGGTGATGTCAACAATGATCTCATGGTGAACATCGACGATCTCTTCCAGGTCCTCGGTGCATGGGGCACCTGCGATGATTGCCCGGAAGACATCAACGGCGACGGCCTGGTGGATATCGACGACATCTTCGCCGTGCTCGGTGCATGGGGACCGTGCGAGTAAGTACATGCGGGAGCGATGCTTCCGACGCTTTAGTCACAAGTTCCCGTTGCGGCCCCGCCGGTCGGCGGGGCCGTTTTGCACAGGCCGCTCGCGTGATTCACGCGCGGACGAATGAACCGGTGACGACCGTACAGGAACCTGAAAACCGGCCCTGGAAAAAAGGTCTTGACAATCCAACCACGCCTGATAGGCTGCGATCGGTCGTCGCCCGGCCGTAGCCGTAGGGGCCGAGGCAATCGTGACCAAGAAGTCGCGATTGAGAGCCAGGTTCCGGGCGCGCGTTCACATAATTCAAGCAACGGAAGGAGTCGTGGGATGTCTGCCAAACTGACCATCAACAGTTGGGTTACGGCCCTGGCAGCGGTATGCCTGTCAGCACTCGGCACTGGCTCGGCGCTCGCTGATGAAATACACGTTTACGAGGGCGAGTCCATTCAGGCCGCGATCGACGTTGCCCTCGGCGGTGACGAGGTGATTGTGCACCCCGGGACGTACGTCGAGAACATTGATCTGCTGGGCAAGGCCATTACTGTCCGGAGTTCCGACGGATCGGACGTCACCACGATACAGGCGCAGGTAAACGGCCCAATCGTTAGCTGCCTCAACGATGAGGGACCGGACACGTTGATCGAAGGTTTTACCATCACTGGAGGATCCGCACAGGGGGGCGGAGGGCTGAGGAACCGATACAGCAGCCCCACGGTCCGCGACTGCGTGTTCCTGGGGAACCATGCAAGCGTCTACGGGGGCGGCGCGATCTACAACTACTATTCCGATCTCACGGTCATCAACTGCACATTCCAGGACAACAGTACTGTCGACGCGGGCGGGGCGATCTACTGCACCCATTCCTCGGTATATGTGCGAGGCTGCACGTTCCTGAGCAACTCGAGCAATGCTGAAGGCGGCGGGTTCTACTCCGAGAACGGCTCGGCGACTCTGATTGACTGCACGTTCTCTGAGAACACGGCGGTCACCGCGGGCGGAGCCGTGAAGTTCATAGACGATTCACCCATCCTTCTCAACTGCCGGTTGGTCGGCAATCACGCCTACAAGGGCACCGGGCTGGCCCAGTCACACTCCGATACCCTGCTCGTGGGATGTCTGTTGGTCGGAAACACGGCCGATAGCTTCGGTGGCGCCATGGTCACCCACGAATCCCGAATCACGCTTTTGAACTGCACCTCCGCGTTGAATACGGCACCCGACGCCGGCGGCATCATGATCCAGGGCGGGGAAAGCGTAATAACCATAACCAACTGCGTGCTCTGGGGTAACACCGATGACGGGGGCTCTGATCAGGACGCCCAACTCAGCCTGACCGATGCTGTGCACCTCGAAGACCTGCACATGGATTTCTGCTGTGTCCAGGGATGGACGGGCGAATACGGCGGTACAGGCAACTTCGGAGACGATCCACTGTTCGTAGATGCAGGTAACGGCGATGTTCACCTCGCACCGGGCTCACCGTGCATCGATGCGGGGTTCAACAACATTCTCGACGCCGACGGCTACGATCTGGACAACGACGGCCTGACCTGCGAACGGTTTCCCCTTGACGCTGATGGCATTGCCCGCTTCGCGGATGACCCGGACACGGTGGACACCGGCTGCGGCGCGCCCGTCGTCGTGGACCTAGGGGCTTTCGAGTACCACGGCAACCCGGCCGACGTCATATACGGCGATGTTGACGGCGACGGCGAGGTCAGGATCGACGATGTCTTCAGTGTGCTGGGCGACTGGGGTGATTGCGACGGCTGCTGCCTCAGTGATGTCAACCTCGATGGCGTTGTGAACATCGACGACATCTTCGCAGTTCTCGACGCATGGGGGCCTTGCACGTAAGCGCGTGTGGGAGAAGCGCTTCCGGCGATTGAGTCACATATTTCTGCAACGGTTTCGCCCAATCGGCGGGGCCGTTTTTGCGCGCGATGTTGCGACATCCGTCGTTGATATTCTGTCGCCAGTCGATACCTTGGAGGCATCCACTTCCGGCCGCGCCCCCAAGGGTCAGGGCCACCAGTGACCACGCAGCCTTGGTTGGCAGCCGTCTTCCGGACGCGACCGTGCTCAGCAAACCCGGCTGTGAAGCCGGGCGAAGATCAGACGGGAAGCGTCGCTTATCAGGGAAGGAACGGGACATGTGGTTTCAGGCAATCTCGAAGAATCACATAGCGGCAGCGGCGGTCATCGCGGTTGGAGTAACCTCAACGTGCTTCGCGCAGATCGTGAACCCTGCGAACGGACACACGTACTACCTGTCTGACTCGTTCGTGACACCAATGCAGGGCGAGTCTTGGGCGCAGTCGCTCGGTGGGCATCTCGTCACCGTCAATGACCAAACAGAGCAGGACTGGCTCGTCCAGACGTTCGGAGGACTACCAGACCATTTCTGGACCGGCCTAACGGACGATCCGGCATACGGAGGGTACGAATCCAACAATGATCCGATCGATGGCTGGGTCTGGATGAGCGGCGAGGAAGTCACATATGTCAACTGGGCGGTCGGTGGCGGCGCAGGAGACCAGCCAAACGGCGGGAGCGTGGAAAACTTCGTCTGGTTCAACCACGAAACAGATGGCGACTGGAATGATGCAGGGAATACTCCTTCCTGCCGAGCCATCGCGGAGGTGGGTCCCTCATGCCCGGCCGATCTGAGCGGCGATTCAATGGTCGACATAGACGACCTCTTCATCGTTCTCGGCTACTGGGGGTACACCAACGTTCCCGCGGATATCAACGGCGATGGCGTGGTGGACATCGACGACATCTTCGCCGTTCTAGATGCCTGGGGGCCGTGCGAGTAAGTACATGCGGGAGCGATGCTTACGGCGCTTAAATGACCGGTTTGCTCCACGGCCCCGCCCAGCGGCGGGGCCGTTTTCCCGCGCCAATCCCCACATCCTTTGTTGATCTTCAGGTCGCTGCGGATATGTTGGACGCACCTGATATCGGCCGCATCGCGGGGGACCGGAACGGGCAAGGGGCAAGGAAGTCACATCGTCAGTCATTCCCGGACGCGGCGCAAACCTCGGGAGGAGGCAAGAATATGGCTGCGAGATCATCAACCAACGTGCCGGCCATGGGAGCACTGGTCTTGTGTCTTTCAACAGGCGCCGGCAGTTCGGCGGTCGCTGACGTGATACACGTCTATGAGGGCGAGTCGATACAGGCCGCGATAGACG
>CP070772.1:3421895-3435439 GCA_020345805.1 Phycisphaerales bacterium | reverse complement strand
GGCGCCTGTGGGCGGGGACTCGGCTCCGGCACCCCATGGCCGAACGCCTCCACGTGGGCATACCCAGGCGCCCCCCGTTGAGGAGCAAATGTGTCTGGCAACGCATATTCGGTGCCAACCACCTTCAGTACCTGTCCGATTCCAAGATCGCCGGTGTCTATCCGCGGCCCCTCAGCCGAGCGGTGTGGAGCCGGTACCACGACGGCGGTACGGCAACCGGCCCCACGCCGCTCATCACCCGGTCATCCCACCCGCTCAGACACTTCAAGCCCCGAGGCACTCAGCCGGCAATCCCCACCGCCTGGCGATATGCAGGCAGAAGTGACTCAATCGTCTTCAACTTGGTGCCGATAACTTCGTCGTCCGATCGCGAGGACTGGGCGGCTTGCCAAGCTTCCTCAGCGAGCAAGACGCATTCGTCGGCGTACTCGGTGAGCGAGGTGGGATCGACGGATGGATCAATTGAACCTGCATCGGTCGGCGTCAGAGTCGGAATCTGAAGGGGGTCGAGAATCTGGACAACGATCGCTTCCGCCTCTATCAGGTCATCCTCGACATCGGATCTAGCGGGGTCGTCCAATGGCCCTTCACATCCGCAAAAGTCCACTACGTCCTTGGCCTCAGCCATAATGCCCATCAGCGTGTCCAGGAGCTCCAGCAGATCATCGTCCCAGTCGGCGACAGGTGCGACGGACGCAACTTCGGTGTTTACAGTGGTTTGTGCACCATCGCCTGAGCTGTCGGTGAACGGCCGATGATTGATTCCTCCGCCCGCAAGGAGCACGAACGCTATAACTGCTATCAGCGACACCACCTTCCTTAGGCCTGCCCTCACCGGCCGGTAGCCGACGATTGGGCTGAGGACACTCTTCGCAACACCCGCCAACGGAACGGGCAAATACCGGTTTTGCTTTCGACGAGCGCTTCCATCTTGGTTAGACTGATGGTTGATCGAACCGCGCATACAGCCTCCTCTCACTGCATGTGGACCTGGATATGCACCGGCACGGTGCCGGAACTTCTAAAAGGAGAGGCGACGGTTGGGCGGTCAGTGTGAGCAGAAACCTCCAAGATTCGAGAAAAGTCGGTGAGCAACCCCGTGGATGAAAGTCTCCAGGCCGACAAGTCTCTGAAGCCCGACCGCTTCGGTGACCGGCAGCGGGACGCCGAAACCGGGGTAAACGGTCGCGAAGCGGGCGAGAACGGATGTGGGCTTGATGAGCTGATCCGCCGAATGCGGTCGGGCGATCGTGAAGCTGCAGCAACCTTTGTCATGAAATACGCTTCACGGATCAGGCGTCGCATCCGGGGCAAGCTCAGCCCTTCCATGCGCCGGATCTTCGATTCCCAGGATATTCTCTCGACGGTAGGCCGGCGACTGGACAGATTCGTACAGAATGGCCAGATGGACGCAGCCAGCGAAGGGCAGCTCTGGTCGCTGATGCTTACGATCGCCAACAATGCGGTGGTGGAGAAATCACGGCAGTTCCGGCGCCTGCGGCGGTTCGAAGAGGCGGACAGCGACCTCGCACGTGAGTTATCTAACCGGCTGCGTCGGTCGGAACGCGGAACGAGCGCCGGCACATCTGTCGAGGTGGAGAGGGCGATGAACCTGTTCGACGACAGTATTGACCGGCAAATACTCTCCCTGTGGCTCAAGAACACTCGCCATTGCGATATCGCGCAGCGTATTGATCTGGCCCCCACGGCAGTGCGGAAACGGTGGCAAAAAATCACGACGAGATTGCGCGAGTGCTTCGCGACTGAGTTGTGTCCATAACCAGCGACATCTTCCAACTGGCGGTGGAACTGGAGCAGTTCTACGACCGCAGTCCCGATGACCCGGACTTCGCGATCATCATCGATCGCTTTCGAATCGAAGACGATGCCGGAGTGGCGGATCTGATCGAGGCCGACGGGCGACTGCGGCTCCGGTCACACCTGCCCGTGACTCTGGAGCGGTATCGGAGGGCGATTCCGGATCTGGCGAGAAGATCGGACCCGCTGGACGCGGCCATTGACATCGCCCTGCGAGCGGTGGCCAGATCGAGCCACACCGACGAGGCTTCCGTGGAGAGGCTGATTGCGGAACACCCGGATTTGAAGGTTGCAATCCGGGAGACGGCGATGCTCAACAATGCCTTGTTCTCAACAGCCGCCGTCAGGTCTCAACTCGGAGAGGCACCGACCAGGGATTTGCCTTGTGCCTTCGGTCCGGTGGGAGAAGAAGGTGATCATCGGTATGAGTTGCAGCGACTTCTGGGCGAGGGAGCCTTCGGTCAGGTGTATCTGGCCGAAGATCGGCGCCTGTCAGAAGAGGGCCATCCGGCGCTGGTCGCGATAAAAGTGCTGCTGGGTACCGACCGCAGCGCCTGGGATCGGCAGCGTTTGATCGACGAAGCCACCAAGGCCCGCCGAGTTGACCACCCACACGTGGTCCGGGTTCTCGACCGTGGCATCTCCGATCAGAACGAGGACTTCATCGTCTATGAATTCGTGGAAGGGGGTGATCTGGGAAGGTGGGCTCGGCACCGCCGTCAATCTTTGAATGTGCGGGATGCGGTTCGCCTGACAGCCGAGGCGGCCCGAGGCGTGCACGCTGCGCACATGGCCGGTCTCGTACATTGCGATCTGAAGCCGAACAACATCATGGTGACGAGCGAGGGGGCACCCAAAGTGGCGGACTTCGGCATCGCGATCCGAGCCGACGACGAGAACACGCCCAACAGCGAGCCCGGACGCGATGAACGCCCTCTCGGGAATCTGGCGTTCATGTCACCGGAGCAGTATCGGATGGAGCCGTCCGCTTTGACGATCCCCTCTGACGTCTATGCGTTGGGCGGAATCCTCTACTGGCTGCTGACAGGCAATCTTCCCAACGGAGCGACGCCCGAAGCGGTCGAACGGACGCACCGCAGCGGTTCCACGGAGCGTCTTGAGCCGGAACTTCGACGACTCTGTCGGGGTGCGGATCGGGATTTGGCTTCAATATGCCGACGAGCACTGGCGGTGAATCCCGAACTCCGTTACGACTCGGCCGCAGGCTTGGCGGAGGATCTCGAAAACTGGCTGCGACGCGAGCCAATTCCGTGGACCAGACCGTCACCGACGAGGAGGCTGACGCTGTGGAGCAGGCGAAAGCCGGCCCTGGCCGTGGCGGCGGGCCTGATCCTGGCCCTGGTGGTGACCGGTGGTGCGATCCTGCAGCACCTGCGCGTCGAGGCGGCGGTTGCCGAAGCTCGCTTGGAAGAGGAGGAGAGAGCCCGGCGCGAATACTACAGCCAGCTCGAGGACTGGAGGAGGCAGCTGCAAACGGAGATTGACAAGGGGATGAAGCACGAGTTGCTGCCGAAGATATGGCTTTCGGAGTGGCTCTACGGTCCCACGGTTCTCGGTCAGGGGCGAGATCGATTCACGCTCTGGGACATCCGCGTCGATGTGGTACGCCAGATCCTGAAGGATGCGCGAGAATCGGGGCGTGATCGGGATCTGGAAACTCTCCTGTGGGAGGGCACATTGGGACTCTGGCTGATCAGGCAAGGCCAGTGCGAGGAAGCCGAGAAGCTACTGGCGAAGAATCTCGCCACTTTGGGGGAGGTGCTCAAGTCCCCGGACGATCCGTGGCTGGAAGACGTACGCGCGATGAGGACCTGCGCCACACTGCGCCGCCTTGCCCTGGCCGATCTGTCTTCGAAGCCTTCGACTGAGTTCCTCCCCCAACTGACCGAAGCAGAATCGATCCTCAAGCAGACCGAGCAACGACTGAATGAGCGGCACCCGGGTTCACCCCTCCATCACCTTATCCTCGAACATTTGCAGTTGCTCTGGGGGCCCGGGATGCTTGATCAACCTCAACGTCGGGATGAGGTCAGCCGGCGGCTGGAGTCCCTGGCCGATGAATGACCCGCAGTGGTGTCCATTTCATGTGGCGGATGTAGCGCAGACGTCGGCACGCACCCGGCAACGTTGAGGCATCGCAGACCCGTCACTCGTACCCGAAGGCGTCGATGAACGGCTGAAGATGCTCAAGTACGGGTTCGAGGTATCGCTCATAGTTCCGCCAGCGCCCCACGGCCCGGGTGTGAACCGCCTCGGTGACGGCAGCAAAGCTCGGCGTGGATACGAAACGCTCTTTCGCCTGTTCGTAGAACTGCAGCACTCGCTCATCCCATTCCACCCCCAGCAGGTCAGTGACCCGCCGGGCCTGGGTAGGAAGATCAACCACGGTGTCCTCATATTTCACCTGGATGTGTCGGAGACTGATTACGTCCTCAAGGTGCAGCCACAATCCCATGACGGCCGCATAAAGCCAGCCGATCCGCTCCCAGGAAAGGAAGTTGACCATCGCGGGATTGAGCCCGAATCGCTGCATGAAACAGCTCAGGCACACATCCCTTGGATCGCGAAGAGCCACAATCACCCTGGCCTCCGGGAAAAGCAGATTAATCAGCCCCAGATGCATGATGTTCAGAGGCATCTTGTCCACGATGACTTGTCCCGCCGCATCGCTCGCGAGATCTTCTGCGACCCGTCGCTGGTATGTGTCGCGTAGGTTCCGCAGATCATCCAGCTCCAGTCGAGCCAGCACGTTCGGCACCTCCCTCGCACCGCAGCTGAACCGATCCGCGATCTCCAACAACAGGTCGAGGATCAGCGGCCTTTCGTCAATGGTGGCGATGGAGGGATGGGCGGCGAGGATCTGCTCGGTCATGGTCGTGCCCGAGCGAGGGAAGCCAACGAGAAACGCGGGGGGCGGGACCGCTTCGCCCAGCGCTTCAGGCGTCCACCTCGCAAGCAGTTCCGGCGTGATCGAGTTCCGGTAGTTCGCCACGCAATCAAACCACAGATCGCGGTCAATTCCCCGGGCGGCATGGGTCTTGGCCCGCTCTTCGCCTCCCCTGGCAAAGGTCTGGAAGGCGGCGTCATACTCACCCATGGCGTCAAGCGCCAGCCCCAGCTCCTTGAGAGCCCGAGAGCGGCGCTCCAGGTCTGTGTCCCGTTCGATCACCCGTTCCAGGGTGATCCTGGCCTCGTGAAGTTCTCCGGTCCGCCTCTGCAGACTGCCGAGCACGAGGCCGGCGTCGATACTGTCCGGGTTGATCGCCGTGGCCTTTCTGGCCGAGGCCAGGGCCTGATCCAATCGGTTCATTCGATCGTGGATCTCGGCGACGATGGTGTGAGCGCGGATGTTCTTGCGATCCAGCGACAGTGCTCGTTGAGCACTGCGGAGCGCAGCGTCGGACTGCCCCAAGCGATTCAGAAGCGTGGCAAGGCCGACGTGATATTCGGCGTTGCGCCCGTCCACGGCGATGGCCCTGCGGATAAGCGCGGCGGCCTCCTCGAATTCGCGCAGTTTCTCCATCACTCGTGCGAGGTTGAAAAGGGCGATCGTATCCTTCGGTCTGCGCTGCAGGGCCGCACGATACAATTGCTGAGCCTGGTCCAGCTGACCTGCTTTGACCTCTGAATCCGCCCGCCGGAGCAACTCCCGGTACCCCAGTCGCGGCGCGGCCCCGGATGCCGCGGCCGGCCCGGCTTGAGCCTTGCCCCGGCAGCAGTTCTTGTACTTCTTTCCGCTGCCACAGGGGCAGGGATCATTGCGGTTGGTCCTGGGTCCGGGCCTGCCCGGCAACATTGCACTCCTCCAGGCTCGACGACGGGCGACCACCGCCCGAGCCGACATCCATGTTGGCAGGTCGGTCAGTTTGCCGCAAGACGAGCCGACACATTCAGGGCAACCCGCGCACAGGCGAACGAGAACGCGATACACTTGCGGTATGAGTATCGCAAGAATCGCCGCTGAGTCCATCGACGTCGACCGTATCCGCAGTAGCTTCCCGGCCCTGGCTTCCGACACGGTGTTTCTGGAGAACGCCGGCGGGTCGCAGGTGCCGGCCGTTGTCGCCGACGCGATGCACCGTTACCTGCTCAATACCTACGTCCAACTCGGGGCGGGCTACGAGCTTGCAACTGAATGTGATCGGGTCATCGAGCGGGCCCACGAGTTCATCAATCTGCTGGTGAACGGCGCGAATACGGGAACCGTCATTCTCGGTCCATCATGCTCCCAACTGTGCGCGATGCTCGCACACTGCTACGGTGAAACGCTTGACCCGGGCGACGAGATCATCGTAACCGAGGCCGGCCACGAGGCGAACGTCGGGCCGTGGGTCAGGCTCGCCGAATCCGGCTTCACCGTCCGGACCTGGAAGCTTGACCCTCAGACGTTCACCTGCCCTCCGGAAGATCTGCGGTCGCTGCTGACGGAACGCACGAAGGTGGTCGCCATCGTCCACGTCTCCAATCTGCTGGGTGAGATCGTGAACGTCAAGGAGATTGCGGAGATGGTCCACTCCGCAGGGGCCAGGCTGGTGGTGGACGGAGTCGCCTACGCGCCGCACCGGGCCATCGACGTGGCGGACTGGAACGTCGACTGGTACGCCTTCTCCACGTACAAGGTCTATGGGCCGCATATGGCGGCGCTGTACGGCAAGCGCGATGCGATCGCCGAGCTGACCGGCCCGAATCATTTCTTCATTCCGCGCAAGGAAGTGCCTCACAAGTTCGAGTTGGGCGGAGTGAATCACGAAGGCTGCGCCGGCCTGAACGCGCTGGGTGACTACTTCAGGTTCCTGGCCCGGTTCGGCGACACCGGTCTCGATGAGGAGAAGCCAATCGATCGGCGCACCATCGAGGATGCCTTCGCGGTGATGGCCGCTTGCGAACTGCCCGTGCAGCGACATCTGATCGAATACCTTCTGAACAAGCCGTCGGTGCGAATCATCGGCCCCCCGCACTGGGAACCGGCGCGGGTGGGGACGGTCAGTTTTGCGCACCAGTCACGATCATCGGCCGAGATCGCTGCCGCCGCTCACCGGAAGAACATCGGTATCCGCAACGGGCACATGTACGCCTATCGGCTCTGCGAAGCTCTGGGTATGGATCCCGAAGATGGCGTGGTGCGCGTCAGCCTCGTCCACTACAACACGGTGGAAGAGATCGACCGGCTGATCGAGATCCTGGAAACGGTGCTGTGATCAGTGACCCGTCGGGTACCCACTGACTCCCCTCACGTCGAAGGACGTCGACGGTCAATGCTCGGCGTGATGGGGAATTGTCCCCCTGAAATTCCAGATCGCCGCGCCAAGGGCATTGCGCGGTGTTTTTCGCTCACGGCTGATGCATCCTCTTGACTGCAAACAGGTTATGGAAATCGTGACCATCGTCGGCGAGAATTCGGCCGCCGCGGGCTCGGGACATGTGCAGTCTTTTTGCTTGACGCCCTCCTCTGAATGGGGTTCACTGTGAATGCGGTAAAGGGGGTCCGTCGCCAGGGAAAGGCGGCGAACCTCGACAACTAGGAGGCATAGTTACGCCCGGCCGGCCGCAGGCATTCGGGTACACGTATTGTGTCACTGCCCGATCGTCTCGTCACGGCAATCCGGTTCGGCGGAGACGTTGCGTCGGGCGGGAAGAAGAATCACATAGGCGGCTCACACCGGATGAGCCCGGAAAGAAGGAGGCTTGCGATGAAGCGGCTATTGCTTTTGTTCACCGCCACCGCGGTGGCGGGATGGTTATCGTCCGCCACCCACGCCGGATGGTATGACGGCTTCGACACGTATGCCGACGGCCAATGGCTCGACGGCGGCGCTGATGACGGCGGCTGGAAGGGGTGGTTCAACGATCCAGCATTCGGCGCCCAGGTGACCAGTGCGTACTGGTACAGTTCACCACATTCCGTCGATATCGTTGGCAATGCCGATCTCGTGCATGAGTTCGCCGGCGCTGACTACGGCCAGTGGATATTCACCGCCTGGCAGTACGTCCCCGACAACTTCTCGGGTCTTTCGTATTTCATCCTGCTGAATACCTACAACGATGCCGGCTCTGGCCTTAATTGGTCAACTCAGGTCAGTTTCGACAGCAGCACCGGCCTCGTGAATTCCGAGTTCGAGGGTGCGACCCTGCCGATGATCACCGGCCAGTGGGTTGAGCTGCGCGTGGAGATCGATCTCGACAATGACTGGCAGGAGTTCTACTACGGTGGCAATCTGCTCACCGCCAAGAGCTGGTCAGACGGGGTAAGCGGCGGCGGCGCGCTCAACATTGGAGCCGTAGACCTCTTCGCCAACGGTGCCACGTCGGTTTATTACGACAACATGTCGCTCGTCCCAACGCCCGGAGCCGGCGTGCTCCTGGTACTGGGACTTGCCGCCCGACGAAGGCGTCGCTGAACGGCGTGCGCTGAACACCTGCGGGCGAAGCCTACGCGGGTGAATGGAACAGACGGAGCCCTGACGTCAAGAGGCGAGTCAGGGCTCCGTCACTTTCCGGCGAGTCTGCGATACGGCGTGGTGGGGCAAACGAAAGGGCCGTCACCCGTGTGTGACGGCCCTGATGAATCTGATGGTGCGGCCCTGAGGCCTGTCACCGTCGACGACGAACTCCGATCAGACCGCCCAGACCCAGCAGCGCCAATGCCGCGGGCGCAGGAGTGATGCTGATGTTGTCGAACCCCATGGTGTTGCCTTCGACGCCGCCCCCGGCAAAGAAGCGGAAACCGGTCGGCGGCCCAAGCCCGCCGGCCTGCCCACCGGCAAGGTACCAGTCCGCCGGAGCGTACGTCGACTGAATCCCCGTGGTCAGGTCGATGATCCCGACTTCGAGGATCATGTTGGTGTCCAGATCGAACGCCGTCCAGGAACGGTACCAGTGGTTGATCGGGAGGTTCTCCCACGCGGGGCCGGGGCTGTAGCCCGGCTGGGCGTGGGCGTTCCCCGCCGCGTCGAAGCCCATGTAGAACGCGTTGAAGCTCACCGGATCGTTCGGGTCTACCCATGTGAAGAGATGAATGAACGTTGACTCATCGGGGTAGCCCTGCGTGGACACGCTTCCGATGTTCTGGGCGGAGGGAAGGGAGCCGAGATATGTGGCGGCAAAGTCGTAGGCGATGGTCCACACGCCCGTGCCGTCACCGTACTGCACATCGCGCTGCGCGCGGGCATAGACGGCGTTGCCCGGACCAGTCCCGCCCACGAACTGAGACCCGCCGTTGGGGTTCTGCGGAAATCCAAGTACGTTGCCCGCATAGGTGAACGCCAGGAAGTCCACGCTGTCCGTGTCCGGCGGGATGTAGTACATGTCCTGGCCGGTGAGGATTACGCCTGCCGGCGAGGCATTCAGGCCTTCGAAGTCCGAGATGTATCCCGCGTGGGCAGCCGGTGCCGCCAGCAGGCATACCGCGATGACCGCCCCTGCGCTCAACCTGGCGAGCGAGGAGCGCACTTCCATTAAGACTGTTTTCATTGCGTTTCCTCCTATTCCATGTGGCCGCTGTTTAGATCGACGGGCATCGCGAGCGAGAGAGTCGAAAGCTGCTGCAATGGTTGCACCTCCTGTTGCGGTTTCGATGGCATTCACGCCACGGCCCGTCGCGTTCCTCGTGAGCCGGCCTTCCGCAGGAAAATGACACGGGCACCGTCACATGCCGACGGAGGTTCCGGCGTCTTCAATGTGCAGACGTGCTCTCCCTGGCCGATCTCTCCCCCACCTCCCGGCCAATAGCACTTTGCAGCCGTAAGTGTACTTGTCCTCCGACCACTGCCCAAGACCGAGGTGAAAGATTCTGAGCATTGGAAACCCGTGAGAGACGGGCGGATAGTCGGAACTGCTTACGGGGAATCGACTTGCACTTCCGCTGGTCCGCACATTGCAATCAGATTAAAAGTCGTATGATTCCGTTGTGAAACGCCGCGTGGTCACCATCCTGCTCTTCCTCCTCCTGGGGGCGGCGGTGAACGTGGCGGTGGCGTGGGGGTGTGTGCCCAGATCGCGTCCTTCGCTACCAGCCATGATGCGACCACCAGACGAGGCCGACTTGTCATGGTGGTCAGCCCGTGCACCGCAGGGCTTTCCTGATCGGCCGTCATATGTTGTAGAGTTCCGTGCGGTTGGCCTGACCACAACAGTGATGCAGGAGAGGACGCCTTCGCCTTCGGATAAGTATTGGTCGTTTGTTCAGATTCCAAATCCGCCGAACGACCATGTAATACGTATCCGAGCCGGCTGGCCGGCTCGGAGCCTGGAAATGTCCAAATGGATCGAATATCCATTGACACGTGTCTTCAGGCAAGATTGCATCGAGTATCCGATCGGACGCTTGCCTGTGTTGCGTCTCCGGGCCGCGCCGATTCGTCCCATCTGGCCAAGTTTCGCATACAACACCGTTTTCTATGCCATCATCCTGTGGTTGCCCGTTCACGGTCTGTTTGTCCTGCGCCGCCACGTCCGCCACAAGCATGGCCACTGCCTGAAGTGCGGCTACGATCTGCGCGGCGAGTATGACGCCGGCTGTCCCGAATGCGGGTGGAACAGGGAGGGGGCGACGACATGAAGGAAGCGGTTCTTGAACTGCTCGGGAGTTTCCTGGGTCTCGCGTTTTGTTCGCTGCCGCTGATCCTGACGGCCCTGCTGGTGCTGGTCTTCGTATTCTGGAAGGATCGGTGGCGATGGCTGGCACTGCTATGTCTCGTGCCGCCGGTCATTGAAGTTACTATCACCGGAGGCCGTATTACCGCAGATGCGGCCGGCGGCGACTATTCACACACTCTCTTTCCAATTGAACTGGCGGTACGCGCGGCTCTGTGGAGCCCCCTTTCACTTCTCCTTCTCGCGGTGATCTGGTTCCTGAGGCTGTGCCTGCTCCCCCAGCGGCAAGTCGGCCTGCCGGAAGTGCGGGCGGAATCGGGAGGAGGCGGCGTCAAGCGCCGCTTGAGAACCCTCCTGCTCTTCCTTCTGCTCGGGGCGGTGGTGAACGTCGCCGTGGCGTGGTGGTGTACATCCCGGATCGATTTGGAGTTTGGCGACCGTTGGACGATTGACTCGGACACACTGCGGTGGCTGAAGGACCTGGAGCCGCGCGTCAGCTGGTATGAGGAACCGCGTCACAAGTCTGATCGAAGGCACATGATTCCGCCCTACGGCCGAATGTACCGCTCCTGGGGCCATCGGCGGATTGAGTACGCAGGACCACCATACTCAGACTACGGCTTCGGAGTGACCAGAATCGTGCAGGTTACGTGCGGCTGGCCCCTGTACGCTTTGGAATGCGAAGTAGTCCGCGGAGTCGACAACGAGAATCTCTGGTACACGCGGGCCGGAATCGGACCGGGGATCATCGATCCCGCTCGCTCCGTCGTGCTGCCGTTCCGACCCGTGTGGCCCGGCTTCGCAGTCAATACTGCCTTTCATGCCGTCATCTTGTGGCCGCTTGTATTGGGGCTCGTTGCGTTGATTCGCCGCCTCAGGCGCCGTGGTCGCGCACGCCGGGGGCATTGCCTCAGGTGCGGCTACGACCTGCGAGGCAAGTATGACGCTGGTTGTCCCGAGTGTGGATGGGGTCGTGAGGAGGCGAAGGCCTGAAGCACCACATCATCATCGACGGCATGAAGGTGGAACTCGCCGACGCCAAGCGCATCATCGATGAAGTGATGTGGGAGGCGCGCGAAGCGGGCGGATGGCGAGTCACGATCGCGCAACTCGCTTCGCTGATGCTTATCGTGATCGTGTTTCTGGCCTCGGGAGGGATCGCATTTCTCGCCGCCAGAATCTTCGGCTGGTACTCCCGGGTGTTTATCGGATCCATCTTCCTTATCAGTCTCATCTGTCTCCTGATAGTGATCGGAACGGGCGCGGTGTACTTCCACCTGATGCGGCTCTTCGTGCGTCGCGAGATCCGACAGGCGATGGCCCGCCGCGGCTTCGAACTCTGCCCCGGCTGCGGCTACTGGCTGAAAGGGCTCGGCGTGGACTCGCCGCGCTGCCCGGAGTGCGGATGGAAGCGGGAGGAAGCGGACAGCGCTGATGCTACGGCGGCGACGTAGCGCGGGGAGCATTCTCGAAAACCGCAGACGGCCGAGACCGCCCGAATGGTGGCGATGTCGGCTAACATGGGAGCGACCGTGAACAGAGGTCCAACTGCGAGATTCGCCCGTGCCTGACCGCCCCGCCAGCCGCGCCCAAGTGCGTTACCGCTTCCCCCGCCGGATGCGCCTGATGCATGCCCGCCAGTTCCGGGCGGTGTATGCCGGGCAGGTGCGGCGGAACGCCGGGCCGCTGCTGGTCTATGCCGCGCCCAACGGCCTGGATCATCTGCGCATCGGGCTGGCCGTGCCCAAGCGGGTGGGGACGGCGGTGAGGCGGAACCGCGTCAAGCGGATGCTGAGGGAGGCACTGAGACTAATGCAGCACGATCTGCCCGGCGGGTATGATCTGGTGGTGAACGTCAGGCCGCACGAGCGGCTGACGCTGGAGGAATACACCGAGGCGCTGGCGGGGGCGATCCGAGCACTGCATCAGACATGGCAGAAGAGGCAGGACAAGCGGCAGAATGCGCAAACGGAGGGGAATGCGAAGCACCTCCGCGGGTGAGCGTGGCGGCGAGGCCTCTGATCCTGCTGGTGCGCTGCTACCAGGCGGTATTGGGCCCCGTACTGGGCGGGCAGTGCCGGTATGCCCCGACCTGTTCGCAGTATTCGCTGGAAGCGCTGCGCACTCACGGAGCGCTGAGGGGCGGGTGGCTGACGATCAAGCGCATCTGCCGGTGCCATCCCTGGGGCGGGTCCGGCTACGATCCGATCCCCCCGCGGCGAGAGCGGCAATAGCACTACGGCGTTATTCGCAAACTGATTACAGGAAGGGTTGCATTCATGGAACGGCCGCCGGCCATCTTCGGAATCGGAAAGAACTACGCGGACCATGCCGCGGAAATGCGCGGCGAGGTGCCCAAGCGCCCGGTGGTGTTCATGAAGAACCCGGCATCGATCATCGGCAATGACGAGCCGATCATCATCCCGCGGATCTGCGCCGAGCCACAGGAGCAGGTGGATTACGAGGGCGAGCTGGCGGTGATACTGGGCCGGGATTGCCGCGATGTCGAGGAGGATGATGCTCTTGGGTGCGTGGGCGGCTACGCCATCGCCAACGATGTCAGCGCGCGGTGGTGGCAGAAGGAGGGCTCGGGCGGGCAATTTATCCGGGGCAAGAGCTTCGACACGTTCTGCCCGATAAGCGAGCCGGTGGCCGCGGCGGAAGTCCCAGACCCGCAGGCGCTGTCGATCCGAACGACGGTGAGCGGCGAACTGATGCAGGACGGTCACACTTCGCGAATGATTTTCCCCGTGGCGAGACTGATCGCGGAGCTTAGTCGGGGCACGACGCTGCTGAAGGGGACGGTGATTCTCACCGGCACGCCGTCCGGCGTGGGATTCGGTCGCACTCCGCCCCGCTTCCTGAAGGAGGACGACGTGGTGGAGGTCTCGATCGACGGCCTGGGCACACTGCGCAACGAGGTGCGAAGCGAGGATCGGGCGGGGTAGGCACGTAGCCTACTGGCGATCGATCTCTTCGCGTCTTCGCCGCTCTTCCTCGGCCTCCTGCCGGAGCCTCTGCTCCTCGGCCAGCCGGGCGCGGTGTGCTTCCATGCCGGGCGGCTCGGGCAGCAGCTGGTCGATGGTGTACTTGTGGCCCCAGGCGGTGGTCTG
>CP070772.1:3380101-3421795 GCA_020345805.1 Phycisphaerales bacterium | reverse complement strand
GGGCAACCTCGGAACCGTGGTCACCAATCCGTCCAATGCCCCGGACTCATATTACGTGATTCCCGAAATCGGCGAGATCGCCGTACTGTTCGCCGACAACTTCGAGACAGATCAGGGCTGGGCAGTCGAGAACAGTGATTATCTCACCAACGGCTCCTGGGAGCGCGGCACACCGCAGGGCGGCGGAGTGCGCGGCGACCCGCCCACCGACGCCGACGGCTCCGGTCAGTGTTACGTCACCGGGAACGGCCTGGAAGGCCAGGACCATGATGTCGATGGCGGCACGACCACGCTTATCTCGCCCGTGATGGATGCAACCGAGGCGGACGCGGAAATTTCATATTACCGTTGGTACAACAACAGCTTCGGCATCAATCCGCATGAGGACATCTTCTACGTGGATGTCTCAGATGACGGAGGGTCATCGTGGGTCAACCTGGAGACGCTCGGTCCGGACGGCCCTTATGTCGACGGCGGCTGGTTTCACAAGGCGTTCCTGATAGCAGATATCGCCGGCATCTCCAATACGGCTCAGTTTCGCATCCGCTTCATCGCATCTGATGAGGGTTCTCCCTCCGTGGTGGAAGCGGGCGTGGACGGAGTCGAGCTCGAGGCCTCCTATTGCGAAGACCCCGAATGTCCACAGGATGTCAACCAGGACGGCCTCGTCGACATTGATGACCTGTTCGATGTTCTGGCTCATTGGGCTGAGGGGCCGGGCGCTTACGATATCAACAACGACGGCGTGGTCGACATCGACGACGTGTTCGAGGTCCTGGCCAACTGGGGCCCGTGCCCGTAAGCGCCATGGCGGTTTCCGCCGGCGTTTTGAATATGGCTGACAACAAAGATCCCGCCGCCAGGGCGGGGTCTTTGACATATGCTTCGTTGCGCGGCTTACAATCGCCGGCCGACTGCGCTGCGGTAAATGGGTTATGACTCGTACTTGAATGAGACCATGACCCTCGCGCGATACGCAACGACCTTCCCGCCTTCAACGGTCATATCCAGCTTGTCGATCTCGGCGATCCGCAGGTTCTTGAGGCTCTTGCCGGCGGTCTCCACCGCGTTCTTCGCGGCGTCCTCCCAGGATTTGTCGCTGGACCCGATCAGTTCAATTACTTTATAGACGCTGTCGGCCATGGGTGTCTCCTTTGCATCACGGACCTTGGACGAGGACGGACTCGTGCCGGTACGCACCGTTCCCTGTCCGGACATGAGCGCGATTCACTGATCCTGAACGCCGCGCGTTCATGGCCGGCTCCCCGGTGGCGGGTACGGGCCGGGCCGGCTGGGCGGGGTCATTGTCGCCGGAGTCAGTTTGAGTGTCAAAGCGGAGCGGCGGCGTGCGCAAGATTCTGTGGTGACAGCAGATTGCGCCTGTTCCGGGAGCGGTGAAGAGGATCTCAGGCCGCGGTCACGGGCACGGCCCCCACGCGCCGAGGACGGCGAACACCTCGTCGATGTTGACCTTACCGTCGTCGTTGATGTCCTCGGGGCAGTTGTCGCAGGTTCCCCACGCCGCGAGGACTGCGAAGAGGTCGTCGATGTTCACAACGTCATCGTCATTGACGTCGGCCGGACATGGCGAGGATTGCTGAAACAGATACGCTGAGCCTGAATAGCTGCCCGTGATCTCATCATGGGGAGCCCCGACCAGCACAGAATCCGCGTCGGCGAAAACAAACTCGCCGAAGCGATCCCCGGCTGTGGCGTCTTCGGCGATGAGCTTGCAGAGTTGCCGGCCCGTGGGCGCATCGAACACGTACACAGAGCCGGACCCAGGGCCTGCGTCGTCGTCAAAGATCGCGCCTACGACAATGGTCGCATCGCTGATGGATACGGAGTTGCCGAAATAGTCGTACGCCGCGCCGTCATCGGCGGTGAGCTTGTGTAATTGCTGGCCTGTGGTCACATCGAAGATGTATGCCGAGCCTGTACTCTCGCCCGCGTCGTCGGTACAGGCGGCACCAACGACGGCAATGTTTCCACTGACAGACACGGAGGCGCCGAAACTGTCGTACGCCGCGCCGTCATCGGCGGTGAGCTTGTGTAACTGCTGGCCCGTGGTCGCATCGAAGACGTACGCAGAGCCTGTGCTACTGCCCGCGTCTGAGTCGTCGGGAGCTCCGACGACGACCGTGTTCCCGTTGACGGATACCGACCAGCCGAAGCAGTCGCCTTGAGCAGCATCATCAGCGGTGAGTTTATGAACCTGCTCGGCGGAGACCGCGTCAAAGACATATGCAGAGCCGGACATGAACCCCGCGTCATCATCGTACCGAGACCCCACAACGATCGTGTTCCCGCTGACGGACACGGAGGCGCCGAAGTGGTCGAAATCCTCGGCGTCGTCCGCAGTGAGCTTGTGAATCTGCTCGCCCTTAGCCGCATCGAAAACGTATGCCGAACCGGAGTCGCCACCGGCATCATCATCGAACCTCGCTCCAACGACGATAATGTCTTCGCTGACCGCCACGCAGCAACCGAACGCGTCACCAGTCGCAGCGTCATCGGCGATGAGTTTGCGAATCAGGTCACCGGTGACCGTATCAAACAGGTAAGCAGAGCCTGAATCAGTGCCCGCGTGATCATCCTCCTGAGCCCCGACGATTATGACCTGACCGCTGACGCATCCGCACCAGCCAAACCCGTTCCGCCACGCCCCCTGTTCAGCAGTGAGCTTGTGGATCTGCTCCCACTGGCCCCACGCCGCGCCGGTGCACGGCAGGAGCAGGCACGCCGCCCACACGATGGTCGAATCGAAAGGATTGCGGCAGTTCAGTTTCTTCAACATGGTACTTCCCTTTCCAGGTCATCCTCCCGATGCGATCACGGGCACGGCCCCCATGCGCCGAGGACGGCGAAGACATCATCGATGTTCACCTTGCCGTCGTCGTTGATGTCTTCGGGGCAGTCGTTGCAGGTTCCCCAGGCCGCAAGGACCGCGAAGAGGTCGTCGATGTTCACAACCTCGTCTTCGTTCACATCCGCCGGGCAGGGCGAGGCCGGGTCCAGCCCGTTCAGAAGAACGGACACATCGCTTGAGGTGGTATTGGCGACCGCGAGGTCGTTGTCGCCATCCGAATCCAAATCGACGATCACGACCGGCGAGGGTTCATCTCCGACGCCGTAGCTGAGCCTTTCCTCGAACGTGCCGTCTCCCTGATTCGCCAGTATCGACACGCCGTATTCGTATCTGTTGGTGAACACCAGGTCCGCTGCCCCGTCGCCGTTCAGATCGCCGATCGCCAGTCTCTGCGGCGTGCGGCCGGTTTCGTATATGACTCGTTCCGGGAAGGCTCCGTTACCGTCGTTCATCAGAACGGATAGTCCGTAGTAGTTGGGGTTGAGGACGGCCAGATCATGGTCGCCGTCGGCATCCAGGTCCTCGATTGCGAGCGATCCCGGCGAGTTGCCCGCATCGTAAGCTCCATCGTAGATGAACGTCCCATCTCCCAGGTTCTTGAAGATCATGATCGAGTTCTGGTATCTGGTCGCCACGGCGATATCCGTGTCCTCGTCGCCGTCCAGATCGCCCAGGGCCAGCGAGGCGCTCTTGTCTTCGATCTCGTATACCACCGGGTCGGCGAAGGTCGCATCCCCGTGATTGAAGAGCACCGCGAACTCCGGCACATACGCGCTGGTGATTACCACGTCGATATCGCCATCGCCGTCGAGATCGGCGATGGCTATCCCCGCCGGGAAGACACCCGGGTCAAACGTGCCTACGTTCGAGAAGACACCGTCGCCGTCGTTCAGCATGATCGTGATTTCGCTCAGGAACGAGTTAAGCAGCAGCAGATCCGCATCGACGTCGCCGTCCAGATCGCCAAGTACGATCTTCCTCGGGCTGTCGCCGGCCTCGTACGTTACCTCTTGCGGGAAGGTGCCGTCGCCGTTGTTCAAAAGCACCGAGAGCGTGTCGGAGTAGCGGTTGGCCAGCACGAGGTCGAAATCCCCGTCGCCGTCCAGATCGCCCGACACTTCGGAAACCGGATAGCTGCCAACTTCATAGTTGGTCATGGTCGGGTACGTACCGTCTCCTCGATTCAGAAACGCAGCCACGTTGTCTTGAAAACCGCTGGCTGCAACCAGATCGGAATCGCCATCGCCATTCAGGTCATCGACGGCAATGGCGCGAAGCCACTGTCCCGATACGATCGTGGAGTACCGTTGGAAAGTCCCATCGCCCTCGTTACGCAGGATGGCAACGGTCCGGCTCTCGTAGTTTGCCACGTACATATCGGAGTCACCGTCGCCATCCAGGTCTTTGAGAACGAGGTCATACGGCACTTCATCCACCTCGTAATTAGTGGGAGCGGAGAAGGATCCATCGCTCAGATTGAGGTGGATCGACACCTCGTTGCTCCACCGGTTCGCCGCCGCCAGATCCAGGTCGCCGTCTCCGTCCACATCCTCAATCACGATGGAGATGGGACCGTTCCCGGCGTCGTACTCCCCGGCCGCGTTGAATGTGCCATCACCGTTGTTGTTGAGAATCGAGATGTTGTCGCTCGTGTAGTTGGCGACGGCCAGGTCTGCATCGCCATCGCCGTCCAGATCGCCGGCCGCGACGGATTGGGGTTGCACGCCGGCGGTGTATGTCACCTGCGGTGCGAACGTCCCATCCCCGAGATTCAGCAGCACCGACACGTCTTCGTAAGCGGAATTGAAGTTCGCCACCACGAGGTCCAAAGCGCCGTCATCGTCCACATCGACGATGACAACCTCCCGAGGCTCGTTGCCCACGTCATAGGTCGCCTGACCCGCGAACGTCCCGTCGCCCTGATTCAGGAGAACCGAAACGTCGTCGTCGCCGCTGTTCACCACCGCGAGGTCGGCATCCCCGTCGTTGTCCAGATCGCCGGCGACGACCGAGAACGGCGCGCCGCCCACCGCGAGCGGAACGCGAGGCGCAAACAGACCGTCGCCGCTTCCCATCAGGATCGAGACCGTATCGTCCTCGAGATCGGCAACCGCAAGGTCCAGGTCGCCGTCCAGGTCCAGGTCGGCGACGGCGATCGACGCCGGTTGGGCCCCCGTCTCAAAACGCGGCCCCGGGAAGATCAGGTCGGATCCGCGACAGGACCCGGCAACCACCGCCATGGTCAGCAGGCTTACCGCTTTCTCGGCACACATTGTTGTCAACCTCCCGCTGTTTCAACCGCTCGCGAACAGATCGTCGTCCATCATTCATCATCCGCGCATCACGGGCAGGGCCCCCACGCCCCGAGGACGGCGAAGACATCGTCGATGTTGACCTTGCCGTCGCCGTTCAGGTCGGCGAGGCATTCGCATTCATCCGGGATTCCGTTGGCGTTGGCGTCCTCGCTCGTCCCGCCGGCGATATCACATGCATCAGAAATCCCGTTCTCGTTGCAGTCTTCCGTGGTAAGTCCCGCGATCAGGAAGACCGACCCCGCCTGGGAGCCGCCATCATCATCGAATGGCGCGCCGATAATGGCGTTGTCACCGTTGACGTCGATGGCCGCCCCGTAAGAGTCACCCTCCAGTCCGGCCGGGGAGGCGAGTTCCACGTATTCGATCCACTGGGCGCCGTCGAAGCGATATGCGAACACCGATCCATCATTCGGGAAAAGGGTATCTCGTCGCGGCGCGCCCACCAACGCCAGGTCAAGATCGATCGTCACGGAGCTGCCGAAACGATCGTCTGGCTCGCCGTTTGAAGCGAGGAGTTGCGCCTCCTCGACCCAGCTCATGCCGTCATATCTGTACAGGTGCGCCGCGCCTGCGTCCTCGCCGTTGTCGTCCGCCATGAGCGCGCCGACGAGCACGGCATCTCCATACGCGGCGACGGCGTTGCCGAACAAATCGCCGGCGACGCCGTTGGTGCGTAGCAGTCTGGCCTCTTCAACCCATTCCGATCCGTTGAAGCGGAAGATGCAGCATGCGCCCGCATTTTTCCCGGCGGTGTCATCACCCTCGGCGCCAATGACCGCAACCTCACCCGCAACGGCGACGGCACAGCCAAAGCCGTCGCCGGCGGCCCCGGTCGAGGGCAGCAGCTTCGCTTCCTCAACCCAGTCCTGGCCGTCGAAGCGGAATACGTATGCGGATCCGGAATCCTCGCCCTGATCGTCGTCGCGGAATGCACCGACGATGATCACGTCGTCTTCCGCGGCCACGGACCAGCCGGCCCAGTCACCGGCCGCACCATCCGCAGGGACGAGCTTGGCTTCTTGGGCCCATCCATAATCGGCGTATCGAAAAACGTATGCGCTGCCGGACCACTGACCTGAATCGTCGTCTCCGTACGCGCCCGCCACGGCAATATCGCCATGTATGTCAACGGAACAGCCGAGCAGGTCGAACGGCTGGCCGTCGGAAGCGTTCAGCGTCGCCTCGGCGGACCAGATCGAGTCGTGATATCGCCAGACATGGCAGGAACCCGAATCAGTGCCGTTGTGGTCATCGAGATACTCGCCCACCAGGGCTACCGGGCCGTGAATGGCCACGGCCTCGCCGAACAGGCCGAAGGGCCCGCCGTCCGGGGCGATCCACCAATCAACCTCGCACCATCGGTCGCATTCATCGGGGATGCCATTGTAATTGTCATCGTCGCTGAAGCCGCTGTCGATATCCCGATCATCGCAGAGACGATTGAAATTGCAGTCGGGGCCATCCAGATCGATCAGGTAAGCGCAGCCCGCATCGTAATAGTAGGCTGAGCCTGCGAGCAGGTACCCGTCCTCCAGAGCCAGATCCGCCGCGAAACGATCATACTCAGCGCCGTCGGAGGCAACGAGCGTCGTCTCCAGCGCCCAGGTTGCGTTGTCGTGGCGGAAAAGGAATGCGGCCCCGGCGTCGGGAGCGAGGTGATCGTCTCGGAGCGAGCCGATCACGATGACGTCGGACTCGATTGCCACCGAAGTGCCGAAATAGTCCTCCAACTTGGGATCCGGAGCGTGCAGTGCCGCCTCCTCGACCCAGTCCGAGCCGTCGTAACGGAACACGTATGCCGCGCCGGTGTCATCAACGCCGAAATCGTGCTCGGCGGCGCCGACGACCACGACGTTCCCGTCTATGGCCACGTCGAGCCCGAATTCGTCGTACATCGCCCCGTCAGAGGGCACCAACCTGGCCTGTTCAATCCATTGTGAACCTACCCGGCGGAAGACATATGCGTTACCTGAGCCGTTGTTGCCCGGAGCGCGATGCGCTCCCACGACAACGGTGTTCCCGCTGACCGCCACGCCGGCACCGAAGAAGTGGCTGGAGAAACCGTCGGAAGCCAGGAGTTGGGCCTCCTCGACCCAGTCCTGTCCATTCCAGTTGAACACGTAAGCGGAGCCCGCGTTGGTGCCGTTGTCATTGTCATCGAGGTAGGCCCCGACGACTGCGACATCGCCATCAATCGCGACCTCGGCGCCGAACTTGTCGGTGGGCATCCCGTCCGAAGCGCTGAGGCTGGCGTCCCATTCCCAGAACGAGCCGGTATACCTGAATATGTAGGCGGCTCCGGCCCCTTCCCCATGGTCGTCATTGCCCAGGGCCCCGATGATGGCGACGTCACCGCTGATCGATACGGAACACCCGAACTGTTCGTTTTCCGTGCCGCGGAGCCTGTGTTTCTCAACCCAGCCTGAGCCGTCATTGCCGAACAGGATGGCGACTCCGGAATTCGAGCCGCAGTCATCACTCCTGGGGGCCCCGACGATGGCGAACGGACTGCTCATGTCCAGGGAGTAACCGAAGTAGCCGGTGTTGTCAGGGTCGGACGGAACAAGCCTGTCGATTTCGCACTGGCCCGGGGATGGCCCGGTGCAGAGAAGCATGGCTGCCGTGGCCAGCAATGCGGTGAGACCGTGGAATTGGCCAGCAGGGGCTCCAACCGGCGTTGGCCTTAAGCCGTTGAGGATCAAGAACTTATAGCTCATGGCATGCTCCAGGTCCGCCCGACAGGTGTACGATTCCCGTGCTGGTGTCTATCCCACTTGCGGCGCTTTCCTGCGCGGAATACGAGGGTTTTTTGCCCGCGATCTGCCGCCTTACAATGCCCGGTCCGCCGACTTCCGGCAGGCAATCAGAAAGGACTGATGTGATCATGCGACAACTCATTCGTGTTCCGAGACTTGCGGCCTTCGCCCTGCTCATCGCTGCGCTTGGGACATTCCCTGCCCGCGGCGGTGATGAGGTTGAAGCAACGGGCACGGGGGGCGGCGATCAGACCATGACCCAAGCCCTGCTGCTGCCGAGAGTGGGGCGGTACGGGCGGGCACCCGTGCATTTGGATCCGGTGGAAGCGCAGATCGTGGCCGGAGCGTGGATGCCCCCGGCGGAAGGCGACACCGTGGAGACCGCCGAGGGCGAGGAACGGACCTGGTCGCCGGGCGAGGCGGATGAGAACGGCTGGCTGAGCAATCGGGCCCTGCGCGGCGGGTACGCATACTGGGCCGTCGAGTCCGACTCTGAGCGGGTGATGATCCTGGAAGCCTCAGGCCATCGGATGGTGTACGTGAACGGCGTTCCGCGCGGAGGCGATGTGTATTCCACCGGCTGGACGCGCCTGCCGGTGCAACTCAAACGCGGAACAAACCACTTCCTGTTCACCTCCGCCCGCGGGCGGCTGAGGGCAAAGCTGACCGAGCCGAAGGCGCCCGCGTTCTTCAGCGGCATTGATCACACGATGCCCGACCTGATTGTCGGGGAGGATGAGCCGGTGGTGGGCGCGGTGATCGTCCTCAACGCCACCGGCAGGGTGATCAATGATCTGCGGATCACCGCCGATTCACCGGATCTGCCGGTGCAGGAGACGACGCTTCCGCCCATCGCGCCCATGACCTGCCGCAAGGTCCCGTTCCAGTTCGGTGGGGCGGTTCCCCCTGATACCACCGAATGCACACTACAGCTTGAGTTGTCAGGGTTGGTCGCCAGCGGAAGGCGCCCGCTGGACACGATGGAGCTGAAAGTGGCGGTGCGCGGGATCGAAGATCGTCAGAAGCGCACGTTCATCAGCGACATCGACGGCAGCGTGCAGTACTACGCGGTGACTCCCATGCATCCTCCGGCGGGGGATGAGGAGCCGGATCAGCCGGCGCTTTTCCTGACGCTGCACGGGGCGGGGGTGGAGGCGTCGGGCCAGGCGGCGGCCTACAGCCACCAGGACTGGGGGCACGTCGTCGCCGCCACCAACCGCCGGCCGTACGGGTTTGATTGGGAGGAATGGGGGCGCATGGATGCCGTGGAGGTACTGGAGCTCAACCAGCAGCGGCTGAAGGTCGATCTCGACCGCACTTACCTGACCGGCCATTCGATGGGCGGGCACGGCACCTGGCAGGTGGGGGTGACCCTGCCGGATCGTTTCGCGGCGATCGCTCCCAGCGCCGGCTGGGTGAGCTTCCGCTCATATGCCGGCGCCCCGGAGTTCGAGAAGCTCACGGGAATCGAGCAGATTCTCAATCGCGCGGTCAGGCCCAGCGATACGCTGGCGCTGTCGCGCAATTTCCTCCATTACGGCATCTACATCCTGCACGGTGAGAAGGATGACAACGTTCCGGCCAGCGAAGCGCGGACGATGGTCAAGCACCTTGCCGACTACCACGACGATTTCGCGTTCTACCTGAGACCCGGGGCGGGGCACTGGTGGGGGAATCGGTGCGTGGACTGGCCGCCGCTTTTTGAGTTCCTGGCCCGCCATGAAAGGCCGGCCATCGAGAGTGTCAACCATGTGGAGTTCGTCACGGCGAATCCGGCGATCTCGGCGCATGCGCGGTGGCTGAGCATTGAAGCGCAAGTCGAGCACGGCGAGATCAGTTCGGTCGTCGCCGACCTGGATCGCGAATCCCGGCGGTTCTCCATCAGAACCGAGAACGTCGCCCGCCTGTCCCTGCAAATGAATCACCTTCCGCCGGATGAGCCGATGGTGGTGGTCATCGACGAGCAGGAACTGGCGCCGATCGACTGGCCCGCGGGAGATGAAGTAATCTGGCTGGCCCGCGATGCAGCGGGTGAATGGAAATCACTTGATGGCCGCCCGTCCTCGGCGCTGAAAGGCCCGCACCGTTACGGCCCGTTCAAGAACGCCTTCCGCAATCGGATGGTCTTCGTGTACGGCACGAATGGAACAGATGAGGAAAACCGCTGGTCCTACGGCAAGGCGCGATACGACGCCGAGACGTTCTGGTATCGCGGCAACGGGGCGGTGGATGTCGTCGCGGACGTTGATTTCGATGCTGACCGGGACAAAGACCGGGCGGTGATCCTCTACGGCAACGCCGATACCAACGGTGCGTGGAATGCGCTGCTGGGTGACAGCCCCGTCCAGGTGAGGCGGGGCGAGATCACCATCGGCGACCGCGCGCTGGCCGGTGATGATCTGGCGTGCCTGTTTCTTCAACCCCGCCCGGACAGTGATGTCGCGTCAGTCGGCGTGGTGACCGGCTCGGGGGTTGCGGGTCTGCGCCTCACCGATCGCCTGCCCTATTTCGTCTCCGGGGTGGGGTATCCCGACTGCATCGTGCTGGGGCCGGACGTTCTGAGCAAAGGCAGGGAGGGGATACGAGCGGCCGGCTATTTCGGACAGGACTGGTCGGTCGAAAGCGGCGACTTCGCCTGGCGGGATTAGTACTCGGCGCATTGCGGCGGCAGGTCGGCAGCCATTCAAGGCGGGAATGCGGGTACCATGCAACCCGGCGCATGGCCAGGAGTGAGTCAGGCGATGACGGAAACGGACGTCTCAATCGTGGTGCCGACTTACGGTCGGCCGGATCATCTGGCGAAATGCCTGGACTCGATCGAGGCCACGCTGAGCCGGCCGCATGAGGTGATCTGCGTATCTGTGGCGGGGGACGAGGCGACGGAGGCGGTCATTGCGAAGCGCGACGTGGTGCACGTGGTTCAGCCTACCCGTGGCGGGGCGGTGCAGGCGATGAACCTCGGGTTCCGCGCAGCCACGGGGCGGTACCTGATGCAGATCAACGATGACTGCGAGCTGATGCCCTACTCGGCCGCCAACGCCATCCGGTTCCTGGAAGCGCCGGGCCACGAGCAGATCGGCCTGGCCGCGTTCTTCCACGACAGCCCGGTGAGGCGGAACGTCTATGCCCAGATTCAAGTGGAAGGGGTGTGGTACTACGTGTGCCACGTCCGCGGGCTGTGTTTTGCAAATTTCGGTCTGGCCGAGCGTTCGCTGTATGAGAAGCTGGGGTATTTCGACGAGCGGTACTTCATGTACGGGGCGGACCCGGATTTCTCGCTGAAGGTCTGGTACGAGGCGAAGCGGGCGGTCGTCCCGTGTCCGGGGGCGCTGATTCATCATCTGGAACTGGAGGATGAGCGGGGAGCGCGGGAGCGCCGCGAGCAGCAGGCGGACAACGCGAAGCTGTTTGCGAAATGGAATCTCGACTAGGCCGGCGGGCCGGGTGCGGTGCCTGCTTGTCCATCAGCGATCTTCTTGACGCGGTTCTTTGCGGGTCGATATGATCGGGCCGCAAAGGCGGAATTCGCCGGAAACTCAGGGCAGCCAAGCGCTTATCGCTTCTCGCCCGGAACCTGGCTGTTCTGCGGTCCGTGACTTGCGGGCGTATCATCCACCGGCTGTGTACAGAAGAAAGCAATTGCCCGTGGTGGGGCAACCCTATGGACCAGAAGCGAATCGTCGCCGTCGTCATCAACTCCGTCAGCCATGACGCCCGGGTTCTGAAGGAAGCCGACAGTCTGGCCCGGGCCGGGTACGAAGTGGCCATCTACGGCATCCAGGACAATCGGTGCAGCGAGCCGAAAAGCGTCCGGGAGACCGGCGTGGTCATTCATAGATGCGAATGGAAGCATGAATCGCATCTCATCGTTTCACGGCTGTTTCTGGCGGGGGGATTCGTGGCGGCCGCGATCGCCCTCGGTCTGTACGTGCTGTTGTTCGACAGGATTGCGGCCGTCGTCATGTCGCCTCCGGTCGCGGCTTTGATGTTCGGCGCGGCGGTGGTGATCATTCTGCTGATCCCGTTCCTGTATCAGTACCGGAAGCATCGCATCATCGCGGCCCGGCTGCGGCCGGAGCGTCCCGGCCCGGTGCGGGAGCCCCGCCGGCCCGGCGTCATCGGCTGGCTGCCGAACAAGATGATTGAGAAGGTCAAGAACCGCGTGTTCCAGATGGTCAGGAAGCGGCAGATCATCACGCTGATGAGAGAATTCAGCCCTCACGCCGTCCATTGTCACGATCTGAGCACCGTTCCGATCGGACATGCCTACGCCCGTCGGAGCGGATGCAAGGTGGTTTTCGACAGCCACGAACTGTTCGAGGAGCAGTCACTGGCCACGCCGCTCCAGAAGCGCATCTATCGCCAACGTCAGCGGCGCTACAGCGGCCGGGTCGATGCGTTCGTCACCATCAACCAGTCCATCGCCGACTACCTCAAGAAGCGATATCCACGCCTGCCCGATCCGGTGTTGGTCAAGAACGGCGCTCTCCCCTTGGAAGAACCGGTCGAGTATGACGGCCGGCTGCACGAAGCGGCGAGCCTACCGCGGGAGCGCAGGATCCTGCTCTATCAGGGAGGCTTCGCCCTCCGGCGAGGGCTGGATGCTCTGGTCCGGTCGTGCGTGCTGCTGCCGGACAGTTGGTGTCTGGTGATGATGGGGTGGGGCGCGTTTGAGCCCGATCTGCGCCGCATCGCCGGGGAAATCGATCCGCGCGGTGATTCCATCCGCTTCATCCCGGCCGCTCCGCAGCCGGAGCTGGCTTGGTGGACGGCGGGCGGCTCACTTGGCGTGATTCCTTACGAGAATGTCTGTCTCAACCACTGGCTCTGCAGCCCCAACAAGCTCTGGGAATACCCGATCGCGGGCGTGCCGATTCTGGCCAGCCCCTTCCCGGAGTTGCGCACGACTATCGAGCAGTGGGACATCGGCCTGCTCCTCCCCGATCCGGCCACTCCGGAGAGTATCGCTCAGGCGGTGGCATCGGTGACGGATGAACGCCTCGCGGAGATGAAGCGAAACTGCCTGCGGTACATCGAGCAGGACAACTGGACTGTGTATGAAGATCGGCTCGTCGCCCTGTATGACCGGTTGCTGGCACGGACAAGGCCGGAGCAGGAGGCGGATCCGATCATCAACGCCGGGAAGGCGGCCGCGGCGATGGCGTCCGGTTCCACCCTCGGCGATCGATCCGACTGACACAGTGGACGTCGCGACCCCCCAGCTCAACCGGGATCACGCGAAAAGAGGTCCGCCGCCGATGCGCAACAACCCCGGTCGCATTCCGCTGAAGTTCCTGGTCGCGATCGCGGTGCTGGTGCTGCTTTTTGCGGGCTTGATCTGGGGTGTGGCCCGAAACACGACCGCGCCCGATCCACTGCGGGATCGGTTGCCCGCGGGCGAAGGAGCCGAACCTCGCTCGGTTGCGGCCGGCCCGGTGGCGGAGCTGCTTCTTGCTGATCCGCGCACGGTGGATGCGCGATGGATTCTGGCGCATCTGCAGTTTCCGGGCGAGCAGGAAGCGCGGGCGCGGGAGGCGGCGGCCGATGAGGAGAGGTTCGATGAGTTCCTGGGGGCGTACTTCCGATCGCGGCCCGATGTGCGGGGACTGCCGATGCGGTTCATTCGCAGTCGCGGCGACACGATCGAGTTCTATGATCTCGGCCTGCTGGTCATTGCAAGTCACGAGCCGGTGCCGTTCGAGGTCCCTCCGGACTGGGGCCGCACCGACCTCGGCCTGACCTTCCAGGCGGAGTTGCACTCCTGGCGCTTCCTGACCAATTTCCTAACCGCCTATGAAGAGACGGGCCGGGAGGATTACCGCGAGGTTCTCGAGGCGCTGGTGGAGGACTGGATCGAGAAGAATCCCTACGAGAATCCGGCCCATCCCCGGGCCTGGCACGAAGGAGCGATGGCCAAGCGCATCCTCGTGCTGCTGAACCTGTTCAATCGCTATAAGAACATGAGTGAGGTCGGCGGGTTGCGATTGCGCACCATCCTGGCCATGATCATCCAGCACGCGGAATTCTTCGCCTCGGGCGAGCATTACAAGCCGGCGGGGAATCACGGCATCCGGCAGGACATCGGCCTGATCGCCGCGGCGGTTGCAATTCCAGAGGCGCGAAACACCGACTCCTGGCTGAGAATCGCCACCGAGAGACTGCGATTTCAGCAGGTCGAGCCCGGGTTCACACCGGAGGGCGTCTGGCGGGAGCATTCGCCGGTTTACCACAACTATGTCATGCGGCTGTTCAGCGACCTTCTTGACATCGTTGACGAGAATGGGGCCGACGCGGACCTTGACTTTCTGAGGGAACTGGCACTCAAGTCGCGGCGGTATATGGCTCACGTTCTGACGCCGACCGGCCACTTCCCTCCCGTTGGCGACTCCGGGGAAGAGCGATTCGGCATTTCCCGGTGGAGCGACGGACCCGCCGTCAGGTACTCCGCCAGCGGAGGCGAGGAGGGTTCTCCCCCTGATGAGCTTGACGGCTTCTTTCCCGATGCGGGCGAGGCGGTTTTCCGCGACAACTGGGGCGACGACCCGCGCTCGGCGCAAAACGCGTTCTACATTCACATGCATGCGGCATTTCACCCCACTTTCGGCCATCGGCATGTGGATGATCTTTCTTTCGTCTTCCACGGATTGGGTCGGTGGTGGATCATCGAAACAGGCAAGTGGGGCTATGAGAGGAATAAGTGGCGCGCATATGTAGAATCCGCCCGTGCGCATAACTCCTACACGTTCGAGCACGACGCCCTGCACTGGTCCGACGATGAGGATCCGGCGAAGGATGTCTATTTTGAGGACGCGATGGTCTCATCCGACACGTTGGCCGCGGTTCGTGGCCGCACAAACAGATTCGCGCCGGCGGACACCAGCGTGACCCGTACGATTGTGTTCTTGCGCAACCGCAGGACGGTTCTGTTGCTCGATCATCTTGAATCGGCGCGCCGCGGCGACTGGCAGGGTTATCTTCATCTCCCGCCCGACATCGAGCCGGCAAGAGCGGGCAGGGCCCGCATCGTCGGCCGCACTTCCACTCATCCGGATCTGGAGTTGGAGATAACCGGCGAACCGGAGCAGGTCGATTCCCTGGAGATTGTGATCGGCCGGGAGGACCCTCTTCTGGGCTGGTATTCCCCGGCGTTTCTGGAGATGGTTCCGGCGCCTACGGTGGTTTTCGAGCGGGCCGGTTCGGACGTGTTGGCCGCCACGGTGATCCGCGTGAAAGACCGGGATGGACCGAGTGTCACCGATCTCGTCTCCGCCCGAAAGAACGGCGAGTGTGAGATCCGCTGGCGGGAGGGCAGGGAGCTGATCAGCATCACGATCACCACCGAACGGCCCCTGCAAGCCTCGTGGACCTGTCAGCCCGCCGTGGACTGATTCGAATCACAACTGATTTGACGCGAAGACTGCCAGGGTGATTCGCGCAAGATCTCGACGACCCCGTTCAGCCGGCCCGGATCGCGCACTGTTGCGGCGCCCTAACCGCAAGATCACTCATGAACGCCGGCCTGATGAGGGCAGTCACTCTGCTCTACCCGGTTACGTTCAGCACGTCCTGCGGGTCCAATCGCCTCTCGCCCGGCCGGCGCGCGATGAAGGCGATCCCGTGTTTCGTTAATTCCGCAGAAGCGTCGGCGAGCAACTGTTCCACCTCGGGCCACTCGGGATCGTCAAGCTGCAGCGCCTCGGTCGGCGGAGCCTCGGCCTGGCGGAAGAAGGTCATATGGGCAAACACCACCTCGTCAACCTGCAGGTCCTTGGCCAATTCCACGTATGTCTTGATCTCCCGGAACGTGGACCGCATGTATACCATCTTCATACGGATCTTGGTAGGCCGGTCCGACCGAACGCGTTGAATCGCCCTGATTCCCCTGATGACTTTCTCAAAGTCATCGGCGCCGTGAACACGCTGGTATGTCTCTCTCGTCGCGGCGTTGAACGAGATGAACAATTCCAATCCCCTGCAGTTTCTCAGGTCGTCCGCGAGGTCTTCCAGCAATGCGCCGTTCGTGATCATCGAAATGATGATTCCCGAAAGGTCAACGTTGTTCTGGCGCATCTTGTTGTTGAAGTGCTTCCAGTACAGTAGGGGTTCTCCCCCGGTCAGCGTGAGGCGGCGGATCTTCGGCGCGAAACGGACGGCCAGGTCAGCAAAGACGCTCTCCTCCTGCTTCCAGTCGCGCTGGCGGCTCTTGCAGAACGTGCAGGCCTGGTTGCACTTGGATCCCATCGCGATCTTGAGAGTCACCGGGTGATCCAGAATGATTCTGCCTCGGACGAATGCTTCGACCGCCTCCCGGTCCTCCGAACACATGCCCTCGAAGATGCGGGGCATATGGAATCCCCCGGCCTTTTGGGCAAAGGCCTCCGGCGAGGCGTGGGATGCCGATGTCCTGATACTCGGACAACCTTCATGGCAGAACCTCGTGTCCCCGTTGAGAAGGGCCTCCCGCAGGGCAATCATGCCCGGCGAGTTCCAGGGGTCAACCGTGGATACTTCAGGGTTGAACGGGAAACCCGCACCAGACTTGAGGTTGCAGCACGGGTTGGCACGGATCGGGCCAAGAAACAGAGACGACCATGGGCGCGCGCACAGAATTCGGTTCTCGAACGCCTTCTTCGGATCCACCGTTACAAAGGTATATCTTGAAGGCAACTTTTCACCGTTCGGCGCTTTGCCAACGATGCGCAGTTGGTAGTCGCCGTCGGATAGCGGGTGCGGAATGAGAAAGCTGTCCCCGGCGGGTAAGTCATAGGTCTGCAACCGCTTTCGGTCTTGAGAGTATACGACTAGGCGGAACCTTGTTCTCTCCGGTACGGCGGCAGACAGGTACCATCGGACACGCGGATTAGGGCCCACCGCGGAGTACTGAACCGGCTCCAGCAGGTGAACCACTTTCTCCAGCGTTCTGTCCAGTTTGGCAGGTGCGTTGCTCTTACGAATCGATTGCCTGGATCCGCCGGAGAGTAGACTCGACAGACCGGAGAGCAAGCTCGACATCGGGACGGCCTCCAGACCCCGGATGGAGCTGGAAGTATCAGGTTTCCGATCCGCAGTGCTGCGGATGTGAGAACCGATCGCTCGCTACCTAAGACTCGCGAATGATTCTACTGTTGCGCAACCCGCCCCACAAGCGGCTTCTCCGCCAATAGCTTGCTTCACCAGTCGGACAATCCGGGGCTTGCCTTACATTGCCGGGCGAGGCGCGGGAAGGGGTGCATCGTCGGAAACATCTGTGCTCATCCGGATCTGGGGCCGGAGATCGCCCATCGAAGCGAGGAAGATCGGCTCAGCGGAAATTAAGATCAGCCAAGACCGGGCTGATCCGGGCGAGCATCTTCGGGATCCCTGGAGAGATTTCCGACGCCCGTCGTCGCCTTCGAGCGAACCTGCGCGGACAAGGAGCCGGCCACGGTGATTCGGGCGGAGCACGAGACCTGATCCCTGGGTCTGTGACCCTTCCTCCATCTGCATCGACAGCGAGTTCGAGGTCTGCTGGTGGGACGACCGGGAGCTGATCACCGTCGCCACTGCGGCCGGGGAGCCTCTTCAGGTCACCTGGACCTGTCGGCCGGCTGGAGACTGAGCCCTCTTGAGGTTCGAGTTTGACTGGTCGGGCCTTGGCGATACCGTGTCGCGGTGGTTATGGCCGAAAGAGCGGTGACAAGATCATGATCGACCTGGCGACACTCCGCCCTCAGCTGCGCCGATATCTCCGCTCCAGCGCCTGGCTGGCGAGGGACGGTTTCTCGACCGACCGGGGGCGCGTGGCGGGGATCATCATCGCCAACTTCATCGGGATAATGACCGCGGCTTCGTCCATGGGGGTGGTGCTGTGGTACCTGAAATGGGCGCAGGACCCGTCGCCGATCACGATCCGGGGCCGTGACGTACCCCTGAGCACCGGGGCGGGATCTCTGCTGCTGGTGGGGGTGGCGGCGCTTCTGATCGGGCTGGTGAGTGTGCTGTGCATTTTCTATTCGGAACTGAGTGTGCAGCGGCTCTCTCGCAATTACCAGAAGGTGTGCATGAAGCGGGTTCTTCGGATGGCCGGTCACCCCCGCCTCGGGCAGATCCTCCTCGACGCTGAGCGTGGGGCGGGTCGCCCGATTGTGATCAGGGACCTGCTCAATGCCGGCTCCAGATTCTCGGCCTTCGCCCTGCGCTCGATTGTGCAGTTGTTCCTCCCCATCAACACCATGGTCATCGCGGTCATCTTCCTGTTCATCGTGAACTGGCTGATCACGGTTCTGGTGGCGTGCCTGACCGCGTTTTACCTGGTGCCGATGTACCTGATAAACCGCGGGGTCGCCCGGCAGCATCGCTTCTACCGGGCCACGATCCCCTCCATCAGCCGCGGCCTGCAGCAGAGCGTGAGAAGCCTGATGCAGACCAGCGGCCCGATCCGCAGCGCCCCGGAATTGTGGGAGGAGGCGCTTCTGAGCAACGAGGAGTTCGAGCAGTTGCAGGATGCGCTGTATGGGCGAATCCTCGCCGCCCGCAAGGTGAACTTCGTCAACGGCGTGTTTCTCGTGGTGTGCGTGTTCGCCCTGTTCGTGGCGTTCAGCCTGACCGCGGGTGAGGGGGGTATTTCCTGGGCCGCTCTGCTGGCCTATATCGTGGCCCTCCGCTTCGCCCTGCGGAGCCTGCAGCAGGTGGCGGCGGCGGTGACCAATGTCAGCCGGTTCTTCCCCGAGTTCGAGCAGTTCCGGGCATTCGTTCAAGCTGGTGAAATGGCCGATGCGCGATCGCAAGTCCCGCCCACGACGGACCATCAGCCGCATCTGAGATTGACTTCATGCGGCGATGCCGGTCCCGATCTGGATTCTCCCTGCGACGGGATCGAGCTGGCGCCGGGTTCCAGGATCCTCCTGGTTTATCCCGGGGCCATCGACCGGCTCGCCATGGAGCAGATCGGCGCGGGCCTGTTCCCGCGCAAACGACAGGCGGAGGCATTCCTCGCCTCGGCGGCTTTTCATGATGCTCCGGAGCCGGTGATAACCGTGGATGTGATCGGAAACGCGCTGGGCATTGCCCGCACCGCGGAGGATGTGGATGCGCTGAGAGACGGCCTGTCCCGTCTGGGCGTGCTTGATGAGCTGAATGCGCTGCCGCAGGGTCTGGACACCCCCCTCACTCTGAACCAGCTCGCATCGCTGAGCCTCGAGGCCAGGTATGCGATAACCGCGGCGTACTGTTTCCTGCAGCCTCGCTTGCACCTGTTCCTCAACCTCGATGGATTGCGCAAGCAGGATCCGCAATTCCAGGCGGCGTTCCTTTCGGAACTGTCCGGCAGTTGCGTGTTCCTCGTCACCTCGATGCCCGAACGGTGGTTCAGGCCGCCGCAGAAGCCCGTGCGGGAACAGATCACTCACGCGGCGATCTCGATGAACCGGGAAGTCCTCCGCTGCGGCTCGATGGAGTGGCTCGAGCAGCGGCTGCCGCAGGTGGAGAAGCTGCTGGCCGACATCCTGGGCGAGCGGGCCATGGCCGAGGATGTCACGGCCGAGGATGACGAACTGGATGAGTTCTGACCTTCATGCCCCGGCCCTGACCGCCGTCCGCGGAAGCCTGTTCATGCGCAGACCCAGCGTCAGAGGTTTGTGGATCGGGTAATTGCCGGGGTGGATGAGGAAGTGAATCACCGACCCGCCGGGGAAGCGGCGGTAGCTTTCCGCATCATCCACCCGCCCCGCGTGCGGAAACAGCCTCACGGAGAGTGCCCCCCCCACGTCGTCCAGGCGGGCCTTGTGCGTGACCCTCTTGTTGATCCCGCGACGTACGTCCTTGTCGAACATGCGAATGCCGCGCCTGCCCAGTTCGGTGCGAAAGACCGCCGAGGCGTTGTTGGGTTCCAGATCGCGCCGGCCGTAGCCGTGGGCGGTGGCCAGCCTGAACTCGATTCCGTGCTCCCGGTACTGTTCGATCTGATGGTGCAGGCAGGCAATCGCCTCCGGGATCAACTCGTGGCTCTCGTCCGCCTCCGGGGCATCGATCGGAAAGAAGCGCTCCGTGGCGTTGAGATGCAGACCGATGCCCGATCGCGGTGAGAGTTCGCGTATTTGGTGGATGATCTCCACGATGTCCCGTGGTTGGAGCGGTTGGTATCGTGCATCATCCAAAGGCAGGAAATCGAACATGCTCGCCATGCCGAGTTCACCTTCGATGCGGGCGATATCCAGCACGCCCTGTCGCGATTCAGGTGTCGTGAGCAGATCTATATCGTGCAGCAGGATCAGGCTTGGCCGGTCCGGATGAAGCTGACCTTCGAGGATCATATCCTCGGTCATGGGGATCACCCCGCCCTCCTTCATGGCCTTGAGGATGGATTCGTACGTGACCTTGCGCCAGTCGTAGCCGAACTGAGCCATGAAGTCGCGCCAGTATCGCTGCTTGTGATACCAGGCTTCCTCTCGATGGGTGAGGAAATTGACCCAATCGCCGACGACGCCTTTCCGCCGGCCCTTGTCGCGGTCTTCGACGTTGCGCGAAGCAAGATTCCAGAAGTTGTTCTTCTCATAGCAGGCATCGACCAGCGTTTTGTCAATGCGAAGGCCGATGAATTCAAACACCACCTTGATGGTTGCGTGGAAATCCTGGTGAAGCTGCTCGTAGGTGACGAGCAGGATGTTGGGCTCATCCCTCGCCTGCAGATACCCTTCGTAGTAGAGGCGGGTCTTTTTCATGCAACCGGCCACGCGGCTGTTCTCGCCCCCCATCCACTTCTGCTTGCCCCGCTTGTGGCTGATGAACACGTCGCGCGGATCGCGGATGATGAAGATGAACTTCGATTCCGGAAACAGCCGGCATGCGTGCCCGACGTGGGGGGCGTTGGCCGGAGCCTTGTTGACGTAGTACGGCCCGCTGACCTCTTTCTTGATGATGGCCTGCTCAATCTGGCGGGCGATGCCTTCGCGATCGGCGGAATGATCGCGGAACAGGACCATCTCGCCCGGGATCTTCCCCACGTCCGGGTGGAAGGCGATGCAGTCCCGCAGCCAGCTCGTGCCCCCGCGGGCGAAGCCCGTCACGAAGATCATCCTGGCCATGTCCACCGCAATCACCTCACCGTCCCCGCCGGAACCGAACTCGCCCGGACACCTCCGTTGCTTCGTTCTTCGTCCGGCCGCGGGATCATACTTTCCCCCCACCGCCGGTTCCATCATGAACGATCGACAAACGTGGTGGTCGTGCCTGCATCACAGGTGAACGTGCATTTCCGGTCGGGACCGAGAGTCGCGTTCAGCGAGGTGGCGACCGGCAGCGGAGCGCTGAAGGTCACCTGCAGGCCCGCCTCCGTCAGTTCGACCCGGCTGCGGAGCTTGGCCGCGCTCACCCACCGGCCGATCTGCCGGAAGGTGGCGGGCCAGACGGCGGCCAGGTGAAGCTCGCCCAGCAACTGACGGAGTTGCGCGAAATGGATGTCCGGGTGGTTCATCACCACCGCATGTCCGCCGTCCCGCAACAGGTCCGCGACGACCCTGGAAAGACGATCCAGGTTGTGGGCTTCAGGCCCGGTGCCGGCATCCAGGCTTCGATGCGAGGCCTGAAGGACCAGAGGCAGGATCGTCGGAACGAGCCCGGTTCCGGCGGCAATGGCCGAGTGCGGCAGGTGATTCGCCCGGCCGAGGATTTCCCCGTATTCCAGCGACTCGTCCACCGCCCACTGATATTGGGTCTGGCCGAGGAAGCCCGCCGAGCCCACCCCGCCGTGGGTCGTATAGCCGGCGGCTTCGATACCTCTCTCCTCGCGCAGGCGCCGCAGTTCCGCCGCGAACGATGCGGGACTCTTCGCTTCCGAATGCAGGGTCGCCTCATGACCCCGGGCCGTCACCGTGCCGGTGACTTCCGCCTCCGCACGGTCCGCCAGGAAGCCCCAACTCGACTTCACGCCCAGCGCATCATAGAAATCCAACAGGTCGCCGAGCTGATGCCGGTCTACGGGCCGGTCGTAATCATGTCGGACGGTGAGGGCCGCGGTGAACGGTTCCGGCCAGCGCCGGACCTGAATGGTCGGGATCCCCGCCACCGCCGCGTGCTCGAGAAGTTGATCGATGAGCCAGAGCTCGATCGGGAATGTGCGGGCGCAATCGGTGTGGGTGTAATAGCCGACGTTCAGCGGCGGGAAAGCATGACCCCCCACGATAAGGTCGAATACGGGCAGGGCGAAGACGATACGCCGTCCGTCGGAGATCGCCGCCGGCAGAAGCTCGTCGCCCTCGTCGGCGCGGAGGAAGGCGATCGGCTTCCAGGGATCACCCGCGGACAGTCGGCTGAAACGAATCGTCCGGTTGTTCCAGATTCTGTCGTCCGAGACGAACGGATAGGGTTCGCAGCGTTGCCCTCGATCCTCGGGGATCTGCCGGACGGTGAATGAAGGGTAGAGCAAGTTGCCGACTGACTGTCCGAGCGCATCCAGCAGTTCGATGTGCCGCGCCCGGCGTGGTTCTGCGGCGATGCGGAGGGCGGCGGCGACTTCCGGTGCCGGCGGACCTTCAACGCAAGCCGGGCCGGAGAGAACGGAATTGTCGACCCGGGCAAGTCGGGTCACGATGGGGAATTCGCTTGACGCGCGGCGATCGGGCCGCGCGCCCCGCACGCTGATCACGCCGTGCTTGCGGAAGGCCATTTCCGCGCAAGCGCTGAAATAGCACGCTTGTTCGGCCTGCTGGATGCCCAGGAGGCGTTCGACTGTGGGCGTGATGATCACGAACATGACTCAGAGATCCAGATGTGTCTGCAGACGATAGATCATGCTCCAGGTAGCGGCAACGCCACCGCCCTTCACCGTCGCGTCGATCCGAATTTCGCACGGTCCACGAGCGGGTTGCGGGTCCCCGGAGCCGTCTCTAGACTCTCAAACCCTCGTCCGGACCGGAGCGCTCGATGAAAGCGGTCTATGTAAGGCATCACGAGACGGTCGAGAAAGAGTGCGCCGAAGCGATCCGGATTGAAGGCTGGAACGCACGGGATCACGTCCGAGTCTTCAGCAGTGATGCGGCGCTGATGTGTTTCCCGTATCGGCCCGAACTCGTGGGGCACATCCTCTATCCGAACCGCGGGAGTCTGTTTGACGGCATCTTCCTGGACCGCAGCCTGCTGCTTTTCCGCGGGCCCTGGGCCGAGGCATTCCTCGGGCAGATCCACCATTCGCTCTGCGACGGCGCGACGATGACCGTCCCGTACTATCCGGATCCTCAGGCCCGGGCCAAGGGCTTCTGGTCGCGGGCGGATCTGGAAGCCTTCTTCGGAAAGGCCGCGGAAGCCGACCGTGCCGGGGAGTACGCCAGGTTTCGCAAGGCGGGCGAGCTGACACCGACGGATTCCGTCCTCACCTGGTATTTCCAGGACTACGCGCATCTGGTGGTCGACGATCTGCTCATACGATCCGCCCTGCGCGGCGCGGACCCCACCGACGTGCGCCATCTGCTGTCCGGATTGCCTCTGCCCGAGACCTGGCCCGCCGAGCTTCCTTTCCGCAGCGGCGAACCGGAAGGCACGGAGAAGGTGGCCAAGAAGCACCGGTACTGGATGGGGGGATTGGCGGTCAAGAGCGCGGTGATGGGCAAGATCATCCGCGACCGCTTCGCCGCCGACGATGAGCTGAGCTTCCTCGACCACGGGGGCGGGCTCGGCCTGCTGGCCGCGGAGTTGCTGCTGGACCCCGCGGTGCCCGTCGCCCGAGCGGTCAACTGTGACATCGACACGGTGAACTTGATCCTGGGCGGACGTCTTTTTGACTTCTACCGGCGCAGATTCGACGGATGCCTCTTCGCACATCTGGGCCCGTCCGAGGAATTCCCCTACCGCCGGCCCTACGACGTCGTCAGCTTCATCGGATCGCTGCTGTATGTCCCCAGGAACCTGACGAGCTCGGTTCTGGACCGGGCCTGGGAAGCGCTCAATCCGGGCGGCATCCTCGTCGTGCATGAGAATATCAAGACCGACTCCCACAAGGGCACGCGGGATTACGACATGATGTTCACCCCCGAGGAGATTGACCGGCTGATGGGCCGCTTCGGCCCCGTCGACTACTACGCCGGCACTGCGGCGACGCGAATGAAGCCGGAGCAGGTGGGCGCCCGCACCATCTTCCGAGTAGTGCAGAAAGGGTGAGCGGCCGGCAGGGTTGGCCGTGGCGACCGCAACCGGCCCGATCGCCGGAAAGAGTGGCCGCGACGGAACCCATTCAGCCTCTCTGACCTGTACCATGTGCTCCGCCCATGACCCGGATGCCCGCCGAACAGGATGAACCGCAGGCCGCCTGGGAGACGGTGCAGGCCGAGTTGGCCGATGTGCCCGGCGAGGAAGGGATCGCCCGCCGCCGCGAGGCCTACGCCCCTTTCTTCCTCCGCATGGGCCGGGGGGTCAGGATCTTCGAGGGCTGTCGCTTCAGTCACCCCCAGCACATCGTTCTGGATGACGATGCGAGGATCAACAACGGCGCGATCATCTACGGCAGCGGGGGAGTTTGGATCGGTCGTCACGCCCGGATCGGCCCCCGCCTGTTTATCCACAGCGCCAACCACGATGTGACGCCTGACGGAAGGGCGTTCTTCGAGCGCGGCTATGTCTATGACCGCGTGGTGATCGGGGAGAACTGCCTGATCTCGGCGAATGTCTCGATCCTGCCCGGGGCCCGCTTGGGAGCGGGGACCTTCGTCGCCTGCGGGGCGGTGGTCACCCAGGGCTCCTATCCGGACGGGGCATGGATCATGGGGGTGCCGGGGAAGGTGAGGGAACTCACCGCCGAGGCGGCGGCGGGACGGCAGCCTCCGGCTGAGGCGCCCTCCATAGCGCTGCTCACCCCGACCGAGGGCTCCTGGCGGCAGGCCGCGGAACTGCTCATCACCGCTCTCGGCCTGCCCCAGGTGCGGGTGTTCTCAGCCGACGATGAGCTGCCTCGTTCTCTGCACAGCGCCATTGCCTTCGGGCCGGAGCAGTGGATGCCGAACGCAGGCGGCGATCGGGCGATCTGGCGCCTCGCGACCGGCGAGCGGATTCTGGAGGGTGAGAGCCGCATCACCATCCCCGGATCTTCGGGTGCCGAACACACTGTCCCTCTTCCCGCGTCCCGCCGTCATGTTTCGGTCCCCACCGCCGATCCGACCCGGTCGCAGACCGACAACGTCTGCACGCTCTCGTTCTACTACGCCGTCAAGAGGCTGGCCAAGCGCCGGGGCGGATTGTCGAGCGCGGAACGGCTGGAACTCTATGTGGCGATATTCATGCTCCTGCGGGGCGACCGCCCCGCCCGTCGGGCGTTGGCGGAGGAGCTGATTGCCCTGTTGCCCGACGATGCGGACCTGCCGACCGAGACTGAACGGGAACTTTGCGCGTTGCTGCGCCGGGGAGGCCGCGAGGAATCGATCGCCGCGTCACTGCCGGCGGCCATTCTCGAACTTGCCAACGCCTCGGAAGCGAGGCGTCAGTCGGCGCAGCAAGGCGCCATCGAGCTCTTCACCGACAAGACCTACCTGAGCTGCCCCGAGTTTCTTTCGGCCTTCGCACTGCGCGATCGCGAAGGGCTGGGTGAAAAACTGCGGGGCCACATTGATTCGCTGATACCTGAGGCCGCGCGGACCATGCAGCTGGTCCACTGCGGTATCGCCTCGCTCCTGTTGGATGATGCCGTCAGATTCCGGAAATGCGTGGACCGGCTTTACTCCGAACAGTTCTTTGACCGGCAACAGGTGTGCGTGCGCAGCGCCGCCGGCGCACGCTCATCCTGCTACTCCCCGGCCCTTGCGGCCGTGCTGCTGGAATCGGTGTGGAAAAGCGAACCGGATTACCAGCCGCGCCGAAGGCGATCGTGGGATGAGCCGCTCCGGTGGGACTGCTTCGGTTCGCAGAAAGAGCCCCTGGCCGTCGAGGCAGATTCCGGCCGCGGTGTGCTGCTGGATCCCGAGAAGCGCAGAATCTCCCGCTCGCTGCTGGACAACTGGCTGCTGTCGGTCAGCCCGCCGGAAGTCGAAAACGGCCAGTACGAGTTGCAGGAAGACAACTATCAACCTCTGGCGGCGAAGATCGAATCGGTGTGGATGGCGGTCTTCCGCCGCCTGCAGAAGGAGGCGGGGCAGCCGCTTGTCCGCATCGCGCCGTGGCCGCACGGATACCGCGCCGCGTTCAGTGTTCGCTACGACCTCGACCGCAACATTCCGGCGGAGCGGGTGGAGGAGATCGTGCGCCTTCACGGCCGCCGCCTGAACAGCGCGTGCGCCTCCTGGTACGCAATCCCCGGTACGCCGTTCGGCGAAAGGCTCGCCGGACTTCTGCCCCGCTATCTTCAGGAGGTTGGTGTGCATGCCCTGTCGTGCCGGGACGACGTCACCGGTTGCGGAGTGACACATCATTCAGCGCCCAACAGCGAGTACTGGCGAGGCCAGGCCACTTTGCACGGTCTGGACAAAGCGGGGGCGGCCTACGGTGAGATGCTCGCCGGCCAGTTGAGTCGGCCGCGGCCGGGATGGCGGGGGGATGCTGCGACCGGCAAGCCCGCAACCATGTGGCTGACTCCTCTTCACTTCCCGCTGGAGGGCTCGACGGACGAGGCGGACCTGACATACTTCGACCGGCGCATCGAAGAGTTCCGGCAACTGCTGGCCGGCGGCGGGCACGTAATCGTCGGCAGTCATCCGGACCTCGATCAGCGCCTCCTGGAGGAGCTGCTGGATCGTGAGGATCTTGCAGATGCGTGGTGCGCTACGGTGGACGCGGTGGTGGATCGATGCCGGCGGGTAATGTCATACGGCGGAATCGGCGTGGTCGGATGCGGGGAGAGCTCGGTGGATCTCATCGCGAGGCGCACCCTCGCCGATGTGCAGATCGAGATCGATCTGCCTGACGGTCATACAAAGACAGTCTGCGCCCAGTTCAACGCGAACATGCCACGGATCATCACTTGGGATTGATGGCTATTGGCGGAAGAGGGGATCGCGCCTACTCGTCGGCGGCCCTTTCCAGCAACTCCACGAGTTCTGTGTGTCCTCGGTCGCGAGCCAACTCCAAGGGGGTCTTCCAGAGATGGCCGCGCAGTGTGAGGTCCGCCTCATTCTCCAGAAGGGCTTTGACCACTTCTATATTGCCGTACTCCACCGCTTTGTGGATCGGCGCATTGCCGTTCTTGTCGGTCAAGTTCGGTGAAGCTCCATGCTCAAGTAGAGCCAGTGCCATCACGGGCAGACCCTCCGCCACCGCGCGGTACAGAGCTGTCTGCCCGTCCGAATCCAGAGCGTCTATTGCCACGCCGTTTTGCACGAGGAGACCGGTAAGTTGTTGTTCGTTCCCGCGAACCGTGCCAATGGATGACGACAGGACATGCAGGAGCGTCCTTCCCTCGATCGCTTGATCGGGCCGCGCCCCGTTGTCAATAAGCCATGACGCCATTTCGTAGTCGGCGTTCCGCACCGCCCAGCACAGAGCAGTCGGTCCTTGGGGAATCCGGCTGTCGATGGACACATCCTCCTCCAACAGACGTTCAATAACGGCACGGCGCCCTTCGAACGGACCGGCGTATGCTCTCGTTGGCTTGATCGTGCCGGCTGCATGATGCAGTGGCGTGCCCGATACGGCTTGGTCCTGGAGATCCGGAGGACAACCGCCATCGAGCAACAAGCCAACGATCTCTGGATGACCGGCGAGGCTGGCATAATGAATCGGCGTGAGGCCGAGTTCATCGCACCGCTCCAGATCCGCTCCGTTGGCAATCGCGAGACGCACACCCTCCACGTCTCCACGGCGCGCGAGTTCTGCAAGTGAGCGGGTGGCCCCTTCAGTGGTGGAATCGTTGTCGCCACGCGCACAGCCCGCCAACGCCAACAGAGATGATGCGATCATCAGTGAATACACAAAACGCAATGTTGCCACCATACACCTGTCTCGGACCATCATGTTTGTCGTGCTCGCCTCATTGGTGCTTGGGAAACGGGGCATGCACGTTGTCGCCAATTAGCTGGCCAGCCCGCACTTCGCACTACTCGCCGAGCAACCGGTCGATGATGGCCTCCCCGGCCCGGCCGTCGCCGTAGAGATTGCCCTGATCGATCCTGGTTTGCAACGCCGCCGTCCCGGCTTCCACGATCTTCCGAGGGTCGGTGCCCACGACACGGTTGGCTCCTGCGGTGACAAGCTCGACCCATTCCGTCTCGTCGCGAAGAGTGAGGCAAGGCACGCGATTGAAGTAGGCTTCCTTCTGCACGCCTCCGGAATCGGTGGCGATCAGCGCCGCCGACGCTTCCAGCATGACCATGTCGAGATAGCCGACAGGATCGATCAGCCTGATGCGCTGTGAGGTCTCGTCGATGATCCTCTGCTGCGAGAGCATCTTTCTGGTGCGCGGATGCAGGGGCAGCACGACGGCCAGATCCTTATTCAGCCCGGCCAGCCCATCCATGATCCCTTTGAGCCGCACCGGGTCGTCCGTGTTCTCAGCCCGATGCACCGTGGCCAGCACGTATTGTTTCGAGGTCAGGCCCAAATCGGAGATGATCGTGCTGCGATCCGACGCGATGCTCCGGTAGAAAAGCATCGCGTCGTACATCACGTCTCCGACCCGGGCGATCAGTTTCGGGTCGATGCCTTCCCTTTTCAGGTTCTGGACCGCCACGTCCGTGGGGGCAAAGACCAGGTTTGCCGCGTGATCCGTCAGCACGCGGTTGATTTCCTCGGGCATGCGGCGGTTGAAGGATCGCAGCCCCGCCTCGACGTGAGCGAGGGGAATGTGCAGCTTCACCGCGGCCAGGGCCCCGGCGAGAGTGGAGTTGGTGTCGCCATACACGAGCACCCAGTCCGGCGGATCATCCGTGAGGATCGCCTCGATGCGCTCGATCATCCGGCCGGTCATCTGGCCGTGACTGCCCCCGCCGATACCGAGGTGATGATCGGGCCGCGGGATGTCCATCTCCTCGAAGAAGACCTCGGACATGTTGGTGTCGAAATGCTGGCCGGTGTGGATGATGGACTCGGAGATGCCCTCGTCGGCGCCGACTTCGCGGTTGCGCTCCCGAATGACGCGGCTGACGACCGCGGCCTTTATGAACTGGGGGCGTGCGCCGACAATGGTGGCGATCTTCACGATGTTCTCCCGGTCATGTTGTCGGACATGTCAACTCCCGTCTGAGGACCGGCTCCGTTGGCGCCTGCCCTGCCCGGTGAAGCCAGCCGGTCGGGTCAGACCAGGATCACGCGATCGCACTCATCGGGTATCGCACCCGCCTTGGCGGCTGATTGCCGGTACTCGAGCCTGCGATGGATATCGTAGTTGCCGCAATGGGTGTTGAACACCACGATCGCGCCGTCACACATCATCGAGGAAAGGTCCGACCAGCACTTCCGCACGGGACCGCCGGAGTCGCCGACATAGGCGATCAGCGGCGCGTCGGCCAGCAACGGATTGACCGAACGGTGATGGAAATGGGGTATTCGCCGACCGGCGGCCCCGCCTCGAATGATGAACGGATCGACGAGGGTTACGTTGCGCTCCAGGAGCGGCTCGAACATGGAGAGATTCGAAACCTGGTCCTTATGATGCGGAATGCCGTGCGCCGCCGCGGTGGTCACGGGCCGGCCGCAGACGTCGGCAAACCATTTCAGATCCTCATCGAGCTGCCCGATCGGATCGTCGGCTATCTCGAACGTCCCCGGCTTCTCCCAGGCGTTCACGTGATAGCCGATCTCGTGCCCGTCGCGCAGAAGCCGGCCGATGAGCCGTTCGGCGGTCTTGCCCTGCCCCTTGTACCGCTTGTCGCCGGCGGAAAGGAAGAACCACGTGCTGTGAACGCCCGCTTCGGCTTCGAAATCGGCACACCTTGTGATCAGCTCGGCGTCCAGCAGATCGATGTCATGCCGAAGAAAAATCCTCAGACGGTCGGAACTTCTCGTAATCTCCCGATGGAGACACAACTCCGCGCCGCGTTCGGTGAAGAGGGCAAGCCAGTCGCGGTAACTCGACGGTTCATTCAGCTCGGTCATGGGCATGGGGGGAAACGGCCCGGGATTGCAGATAGTGATCGGCGCGGGCGGATGGCCAGTGTTGGTGGATGATGTCGCGCACGACGCGCTGATCGAAGTCGAGTTCGGGCATGCGCTGTTCATTCCGCTGCCCGAAGATGTGATCTCCCGTGCGGTCATCCCGGGGCGCGGAGTACATTCCGGAGTTGATGTGCAGATCGTAGATTCTTCGCACGTCGGCTTCATCGAGGTCAGGCAGGCCGAGCCAGTGCATGAGGTCCACGGTGGCCGCCGCGTCGGAGAGGAGCTCTTCGAGGAAACACACCCGGGGAGGGTGGGCCAGGCGATCTATCTGCCGCTCGATGCCCGAGTTGATCTCGCACCAGAGCCAGGCGATCTTTTCGGTGGGGCCCCAGTCGCGTGGCCATCCCTGAACGGGACGCTCACGGGTCTGATCCCAGATCCCTCCCTTGCCCGAATACCATTTCCGATTCAGGCCGGAATTGACGAACTGAAACGGATCTCGAATCACCCACATGAAGCGGCAGTCGAAATGGCGATCGAGGGCCGCCGCCAGCAGTGAAAGCTTGCTGTTCGTTTCCACGTAGACCTTGTCTTCCGCACGCTCGTGCTCGGCAACCAGTTCGCGGATACCGGCGACCTTCATGCCCACGACCTCTTCAGGGGTCCTGATCCCCTGCTGCACGAGGAAGTTCTCTTCAATCATCTCGGGTGCCGGGACATGGTAGGCCATGGCCAGGGATGACTGCTGACAGAGATGGGCCAGCGTTCCGGTGCCGGATCGTCCTGTTGAGAGCATAAAGGCGGCTCGAAGCCCGGTCATGGGATCCATCTCCTGTGGCGGCCTGCGGAGGATGAAGCAAGCTCGGCCTCGCCGCGAGATCCGCAATCCGTGGTGTGGCCGGCGGGCAGGACCGCCATTCTACCCTCCGGGCCGATCTCTCGTGCAGGTCTCCCCTTAGCCGCCACGGAGAGCCGATCGGGCTCGCCCCCGCGTCGGTGTTCCATGATCACTGCTTCTGGATCACGCGGAAGACGCTGCGCTGCCCGACCTGTTCGCGCGGGATCTCGATGGTCGCAGTCGAAAGGTAATACTCGGGCGTCCCGAAGGGACTCAACAGCGCTTCGAGCTCCTCGACGGTGAACATGAGGTCGTAGTCCCGTTTGTATGAGGGCGACTTGATGTTCTCGTGTACGATCAGGACGCCACCCGGCCTCAACGCCTCAAACGCTCGCGATGCCGCGTCTCGGGCTTCATCGCGCGGCATGTACATCAGAGCGCTGATGAAGGAGATGAGGTCGTATTGATCCGCGTAGGTGAAGTTCCCGGCCCGGGTCAGGCTGAAGGCGAACCGGTCCGCGAGAGCCCGGCGGAGGCCGTCGTGCATTCGCCGGGCGGTCAGCGCCATGGCCAGGGAGGCATCGACACAGACGGATCTTTGCACCGTCAGGTCCGGCTGCAGGGCCAGTTCCGCGGCGAGAAAGCCCGCCCCTCCGCCCTGGTCGAGAAAACGCAGGGGTCGGTCCGGCGGCAAATACCGCCGGGCGATGTGGTTCAGCAAGGCGCTCTTGTAGCCCACCCCACCGATGAGGTAGTCCTCAACCGCCAGTACCGACTCGAGTCCTTCGGATTCAAGAACGTCCGCCAAGGTCAGTTCGTCGATGGCGATCGGTTCCTCGCTCAGGAGCATGGGGCCGAGCAACGCCCGCACGCCGGCCAGCTCGATTCCACCGGCTCTGGATCTCAGCTCGGCATGGGCGGCCGGGAGCGAGCCGCGGTGACCGAAATGCCACCGAAGCGTTGAATCCACCACGGGAGGTGCGCCCTCCCGGGTCAGAACCAGAACCCCCTGATCCCCCGGCTCGCGGCCGCCGTGGCCGAAGAACTGCTCCAGGGCGGTCCGGGACCAATAGCCCTTACGTTGAGCCTCGGCCTCACTCACAAACGGCACCACCAGGGATCCCCCGGGCCTCACCGCAGCATAGAGGTGGCTGAGCATGGCCTGCGACCACGGATTCCTGAAGAGACGACATGTCGTTCCGACAATGACCCGGCCGAAGCACTCCTGCGGCAGGGCACAGTATGCGCTGCCCGCGTCGCCGGCGGACAGGGGCCACCCGCCCGACGCCCCGCTCTGGGCGAACAGGAGCAGCCGATTCGCATCCGCGTCAAAATCGGGCAGCAGCCGCACAATCCAGTCGAGCTCGCGGTCGACCGCCCCCGGCTGCCCCAGATACAGCGCGCTGGGATAGTGCCTCTGGCTTGATCCGGCGTGTGGGGGCATCAGGGGGACCCGCAGTTGAGGAGGGAAGAGTATACAACCAGCGGCGACGCGCGCCGTGGTGGCATCTGGCCGGCGGTGTCAAGCAGGCGGGCATGGACCGTAGAAAAAGGCCGGCGCGAAGCCGGCCCGGTGAATCCCAATTGAAACCTGCAGTTCGCTCAGTCTTCCTACCGACGCCTGCGGCCGCGACGAATACCCAGTCCGAGCAAAACCGCGACGGCGGCCGAAGGCGCCGGCACCACGCTCGCGCCGTAATGAATGTGGTCGACCTCCAGGCCGCCGAACTCCGCGGAGATCGTCATGGCCGATATCCCCAGCGCATACTCGGCCCCGAGGAACCGATCGGCAGCAGTGCCGCCGGAATGGTAGCCGTCGCCAAGCATGGTCTGGAAAGATCCGAGCGAAAGGCCGTCTGCGTCGAATACCTCAAAGGTGACCAGCGCCGCGTCGTTGCCGTCCGTCCACACCAATCCCACGTTGGTGGGAAGCAGTCCCAGAACGTCCAGCTCGAAGGTGAAGGTGATGGATGGAGCGACGTCAGGTTCGTAGCGCCAGAATGAGTAGCCTTCCCTTCCAAACCCGTCGATCACGCCGTCATCGGCATCCACCGAATCGGTTGCCGTCCAAGGCGCGCGAACAACGCCGATTGAGGCATCAAGTCCCGGAGTGTTGAGCAGACCGTCTTCGAAATCCTCCAGGTAGAAGTATTCCATGTCGGCGGAGGTGCCAACCCAGGGGCTGTCATCCGTGCTGAGATACGGTGTGTCTCCCGGGAGGTACCAGTTGACCAGTTCAGCCTGGGCAACACCTGCCGACAACAGCGAAGTGGCCGCAATGACGGCCGGGAGTCCTTGTGGTTTCATGGTGTTCTCTCTCTTTCTTCATCTCTCTCTGGACGAGCCGGCAACCCGGCTCCTGTGGCGGAACCCCGACCGCGGAGCGCGGTTGGCGACCCTCCGTTAACGAGAATACCACGACATGCCGCGTGTGCACGTATAAATCCGGCATTTGCATCAGATTACGGGTGAGATTGGATCCGAGACGCGCCGGCAGGGGTCATAAAAAAGCCGGCATCAAACCGGCTCTTGTTCTCAGGTTTCGCTTATCCCCCCAAGTTCAACTTCTGCAGGGGGCCGGGCTGATATTCAGCCCGTTCTTCGCTGGCGGCGGGCAACAGCCACGATTCCCAGGCCCGCCAGACCCATCGCCAACGGAGCGGGCAGGGGGACCACGATGGGGTAACCGTACTGGACGTGATCGATCTCCAGGCCGCCGAAGGCGGCGGAAATCGTGATCGCGGAGATGCCTTCCGCAAACTCCACGCCGAGAAAACGATCGGCGTCAGTCGATCCGCTGTGCAGACCGTCGCCCAGCACCGCTTGGAAGGAACCCAGTGAAGCGCCGTCAGCGCCGAACGCCTCGAAGGTCACCGGGGCCTCGGGATTGCCGTCCGTCCACACCAGACCGGCAACGGTGGGCAGCCCTCCGAGCGCTTCGGCGTCGAAGGCGAACGTTATCGACGGTCCTGCCGCCGGGTCATACTGAAAGTAAGAATGGCCCGCGGTGCCCCAACCGTCAACGCTCCCGTCATCGCCGTCCACCGAATCGGTGGATGAGCCGGGCTCTCTGATCGTTCCGTCGGAGAGAGCCTCCAGACCGAGCGTATTGACGAGGCCGTCTTCAAAATCCTCCAGCCAGAAGTTGTCCGCGTTGGCGTCCGCGCCGAGGATCGGGCTGTCCGCCTGGGACAGGTAGGCGTCATCGCCCGGCAGGTACCAGGTGACGGATGACGCGAGGGCAGGCCCCCCGAGGGCAAACGCCAGGGAAGCCGCAGTGGCGTTGATCATTCCGGAAAGCTTCATCTTCATCCTCTCTTCTCGATAGAGTTCATTCTCGCGGACGTGGGCTGTTCTGCCCGCCGGCGGTCAACTCGTGCTTCGCCGACCCCGTGCCCGACTGTTCCGGTTCGAGCATCGAGTACTGTGAATCTAACACGGCTTTCGCGGGACGGAATCTGTAACTTGTTTATTTATGGAGACCTGCGCTCCGGCACGCGATCTCGGCCTGCTCCCCCCAAGCGGTCTCAACGGCCGACTGCCTCTCCGAGGTTCCAGGGCCGGTTTTATCGCACTTTCGCTTGCCGGCCTTGCCCAGAGCTTACAGCCGGCGCACCCCCGGCAGATGGACGGGACTTGAAGGTCCGCGCCGACGGAGCCGCATCCCGAACCGCGCCGGCTGGTTCTCATGGCCACTCCAAGGCGGTGAATAACAGCGACCCGCAGCCAGTGCGGGTCGCCATCATCAAGGGGATCGATTAAAGCTCTGGAGTTCAGATGCGGCGTCGGCGGGTGCGGGTGGTCGCCAGGCCCAGGCCGATAACGCCCAGTGCGGCGGGCCCGGGGACGGTGGCGAAGGCCGAATAGCTGCCCTCGGCATCCCACGCCTCCAGGAACTCTCCGGTCGCCGGATCGATGTGGGGCAGGCCGGTGCCGTCAAGGTTCCGGATCTCGGTGAGGGTGAACGCGAATGCCTCCTCCGCCACCAGGTCCGGGTTGTAGATGCCGATGTCGTTCAGCTCCGCTCCGGCCAGGAATTCAATGTAGGGATCCGTTGCTTCCGAACCCTGCAAGGTGAGGGTCGGGCCGATTGTGTTGGGGTCCGGGGACAAGCTGGACACCAGCGTCGCGCTGAATGCCGTGGTCAGCAGGTCCCCGCCGTTGAACGAGAACTCCCCGCTGATGAACCACATGTGGACCCAGTAGCCGCCGACGTCGACGGACTCAAAGCCCCAGATCGTGCTGCTGAAGTCGAAGGCCGAGCCGGCAAACTCGGTCACCCCTCCCGGTTCGTGCAGGTTGTCATCGACCAGGAAATCCACCAGCACCGTCCCGGCGTCGAAGATGTTGAACCCCTGGCCCATGAAGGTGGGTTCATCCGGATTGGTGTCGGAGGCGAAACTGAACGAAATGCCGGGGTCGGCGGGAGCGGTCGAGACCAGCAGGCTCACCCCGAAAACAGCGATACACGCACATACCTTGTACACCGGCTCTCTCCCTATCTTCATTTGTGGTTTGTTTGCTTTCTCTCTTCATCCGGGCGCAACCGCACCCGCTCTTCAATCTCTTCACTACCGCAGAAGATACCCCAAACCCCGCAACGTTCAAGAGGGAAAATCCCCTCGATTCGATAATGTCCGAAAAAGAATCTTCCCCCGGACCGCGACCGCCGGCACAGACCTTACAAATCGGCCAGACCGGAATCGATGTCCGATTCCGGGCCGGGGCTCGCCGACGATCCGCGCCAAGCTGCAAGAACCGGGCTTGAGGGGTCAGGAAGCCGGATTTCAGCCGTCTCGCCGGAATCCGCGGCAGGCCCGTGAAGACCCCGACGTATCCCCCAACCAGGACGCGCACCCCGCCCTGCCCAAACATCAGGCGAACGGAGATCGAGTGCGGGATTCACGGCTGCGGACATGCCCGTTTTCGCCAGATTGCCGGAATCGGCTGCTCGCCACGACCATCACGACCGGATGAACGGGCAGCGCCACGCGGGCGGGCGGCAGGGCGCTCGCGCCACCTGCACCATGATGCCCATGCAGCCGGCCCGAATCGGCGCGTGCGGAAGCGGCATCTTTCCGGTGTCTTGCGGCCACTACCACCAGCCCAGAGGTTCGGCGGTGTCCACTGACATCAGAACGACGGAGCCTCAGCGCACACTCACGGATGCAGAATGGGCCGAGCCGATCTTCGCCAGGGCCTGGTCGAGATCGGCGATGAGCTCATCGGCGTTCTCGATGCCCACGGAGATGCGCACCAGGCCGTCGGTGATGTGGGCGCGACGGCGGGCTTCCGGGCCCATGGAGGCGTGGGTCATGCTCGCCGGATGCTGGATCAGCGTCTCCACGCCGCCCAGACTCACCGCGAGGTGACAGAGCCGGACGCTGTTCATCACCGTCTTACCCGCTTCCAGGCCGCCTTTGAGTTCACAGGCAATCAGCGAGCTGGGGCCGGCCATCTGCTTCTGGCCGATCGCGTACTGAGGATGGCTGGGCAGGCCCGGATAGCGCACCCATTCCACTTGCGGGTGCGATTCGAGGAACTCGGCCACCCTCATGCCGTTTTCGCAATGGCGCTGCATGCGGATGGCCAGCGTCTTGATGCCCCGATGAACGAGGAAGGACTCCATCGGCGGGAGCACCCCGCCCAGGTGATTGAGCACCTTGCGGAACTCCGCGTAGCGCTGCTCGTCCTTTACCACGATCACGCCGCCCACCACGTCGGCGTGTCCGTTGAGGAACTTGGTGAGGCTGTGAACCACCACGTCGGCGCCTAACTTCAGAGGCCGCTGGAGAACGGGGGTCATGAACGTGTTGTCGACGACCATCAGCGCACCGTGTTCTCGGGCGAGGGCGGCGATCTCCGCCAGATCGCTCATCACCAGGGTGGGATTGCCCGGCGTCTCGACGTAAATGACCTTCGTGTTCGGTTGCAGCGCCTTTCTGACGGCGCCGAGATCCGAAGTGTCGACGAACGTGGACTCCACTCCGAACCGGGCAAGGACATTCTCGAACAGCGTGCAGGTCGGACCATAGACGGCATCGCTGCACACGGCGTGATCCCCCGCGCTCATGAGGGCGGCGATGGTGGTGTGAATGGCCGCCATACCGCTGGCGCAGGCCAGGCCCTTGTGCCCGCCTTCAAGTGTCGCAATCGCCTGCTCCAGGGCTTCGACGGTCGGGTTGAGCATGCGGCTGTAGATATAGCCCTTCTCACGCCCGGCAAAGAGGTCCGCACCCTGATTGACATTGCTGAAGCCGAAAGTCGAGGTCTGGTAGATGGGGTTGACGAGAGGGCGTAGATCGCCGCCGCGAGCGCCGGCGTGAACGGAGAGGGTTTCCGGCGAACTGGTGCTGTCCACGCTCATGATGTTGTCCGTTCCCATAAATGGACGCAGGGCGCCCGGTCCGTTGGTCGACACCCGACCGCCCCACATGCGCTGCCACCAGCTTAGGGAAGCATCTGGGGCGCATCAAGACGGCGGAGCCTCGCCGACCACGTGGCGACGCCACGGCGGGCGGCTTGGCGGTGCGGCGGTATTGCGGCGGCATCGTGCGCCGGGCAGTGGGCGTCCCTGACATCGTTGGATGTTGTGCCGTGGCATCATCCGGAATGATCGGAGGGGGACGAGAGCCGGCGAGTCCGGGAACATCGACGGGGCCGAGGCAAATGCGGCCAACGCACACGCTGCTCCATTCCGGCCCGGTCACGGCGCGGTAGTTGTTTCCGGTTTCCTCGGGAGTCCTCAGAAGAGCACTCCGCAGCCCCATTCCAGGATGATGGGAGAACCGGATCATGGACGAAGCCGAGTTTCGGACAAAGTTCAAAGAACTGCTGGAGCGGATTGGCGAGATGCCGCCGGAGCAGCGGCCCCGCCTGGAAGCACTGGCCGCCGAGACCCGACGCCGTCACGAGGAAACTCGCGAGGCGGTGGATCGGGCCAATGCGGCCCTCCGGAATCTGACCCTCACTCTGCAGCTTGCCCTGCTCAAGGCCTGATCGTCAGCGGCCCTGAACGGGCTGTACGCACATCCGACGCGCCGATTTGCGGCGCCTCGCCTTCGAAATGTCAGCTCAGCCTCGCACGGCCCGGCTTTCGCACCACCCGGGCCGTGTTTCTTCCTTCGCCGTGTGGGGGCCCGCCGGACGATCGCTTCGCCAGTTATGGTGAGAGGGAAAAACCGTCGGCAGCCCCGCTGCGTACATGTGTCCGAGAGAGAGCCCGTACAGATTCCCCAGGTTCACGTGAGGCTTCCCTGCGGAGGGAGTGTCGGCAGAAAATGCTGGTACGATGGCCGATGTGCCTTACAGTAATGGGGAGGGGTAGGGGCGTGCTGCAATGTGCCCCAGCACGCCCTGTTTTCTGAAATGGCTCGAACGGCGAAGACGGAGTGAGAAGTCCCATGTTCGCACGATACGCACTGCTGCTGGCCGCGTTTGTTCTGGTTGCGATAGGGTTGTCGGCCGCGGTGGCCGACCCCCCGCCCGATCTTGCGACGAGGCCTGGCGCGGCCCCGGATGAACCTGCCGTCAAGTACGCTCCGTCGCTGCTGCGACTGATGGATGAGCAGGTCCCGCCGCACCGGGTATGGGTTTTCTTCACCGACAAGGGAATCGACTCACCGGCGGAATACGACCGGGCCATCGCGGCGGTGGAAGCCGGCTACAACCCGCGGGCCGTTGAGAGACGGCGGCTGCGCGGCGACAACGCCGCACGCGGCGGGGCCCTGTTCGATTTCCGAGACCTGCTCGTGGCGGATGGCTATGTGCAAGCCGTGCGCGAGACCGGCGCGGAGGTGCGGGTCACCAGCACCTGGCTGAACGCCGTCAGCGTCGAGGCCTCGCCCGACGAGATCCGGGCCGTCGCGGCCCTGCCGTTCGTGGCGAAGCTCCAGCCGGTGAGCCGCCGGCAGCGCATCGAACCGATCGATGAGAGCAAGGTTCCGCCGGATTGGACCGGAGGCTTCGGCCCGGCGGGTCTGCTGGATTACGGTATGTCGCTGGAGCAGCTCACGCAGATCAACCTCGTCGCGCTGCATGATGAGGGCTACACCGCCGAAGGCATCATCGTCGGCATCCTCGACACCGGCTTCATCCGAACCCATGAAGCGTTCCACCAGCCGGGGCACGAGCTGGACGTGATCGCCGAGTGGGACTTCATCAACGACGATCCCAACGCCGGCCCCGAGGAAGGCGATCCGGCGGGCCAGCACTATCACGGCACCTACATCCTCGGAGTGCTCGGCGCATACCTCCCCGGCGAACTCGTGGGCGGCGCGCACGACGCCTCCTTCATCCTCTGCAAGACCGAAGATACCAGCGACGAATACCAGGCCGAGGAAGACTTCTACGTTGCCGGCCTTCAGTTCATCGAGGCCAACGGCGGTGACTTGTTCACGTCTTCGCTGATTTACCTCGACTGGTACACGCAGGAAGATCTTGACGGGCAAACGGCGGTGACGACGATCGGAGTCAATACAGCCACGGCCAACGGCGTGTTCGGTTGCACGGCTGCGGGCAACTATGGCCACGATTCCGATCCGAACACCTCGCATATCGGAGCCCCCGCCGACGCCTTCCAGGTCATCACCTGCGGGGCCGTGGACAGCTCCGGGGAAATGGCGTCCTTCAGTTCCGACGGCCCCACCGCCGACGGCCGGGTCAAACCCGAAGTGCTGGCCCGGGGCGTGAGCACCTACACCGTCGACCCCGGAGACGATAACGGCTACGCCACCGTGGGCGGCACCTCGCTCTCAACCCCCCTGGTGGCCTGCGCCGTCGCCTGTCTCATCGACGCCCACCCGGAATGGTCGGTCGACGATCTGCGGGACGCGCTGTTCGATACCGCCGATTACTTTGTCGAGAATGGCACGTACGATCCGCTCTACGTGCGCGGCTACGGGATCATCGATGCCTATAACGCCAGCCAGAGTGTGAATCCCGACGAATGTCCCGAAGATGTCAACGACGACGGGAAGGTCAACATCGACGACCTGTTCGATGTCCTGGGCCACTGGGGTGAATCGGGCGGCGTATATGACGTCAACGACGACGGCATTGTGAACATCGATGACGTCTTTGCCCTCCTCGGCGCATGGGGCCCCTGCCCCTGACGTTCGCCATCCGCATTCCGATGCAAAACGAATCCGGCCCCGACGCAATGTCGGGGCCGGTTGTGTTCTTGCGTCAACCTGCGCTACGGGTTGTCAATAGGCGGGGGGGCGATTGAGGGCACATAAACGTAGTACCCGTGCACGCGCGCCGTCAGCGCTCCGTCCAGAACGTAGTGTTCGGCGATGGCGGCTGAGACCGCCTCGCCGAAGAACAGCTCGCTATACCACCACGAGTCCACGTCCATCTCTCTCAGCAGGATGATCTTGCCGAACTCGCGGTTCCCGATCCGCCCCACCAGCGCATCTATCGCCGGCTCATCCATCCGCGTGAGCATGAAACCGTCCAGCAGCACGGGCTTGCGCCCCAGCGATACCGGAACGTAGGGATCCTCAGACAGAATCGTCTCGTCATCGGCGATGAGACCGGCCAGCGGCTGCGGGTCGTACGCCGCGGCGAGTCCCGCATCGATCTCCCCGCCCGCCAGCATGCGAATGGCGTTGACCACATCCCTACCCGGCGTGCTGAACCGCTGGTCCGGCCCCAGCGGCTTGTGCAGCAGCGCCAGCGGCGTGCACACGATCACCACCATCACCAGCGCGGCCTGCGGGATCGTCATTCCCCGCTTCCGCAAGGGCATCTGACCCGCGAGATCGCCCACCAGAATCGTGCTCAGAACCAGCAGATCAAGAACGTGATTCTCACCCACGCCCCAGTCGGCGTAGATGACCAGCAGAATGATCAGGCACCCCAGAAAGCCGAGGTGATAGGCGGTGAACCGCCGACCGGCCAGCCGCAGGACCAACCCCGCCCCCGCCAGGGGAACCAACACCCAGCAGATCGGCGCCCATTGGGTGGCGAACTCGATCAGCCGCTGCGGGGCGAGCATCACAATCGCCCCCAGGTTCTCCGAGCCGGCGAACGTCAGGCTCAAAGCGCTGCTGAAGAAGCGCCCGTCCGTCATCAGCCACAGAATGAAACCGCCGACAATTATCAGGCCGGCGAAACCGCAGGCGAAGAACAGCAACGCCTTGCGGTCCTTCACCAGCAGCCACAGGCCGATCGCCATGGCCGCCCACCCCGCGCTGATCTTCGCCAGCACCGCCAGCCCGCACAGCACGCCGATGAACACGACCGTGGGTAATGCGCCGCTGACCCTGCGCGCCGCAAGAGCCAGAGCCAGAAGCTGCAACAGCACCGGCAGTGCATCGCCGCGGATGGAGGTGATCGATTGCAGCCCGGTGGGGGAGACCACGATCAGCCCGACCAGCCCCAGCGACAAGAGCGGCGGGCAGCCGCGGGCCAGCAACACCGCCAGCACCGCCGCCAGCATCAGCGCCGCCGATGCGCAGGCCACGATCTTGCCCGACATGAGGTACTCGCCGGTCAGTTGCGCTGCGCCCGTGTGCAGGAGGATGGTCAGCGGCATGTAGCGCGTCCCGCCGTAGCTCCCCGTCGCCTCGTCATACAGCGGCGGATAGAGCACTCCGTCATCGGCCGCCTGGGCCAGCGCGGTCCACACGCCGGCGGCCATGTTCACCTGGTAACGATCGTTGATGTGCGCGCAGACCAGAACCACTCCGCAGGCCAAGGCGAGCAGAGCCGCCAACAACAGCAGCAAACGCAGCCACCGCCCGGCCGGCGCGGAAAGTTCCGGGGCTTCGGGCGGCCGATGACCCAGCAGGTCCGTCAGGGCAACCCCGGATGCGGGGATCTGCCCCGCCGGCGGTGCCGGCGCCTCCGGTTCGGTGGTGCCGGGTATCCGGCCCACCGGCACGCCCGGCGCGGAAAGTTCCGGGGCTTCGGGCGGCCGATGACCCA
>CP070772.1:3348352-3380001 GCA_020345805.1 Phycisphaerales bacterium | reverse complement strand
CCCCGGAGTGTTCACCCCGGAATAACCCGGCCCCTGCGCCGCCAACGGCTCTGGACAGGACCGCGGAAGCTATTTGGTTATTTTGCCAAATAACCAAGATATGTCAACTGTCGCCGCGGACAATTCGAGGTTCGTGAATCCTGCTCTGAGGCCGGCGCTCCTGCCGCGCGAACCGCAAGAGCGATCACCGGCTGACGCGCCGCAATCATCACCCCCGAGGCGGTGATTCTCCCCGGGCACGGCTCGAGACTCCGGAAAGCCCCCGCCCCGGGAAAATGTGCCGGTACGGGTGATTGCCGCCTCCCCTGACCCCCGGAAAACCTGCCAGTTCGGGCGATTGACGCCTCCCCCGACCCCCGGAGAATGTGCCGGTTCGGGCGATTGACGCCTCCCCTTTGCCCCCGGCTCTGCCGGGGAATCGAATCCCTACTGCTCCGGGGCGGTCGCTTGCGCAATGAAGGGCAGGGGACGGCACGCGCGGATTGACGAGGCGCAATCATCACCTCTGCGAGTATGAGTTCGCCCGGGCAGAGCCCGGGGCTGCGGGAAGACCCGCTTCGCAGCAGGCGCATCTGCCGTCCACATCCCCGGGCGGAGCGTGAAGTTCCGGACGGTGCGCTGCTGAGGGGGCCGGTGGCGCGGTCGAAGGGTAGAATACTCATCTCGAAGCGGTTGAAATGACTCGGCCGATCGACCAGAATTGCCTGATTCACCCGTTTTTCCGGAAACGGAACCGACGCGGTTGCAGGAGGTGACGTTCGTGGATGTGGCAGACAAGACCATTGAATTCGATCTGGATGGATTCATGGTCGATCCCACCCTGTGGGACGATCAGGTGGCTATGGCGATCGCCGTGGATGAAGGCATTGCCGAGCTTTCAGAGACGCATTGGGGGATCATCAACTTCATCCGCGAATACTGGAAGGAGCACGATCTGGCTCCGCCGGTGCGGCTGATCTGCAAGGAGGTCGGGGTGAGCGTCCGCGAGATCTACAAGCTGTTCACCTCCGGCCCGGCCCGTGGGGCCTGCCGGGTGGCGGGCCTGCCCAAGCCCGACGGCTGCGTCTAGAACCGCTAGGCTCCTTCCGGGGCCGGGAGCGTTGTCCACAGGCAGACAGGAATCCCATTTTGCTGACGGCAGTGGAGGTCTTCGTCGCGCTTAGCATTTTGTGGGCGGCCGTCTCACTTCTGGTCCAGGTCGTCGCGGCGTGGGGCGGGGGGCGCAAGGACTACAGCCGGCCCGCGGGCAGCCCGATCCGGGCCACGCTCTATAACTTCACGGTCGCCATGACCCCGGCCCATAAGGAAAGCATTCGCCTTCATCCGATGAAGTTTGCGGCAGGTGTGGTAATGCACTCCGGCGCGTTGATTGCCCTCCTGGGCGCGATGCTGCTGCTCGTCTGGCCGGCGGCGGGCCTGGAGATAATGTCGCTGCTGCGCCCCCTGGCGGCGATCGCCCTTCTCGCCGGACTCTATCTGCTGGTAAGGCGCTTCACGGACGCGAATCTGAAGGTGGTGAGCGCGGCCGATGATTACCTGGCGATTCTCGCCACCTGCGGTCTGCTCCTGCTGGCCTGTGTGTATCGGATCGACGCGGACAATCAGACGGTCTTCCTGATCTACACCGGCGGTCTGTTCATCTATCTGCCGCTGGGCAAGCTGCGGCACGCGGTGTTCTTCTTTGTCGCCCGGGGCGATTACGGTCGTCGCCTCGGCTACCGGGGCGTCTATCCGCCCGCTGCGAGCATGGAGTAGCCCGGCATGCCGAGCGAGCGCAACGACTCCGCACAAATGGTCAGGAATGCACGCGAGGCGTTCGCCCGGTCAATCCGGGGGCTGGCGGCGTATCACATGAACGCCTGCGTGAAGTGCGGCCTTTGCGCTGAAACCTGCCACATCTATCTCAGCGAACCGGAACCGGCCAATCACCCGGCGGTGAAGGCGAATCGCGTCATCGACCATTACCGCCGCTATTACACGCTGATGGGGCGGATCGCCCCGTTCATGGTGGGGGCTAAAGCCCTGACCGGCGAAGCGCTGGACGAGCTGGTGGAGACGGTGTTCGGCCGATGTACCGCCTGCGGCCGGTGCGGTCTGCACTGTTCGATCGGCTTGGACGTCGCCTCGGTGATCAGGGCCGGCCGCAACATGCTCGCTGCGGCGGGCAAGGTTCCCAAAGGCCTTCAACGCACAGTGGAGAACCAACTCGAGACCGGCAACCAGATGGCCATCCCCCAGGATGAACTCCAATCCACCGCGGAATGGCTTTCTGAAGATCTGCAACTGGAGATGAGCGACGGCGATGTGAAGATCCACGTCGACGAGTCGGGCCGGCGCGTGCTGTACCTGGTCAACCCGCGCGAGGTGAAGTTCTTCCCCCTGTCGCTCATGGCCGCCGCGGGGGTCTTCCACGCCGCCGGCGAAAGCTGGACCATGTCCAGCAGGTTCTACGATGTGACCAATTATGGTTTGTTCTCGGGCGATGATCAGTCCGCGGCCGAACTCACCCGGCGAGTGATGGATGAAGCCGCCGCGCTGGGGGTGGAGGAGATCATCCTCTCCGAATGCGGGCACGGCTTCCGTTCCTTCCGCTGGGAAGGCCCGAACTGGATGCAACGGTCTTACCCCCTGCCCGTGCGCAGCATCCTGGAGTTGCTCGAGGAGTACCTCGACCGGGGGCGGATCAAGGTGGATCCGGAGCAGAACGCCGAGCGGGTGACGCTGCACGACCCCTGCAATCTCGTGCGGTGGGGGGGCGTGGTCGAGCCGCAGCGGCGCATACTCAGAAAGGTCGTCAATGACTTTATGGAGATGACCCCCAACCGCAAGGACAATTTCTGTTGCGGCGGGGGAGGGGGGATGCTTTCCATGAGCGAGTACGGCGACCGCCGGGTGCTGTCAGGGAAGGTGAAGGCCGACCAGATCCGGGCCACCGGCGCCAGGATCGTCGCCGCGCCATGTCACAACTGCGCCGATCAGCTCATCGAGCTTTCAAAGAAATACGAGCTGGGCGTGGAGATCCAGTCGGTGGTGGAGCTGGTCTATAACGCCCTGGCATGATCCGGACTCACCCAACCGGTTCCCGATACTGCACGGGCGTCGTTCAGTTTGAACCGGTGCCGCATCCGGCCGCACTTGCAATGCTCCGTTTGCGCAGGCCTGTCAGGTCGCTCCCGGCCGACCTGTTTCGCCAATCCCGGGACCGGCGCAATCGGGGCATCTCACCGAAAAACGAACAGTCTCCAGCGCTCCGCGCCTGAATCCTGCCATCAGGTTCAAACTTCGTCAGCGCGCGCTTGATTCGGCGTCCGGGGTCTGCCCATAATACGTTCAAGCGGAGACGCGATCCCGTTCAGTGGGGCCATCCGATGGACTGGGACAGGTCGAGACGCATCCTTGGCGTGGTGATGTATTCGATCACCTCGTCGATTACCACGTTGTCGCAGGCGTTCGACGGGCAGCCGACGGGAACTTCCGATTCACCGCAGCCGCGTCGGGCATATATCTCGGACGTCCGGCTGCCCCCGGGCGAAGAACGCGCCACGGTGGATTTGCTGAGCGGCGGGTGTTACTTTTTCGTGAAGGTCAGGATCAACGGCCGGGCCGGCGTGACCTTCCTGCTGGACACCGGGTCCGAGTACACGGCTGTTGACGCATCATTGACGAAAATCTGGCGCCTGCCCGAGATGGGCCGCTTCAACATGACGGCCGAAGGCCTGCACGATGTCTCCACCTACGAGGCCAGGCTGTTGCGGATCGATTCGATGGAGATCGGTCCGGTCCGGGTGATAACGCGCCGCTTGTTCGACGCGGATCTGAAACCGCTCAGTCGCATGCTCGGTGTGCCGATACGCGGCATTGTCGGGATGGACACCCTCGGCCGGATTCCCGTGACGCTGGATGTTCCCGCCCTGAAAATGACATTCCACGATCCCGCGGCATTCACTGAGCCACTCGATGGTGAACGATGCGATCTCGTGGTTGACCGTGGATTGGTGCAGGTGCGCGGCAGGCTCGGCGAAGGCGTCGACGCGCTCCTGGACGTTGATACGGGCGCCAAATCCTTCGTGGTCTTGAACCGCGGCTTCGTTGAGGAAACCCCGGGAATCCGGCTGGGCCCGGCGGTTTTTAAGGGAACCGGCGCCGGGTTCTCCGGCACGGGGATCGAGTCCGAACTGCGGTACGGCATGCTGGAAGTGTTCGGCCGACCCGCTGACCGTGTCCTGGTGGAAGTGCTGGCAAGACGACTGGAGCACGAGCACGGCGGCAGCCTCGGGGCATCGCTGTTGCGAGACTATCGGCTGACCTTCGATGTCGCCCGCGAACGCTTGTGGGCCGCGTACCGGCCGCCCGAGAGGATCGCTGAGCGCCTAGAGAATGGGCTCGAGCCGGACGAACGCGATCTGATGGGCCGCACGCCGTTGTTTGCCGCAATCGAGCTTGGCGATGCGGAGGGGGTGGAAGCGTTGATCGAGGCCGGCGCCGATGTCAACGTGATGGACAACGTCGGCATGAGTCCGCTTTCGCTGGTCGCGGGTTGGGGCGAGACTCGGATCGCCGAAATCCTATTGGAAGGCGGGGCGAGGGTAAAAGATGCGCGTGCCGGCGCCGTTCCCGTATTACCGATCGCTGCGGGGAACGGACGTGAGCGCATCGTGGAACTGTTGCTGTCCAAGGGTGCGGATGTCAACGGCCGTTATGGCAGGCATGGAAGCACGGCCCTTCGCGCCGCCGCCGCCGGGGGGCATGTGGGAGTCATGAGGCTGCTCCTTGCCGCAGGCGCCGACGTTCGGTACGCGAACGAATGGGGCGGAACTCCGCTGCACGCCGCAGCGCATTCCGGCAGTTGCGAGGCGGTCAACCTCCTGCTGGTCCATGGCGCCGATGTGCACACGAGGATACATACGGGCCGAGGGATCAACCTGTACGATCTTGATCCGGGCATCGCTGCATCTGACGTCACGCGTTTTCCGGAAGGAGAATCCGGCTCGGCCCAACTCACCGCCGTGATGGTGGCTGCCAGGCAGGGGCATCGGGGTGTGATCGAACGGTTGCTCGAAGCCGGCGCCGAGATTGAAGCGACCAATGCCAACGGCCAAACGGCTTTGATGATCGCGGCATTGTCCGGCCACGGCGACCTGGTGAAATGGCTCCTCACCGTCGGGGCCGACGTGCACGCGGTGCATGCGGACGGCACATCGGTGCTGATGTTGGCGGCGGCACAACTCGGTCGGGAGACCGTGCGGCTGATGATCGAGACGGGCGCGGATGTGAACGTGGTCAACCAGAAGGGGCAGACGGCGCTGATGTTCGCGGCTCTGTTCGGTCGTGACGACGGGGTCATCGCCGACCTGCTTCGCGCCGGCGCCGACGTGCACCGGAAGACGTCGACTGGCAACAGCGCACTGGACGCCGCCGCATTGGTGGGCAATCCCTCGGTAGTCCAACAACTCATTGATGCGGGCGCTGATGTCAACAGCGCCAACGACAAGGGCGAAACGATCCTGATGGGCGCCGTGATCAACGGCGGCCGGTCCGAAGTGGGGCGTCGCATCGGATTACGGGCGAATTGGAGAGACGCGAGCAGTGAGATGGTGCAGATACTGTTGGATCACGGCGCCGAAGTAAGCGCGAAAAACGACGAAGGTGATACGGCGCTGGCTCTGGCCGCGAGAATCGGCAACGTGGAAGTTGTAAACCGTTTGATCGGCGCGGGGGCCGCGGTGAACACAGCCAATGCCAGGGGTCATACGCCGTTGATGCTTGCGGCCGCCGGGGGGCGGGTCGACGTTGTTGAATCGCTGCTGGGCCACGGGGCGGATATCAATGCAGTATCCACCGAAGGCGGAACACCCCTCATAGCGGCGGCTGGCGGCGGCGATCCCGCAGTGGTCAGGTGTCTGCTCACCAATGGCGCCCACGTGAACGCGACCGGTCGCCACGGCGGCGCCCTTCACGCTGCGGTGATCAGACGGCGGCTGGAGTGCGTCCGCGTGCTGCTCGCCGCAGGAGCTGACGTCGACGCCGCAAATGAAGACGGCGGTACGCCGCTCATGATGGCCGTGATTTCGCGGGACGATCAGGTCGTCCAGACCCTTATCGACGCCGGGGCCGACGTCGACGCCAAGTCCCCGCAGGGCGAGACCTGTCTGCAGATGGCACGTCGCCTGCAGGACGCGCTGATCGTGCAATTGCTGGAAAAGGCCGGCGCCGGGCAGAACCGACCCCGGTAATAATCGTCCGCACTCCGTCGCCACGGATTTCCTCCACCGGCAAAGGCTATCCGCCGGAATCTCCGGGTGTGCGCCCGCGGCCCCGCGGCGCTCATTGCCGCCGCCGCCGCCGCGCTGTACGGTGTTGGCCCCAGCAAGGAGGATGACCCGTGGCTGATTCAATCTCCCGCCGCACGTTCGTCAAGACCGCGGTGCTCGCGTCCGCGGCCACGCCGCTTCTCTATCCACGCCGCGCGGCCGCACGGTCGCCCAACGAGCGGCTGAACATCGCCTTCGTGGGCGTGGGTGGGATCTGCGGCCGGCACACCAACGACGCCTTCAACGCCGGGGCCGGCTGCCCCTGCTACTGCGATGCCGACTCCAAGCGCATGGACAACGCCGCCAAGCGCTGGCCCGATGCCAGGGCCTACACCGACTACCGCGAGATGTTCGACAAGCATCACAAGGACATCGACGCGGTGATGGTGGGAACGCCCGATCACAGCCACTACCCGGCGACGATGATCGCCATGCAACTGGGCAAGCACGTCTTCACCCAGAAGCCCCTCACCCACACCGTATGGGAGTCGCGCCAACTGTTTCTGGCGACGCGCAAGTACAAGCTCGCCACCCAGATGGGCAACCAGGGTCACGCCGGGGAGGGCAATCGCCAGATCGTCGAGTACGTCCGCTCCGGTATGCTGGGTCAGATCCGGGAGATCCACTGCTGGACCAACCGCCCGATCTGGCCGCAGGGAGTCGGACGGCCCGAGGGCGAGGACCCGATCCCGGAGAATCTGAACTGGGATGCGTGGATCGGCCCGGCCGCGATGCGCCCGTTCAAGAGCGGTGTGTATCACGCTTTCAACTGGCGGGGCTGGCTGGATTTCGGAGCCGGCGCGTTGGGGGATATGGCCTGCCACACCATGGACAGCGTCTTCTGGTCCATGGAGCCGGGCTACCCCACCGCCGTGGAGCCGGTCGCCGCCACCCCCGTGAACGACGAGACCTTCCCCAACGCCTCGGTGGTGAAGTGGGAGTTTCCCGCCCGCGGAGGCCGGCCGGCCTTTGACGTGTACTGGTACGACGGCGGGCTCAGGCCCAAGCGCCCCGTCGAGCTGGAGCAGGGGCGCGATCTGCCCAACACCGGCAACCTCTACCTCGGCTCCAGGGCCACGCTCCTCGTGGCCGGGGACTACGGCGAGCGGCCGCGCATCATCCCCGAAGAGAAGGCTCTTCAGCTGGGCCCGCCGCCGAAGATGCTCGATCGCTCGCCGGGGCACATGCAGGAGTGGGTCATGGCCTGTAGGGGCGAGAAGTCCTACGACTATCCCGGCTCCAACTTCCAGTACGCCGCCCCGTTCACGGAGACCGTGCTTCTCGGCAACGTCGCCCTCAGCGCGGGCAAGCGCCTGGAATGGGACGGCGACGGACTTGAAGTCACCAACCTTCCCGAGGCCAACGCCCTGATTTCCAAGGAGTACCGCGAAGGGTGGAAGTTCACGCTGTAGCAATCCGCCGGCGGGTATTCTCGGCGGCAGCTGCCATTGTTGCCGTCAACGACCGCTGATAAGATCTCGCCCAGCTCCGGACCCGCTGGTGGATTGCGATATTCCGAAGGTGACGGAGGGGACCGCGATCTAGGATAAGGGCAATGGGCGCGTTTCTCGGAATCTCCCTGTGGATTGCGTTGGCGACCGTCGTTCCCGGACTCGTCACCATCGCGGTGGTCTATGGTGCATTCGTCGTGGTCGGGACGGACGCCGGCGAAAGCGCCTCCACACCGTCCATGCCTCAAAGCGAGTGGATCCTTGCCGCAATCGCCATCACCATCATGGTGCTCACCCAGGCGGCCGGGATACTCCTGGAGGAGGTGCTGGTGAGAGCCCGACTGCTCGGCAGCCGGTCGGGGCGGGTTCCGATTCCCCGGGAGATCAAGGCGGAAGGCGTGACGGAGGAGGCGATTGACCCTTACCGCGAATACCGGTGTCTCTACTTCCTGCTGGCCCAGCTTCGCGAGGACGATGATTCGCAGGGACATCTGAAGCGGGCACTGGCCCAGTTCTTTCTCACCAACAACACGCTCATCTCGTTCAGCGCGGGGATCATCACCACCATCGTATTGCTGCTCACCCGAGACGGGTCCGATCCGGCGGGCATTGTTCGCGGAGGCGGACTTCTGTATCTGCTGGGACTCGCAGCCAGTCTCGTCATCAGTTACCTGGTGGCAAGGATACGGTTCCGAGTCATGGCTAAGGCGCTGTGGGCGGCGAGAACCATACGGGCAGCCGAGGCGAAAAAGCCCCCCAACGCCGGCTGATCGATCAACGGAATTGGATTACGGCAGCGACGGTTGTCCGGGCCGGGATCAGGCCACCGTGTCCGGCCCGTGCCGACCATCTGCGCCATCGGATATACTGGCCTCTACAGAAGGAGGAACTGCATGCCCCGGACAGTGCAGGAGAACGTGGATCTGACCGCCGTGGAGGCCATCTCGGCCCTGGTGGGATCTTCGCCCATGCTGGAGATCCACTATCGCTGGGACGATAAGCCCCGCCGCGTATGGGCCAAGTACGACACCATGAACATGACTGGGTCGGTCAAGGACCGAATGGCCGCCCATATCGTCCGCACCGCCTACGCGTCCGGCGAACTGCATCCGGGAGACACGATCGTGGAAGCCTCCAGCGGCAACACGGGGATCTCCTTCGCCGCCGTCGGTCGGGCCCTGGGCCACTTCGTCCGTATCTATATGCCCGACTGGCTCAGCCAGGAGCGGGTGCTCCTCATGCACAACTTCGGGGCGGAGGTCATTCCCGTCTCCAAGGCGCAGGGAGGTTTCCTCGGCTCCATCGAGATGGCCGAGGCCTATGCCGCCGACAACGAGAACGTCTTCCTGCCACGGCAGTTCGACAACCCCGCCAACGTCGAGGCCCATGAACTCACCACCGGCCCCGAGATCGAGAAACAACTGGCGATGCTCGATCGGCAGGCGGACGCCTTCGTGGCCGGGGTGGGAACGGGCGGGACGGTGATGGGGGTCGGCCGGTACCTGCGGCGCAACGGCCGGCCGGTGCACGTCCACCCCCTCGAGCCCGCCAACTCGCCCACCCTCCGCACCGGCTACAAGGTCGGCCAGCACCGCATCCAGGGAATCTCCGACGAGTTCATCCCCGCCATCCTCAAGCTCGAGGAGCTGGATCACGTCGTCGACGCCTGGGACGGCGACGCCATCCTCATGGCCCAGAGTCTCTGTCACACGCTCGGCCTGGCGGTGGGCATCTCCTCCGGGGCGAACATCGTCGGGGCCATGCAGCTTGCCGAGGAACTGGGCGATGACGCCACGGTGGTGACGATCCTGCCCGACTCCAACAAGAAGTATCTTTCCACCGCGCTGTGTCACGCCGAGCCGCCCCGCGATGACTATGTCACGCCGCACGTCAAGCTGGATCACTTCGTGGCGGTCCGTTAGCGAGGAACTATTGAGCCTTCGGCGGTCGACTCAGGAGCCCCGGCCGGTCGCCGCCCCCGTCGGCACCGGGCGGTCTGCCGCGATGGTCGCCACCGCCTTGATAGTCGTTTCGATCTCGTTTTTCGTGTTGAACGGCCCGACCGAGAAGCGCACCGTGCCGCGGGGCGTGGTGCCGTGGTGCTCGTGGATGAGCGGCGCGCAGTGCAGGCCCGTGCGGGTCTGGACTCCGAACTCCACGTCGAGGATGGTCCCCACATCGGCCGCATCGTAGTTCTCCACTGTCATCGACAGCGTGGCCACGCGGCGCTGGAGGTTGCGGGTGCCCCACAACGTGACACCCTGAATCTCCGCGAACCCTTCCTGAAGCATCGTGAGCAGTTCGATCTCGTGGGAGTAGATGTTGTCCAGGCCCTTTTCCTCGATCCATCCCAGACCCGCCGATAGCCCCGCGATGCCCGCGAGATTCTGGGTTCCCGCTTCCAGCCGGTAGGGGAACTCCGTGAGATGGTAAAGGTCGGCGCTGCGCACGCCGGTCCCGCCGTAGATCGTGCCCTTGATCTCGGCATCGTCGGCCACGCAGATCCCGCCCGTCCCCGTGGGGGCGAAGAGGCCTTTGTGTCCGGTGAAGGCGAGGAAGCTGATGTTGCATTCGGCCATGTCGATCGGCAGCACCCCGGCGGTCTGGGCGGTGTCGACCGCCAGCGGCACGCCCTCTTCCCGGCAGACCGCCCCGATCGCCTTCAGGTCCTGCACGACCCCCGTCACGTTCGAAGCGTGATTCACCATCACCAGTTTCGTGTTCTTTCGGATCGCCTTGCGAATCTCCTCCGGATCCAGGTAGCCCTCATCGTCGGGAGCGACGAAATCCGCTTCCGCCCCAAAGTCGCGCACCCGGTGATGGACCGGTCGGATGACGGAGTTGTGCTCGACCTTGGTGGTGACGATGTGATCGCCCCGTTCCACCGTGCCGTTGATGATGAGATTGAGGCTCATCGTCGCGTTCAACGTGAAGACGAGCCGGTTGGGGTCCTTGGTCTTGCCCGCCTCGATGAGGCTGCGGTTGAAGAAGGCCGTGAGCCGCTTGCGGGTGCCGTGGATCATCTCCTCGGCCTGGAGGCCCAGGTCGCAGCCGGTGCGACCCGGGTTGACGCCGCATCTCCGGTAGAAGTCGTGGACCGCATCGTGGACGGGCTCCGGCTTGGGGAAGCTGGTGGCGGCGTTGTCCAGGTAGATGATCTCTTCCATTTCCCGGTCCTCAGGTGATTGATGGCAGGTCGTCGGTCGAAGGTCCCAAGATATCCGAGAAGGCCGCTTCCGGGGGGAGTGATTCTGCCCGGATTTCGGGCCCCTGGCAGCGGAAGGGACTGCCAGGCTCACCCTAATACACGAGCACTTTGTCTGCCTCCAGCGTCAGCTGGGCCAGGTCGCCCAGCCTCGTCTCCAGCACGCCCTCCATCAGTTCTTCCGCGGCCAGCCCCCGCGCCTCCAGGCAGGTTCGGCAGGCCATCACGCTCCCGCGCCGCAGGATCGGCTTGAGAATCCGCTCGATGTTGTAATAGCCGTCCGGCGTCTTCTGGCCCGCCTTGGCGCAGAGCACGCCGTCGGCGGTCAGATAGACCGTTATCTCCAGATCGCTCTCGACCTTGAGCAGCGCGTCGGCGAGACGAATCGCCTCAAACGGCTTCTCCGAGCCGTAAGGCGGATCGTGAATGATCATCAGCACGTGCATGGCAGCATCTCTCCTGCGGCTGCTTCAGGTATTCCGGCGCTGCGGGCAGCAACCCTTATACTGGTTCGGATCGATCCTGTCGCGGGCCCGCAACAGAGTGTGCGGGAGGCGGTAGGGTCTGGGAAAGGAATCAGCCATGACCAAGTGCCCGTTGCTGTCCCTGTTGATCCTGCTCCTGCTTGCCTCGGTGCCCGCCGGGGCGGCGAGAGGGCAGGAGATCGTCGAGGAGGAGATTGTCGAGGGGAAGGCCGACGAAGAGGAAGCGAAGGCCGCCGAAGAGGAGGAGGAAGAGGAGGAAGAAGAGGAAGAAGAGAAGCTGATGTCGGCCGGGACCTTCTCGGGCCTGAAGCTCCGCAATCTCGGGCCCGCCCTTACCTCCGGCCGCATCTCCGATTTCGCGGTCAATCCCGACAACCCCGCCCACTACTTCGTGGCCACCGCTTCCGGAGGCATATGGAAAACCGTCAACGCCGGCATCACCTACCAGCCCGTCTTCGATGGCGAAGGCGCTTTCTCCATCGGCTGTGTCGAGATGGATCCGAAGAACCCGTTCGTGGTCTGGGTCGGCACCGGCGAGAACAACAGCCAGCGCAGCGTCGCCTTCGGCGACGGCGTCTACAAATCGCGCGACGGCGGCAAGAGCTGGAAGAACGTGGGACTCAAGGAATCCGAGCACATCGGGATGATCCTCGTCGATCCCCGCGACTCCGACACTGTTTACGTTGCGGCACAGGGACCGCTCTGGCGGGCCGGCGGCGACCGCGGCCTCTACAAAACCACCGACGGCGGCGAAACCTGGGAGCAGATCCTCTTTGTAAGTGAAAACACCGGCATCAGCGAGGTCCACATGGATCCCCGCGATCCCGATGTCCTTTACGCTTCCTCATACCAGAGAAGACGCAGAGTCTGGACGCAGATCAACGGCGGGCCCGAGTCCGGGATCTACAAATCCACCGACGCCGGCGAATCCTGGCGCAAGATCAACTCCGGGCTTCCCGGAGGCGACAAGGGCCGCATCGGGCTGGCTGTCTCGCCCGCCAACCCCGACATCCTCTACGCCATCGTCCAGGCCGTCGGAGACAGCGGCGGGTTCTTCCGCTCCACCGACCGCGGCGAGACCTGGCAGAAACGCAACGGCTACATGACCACCAGCCCCCAGTATTACAACGAGATCATCTGCGATCCCCTTGATCCCGATCGGGTATATGCCATAGACACCGTGATGCGCGTGACCGAGGACGGCGGTAAGACCTTCACCCGCGTTCCCCGCGCCGACAAGCACGTTGATGATCACGCCCTGTGGATCGATCCGGACAACACCGATCATCTGCTCGTGGGCTGCGACGGCGGGATCTACGAGAGTTACGACCGGGCCGCCAACTGGCACTTCAAGCCCAACCTGCCGGTTACCCAGTTCTACCGCGTCACCGCCGACGACTCCCTGCCGTTTTATTACGTCTACGGCGGGACTCAGGACAACAACACCATCGGCGGGCCGTCCCGCACAATGAGTCCTGCCGGCATCGCCAACGAGGACTGGTTCATCACCACCGGCGGGGACGGCTACGAGACGCAGATCGACCCGACCGATCCCAACATCGTCTACAGCCTCTCGCAGTACGGCGGGCTGGTGCGCCACGATCGCCGAAGCGGCGAGGTCGTCTCCATCAAGCCCCGCGAGCTGCCCGGCGAGGAGCCCTATCGCTGGAACTGGGACACCCCGCTCATCATCAGCCCGCACGATCATCGCCGCCTTTATGTCGCCGCCCAGAAGCTCTTCCGTTCCGACGATTACGGCAACTCCTGGCGGGCCGTCAGCGGCGACCTCTCGCGGGCCATCGACCGCAACACCCTGGAGGTGATGGGGAAGATCCAGAGCGCCGACGCCGTGGCGAAGAATCTCTCGACTTCCGCCTACGGCAATTGCGTGTCTCTCACCGAATCGCCCCTCGTCGAAGGGCTGATCTATGCCGGAACCGATGACGGGCTCGTGCAGGTGACGGAGGACGGCGGAGAGAACTGGCGGGAAATCGCCGAGTTCCCCGGCATCCCCGAGATGACCTATGTCAGTTGCCTCACCGCATCGCAGCACGATGCCGACACCGTCTTTGCGGCCTTTGACAATCACAAGAACGGTGACTTCAAGCCGTATCTTCTGAGGAGCACCGACCGCGGCAATACGTGGGAATCGATTGCCGGCGATCTGCCCGAGCGCGACTTCGTCTATTCCGTCGTCGAAGACCATGTGAAACCAAATCTCCTCTTCGCCGGCACGGAATTCGGCGTCTATTTCACCGTCGACGGTGGATCGCAATGGATCCAACTCAAGGGCGGTATGCCCACCATCGCCATTCGCGACATCGACATCCAGGAGCGGGAGAACGATCTGGTTCTGGCCTCCTTCGGCCGCGGCTATTTCATTCTCGATGACTTCACGCCGCTGCGGCTTATCGATGAGGAGTTTCTCCAGCGCGACGCCGCGGTCTTCCCCGTGAAGGATGCCCTGCTCTATATGCAGGCGAGCCGCTTCCGGGGGTCCGGGCGCGGTTCGCAGGGCGCTTCCTTCTTCACCGCGCCCAACCCGCCTTACGGGGCGGTCTTCACCTATTACCTCAAGGAGAAGCTCACCACCCGCAAGGAGCGCAGGCAGAAGCTGGAGAAGGAGGCGGCGAAGGAGGAAATCACCCCGCCCTATCCCACCTTCGAGGAGTTGCGGGCCGAGGAGCAGGAGCGCGAGCCGGTCGTGTTCCTCACCGTTCGCGATGCGATGGGCGAAGTGGTGCGCCGCATCACCGGCACTCGTGCCAAGGGCATCCATCGCGCCTCCTGGGATCTGCGCTATCCGGCTTCTTCGCCGATCTCACCCGGTGCGGATCCTTCAGGTCCGCTCGCCCTGCCCGGGACCTACACCGTGACGCTGTCCAGCGAAGTGGACGGCGTGGTGACGAAGCTCGCCGGGCCGGCCCAGTTCGATATTGTCCCTCTGGATCTGGCGACATTCGCCGCTGAGGATCGTGCAGAGGTGCTGGCGTTCTATGAGAAGGTGGCCCGACTCCAGCGGGCGGTTTCCGCGGCATCTGCCGTGGCCGGCGAGGCCGGCGCTCGGATCGCCCATATCCGGCAGGCGGTTCTGAACACCCCCGCAGCCGACCCGGCCCTCCTCGCCGAAGTGCAGGCGATGCAGGATCGTCTCAACGCGGTTTTCCTGGAACTGCGCGGCGATCGCACCCGCGCCCGGCGCGAAGAGCCGGCCCCGCCTTCCATCAGTCGGCGCGTGCGGCACGCGATGTCCGGTCAGTGGGGGGTAACCTCCGCTCCCACCCAGACCCAGCACGACGCCTATCGCTATGCGGGCGAAGCGTTCACCGAGCTTCTCGTCGAGCTGCGCAATCTGGTCGAGGATGACCTTATTGAGATGGAAGAGAAGCTGGAGGCGATCGGAGCCCCCTGGACGCCGGGGCGGAGAATCCCGGACTGGAAGATGGAGTAGCTCATGCGACATCTGCGGATGCCGCTTTGCAGGCCATAAGGCCGTGCTCCGAAATGACCCTGCGGAAGGGCCGCAGACCACGACCCTGATCACCCAACGTTGGTCAGGCGGCCTTTCTTCTTTAATATCCTTGCGATCCGCTCCGGATGCGATAATCTCAGTTTGGCAGTCCCGCCTAGACGTCCGGATCCCGCCGCACGATCGAGGTGGCGAGCGGACCGCGCGGGAGGAGGATGAAAATGAAACCTGCAACTCTGAATGTATTGGCGGCCGTGGCGTTTGCGCTTCCGGCATTGAACGCGAACGGACAAAGCGCAACCGTAATCGAATTCCCCGACCCGGGTCATTTCTATCAGAACACCACCTTCACTCTCGACGGCGACGTGGGGTATATACCCAGCGCCGACAACGATGTGCTCTGGTCGTTTTCGCTTTCCGCCGGGGCGATTATCGATCCGGACGGTCTGCCCCTGCCCGCTCCGGGCACCGCCAGCGATCCCTACCTGTTCGCCGACAACCTGGTGGCGATCCCCGGGTGGTTTCCGTATCAGGGTATCTTCGTCGCCGACGTCTCCGATCCGGCCCACCTCGAGCAGGTGGGGGTCATCCAGTTCAGCGACTCCTGCAACATACAGGGCCAGAACGTCGAGATCGATGACGACGGGGTGATCGGCTATGTCGCATCCTTCCCCAACGACACGTTGTATTCATTCAACGTGCAGACAATGTCGCTGGTGGATCCGGACGGCCTGCCCCTGCCGGGCAATCCCGACCGCATCGCCCGGTCCGGCGATCGGGTGGCCATCGTGGACACCACCAACGGCGACATCATGGTCGCCGACATATCCGATCCGGCCCACATGGAGTTTGCCGGTGTCATCCACCTTTCCGGCGCCGCCTTCGGTTCCAACGACAACATTGTCTTCGCCGACGACGGACGAACGGGCTTTGTCTCCAGCAACCAGAGGGTTCTCTTCTCATTCGACGTGCTGGACCTGACCCTGCTCGACCCGGACGGCTTCGCCTTCGGAACTCAGCTTTACGGTGATGACGTGGCCATCAACGGCAACACCGTCGCGTGCGTCTGGTCCCGCGGCCTGACCTTCGTCGACGTCTCCGATCCCACCGACATGACGCTGATCGCCAACGCGAACTTCGGCGGGACCGTCGCCCCCCAGGGCAGCGCCACGGTCGAGTTCACCCCGGACGGCCAAAGCGCCGCCATACCCATCATCTACCCGGCCGATCTGGTGTACGTCTTCGACGTCGCCACCGGCGAGCAGATCGCCGAGCCGTTCCCCATCGAGCCGCAGGGCAATTACCTCACCATCTATGACAACAACAAGATCGCGACCATCTGCTCCGGCGGCGAATCAAACAACATCTGGCTCATCGAAGGACTGCTCGGGGTGTACGGAGACGTGAACGGCGACGGCATCGTGGATATCGACGATGTGTTCGACATCCTCGCCCAGTGGGGGCCGTGCCCGCGCCCGCCGGACGACTGCCCCGCAGATGTCGACGGCAGCGGCGAGGTGGACATCGACGACCTCTTCGAGGTGCTTGCAAACTGGAGTTGATTCGGAGAGCCAGGAACCTCCTGATCGTATAAGGTCCTAGTGGATCTGCACGGGCATGCGCCTTGATTCCCAGTCTCCGGGCTGCGGAGCGAAAACGCCAGCGCATCGGGCGCCGCAGGAGTTGCAGCAACCGTCCACGGTGAGGTTCCACTTCTTCAGCACGTATCGGTCCCGACCGATCAGTTTCCCGCCGCAGGCGTGGCAGAGAGTGCTGTCGCCTTCTTCGTGGTGGATGTTGCCGGTGTAGGCGTAGCGCACGCCGTTGTCGATGGCGATTTGCCGGGCGCGTTCGAGAGTCGCCGCGGAAGTGGGGGGGCGGTCCAGCAGTTTCCAGTCCGGGTGAAACGCGGTGAAGTGCATGGGCACATCCGGCCCCAGCTCGTTGACCACCCATCCCGTCATCGCGTTCAGCTCCTCATCGGAGTCGTTCTCACCGGGGATGACGAGCGTGGTGAGCTCGAACCACACGTCGGTGTGGTGCCTGAGATAAACGAGCGTGTCGAGGACGGGTCCGAGTCGCCCGCCGCAGAGTATGCGGTAGAAGCGATCGGTGAAGGCTTTCAGGTCGACGTTGGCCGCGTCGATGTGGGCGAAGAACTCCTCGCGCGGCTTTGCGCAAACCTCGCCGTTCGTCACCGCCACGGTCTTGATGCCGTGCTCATGGCAGGCGGCGGCGGTGTCGATAGCGTACTCGAGAAAAACGATGGGATCGTTGTAGGTGAAGGCGACGGACTCGCAGCCGTGCTCTCGGGCTGCATTTGCGATGTTCTCCGGGGAAGCCTTCTCGCCCAGGGTGTCCATGTGGCGGGACTTGCTGAGATCCCAGTTCTGGCAGAACTTGCAGGCGAGGTTGCAGCCAGCCGTGCCGAAGGAAAGGACCGGCGTGCCGGGCAGGAAGTGATTGAGCGGTTTCTTCTCGATGGGGTCGATGTAGAAGCCGCTGGACCGGCCGTAGGTGGTGGAGACGACCTTTCCATCATCACATGCTCGCACGAAGCACATGCCGCGCTGGCCGTCGCGCATCCGGCAGAACCGCGGACACACATCGCACTGCGCGCGGCCGTCGGGCAGAGCATGCCAGTATCGCGCGGCAACGTGATGCTCCGACGGGTTGTTCGATTCGAATTCACGCCGAGTGCGAGTCATGTCGCGCTCCCGGCCGGAGAACAGCCGGCCGCCTAGGTGGTCGCGGCGGCGCGGTCGCGTTTCACCGTTGTCGACGATTGCCGGACCCAGTCCACCCACGCGTCCAGGCCTTCGCCCGTGACCGCCGACAACTTCAGTACCGGCACGTCGTCGCGCAGCTTCCTCAGGTCGCTTTCGAAAACATCCATACTGAACGGCACGTGAGGTAGCAGATCGATCTTGTTCAGCAGCAGCAGGGCCGACTCCAACACGACGCGCGGATGCTTGGCGGGCTTGTCCTCGCCCTCGGGAACACTGAACAGGCCGATCTTCGCATCCTGGCCCAGATCGAATCCGACCGGGCAGATGAGGTTGCCGACGTTCTCGATGATGAGCAGGTCCAGGTCCTCGACGGGCAGGTTGTTCATGCCCTGCTTGACCTGGTTGGCATCGAGGTGACACCCGCCTCCCGTGTTGATCTGGGTGACGTGGTCGCAGAAGCGGGCGAGGCGCTCGGCGTCACGGGTGGTGGCGATGTCGCCGGTGATAATGCCGATGCGCAATTCACCGCGCAGCGAATCGAGCGTCTTTTCCAGAAGCGTCGTCTTGCCCGAGCCGGGCGAGCCGACCAGGTTCAGGCAGACGACCCCCGCCTCGCCCAGCCGCCGGCGGTTCTCGGCGGCGATCTCGTCGTTGAGCTTCAGAACGTTCTCTACCACGGGGATGTCCATGGCGCCTCCTTGGGCTCTGTCGTGGGTGGACCAGCAATTCTAGCGTCGTCAAAGGCATGAGCGGTGACCGGCGATGCTTGATGCCTTCTCTTCCCGCGCTCCCCTCCGCTGCGCTGCGGGTCGCGGCTAAACGGTGGTGGTCGACCCCTCGAGGGTCGGTTCAATCGGGCTGCTCGACTTCCATTCTCCGGAGAACCACGCCGCTCCCTTGAAGGATCTCGGGCCGGGCGGCGCCGCATTGGGGGCAGAGCATGATGGCTGGATCCTCGGGCTCGTATTCCATCCCGCAGCCGCGGCAGCGGACCTGGAGGGCGATGACGTTGACGCTCAGGAGCGAGCCCTCCTCGCCGGTTCCCTTTGTCAGGGCGGCCCAGAAGGTCTGAAGCACCATCTCCTCGAGGTGCTCGAGGCGACCGACGTCGATGTGGACCTCTCTCAGGACGGCTTGGTCGGGCAGGAAACTGCGGACCTGTTCCAGCAGTGCCTCGGCGATTGCGCCTTCGTGCATCGCGCATCCTCCGGCGAAGGCGAGTCGATCGTGATGCGGCCCGGCGGGGCCGCGATCGAAGCCCGCGCGAGCGTACCGATTCCCCTTCGGTTGCGGCGGGCACTGCACATTATCATAATCTGCCCGTACGTTCTCCCCGGAGGCGTTCGTTCCGGGCCGGCGTGGGCGGCCGAAGACAGGGACCGAGCATGGCCGAGGAACAGGATGTGGAAAGACGGGAAGCTTCCGCGGCGGGCGACTCGATCCTGTTGACCTACAACCGTCTGATCGGCGCCCGCCTCTACCTGCACACCTGGATCCGCCTGTTCGTAGCGATCACTATCGTCGTGGGCGCTCTGTGCGCCAAGTACCTGATGGGGATCGATCAGCTTGACGTACTGCCCCTGATCGCGTTGGGGGTATTGATCGCCGGCTACAACGTGGTGGCTTGGTACCTGACCCGCGCCTATCGCAGCCCGGAGCGGGCGGGCGAGGCGTACCGCTACCTGCTGGGGATCATGTACGTGGCGATCGTGCTGGATTTTCTCAGTCTTGGCGGGGCGGTGTGGCTGGTGGGGGGGGCGCGCTCGCCGTTCCTGGCCTTCTATCTGCTGCACGTGATTCTCAGCGGGATCATGCTCTCGCGCCGGGCGGCGATGACGCTCACCGCCCTGGCCTACCTGCTGCTGGTGATTCTGGTCCTGGGTGAGTGGACGGGTTGGATTCCGCCCCGGCTGCCCGAGGGCGCCGTGGGCGGGGTGGGCAAGCTGGACGGCCGGTACGCCGTGACCATCCTGGGGGTCTATGCCCTGCTCTTCGGTCTTACCACGTTTCTGCTGGTCGGGCTGAGTGAATTGCTGAGGCGCGGGGAGCGCGAACTGCACGATGCAAACATCGAGCTGGATCGCCTTTCCTCCCTGCGCCGCGATTTCCTGCACATCACCCTGCACGATCTGAAGTCGCCGGTGGGAGCCATCACCGGCCTGATGCAGAACCTGCGGGCCGGGCTCTGCGGGAAGCTGACCGATCGGCAGGCCGAGTGGGTGGATCGAAGCCTCAAACGCCTGGGCGGACTCTCCCAGTTCCTGCGCGAGCTCCACACGCTGGCTGCGCTGGAGACGGGCAGCCTTGATGCGGAAGCGAAGGATGTGGACCTGGCCGGTCTGCTGCACGAATTAGCGGAAGAGAATCATGACCTTGCCCAGGCCAGGAACCATACGCTGACGGTGGAGATCGACGATGCACTTCCCGCGGTCCGGGGGGTCAGGCACCTTCTGAAGCAGGCGGTCGAGAACCTCCTCAACAACGCGATCAAGTACACACCTGAAGGAGGTAAGATCGTCATGCGCGGCCGCGCATTGCCCGGTGCGGTGCGGATCGAAGTCCAGGACGATGGCATCGGCATCTCCGCGGAGGACCAGGAGCGTCTGTTCGAGGAGTTCTCGCGGGTGCAGCGGTCCTCGAAACTGTCCAAGGCGCCCGGCAGCGGGGTGGGCCTTTCCATAGTGAAGCGGATCGTGGAGCGCCACGGCGGCCGGGCCGTGGTCGAGAGCCAGATCGACCAGGGCAGCAAGTTCATTATCGAGTTACCTCTCGCCGGGCGCTAGACCACAAAACATCGGTCTGCATCCGCGGTCCGACCCCCTCAGGTGTCATGGTGCACATGCGGGCTGCTACTACTTGAGGACCGTCTTCAGGACGAAGATCAGCGAGTCGGCGTCGATGGGCTTCTGAAACACTCCGGTCAGCCCCAGATCGGCGGCGTTGATGGTCTGGCTGAGGTTATCGCCCACGGAGCTGAGCATGTAGACGGGCGCGGTGTTGCCCAGCATCTTCAGCTCCTTGACGAAGCTGGTTCCCGCATCCACTTCCTCCATCATCAGGTCCACGATGATGAGATCGGGCTGGCATTCCTTGAAGACGTTGAGCCCGTCCTCGGCGCTGGCCGCTTCCTCCATCAGGTAGCCGTTGGCCTCCAAAACCAGGCGCAGCGAATCGCGGTAGTCGGGGTCGTCTTCGATATACAGGATTACGTACTTTCCGTCGCGCATGCTTGTTCACCATTGATGGTCGCGTAACCGCGGGTGGGATGCAAGTCGCCGCCGGCCGCGGAGGGCTCGAAATCGCGCTGGCGGAGGCGCGGCTCGATGAAGTCCAGGGCGGAATGCAGGTTGGCCCGGGCCTTCTCCGACAGCGCTTCGCCGAACTCGTTGAACTCGTAACCCCGGATACCGAGGATGTAACCCCGGGTGGAGGCGTTGAAAAGGTCGCGGGCCAGGGCCAGGACCGCCGCCGGCTCAATGCTGTGGGTCGAAAAGCCGTCCCCCCGTTGCGGCTCGACGGGGCGAAACGAAAACGGCTCGGGACCGGCGGCATCGGCGTCGGCGAAGATCACCACCTCGTGCTCGGCGATCGCCGCCGCGTCCTCCACCGTGAGTTGATAATCCGAATCCACAGTCACGTCCGCAAGATCCAGCTCTGCGACGCGAGCGGCGATGGCCGGCCCCAGGCCGTCGTCGAGACGACCGGGGTTGCCGTAGCCGATGAGCAGGATGTCCGCGGTGCCTTCGGGCATACGGCTAGTCCTTGGCGCGGCGGTCGATCACCTTGCCTTCGTGATCGACAAGCTCAACAGTGAGGGGCATCCGGCCCAGGGCGTGAGTGGCGCAGCTCAGGCAGGGATCATAGGCCCGGATCGCCACCTCAACGTGATTGAGCATGCCCTCGGTGATCTCGGCGTTGCCGGAAATGTGCTGCTCCGCCACCTTCCTGACCGCGCGGTTCATCGGCTCGTTGTTGCTGGTGGTTGAGACGATGAGGTTGGCCATCACCACCTGGTCATTCTCGTTGATGCGGTAGTGATGGAAGAGCGTGCCGCGCGGGGCCTCGATGATGCCCACCGCCTCCCGCCGCTTCTCGCCCTTCACCACCAGGTCCTCGCCCTGTAGGTCCGGGTCGTTGAGCAGGTCGCGGATCTTCTCCGCCGCGTGGAGGGTTTCGATCATCCGGGCCCAGTGGTAGGCCATGGTGATGTGGTTGGGTTTGCCTTCGGTAAGGGCCATGAACTCCTTGCGGGCCCCATCGGCTTCGGGAGTGTCGATGAAGTCGCAGGTGTTGATCCGGGCCAGGGGGCCGACCCGATACCAGCCGTCCTCCGGCCCCAGCGACCGGATGAACGGGAACTTCATGTACGACCAGGACTTCACCTCTTCGGCGATCTGTTCCAGATACGCCTGGTTGCCGACGTGGTCGAAGATCCTGTTGCCGTCGGCGTCGATCGCTCGCAGGCCGCCGTCGTAGATGTCCAGCGCGCCGTCCGCCCGGACGATCGAGAGATGGTTGGACTCGAACGATCCGAAGTCCCTGACCTCCTCCAGGTGCTGAAGGGTGTAGTCGCGGGCGATCCTCAGCGCGCCTCGCGACCATTGCAGCATCTGGTCCATGTCGTTCAGCAGGGCATCGCGTTCCTCGATGGAGAGGTTCTTGTTTATCCCGCCGGGGATGGCTCCGGTGCCGTGGATCTTCTTGCCCGCGGTGACCTTGATGACTTCTTGGCCGAACTTGCGCATCATCACCGCCTGCTTCGCCAGGTCGGGATGCTTCTGAATCACTCCCACCACGTTGCGCAGGGCGGGGTCGGAGTCGAATCCGAAGAGCAGGTCGGGCGAGCAAAGGTGGAAGAAGTGCAGGGTATGGCTTTGGAAGAACTGGCCGTAATGCATGAGCCGGCGCATCTTCTCGGCGGTGGGGGTTAGGCTCTCGCCGCCCACGAGCCGGTCCACGGCCTTGGCCGCGCAGAGGTGATGGCTGACCGGGCATATCCCGCACAGCCGCTGCACGAGCACGGGAACCTCCCAATAGGGCCGGCCCTGGATGAATCGCTCGAACCCGCGGAACTCGACGATGTGCAGGCGGGCCTGCTGCACGCGGTTGGCTTCGTCCAGCAGGATGGTGACCTTGCCGTGGCCCTCCACTCGCGTGACGGGCTCGATCACGATCCGTTTGGCGTCCGATGTTGATACCACTGTTGTTCTCCGGTCGCGATCAGTCGTACTTGACCAGTTGATAGGGCAGTTCCACCGGCTTGTCATTCAGAAGCGCCACGAGAGCTTCCCAGAGAGTGTCGGCGGTGGGGGGGCAGCCGGGCAGGAAGTAGTCGATCTTCACCACCTCGTGGGCCGGGTAGACCTTGTCCAGAATGAGGGGAATCTCCGGGTCGTCGGGATATTTGCCGTCGGGGTTGTGAACGGACGGCCCGTTGACGAACGCCTCGTCCAGGCACTCCCTGAGTGGGACGGTGTTGCGGAGGGCCGGTATGCCGCCCATGGTCGCGCAATCGCCGACGGAGATGAGGATGTCGCAGTGCCGGCGGAACTCCCGCAGCACGTCCACGTTGTGCTCGTTGCAGCACCCGCCTTCGACAAGGCCGATCGCGCAGCGCCCGGTGAAGTTCTTGATGTCATCCACGGGCGACTTGTCGAACTCCACCAGCTCGACCAGCTCGAGGATGCGCTCATCGATATCCAATAGCGACATGTGGCAGCCGAAGCAGCCGGCGAGGGAGGTTGTCGCGATCTTGGGCTTGGCCATGGTTGGTTACCTGTTCCTGTCTAACTCCCGGCGGCAGGCCGCTTCGCCTCGATGTCCGATCCGATCGGTTTGTCGTCGTATTCCCGCTTTCCCACCGGGACCACATAGCCGACGCCCTTCTTGAGAATCGCCCCGACCGGGCAGGCGTCGGCGGCGGCGTCGGTCACCGCGGCATCGGTGTCCGCCAGGGCCTCGCCGTTCACGGCGATGCGCTTCTCCGCGCTTCGACCCACGAACTGAAAGACGTTCTTACCGTCCAGCTCCTTCGACGCCCGCACGCACCGGCCGCAGAGAATGCAGCGGTTGCGATCGATGAAGATGTCCGGATGTGATGCGTCCACCTCGCGCTTCGGGAACATGTAAGGATACTTGGGGGCGGTGATGCCGAACCGGTAGGCGAGGGCCTGCAGTTCGCAGTCGCCGCTCTTCTCGCAGAACATGCAGAAGTGGTTGCCTGCAACAAAGAGCATCTCGATCAGATCGCGGCGTAGCTGGGCGACTCGCGGACTGTCGTTCTCCACGATCATGCCCAGGCTGATGGGCGAGGTGCACGCGGACATGGGCCTGCCGTTGACCATCACGGTGCAGACGCGGCAGCTTCCGTGGGGGCTGAGGCCCTCCTTGTAGCACAGGCGCGGAATATAGACCCCCGCCTCGCCGGCCGCTTCGAGAATGCTCTGGCCCGCCCGGCCCTCAACCTGCACCCCGTCGATCATGAACATCACGCTTTGACTCATCCGTTCGCTGATCCTCTTTCAGACGTGGTTATGTATCGATTCGCGACCGCACAGCTCCTCCGCCTCGGCCACTGCCCGCTGGAGGTCGAATGACCGCTTCAGGCCCTCGCGGTCCTCCTGGACCATGACTTCGTAGACCTTCCGGAAGTTCTTCAGAGTAGTGAGGACGGGATTCGCCGAGGTCTGCCCCAGTCCGCATCGGCTGCCGGTCTTGATGGTCCGGCACAATGCTTCGAGGTATTCAAGGTCCGCCGGTTCGCCTTTGGCGTCGAGGATCTTCTCCAGCCGCTCGCGGAGCAGGACGTTGCCCACGCGGCAGGGCGTGCAGTAGCCGCAGCTCTCCTCCACGAAGAAGTCCATGAAGGAGCGGGCGATTTCCAGCACGTTGCGCCCCGGGCCGAAGACCATGATCGCCCCGCCCGTGCAGAGATCGTCGAAGCAGATGGTGCGGTCGTATTGGTCCGGGGCGACCATCTCTCCGCTCGCCCCGCCGACCTGCACTGCGATCGCGTCCCGTGCCCCGCACATCTCCAACACCTCGCTGAGTTCGATCCCGAAAGAGACTTCGTAAATTCCGGGCCGGCGGCAGTCGCCGGAGATGCTCAGCAGCTTGGTACCCGAACTCTGCTCGGAGCCGTACTGATTGAAGGTGGCGGGCCCCTCCTCGAGGATCTTGGCTGCGCAGCAAAGCGTCTCCACGTTGTTGACCACGGTGGGGCAGCCGAGAAAGCCTTCCTGGGCGGGGAATGGGGGGCGATTCCTCGGGTCGCCGCGCATTCCCTCGCAGGAGTTGATGAGCGCGGTTTCCTCACCGCACACGTAGGCCCCCGCCCCCATCTGGATGCGTATGTCGAAGCTGAATGGTCGCCTGCCGGCGGTGCCGGGTCGTCGATGCACGTCACGTTCGCCGGCGGGTTTTGGCGGCGCCGGCTCCCTCTCAGCAGCGAAGATGTCGTCGCCGAGCAGTCCGTCCTCACGCCGCTTCTGCAGCACGTGCTCGAGAAATGGTCTGAGATATGCGTATTCGCCGCGCAGGTAGAGTATTCCCTCCGAGGCGCCGATCGCGTAGCCGGCGATGGTCATGCCCGCGAACACGCGGTCGGCGCGCTCGGTAAGGATCGCCCGGTCCTTGAACGTGCCGGGCTCGCCCTCGTCGGCGTTGCAGAAGACGAACTTCCTGTCGCCGGGAGCGGCCCGGGCGAATTCCCACTTCATGCCGGTGGGGAAGCCGGCCCCGCCGCGGCCCCGTAAGCGGGCGGTCTTGATCGCCCGGATCACCTCGGCGGGGCTCATGACCAGGGCCTTGCGGAGTGCCTCGCCGCGATTCACGGGGCTGAAGATGCTCGGGCCGGGCAGACGCACGTTGTTCTGCACCATCGAGTTGACCAGTTCGTGGGCGTTGTTCCCGTCGCCGAGGTGTTTGACGAGGCGCTGGGGGTCCGTGTGCTGCCTCAGCTCGCGTACGATCTCCCGGGCCTTGTCGGAGGAGAGGTTGGTCACCACCACATCGTTGATCAGGGCGGCCGGGGCCTGGTCGCACATGCCGATGCACGCGGTGTGTTCCAGGGTGATGGCGCCGTCGGAGGCGGTCCGGCCGAAGTCGATACCCAACTCCTCGCTGAACGCCCTCCCCACGAGCTGCGCTCCGTTCATCTGATCGATGATGTCGTTGCACAGTCGGATGACGATCCTGCCCCTGGGCTTGTCGGACAGGAAGCTGTAGAAGGACACCAGGCTCTCCACCTCCACCCGGTGCGTGGAAAGCTCGTCGGCGATCAGATTCATCGCATGGCCCGAGATGTAGCCGCACTTCTTGTGCACCGCCCGGGCGATGTCCAACAGCCGCGCGCGGTTGCAATCATGCGCCTGGCAGATCTCCCTTATCGCGGCTTCTTCGAGTATCTCAGCCATGGATTTCCTCGGCCGTCATTCGAAAGAAAAGAAGTGTTCAATCTCGCGATCGCGCGGCTCTTGAACGCGTGTTTCAAATCCTAGTGCCGCCACGGGGCGCGCTCAAACCTGACTCGTTGTCTTTACCTCTTCTGCGCGTTTGACATCGGTCCTCAAGTCCCCGGCGCCTCCGCGGCGTCGCTGCCCGGTCAATCAGCAGATCCGCGGCAGCTCTTCACCATAAGGTTTCTGAATGATCCGTCGTCCGCCCACTTCGGTGATCAACTCGCACAGACCATCCCGCTCACATTCAAAATAGCCAATGGTCGCCGCCTCTGTTCCCCACCGGTCTTTCCGCAGCGCTTCCAGAGCCGGCTCCGCCGCCTCCGGCCGCACCACCACCACCACCTTCCCTTCGTTGGCCACGTCCAGCGGATCGAGTCCCAGCATCTCGGCCGCGTAGCGCGTCTCTTGTCGAATCGGGATCATCGCCTCATCCACGGTGAGGTGATGGCCGCTGCGCTCGGCCAGATCTGAAAGCACGCCCGCCAGCCCGCCGCGCGTTGCGTCGCGCATGAATACCACGCTTTCCGCGACCCGATCAAACAGCGCCCCGATCATCCTGTTGAGTGGAGCCACGTCGCTCTTCAGCGTGCTGGCGATCCCTGTCTGCTCCTCCCGCTGCAGCATGACCGCCAGGCCGTGGTCCGCGATCTGGCCGCTGACGATGACCGCGTCGCCGGGTTGGATGCGATCCAATCCCAGCTTCACGTTCTTGCGGATCATCCCCAGGCCGGCGGTGTTGATGTACATGCCGTCGGCCTGGCCGCGTCCGACTACTTTGGTGTCGCCGGTGACGATCTGCACGCCCGCCTCTTTCGCGGCTGCCGCGGCGGAATCCAGCACCCGCTTCAGCAGATCGATCTCCAGGCCTTCCTCCAGGATCAGCCCCAGAGAGATGTGACGCGGGTCGGCCCCGCACACCGCCAGGTCGTTCACCGTCCCGCACACCGCCAGCCGGCCGATGTCGCCCCCGGGAAACTCCAGCGGCTGCACCACGTAGCTGTCGGTGGTGAAGGCCAGCCTGCCGGCCTCCGCTGGCAGCACCGCCGAATCGTCCAGTTCACTGAGGATCGGATTGTCCAGACGGGGCCGGATGACCTCTGCAATCAGCTCGTCAGTAAGTTGCCCGCCTCCGCCGTGGGCGAGAACGATCTTCCCTTTGCGAGGATTCACCACCGGCTCGCCCGCTTGCGAAGACGGCGTAGCTTCCGTGCTCCGGGTCATGTCGGCACCTCGCAGTGCCCCGCTGGGCCGTTCTTCCGCTTCATTTCGTTGCGCCGGTACTTGAACCACGCCTGGCACGATCCCTCGCTGCTGACCATGCAGGGACCGATCGGATAGACGGGCGTGCAGGTGGAGCCGAACAGCCCGCATTGCTCGGGCGTAATGCGGCCGGTGATGACCTCTCCGCACCGGCAGCCGGGCGGATCATGATCCTCTCCCATCGAGATTCCGAATCTCCGGAACGCGTCAAACCTGGCATATTCCGGCTTCAGATCCAGCCCGCTTCCCTTCATCACCCCCAGTGCCCGCCACGCCGCATCGCCCGGCACAAAAACCTGCTCGATCAGTGCCCGCGCCCGCGGGTTGCCCTCATCGCTCACCACCTCAGGGTAGAGGTTCTCCAGCTTCGGCTCGCCCGCCGCCGCCTGCTGGGCAAGATGCAGCACGCCATCCATGATCTGCAGCGGCTCGAAGCCGGCGATCACGCACCCCTTGCCGTACTGCTCGACCACTTCCCGGTATGCCTCGGCCCCGATGATCACGCTCACGTGGCCCGGACAGAGGAAGCCGTCGATGTTGATCTCGGGATCTGCCAGCAGGGTGCGCATGGCGGGGATGACCAGCTTATGGCAGGGCAGGATGGTGAAGTTGTCCAGGTTCAGCTTCTGTGCGGCCAGCACCGCCGCCGCGGTGGCCGGAGCGGTGGTTTCAAAACCCACCGCCGCGAACACCACCTGCCTGGCCGGCTCGTTTCGGGCCATCTCCACCGCCTCCAGGGTGGAGGTGACCACCCGCACCTCGGCCCCTTCGCTGCGGGCCAGCTCCAGGGAACCGCCCGCCCCCGCCACGCGGATCATGTCGCCGTAGGTCGCCAGCACGACCTCTTCGCGCCGGCCCAGCTCGATCAGGGCATCTATGTAGCGCTGGGCGGTGACGCAGACCGGGCATCCCGGCCCGCTGACCAGGCGCACGTTCTCCGGCATCAGCGAATGCACGCCGCTGCGGCAGGCGTTTACCGTGTGCGTGCCGCAGACCTCCATGAAGCACACCGGGCCGGACAGCCGGGCCGCGGTCTCCACCAGCCAGCCGAGCAGCGCATCCATTTGTTCGCGCGGTGTGGTCACGGCCCGGAGCCTCCCTCTTCGGCGGTCATGGCCGAGAAGATCTGCCAGGTCTCCTTCGCCACTTCCTCCGTGACCTGCTGGATGGCAAAGCCGGCGTGAACCAGCACCCAGTCGCCCGCTTCCGCTTCCGGGGTCATCACGAGATTGACCTTCATCCGCGTCTCGCCCAGCGACACCCACGCGTCATCGCCGTTCTTCTCATCAATCTTTGCGGGCAGAGCCAGGCACATATCGGGATCACCTCGTCAATTGTTTCCGGTGCTCTGGCAGGCCGCCACCACTGCCGCCTGCCCGTAGGCGATTGCCCCGTCGTTGGGCGGGACCTGCCGGTGCAGGAGAGGCCTCAACCCGGCTTCGTCCAGCCGGTCCGCCACCAGTCTAGTCAGCAGCCCGTTGCAGAATACGCCGCCGGTCAGTCCGACGGTGTCAATTCCCGTTTCCTCCGCGGCGTGCGTCGCGGCCCGGGAGAGGGCCCGGGCCAGCGCGTCATGGAACAGGAAGGCCAGATCCTCCACCGGTCGCCCCTGGGCCAGTTCCGACAGCAACCTGTCCAGCAACGGGCGGTGATCAAGCTCGATCAACGACTCCCCGGCCTCCGTTATGATACGATCGACGGCAATGAGATCGTCACCCACCGTCTGATCTCGGCAACCTTCCGCGGCCGACTCCAGCCGCATGCCGCTCATCGCCTCGTGGTGGTTGTAGTTACAGATTTCGAGGATGGAGGCGGCGGCGTCGAACAGCCGGCCCAATCCCGAGCTGGGCGGACAGTTGATGTCGTTGTTCAGCATCTTGAAGATCATGTCGCGGGCCTGCTTATACGGGATCACCCGGCGGGTGAGGGGATGGTCCCGCGCGACCTCCCCGAGCAGATCAAAGAGCCAGCTCACCGCGCAGCGGCCGATCTCCTTTGCCGCCGCGTCGCCGCCGGGCAGGCGCAACGGTCGCATCCTCGCGATCCTTCGATAACGGGCGAGGTCTCCGATGAAGACCTCACCGCCCCAGGCGGTGCCGTCGTCGCCGTAGCCGACCCCGTCGCAGATTACGCACACGATTCTCTCCGTCAGGCCGTGTTCGGCCATCAATGCCGCCATGTGTGCGTGATGATGCTGTACATAGACGAGGTCGATGCCGCGCTTCACCGCGTAATGACGGGCGAAACGCTGGGAGAGGTACTGCGGATGCTTGTCGCAAGCCACCCAGCGAGGGGCTGTCTCCCACAGCCGCGTGAGGTCGTCGATGGTTTTCTCGAATCGCTTGTAGGCCAGGGAGTAGGTGAGGTCACCGATGTGCTGGGAGAGAATGACCTCGCCTCTCCGCACCACGGCGACGGTGTTCTTCAGCTCCGCCCCCGCACACAAGCCCGGCTCATCCGCAACAAACGGGATCGAAAGGGGCGCCGGTGCATAGCCGCGGGCGCGTCTCAGCGGGATCAGGCCGCGCGGCGTGTCCATGATGATGGAATCATCGACCGCCCTTTCGATGGGCCGGTCGTGAGTCAGAAAAACGTTGCAGAACTTGCCCAGGCGCTGCCGCGCTTCCTCATCGTCCTTCAGCAGCGGGTCATCGGAGAGGTTGGCGCTGGTCATTACCAACGGCCGGGGGATCTGAGCCATCAGAAGATGTTGCATCGGTGTGTTTGGCAGCATCATGCCAAGCCGATGGCAGGCCGTGGCCACCGACCTGGCAACAGTGTGTCCCACGGAGGGCCGGCCCGCCGTCTGCCCGGGCCGGCTGTCCCGGCGCAGCGCAAGCACAATCGGGCAGATCGGCGAGCCGATCAGTGCTTCAGCCTCAGGTGACAACACCACCAGGTCCCGCGCGCATTCCGGGTTTTTCACCATGATCGCGAAAGGCTTGTGATCGCGCTTCTTGCCCTCCCGCAGCCTTTGCACCGCATCTTCGTTATCGGCGTCCACCACCAGGTGATAACCGCCCAGGCCTTTCATGCCCACAATCCCTCCGGCCCGCAGTATCTCCGCCGCCCCGGCGATCGGATCCCCCGCAATCTCCAACCCCTCCCGGTCCGTAAGCTTCAGTTGCGGCCCGCAGTCCGGGCAGCAGACGGGCTGGGCGTGAAAACGACGGTCCGCCGGAGCCTCGTATTCCCTCCGGCACCGCCGGCACATTTCGAACCCGGCCATCGTGGTCTTCGGCCGGTCATAGGGCAGATCCCGCACGATCGTGTATCGCGGCCCGCAGTTGGTGCAGTTGATGAGGGCGTGACCGAAACGCCGGTCATCCTCGTCGAACAACTCCCGCAGGCAGTCGGCACAGACCGCCGAATCCACCGTCACTCTGCCCCGGTCCTGCGGGCGGTGGTCACTGCCGACTATTTCAAACTCCGGCTGGTCTTGCGGGGCCGGGGGTGGCGGCGGGCAGTGGAGTTGCTCGATCGCTTCGATGCGGGCCAGAGCGGGGGCCTCGGCGCGGATCCGCCCGATGAACTCGTCGAGCTTTGCCGCCTCGGCCCAGGCCTCCAGGCTGACGCCCGCCGGATCGTTGCGCACACTGCCGGACAGTCCCAGATCGTGGGCCAGGCGATAGACAAAGGGCCGGAATCCCACGCCCTGGACTTGGCCGGTGATGCGCCACCGCCGCAGCTCCCGGCGGGCGGCGTCGCCCGCGGGTGGTGGCCGGTCCGAGTTCGCCCGTTTGTCAGTCAACAGTGGCAAAGGAATCCGTGCAGTAGCGTTTGCCGTCCTGGAGCCTCCCCGGGGCGGCCGGCTTGCCATTCTTGCCCTCCTTATCGGCCACTTCCACGCCCACCTGAGATCCCCCGGCGAGGTCCGTCCCCCGCCTTCCCCGCGGGTCCCTGCAAATCGATGAAGAAAAAACGGAAAAAGTCGAACCCTTCAACGACCGAGGTAGTACTATTGCGGTAGTAGAACCTCCGACGCCTTATTCTCCTCCTGGAGGCAGCATCGTGAGCAAGTCCCACAAGCTGGGCGATCTGCAGTTGGCGATCATGCAGGTGCTCTGGGAGAAGGGCCAGGCCACCGTGGCCGAGGTCCATCAGGCCCTCCTGCCCGCCCGCGGGCTGGCCCTGACCACCATCGCCACCATGCTCAGCAAGCTGGAGAAGAAGGGTGTTCTCACCCATCGCCGGAAAGGGCGGCAGTTCGTGTACCGGCCGCGCGTCGCCCAAAACGAGGTGAATCGCTCGATGGTGGGGGATCTGATCGATCGGCTCTT
>CP070772.1:3332597-3348252 GCA_020345805.1 Phycisphaerales bacterium | reverse complement strand
CCCAACATGCGGGCTGCGGTGATATGCTGTAGGGAGACCGCCTTCCTCCGCCGGCCGGACTACCCGATCGGCATCGACGGCGACAACAAAAGAAGGCCACCGCCTGCCAGAGGATTGGCCTTGTGCGGAAAGGGGCTCAAGGAACCGGCTGTATCAACCGTGGTGATCGACACGATCAAGGAAGTCAGACAATGCACGTTCTCATGCTCGGATGGGAATTCCCGCCCTTCATCACCGGTGGCTTGGGCACCGCCTGCCAGGGCCTGACCAAGGCGATGGACCGGCGCGGCATGCGGGTGACCTTCGTGCTGCCCAAGGCCGTCGGCGCCGATCAGGCCGGGCACGTCAACATCCTCGGCCCCGACAATGCCAATATCCCACCGGACGTGCGCGCCGCGATGATGGACCCCACCGGCCGAACTCCGCTGCCGGATACGGCCGGCATCTTCGAGCGAACCCAGTTCATAGGAGTCGAGGCCGGATTTGCCCACCCCTACCAGACATCCGCAGGGCCGCAGGCCGTAGGGCAATGGCTGACCGAGGCCAAGCGAGCCGCAGCGGGCACCGCCGCTTCAGCGGGGCTCGGGACCGGAGCCCGCGCCGTCGCACCTCCCGACGGTCCCGCCGGGGCGCAGGATTACGGCGCGGACCTGGTGGCCCAGGTGGAGCGCTACGCCTATTTCTGCCTCGCCGCGACCCGCAACATAGACTTCGACGTCATTCACGCTCACGACTGGATGACGTATCCGGCAGGAATGATGATCGCCGGCCTTACCGGCAAACCCCTGGTCGTACACGTGCACTCCACCGAGTTTGACCGCTCGGGCATCCACGTCAATCAGCGCGTCTATGACATCGAGCGCCGGGGAATGCACGCGGCCAGACGGGCCATCGCCGTCAGCCAGCTCACCAAGAATATCTGCGTGAGTCGATACGGCATGCCCGACCACCTGGTGGAGGTCATCTACAACGGTGTGGACTTCGAACCCACCCAGCGCGACCGTTCCGTGGGCATCCGCAGCAAGGACAAGATTGTCCTCTACTTCGGGCGCATCACCATGCAGAAGGGCCCCGAGTACTTCATCGCCGCGGCCAAGAGGGTGCTGGAGGTGATGGACAACGTCAAGTTCGTGGTCGCCGGCTCAGGGGACATGGCCCGGCAGATGATCGAGATGGCCGCAAACCTCGGTATCGGCCACAAGGTCCTGTTCACCGGCTTCCTCCGAGGCGACGACATCAACCGTGTCTTCGCCCTGGCCGATCTTTATGTCATGCCGTCGGTTTCGGAGCCGTTCGGGATCGCTCCGCTGGAAGCGATGAGCCACGACGTGCCGGTGCTGATCAGCAAATCATCGGGGGTCAGCGAGGTGCTCACGCACGCTCTGAAGACGGACTTCTGGGACATTGACGACATGGCCAACAAGATCATCGCCGTCCTCCGCCACCCGCCGTTGAGCGAGACGCTGCGTGAGCACGGGGCGTTCGAGGTCCGCGGCGCGACCTGGGACGGTGCCGCCCAGCGCTGCGAGCAGGTCTACCAGGCGGTGATCAACGAGATGTCCGCACCCCCGGCCGTGCATCCCTGACACAACGTGCTCTGGTGCGCCGTGGGTCAATACCTCAGCAGGAAGAGACAAGGCCCCGGATGAGAATCCGGGGCCTTGACGCTACAACTGTGTGAATTGATTGTTACGAGCAGGGTCCCCAGAGGGCGAGCACCGCGAAGAGGTCGTCGATGTTGACCACGCCGTTGCCGTCCAGGTCCGCGGCCGACCCGCCGCCCCCGACCGGACCCCAGTGGGCGAGCACCATGAACAGATCGTCGATGTTAACCTGTCCGTCGGCGGTCAGGTCGCCCTCGCAGGGAGGAATCTCGACCACGATCTGGTAGTCCTGGTCCCACTGTACGGGCGGCTGTGCAGGCACATCAGAAAGCAGAAGAGCGTTGGGCTGCACGCGGTATTCGTAGCCCGGCTCTATGCACGCAGCCCTCCCGACCGGCCTGACAACAATCGTGTTGGGATCGTCGTCGGCCGGCAGGTACTCGAAGAGATGGCTGGGCATCACGATGAACGAGCCTCCGGAGCCGGCGAGTCGTCTCGCCACCGCCACCGGCGGAGAAGCATCCCAGCGCACGGGGCCGTAATGTCGCAGGCGCAGCTCCGTCAGCGGCTCGCTCTCGTCGAACGTGACGGCCTCCCCGTTGGCGGGCAGGCACGACTCATCGTGAAGGGCGAAGGGAACCAGGCCCACCGATCCGCGGTTCATCATCTCCGCCGGGCGGGTGTAATGAGGAGCATCGAGAAGGATGCGGTTCGGATCGCCGTCAGGCCCCAGATAGACCGGGGCGGTCCATGCTCCGGAGGAATCGCCGTCACCGTTGATGATGATCTGCCCGGCCAGACCGTCCGGCGGCAACTCGAGCCACTGCTCGGGATCTATGTGGGACTTGCCGATGTTGATCAGGCCGTCGAACTCATACTTGATCACCATGCGGCCCGGAGTTCCCGTGTACCCATCGTGGATGACCGCCTCGGTTTCGAATGCCCCGAAGAACCGTTCGGCGTAAAAGCTGAAGATCCCGCCTTCGCCGCCGTTTGCGCGCGTATTAATGTTGGCGTAGACATTGCCCCATCCGCCGATTCCGTTGATCTTGTATTTGGCGGCGATGGTCACGGGCTTTGCCGCGGAGCCGATCCCGCAGAATCCGCGGATGCCGCCGATCCTCCCGTTGGCGGCGATGACGTCCCCCAGCAGGTAGCGCTGAGCGATCGCCCAAGTTACGCCGCGGCTGGGATTGTCGCCGGTTGTGGCGATGATCGGACCGACGATGTCGCGGCCGGCGAGCATCGAGCCGATTACTTCCGCCTCCACCGAACCGATGTCCTCCCTTACATCGACCGTGAGGAGAAGCGTCTCGGCGCTGCCGGTTTGGAGGATGTTGTGAACGGTCTTGATGCCCGAAGGATCATCGCTGAGCACCTTCACCATGAGAGGCGAGCCGGCAGGCGGGCCGTCTACTTCGATGAAGAGGGTGTCGATGGTTTCGCCCCCGTCGCCGTGGATGTCGTAGATGGTCTCGCCCCATGGCGCATACAACTGCAACAGATGGATGTCCCATCCGCCGGTGTCGGGGTTATAGGTCTTGGTGGCCTCCGCGGTGGTGGCTTCGGTGCCGTCATCCTTCAGAATCGTCAGACCACCGAATGCGATATCACCGCACACCGCGGCCCCGAATAGACCCGCCAACAGGAACGCCTTTCGCATCTCTCGCTCCTCCTTCAGCGCTTGTCCAAGCCTGCCACAGCCCGTCACCCGCGGAAGTGGGGTGATGCGGATCGGCGAGCTTGACTCATCTGGGAGGGCGCACAGACGGCACAGGTTGGCCAAATCCACATCGCCTTGCCGATAAGCACAGAACGCCCGAAGTTATCGGACACGAACGATGGCGTCCTTATGAGCCACTGCCAGGGGCGCCTCCCAAGCCCCGGGACCGCGAGTCAATCCCGTCCCGGCATCTCACCGCCGCACTCAAGAGTGCCAGCATGCCGTTCGAAACGAGTCAGGCCGGGCCTGAGGTGATAGGGAGTGCCCCGGAGTATGCCACCCTCTCCGCCATAACCCCCAGGAGGCGATTGACGCGATGAGCCACCCCATCCGCCGGACCGAGTGCATGACCTTTCCGCGTTCAGGACACCACCTCCTGCAGGGCCTGCTATCGCGATACTTCTGCGAGCAGGATTTCGTCTATTGCGAGATGTACACGGATCCGGAGCACGTACTCGACCTGGACGATCAGACCAACTTTCAGAAGAACCATGATCTCGAACTGACCACGCCCATCCGGGACGATCGTCAATACCTGGTCCAGATTCGTTATCCCATCGAGAGCATCGTGAGCTGGTATCGCTCCAACTGCGACAAGAACCAGGTCGCTGATTCACCGGGCGCCTGGACGAACTTCGCCATCGAGCGGGTCGCCTTCTGGATGTGCTTCTACCGCAAGTGGGTGCTCGACTACGTGCCAGATCGCCTTATCGTCAACTACGCGGATCTGGTAGAGCACTCCACCGTCACACTGGAGGCGGTGGTGCGGTTTCTCGGGGATGAGCAACCCGATCCTGAGCGCATCGAGGAGTGCTGTAAGGCGGCGGAGATCGGCAGAAAGAACTACTTCCCCGCATTCAAGTACTACGGCAGCGGTTTCTTTGGACTGCTCAGGAAGCTGTTCTCGGCAGTACCGGGAATCGACATCGTCAATGATGAACTGATCGTCCCGGGGGGCATGGTCGGCCCCGGCGCATCCGAGCAAGGGCCCCGCGAGGTCGTCATGGACCTTCGCCGCGCCGGCGAGCATCTGCTGGCCCTGGCCGAACGGCTCAGTGAGATACAGTCTGCCGATGCCGCCTCGGGACAGTGGGTGATGCGCCATTCGCGCCAAACGACCGACCTATCGCTGCAATCTGAGGCATCGGTACACTGATCGCCGCCGGGGACCCCCGAGATCGACTCCGCGCACGGAGCAGAGTCATTTCAGGGCTTCGGCTTTCGCGGCATAGAAGTCCCGCTGGAAGGAAAGCTCGGCAAACACGTCCGGCGGTATGGTCGGCTCGCCTTCGACGATCAGGTTGGCCAGACACTCCGCCACGCCGGGGCCGATCATGAATCCCTGCCCGCACATCCCCACCCCCAGGTACATCCCCTCGATCTCCTCCACGCGATCCACGACGGGCACGCCGTCGGGGGTCATGGGATAGAGGCCGCGCCAGACCCGGCGCACCAGAAGATGCTGGAAGGCGGGGATCAGGTCGATCAGCCGGCGGGAGATCACGGGCAGGAACTCGCTGGTCGATTCAGTGTTCTCGCCCACGAAAAGCTCTTTGGGCGTGTAGCAGAAGATGATCTGGCCTTCGTTATTCTGGCCGAAGTAGAAGTTGGCCGTCTTGCCCTCCGGCCCGGGACGCAGATCGACCACCAGCGGATCCAGAAACGGTCTGATCGGGGCGGAGATTCCCGCCTCGTGACTGTCCGGCTGCACGGGAATGTCCAGGCTCGTCAGCGCGCCGACCCGGCTCGCCCCGGCCCCGGCGGCGTTGAGCACCGCCGCAGTGGGATACTCGCCGCGGTTGGTGGTCACCTTCGTCACCCGGCCGCTCTGCACGGTGATGCCCGTGACGGTTTCATTGAACCGGTAATGCGCCCCGTTGTTCAAGGCGACTTTCCAGCACGCATCGGCATACATCAGGGGCGAGACCTGCCCGTCGCCCGGCGAAAATGTCCCCCCGCGCAGGTTGTGCTCGTTGATCCCCGGCACGGCCTCGCGGATGGTCTCCGGTCCGTGCCAGTCGATGTCCAGGCCGTATTGATGCTGCGTGCCCAGGAGCCCCTTCAGGACTCCCTCGATCTTGTCATCGAATGCGGGGAAGCAGTAGCCGCCTTTTTTCCAGCCGATGTCCAGGCCGTACGTGTCGTGGAAGCTGGAGAAGTGTTCGAGGCTGCGGAGGCCGAACATGATCTTGGCCGGGTCTGAGTGGGTCGCCCTCACCCCGCCGATGGCGGCCTTGTTCTGCCCCTGGCCCGGGGCCGCATGCTCGTCGATGACCAGCACCTTCATCCCGCGCTGGGCCAGGAACATCCCGGCGGGATTGCCCACGCTGCCGGCGCCGATCACAACCACGTCATATGCCATAAGGCTCACTTCTTCTTCCGGTTCTTGACGCCAGCAAACGCCGACAGGGGCACCTCCGTCTCCAGAGGCCGCTCGCTCGGCAGGGTGACCTCTGACGGGTCCACCCCTTCCTCCCGGAAGATGCGCAGGATCAGCTCCGTGCAGGTATTGCCTCCGCAGGCGCCCATTCCGCTCCGCACGGAAGCCTTGAGCTGGTTCATGTCCCGCACGCCGGCCCGGATCTCGCCCACGATGCCGCTCTTTCTCACGCGGGAGCAGCGGCAGACGACGGGATCACCGTCCTGCGCTTCCCCCTCGTCCACTGCGCAAGGCTCGGCGACGGGGTGCGGGCGGAATCCCGCCACCTTCATGCGGTGTTCGAACGGCACCTCGACGGTGATGAGATACCTCCGGTCCGCGTACTTGCCCAGCTTGATCTTCTTGATCGCGCCCTGCCCAACTTCGTTGCCGTCATCATCGACCGTCTCGACCATCGAGCCCTCCTGCAGATCGCCCAATGGCAATTCCCAGGGCAGCATGATCGAAGCCTTTTTCTTTTCCGGGTCATCCTTGATCACGATCGCCACCGCCAGCCCCGGGCAGACCAGCACGCACTTGCCGCACTTGATGCAATCGTCACCCACATACTCAGGCAGGCCCATGATCGAGCCGTCGGGAATCTCGATGTGCTTGAGCGGGCAGACCTCGATGCAGGGATTGCAGGGGATCTCCTGCGAGCAGCGGAAGATCGGGAAGCTCTCGCCCTCCGGTTCGACCGATTCAACTGGCAGCGTCTCGCCCGGCTTGGAGCGCAGGACCTCGGCGGTGGTCCGCCACTCGTCGGGAATTTCCACGTCGTGGCCTAGTTCCCGGGCGACCTCACGTCCCACGATGCGGCCACTGAAGATGGCCGCCGAGGCCTCGGCGATCTCCTGGCTGTCGCCGGCGGCGAACGCCTTGATCCCGTAATCACGGGCCTTGATCAGCAGTTCGTTGACTGGGCTCAAACCCACCGCGATGAGCAGCGTGTCTATCTCGAACGTCCGATGCGTGCCGGGGATCGGGTTGAACTTCTCATCGACCGCGGCGATGGTCACCCGCTCCACCGTCTCCCCTCCCTCTGCGCGGACGACGGTATGGCTGGTCCAGACGGGCACGCCAAGGCGCTTGATCTTGTCCTGGTGGACCTTGTACCCCCCCACTGCCGGCAAGGCCTCCACCAGCCCCACGACCTCGATGCCCGCCTGCAGCGCGTGGTAGGCGGCGATCAGCCCCACGTTTCCCCCTCCCACGATGAACAGCTTGTCCGAAGCCCTGATCCGGTCGCGGTTCACCAGCGTCTGGAAGGCGCCCGCTCCATAAACCCCGGGGAGATCGCATCCGGGGAATGCCAGGCCCTTCTCCCTCGCGCCGGCCGCAACGATGATCACCTCCGGCTCGACCAGCGTATACTCGTCTCCCCGCATCACGCCGATCTTCTTGTCGTGATAGATCCCCACCGCGGTCGCCCCGAGCCACACTTCCACACTCTCATGCCCTGCGACCTCGTCGGCGAGGATGGTGGCGATGTCTATCCCCCGCGTGCCCGCGTAGCAGTCACCCCTGGACCCGAAGAAGCTGTGGGTCTGCAGGGTCAGCTTGCCGCCCAGTTCGAACTTGTCATCGATGAGCAGGGTGCGGATACCCAGCGCTCCCAGCTCCGCGGCCGCGGTGAGTCCGCTCGGTCCGCCGCCCACGATCAGCACGGGTACGTTCAGCGTCCGGATGTCGGTGAATTCGGGCAGCGACTCGGACAGAGCCAGCTCGGGAATCCCCTCGCAGGAACGGATGTCCATCCCTTCCCGAACGGGAACCATGCAGCCCTTGACCGGCACGCCGTCAGCCACCACCAGGCATTGCGAGCATTGGCCGTTGGCGCAGAACATGCCCTGCGGTGCATCGTCGGAAGCGTGATGGCCGAACACGCGGATCCCCCGGGCGAACAATGCCGAGGAGATCACTTCGCCCTCGAATGCCTGCAACGGTTCTCCGTTGAACCTGAAGCTGACGGTCGGCCGGTCCTCGATGGGCAGAATGGGGTGGGATCGCAGCCGGAAGTCCGCGTTGCTGGACATAAAGGGGGCTCCGCAGGCGTTGGTCTGGTTGGATTTAACGGAGATCCGGAAGGGCAGTCAAGAAGATCAGAAAGTCCTGCCAAAAGCTAGAATCCGCGCGCTGAGGGCGCTGTTGTTCGCTGGAACAACCGCCTCAGGAGTCCGACCATTTCCGCCTGCCTCGATGAGATCGTACATGGACGCGGAATCCAGGCCAGCACATCCCGATCCTGCGGCCGCCGCTCACGCCGACCCGGCCGTGGCTGACCCGACCACCGCCCAGTGCTCCCCTTGTCCCCTGCTACATGACCCGGCCCTGGAGAGGCGAGTTCACGACCTCGGGACCGATCTGCTGTCGGTGGCCCGCCGCAGCCGGCGGAGCGTTCTCTCGGGCACGTTCTGGTCCGATAAGATGATGGACTGGGCGAGCAGGGACCAGGCTTTCAAGCTTCAACTCTTCCGGTTCATCGATGCGTTCCCTTCGCTGGGGACACCTGGAGAGATCTACGGGCAACTGGTGGCGCACCTGACCGCCCCGGGCGTAAAGCCGCCCCCCGGACTGCGTCTGGCCGTGAAGGCCGGTGGAGTATTCAAGGGTCTCACCGCGTGGATTCTTTCCCGCCGGATCTCCTCCACAGCCCGCCGGTTCATCGCCGCCGCCGATGCGGAAGAGGCGGTGAAGGTGCTGGAGAAGTTGTGGCTCAGCGACACCGCTCACACGGTCACCTTGCTGGGCGAGAAATGCCTCAGCCTCGACGACGCACGAAAGTACCAAGGCGACTATTTACACCTCTTGCGTGCGGCGTCGGACGCGGCTGCAAAGTGGCCGGCCCGCGCGCGGGCCGAAACCGACCATCTCGGGCCCATCCCCCGCGCCAACATCTCGATCAAGGCCAGCTCTTTGCATCCGCATCTGGATCCGGCCAACCAAGAGTCAGCGATCGAGGAACTGCTGGAGATGATGTTGCCGATCCTTTCCGAGGCGAAACAGGGCAGCGTGCAGCTTCACCTGGACATGGAAGAGTCGGAGCTGAAGGGCATCATCTTCGGCCTTCTCAAGCGTTGCGCGGAAACCTCGGACGTTGAGATCGGCGTGGTTCTTCAGGCTTATTTGCGCAGCGCCGAAGACGATGCCCAGGACCTTATCGGCTGGACCCGCGCCACCGGACGGCAGATAACCGTCCGCCTGGTCAAGGGGGCGTACTGGGACTACGAGAAGGCCCGCGCCGAGCGGACGGGACAGCCCGTCCCCGTGTGGACCCTCAAGTCGGATTCGGATGCGTGTTTTGAGCGCGTGGCGGCGCGGCTGGTGGATGCGATACCGAAATCGCCGGACGAAGGGGGGATCAAGCTAGCGCTCGGGTCGCACAATCTCCGGTCGATCGTCGCGGTGCTGGCGCTGCTGGGAAGAAGTGGATTACCGGAGAATGCGGTCGAACTTCAGATGCTGTACGGGATGGCCGAAGGCCTCAAGGCTGCCGCCGTCGAAAGAGAACTGCGGCTGCGCGAGTACATCCCGATCGGACCGCTGGTGCAGGGCATGGCCTACCTCGTAAGGCGTCTGCTGGAAAACACCTCCAACGAATCCTGGCTGAAGTTGGGATCGACCTACGGCGCCGACCCCGATGACTTGCTGGCCTCCCCTCACCGATCCGATGAATGTGCGGCCGACGGGCAGGAGACGGGATGACCGCCTCCGCAGGCTGACCTGTCGCGGGAAGGGCCAGCCGCGACACGTAATCGGGAAAGCCGATCCGTAGAATGACAATAAAGCAGGGAGCATCTTGCCGGCGGGCCGGCTCGCCGTGGCGATTCGCACAGGCGCGTACGTTTCGGCTATTCTGCCGCCGACCGGACGCTGCAGGGCATGCCGAACCGTTTTCGCCCGCCGGCGCTCACGCGGAGACAAAAAATGCTGCCAACCACAATCGTAGTGATCGTCCTCATCGTGATCGGTGTGATACTCATCGGCATGGCCGTGGGTATCTACAACAAGCTGGTTCGCTTCAAGAATCGCTACAAGAACGCGTTCGCCCAGATCGAGGTCCAGCTCAAGCGGCGTTACGACCTGATCCCCAACCTGGTGGAAACCGCCAAGGGATACATGGCCCACGAGCGGGAGACCCTGGATGCGGTGATCAGCGCCCGCAATCAGGCGGTGGGCGGCCTGGAAAAGGCGGCGCTGGATCCCTCCAACGCCGAGGCGATCAAGGGACTCATCGGAGCCGAGGGCGCCCTGACCGGGGCGATGGGACGCCTGTTCGCGGTGATGGAGGCCTACCCGGATCTGAAGGCCAACCAGAACATGATGCAGCTCTCAGAAGAGCTCACCTCCACCGAGAACAAGGTCGCGTTCGCCCGGCAGGCGTTCAACGACGCGGTGACCGCGTACAACACATATCGCCAGACCTTCCCGCCCGTGATCTTTGCCGGCCTTTTCGGTCACAGCCAGGATGCCCTGCTGCTGGAGTTCGAAGACGCCGAAGCGATAAGGGAGGCGCCGAAAGTCTCATTCTGAACCGAACTCGCAATCGTTGTTTGAGATCATCAGAGTCACCCGTTCTGACTGAAAACCGCAATGGCAGTTGATTTCTTCGAAAGCCAGGATGTCGCCCGCAAGAAGACCGGCCGGCTGGTCTTGCTGTTCATCCTCGCGGTCATCGCGATCATCGTGATGGTGTACATCGTGATCGGCGGAGTGGTGCTTTACGCGGGCAGCAAGGGCGGGGGCGGCGGAGCATCGCTGCTGGCCAACCCGCTGCTCTTCGCCGCTGTTGCCGGAGGTACAATCCTCGTCATCGGCCTGGGCAGCCTGTACAAGATCGCCCTGCTGAGGGGCGGGGGAAAGGTGGTGGCCGAATCCCTGGGGGGAAGGCTCCTGCATGCTTCGACCACCGACCGAATCGAGCGCCGGCTGCTCAACGTGGTGGAGGAGATGGCGATCGCCTCCGGCACGCCCACGCCACCGGTCTATCTCATGGACAACGAGCAGGGCATCAACGCCTTCGCCGCGGGATTCTCGCCCAGCGACGCGGTGATCGGGGTCACCCGCGGCTGCGCCGAGCAGCTCACCCGCGATGAGCTTCAAGGGGTAATCGCCCACGAGTTCAGCCACATTCTCAACGGGGACATGCGGCTGAACATCCGCCTCATGGGCGTGCTGTTCGGAATCCTCATGATCGGGGTGATCGGCTATTTCCTCCTGCGGTCATCCTTCTTCGCCGGGCACAGTCGGCGCTCCGGCCGCGGGGGCGGGGCCGGGGCGATTCTCGCCATCGGGGCGGGTCTGGCCCTGGTCGGCTTTGCCGGCACGTTCTTCGGCAACCTGATCAAGGCCGCGGTCAGCCGCCAGCGCGAGTACCTCGCCGACGCTTCCTCCGTGCAGTTCACGCGCAACCCGCAGGGCATCGCCGGTGCGTTGAAACGAATCGGGGGCTTTACTGCCGGCTCGGCAGTCGCCAACCCCAACGCCCCGGAAGCCAGCCACATGTTCTTCGGCAAAGGCATCACGTCCGGCTTCAACGCTCTCTTTGCCACCCATCCCCCGCTGCCGGAGCGCATCCGGCGGATCGATCCCTCCTGGGACGGGAAGTTCATCAAGGGAAAACCGTCGAAGAGAGAATGGGGCACGGCCCGGCCGGCGGCCGTAACGTCCGGCTTCGCCGCCACTGCAAGAGGGCAGGCGGCGGCGGTGGAGGCGCTGCGGGCCGCGGGCAGCGGAGTCAGCCGGATCGGCCTTCCCACCGAGGCACATATCGAATACGCCTCGCAGCTTGTGCAGAGCATTCCCGCGCAGGTGGTCGCCGCGGCTCACGAACCCTACGGGGCGCGGGCCGTCGTTTACTGTCTGCTCGTCGATAAGGAACCGCAGGCCCGTCAGCTCCAGCTCGGACAGCTTGCTCACCATGCCGATCCCGGCGTGTGCGCCGAAATGAGAACGCTGCTGCCGATCGTTGAGCAACTGGACGCCAAGCTGCGCCTGCCCCTGCTCGACATGGCGCTGCCGGCCCTGCGTGAACTGTCACCTGGGCAATATCAAGCTTTCCGCAACAACATCGAGGTCCTCGTGCGGGCGGACGAGAGGATCGACCTGTTTGAGTGGACGCTGCAGCGGGTGCTGCTGAACCATCTCGAGCCGGAATTTGGGAGGGTCAGAACGCCGAGGGCGCGGTACCACTCGCTGTCGCCGCTCCGGGCACAGTGTGAGGTGCTGCTCTCGACGTTGGCCCACGTGGGGCATCGCGATGAGGCGGCCGCTCAAACCGCGTTCGCTCAAGCGGCGAAGCACCTCCCGCTGCCGCAGACGAAGATGAAGCCGACCAGTGAATGCGGGCTTAATACACTTGACAATGCGCTGAACGCGCTGGCCACCGTCGCCCCGCGCCCCAAGCGCGATCTGGTGAACGCGTGTGCGGCGTGCGTGGCCGCGGATCGGGAAGTCACGGTTGAGGAAGCGGAGTTGCTGCGGGCGGTGGCCGATTCGCTCGGCTGCCCCATGCCCCCGCTTCTGCCCGGCCAGCCCCTGGTGTAGTCCAGCCCCGTGGACGCTCACAACATAACCAGACGTTCTCAGACCGCGCGGTCCAGGAGGCGATACTGGACCGCCTCGGCCACGTGATGCGACTGCACCGTCTCTGAATTCTCCAGGTCCGCGATGGTGCGGGCCACCCGGCGCACCTTGTCGTAAGCCCGCGCGCTGAGGCCCAGTTCCGTCATCGCCTGGCCGAGCAACGTCTGCGCCGACTCTTCCAGTATGGCGTGTCGATCCAGCCGCTTGCCCGACAGCTCCGAATTCACAAGCTTACCCTGCCGCCCCTGCTGCAACCGCCGGGCATCATGCACCGCGCGACGGATAGTCGCGGTATCCGTTCCGCGTTGCTTGCCGACAAGCTGGTGATAGGGAACCGAAGGCACTTCAACGTGAATGTCAATGCGGTCGATCAGCGGGCCGGACAGGCGCGAAAGGTAGCGTTCCATTGCCCGCCGCGATACTTCGTCATCGGCCATCTTTCCCTTGGGAGTGGGATTGAGCGCGCCCACGAGCATGAACTGCGCCGGAAATTTCATGGAGCTGTGCGCCCGGGCCACTGTAACGCAGCCGTCTTCGAGCGGTTGGCGAAGGGTCTCCAGCACGTCGCGGCTGAATTCGGGCATTTCATCCAGAAACAACACCCCGCGGTGAGCGAGGCTCACATCGCCGGGTCGCGGGATGGTGCCGCCTCCGATGATGGCGGGCGCGGAGGCGGTGTGATGCGGAGTGCGCACGGGCCGGCGCAGCATCAGCGGATCGCGACGGGGAATCTGGCCCACGCTGGAGTAAATCCGCGTCACCTGCAGGGCCTCTTCGCGGGTCATGGGCGGCAGGACGCCGGGCAGCGCCTTGGCCATCATCGACTTGCCGGTGCCGGCCGGGCCGATCATTAGGATGTTGTGCCCGCCGGCGGCGGCGATGATCACCGCCCGCTTCGCGGCTTCCTGACCGCGCACATCGCCGAAATCCACTTCCGGCTGCGCCTGCACGATCAACGCTTCCACGTCCAGCGTGGGATGCGGCTCGATTGTGCATACGCCGTTGAACAGGGCGACGACTTCACCCAATGTGCGCACCCCGAGGACGTCAATACCGTCCACCGCCGCGGCTTCCGCGGCGTTGTCGGCTGGGACGATCACGCCGGCGGCACCGCGCTGCTTGGCCAGTATCGCCAGCGAGATCGCCCCCTTGATCGGTCGCACGCGACCGTCAAGCGCCAGTTCGCCGGCGATGAGATAGTCGTCCATCGACGGCCGGTCTTCTCCGCTCAACGGCACGATCGTGGCGTCGGCCCTTAACAAAGCCGCGGCAAACGGCAGGTCATAGACCGGCCCCTCCTTGCGCACATCCGCCGGGGCGAGATTGATGGTGATCCGGCTGTTGGGATAACGGAAACCACTGTTGAGCAGCGCAGTTCGCACTCGCTCCACGGATTCCTTAACCGCGGTATCCGGCAACCCCACCACCGTGGTCCGAGGCAGGCCGACAGGGCTCAGATCGACTTCGATCTCACAGGGGATCGCGTCGATGCCCTGAAGCACGAAACTGGCCACCCCGCTGATCATGGCCGGATAATAACATTATCCGAACACAATAAAAAGGGGCGGACGGCCGAAGGCGGCAATCCTTCAACGTTACGGTGTCTTAGTTCACCCGGCACGGGCACCCCGGGGGCATGGTCCCCACTGCCCAAGGACTTCAAACACATCATCTATGTCGACGACGCCGTCGCCATCGAGATCCTCCGGACAGCCACCGCACGATCCCCACGCGCCCAACAGCTGGAACAGATCGTTAATATCTACGACGTCATCACCATTCACATCGGCCGTACAGTCGGGGCCACCGGGAACCAGGACTGCCTGATCGACAAGCCAACCGCACACCGCCCGGACGATTTTCACCGCGTATTCATAATCGATGTTGCCCGGAGTGTCCACGGAATCGCAAGGCTGGTGATAGCAGGGATTTGCCCACGGTGCGTCACCCGCCGCGACCGCGCAGGCGGGCTTTCCCACATCCTCGAATGGGTTGTGATCGCAACAGTCACGGTGCCCCAGGTCCCTCGCGATCAGCCCGCCGCTGTAGGCCTCGACCGCATCGGCCAGCGCCAGCTTGACCTCAACGGATTCATCCCGGCCGAGGATGTCGCACGCATTAAGATCGACGTTGTGGGCGATCATGTCCATCGCGATCACCCCGCGGATATCGTCGTCCTGGTGCGCCAGGGCATAGTGGGTGCTTCCATAGCGGCCGGGTCCGCCTTCGTGATAATCGAACGCGATGAAGATGATGGTCGACCGGAATGAGTACGGCGACAGGACGCGCGCGATCTCCAAGACCGCGGCGCAGCCGGACGCATCGTCATCCGCGCCGGGGTTGGACACGGAATCCAAGTGAGCGCAGATGATGTATTGCCAATCGGGTCGAACCAGGCCCTCCTTGACCGCCACGACGTTGTACCAGGTTCCACCGCCGTAAACAAAACCGTCAAGATACGGATCCAGACCGGAATCCCGCAGCGTGGTCTCTATGTTGTCGCGGGCCGGATCGTGCTCGGGCCCCCACGGCGAGCGATTGTGGCCGTCGTGTGTGAAAAGCAGATCATCCAGATATTGGCGGTAGATATTGACGTCGATCTGATCGACGATGTCCTGCGTCGACTCCCGCGCCCGCGCCGCGGCTGCCAGGGGCAGGAGCAGCAGGATGAGACCAGCCATCCTCCACGGGATGACCGAATGTTGTTCTCTGATCACCGATGCACGCACGGCTTCACCTTCGATGTTCGGGCGCGGAATTCACTCGCCGCAAGGGTGCCTCTCAGGTGCGGAAACGGCACATGGTTACGCCTCCAAATGACTGTACCCAGGGTAGGCGCGATCAGCAATCAAAAACATCCGCCTGGCCGACTTGAAGTCATCCTCGCCCGTCCGATGTCACGCTTGCCGGATAATTCGGGGATTCGGGCATATCGGACTCGATGTTTACACCTCACAACACTCAAGCGCTTGCCAGATCACCTCCGGCAGGCAACGATGGGCAGATGGAGGATTTCGCATCGATGGGGGCTTCGGCCAATTCCAAGGACTATTTCACCGGACTTGCGCGTGGCTACGACCGTCACCGCCCCGGGTACGCGCCGGGGGCGATCGACGCCATGCTACTGGGATTGGACCCGCCGGTTCGGGCGGTGTCCGTCGGCTGCGGCACCGGCATCTGCTGCCGCCTCCTCGCCGCGAAGGGCGTTCAGACAATCGGAATCGACTCGAACGAAGACATGCTCGCCGAGGCCCGGCGGCAATCCGAAGAAATGGCGGGCAATATCGTCTACCGGCGAGGAACCGGTGAAGGTACGGGCCTTCC
>CP070772.1:3288940-3332497 GCA_020345805.1 Phycisphaerales bacterium | reverse complement strand
GCTGTCGAGGAACAGCAGATGCGAATGCGGCGATTGCAGGAAGGCGGACACGCAGAGATTGCGACAGCGATCGATTGGATGGGCCCGAACCGTTCGCAGGCTCGCCCCGCCGGGATGGTTGGCGCAGATCGCCAGTGCCGCCTCGGCCGTTCGGCTGTCCACATCGCCGGCGGTCGGGATGCAGATCAACACGCTCATGGTTGCTCTCCGTGGGATGCGGCGAAAGCCGGACTTGTTTATCGGTCGGTGTCACTCATCTCTTGAGCGCCCCCGGAGCGTTGTTATGGGAAGCAGCGGGTTAACGGTTACCCGCATTACCGGCGTTTCCGCCGGACGGTGATCAAGACCCGCAGCCGGGACTGCTCAGGCGGCCAGAGTGCGGGCGAGGGCGGCCTCTGCATCGCGCTTGCGTCCCAGGGCCGCGAGGCAGATCACCTGGTGCTTCTGCAGTGCGGTGCACTCGGCCTGGCTGAGGGCGTGCCCCTCGTTGACCAACTGCTCATCGAAAACCGCCACTGCCTCGCTGAGCAGCGCGGGCAGCAGCTTCAGACTGGGATCGGCCCCGGCGCTGAGGGCGCAATTCTGTCGTTGCAACATCCTGCCGCGGAACGCTCTGAGCCAGCATTCGCCCATTCGTCGCGGATTCAGCGCATCTTCCGCCGCGGCAAGCTCGCATAGCGCATCGCGGGCCAACTGGTTCCGGCCCGTTTCGGCGGCCGCAACCACCAGCGTGTGCAGCGCCTCTCGCCTGAACAGCGGCTGGCGAGCAAGCTCCTCCGCCCGAGCCATGCTTCCGGCAAACTCGCCCAGGCTTAGCAGGGCACGCCCCGCGCGGAGGTGGGATCGGGGCAGGCCGGCATCGACCTCATCGATGAGCTTTCGCAGGGAGTATGCGTCGCCGATCTCCTCCAACAATCCGATCAGCGCTTCGGTCAGCTCGTCGCGCTGCTCCTGGTCGGGACTGAGACCGAGCGCTCGCTCCAGAACATCCCTGGCATCCAGCAGCCGCCCCTGACATCGCCGCAGTTGTGCGGTGAGCAGCGGCGGAGGCGACTGCATGCTGCCGTGCACCGCCTCGGCCTGCTCCGGGGAATCGGCGCGGATCAGTACCTCCATCAGTTGCCTCTGGATGTTCTCATCGCCGGGTCGCAGGGAGCGGGCCCGTTCGAGGAATCGCACCGAGTGCGGGAACTCGCCAAGCTGACGAGCCACTTGCGCGGCCAGCAGGAGCGTGCTCAGATGGCGAGGGCGTTTCTTCAGGGCCAGTCGCAATTCGTTCTTGGCCACTTCCAACCGGCCCTGCAAGGTGAGGCTCTCGGCGCGGAGGAGCGCGAGGGCCGCATCGGTTGGCCGCTGCAACAGGCCTTGAGCAATGAGCGCGTCGGCCCCCGCGGTGTCATCGTGATCGAGCAATCGCCGGATCCTCAGTCTTTGCAGAGGTCGGCTGTGAGGCATCACCGAGAACGCCCAGTCGATCGCCTCGTCGACCTGCTCCCGGGGCGCGTTGCGCACCTTCCGGAGCACGCCCGCGGCTTCCTCTCGGTCGATGGTCAGCGGCGACTCGCTCATGCGGCTTTCTCCCGAATCTCGGGCGGTTCCGCGGGAGCGCGGCCGATGGTGGCCAGAACCTGCCGACGTCCGGCCTCTGCCTGCGGCGGAGGTGAGGGCAACTCCTGGAGGAATCGGGCCACCGATGCGGACATCGGGCTGAGTTCCAGAGCCATCTCCGCCCATCCACGGGCGGCCTCATGGTTGTCCAGCAGCACCGCCAGGCTCATCAGCGCCTCGAACGCCGCCCCCTGGTCGGTCAGCTCCGGCAACGCCGCCTCCAGCGCGCGGCAGAGGAGCCGGGCGGAGCTTCGCCGGGGTTGCCTGCGCTGCGCCTCGACAAGAGCTGGAATGACCGGCTCGGCCATGACCAGCTCCATGGCCAGAGTGTTCACCTGTTCGTCGGTGGGTCCGACCTCGTGGCAAGCCGGCGACAGATCCAGTGATCGGTAAAGCAAATCCAGATTCGGAACGTCCGGTGAAGCGGCGGCGCAGGTTCGCAGCCGCTGAGCCCATTTCTCCGCCTGTTCCGCTCGCGAGTCATGGAGCGCCAGCAGAAGCAGCAGTTGCAGGCTGCGCGGATCCTCCAGGTGCTTCAGATTCCGGGCCACGGCCCGGATGGCCGCATGGTGATCGCCGGCCTCCCACTCCAGCAGCGCCAGCATCAGCCGCGCGTCGAGGGGGGCGGTAGCCCTTCTGGACCACCGGTGCAGGTCTGCATGGGCTTCCTCCTTGCGGCCGAGCATGATGAGACAGGCGGCCTTGAGCAGGCGCATTGCCGCAGGCTGTTGCCGGCAGCCTTCGATCAGAGACAGCGCCAGTTCGGCATTGCCCTGGGCCAGGCGCAGGCGGGCCAGCCGGTCGGTGAGGCGGGGATGATCGGCCGCCAAGCGGGCGGCGCAGGAGGCCAAGCGGTCGGCGTGCTCCCACAATCCCAACTCCATCGCCCGATCGATGGCGTCGGCCATGCTGCGGGCGGCGGTCCGATCCTTCGCGGCCCGATCGTTGGACGAGAAGGCGAGGCGCGACTTATCGGTCGTGAGGCCGCCCCGTATGGTGCCAAGCAGGGTCGAGAATACTCGTTTCACGTCCGATCTCCGTGGTCCGATCGGGAGCGGCAAACCCGAACGCCGCGGCGCAACCTGCGTGCGCAGCGACAGTTGCGAACCGTGAGCGGGGCCGGCGCACGGGCCGGCCAATTGTGTAATCGGACCGTCCGCGACGGCAGTTGAGGCCGATCGCCGCTTCGGTCGTATTGCCCCGGGCGGCCTGGGAGGCTCCCGGCAGGAGGCGAGCGAACGGCGCCGCGGATCGGGTTGGCTCCAGCCTGCCCAGCATTCTTCCACCGACCGATGCCACGCCTCGTGCACGACGGGTCGTGCATTCGTCTCAGAACGATGACTGGGCCTTGCGGCGGAGATGCGCCGAAAGCCACGCTGCCCGCAAACCGCCACGCTCCGTGTTGTCACACAGACTCCGGGCTCTCCTCAGAAGAACCCGTCTTCACGGTGGCGCGTCGTCGGCCTGATCCGTAAGCTCTCTATACTTGGACACTTAAAGCGGCCACTGATGATCCTGGGCGACGGCGACATAAGCCGTCCGGCCAACATTCCTGGAGCGAGGTTTAACAGAACTTTCACAATGGCAGGTGCGGAGACATGATGGCCGGCAGTCGGACCTTCGCGATGCGAAGTCTAGCCAGGACATGAACTTACGTGCATGCTTGTAAGACAGGCGATTGTCCCGCCTGCGATTCTCATACCGCCGAGGCTCCTCATCCGCTTGGATGATTGCGGCTCGGACCGGGAAACTACATCGCAACAACCTTAGTTTCAAGGACTTGCGTCATGGGGCCAACATTACGTCCTAATCGCGGATTAATGCTGTTGACAACCATGAAGGCCCGATGCAAACTTCCAGTACCGGGATTCACAGAAGAGTGAGAGCGCCGCTCGTCGGCGGGGTTGAAGAGGCGGGGCGAGTCCGTTGCGCACACTCGGCAGGATGACAACGCACTGCTTCCCCGGGTTTCGATTCCGTTCTTTGTCAACGGATCTGTGTCTTGCCGCGCTCATAGAGGGGTCCGCGACCACGGGTGGGAACGTGGCCGCGATCGTCTTGATGTGAACGTTCACTACAGACATGGAGGAAAGCGGAAAATGAAAACTGCAATTGGTTTGCTGGCCGTGGCGGCACTAACGCTGTCCGCCTCGGCTCAAAATGTCATCTTTGACAATGGACCGCCGGATGGAAGCAACGGCTTCAGTGCCGGCGACTTCGACTTCGGCTGGCGACAGGCCGCCGATGACTTCATCCTCGGTGATGAGTATCCCTACTGGAACATCGAGGATGCCCACTTCAGCGTCGTCTGGTACTACGGCGGCGGTCTCAACTACGTCAGCGAGGTTCTGGTGGAATTCTATGAGGACACCGGCGCCGGTCCGGCCGTGGATCCCATGGCCGTTTCGCCCGGCGTTATTCCGATCGCCAGCCAGTACTACACGGGGCAGTACTTCTTCGATCGCGAAGAGGTTGCCTACGACCTTGAGTTCGACTGCGTTGAGCTTCCGGCAGGCACCACGTTCTGGGTCTCGTTCACCATGCTGAACTGCCCGGAGAATGCCTTCTGGCTCTGCTCGGCGCAAGGGGCGGGCAACATCTTCGGCAACGAGGCATACGTCTGGATGGACGATTACGGCTATCCGAAGTGGACGCCGTCTTCATATGCCTTCGGTGATGTGTACGACATGAGCTTCTATCTGACCGGCTATGGGATTCCCACTCCGGGCGCCCTGGCGCTGCTCGGCCTGGCCGGTCTGGTCCGACGTCGACGCCGTTGACGGAGGATCACCGTCGTTTTTCGTGACGAATGAAGCTGCAGCAGACCCCAGCGACCGGCCCCCGCAGAGGCGTGGGCCGGCCGCCTTTTCATCGCACTCTCACCGTGGTCTCTGCCAGCAGACGCTCAGCCGGCGCGTTGGAGCGGTCTGGGCGCTCCCCGACCCGGCTTGAGGTAAAGCAACCCGCTCCTCCCCGGCCCGTGGGCTGAAATTGCCGATCCGATTCTCCCAACGCAAAGGAAAGACCGCCCGACCATCAGCGGCGATCGCTGCAACGTTAAACGGACCTTGGGAAACCGAAGGAGTTGGAACATGGACATCCGGACAAGACGCTCGAATCGGCTCATCGCCCCGGCCCTGGCCGTCCTTTTGCTTGCCGGCTGTGTGCCCAGCGGGTTCCGGACCTCCAAGACCATGGAGCAGAATGCGATTCACATGTCGCAGACGCCGGTTACCGTAATCAGCCGCAACGGGTCGGTGCAGGTGATTGCCGACCCGACGCTGGCCGACATTCAGATCAGCGCACGCATCACCTGCGGGGGCGCCACCCAGGCACAGGCCGATGACCGGCTGGCGGACGCTTCCATTGATGTGTCTCGCGACCTGAGCAGACGGCTGACGATCAAGCCGGTTTTCCCCGGAGGAGAACGTAACGGCGATGGGGCAAGCATTACCGTGCGCCTGCCCGATGCCTGCGGCATCGAAGTCGACACCTCCAACGGCGCGGTCGTTTTGCGGGGCCTGACCGGTGAGGCGATCGTGGACACCTCCAACGGCTCGGTTACGGTCGAAGACCACAACGGCCAGGCGACGCTGGAAACCTCCAACGGCCGGGTCACGGTGACCGGTCACGTCGGCCCGCTGGACGTTGATACCTCCAACGGCTCGGTCAAGGCCCATCAGATCGCGGGGCCGGTGCGCATCAGAACGTCCAACAGTTCGATCACCTTCTCGCTCGCCCCGGATCAGCCCGGGCCGATCAGACTGGATACCTCCAACGGAGCGATCCGCGCCACGGTCGGCCCGGCGTTCGTCGGCAGGGTCCGGCTGGATACGTCCAATGCCCGGCTTCGCATCGAGGACCATTCCGGTCGGATGAAAAGTCAGTCCGTTCACAGATCCCGAGCGACGGTGGTGGTCGGAGAGGGGGGCTCGGTGTCGAACCTGGACACCAGCAACGGCGGCATCACATTCATCGTAGAGGGCTGAGACGGTGCCCCCCTGAATCCCGGCAGGCTCAACCCCGCCGCAGAGCGAGGATCAGCTCCACCTTGCCGATCTGTTCGTCCAGCTCGCGGGCGATCTCCACAGGGTTGCGGCCGGCGTCGGCCAGTTCATACACCGACCGGGTCAACGGATCGGTCGGCAATGCCGGCTTGCCGGTGGGCGCGATGGCGTCCTCTGCCGACCCCTCGCCTTCGGGCCGGGGAGCGTCCGTGACCGCAGGCAAAGCTTGTCCCGCCGCCGCTCCAAGCCGCGTGATAAGTTCGTCGGCCCGAGCGATGAGCTGCTCCAGGCGCTCGGCGCGATTGGAAAGCCTGGCCGCAAGATCCTGAACCGTGTCCAGCGTCTCCGCCGTCACCACCTGCAGATCCTCCTGCCGGTGGGCCGCTGACTTGAGCTGTTCGATGCGCTGCCGCGCCGTGGGCTGGGCGGCGCTGCGGCGGTCGATCTTGCTCCGGATGCGGTGAGTGAAGATCAGGCCCAACAGTATGACGGCCACTACCATAAGGACGGGTGGCATCCAATCCAGCGCGATTGCGGCGTCGGTCGTGGCGAACATGTGCATGGTGACCTTCCTGCACGACGGCCCGGCAGCGGAGAAGCCTCGGCTCGAGGCGCCGGGGTCGGATGAACCTCCTACACGGCGGCCGGTTGGAGATACTATCTGTTTATGACCGGCGAGGCACATCCCGTGTTCGATGAGAAAAGCGGCAGGGCGGCCAAGCCCGGGGCGCCGGAGGTCTCAGGGAGGCTGCCCCTGGCGGTCCGCCGCCATCGCCTGGTTGCGGAGATCGACCGCCGCCTGCGGACCCGCTGCGGGCTGCCGGCCGCAGCTCCGCTGGTGCTGGGGGTGAGTGGCGGGGCGGACTCCGTGGCACTGATGCTGGCGTGTGTTGTCCTCCGCGATCGGGCCGCAGGAAAAAGGGTGGGCCGGAAACCGATCGTCGAACCGATCGTCGTGCATGTGAACCATCACTTGCGCGAAGAGGCCGATGCCGATGCGGAGTTCGTCGCAGAACTCTGCCGGGCTTCTTCTCTTCCCTTCCACCTGGAACACGTGCGGCCGTGGGAGGCCGGCGGAAACCTCGAGGCCGCCGCTCGCGACATGCGATATGAAGCGCTGAAGCGCTCCGCTCTGAAGGTCGGGGCGGGTTGCGTGGCGGTCGGCCATCACGGGGAGGACCAGTTGGAAACGATGCTCATCGCCCTCTGTCGCGGGGCCGGCCTGGAAGGTCTGAGCGGGATGGCGTGGAGCCGCCCCCTCGACGAGCGCGTGCGGCTAATCAGGCCGATGCTCGCGGCGCGGAAGTGCGATTGTGAAGATCTCTGCCGCGCCGCCGGTATCATGTGGCGGGAGGACCCGACCAACCGCGACATCGATCAAGCGCGGGCGAGGCTGAGGCGCGAGGTGCTGCCGGCACTGGAGGCGCTGTGGCCGGATGCCCCCCGCCGAGCCAGCAGCACCGGAGATCTGCTGGCGGTTGCCCGGCAGGCGCTGAGTGAGCGGATCGAAGAGGCCTTTGGCGCGGCCGCGAACCGCGGGTGGGGGCGAGCCCGATTGGCAGGTCTGCCCCTGCCGGTGGTGGCCGCGGGTCTCCGCCGGGCGGCCGTCGATGAGGTGCCGGATATCTCCGACGAGTTGGGGCAACGACAACTCCTTTCCGCGGCCGAGCACATTACCTGCGACGATCGCCGCCCGAAGCGGTTCGATTGGCCCGGCGGTTTGATCCTGCACGTCACGAGCAGACAGGTCGAGTTACTGCGCTGTGCAGGCGGTAATGGGAATGATGAGGATGGAAGCTGACTCGATGGCTGGAGATCGAAGCGTTGTTCTCGTCGGTCACTGCCGCCCGGACACTCGCAGACTCGAGGCGGCAGTGACTCGGGCCCTGCCCGATGCACCGGTCCACGCGGTGAACGATGACGCTTCGTTGGAACCTCATCTGTCCCGGAATCCGGTGCTCCTGATCAATCGCGTTCTTTACGGGAAGTTCGCCAACGACAGCGGGATCGAGCTGATTCGGCGCATCTGCGGTGGCGAGGCCCCGCCGCCGTGCCTGTTGATTTCCAACTTCGAGGATGCCCGGGCCGAGGCGGTGGAGGCCGGGGCGAAGGCGGGATTCGGCAAGCGCCAGTTGCACGAGGAGGAAACTGCGAGGATCCTGCGAGAAGCGGCCACCAGTTGAGCGGCCGCGGCAGGGGAGACCGGCCCGGCAGGTTTTTGCCGCCAGGAGCCGGGCGGAGCTTGCAGCCGGGGAGAGGGGCAGCTATGCTTGCTCGCTACTGAAATTTTGGGATTTTCAGAATTGGGTGAAAGGAGTCCCTCGCCATGATGCGGCATCTCGCCATCTCAACCGTCATCCTGTCCGCGGCGGCACTGCCGGCCGTCCCGGCCTTCGCGGGGGAAACCTGCCACTACGTCAACGGGACCGAGGGCATCAAGGCCGCAACGTTGCCTCCGCCCGGCTTCTACTGGCGCTCCTACAACGTCTGGTACACCGCGGACACGATTACGGACAGCCAGACTGATGATCTGCCCTTCGATTTCGATCTGGAGGTGCTGGCCACCACTCAACGTTTTCTGTGGATCACCGACTTCAAGCTCTTCGGCGCAGACTACGGGGTAAGCGCGGTCATCCCGCTGGTCAGCACCGACCTCGAGATGAAGGGCGCAGGAATCGATGACCGCGAGTTCGGGCTGGGCGACATCGCCGTCGAGCCGCTCGTACTGGCCTGGCACGGCAAGCGCTACGATCTGTCCTTCGGGGCCGCGCTGTACGTGCCCACCGGCGAATACTCGCCCAACAAGCCCGCGTCGCCCGGCAAGGACCAGTGGACGGGAATGTTCACCGGCGGAGCAACCCTTTATCTCGATGCGGAGAAGACTTGGTCGGCATCGATACTCGCCCGATACGAGATCCACAGCGCCAAGCGCGAGCAGAACATCAAGGCCGGCGATGACTTCCACTTCGAATGGGGCGTGGGCAAGACGGTCGCCGAAGGCTGGGACGTCGGCGTGGCCGGTTACTGTCACTGGCAGGTGAACGATGATTCGGGCACGGACGTGACCTGGGACCCGACGGTGCGCGACAGCGTTTTCGCGATCGGCCCGGAAGTCGCCGGGTTCATCCCCCAGGCGGGACTCGGCCTGTCCCTGCGCGTCCTCTGGGAGTTCGAAGCGGCCGACCGCAGCGAGGGCATAGTCTCCACGCTAACGCTTACCAAGGCGTTCTGAGTGAGTCAGTGATCGCCGGGAGCTTGTGTAGTCTCGTGATGAATCTGTAAGTCGGCTACTGCTCGGACGCATTGTCGGACGCTGAAGACGCCTTCGCATCCCGTCTTGATGATTCAATCAGGGCCTTGAGCTCGCCGAAGTAATGCTTCTGGGCGTCGCGGTACTTGACGGGGACATGCTGTTCATCGAAGCCCTCTTCGAGCTTCTCCACCAGCATCGCATCCGTCCGGCGGATCACGTCATTCCAGTCGCCGCGCATCAACGCGAGGTTTACCCATTGCTGGGCGATGATTGTCGCGCCGGGCGAATCCTCCGACGGCACTCGAATTCGCTGCGCAAGCGTGGCTGTGGGCTGCGTTGCGGTCGCGACAGCACCGCCGGATTCGTCGCTATCATCACCCCCTCTCCTGCTGGGCTCGGGATCCGGTTCGTCCTCGTCCTCCGGCGGCATGGCCACGTCCGGCTGGGGCGGGGCCATGTCCTCCGGTCCGAAGTCGACATCGGCTGCCGCCTCGGCATCGGCCGGGGCGTCGCCTGTCTCGCCTTCCGCTCCGCCCGGCCCGCCCTTTGCATCGATCCCCGCCTGCCTGCCGCTGCCCGGTCTTGCATCCGGCGAGGTTGGATCTGCGCCGGTCAGGCCGATGGGCGCCCCCGAGCCTGATCGGGGTTTGCGACCCTGTGGATCTTTCGGCTGGATGAGGTCCGCACGAGGTTCCGAGGGCCGGAACGTCAGATCCTCCACAATGGGCTCAAGCTTGCGTTCCGCCGTTTCATCCAAATCGGCCGCGGCGACCAACTCTTCCTCGCTTTGCGCAAGTGCGATCCATCCCAACTGTGGGAGCGTCACAGCAGCCCCGGCCAGACATGCCAGCAACGGACCAGCCCACCACAGCCGAGGCAGTCGAATGGCGAACGCACGCCGCACGCGCTCGCCAGCATTCGGATCCGCCGCAGCCCTTGCCGCATCATTGACCGCAGCCTGGGCGAACACATCATCACGAGTTCCGCATTGAAGCGCCGTTGACAAGCGCTCCCGCAAATCGAGTCGTTCGTCAACCGCGATCGCGATGTGCATCAACCCGGGCTGGCATTGCAGCCAGCGGACCAATGTAACAAGACCTACAAGTGCAGCGAGCGCTGGCAGGACGGAACGCCAGGGCACGAACGGCTCGTCCGGAATATGGTCCGCCAGGACCAGCAGAAGCGCCACCGCCGCCCCGCCCAGCATCGCCCGGCTGAGGGTGAAGAGGAAGATATTCGCCTTTACCCGCCGGGATGCTCGCCGCAGGAGTGACCGAATCGAATCCATCGTACATGTCCCCCTGTGCAGGATTGAAGCACAATACCTACCCGTTCCCCAAGGATACCACGGGAAGGCCGCGGTTTCATTAGAAATAACTCGGATCCACGCCGGGTCGCCGACCGGGATGATGGATCCCAGGCCTCTTATTCGCTGCTGCCAGGGTCCTTTGTCACTATCGCAACACCCCCCCGGTGGTTTATGATGTTTCATAGTGTTTGGGCGGTGGCTTTCCGAGAGGCCAGATAGCGGGGTGCCGGGTTGGCCAGACCTCCAGAAGACAATCCGCAGCAGAAGAGCGCCGAGCCGGGCGAGGTGTCGCTGCCGAGAAAGAAGCCCCTTGAGAAGGAACTGCACGAACTTACGCCTGAAGCAATGGTGGCGTACGCGGCGCGGTGCGCAATGCGCGTCCAGCCGCTGGTGGGTCCTGATTCGTTTGGCGGTTTTGATCGCGCGACGGTGAAGGGGCATATTGTCGCACTTGACATCGCGCTTACGACGGCAGCGGCGGCTTCGCCCGCCTCCGCCGCCTTTCCCGCCCGCAGTGCCGCCGCCTCCGCCGCCCGCGCCGCCGCCTCCGCCGCCGGTGCCGACCACCTAGATGACGACCCGGGCTCTCGCGCCAGCGCCGCCGCCTACGCTGCCTTCGCCGCCGCCTGTGCCGGCAACGCCGCGCGTGCCACCGCCCGCGCCTCCACCAGCTCCGCCCGCGATGCCGCCTCCTACGCCGCCTCCGCCGCCTCCGCCTCCGCCCGCGCCTCCGCCGTCTCCGCCGCCCGCGCCGCCCCCCCCGGCGCCGCCTCGGCCGCTTCCCGCGCCGCCGCCCTGGAGGCCCATGCCGCCGCTGCTGTCGACTTCGAGTTCCTCCTGAAACAGGATCAGGCCAAACGGGTGGCGAGAGCTCTATTCGCGCGCCCGCTCTGGCCGGACCAAGCGGGCGGCATACCCAAGGGCTGGGAGGCCATTCTGAACCGATGGGTGAAGCGTATGGACTCCATCGGCCTGGGCTCCATCTGCGATCGGTACAGTCGCATGGTCAGAGGGGAAGGTATCGATTCGGGTGGTGCGACACGTCGAATCAACAACTGGCTTGCCGGACAGCCCGGTGAAGGCCGGAAAGAGACGGCACTCAAGCGGAAGGCGTCAAAGAAGAAGGCGCCCAAGGAGGCCCCGACTCCGGAACCCGACGAAGTTGACGTCGTCACCACCGACAAGGTTCGTGCTCACGATGATGAGCCGGCCACGATCGATCTGCTCAACCGCAAGGCGTTCGCCGGGGCGTTGGCCGAGCGCATCCGCAACATCCGCGCCTCCCGCTATGACGGGGCGTTCCTGGTGAACCTGCACGGCCCGTGGGGATCGGGAAAGTCCACTCTTCTCAACTTCATCGAAGATGAGTTGACCGGAGAAGATGCCGGGGATGATCCGTGGCTCGTGGTGCGCTTCAACGCATGGGAGAAGCAGAACGCCGGCCCGCCCTGGTGGACTCTCATGGATGCGGTCTATCGGCAGGCCCTGGCCAGGCTGCGCAGCGAAGTACGGTGGTGGCAGCTCAACTGGCGGCCGCGGTGGTGGCCGTTCAATGGGCCGGATTGGACGTGGCAGTTCAAATGGCGGCCGCGGTGGTGGCCGTTCATATGGCCGGCGTGGGTGAGGCCGTTCAACTGGCGTGCGGTGTGGCTGTGGATTGCCGAGCATTGGTGGCGGTTCTCGGTGCGGCGCGGCTATCTGCTTATCGCCTCCGCGGTCGTGCTGTGGATCATCATCGCGATCCTCTGGCAAGTTCCCACGGCAAGACTCGCAGAAAATGCGAAGACCATCTCGACCATCCTCGGCGCTGTGGTCACACTCGGGGGAGTGGTGTTTGCCGCAACTCGCACACTGTTCGCGGGCACTGCCGCCGCCGCGAAATCGTTTTCCGATGCCGCTCGCAGCCCTACACGCAAGATCAGTGAACACTTCGGCGGGCTTCTCGCACACATCAAGAGCCCCGTCATCGTGATGATCGACGATCTGGACCGCTGTCGGGGCGATTACGTGGTCGATCTGCTGGAGGGCACCCAGACGCTTTACCGGCAGGGCAAGGTGACGTACGTGATCGCCGCCGACCGAAGGTGGCTGTGCGCGAGCTACCAGAAGCGCTACGAGCATTTCGGAGATGCCCTTGACGAGCCCGGCCGGCCTCTGGGCTACCTGTTCGTGGAGAAGATCTTCCAGCTCTCGGCGACGGTGCCGCGGCTCGCCCCGGCGTTGAAGGCCCGGTTCTGGCGGGAACTGCTGGACGTGGAGGAGGAAGCGCCGGTTGAGGAAGTCGAACCGCCCGTGGAGGAAGCGATCGCGCTGGCCGAGGCCGAGCTTGAGAGAATGACCGACGAGAAGGAGATTCTCGGCAAGGCCCAGTCCTTCGGAATCGCCTCGGTGCGGGGCCGGGCCTATCGGCAGGTGGCGGTGAAGCAACTCGCCCGGCCGGAGGTGACGAAGCGGACAGAGCACGCCCTGCTGCCTTACGCGGAATTGCTCGATGGCAATCCGCGTTCGATGAAGCGGCTGGTGAACGCCTACGGCGTCATGCGGGCCGCGTGCATCCTCGCGGACGTGTGGGTCGAGGCCGGACCCCTGGCAAGGTGGACGATTCTCGCTCTCCGCTGGCCGGTGTTGGCCGATCGCCTGCGCCGCCGGCCGGAAGTGATCGTGTACCTCGGCGAGATGGAGCGAATCAGGAGGGAAACCGAGGAGGAGACATTGCCCGCCGTGGTCGCCGAACTCAAGCCGCTGTTTGTTGGCGAGGATGTTCAGCGGGTCGTTTCACATACCTTCCCCGGCGCGGACAGTGAGACGGTTCTGACCCGGCAGCAACTGGAACGCTTGGTCACGCTGCAATCCGGTGACGGCGAGGAAAGCGATGTGGGCGTGGCGTAAGACCACAGATCCAAATCATCCGATGCGCTCCCGTCCGTTCATGTAGGGACGCAGGACTTCGGGGATGGTGATCGAACCGTCTTCGTTCTGGCACATCTCGATGATCGGGATGAGTATGCGCGGGGAAGCCACGACGGTGTTGTTGAGGCTGTGGCAGAAGACGGTCTTCTTGTCTTCGCCGCGGTAGCGCAGGTTCAAGCGCCGGCACTGGTAGTCGTAGAGGCGTGAGGCGGAATGGGTTTCGCCGTAGGCGCCGCGCGGGTTGCCGTGCTCATCCGTCTCGCCGCGTGAGGGCATCCAGCACTCGATGTCGATCATGTCCGCGTTCTTGGGGCCAAGATCGCCCGTACAGCATTGAAGCAGGCGGTAGGGCAGGTCGAGCTGCTTCAGGATGTCCTCCACGATGGCGATCATCCTGTCATGCCACGCGCGGCTTTCCTGCTCATCGGCCTTGCAGATCACCACCTGCTCGACCTTGTCGAACTGGTGGATGCGGTAGAGGCCGGCGGTGTCCTTGCCCGCTGCGCCCGCTTCGCGGCGGAAGCAGGTGGAGATGGTGGCGTACTGCAAGGGCAGTTGATCGGCGTCGAGGATCTCATCGGCATGCAGGCCCATGAGGCCGACCTCGCCGGTGCCGGTAAGAAACAGGTCGTGTCCCGCGCCGCGACTGGACTCTTCAATGTGATACGCCTGATCTCGTCCGGAGGGGAAGAACGCGGTGCCGACCATGCACTCCTCGCGGACGATGACCGGCACGGACATCGGCCGGAAGCCGTGTTTGGAGGTGATCTCGTCGAAGGACCAGTTGAGGACGGCCTGGTGGAGTCGCATGCCGTCGGCGGCGAGGGCGTAATGGCGGGTGCCGGCCATCTTGACGGCACGCTCGAAATCCACCATGCCGTGTGCCTGCATGAGATCGATGTGGGACTTGGGCACAAAGCCCTTGTTCTCCGCGAAGGGCTTGTCGGTGTCGTACCAATCCGGATTCCACCGGCTTTTCTCGACGTTGTCCTCTTCCGAAACTCCTTTGGGCACATCCGGATCCGGCGGCTGGGGGACTTTCAGCAAGAGCGCGTCGAACTCCGGCTTGATCTCCGCAAGGTCTTGATCGCATTTCTGAATTGTCGCCTTCAGGGCAACGGGGCGCTGCTCGAGCTCGGCGATCTGCGCTTCAATCTCGGCGCGATCATCGTCTGCGGCCTTCTTCAACTGCCCCTTGAGCTTGCCGATCTGGGGGCCGATCTCCTTGCTGATCCGGTTCTGTTCGGCGCGGGTGGATTCCTGTTTGGCCATCAGCGCCCGTCGCTGTTCGTCCAGCTCCAGCAACCGGTCGATGTCGACTTCCATGTTCTTATCGCGAGCGCCCTGGCGGAAGCGCTCGGGATCGGCTCGGAACTGCTTCAGATCGATCATGGGCGGGTCTTAGCCGGATGCGGAGATACGGGGGAAACAGGGCGAGGAGCAGGAGAGGCAAGTCCGGGGGGCGGGCGGTCATTCGTTGCGCTGGCAGTACATCGGCGGGGACGCCCAGTTGAGCTTCTCCTGAAGTATGCCCCAGAAGGTCGTCGAAGGATTGGAGACGAACCGCACCTTCCGCTCGTACTGCTTCAGCAGGATGCTCTGCCCGGCCCGAAGCGGCACGGACACCTGCCCGTCCATCACGAGTGTGGTTCCCTCATTGGCGAGGCGTATGTCGATCCGCAGTTCGCTGTCGGGGCAAAGCACGATGGGACGGAAGGCGAGGCTGTAGGCGGCCAGGGGCGTGATGATGATCGCTTCCTGCGTGGGGTGGACGATCGGCCCGCCCGCCGAGACGTTGTAGGCCGTCGATCCCACGGGGGTGGAGACGATCACGCCGTCGCCCCGGAGCGGGGGGCCTTCCGCGCCATCGACTGACAAGCCCAGCTCGATCAAGCGGAAAGCATGGCCGGCGGTGACCACGCAATCGTTGAGCGAGATGCCGTCGGTGACCACCGATCTCCCGTGGTCGAGCACCGTCGCCTTGAGCATCATGTGCTCGTGGATGGGCGGGTGTTCGCCGAACACCACGTCCGCGTGCTGGATAAGGCTCTGTACGTCGTATTCGGCAAGGAACCCCAGGCGGCCGAAGTTGACCCCCACCAGGGGCAGGCCGCGATCGACCACCCGCCGGGCCTGGCTGATGAGCGTCCCGTCCCCGCCCACCGCGATGGCGAGGTCCGCGTTCAGATTCTCCGGCAGCGGATCGCCGTCTGCTTCCAGTTCGGCCTCGATGTCGGCGAAGCGTGCGATGTCGGGGCGCATCTCATCGACCACCCGGCGGATCTCGGGCCGCTCATGATTGGCCAGAAGCACGACGTGTGGACGGGACATGAAGCGAGATTGTAGTCGAAACCGCCGCCGAGCCAAGGCGGCCCGGGACGGGAGCGACCGCGGCATCGCCCAGGCGGCCAATCAGCGGCCACCGGTCTTACCGGCCGCTACCTCCAGCTTCGTCCATTCTGCCCGGAAGAACCGGGTGAACGCGATCAGCAACAGCGTGGTGCCGATGATCTCCATTCCCTCCTCGATCGCCGGTTGGAAACCGCGGTCCGCGCCGGCAGAGCTCGCCCGCCCTTCGACGAACTCCGCCACGATCACCGCCACCCAGCAGGCGAGCCCCAGAAACGCCAGGCGTCGTGACGCTCTGCACTGGCCCAGTCCGCGCCAGAAGAACAGGAGCATGAAAACCGCAACGCCGGCAATCACAGGACAGAGTGCCAGCAGCCAGGCGGTGGAGGCAGGCAGCGGTTTCGATTCGGCGGTACCCGCCGATACGGCCAGTTGCCGGTTCAGCGCGCCGCCGATCCATTCATGGACCTGGCAGATCTCGTCCGCCGACAGGCCGATCAGCACCAGGGCCAGGATCGCCCAGCCGATGGTCTGCGTGCGTGGCTTGGCCGAGTTCGGGGCGACATAGCGGGCATTGAGAAGAGCGACGAAGCCCGCCGCCAGCAGGAGCGCGCTGGAATACCAGGTGGCCAGCGTGCCCTCATCGCGCAGACTCAACTGAGCCTGCAACCCCTCAAAGGGAATCTCGATGCCGAGGCCGCGAAACGCTTCCACGGCGATGAACAGCAGGTCGATTGCCGCGATGGCCGCGAACACTGTCACAAGGTCTTGATGAATCTTCCGCCGGCAATTCACATCCATGAATCGGCTCTGAGGATGGGTCGGCTGCAGCGTGATTGCCGAGTGCGCTGAACCGACGCGACGTCGGGGGCGCGATGTCCTGGAGCCGAGGGGATCGCCATTCCCGGCTCCGACTTTATCGAGACCCATTGCGAAGTGCCGATAGCGGTCGACCAGTGGGCCCGCAAGTTACCGGTGAATCATCCAATGACGACGTCTTCCCGCCGACTCGGTGATTACCTAATGCTCGCCCTGGCCGGCGTTCTGGGATGGGGTTCGCTGCTCCTGCTCGGGTGGTTCTTCTACCTGGGCTCGCTGAACCTTGTTGATCTGTCTCTCGCTGACGGCGCGGCGCTGGGTCTGGACGCATGCCTCTGCCTCCTGTTCTTCGTTCAGCACAGCGGCATGATTCGACGGCCGTTTCGCCGATGGGCGGGAAGGTTCCTTCCGCCGCATTACCAGAGCGCTTTCTATACGATCGCCTCGGCGGCGGCCCTGCTCCTGCTGCTCGTTTTCTGGCAGGAGTCGACGCGCGTGATCGTGGAGATCGAAGGCGTGGCCCGCTGGCTGCTGCGTGCCGTCTTTATCCTGGCGGTTGCGGGCATGGCATGGGGACTAATCGCCCTCAAAGCGGACATGCTCGGACTGGGGCCGATCAGGGCTCACCTGCGGGGCCGGGAACCGTCGTCGATCCCCTTCACCGTTCGAGGGCCGTACCGCTGGGTGCGGCACCCGCTGTACCTGTTCATGCTGCTGCTGATCTGGTCGTGCCCGTACGTCACTGCCGACCGGTTGCTGTTCAACATCACCTGGACGATCTGGGTGGTGATCGGCTCGGTGCTGGAGGAGCGCGATCTGATCGCGGAGTTCGGCGATACCTACCGCGCCTACCGGCGAGAGACTCCGATGCTGATCCCCCTTCCTGTCCGCCGATTGGGCAACCGGGGCGGGGGGGCCGCGGCATAATGGCTGACCGGGCGATGACGCTGCGTCATGGGATCCGGCGGGCTCGCCGCGACGGACGCGTCCGATCTGAGCCTGCCGCGATGCCGTCCGCTACGATACGAGTCCCTTGGTGAGGCGCATGAAGGCCGTTTCGAGGTTCACCTGCTCCTGCTGCATGGAGGTGAGGCGGAAGCCCTGGGTGATGAGGCGGTTGGGCAGTTCCGAGACGGACAGGCCGCTTTCGGGGTCGATGGTGACATCGATGCGCGGCTGGCCGTTGTGTTGGGTCACGTCCACGTGGGTGATGCCCTTGACCTGCGAAAGCAGTTCGGCCGCCTTGTCGAAGCGCTCCTCCACCACGATGTGCACGACCAGGCCCATGGAGGCCTTGGCCATGACCTCGGTCACCGGTCCGGAGAAGATCAGCTTGCCCTGCTCGATGATTCCCACGCTGTTACACAGTTCCGACAGTTCATGGAGGATGTGCGAGCTGATGATGATGGTCTTGCCCATCCGCCTGAGCTCTTTGAGGAGCTCGCGTATCTCGATGCGGGCCCGGGGGTCCAGGCCGGATGCGGGCTCGTCCAGCAGCAGCACTTTCGGATCGTGCAGGAGAACGCGTGCGATGGACAGTCGCTGGCTCATTCCGCGGGAAAGGCCGTTGACTTCGGAGTTGGACTTGTAGCTCAGGTCCGTCAGCTCCAGCACGTCACGGACCACGCGCTGCCGCTGCTTTCCATGGATGTTGTAGCAGGCGGCGAAGAACTCCAGGTACTCGCTAACGACCATGTCCTCGTATGCGCCCATGAAGTCGGGAACGTAACCGATGACGGGCCTGATCTGAGGATTCTGGTATCCGATGACCTTGCCGTCGATGCGGGCCTCGCCCCAGGTGGGCTTGAGGAGGGTGGCGAGGATCTTGATGGTGGTGGTCTTGCCCGCCCCATTGGGACCGATGAAGCCGAAGGTGTCACCTTCGTCGATCGAGAGATTCAGGTTGTTCAATGCGACCAGCTCACCGTACTTCTTGGTGAGGTTGATCGTCTCGATCATGGCCATCTCAATTCCTCTGGCCGATGGCGGCCGGCTTCCTCATTCAGACGCTCCAGGTACGTCAGTTGTTCGGTTATCCTCCCTCCGGCTTGCGGAAAGCGATGTCCTCATTCAGCGGAAGGGGGTAGATCCAGCGCACCACGGTCAGGGAATCGGTGGTGCGAGGAGGCTCGCCGTTGACGGTCAGGGGGATGGGCAGATCCGAGTCCCTCAAATACCCGATGATAATGAGGCAGGGGCGGCTGAACCAGGCCGAGAGATCCAGTTCGCGGCCCAGATAACGCCGGGCGCTGATGCTTCCGCGGGGGTTCTCCTGGCCGCGCTGCAGGAAATACTCCGGGGGAGTGAGCTGCTGGAAGATGCCCAGCATCTCCATGTAGTTGCGCTCGTCCTGAGCGGAGAGCGATCCCGTAGTTGCTCCATAGTACTTGTCGGCGTAGGGGTCGACGTATTTGATCCTGATATTCTCGTCCAGTATTGATGACCGACCGGTATAGTCCAGCGGGCCAAGGTCCAGCGGCGTTCCCGGCTCGAGGTTGCGCAGCCCGAATGTCCGGCCGATGTTGAGCATTCTCCCCCGTTGGGTGTATTCGACGACCGGCAGGGCATCCCTGCCGGTCTCATGGCGGCGCATCAGGAGCCGCTGATTGCCCACCCAGATGATGGTGATGTCTTCGAGCGTCCCGGGCAGGTCATGTATGACCCTGCCGGCGAGGCTCTCCCGGTCGCCCTGCATCACCACGCGGATCGGATCTTCCGGATCGGAGAACAGCATTCCTCCCCAGTCCCGGGAAAGCCCGCCGAACCAATGTGCGTACATCTGGGTCGCGGTGGCGCGAGCGGGGACCCGATAGGAAGCCGGGCTTCGCCCCACGTCGATCCGATAGCGGTCCACATTGGGGAACGGCTGGGGGAAGGCCAGAGGCGGAGCCCAGGTCGCCAGCAAATCGCGCTGCCCCTCCTCCGAGTCCAGGGCAACCTCCGTGTCAACGTAGGAGGGCAAATAGAGCGAGAAGAAGCTGGCGGCCCGCTGGTATTGCGGGTCGTTTTCGCCGCGATCGCCGTCGGGCCGGGCCAGATAATCCAGGAATGTGACATGCCGGACCGCCACGGAACGAGGCCGCAGCAGACCCACCGCCAGCCAGGCGACCGTGGTGAACACCGCCGCCGTGGCCGCGAAGGCTAGCCAGGCGTGTTTCGTCTGGCGGTACTGTTTCAACACGGCGAAACCACCCGGTCCCGCGATCACCCAGTAGAGGGCAAACAGCAGCAGGGCCAGGAGCAGGCCGGCCGCGGCGCTCTGGGACATGTTTATCTGGTCCGTGATGAGCTTGTCGCCGCCGAGACTGGTTTCCGCGGGTCGGCCGCTGGTGGGAATTCGATTCGCGGCCTGCAGTTGGCTGATCGTGCTGCTGGTGGGGGTATCAGCACGCCGGCCAAGGATCCGGTTCCAGAACACATCGCCCTCCGGCAGGGCGAGAGCCCGCAGTGTCCCGCTGGAAAGGTCGATGCCGACGAGAGTGATCCGGCCGAAGCCATAAGTTCGCTGAATAACCACAACCCGGCCGCCGGGAAGCGCGATCAGCGGTTCGTAATGGTTGTCGATGGCGTCGAATTCGCCATCGAGATCCTTGAACACCCGGATCGCGAACATCGGGTTGCCCGCCGTTCGATCGGCCTTGGAAAGCACGGGCAGCAGCGTATTGACCGGCACGTCCTCAGCTCGTCGGGGGGCGAGGGTGGGAAGCAGCCTCTCCAGGTCCGGCTCGAGCTTGCCCGGTGTGCCCAACTGCCAGGGATTACCCGCCGATGGAAGCGAGATGATCAGGTGTCCGCCCCGGCGCACGTACTCCGTCAGCGCCCGTGCCTGGTCGGTGGTGATATCCTCCGGTCGATTGCGACGGGCGTCGCCCCAGGCGATCGCCTCAAACCCTCGCAAACCCTCCCAACGGTCCGGCAGATCGCGCGGGCTGATGCCTCGCACGAGCCGCGTGTTCTCATGAGCCCCCGGCGGGCGGACCTCCGGCCCGGCGCTGGAAGCGCCCAGTGAGTCGAGTTTCATGTCCGAGTTGCCGATGAGGCCGATCATCCCGGAGGTCTGCTCGATGCTCTGGGAATTGGCATCGGCGGGGCTGATGATGGAGCCGCCCAGATCGCCGCCGGGATTGCCGTCCCGTTCCTCAAATACCCGCACCTGCCAGACGGATCCGGTCTCCGCCTTGGGCGGAACGGTGGCGTACAGCCACACCAGCGATTCGCGCCCCGGGGTGAGAGTCAGCGATCGGCCGTACTCGGCCGTGTCGCCGTCGGCGTTGGGAAGGTCCCACTGCACCCAGACTGCGGTCGGCTCGTCGAGATTGCTCGTCAGGCCGAGCCGGATGGCGGTGAACTCGCCGGGACGGAAGTAGGATCCGACCCCGAAGGTGTCCAGGCGAACGTCGACGTCATCGCCCGCCGCGGGGGTCGCTCCAAACGCCGCGGCCAGCCAGATCAACACCCCAAACAGCAGGTGAACGGTTCTCACGGGAAGTAAGTGTAGCATCCCCCCGGGGCACCCGACGAAGAGGGGCCGATCGTCAGCCGGCCCCCGCCGCCCCCCGGCCGGCAGCGGCCCTTCACGTCTCCGGTCGCGCCGGATCCCGGTCAAGTCGCCCGGCGTCTGTGTCGATGGCCGGAATATGCTCGGGGTTATCAGCTCCGATTTCGGTTGGCTCCTCATTGCCGGCATCTGCGCCTGGGCGGTCATCATGTGCCTGAAGGTGATCAGCCGCGCGATTGACCACTCGGCGACCGTCCACAGCCTCAAGCTTGAAGTGCAGTCCCTGCGCGAGGCCAAGCGTGCCAGGCTCCGGGGCATCCAGACCGCGGAGATCATCACTGTGGGGCCCGAGCTGGTTCCCAAACGGCCAAAGCGGAAAGTGGCCGCGGCTTCGGAAGTGAATGATGAGGCAGCCGGGAGCGCGACCGCCGGCTCCGGGACAGGTGAAGCCGCCGCCGAGGATGCGGCGGCCGGCCGGGCCGCCTGAGTCCGCCCGGATGCCGGTTCTTCAGCTTGCCACCGTCTACTGCGCCAGTTCGGCCAGTGAATGCATCATCGCCGCCTGCGATCTGATCCCGTTGTGGTAGCACTTCAGTTCGAATTTCTCGTTCGGCGAGTGAATGCGGTCATCTTCCAGGCCGAAACCCGCCAGCAGCGAATCGAAGCCGAGGATGCGCTGGAAAGATCCGACCACGGGAATCGAACCGCCGCACCCGATCAGCACGGGTGGATTGTCGAACGTGGCCCGCAGTCCCTTGAGCGCGGCCTCCAGATAAGGCGATTCCGTGGGCACGCGGATCGCAGGGTTCTTCCCATGACATTCGATCTCCCAGGTGCAGTCGGGAGGCGTTCGATCTTTGAGGAACTTCACCAGGCCGTTGTAGATCTTCTCCGGATCCTGATCGGGTACGAGGCGGCAGGAGATCTTCGCATGCGCTTCGGCGGGGATGACGGTCTTGGCGCCTTGGCCGATGTAGCCACCCCACATCCCGTTGACATCGCAGGTGGGTCGCGACCAGAGGCGCTGCAGGAGCGTTCGCCCCTTCTCGCCGGTTGATTCCTTCAGACCGATGCCCCCGAGGAATCCGGCGTCGTCAAACCCGAGGTTCTCCCAGGCTTTGGCCTCTGCTTCGGACAGCTCGCGCACGTCGTCGTACATCCCCGGGATCTGGATCAGGCCGTTTTCGTCGTGCAGTTCGCCGAGGATTCTCGCCAGGGCGTTGTTGGGATTGACCACTCCGCCGCCATACATGCCCGAGTGCAGGTCCATCGCCGGCCCCTTCAGCGTGACGTCGATGAAGACCATCCCCCGGAGCATGTAGGTGATGGCGGGCGTTTCGATACTCCATGCTTCCGAGTCGCTGACGATGCAGATGTCGGCGGCCAGCTCTTCCTGGTTCGCTTCGAGAAACGGCTCCAGACTGGGAGATGCGGACTCCTCTTCGCCTTCCAGGAACACGATGATCTTCACCGGCAGCGATCCGTGCACGTCCGTCCAGGCCCGGAATGCGCTGACGAAGGTCATGAACTGGCCCTTGTCATCGTTGGCCCCGCGGGCCACGATTCGCTTCCCGTGCTCGGCCTCGACGATGGTCGGCTCGAACGGATCGCTGTCCCACAATTCCAGCGGATCGGGCGGCTGCACGTCGTAATGGCCGTAATACATCACGCGTGGCGTCCTGTCCGTTGCATCCGGCGGGGTGTAATGGGCCACCACCATCGGCTGGCCCGGCGTGTTGCGAACGGCCGAGTCGAATCCCATCTCCTTGAACTGGTCCGCGCACCACTGGGCGGCCCGGCGGGTTTCTTCGTCGTAAGCCGGGTCGGTCCCGATGCTCTTGATGCGGAGCAGCTCGCAGAGGCGGGCCACGGAGTTGTCGAAGTCCTCGTCGATGCGTTTCAGCACGGGCTCCAGGGCGGCGGTCATGATCGGTCTCCAGCAGTGATGGTGAACGGGACATATTAGCAGTTCGGAGGAAGGCGATGGGCGGGCCGATTCGGCCGGTCTTTTCTGCCGATATTCCAATCGGCAAGCTCGGGGTCGGCTCCGGCCCGGTGGAATTGCCGGTAATCGCCCGGTTTTCCGATGACGCGGGGACCCCCCGCGAGATACGATGATCAAAGTCAACGGGGGCGAGAGGCAGAAGCTTTTCAGTCGCGGGAAGAATAATCATGAAGCGAATCAGCGTGCTGCTGGCAATCCTGATAGCGGTGGGGGCGGCCGCCGTTGGCGAAGCGGGGGTGACGAAGAAGGCGGAGCACTCCGCGGCGGAGCTGTTCAAACGGTCCGGTGCTCTGCTGGAACAGGCGAAGTTCGACGAAGCGTTGAAGAGCTACGCCGCCGCCGCCAAGGCCGATCCGGAGAATCAGGCGTATCGCCAGCAGTACGCGATGCTTCGGCAGGTGCAGAAGCTGCGCGATTACTATCCGTCGGTGACTGATCCCGAGACCCGGGCCGAGATGGCCGCGGCGATCCGGTCCTTCTGTTACGACAACCAGGCCTACACCGCGGCGCTGGAACTGGATGAGCAGCGCCATGCCGAACTCGACAGCGCCGAATCGGCGGCGATGCTCGCCGAAACGCGCCTCGCACTGAACATGAACAGGGAGGCGGTCGCCGTCCGTTCCGAGCTCGGCAAGGACGGGCAGACGATGCGGACGAAGGTGCTGCTCGCCATCGGTCTGGCGAGGGAGGGCCTGACGGAGCAAGCGCGTGCGCTGGCCGGGACGATCGGCAAGCCCGAAAAGGATGATCCGGGCCTGTACCTCGAGTTGGCCTGCATGCACTCGCTGCTCGACGACACCGCCGCGGCATCCGACATGCTCAGGAAGTCCTTCGAGAACACGCTTCCCAGCCGGCTCGAGAAGGCCCGGATGAAGGCGGCGAACTGCGCGGACCTCAAGGCACTCGCGGCAGCGGGGGAGATGACGGAACTGCTCGCGGTCGAGTCGAAGGTGAACGAGTCCTCCTGCAGCAGCGGGACGAGTTGCGCCAACTGCCCGGTGCGCGGCAATTGCGGCAATACGGTCTCGACCAACACCGCCGGCGGCAAGGAAACGGACAAGAAATAACGGATGAAGCGGACGCGCCGTCTCCTACAGCTCGCGTTCCTGCTCCTGACCGTGGCCGGCGTGTTTCTGCTGCGGGCCAACGCCGAGCGCTGGTGTCCGCTGGGCGGGGTGGAGGCGATCTACACCTACGTCAACGAGGGCAACATGCCCTGCTCACTGGCGGTGAGCAACTTCTACATCCTCGCCGGCCTGGTCGTGATGACCCTGCTCCTGCGGCGGGCGTTCTGCGGGTACGTCTGCCCCATCGGGGCGATCTCCGAATGGCTGCGCGGAGGTGCGCGGCGGCTTAGGATCCCGGCCCTGCCCGTTCATCCCAGGCTCGACGTCGTGCTTTCGCTGCTCAAGTACCCGCTGCTGGCGGTGATCCTGTACTTCACCTATCGCACCGGTGAGCTGATCTTCCGGGGTTTCGATCCGTGCTATGCGCTGATCGGCCGCCATGGCGAGGACATCACCTTCTGGGCTTACATCGTCTCGGCTGCGATCGTCGCGATCTCGATATTCATCGTTGTGCCGTTCTGTCGCTGGTTCTGTCCGCTCGCCGTCGTGCTCAATCCGTTTTCCTGGGTTGGTCTGACGCGTGTCAAGCGGGATCTCGATGCATGTCTGGACTGCGGGAAATGCGACCAGTCGTGCCCGATGGCGATTCCCGTTTCTCACATGCCGTCCGTCACTTCGGCGCGTTGCACGTCATGTCTCAATTGCGTCGAGGCGTGTCCGACGAAGGAGGAAGGTGCGCTGATGTGGGGTCCGCCGAGAGCGCTGGGAAGGTCCTGGCCTCAAATGGCGCTGATCGGCGCGCTGGCCGCGTGCCTCACCGCGGCGGTGGCGGCCGGCTACGTCTGGCCGATTCCATCCTTCGTACAGCAGCGCGGCGAAGCTCCGCCGGACACCGCTGCAGTCGAACTGCAGGTGACCGGTCTTGACTGCCGAGGTCGCGGCTCACTGTTCTGGTACTACCTCGATCGTGATGACATGTACGCGGTCGAGGGATACCTGAAACTGGAAGCCTGGCCGGCTCCGGAAAGCGCGAAGGTGAACATCATCTACGATGCGAAGCGCGCGAGTGAGCAGGCGCTAAAGGAGGCGATCACCGAGCCGTACTACGATGCGACGGCGAGCATCTGGCGCCCTTCGCCTTTCGAGATCGAAGGGTACGACTCGCTGGGGTTGGAGTGACCTCGAATCCTACTTCGATCTTGCGACGCGAAAGCCGATGTTGTTGCAGCGGTCGTCGGCGACCCATCCCAGGCGGGCGGAGACGCGGGCAAGGTCGGCCCCTCCGACCCAGGGGCCGCCCCGGGCAGCGCGACGAGGTCCCACCAGGCCTTCTGTCTGATAGGGATTCGTCACCGGCTCTTCGGGGTATTGCCCCATGAAGTCGCTGCACCATTCCCACACGTTGCCGCTCATGTCATAGAGCCCCAGGCCGCTGGGTTTGAAGCTTCCCACGGGCACGGTGCCTTTCCTGCATGTGCCCTTGAGCGCGTAATCGAACTCGCCGGCCGCGGCGTTGAAGTTCATTTCGTCGGGCCGGGCGAGATCCCGGCCGTTGCCGAACCTCACCTTCTTCCCCCGCTCGCGCGCGGCGTATTCCCACTCGGCTTCGGTCGGGAGTCGATAACCCTTCACCTTGGATACGTCGGTCGTGGGTTTGCCGTCGGCGTCCAGCAGGTCACAGCTGTTGAGGTCGTAGGCAACGGCCAGACCCACCGTCGTGCTCAGCCAGTTGCAGTAGGCGGCGGCGTCCCGCCACGACACGCAGGTTACAGGGTCCTTCGTGGTCTGGGGGAACTGAGGGTTCCTCCAAGTCGCCTCCGCCACCCAGGATCCGCCGGCCTCGGCGTCCAGCACCCAGCAGCCGCAGGTCGCGAGCAGGCCGCCGTATCCGTCGTTCTTGTCAGTCTCCGCTGCTTCTCTCTCGGCCGCGGTGATGTGGCCGGTCCGCTCCACGAAGGCGGCAAACTGCTCGACGGTGACCTCGTAGCGGGCAAGGTAGAAGTCCGTCAGAGTCACTTCGTGCACCGGCGTGGCGAACTGCACGCCTTCGTCAAAGAGATCTCCCATCTGGAATGTCCCGCCCTCGACGAGCACCATTCCATCGTTCGCGGGACTGGGCACCGATTCGGCAGCCTGAACCGGGATTGCCCCGAGAAGGGCGATTGCAGCGGCAGCGGTGGTGGTGGTCATGGCATTCTCCTTTTCCGGCGGCGGGCGGCCCGGCAGCATCGCCGGTCCTTCGGACCCCATCAGGTCCAGCCCGTGGCCCTCACCCCTTATACGCGCATAATGGCACCAGAAATTTCAAGAAATTCTGAAAATATTGGAGAAAATCCGGCGGCGGAGCCGGCCCCGCCGGACCGTCAGGAGCCGGGTGGAGGAAGGCGAGAAGAACAGCCCCGGCAGAGGACTGCCGGGGCTTTCGGTGTGCTTCCTGGGCTCTCGCCGTCAGCTTACGCTTCCTGCATGAACGGGTAGGCGTAGTCCGTGGGCGGGGCGAAGGTCTCCTTGATCGTCCGGGGGCTGCACCAGCGGACGAGGTTGAGCCAGCTGCCCGCCTTGTCGTTGGTGCCGGAGGCGCGGGCTCCGCCGAACGGCTGCTGGCCAACCACCGCCCCGGTGGGCTTGTCGTTGATGTAGAAGTTGCCCGCGGTGTAGCGAAGAGCATCCATCGCCTGGATGATCGCCTCGCGGTCCTGCGCCCAGATGGCTCCGGTCAGCGCGTACTCGCCGGTCTCGTCGCAGAGTTTCAGCGTTTCCTCGAACTTGTCATCGTCATAGACGAAGATCGTCACGATCGGCGTGAAGATCTCCTCGACCATCGACTCGTATTTCGGGTTGGTGGTGAGGATGATCGTCGGGCGGACGAAGAAGCCGGTGGAGTCATCTAGGTCGCCGCCCGCGATCACGTCCGCTTCGCCTGACGCATTCGCTCTCTCGATGAACGCCTTGGACATGTCGAATGCGTCCTGATGGATGACGGCGCCCATGAAGTTGGTGAAGTCGGCCGGGTCGCCCATCTTGATGGCGTCGGTCTGCTGCACCAGATCATCCCTGATGTCGTTCCACACGCTCTTTGCGATATAGCAGCGACTGGCGGCGGAGCACTTCTGGCCCTGATACTCGAACGCTCCGCGGACGATGGCGGCAGTCAGAGCCTCTCGATCGGCGGACGAATGGGCGAAGATGTAGTCCTTGCCGCCCGTTTCGCCCACGATGCGCGGGTAATCTCGCAGCTTGTCCATGTTGGAGGCGATGTTGTGCCAGATCTTGCGGAACACCGCGGTGGAGCCGGTGTAGTGGATTCCGCCGAAGCGATGGTTCGCGAAGAGGATTTCGCACATGCGGCTGGCCTTGCCGGGAACGAAGTTGATCACGCCGTCGGGCAGGCCCGCTTCCTGGAAGAGCTTCATGATCAGGTAGCCGCTGTACTGGGCCGAGTGCGACGGCTTCCAGATGGCAGTGGTGCCCATGATCGCCGGCGAGGAGGGGAGGTTGCCCGCGATGGATGAGAAGTTGAAGGGCGTGATCGCGAAGATGAATCCCTCGATGGGCCGGGTCTCCACCTGGTTCCAGATGCCGTGCGGCTGAATGGGCGGCTGATTCCATTCATAGAGCTGGGTCATGTACCAGGCGTTGAAGCGGAAGAAGTCGATCAGCTCGCAGGCGGCGTCGATTTCCGCCTGATGACAGGTCTTGGACTGGTTGAGCATCGTTGCCGCGTTGATCTTGCTGCGCCACGGTCCGGCCAGGAGTTCGGCGGCCTTGAGGAAGATCGCTGCGCGGTGCTCGTAGGGCATGCGCGACCACTCGCCGTGGGCCTTCACCGCCGCTTCCGCGGCCGAGGCGATCTCCTCGTCGCCGGCCATGTGAATGTCGGCCAGCACGTGCTTGTGATCGTGGGGGACGACGGCGGTGTCGAGCTTGCCGGTGCGGATCTCCCTGCCGCCGATGATTAGCGGCACTTCGATCTTTTCGGCGGCCTGACGGGCGATCTCGGCCTTCAGGGCCGCCTTCTCCGGGGAGCCGGGCAGGTAACCGAGCACCGGTTCGTTGGTGGGCGCGGGGACGTTCAATACTGCGTTGGGCATGGCCAAGCCTCCAGGAAATGCCGCTCGGTTGATTAGGATCGGGCATTGTACTCCTCCCGTCAGTGTGGAGTGACCGCCCCATTCGACTCCATTTGCCCTTTTTCCGGTGCTTTTCGCGCGCGACCGGCGGAGGCCGAAGGCGGGATCCGCTGTCGTCGGCAGGGCGGGGCGGCTAAACTGCACCCCTCACGACCATGTCGATGCCCGGAGAGTTGACCTGGACCATGACCAGTGCACCCAATGGATACACCTACACGCTGCCCTTCGAGGAGCCGGTGACCGAGCTCGAGAAGCAGATCGCCGCGCTGGAGCAGCGGGATGAGGATGACCGGCTTGACGATGAGCTGAAGAGCCTCCGTGAGAACCGCGACAGCATGCTCACGAAGCTCTACCGCAACCTCAGCCCCTGGGACACCGTGCGGGTCGCCCGCCACCCCGACCGTCCCCAGACCTCCGACTACATCCGCATGATGTGCCGGGATTTCCGCGAGCTTCACGGTGACCGGCATTTCGGCGACGATCCGGCGGTGATCACCGGGTTCGGGCGCATCGGCTCCCACAAGGTACTTCTGGTGGGGCACCAGAAAGGGCGGACCACGCAGGAAAAGGTCGCCTGCCATTTCGGCTGCGCTCACCCGGAAGGGTACCGCAAGGCCCTGAAAAAGATGAAGCTGGCCGAGAAGTTCGGCCTGCCCATCGTGACGCTGATCGATACGCCCGGAGCGTTTCCGGGCGTGAAGGCCGAGGAGCGGGGGCAGGCCGAGGCCATCGCCCGCAATCTGCTGGAGATGAGCCGCCTGCACACGCCCATTCTCTGCGCGGTCATCGGCGAGGGCGGTTCCGGCGGGGCTCTGGGGGTCGGCGTGGGGGACCGGGTCGCGATGCTCTCCAACGCCTGGTATTCGGTGATCAGCCCGGAGGGTTGTGCGGCGATCCTCTGGAAGGAGGCCAACGAGCAGACCAACACCGCCGCCGCCGAGGCCCTGGCCTTGACCGCTGCGGACAACCTCCGCAACGGCCTGATCGACGAGGTGATTCCCGAGCCTCTGGGCGGGGCGCACCGGGCCCCTCAGGAGGCCGCCGACAGTCTCCGGAACTGGATTATCGAACGGCTTCGGCAGCTGAAGCGGTTCAAGCCAGCCACGCTGGTCCGTCATCGCTACGAGAAGCTGCGCCGGATCGGCGCGCTGGTGGATGCTGCCGCGCGGGACAAGGATTGACGCGGCTGAGTTCTGTTGACGGAGGGCAAATAAACCATTACGATGGTGGGTTACCCACAGAGGGCTGTTTGCTCGGTCTGAGCCCTTTCTGCACGGGCCGGGCTGGTTTCGCGAGAGGATCTGCGGTGGCCAAATCCAAGACCACAAGCAAGAAGACCACGACCAGGAAGAAGCCTGCCGCCAAGGCTTCCTCGCGTGCTTCAAAGGCCGCCGCTGCCTCAAAGAAAGTCAGGGCAAGGAAGGCCCCTGCGAAGAAGGCGCCGACCAAGAAGAAGACCACCAGGAAGACGTCCGCGAAGAAGGCGCCAGCCAAGAAGAAGAAGACCACCAGGAAGACCTCCGCGAAGAAGGCGCCGGTCAACAAGAAGAAGACCACCAGGAAGACGTCCGCGAAGAAGGCGCCGGCCAAGAAGAAGATGACCACCGGGGCAGGGAAACCGACCGCGCGTGCCAAGACCGCGAAGGCCTCCCGCACGACGTCTGCGACCCGTCGCCGAGGACGCAGCGTGGCGGAGGCCGCCAGCGCCACCGAAGCGGACAAGCAGGGCTACGTGTTCGTCAACGGCCGCCGAGTGAGGATGATCTCGACCAAAGGACAGACCATCGCCCGGAAGTCCAAAGTGGCCGGCCAACCGGCGTCCGATGAGTCTGCCGCCCCCGCTCCTCGCAAGCCGGTCAAGACCCACCTGTCGCGCAAAGAACTCGTGTACTATCGCGACCTGCTCCTCGCGAAGCGAAGGCAGTTGTGCGGCGATCTCCATGCCATGGAGGACCAGGCACTGAAACCCGGCGGCGGAAACCTCTCTCACATGCCAATCCACATGGCTGACATCGGTACCGACACCTTCGATCAGGATTTCATGCTCGGCTTGGCGGAGTCGGAACGCCAGCGGCTGCGGGAAATCGACGAGGCACTGGCGCGGATCGAGAACCGCACCTACGGTGTCTGCCAGATGACGGGCAAGCCTATCCCCGTCGCCCGCCTGGAGGCCAAACCCTGGGCCAAGTACACCATTGAAGCGGCCCGGGAGCTTGAGCGACAATGGGGCGCGTGATGTCCTCGCCATCCGACGCCGAATCGACGAGAGCCAGACGTGCCTATCGCTGCCCCGGCGCTTGGGTTGTCCTGCTGACCGTGCTGTGTCTGGGACTCACTGCCGACCTCTGGTCCAAGCACTGGGCGTTCAGCACCGTGGCCGGCGGCATGAGCCGCGCCGAGATGGAGGAGCACAACGATCAGGTTCCGCCGCAGAGGGAATACCGCCAGACGGCCCTGCCCTGGGGCTTGCTGGACTTCAGCCTCGTCAAGAACTTCGGAGCGGTCTTCGGCATCGGCCCGAATCAGCGCTGGTTCTTTGTCGTCTTTACCGCGTTCGCACTGGCCGCAGGGCTCTTTGTCTTCGGCCGGTTCACCAACGGCAGGCAGCGACTGGCACACGTTGCCATCGGACTGATACTCGCCGGAGGCGGCGGCAACCTCTACGACCGGTTCGTCTTTCACTACGTTCGCGACTTCCTTCACATGTTGCCCGACGTGCCCCTGCCCTTCGGCTGGCATTGGCCCGGTGGTGGCGACGGTTCCAGTTCCGGCCTGTTCCCCTGGGTTTTCAATGTCGCAGACATGATGCTCCTGACCGGAATGGGCCTGCTCATGCTGCACATCAACCGCGTCGAGAGGCGCCGCAAAAGGGCCGAAGCGGAAAAGAGGGCCGGTCGCGGGGAAGGCCGCGAGGCTGAAGCCGGCGACGGCCGTGCTCCGGTCGAGGCCGCCTAGCCTGAACCGGCCGCTTCCTCCACCATCTTCAGCGCCGTCTCCGTTGGTATCAGATGCTCCTCCCCCAGCGGCTCGGGAACATCATCCAGGGGCACCGCCATCCTTTCGGTGAACGGGCCCACCGCCGTTCGACGAATCGAGACGCAGTGTCCGCCCGTGCCGAGGGTCCGCCCGAGGTCCCGAGCCAGGCTGCGGACATAAAAGCCCTTGGCGCAGTGAATGGCCAGTTCAACCGTGGGCCATTCGCAGGATCGCAGTTCAATGTCATGCACCAGCACCGGCCGGGCCGGCAGATCGACCGCCTTCCCTTTGCGGGCCATGCGGTAGGCCCGCCTCCCCTCGACCTTGACCGCGCTGAATGCCGGCGGACGCTGTTCGAATCTCCCGACGAACCGGCCTAACGCGGCCCGTACCGCCGCCTCGTCCGGCGGTTCATCGATCCTCATCTCCACCCGTTCGGCCTCCAGGTCGTCCGTTTCGGTGAATGCCGACAGATCGATGACGGTTCGATAACGCTTGTCGGTAGCCATCAGTCGGTTGAGAGTCTTGGTCGCAGGGCCCAGTGCCAGAACCAGCACACCGCTCGCCAAGGGATCGAGCGTGCCGGCGTGCCCGGTCTTCGCCTTCTGGGCCTTGCCTCGGACCACGGATACCGCGGTCATGGACGTCATCCCCACCGGCTTGTCCAGAACCAGGATCCCGCTGGTGCTCGGCCGTGCTGGCTTGTCTGACCCGCTCACGCCGATAAACTACAGTATTGGTGCCGGACAGGTGTCCGAGCGGCTGAAGGAGCGGCACTGGAAATGCCGTGTACGGCTTATGTCCGTACCGTGGGTTCGAATCCCACCCTGTCCGCTTAGAATGGGCCCGAAGGCTTGGAGGCCTGAAGGTCGTACCCACGGGCTGTAGCGCAGCTTGGTTAGCGCGCCTGACTGGGGGTCAGGAGGTCGACGGTTCAAATCCGTCCAGCCCGATTGCCGCGGAGCGGCAATAGAGCAGGCGAGACAAGAGCAGGTGAGCAGGTGAAAGAAAGTCACCGTTCGCCTGCGGTCACCTGCTCACCTGTTCACACGGGGGTCGCCATGCCCTTCATGTTCGAGAACCTCGAGGTCTACCAGAAAGCGGTGGACTTCACCGATCGCGTTGTCGGTCTGACCGAGGAGTTCCCTCGCGGTTACGGCTTTCGTGCGGATCAACTCAACCGCGCATCTCTGTAAATCGCGACCAATCTGGCCGAGGGCAACGGCCGGTTAACCAAGGCGGACCGAGGCAATTCTTCGTGATTGCACGCGGTTCGGTGCAGGAGGGAGTGCGTACCGCTGCTGCAGATCGCCAAACGCCGAGGTTTGATCGTTGACGAGGACCGCAGCGCCATGCGTGACGAATTGGAGGTCATGGCCAAAATGATCTCCGGCCTGATCTCTGGCTTGGACAAGCGATCGGGGCGGTAGGGAATAGAGCAAGAGAGAGGAAAGCAGGGAAACAGGGGAGCAGTGAGCAGGCGACGGCCGCGACCTGTGCGTTCAATCCACGACCTCAGGGCGGCCCGGGCCCAATCCCCACAGAAATACGCACGACTATCCGCAGCCCCGGCTGCCGCGAGTCAATGCCGATCACGGCCCGTCACGGCTATTCTTCGGTCGCCGGCGCCACCGTGTCGCGCCGGCGGTGGATCTCTTCGGCCGGAATCAGCTCGCCGCGGTCCATGCCCGGGCACGGCGTTACGCGCTTGGTCGTCAGCCAGTGACGTCTGCTCAGCAAGTTCTCCGGCCAGAAGGGCCAACTCCGGCACTGGGCCGGGCGGGCCTCATAGACCGAACACACCGCCTTCTCCGGCTCCGACTGCCGGTCGAGGAACACGCAATCGTAGCCGTGCTCGGTATGCACCTCGTTGAGCGACCATCGGCTCCCGACCTTTCTCGCGTATCGGCGGCGGAACACTTCTTCCTCGATGCCCAGCAGGGCGGCGATTCGCCTGCCTTCCTCGGCGTTGAGCCACACATAGCCCTGCGGCCCCGTGCAGCAGTTGCCGCAGCTGGTGCAGGTGAAGCGGAGGCCGTCGGCAAACCACTCGTCAGCCATCATGGAGGGGTCGCGCTCAACCACGCTGCTCACCTGACGCCGGCGGAGGAAGCGCCGTCGCGTCGCCGCCCGGCTCGACGACCACCAGGTGAATCTCCTCGCGTTCCGGACGCGGAGGAAGATGGGCCAGCTCCTCCGGCCGGTCGTCGTAGGCCACCCGGTCCATGGCATCGATGCCCAGCAGCTTCCACTGCGGGCGTTCCTCCAACGCCTGTTCGACGAACCGCTCGATGGTGGCGAGCGAACCGGCGGCGGCCCAGAGGGAAACGTACGCCTGTCGTCTTCGCCCCCCTTCGCTCCAACCCACCGATATCACCGCCTGCCAGAGCGTGAGGCCCAGCTCTCGACCGGCCTCGTCGATGTTGCTCTCCGGATCCACGTTCAGAACGAGCCGCCATTCCTGACGCAACCGCGTGAGCAGGTCGTCGGCCTCGGCGGCCGTTCCGTCGGGAAGCTCCAGCACCGGCCGGAACCGCCAGCCGTGGGGCGGATCATCCTCCTCCTCCTCCGGCCAGGTCATCGGCACCTCTTCGAGCCCCTCGCTCTGGAGCAGCTCCTCCACGTCATCCCGCATCGACAGCGGCACATGGATCGTGAGGATCTTCCAGGCGTCGAGGAAAACCTCCAGCAGCGGCTCTTCGCTCCGGGCTCCGACACCGATCGAGCAGTCCTCCAGCAGAAACGGCTCGTGCCTCGCCCATCCTTCCAGGAACGCCTCCCGGGTGATGGTTCTTTCGCCCACGTGCACATCCATCATCCGGTAGGCATCGCGCGACCCGATCTCCACCACCGCGAAGACCTCCTCCGGAAGCAGGGCAAAGGCGCGGCCGATCAAGGGCCTCAGCCGCTCGTGCGAAACGACGACCTCGAAGGTGTAGGTGTCCGGCTCGTCCTCCCGGGAGGGGTTGTAGCTGAAGGTGTAGCCCACCGTGGGGGGGCGGATGGAGGTGGGAATCAGACCCAGCGGCAGGGCGAAGCCGCCGATCGACGCCCGCTGCAGACCGGATTTGAGTCGAAGCTCCATCATGGGCACATCATCGTAGCGGCCAATCGCTGCGCGGCACGACTTTCTCATCAACCGAGGTTTGCCGCCGATTTGAGCGCTGCGCATCAGCCGGTATGATCCGAGCCAATTACAACCACCAGATACAGGGGGCTGCCATGGCCTCGGAACGCGCGCGATGGGGAAGTCGATTGGGGTTCATTCTGGCCGCCGCCGGTTCGGCCGTCGGCCTGGGGAACATCTGGAAGTTCCCCTACATCACGGGGGAGAACGGAGGGGGGTTGTTCGTGATCATCTATCTCGTGTGCATCGCCCTGGTGGGAATCCCCATCATGATGTCGGAGATCATGATCGGTCGGGCCGCCCAGGCCCAGCCCGTGGTGGCGTTCGAGACGCTCCAGGGCCGGAAGACGGCCTGGGCCGGCGTGGGCTGGCTGGGCGTGGTGGCCGGGTTTGTGATTCTCAGCTACTACATCGTCGTTGCCGGCTGGGCCATGGACTTCACCCTCAAGAGCGTGGTCAACATCACCGAGCCCATACACGACACGGCCGAAGTCCAAGGTTCCACCTACCGCGCAACCACCTCCACCGAGGACATGCTGGTCACCCTCGTGACCCGCAAGGCGGAGAAGGACCTGAAGTATCCGATCAAGCAGATCAAGAACGGCGCCCCGCCGTCGGTCTGGAAGGAGTACGAGCGATACACCGCGGCGCTGGCGGGCGCGGGAGTGCAGGATGAGATCCACGCCGACCTGCTCCGGCGGCTCTGGCGGGGCGAATCGGCCGCGGTGCTCGGCGCCGTGGGGCGGACCGCAGACGGTCAGCCCCTTCCCGAAGAAGAAGCGGAGGTCGCCGTCCCGGCGGACGAGGAGGATGCGGAAACTGAACAAGCGCCCGCTCTCAGTTTCCAGGACGTCCGGGAGCGCCTGTTCGAGGACCCGGATTTTGCCGCTCAGATAGCCCAGGCCGAGTCGCTCATGGAAGAGGTCGAGGCCCTGCGCAAGACGGGACTGCTGGAGGCGAAGGAGTATCACGACGGCAAGACCGAGGTTGAGATTCACGACGAAGCGGAGGCCGTCCACCGGCGCAGCGTGATCTTCCAGAAGGTGGATGAGACCTTCAGCGCGGTAAAGGTGGACGGATGGACCAGCTCTTTCTGGTCCACGGTGTTCATGCTGCTGGTGATACTGATCGTGGCCGGCGGCATCTCCAGCGGCATCGAGCGCACCTGCCGGATCCTCATGCCCACGCTGATCATCCTGATCCTGGTGATGGTCGTTTACGGCGCGTTCAAGGAAGGTTTCGGGGAGGCGGTGCTCTTTGTGTTCAAGCCCGATCCCAGCAAGCTCAAACCCAGCGGCGTGCTGGAGGCGCTGGGGCACGCCTTCTTCACCCTCTCCCTGGGCATGGGCGCGATGATCACCTACGGCTCCTACCAGCAGACGAAGAAGAACCTGGTCGGTCAATCGGTTGCCATCGCGGTGCTGGACACGGCGATTGCGCTGCTGGCGTGCCTGATGATCTTCCCGATTATCTTCACCTACGATCAGGAAGCGGCCGCCGGACCCGGACTCGTCTTCAAGAGCATGCCGCTGGCCTTCGCGGAAATCGGCAAGGGCGGGATGCTCCTGGCGATCCTGTTCTTCGGCCTGCTCGTCTTCGCCGCCATCACCAGTGCGATCTCGCTGCTGGAGGTGGTGGCGTCGTACTTCATCGATCAGCTCGGCTGGAACCGCAGGAAGGCGGCGTGGTCGCTGGGCGGGATCATCCTCGCCTTCGCCCTGGGCAGCGCCTTTGCCAGCGACCCGGATTTCATGCTCGACAGCTGGGCACCCAGCTTCGGATCCAATTTCTTCGACACCCTGGACTACCTGGCCACCAACTGGATGCTGCCCACGGGTGGGCTGTTCATTGCCCTCTACGCCGGCTGGGCACTGCCCAGGAGGCTGCGCAACGCCGAGCTTTCGGATGTGGCCGGGCCTATCGCGATGATCTGGCTGTTGCTGGTGCGCTTCATTGCCCCGGCTCTGGTGATTGTGGTCCTGCTCCAGAAGGTGGGAATCCTAGACGCTGACGAACTGCTCCACGGCCTGTTCAACTGACCGAATCGCACCGAAGGAGCGCGGCCCGTACACCTCTTCCCGGTTTCGGACCCGGGCCTGACGGGCGCAGCGATGAAGACTCGGTTATGCTGAACGGACCTATCCACCCCACGTAGCGAGGCGAATCATGCTTGAGAAGTTCTTCGAAATCACCGCCTGGATCGGCGGGGACCTGCTCTGGGGGCCGTGGACGTTTTTCGGACTGCTCTTTGCCGGGCTGCTCTTTACCATCTGGACCAAGTTCGGTCAGTACCGCGCGATGACACACGGCATCGCGGTCATCCGCGGCAAATACGACGATCCGGACGACCCCGGGGCGATCAACCACTTCCAGGCTCTTTCGGCGGCGCTCTCGGCGACCATCGGTCTGGGGAACATCGGAGGCGTGGCCCTGGCCATCGCTGCGGGCGGCCCGGGGGCGATGGTCTGGATGTGGCTCACCGGCGTCTTCGGAATGGCCCTGAAGACCGTCGAGATCACACTCTCCCAGATGTACCGTAACATCGAAGATCCCGACAACCCCCATGGCGGGGCGATGTGGGTCGTCGAGAAGGTTGTCGCGAGCAAGGGCGGCCTGTGGAAGATATTCGGGCGCGCATTCGCCGGCTTCTTCTGCATCACCCTGCTCATCAGCGCTGTCACGGGCGGCAATATGTTCCAGTCCTGGAACGTCGCGAACCTCTCCCGGGATTTCTGGGATGTTCACCCGCTCGTCTCGGGCATCATTCTCGCCCTGCTGGTCGGGCTGGTCATCATCGGGGGGATCAAGCGCATAGGGCAGGTGGCGGGCAAACTCGTCCCGTTCATGTGCGTCCTTTACGTGATTGCCGCATTTGCCGTACTCATCATGCACGTGCCCGAAATCCCCTCCATGTTTGCGTTGATCTTCAAGAGCGCGTTCTCCTCCTCCGAGGCGGGCGGGGCGTTCCTGGGCGGCACGGCCGGCTGGGCCTTCAGTCAGGGGCTGCGACGAGCGCTGTTCTCAAACGAAGCCGGCCAGGGCTCGGCCCCCATCGCCCACGCCGCGGCCAAGACCGACGAGCCCGCCCGCGAGGGAATCATCGGCGGCATCGGGCCGTTCATCGACACGCTGTGCATCTGCACTCTCACCGGCCTGGTTATCCTCACCACCGGCACCTGGAATCGCGGCCCGCTTCTGAAATTCGATACTCCCCCGGTTGTTTCGCCGGCCTTCGCGTTCGACGACAGCGTGCTGCAGAACGCCACGGACGAGGCGGAGGACGGCATGGAGGTGTACCTGGAAGTGACTCCGCCGGACACCGGCGTCGGCCTCCCACCCGCAAGCTCACGCCTCAACGGAGAGCTCGACACCGACGATGACGGTCGCCTCATCGTGAAGTGGGGTACGTACAGCGCCTTCAGTGCTCCGACGAACGGATCGTTGGCCGTCATGGTTCGCGGAGAACTGGAGCGGGAAGATTTCTCGATCGGCACGATCGCCGCCATACCGCCGGCAGCACGGGCCGTGGATGACGGGGGCAACGATGATCCGACCGATGACAGGCCGATGTGGGGGTTGCTGACCGCCCCGAGACCCGTGGACATACCCCAGGACAAGCAGTTCCTCTGGAAGCACCTCGGCGACGTGTTCACCATTGTCCAGGCGGATCGTAACGACGACTCGAACAAGTACAGCTCGACCGCGTCGTTCGATCGATGGAAACTTTTGGGTCACGCAGTGCTGGAAGGCTCCGGCGCGGATTACACGGTAACCATCGACTGGGGCACGCTCGCTTCGAATGCCGAGCCCATGCTCGTGGAGGATGCGGGAATGTGGCGCGACTACAACGGCGCTTCGCTGACCGCCCACGCCTTCGACCGCCAGTTCCCGGGACTGGGGAAAATCCTCCTGCCCATCGCGGCCTGGCTGTTTGCCCTCTCCACCATGATCTCCTGGAGTTACTACGGCGAGCAGGGCATGATCTACATGATCGGCCAGAAGAGCGTCATCTGGTACAAGTTCATCTACCTCGCGGCGATCATCTTCGCCGCGGGATGGATCAGCGATACCCGCGACATGGAGAACCTCATGGACGTCGGCACCGGGGCGATGCTGTGGTCCAACATCCCCATCGTGGTGTTCCTGGGATTCCTGGCCGTGCGCTGCCTGGCCAAGTACGACCGGCAACTGCTGGCCGGCGAGTTCCGCCCCCACGGCGCGCCGCCGCTTGAAGATGTCATCTCCGGGCACGATGTCGAGAAGGACTGATCGACGGGCCCGCGAATCTGAGTGAGCGTCGAAGCCCACGTTGATTCAACGTGGGCTTCGTCCGTTTCGCGATTGCCGCCCGTATCATGCACCCGATGTGGTCGATTGCCGACATCGCCGATGCGCTCGAATCCGGGCTCCGGCAGCGCAACGCGCAGCTCGATGCCGAGCACGCGGTGTACGGGCTCGATGCCCTGGAGGAGCTCGAATTGCACCCGATTCTCGCTGATGCCCTGATTGAGGGCGGCTACGGCGTGCACCGCGAGCAGCGCTACCCGGCGGACCGGCCCAGGCGAAAGGAAAGCGAAGGCGAGCGGTGTGATTTCGTCCTCACTCCCGACGGCTTGCCGCTTCGCGAATCAGACGCCAAAGCCACATTGTTCGATTCGCCGGATGCGGTGGAACTCGAGGATGCGTTCTGGCTGGAGGCGAAGGTCGTGGCCCAGTTCACCCTGGAGGGCCCCAACCGCAACTATGCCTCGCAACTGCTCTCGACCGTGCGCCAGGACGTGACGAAGCTGAGCAAGGACGAGGGCATACTCCACGCGGGGCTGCTCATCGTGCTTCTCGTCCGCGATCCGGAGGTCGCCGAGCACGATCTGGACATCTGGCAGCAACGATGCCTCAAGCGCGGCCTGCCCATCACCGCCCCGAGCATCCGCACGGTTCCCATCGCCGATCGGCTGGGCAACGGCGTGTGCACACTGGCCCTCTACGGTGTGCGCCACCTGTAGGGCGGGTACACTCCGGCCGACAGGAGATCTCCGATGAAGTACGGATACTTCGACAACGAGAATCGCGAGTATGTGATCGACCGCGCTGATGTGCCGGTGTCGTGGACCAACTATCTCGGCCTGGAGAGCATGTGCACGGTGCTGTCGCACAACGCGGGCGGCTACTCGTTCTTCAGGAGCGCCCAACACGGTCGGATCACGCGGTTCAGGCCCAACGGCGTTCCCCTCGACCGCCCCGGCCGTTACGTCTACCTGCGCGATGATCAGACGGGCGAATACTGGTCGGTCTCCTGGCAGCCTGTGGGCAACGATCTTGATAAGGCGAAGTACGAATGCCGCCACGGCCTGTCGTATTCGATCTTCAAGTGCCGGTACCGCGGGATCGAAGCAAGTCAGCGCGTGTTCATTCCCTTGGGGGATGATGTTGAATTGTGGGATGTGCGCATCGCCAACAAGACCCGCCGCCGGCGATCGATCAGCGTGTTTTCCTATATCGAGTTCTCGCTGCACAACGTCGACCTGGACAACCAGGACTTCCAGATGGGCCTCTATGCCTCCGGGGCGAGCTGCCGAAACGGCATCATCGAGTGCGACTTTCACTATGCGCCGGGGATGCAACACTTCTTCGCCTCCAGCTTCGAGCCGGACAGTTACGACTGCGTACGCGAAGAGTTCATCGGGCCCTATCGCACGGAGACGGACCCGATCGCGGTCGAGCGCGGCAAGTGCTCCGACAGTGCCCGGCTTACGGGAAACCACTGCGGCGCGCTCCATAAGCGCTGTCGTCTGAAACCGGGCGGAGAAATCCGCCTCATCTTCATGCTCGGGATGGGCCCCCGCAAGAAGATCGGCACGAGCATCAGAAGGAGGTACTCGAGCCTGGCGAACGTGGACAAGGCGTTCGCCCGCCTGCGCGCGTACTGGGATGAGAAGTTGTCGGTACTGCAGTGTGACACGCCGCACGACGGCATGAACACCATGATCAACGTCTGGAACCCGTACCAGGCCCAGACCTGCGCGACGTGGTCGCGTTTCGCTTCGTTCATCGAAGTGGGGGGACGGACCGGCCTCGGCTTCCGCGACACCGCCCAGGACGCGATGAACGTCGTGCACAGCAGTCCGAACCGCGCGAAGCAGCGACTGATCGAATTGCTCCAGGGCCAGACCTCCGCCGGCTTCGGTCTGCACCTTTTTGATCCGCTCACGCCCGGAAATCACGCCGCGGAGAATCCCGGCCTTCCGACCATCCTGCCGTCCACAACGAGTGCGAAACCAATCAACGTCAAGGATCTGAGTGATGTCTGCTCCGACGATGCCCTCTGGCTGGTCGCGGCGATCTGCGAATACCTGAAGGAAACGGGTGATACAGGCTTTCTCGATCAGGTGGTGCCCTTCGCCGACCGGGGATCCGAAACCGTCTATGAGCATATGAAGCTCGCCCTGGATTTCTCGGCGAAGCACGTCGGGGAAAAACGCATCTGTAAAGGTCTGCGCGCCGACTGGAACGATTGCCTCCACCTCGGCGACGGAGAGAGCGCAATGGTCTCTTTCCTCCACCACTGGACGCTGCTCGAATTCGTGGAGCTTGCCGAATTCCTGGCCCACACCACCGATCTGCGCAAGTACGCAACGGACGCCCGCAAGTACCGGACGATGGCCGAGAAGGTCGAGCAGGCGTGCGAGCGCGTACTGTGGGACGGCAAATGGTTCCTGCGCGGCTTCTCCGCCGCGGGAAGGGAGATCGGAACCGCCGCGGACCGGCAGGGAAAGCTCTTCCTCAACGCCCAGACCTGGGCCGTCTGCTCCGGCCTGGCCGATGAAGACCGCGGCCGGCAAGGTATGGACGCCGTCCGCAAGCACCTGTTCACACCTTACGGACTGCACCTGATGTGGCCCGCGTACACGAAGCCGGATGACGAGGTCGGCTTCATCACCCGCGTCTATCCCGGCGTAAAGGAAAACGGATCCATCTTCAGCCACGCCAATACGTGGGCGGTGATTGCCGAGTGCATCCTCGGCCGGGGTGATCGGGCGTTCGAGTACTACCGCGCGATGCTGCCCTGCGAGCAGAACGACATCATCGAAACTCGCCAGGCCGAACCGTACTCCTACTGCCAGTTCATCATGGGAAAGGCGCACGAGCTGCACGGCCGGGCGAGGCATCCCTGGCTGACCGGATCGGCCGGATGGTTCCTCCGCGCTGCCACCCGCTGGATTCTGGGAGTGCACCCGACCATCGACGGGCTCATCATCGATCCCTGCATACCGAAGGAATGGGAAGAGTTCCAGGTCACCCGCAAGTGGCGCGGGGCCACCTATCGGATTTCCGTCACCAATCCCCTCGGCGTGGAGAAGGGCGTCAGATCGGTCCTGCTGAACGGGACGGTGGTGGTGGGGCAGTGGATTTCGCCGCAGCCTGCGGGTTCCATCAACGAGGTGCAGGTGACGATGGGTTGACCGGCGGCTCATCGCCGGCGGGCACCGATTCGGCGGGCGGATCGGACTCGCTTGCCTCGCCCACCTGGCCTTCGGTGACGACCTTCAGAATAAACCGGGCGGCGTCCCGGCCCGGCTTCTTGTTCATGAACCGCTGGCAGACCCTCGCCAGCTCCGCCCGCTGCACCGCCGCGTTCTTCGAATCCTGTATGTAGCGCGAGGCGAATTTCACGATCGGGCCCGGGCCGCCGATATAGGGCACGAACTCCGGCACGATCTCCCGTCCGGCGATGATGTTCGGAAGCAGGCAGTAGCGGGTTCTGAGCAGAACCTTCCCCAGCAGCCAGGAAATGATGCCGGTCCGGTAGATGCCGATCATCGGCTTCTGCTGCCGGGCGATGTCTAACGTGATCGTGCCGGAGACCGCCAGGGCCAGGTCGCACCAACCGATGGTTGCGTCGGTCATGCCCGTGACCATGTGCAGGCCGGTGGGGAAGACCCTGATCCTTCTGCGGATGATCTTCGCCAGCTTGGGATTGGCGGCGACGACCACCCCGCCCATGCCCGAATGCCGGCCCTGCAGCTCGGTGTAAACGTGATTGAGCAGCCCGATGTTGGCCCGCACTTCGTGGCTCCGCGAGCCGGGGAAGATCGCCACCCGCGGCGCGCCCTGCGGCAGGCCGTGCATGTGCTCGCGGAGATCGTCGAGGTTGATCGCCCGGTTCATCCGCGGATGACCAATGAACCGCGCGGGGATGTTCCGCTGCCCGAACCACTCCTCCTCGAACGGCAGCAGGCACAGCACCAGGTCCGTGACCTTGCGCAGCTTCCGCGTGCGCCATCTTCCCCACGCCCACAACTGCGGCGCCACCAGGTGGATTACCCGAGTGCCCGACTTCCGCATGATCTTGCAGATGGGGAAGTTCGCGGCCGGCGAGTCCACCGCCACGTAGCCCAGTACCCGATAGGTTCGTGACCAGTCCGCGATGCGCCTGATCTGCCTGCGGACGCTGAAGGCCTTCCTCCAGGCCCCGGCGGCCATGGCTCCATCGTCGGCGGTCCGCTCGATCAGTGTGGCCCCGGCCTCCTCCATCAGCGGCCCGCCCCAGGCGTAGACCTTCAATCCCGGGCTCTGCTCCAGCAGCTCGCGGATCACCGGGGCGGCGTGGGCATCGCCGCTGGGCTCGAACGCCGTGAACAGCAGACTGGCCTGTCGCTCCGTGCCCTCTTCCGTCACCGTGCATGCTCCGGCATGAACCGACCTGACACCCGCCGAGCGCCCGCGGCGCCCCGATCCGGCACCAACATACCATAGGTCCCGGTCCTCTTTCCCGCATGCAGGGCCCGGGGTTGCCCGCCTGCGAATTGCCTCCGGCCCCCGCGCGTCGGACCGGCAGCGAACGGGCCTGCCCGCCGGTCCCGGCCTGCCGGAGTGATCCTGCAAATCCGGCGAGGCGAAGGGGTCGATCTGCGCGGCAGGTCGATTTCTGCGCGCGCAGGGCGCGCACATTTACGATCGTGAATACGGCCTCCAAAACATCCCTGGCGCCCCTTGGGGGGGGGAGGTCGAAATCTGCGCGCGCACGGCGCGCACTTTTGCGCGCCAAAGGGGTGTTTACTTTGCGCGCGCCAGAATCGACCAACCTTGGAGGTCAAAAACGCTCCGAAAGCGGCGATTCCAGGCTGTGAAGGGGGTTTGATCCACATTTGCGCGCGCCAGATTGTCGTTTTGAGATGAAAAAGAAGTGATAAGCGATGAGTGATGCGCGATGAGGGGGAATGGTCAGGGAGCGTGCATCCGGCGAGGGGCCGCTTGCGGCTTAGCCCGCGCGCGCAATGGAACGGAATGACAAGGTGGGAGAAGAAAACGTCGAAACGTCGAAATGTCAAAACGGGGTGATCAGGTGACGCGATGAGGGGAGCTTCCGGGGGTCGCGCCAATCGCAAATCGGCATTCGCAAATCGAAAATCGCCCTCCCACAGGCTGGCTCAAGGTGCGCCATCTGCGCGCGCAGAAATCGACCTCCCCCCTTTTTTAGCCGCGCCGCCCCGCCGGCGAT
>CP070772.1:3280373-3288840 GCA_020345805.1 Phycisphaerales bacterium | reverse complement strand
TGTGGATCGGGCGGCGGGTGTGGCCGCTTCCTCGTCTTCTCGTGCGTGAAGCCGGCGGCGTGCGCGATCGACGTCTGCTGGACTGTTCGTTGTTCCTGGATCCGCCGGACCGGGCCGGCCGGCTGTGGGCGATTGACGTGGCCCTGCGCTGCCCGGCAGTCATCGCGGTGATCGCCGACGGAAGCGGCCTGCGCATGGCGGAGACCCGCCGCCTGCAGCTTGCCGCCGAAGCGGGACGAAGCTGCGAAAGGCGAGCAGTGAATGTGCAGGAGAAAAAAATTCCGGGGGCGGGGGGGGAACTTCCGGGGGTGGGGTTGCTGGTCAGGCCGGAAAATGAACTTAAAGAGCTTTCGGCCGCGACCACTCGCTGGCTGGTTCACCCTGTTGCGACGACACATCCGCATTCACCGCCTCGCCCGCGGTGGACGGTCCGGCTGTTGCGCAACAAGGCCGCTCCGCTGGCGGGCGATGAAGAACAAACCTGGTTACTGGAGTGGGACGATCATGTTCAGGGCATTGTCCATCCATCTGCCGAGGTGGTCGGTGGATCTGATCCGGCGTCGGAATCGCCGGCCGAGCGATCATGTGCCGGCGAAGGACCGCCCGCCGCCATCCGCCGATCCGCCTGAGGAAGTTCGCGCAGATCGCAACGGTGCGAATGATCGTTCGACGCGCAGCCGGCGAACGCCGCAAACAGCGCAACCGATCCTGCTGGTCAAGATCATCGCTGGCCGTCAGCTCATCGCCCGATGCTGCCCGGCTTCCGCAGATGCGGGGGTGAAGATCGACATGACCCTGTCCCACGCCCGGGCCCTGGTGAAGACCGAATCGATCTGCGTGCGGCCGTACGATCCGCAGCGTGATTCCACCGCCCTTACCGCGCTGGCGAACTGGGCGCTGCGGTTCTCGCCGGTGGTGATGCCGGACCCGCCCGACGGTTTGCTGCTGGACATCACCGGTTGTCAGCGTCTGTTTCACGGCGAGCGGCGCCTGGTCAACACCCTGGCCAACTCCCTGGAATGGCTGGGATTTCACGCCCGCGCCGCCTCGGCCTCCACCTTCGCCTGCGCGTGGGCGGCGGCCCGCTTCGGCGATCGCGAACGAATCGTCATCCCCACCGGCGCCGAGCGCGAGGCGCTCTCGCCATTGCCCGTGGATGGCCTGAACATCGACGAGGAAACCGCCATCGCCCTGCGCGAGGTGGGGATCGAGTGCATAGGCCACATCATCGACCTGCCCCGGCTGGAACTGGTGACCCGCTTCGGCGGCGATCTGTTGCTGAGGCTGGACCAGGCCACGGGTGAGGCCGCGGAGACGATCGAGCCGCTGAGGCCGCGTATCCCCATCTGGGCCGAGCGCACCTTCGACGGCCCGGTGCGGCAGTTGGAGGCGATCCTGATCACCGTGCGCGAACTGATTGCGGAGCTGGCAGCGCAACTTCAGGAACGGGAAAGCGGGGCGAGGCGGATCGTGCTGAACCTGGCCCGCAGTGATGCCCCGCCTCTTCGTCAGACGATCGTGCTGAGCCGGCCCAGCCGCAACGTCAAGCATCTCTGGGCCCTGCTCCGGCCGCGGGTGGAGAACGCCAACCTCGGCTTCGGCGTGGACTGCGTTACGCTTGAAGCCAAAGCCATCGCCCCGCTGCGCCACGAGCAGGACGAGCAATGGCGGGCCGCGAACAATGCGAACGGCCACGGCAGCCGCCGCGATTCCGAGCGCCGGCTCGGCGAGTTCATCGACACGCTGACGGATCGTTTCGGCCCGGACCGCGCGGTGCGGGTGGAGTTGGTGGAATCACACATTCCCGAGCGGTCGTTCCGTTATCACCCGGCCGCGCATGGCGAGGTTTTGTCGGCGGCATGCGGGCAACTGACCGCATCACCGAGACCTTCGATACTGCTGGCCGAGCCCGAATCGGTGCGCATCGTCGCCCAGTCGCCCGAGGGTGTCCTGTCGGCGTTTGACTGGCGGGGCGCGGCGTTGAAGGTGATGGCGAGTCTCGGCCCGGAGCGCATCGAGCCGGAATGGTGGCGGGAGCGGATGATGCAAGCAGATGATGAAGTGCGGGAAATGTGTAAGTCATCTCGCGGGAAGGACTATTACAGGATTCAGGATGATCGCGGCCGCTGGCTGTGGATGTACCGGCACCTGCTGACCGGCCGGTGGTTCGTTCACGGCCAGTGGGCTTAGCCGTCGGAGGGCGGCGCCATGCCTGAAACCTCCAGCCCCAAACCGAGGCCGCATCCGTGGAAGAAAGCGGAAGCGCAGACGGATGAGAACGCAGCGCCGCTCCATCAGCCTCGGTCCCTTGATGCCTCGATGCCTCGGTGCCTTCCCTACGCCGAACTCCAGGTGACCAGCAACTTCAGTTTCCTCACCGGGGCGAGCCATCCGGAGGAGCTAATCGAGCAGGCCGCGGCGCTGGGGCACGCGGCGGTTGCCATCACCGATCGCAACTCACTGGCGGGCATCGTCCGCGCCCACGTGGCGGCGAAGGAATCATCCATCCCCCTGGCCGTCGGATGCCGGCTTCTGTTGCAGGCACCTGATGCGCCGGCGACTTCGTCCCGCCTGCCAAACGATGAGCTGTCCGTGCTGGTTTATGCCACCGACCGGCCTTCCTACTCCCGCCTCTGCTGGCTCCTTACATTGGGCAAGCGCCGTGCGCCGAAGGGTGACTGCTACCTGACCCCGCGCGATCTTTGCGAATTTCAGGAAGGATTGCTGGCGGTGGCGGTCCCGCCGCTGGCGCTCGATCCGTCATTTGCCAACGCGCTTCGCCTGTTGCGCGACGTGTTCGGTTCCGATCGTCTCTCGCTTGCCGCGTCGTGTGCTTACGGCCCCGACGATGCCGGCCGCCTGCGGGATCTCGCCGCGCTGTCGGCGCATCATGATGTTCCCCTGGCGGCGGTGAACGATGTGCATTGTCACATCCCCGCTCGCCGCATGCTGCAGGATGTGCTGACGTGCATCCGCCACGGCTGCACGCTGGACGAGGCAGGCCTGCGGCTCATGCCCCACGCCGAGCGCCACCTGAAGACGCCGGAAGAAATGACGCGGCTGTTTGCCGATTACCCGGAAGCGCTCCGCCGCAGCGTAGAGATCGCCCGGATCGCTTCGCAGTTCTCGCTTGATGAATTGCGCTATGAATACCCCGATGAGATCTGCCCGGCCGGCATGACGCCCATGCGCCACCTGGTGGAGCTGACCTGGAAATGCACGCTCGACCGCTATCCTCGCGGCGTTCCCGAGAAGGTCCGTCGCCAGATCGAGCACGAGTTCTCGCTCATCGAGGAATTGAACTACGCGCCGTATTTCCTCACGGTTCACGACCTGGTGAAGTTCGCCCGCTCTCAGCACATTCTCTGCCAGGGGCGGGGGGCGGCGGCGAACTCCGCCGTCTGCTATTGCCTGGGGCTGACCGCGGTCGATCCGGACCGGGTGGACATCCTCTTCGAGCGGTTCGTCAGCCGGGAGCGCAACGAGCCGCCGGACATCGACATCGATTTCGAGCACGAGCGGCGCGAGGAGGTCATCCAGTACATCTACCGCAAGTACGGGCGGGACCGGGCGGCCCTGACCGCCGAGGTGATCAGCTATCGAGGCCGCAGCGCGGTGCGCGAGGTGGGCAAGGCGCTGGGGCTGTCGCTCGATGCCGTCGACCGCATGGCCAAGAACATCGACTGGTGGCGCGACGGCTTCGGAGACAACCGGCGGATCGGCGAGTCAGGCGTGAATCCCGACGATCCCACCATCCGCCACCTGATCAAACTGGTGAACGAGATCATCGGCTTCCCCCGGCATCTTTCCCAACACGTGGGGGGGTTCGTGATCACCCGCAGCCCGCTGTGCGAGCTGGTCCCCATCGAGAACGCCGCGATGGAGGATCGCACCATCATCGAATGGGACAAGGACGACATCGACGCCATGGGAATGCTGAAGGTGGATGTGCTGGGGCTGGGGATGCTCACGTGCATCCGCAAGGCGATGGCGCTGGTCAGCGAGCGCCGCAGTCAGCCGTTGGAACTGCATACGATTCCGCCCGAGGACCCCGCGGTTTACGACATGATCTGCGCTGCGGACGTGGTGGGGGTGTTCCAGATCGAATCGCGGGCCCAGATGTCGATGCTGCCGCGGCTGCGCCCGCGGTGTTATTACGACCTGGTGATTGAGGTCGCCATCGTGCGCCCGGGCCCGATCCAGGGCGACATGGTGCATCCCTATCTGCGGCGGCGCAACGGCGAGGAGCCGGTTACCTATCCCGATGAGGCGGTGAAGGAGGTGTTGAGCAAGACGCTGGGCGTGCCGCTCTTCCAGGAGCAGGCCATGGCCCTGGCGATGGTGGCCGCGGGCTTCACCGCGGGCGAGGCGGATCGACTCCGCCGGGCCATCGCATCGGTCAAGCGCAAGCGCGACCAGGTCATCCGCATGGGCGAGAAGCTGGTCAATGGAATGCTTCAGCACGGCTATCCGAAGGAGTTCGCCGAGCGCTGCTTCCGGCAGATCCAGGGGTTCAGCGAATACGGCTTCCCCGAATCGCATGCCGCCAGCTTCGCGCTGCTGGTCTATGCCTCGGCGTGGTTGAAAAAACATCATCCGGCGGTATTTGCCGCGGCTCTTATCAACAGCCAGCCGATGGGGTTTTACGCCCCGGCCCAGATAATCCGGGATGTGAAGGAGCACGGCGTGGAGGTGCGGCCGGCGGATGTCAACTTCAGCCGGTGGGATTGCACGCTGGAATACGACCGGCCGGATGATCCGGAATCTCCCGCCCTGCGCCTGGGCATGAGATTGATCAAGGGGTTGCGGGAGGAACATGCCGATGTGATCGGAAACGCGGTGGATCGCTGCGGGCGGTTTGATTCGATTGAAGCGCTGAGGCGTCAGGCGGCGCTTCCGAAGGCCGCGTTGAAGAAACTGGCCCAGGCGGATGCGTTCAACTCGATGGGGCTGGACCGCCAGCGGGCATTGTGGCGGATACACGCTTTGCGCGATGAAGACCTGCCAATGTTCGCTGGGGCCGATGAAGTCAAGAGCAATGGCAGGGAAGGTGCACTGCTGCCGGCGATCTCTCCGCCGCGTCAGGTGGTGCAGGATTACGCGGCGATGCGCCTGTCGCTCAAGGCGCATCCGATTTCGTTTCTGCGCGAGATGCTCGATGGGCGCGGAATAGTGAAGTCGGAGGAGTTGAAGGATGAGAAGCGCAGCCCCAACGGCCGGTGGGCGAGGGTTGCGGGGCTGGTGCTGGTGAGGCAGCGCCCCGCCACCGCGGCGGGGATCGTGTTCATGACCCTGGAGGATGAGACGGGGATCGCCAACCTCGTCGTCCGGCCGCAGATTTTCGAGAAGTATCGCAAAGCCGCCCGGCACGGAGTGGCGGTGGTCGCCCACGGCAAGGTCGAGCGGCAGGGCGAGGTGGTGAACGTGGTGGTGAAGAAGTTGGAGGATCTGGATCGAGAACTGAACGACTTGGCGGCAAAATCGCGCAACTTCCGGTGAACGGAGCTGCGTTAATCAGACGAGACGCATCAGATTGGAAACAATCATTTCCCCCTCCCTGTTAGGGAGGGGGCGAGGGGGCGGCTCGAAGCCGCCGCCGGTATTGTGCTTGATTGCCGCCTGCTTGGTGCGAATGAACCACCCTCACCCTTGCCCTCTCCCTTCAAGGGAGAGGGGAATGCGTGCGACGAGAAAACGGCCCCGCGCAAGGGCGGGGCCGTTGAGTTACAAGGCAGACGTCGGTGATTGCGGTCGTCAGGCCGCTCAAGGGCACGGGCCCCACGCGCCGAGGACGGCAAACAGGTCGTCGATATTGACCTTGCCGTCGGGGATCCCATCCGGTCCGCCGAGATCCCACGGGCAGTTGCCAGGGTCGTCACAGAGACCCCAGTTGCCAAGGATCTCGAACAGGTCGTCGATGTTGACTTGGTCGTCGTAGTTGAGATCGGCCGGGCATTCGCATTCATCGGGTATACCGTTGGCGTTCTGATCGGCGTCCGACGGCACGTAGATCGCCACGTCGACCGCGATGTACGTCGGATCAATGCATTCAAACGGGTTGACTTCCAGGTACGCAGTCATGTTCACCGTCGCATCGCCGCCCCCCACAGCGTCGTTGAAGACATCAGCTGGTACTACCAGGTGATCCTCATCCGGTATGCTCGGGCAATCATGGGCATCACCGTCGAACACAACGCCCACGGGAATGCCATTAACATCCACTGCTATGTATTCCGTGTACGGCTTGCTAAGATCGGCGTATGCGATGAAGGACATGCTGACATATGTGTGAGCGGCCGGAGCCGACTCGATTATGTAGCTCTGCGGATAATCGACACCAATCGGGGAGAGTTCGCCGGACGAGAACACGATCGGCTCGCCGACATCGCATTCATCGGGGACGCCGTTCGCATCGCAGTCCTCGCTTGTTTCCAGAGCGAGATCGTACCAGTCGCACACTTCATTGTCGTTGCAGTCCGGTGTGTCGATGCCGAAAACGTACACCGCTCCAGCATAGGGTATGTTCTCATCATCCCACGCGCTGCCCACCATGAACGTGTTTCCGTCGATCGCCAAATGGCGTCCGTAGCCCTCCTGGTTGCTTCCCTGTACATAGTGCCACGGCATGATCTTGGCATCTTGATGCCAGTCGGAACCGTCGAAGCGGAATACGTAGGCCGCGCCAGCGTCGACACCAAGCACGTTGTCATCTCCGCTAGCACCGGCGAGGATCGCGTCGTCTTTCACGACAGTCCGAAAGCCCAGCCAATCGTGTTCGCCCACATCGCTTGCTACGAGTATTGCTTCTTCATTCCACGATGAACCATCATGACGAAAGACATACACCGCTCCGGCGCCAGTGATCGGGTCATCGCGTCCGGCCGCCCCGACCGCCAACAGGTTTCCACAAAGCGCGACCGAGTCGCCGAAACAATCGAACTCGGCGCCATCTGAGGCCACTAGAATCACGTCCTCGTACCACGCTGCTCCGTCGTAGCGGAAGATGAAGACTGAACCGGCCCCCACACTCACGCCGTCATCCCCGGAAGCCCCGACCGCGATCGTATCGCCGTCGAATGCCAGCGATACTCCGTACGACGGGTTGGGAGCAGCCTCAGACGGCACAAGCTTGGCCTCCTCCGTCCAGACCGCTCCGTCATAGCGAAAGACGTACACCCCGACCACCTCACCACCACTGCTGTGGCGCCAGGCACTGACCGCGGCCACATCACCTTGTATCGCCACCGCCCAACCGAAGTAGTCTCGCTCCTTACCGTCCGATGCCAGCAGCTTCTGCTCCTGGACCCAGGCTGAGCCTTCGCGCCGAAAGATATAGGCTGATCCAGCGGACTCCCCCATGACATCATCATCGTCGCCGTCCGCGCCCACGATGGCCACATCACCGTGTATTGCCACGGATATTCCGAAGTAGTCATTAGCCGCGCCGTCCGAAGGGAGCAGCTTCTGCTCCTGAACCCAGGATGAGCCGTCGAACCGAAACGCATACGCGGAACCGGAACTGGAGCTGTTGTCGTCATTCCGTTCGGCTCCTACAACAGCGCGATCGCCACTGATCGCCACCGCACTGCCAAACTCATCCCCCTCCTGTGCATCCGACGCAAACAGCTTCATCACCTTGCACTGCCCGCATGCGGGCTCGGCGGCGATCACTGCCGCGGCGGCGAGGAACACCACCGTCAATCTTGCTGAATGCATGTCTCTTCCCCACTCAGCCTCGCCCCACGCTTCCGACACCCAAACACAAACTCCGGATTCCGCGGGCGCGTGGTTGCCGGCCGCAACCTGCCTATGCACTAACTCCGCCCCGAGTGTAGCAGTATTGCCCCGCCAAACAAGGGCCTTTCTTGACGGAATGTGATGAATTCGTCCGGATATGGGCGGGAGTCCGGCCGCGGCCGGTCGTAGAAGGCAGTTGGCCGCACCCCCCGCGGGTCGCAGCCGGATGTGCCGGCGTGGGGTGCGGCTTGATCGGCGGCGCTGGACCTGCTTGGATACCCTCATGATCGATGAAGGGCCGAGCCCGGAAGATCTCGAACGCTTCGAGCAAGGGGAGGCGTACTGCCCGCATTGCGGCAAAGAAGTTTTCGACGATGCGGACATCTGCCCGCATTGCGGCGACTACATCACCGGCAGCACGATGCGGCATCCCCCGCATGAGCAACAGTTCCGCCGCCGGTGGATCACTCTGGTGGTGATCGTGCTGATCCTGCTTCTTGCTGGCGTCTACAGCCTGGCCCGCATCTTGGGCTGGTGAGGCGACCGAAAAACGCGAAAAACGGGACAGGTCCAATTTCAACTGAAAAACGGGACAGGTCTGCTCTGTTGAAAAGTGTAGTCCGGCCGCCGATCTGGTCGATTGAAGCCCCATGTCACGGACGACTCGCTCGGCATTGGCGCTGGCCAGGAAGGCCCTCAAAGTCGGACAGAACGCCCTGCCCGACTACTC
>CP070772.1:3268161-3280273 GCA_020345805.1 Phycisphaerales bacterium | reverse complement strand
GGAAATGCAGATCGGCGATACCATCACCGCCGACACCACCGGGATGACCAACCCCTTCATCGACGGTTGCGTTGTCGGTGCTCCGATGCAGGGCCCGACCCTGTGGTACTACGTCATCGGTGACGGCAACACCCTCACCGCAAGTTTGTGCAACGAGGGCACCGCCGACTGGGATCACGTGCTGAGCGTGTTCTGCGGTAACTGCTCCTCGATCATGAACTCCAACATGTACTGCGCCGGCGGCAATGACGTCGCCTGCCAGGTCCCCGGCGAGAACATCTGGGCTCCCGAGGTCGAATGGTGCACCGAAGAAGGCGTGCAGTACTGGATCGCGGTCTATGGGCCGGGCGAAACGCAGGGCAACTATGGCGTGTTCGCTCTGTCCGTGACCACCGATGGAACTCCCTGCGGCAATCCGGTGGATTGTGCCTGTGAGCTCTTCTGCGACGGCGCACAGCTGGAGCAGGAGCCGTGCGGCGAGGACACCAACGGTGGCTGCAACTTTGACCCGAACGATCCTCACAGCTACGAAGAGGTCATCGAGTGCGGCGTGCCCCTCTGCGGCACCGCCTGGGCCGACACCAGCACCCGTGACACCGACTGGTATCTGCTGGACGTTCCCGATCTGGGCGGCGGCGGCGCGGAAGTGGTCATCACCTTCGCGTCACAGTTCTTCGGACTTCTCGGCGTCCTTCCGGACGACTGCGATGTCAACGAGTTCACCGACTTCGTCACCAGCGATCTGTGTGAGGAAGTCACGCTCACGACCTGGATGTGGGCCGGTAACAACATTGTCTGGGCCGGGCCGGCCGACTGGTACAACCTGCCCTGCGGCCTGGGCAACGAGTACAAGTTCACCGTGACCTGCCAGCAGGGCGAGCCTCCGGTGATCTGCGAGTACGAGGAAGAGCCGTTCTGCAAGCTCTTCTGGCAAGGCATCACCGGCATCTCCAGCACCAGCTCGGATGAGTCCGGTTACACCGTGACCGACGACTTCACGTTCCTCGCTGACACCCAGGTCAACCACCTCTGCTGGTGGGGCCTGAACGGCACTTGGGACGGCACCTGGAATGCCGGCCCGTGCAACACGCTGTTCCGCATCACCTTCTACAACGATGACGGCAACAGTTGCCCGAGCACCGTGTACGCCGGTCCCTTCAACGTCGAGTCCTCCTGTGAGGACACCGGTGTGTTCTACAACGATCCCATCGGCAACGTCTATGAGTTCACGGCATTCCTGCCTCAGACCGTGACGTTCATGGAGAACGAGTGCTACTGGGTCGAGATCGTAGACCGCAGTGTTGGTGACAGTGATTACTTCCTGTGGACCGGTTCCGAGGAAGGCAATAACTCAGCCAACAACTACTCTATGCAGGATGCCAACGGCACCGGCTACGAATGCCCGACCGAGTACATCGATGTGAACAGGTCGCTGTGCATGGGTCTTGGTGATCCGCCGGCCGGCCAGGCCCACGGCGACGCGGTCATCTGCGCCGGCGAGGTGCCGTTCGACGGCTGCCAGGATTACAGCGGAGGTACCGCGGCCAACTCCGATGCCCAGGGCGGCTTCCATGTTGCCGATGACTTCCGCTTCCTCGTCAGCACCACCGTGGATGAACTGCGATGGTGGGGTGTCGACTACTACAACGACGGCACCCAGTGGCTGCCGTGCTACGAGCATAACACCGAATTCCACATCACTTACTACGTGGACGGCAACGACGACGGCTGCCCGGATGACATCGTTGCCCAGTTCGACGTGTCGGATGCCGGTGTTGACAGCGGCTACACGTTCAACGATGCCACGGTCTGGGAGTACACCGCCATCCATGATGACGTGGTATTCACCGGAAACCAGTGCTACTGGGTCGAGATCGTCGGCGACAACGGTGACGGTTGCTGGTTCATGTGGCTGTCATCCAACGACTTCCACGGCAACGACCTGTCCCTCCAGGCCCAGTGGGGCGTGGACTTCGTCTGCCCCGACAACTACACCGACCCGGGCTACGATCTGTCCTTCTGCATGGCCAACAACGGCGCGGACGTGACGCTGGACAGCCCGGCCAACTGCGTCCAGCCGTAAGTCGGCTGATTCTTATCCTTTGATTCACCACCCCCGGCCTCCTCAGGCCGGGGGTTTTCATTGCGCCGGCGCTGCAAGCCGCCGTCCCGGCGCGGCGTGCAGTTCTCCGGGCCCCCTGTCAGGCCGCGCCGCGGATCTCGTCGTAGATTGTGACGGTTCCGCGCCCGGCCCGCTTGGAGGCGTAAGTCGCTTCGTCGGCGCGGCGCAGCAGTTCCGCAGGCTCGGCCAGTTCGCCCGGCCAGGCCGCCGCCAGTCCGATGCTCAGGCCGGGGCGGGGAGCGTCGCGGTGCGGCCAGGGCATCTGGGCGTACAGGTCGGACAGGCGCCGGGCTGCGGCCCCGGCCTCGGTAAGATTCTGCGATGGCATCAACACCAGAAACTCGTCGCCTCCCAGGCGGATGGCCCGATCCTCGCGACGCATGCTGGAAGTCAGCAGGTCGGCCAGAAACGTCAGGCACTGGTCGCCGACCACGTGGCCGAGAGTGTCGTTGACACTCTTGAACAGATCCACATCGATGACCATGGCCACCACCTGTCCGGTGCTTCGCCGCTCGTGCTGCAACAGTTCATCAAGCTGCTGATCGAGCGCTCTGCGATTGCCCAGCCCGGTCAGCGGGTCGGTCATCACTTCTCGCTTGAGCTTCCGCGTGGCGCGGTAAGTTTCGCGGCGGATGTTGTGGCCCATGTTTCGCTGAAGGAGCCGCGACTCCAACTGCGCGGCGATAACCTCTTCCAGGGCATCGTGAATCGCCCGACTGAGAGCGCCCAGTTCGTCATTGCGGTCGATAACGAGTTCGCTGAGCGTGTTCCGACGCCGGCCCGACTTGACATCGCGAAGCTGCCGGCTCAGGCGGTGGATCTCCGCACGGTGGTCTCGAAGGGTGCGGAGGTGCTTCCAGGGGGCACAGAGGAGCATGGCAGACCATCCGGTCGCCACCGAGGTCAGCGCTTCCAGTCCCGGAGAAAGCCGATCCAGCACACCTCCGACAATCAGCGTGCTGCCCGCGGTCACACCTATCAGTCCCGCCAGCGCCCACCGCCGGGCAATGCACTGCGACAGGTCGGCGGGAGATTTTGGATGCCGGGGAGCTTGGGTCATTCTTGATTTCGCAGCACCGTTGGTCGAGGCAGCACGTTCTGCGCGGACCGCGCAGTTAACACGGCATCGGCAGAAAGCGGGCCCGACTTTCCCGGACTGTAACGCCCCGCGACGGCAGTTCGGCGCCGGCGCAGGTGCGGCTGATAATCAGATTCGGTCCTTCGCGCTTCCTGCTCTCACCGCACGCCGCTGCCGACCCGCCGGCCGGCGAGCTGGCCGCAGGCGCCGCTTATGGACCGGCCGATCGTCCTTCGCCGTTTGACGAGAATACCGTAGTCGATCACCCGGTCGATGAAACGCCCGACCTGCTCCGGCCGAGGCGACGGCCAGGGCAAATCACCCGTGGGGTTGTACGGAATCACGTTCAACGTGCACTTCAGCGGCCGCAGGTAATCACCTAGCTGCTTCGCGTGCTCCGGGGCATCGTTCACGCCCGGAATCAGGACGTACTCGATCAGGATCCGCCCGCGATTGCCGACCGGCCAGGCGAGCATGGCTTCCCTCAGCACCGCCATGGGGGCGATGCGATTAACGGGCATGAGGCGGGAACGAACCTCGTCGTTGGGCGCGTTAAGGGATACCGCCAGACCCAGCCGGCGGAGGCCGGGTTCCTTCGCCAGCGTGGCGAGACGGGCGATGCTACGGGGCAGGCCGACGGTGGACACGGAGATGCGCGATGCGGGAATAGCCGGGCCGTCGTGGTCGGCGAATATTCGGATGGCCTGAATGACCTCATCGAGGTTGTCCAGCGGCTCGCCCATGCCCATGAAGACGATGTTGGAGATATCCGTGCCGAGCGAGAAGCGGGCGGTGTGCCATTGAGCGACGATCTCCGCGGCCGTGAGACTTCGCACCAGACCCATCCGCGCGGTTTGGCAGAAGACGCATCCCCGTGCGCAGCCGATCTGCGCCGAGAGGCACAGAGTATTGCGGGGGCGGCCGGTTCGGCTCGACTGCGGCAGGACCACGCACTCCGTCTCCCGGCCGTCGCCCAAGGTCAGACCGAGTTTCATGGTGTTGCCTTCGGCCAGTGACTCGCCGATTGTCACCTGAGGCAGAGAGATCCAGTCAACGTCCGGCCTGCCGGTCCTAAAGGCTCGCCGGTAGGCGGCGATCGCTTCCGGCCGCGGAACGCCGCGCGCGGCGGCGAGCCGAACGCACAGCCGACAAGTCAATCCCAGTATGTCAATTGGCTTCTGCGTCATGCCGGGGCGCCGCTGGATCCATCTCCGGGGGCGACGTCCTCGATGATCCTGCGTTGCTTCCTGTAGATGAGATACAGGTTCCTGCTGTATACGGTCCAGCCCGTCAACTGGCCGAGAATGCCGATCGGCTCGCGCCGGCCGACGAAATAGATCAGGAGCATGGTGGCTCCGGCCAGGCTGATCCACCAGAAGAACGTCGGCATGTACGACTCACCCCGCCGCTCGCTGGCGATCCATTGCACGATCCACCGACCGAAGAACACGACCTGGGCGGCCAGCCCCAGGAAAAGCCACCACAGCTCCCAGGGTTCGCGCACATCGAAATACTTCTCCATCCAACTCGCCACCGTTGGGCTGCTGTCAGAGGTGGCGGCTGCCACGAGCATGAATGTGTCCATCATCGGTTGGCCTCGTCTCCTTCACCGACCCCCGTTACGGTGAGTTCGCCTTGTCTCTTGTCAGGGAGCGTGATCTCTTCTGATCTCACCGGGCGCCGCCGGTTGCGCATCCATCGAACGGCCAGGCAGTCAAATAATCCGGGAATGGCCCGGTTCCACACGCCGTACTTGGCCTGTCCGGCGACGCGGGGGCGGTGGTGGACGGTGGTTTCCACCACCTTGTATCCGAGCTGGCGGGCGGTGACGGGGACGAACCGGTGCATGCCGCGGAACTGCAGCGGGATGGCGAGGGCGACCTCCCTGCGCATGATGCGCAGCGAGCAACCGGTGTCGCGAATGGTGTCCCCCAGGAGCCAGCGTCGGAAGAGGCGTCCGACGAGGGATCCCGCCCGCCTGCCGATGGTGTCCCGGCGATCCTGTGAGCGGTCGCCGTGAACCATGTCCGCCGCGGTTTTCTCCATCATCTCCAGCATGGCGGGAAGGTCGGCCGGATCATTCTGCAGGTCCGCATCCAGCACCGCGATGAGCCGGCCGCGGGCGGCCCGGAAGCCGGCGTGGAAGGCCGCGGACTGCCCGTTTCCCCGGTCCGGCGGCGTGTCGGCCATCCTTATCACCCGCAGCGTGGGCTGCTCGGAGAGCATCTCCCTCAGCACTTCGCCGGTCCGATCCGTCGAGCCGTCGTCCACGATGACGATCTCGTAATCGAGGCCCAGGGGATCGATGGCCGCCGTGATCTCCTCCACCAGTGGCCGCACATTCTCCTGCTCGTTGTGGGCCGGGGCCACCACCGAAAGGTCTATCATGTTCTGAGAGTCCGGCATCGCGGAAGGGTAGCAAATCCCCGCCCCCGGCTCGAAGAAACCGGCAGTTTCCGGCGTTATTCGTCCAACTATCAGCGTCACGGAGACCGACCATGGCTCATGACCATGACAAGACCGCCGATCAGCAGGCCTCCAAATGTGTGCCTGTCAAGTTCATCCTGGAGGATCCCGAGGCACTGACGGGCTCCGAGCAGCCGGAGGTCGAGACGATGGCCGCACCGGGCGATGCCCTACTGGATGTGGCGCTATTCGCGGGGATCCACATTGAGCATGCCTGCGGCGGGGTCTGTGCCTGCTCGACCTGCCATATCTACGTCGAGGAAGGCATGGACCAGGTTTCCGAGGCAGAAGAGGACGAGGAGGACCGGGTGGAGGAGGCCCCCGGCCTTCAGCGCAACAGTCGACTGGCCTGCCAGTGCGAGATCGTGGGCAACGGGCCGGTGGTGGTGCGGGTGCCCGCATGGAACCGCAACGCGGTGAAGGAAGTGCCGCACTGAACTTCGCGTGCGGTGTTGGGGTTGTTTGACGCCGACCGAGGAGAGCAGACAGATGCCCGAGGACACCTTCCACTGGCTCGACGTGCAGCGCATCGCCGAGGAGTTGGCCGAGGAATACCCCGATATCGATCCTCTGGCCGTTTCCTTTCCGTACCTGAAGGAGCTGGTCGAGTCCCTGCCCGGCTTCGAAGCTCAGCCGGACCATCCCTCCAACGAGCGGATCCTCGAGGCGATCCAGGCGACATGGATCGAGGAAGCGCAGTAGAGCCTCGTCCAGGGGGGGCCGCGCAGCACGTCTGCAATTCGTTTATGAGTGAGTCCGGCGAGCCTGGTCGTCCTCGACCCGGGCTGCTTCCGAGTACCCCGTGCGCAATCCTCACAAAGGGCGCACGCTTACTCCGGACGGCGCCGTGGCCGAGGACGGCACGGCTTGCCGGGCGAGGCGACGCGCAGCCGGAATCTGCCGGTAAGATTGCGCATTATCACCTGCCGCGCGAGGCGCGTGAAGGTGAGGAGCTTTAACCATGCGCAGTGATCAGGTGAAACGAGGAATCGAGCGAATGCCCAATCGGGCGCTCCTGCACGCGACAGGCATCACGCCCCGGCAGATGGAAAAGCCGTTCATCGGCGTGTGTTCGAGCTTCACGGACATGGTGCCGGGGCATATCGGCATGCGGTCGCTGGAGCGCAAGATCGAATGGGGCGTGTGCAGCGGCGGGGGCGCTCCGTTCCTGTTCTGCGTGCCGGGAATCTGCGACGGCATCGCGATGGGCCACAGCGGAATGCGCTATTCGCTGCCCTCACGCGAGCTGATCGCGGACATGATCGAATCCATCGTGCAGGCCCATTGCCTTGACGGGCTGGTGCTGCTGACCAACTGCGACAAGATCACCCCGGGAATGCTGATGGCCGCCTGTCGTCTGGATTTGCCGGCCATCGTGGTCACCGCCGGCCCGATGGCCGCCGGAAGACTGGCGGGCAAGCCGTTGTCACTTGTCCGCGACACGTTCGAAGCTGTGGGCCTGCACCAGGCGGGCAAGCTCAGCGATGCGGAGGCGGCGGAGCTGGAGCTGGAGGTTTGTCCGGGTGAAGGCTCCTGCCAGGGGCTGTACACCGCCAACACCATGGCCTGCCTCACCGAGGCGATGGGCATGAGCCTGCCGGGCACGGCCACCGCCCTGGCGGGCTCGGCGAAGAAGGCACGCATCGCCCAGATGGCCGGCGAGCGCACCGTCGGGCTTGTACGCGAGGGCATCGCGGCGCGGCGGATCGTGACCCGCCAGTCGCTTGAGAACGCGATCCGCGTGGACATGGCGCTGGGAGGTTCAACCAACTCGATCCTGCATCTGCTGGCCATCGCCCATGCCGCGGAGGTAGAGCTGAGCATCGACGATTTCGACCGCATCAGCCGCGAGGTGCCGCAGCTTGCCTCGCTGCGGCCGGGCGGCGAACACATGATGGAGGATCTGGAGTACGCCGGGGGCATACCGGCTCTGCTGAAGGAGCTGGCGGAAGCTCTGAACGTGGACTGCCTGAGCGTGGCGGGGATGAATATGGAAGAACTATGCACTAATGCGCGGAGCGCGGTTGGTGAGGTGATACATCCGTTGAAGGACCCCGTAGCGCCCGAGGGCGGGATCTGCATACTCAAAGGCAACCTCGCTCCGGAAGGGGCGGTGGTCAAGCAGGGCGCGGTGGCGGTGGGGATGAGCAGATTCGTGGGCAAGGCGCGGGTGTTCGATTGCGAGGATGACGCAATGGATGCGCTGATGAACGGGCGAATCGCGGCCGGCGATATGCTGATCGTGCGTTACGAAGGCCCGCGGGGCGGGCCGGGGATGCGCGAATCGCTGTCGCTGACCGCGGCGGTGGCCGGCTGCGGGCTCGGTGACAAGATCGCCATCGTTACCGACGGCCGGTTCTCCGGCGGGACGCGCAATCTCTCGGTCGGTCACGTCTCTCCTGAAGCCGCGCTGGGAGGGCCCATCGCGCTTCTGAAGGACGGTGACGGAATAGTCATCGATCTGCCGGAGAGGAAGCTCGAAGTCGTGCTGTCCGATGAGGAACTGGAGGCGCGCCGAGCCGGGTGGAAGGCGCCGGAGCCGAAATGCCAGCGCGGCTGGCTTGCGCGTTACGAGCATCTGGTGTCCAGCGCCGCGAAAGGCGCGGTGCTGGAGCCTGCCGAAAGAGCAAAGTGAGCTTGGCAGGCAAGCGCGAGCCCGGGCGTCCCCGCCACGGGCTTCCCTCGGAAGGAAGAGGCGCTCGTTACCGCAAAACGCGGAGCGCAATACGCGAACAGAGAATTTGCGCGATAAGCGCACACGGTAGTCGCGGACAGCCCGGGTCGAGGACGACCGGGCTCGCTCAATCGTGTTTATGTTCGCGATGCTGATACGCAAAAACACGACCCCCCTCATCGCTCATCGCTCATCGCTTCTCACCCATTACTTTCTGCAACAACCTCTGGAAAAGAATGAAGGCCAGCAACAGGAATCCGATGGCGATGCGCGTCCACCAGGAGCTGAGGCGACCGTCGAAGGCGATGGCGGTCTGGATGATGCCGAAGATCAGCACGCCGAAGAGGGTGCCCGCGACGTAGCCGACACCCCCGGAGAGGAGGGTGCCGCCGATGACCGCGGCGGCGATGGCGTCCAGTTCGAGCATGGTTCCCGCGGTGGCGTTGCCCGAGCCCATGTAGAGGGTGAATACCGCCCCGGCGAGGGCCGAGCAGAAGCCGCTGAGGGCATAGACCTGGATCTTCGTGCGGCCCACGGGCAGACCCATGAGGAGAGCCGATTCCTCGCTGCCGCCCACCGCGTAGATGTTGCGGCCGAAGCGCGTCCAGTGGGCGATGTAGATCCCGACAGCGAGCACGGCGAGGAAGATCAGCCCGGTGAGCGGTATGTATCGGCTGACGGACAGAGCCGCGGAATCGGACAGGCCGCATATGTTCAGCAGGTTCTCCGGGATTCGTCGCATCGACTCGTAGAACGGATGGTCGATGGACAGCGACTCCTGGTGGACGACGAATCCCAGGCCGCGGGCGAGGAACATGCCGGCGAGAGTGACGATGAACGGCGGCAGGGCGTAGAAGTGAATAAGGGCGCCCATGAACGCGCCCAAGGCGGTGCCGAACAAAAGGGCAATTACTATCGCGGGAATCGGATGCCAGTGAGCCTCACCGATCAAGGTGGCGATGATGATGCTCGAGCAGCCGACCATGGCCCCGACGGACAGGTCGATACCGCCGGTGAGGATGACGAAGGTGACGCCGATGGCGCAGATGCCCAGGAACGCGTTGTCGCGGAAGAAGCCGACAAGCACCCCGGGTCGGAAGAAGTTGTCGTACAGCGAGCCGGCGAGGAGATAGAGGGCCAGGCACACCAATGCGGTGGCGGTGATCGTGCCGTACTTGCGGAGAAACGAACCGATCATGCCGGGGCCCTCCGCAGGGGGCGCATGATCGCGGCCCGGAAACGTTCGGACTGAAGGAGGCACACCGCGATGACCACCGCGGCCTTGACGATTAGCGTGTACTCCACCGGCACGCCGCGGCTGAGGATGGTGGTGGTGACGCTCTGAATGAGCAGTGCGCCGATGACCGAGCCGAGAAGGGAAAAGCGGCCGCCGGTGAGGGCGGTGCCGCCGATGACGACCGCGAGAATCGCATCCAGCTCGATATAGAGGCCGGCGTTGTTGGCGTCGGCGGCCTGGATGTCGGCGGTGACAATCAGGCCGGCCAAACCCGACAGGCCGGCGCAAAGCGTGTAGGCGATGACCTTGATGAGGCCCGAGCGCACGCCGGCGTGTCGCGCTGCGGTCGGGTTGCCTCCCACCGCCTCGACGAACAGGCCCAGGGCGGTAAGACGCGTGAGAAGCCCGACGCAGACGACGGCCGCCAGCGCGATGCTGATGGACACCGGCAGCCAGAGGAAGAAACCGTTGCCGAGCGTCTCAAATCCCGCGTGCCGGAAGGTCACGATCTGCCCACTGGTGAGCAGTTGGGCAATGCCCCGACCGGCCACCATGAGCACGAGCGTGGCGACGATGGGCTGGACGCCGAAGGCCGAAACGATCAGTCCGTTGCCCGCGCCCATGAGGGCGGAGACAAGCAGGGCGATGAGCAGGGCCAGGGCGAAAGAGCCGCCGATATCCAAGGCCGATAGGACCGAGTAATCGGGCCGTGCTATTAGGCCCGCGGCAATGGCCCCGGCGATCGCCATGACCGCGCCGACGGAAAGGTCCACGCCCGCGGTGGCGATGACCAGCGTCATGCCGAGAGAGACGAGAATGAGCGGGGCGGCGCGATCAACGATGTCGATGAGGCTGCCGTAGAGATGACCGTCCCGCAGCTCGATGTGAAAGAAGGAGCCGCCGAAGAACAGGTCGCGGGTGAGGTTGTAAGCCAGCACCAGGGCCAGGGCGATGATCGGCCAGGCAATGCGCGGGACGGTGATGCTTCGCGATTCGCCTCTGGCCATGATCATGCCCGCTCCTGGCCCGCGATGGCGAGCATGATGCGCTGTTCGGAGATGTCGTCGGCGGTGAGTTCGGCGACCTTGGCCCGGTCACGGAGAACGATGACCCGCTGGCTGTCGCGGACCACCTCCTCGAGCTCGGAAGAGATGAAGATGATGGACATGCCGCGCCGGCGCAGGGAGGCGATGAGCTTCTCGACTTCTGCCTTGGCCCCCACGTCGATGCCGCGCGTGGGCTCATCGAGGATCAGCAGGGCCGGTTCGGTGGCGAGCCACCGGGCGAGGATGGCCTTCTGCTGATTCCCGCCGCTGAGATAGCGGATGGGCTTCTCGGCATCGGTGGTGTCGATGTCAAGCGCGGCGATGAATCGCCTGGCGATCTCATTCTGCCGCCTGCGGGATAAAGGGCGCATCCAGCCGCGCTTGGCCTGAAGGGCGAGGATGATGTTCTCTCGCAGGGAGAGATCGGGCACGAGGCCCTGGCTCTGGCGGTCCTCGGGGAGCATGCCGAAACCTTCGGCGATCGCCTTGCGAGGAGAGTTGATACGGACATTGCGGCCGCGCACGGCGATGCTGCCGCTGTCGGGTTGGTCCAGGCCGAAGAGGAGCCGGGCGGTTTCGGTTCTTCCGGACCCGAGCAGGCCGGCCAGACCGACCACCTCGCCGGATCGCGCGGGGAGGTCCAGCGGCGCGATGGAGCCCTTTCGTCCCAGGCCGTTGGCCTGAACAAAGACTTCGCGCTCAGCGGATTCCTGCGGCGTATGGCGCTGATGACTCGAGACGCCTTCGGCCTCGCTCCCGATCATCTTCCCGATCAACTCCAGTCGGGGAAGCTGCGAGGTCGCGTACTCGCCGACGAGCCGGCCGTTGCGGAGGACGGTGATGCGGTCGGCGACCTCATAGACCTGGTCGATGAAGTGAGTAATGAAGATGATTCCCAGGCCGTTCATCTTGAGCCGTCCCATGACGTCGAAGAGTTGCCTGACTTCGTTCTCGTCAAGGCTTGATGTCGGTTCATCCAGAATGAGGATTCGGGCCTGGACATCGAGCGAGCGGGCAATCGCCACAAGCTGCTGGATGGCGATGGAGAACGATGCGAGCGGACGGGAGACGTCGATATCCAGGTCGAGGCGGGCGAGGGACGCGAGGGCGTTGCGTCGGATAGTCTTCCAGTCAATCCGCGCGTGCTTCATCGGCTGGCGGCCGAGGTGGAGGTTCTCGGCGACCGAAAGCTGGGGGATGAGATTGATTTCCTGGTAGACCGTGCTGATGCCCAGCGTCTGGGCGTGGGCGGGGCAGTGAGGCTCGATGGGTCGGCCGTCCAGGACAATCGTGCCGGCATCGCGCCGGTGCACGCCGGTGATGACCTTGATCAGCGTGGATTTTCCCGCGCCGTTTTCACCCATGAGCGCGTGGATCTCGCCGGCGCGGAGGGCGAAGTCCACATCATCGAGCGCGACCATTCCGGGAAAGGTCTTGCGCACGCCGTTCATTGAAAGAAGGGGTGCGTGGTCTGTCTTGTGGTGGGGGG
>CP070772.1:3254912-3268061 GCA_020345805.1 Phycisphaerales bacterium | reverse complement strand
AAGGCCGTCGCGACGGCCAACACGAACAGAGAAATCCATCTACGCATTTGGTTGCTCCTCCTCGATCCCCCACCATGGTTCAACTGACATGCCTGTTTCCAACTCTACCGGCGGGAGCGCGGGCGGCTGCGACGTTCACGCCGCGCCGGATAGCCACGTTTGTCGCCCCGAAGGCTCCCGCGGCCGCACCACGCCTCAGTATGACCGGCCCGGAAACCGGCGTCACGCCTTTTTTGCCGACAATGGGCTCCGATTTACCTCAAGAGGACATTGACACGGGCCGTCCGCTCGCGGATTCTGCATTGATGCGAACGTCCTCACTTATGCTTGTTTTCGTCGTGACGGCCGCAGGGGTTCTCTCCGGCTGTTCCCCCCGCCACTATTTCAACACCGCCCGGCCGATTGCGGGTCCGGATAACCCGCCCGGGCCGATTTCGGCCGAGGAGCCCCGCGTGGTGCCGGTCTTTGCCGGATCGGACGGAACGCCCCTGGGCTGGGAAGACGTTCTCCAAGCGGCCGCCTGGGCCGATGTGATCATCATCGGCGAACAGCACGATGACGCGGTCGGCCACGCCGTCCAGAGGGCCGTCGTGGAGGACGTGATGGCCCGTTTTGACCGCAGCGCCCTTTCCGTGGAGATGCTGGAGCGCGATGAGCAGATCGTCGTCGATGATTACCTGGAGGGACTCATCGATGCCGAGACCCTCGCCAAGCTGACCCATTCGGAAGGCTGGGGGGGAGGCGACGGGAGCTGGGAAGATTGGTATCAGCCGATCATCGACGCGGCCAGGGACGCCGGGGGAGATGTCGTCGCCGCGAACGCCCCGCGCCGCTACGTCAAGCTGGCCCGCATGCGGGGCTACGGCGTGCTCGCGGACCTGCCGCCTCACCGGCGCAAACTGGCCGATCGCCCCCGCAGAATGCTGGGAGGCCAATACCGCCAGCGCTTCTTCGATCTGATGATGGAGCAGATGGAGGAAGCGGCCAAGGAAGCAGAAATGCCCGCCGCGGAGGGCGAGGAACCCGCCGATGCGCCTCACGCCATGCCCGAGGCTCCGGCCGGAATGCCGCCGGCCGGCATGCCTCCGAGCGGAATGCCCCCGACGGCGGAGGAGGCTCCGGAGGAGCCCGCTGCCCCCACGCGCATGGTGGCGGAACCTGATGCGGCAAAAGAGGCGGCGCCGGATGATGTCATGCCGCCTCCCCATCCGGGGGCGAGGCCGGCCGATGCCATGCCGCCCGCGGACGCTGATGCTTCGGATGAGAATGGCGACAAATCAGACGAAGATGCTGCGGAAGATGCCGAAGAGGAGATGCCGCGGCAGATGCCCCTGCTCCACGGCGGGCCGGATCTCATCGAAATGCTCTACCGCAGCCAGCTTGTGTGGGACACCACGATGGCCGGGTCCATCGCCAAGGCCCGGCAGCAGGGCGCGCGCAAAGTGATCCACCTCGTCGGCCAGTTCCATTGCGATTTCGAAGGCGGCACCGTCCAGCAGTTGCGCAAGTTCCGTCCCTTCGATCGCATCCTGGTCATAAGCATGCAGCGGGCCGAGCCGTCGGAGTTGCGCGAGGAGGACCTCGGCCGGGCCGACATCATCATCTACACCGGCGAGCGTCCTCCGGAAGAAGAGGAAGAGGAGCCCGCCGAGGCCGAGACCGACGAGGAAAAGCCGGCCGAAACGGAAGTCCAGTCAGATTCAGAGACCAAGGCATAAACGTTCCGACAGCGCGGTTTTCCCAGGCAGTACCGGCTGCCGATCTATCGATCGGTCCCGAGTCCTTCAGCCAGTTCATGCTCGCCCGCATCCGGCGGGGCCAGTTCCTCCGGCGAGCTCAGCTCAAGCTGCCACAGCGTCATCCGTATGCCGCATTCCGGACAGGTCACGAACCCGTCGATCACCCGCTGGCCCAGCAGCAGGTACTTGCAGCCAAGGCACTGGATGCGCTTGAGACGGGCCGCCAGCGCGCGGCGGATGTGGAAACGCATCACCACATCACGCGTGATGAGACCCACCACAGACGGAATGGTCAATACGATTATCAGGCCCGCCAGAAAGGCAAGTCGGTCGACCCAGTACCGGTTCAGCTTGTCGGTCAGGAGATCGGTCAGATACTGAAAGCCGGCTACAGCAAGCCAGATACTGCACAAGAACGGGAGAAGTCCAAAGCCGAGCAGGGCCAGGCCCAGGACGGGCGCATAGCTCATGCCGCTCTTGACCTGCCGCAACAGGCGCTCGCACTGATCGTCATCGAACCCGTCGAGTTCGGGAAACGCCCGGTAGAGTTTGCGGGTGACGATTCGAAGCACGGGACCCACCCCGTTCAGAATCATGCGGCACGATCACGCCGCCGTCAGTGGTGAGACGTCGATTGCTTCAGTCGGTTCCGCACCACCTTCCACATCTCATTGGAGGCCGGCGGCTCTTCGACGATAATGCGATCGCAGGCGAGACTATCGGCCTTGTGCAGCGCTTCGTAGAGCACTTGCGCATACTCGCCCGCCCCTTGGGGCATCTCAATCGCCTCATGCGGCGGTCGTACACCGCTCTTATCGAAACACAGCACAACCACGCGCCTGCCTTGACGAGATTCCTCGGCCACGCATTCTGCCAACTGCTCGGGTTCGACAATCTCTATCGACGTGCGAGGCGCATAATGAGGTGCGACAGCCGCCCGGGACGCGGAGGCTGCGTCAGCCCCCGGGGTCGCCACTTCGCCGATTAGTTCACGCAACTCGCCTGCGGAGATTGCTCCGAGCCGCAGAATGCGGGGCGGCTGCCGCGTGAGGTCCAGTACCGTCGATTCAATCCCGATCTTGCACCGCCCGCCATCGAGAACCATAAGCTCAGGCGCGTTGGGGAAGTCCCCGGCCACGTGCGAGGCAAGCGTGGGCGAAATACCGCCCGATCGATTCGCACTGGCCGCGGAGATCGGCCAGCCGAAAGCCTCCAGCAGTGACTGGGCAATGTCATTGCGCGGGCAACGGACAGCAATGGTGTTAATACCGGCTGTCGCGCTGTCCGGCACCTCGGGATGCCTCGGCAGAACCAACGTCATAGGTCCGGGCCAGAAGCGTCCGGCCAGACGGCGGCAGCGATCGTCCCAGGATGAGGTGAGCTTTTCGGCTTGTGCCGGACCGGTCACCAGCGCGCTGAGAGGCCTGTCGGCAGGTCGCTGCTTCAGTTCGTAAACAGAGAGGACCGCCCGCGCGTTGAACGTGTCGGCCCCCAATCCGTAGACCGTCTCAGTCGGAAAGGCGACGGCACCGCCTTCGCGCAGAATCTCCGCCGCCGCGGCGATCGCCCCCTCATCCGGTTCAACGATCCGAGGCATCCTGCGCCGGCAGCATGTCCGGATCATCGATGATTTCCAGATCGATGCCCTTCATGGTCAGGCCGGTTCCCATTGCCCGGTAGAGGTTCGCCACGGACTGCCGGTAATTGACGAGGGCCTGCACTTCCTGGGCCTGGGCCAGGGCCAGTCCGCTCTGACGCTGGAACTTGAGGTTCAGGAATTCAGGCGTCAGCCCGGCCAGAGTTTCTTCTTCCACCGCCAGGGCCCGGAGGTTCTCGGCCTGGGCAACCCGGAACGAGCGGGTGGCCTGGATCAGATCATAATTGGTGATGACATCGCGCAGCGCATCCTTCACTTCCAGCACCGCGTTCTGCACAACCTGGCGGTAGGCGATGATGGAAGCTGTACGTTGCAGGCGGGCCTGGCGGAAACCGGCCTCCGCCCCGCGGTTGCCGAACGGGTATTCGAACGACAGGCCCACGATGTAATCAATGAAGCTGCCCTCGGAGAGCTGGTCGTAGCTGTCGCCCACGCCGTCGTCCAGCCCGAAGTAGGCCATCTGCGCCGAAAGGTTCAGCAACGGAAGACGCTGATTGTCGGCCAGAAGCTGGCCGATCTTCGCATCCTCGATGACCAGGGCCGCCTGATGGACCTCCGGACGGTTGGCGACGGCCGCGAGAATCGCCTCCCGCAGGCTGTAGGTAATGGGAGCGGCGGCCACGTCCTCGGCCGGAGTCAGAAGCGCTTCCGATCCCACCGTCAGCGCCGGATCGTTGATCAGCGCCTTCAGCGCATCGGATGCGGCCCGCACCCGGCGCTGGGCGCGTATCACGTTCGCCTTGCGCTGCTCCACGGTGGCCACGGCATCGGCGTACTCGGCCAGTCGCGTGTCGAAGTCCATCCTGCGCTCCAGGATGTCGCGCACCTTCACCCCTTCATCCACCATCCACTGCTGAATGGCGAGGTTCCGCCAGGCGAACACCAGCGTCCAGTACGCCGACTCCGTTCTCTGCACTACGTCCAGAAGATCGGCGCGAAGCTGCTCAACGCTGCGCTGCTGCGCGTGCTCGGCCAGGCGGATGGTGGCGGTGTTGACCTCCCGACCGAATCCCCGCAGCAACGGCTGCGTCAGCCCCAGGCGCAGAGCGGCGTCGTAGGCCGGGTTTGGCGAGAACCCGATGCCCGTGCTGCGGTTGTTGTTCCGCATCAAGTCCGTGGTGAGCGAGAGCTGCCCGCCGCCGGTGAAGGTCCGGCGTACACCGGTCTCGAAGCGATACGTCTCGGCCGCCATGAACGCAGAGCCGAGGGGGATGTTGTTGATCACCGGCACCGTCTGGGGCTGGTCGGTCTTGACGAAGCCGACATCTCCCAGCAGCAGCCAGTCGAAAACCGCCTCGGCGGCGATGATGTCCTCGGCGGTGATGGCGGGCTGGAGGCTTGAGGCCTGCACTCCGAGGTTGTTCCTCACCGCCGACAGAATGACACTCTCAAGCGCCACCGCCACCTGCGCCTGGTCCGCCCCGGTCAGGTCGGGTCCCGAATCCAGCACGCCGGTATCCGGCTCCAGGGGCGGCCCGATCTGGTCCAGCTCCTCGCGGCGCTGGGCCAGGGCTTCCTCCACCGGGCTGGGTCTCTCCGCCATGGTCAGGGGTGCGATTTCGGCGGGCAGAGCCGCCACCTCGCGGTCGATTGCGGCCTCCACGTACTGCTGGAGAGTCTGCTCGGCCTCGGGCGAATCAAAAAGGCCCTGGCAGCCGCCCATCAGCCCACCGACCGCCGTCAACATCAGGAACCGTCGAAGTCTGGTGATGTCCATGGTTCGTAAGGGTAGCACCCGCGGGTAAACCGGCCAATTCCAGGGCAGGAATGTGCGGTTCCGGACCACCGGAGGACCGGGAAGGTGAGCGGGCGGGCCCGCTCATCCGGTTGATGTTATAGTCTCACCCAGAGCCGAAGGAGGTGCGCCATGACAACTTCCCACCAATCGTATTTCCGTCCCGCCTGCCTCGCCGCTGCGGCCTTCGTCGCCGCCCTCGCGGCGGCTGAACTCCTGCCGGCACAAACCACCGACGACGATCAGGGCTACCTCGCCGTCGTCACCACCGACAACACGCCGATCAGGGCCGGGAACGCCACCAGCTACTATTGCCTCGGGAAGGCCAAGGCCGGCAGCATGGTCAAGGTCAACGGTACGGAGAAGTACCGCTTCTTCCCCGTTGCCACTGTAGGTCCGACCTTCAAGGACTATTTCGGCTACGTGCGACAGCCGCACGGGAAGGCCGATCTGCTTCGAATTGCCCCCGACGGCAAGACCGCTCTCACCTTGGGGCAGGTGGATGTCGAAGGCGCATACCTCGATGAGGAAACCGGCACATACCGACCGGATGAGAGCCTGAGCTGGAAGCCGCTGGTCACTCTCAAGGTCGAGCAGCCGCTGCGGGTTCTTGAGACCCTCGACCTGCCCACGGGGCTTGTCTATCGCGTTGCGCTGCCCGAAACCTGTACCGCCTGGATTCACGGCCGCAACATCCGGCGGGCCACCGCGGAAGAGATCGAAGCCTGGGAGGCCGCCCTGATCGCGGAAAAGCAGGCCCGGCAGCAGAAGCCACAGACACCCGGCGAGGTGCGGGCAGCTCCCGAGGCCGGTCAGCAGGCGTTGGCACAGGAGGAGCCGATCCTGCCGCCCGTCGCCGAACCCGATTCTACTCCCGCGGAACCCCCCACAACTCCCTCCGGCCAACCGACCACGCCGGGCGAGGTTTCACCGCCGGCCGGGGAGCAGGCTGCCGAGACGGCTCCTCCGCTCAGCGCGGCAGAGATCGTCGAGGATGCCCAGCCTACGCCGGTCGATGAGGCCGAGTTAGCACGGGCCGCCTTGGAGGATCTGGAGGCCGCCTTCGAGCTGCTGAAGCAGGAACCAATCGAGAAGGCCGAGGTCAGCACGCTGAGGCAGCTTTATCTGGACCTGGTCCAGGAGCATGCCGGCGACGCGACCGTTGCCCGTTTCGCCGATCAACGGGCCAGGCAGTTGGCGATCTGGGAGGAGATCCAGCGCCGGAAGGTGGAACTGGCCATGGTGAGAGCCCGGGCCGATGTCACCAGCGAGCAGGCCCAGGCCGTGCGGCTGGCCATGGCCCATTCGGCCGATTACGTCGCGGTCGGCCGGCTGGATGCTTCCACGATCTACGACGGCCAACGGCTGCCCCAGCTCTTCCGCCTTCAGGATGCCGGGACCGGCCGGACTATCGCCTACATCCGCCCCACCGAGGGCTTCGACCTGGTGGGCATGCTCGGTCAACTTGTCGGCATCGCGGGCGAGAAGGCCTACGACGGCGGGCTGCGGCTGAACCTCATCAAGCCCACCCAGATCGACTCGCTCACTCCGCGATAAGGCCAAAGCCGCCGGCTATACTGGCCGAGGAGAATTCCTCGGGGCGTTAGCTCAATTGGGAGAGCGCTGCCTTTGCAAGGCAGAGGTTACCGGTTCGAGCCCGGTACGCTCCATTCGTCAAATCGGATCGTTCCGCCTCTGGCGGACTCCACGCCGCTTGTATCGCCTAAAGCGGCCTTCTTCATGGAGTCACGGAGGATGGACGACATGGCCGGGCGCCGGGCAGACACTTGAGGCCGAGTACACATCGCATGATGTCATCTGGAAGAACAGCCCGTTCGGATGGATCAAGACTCGTCCGTCTCGTCAGGTCTGGACGATCGGTGAGAAACTCGTGTCAGGATGGCTTGCTGCGAAGGGCTTCAGTGTTCTGAGAAATCCAGACGCGGAAGCCGATCGCATCATCGTGGGGAAGCGCGTAGAGAACGAGTTCAGCACGCTGTGCGGTACCGGCCGACGCCGGAAGACTGATCGTGTCGGACCTGTCGTCTTGGTCCGGCCCACAGCGGCGGCGTATCGCTATCCCGGCTTCGCGTCCTCGACATTCCGGCGCGACGTCGAAGCCGCCAGAAGGCCAGACGGGCATTCCAGATCCAAGGCATCCTGTACTGCATCTGATGGGAGGACACGCCGTGTCGGTGGTTGCTGCAACACGGAGCAGTCTCTGGACGGCCGTTTGTCTCTCCGTCCTCATGCTCTTCGCCAACCGAGCCGTGGCTGGCCCTGCGCAGGACGACTCAACGACAGCGCAGTTGAAGATCATCACCGAATCCCCGTCTGCTCCCGATGCTTCTGCTATCCGCGCATGGATCGACGCCGGTGCCAACGTCAATGTCAGGAACAAGTATGGCCACACGCCGCTGGCTTGGGCAACCCCAATGTCGCTGATGAGGACGGCGCGACTCCGCCATGGGAGTCGTCATCAGAGGGCCACGTGGAGATCGTGCAACTGTTACTTGCAGCCAGGGCCGATGTCAATGTCAAAGCACATGGGACGATGACAGTTGCCGTCCTCTAGATATCGCTCGAGCGCGGGGGCATGAGCGGGTTGTTCAACTCTTGGTAGAGCATAGTAGTGGCCTGAATGATGCAGAGCGGGGCGCATCGGTCGCGTTACGGGATGGGACATTCGCACCGGACGTGATCTACCGGATGAACATGCGGCCAACGTCCGTTGTGGCGGGTGACCTTCACCTGGAGTATTCGGGCTGCAATGGCCGGGATTCAAAACGTCCGCTTCACCACGACCGCGGTCAGATCGTCCTGCTGGACGGCAGTGCCGACGAAGGCCCTCACGGAGTCATGAAGCTGTCCGATCAGGGTCGAGGCGGGCAGAGACGCGTTTCGGCAGATGAACTCGCCAAGGCGGGTAGTGCCGTATTGCGTGCCATCGGCTCGTGCCCACTCGAAGAATCCGTCCGTAACGAGGACCAGAAGATCGCCCGGCTGCATCTCCTTCCGGCGCGGCGTGTCGTAGTTGACCTCGGGAAGGATTCCCAGCGGCACATCGTCGGCGTTCAGATTCTCTGTCGTTCCCGAGGATGCGCTGTAATAGAGAATCGGACCATGGCCGGCCGAGAGGAACTCAACCATGTTGGCGGCCGGATCGAGGATGGCCATCACAAACGTCACAAAGCGATCGCCGGGAAGATCCGCGTGCAGCAGTTGGTTTATGCGCGCGACGATTGACGTGAGGGCGTCACTTCCCTGGATGCTGGCGCGGGCGTAGGCCCGGCAGACGGCGGTCACCAGCGCCGGTCCGATCCCGTGGCCGGTGACGTCCCCGATGGTGATCGCGATCCTGCCGTCGGGCATCTGCAGCCAGTCGTAGTAATCGCCCCCCGTCTGGTCCGCAGGTTCGTTCCAGCCCGCGATCTCGAAGCCCTCCGCGACCGGCGGCTGATCCGGCAGGAGGCCGAGCTGAATCGATCTCGCCAGCTCCAGATCCCCTTCGATGCGCTGGCGGCGAATTCCTTCCTCCAGACCTGCGCGAACGTACTGCCGCAATCGAGACGACACGAACGCCGCGATGCCGCCGAGGGCCAGAAGGAAGACCGGATAGGTTGCGTAGAGCTGGCCGGGAAGCACGATCTCGCCGAACAAGGTCGCGTCGAAGCGACGGAAAGTGTACACAACTGCCGCCGCGTAGCCTCCCGCTGATACTGCCGCGGAAAGAACAGACAGAGCCGGGCGAAGCTGAAGCGTCGAGAGAATCACGAACATGGGATACAACAGAATCGCCGGCGCTATCAGGGCTCGAAACGGCCCCATGAACTCGCTTTCGGTTAGCATGATCAGGCACGCCGTGGGAATACACGACTCAACGACGACATTCAGAACCCACAAGTGAGCGGCGATCCTGCTCTCCCGCCGCAGGGCATGATTGACACGCCACAACATCCAGATCTCGTAACCGCCCGCCACGGCAACGATCCCCAGCAACATCGGGAGCAGGCGAAGCTGAGCGGCATCCCCGGCCAGGGCCGTCCGGACCGATACGAAGACGGCCAATACGGCAAGCAGCAGGAGGAGGCCGATGATCCGGTGACGCTCGCTTCGAACCGAAGCCGTCTCAAAAACGTCGCGGAGGTCGTCGTCGGGTTTCATCTGCCGAGCGCCCTTCACTGACCGTCATTCGAAGCGGCCTTACTCGTCGCGTGAGGCCCGGAATACGGATAACCGTCGTAGAGTTCCCAGAAGCCGCCTTCGCCCCTGATAAGCGGCCTGCCGTTTTCCGCGCCGGGCGGGCGATTGTCACGCAGAATCAGGATCAGGTCAGACAGCACCGCGGGGTTGGAGATGAAATACCCGTGTCCCAGGAAGTCCGTCCTGACCTTGACATCAATCAGTTGGACCTGTGATTTTATCCCGCTTTGTTCCAGCGCCGCTCGCTGGGCGTTGGTGAGATCGCTCGCCGTAAGGTCGCCGATACGACGAATACTATCGAAGAGCCACGCGGCGAGACCGATAGCGCGATCCTCTTCCGAGAGATAGATCGTGAACCGCTCCGGAACGCGGATCAGTCGCTCCGCCATCAGTCTCTGATTCGCCACTTCCCAGTCAAGATCCGCAGCCGCGAGGATTAGATTGCCAAGCTTCAGCTCTTGGCGCGTTTCAAGCCCCGCACCGGAGTAGAAGAGATGCAGCTCCCGCAGAGCAGTGGTGAGGACGTCCGTGCCCCGGCTGTGGGCGATGATGTGCAGCTTCTCGATGTCGGGGCACGCCGCCAGCGCCCGCAGGAACTGCCTCAAGTGGTGGATGGTGAACTCGCCGGATTCTCGATCGTGGGTATAGCCTCTCAGGGCTCCGCCTCGCCCCGCAGGCCAGGAGTAAATGGCCGGGACGCCCTCGCGCCCCAGGAAATGCCAGAGCTGGGCCATCCTGAAAGCAGCATCCTCGAACGTGTTGTTATAACCGTGGATGAAGAGGTAGACCTCCTTGCGCGAAACACGCGAAAGCCGTTCGCGGAGAATGTTCGCGCCGGCGGCATGGGCGGCGGCCTTCGCAGCAAGAAACTCCGGGTCCTCTTGCACCACACCACCGACCTCGACCATGGGTGTCGAGGAGTCGGGGAATCGGACCATCTCATTGATGTTCGTTACTTGCAGCGGTAACTTGCCGGATCGCCTGGCTGCACGACTTGCATTCACCAGCTCCGGCCAGGACAGATCTTCGCCGATGGCGACGGTGCAGATGCCGGCGGCCACGGAAGGTGATCTCCCATGCCCGTACTTGAGTGAGCCGTCGCCGGTCTCGACCGGGACGCGATCCGTGGCATAGAGTATCTCGACGAGATTGCTCTGATACTCGGGGGCAACCTCATCAAACGGGTCGCCGGCGTCCGAGAGGTACAGATTCGGCGTGGGGGCCAGTCTCGGCCCGGCACAGCCGGCCAACACGAAAACGATCAGTGCGTAGCGCAGGCGACGGGTGATTCGCGCGGACCGGGAGAAGCCGACCGTCCCGGTCACCGCCCGGTTTATCCGGGGTCGGAATACAATCCGCATGACACAACCTCCAGAGCCTCGAATTTCCCAACGGACGGCGATCATTATAGTCTGATTCACACCTCCACCGACACCGGCGGTCAGGGGCTCGGCTATGGAGACACACGAACCTCAGTAACAGAATCGAATCAGGGTCTATGAGCCCAGGCGGCGCAACACCGCACGGAACTCATCAGCGTCGACGATCATCTCGTTGCCGCTTAACCGGAACTCGGCGTTGATCAGATAGCCCGGCTTGTTGACGATCAACGTGTTGCCGACTACTCGATAGCGCTCGTTGAAGACATCGACCGACCCGTCCGGGTTCGTGGTGGTGGTGATGACCCGGCCGTCCGCTCTGAACTCGATGACCTTCGATTGATAGGGCGGAGCAAAGTCCTTTGGCGCGAGGCTGACGAGGTGCCATCGTGAGCCGCCCAGCGAGCCGACTTCATCATGGGTGTAGTCGGGCTGGGTCGTGCGGCCACTACTCATCTCGCGTGCGTGCTGCTTGTCCTTTTCGTTACCGATGATGTAGCCGATACCCGTGCCGATCGCGGCGCCGATGAGGGTGGACTCGGTGTCGCCGCCGATGGCTTGCCCGGCCAGAGCGCCGATGCCACCGCCCGCAAGAGCGCCCGTCTGCCCGGCGGTTTCGCATCCTGTGGCGACCACGGCTGCGAGCGACCACACCAGGACCATCGCCGTGAACCGAGAGAAATTTCGATTGAGTCTCTTCATTGCGGTCTCCTTTAATATGACACGTATCCTTTGTTTGTCATGTGAATTACCCCGCCGTCAGCGTCGCCCGGCACGTTCCCATCTCGAGGGATCAGAAAAACAGAGAGAATCCCAGAATTGGCCCGTGATAAACGACATTCCAAGTAAACTGCTCGCTACCGCCACCTTCAGTAAAGTCCGATCCGATGGCGCGGTAACCGAAGAACACCGATGCGTTACGATCAAAAAGCAAGAAGTCGTATCCCATCACGGCCGTCATAGACCAGGTAAAGTCCGACTCGACACCGAAACCCCCAATATCACCGTTGGCTCGGATGTGCCATTTTTCGTTGATAGGAAGTACTAGTTTTCCGCCGACAATTGGGTCAAACCAGTCAATGTCACGACTGCGCGCAGCTAAACGTGTCGGGTCAAGTTCGAGATCCAGGTTGTTGTAGCGACCGCCGGCATAGAGATCGAGTGTGGTGTCACGCGCGTTGCGTGCCGCCTCACCGCTCGGTGTCCACTCGCCGATCCGGTAGGTCGCGCCGAAGTCGATCACGACTGCCTCCACAGTAACGTCGATGGCGGTGAAGCCAACTGGGCCAGATACATCGTCTACTCCGATGTTCGCGTACGTCCCGTCGATGAACCCGCCCCAGCGATTTCTGGCGATCTCGAGCCGACCTGAGAAGGCGAAGAGTGAATCCGAGGCATCGAGAATGTCGCCGAAATCGGCGCTAACGTTGGTGGTCAAATCGCGAGCGCCAATATCGCCGTCGACGCCCAGCATCCATATCCATGTGTTGTAATCGACGCGCCAGTCACTCGCTGGCGAAGGTGATTCGGTGGAATCATCCTGGAATGCGCCAAAGTTCAGTTCGAACGGCTGAGCGGGTGCGTCGAGGTCGAGACCGTCACGGGCTGACGACTGGGCGTCCGCCCCCGGATCCGTGACGCCCCGGGGTGTCGCGTCGGCGTTCGCGGCCGTCCCCGCCATCCCCGCCGTGATCACGCAAGCGACCGTCAGTGCTGTCGTTCCGTACGTCATATTCTTGTCTCCGGGCTAATTCAAGCTCACGATGTCATTTAGCTTCCGGGGGAGGATGCACTGCGCGCCAGTCCCGCTTCATGTCCACGACCGTCCATCCGCGCTTATCGCCTTCATCGAGCGCCTTGTCAAGTCGCCCGATGTGCGACTCGCGGTCGTACGCCCACTCGCGGTCGGCATCCGTGTGATGGACGATCAGACAGAACCGCGCGCCGTCGCCGGCGGCCGTCATGCCGTAGTCGCGAATATGCGCTTCGAAGATCGAGTTGACCGACATCATCGGCATGAACTCGAGATAGGCCTGCGTGGCGCGCTGCACGTCGAGCTGCTCGTACGCCTTGTCGATCGTGTCCTGTGTCGGATAGCCGCCGACGAACTCCAGCGTGCCGATGCGCGTATCGACAGCCTTTGCGCCCGGCGTCTTGCTCGTGGACTGGCATCCGGCCACACTGAACAGCACGATGGCCGTCGCGGTGATTGCAGTGCGTTGCATGAATCTGCTCCCTGGATCGATTAGAACTTCGTGGCCTTGAACTTGCTTTCCAGCGGTGTGTCCTTTAACAGGATGTCGTGGACCGTGTTACCGTTCAGCTTCGCGTTCGGGCCGTAGTAGCGGGAGATGAAGTAGTAGTCGTCCGTCACCGGCATCCAGTACGTCCCATCCTTCGGATCCTCGCGACTGAAGGTGATCGTGACGTTGCCGT
>CP070772.1:3232850-3254812 GCA_020345805.1 Phycisphaerales bacterium | reverse complement strand
GCACGAATACGTGGATAATCCAACAGACCACACAGAACGCCATCTACGAGTACACCAGCTTCGACATTGATTTCGGCACGAGCGTCGTCTTCATGCAGCCGGATGCGTCGGCGAGATTCCTCAACTATATCTCGGGTGAAGCCGGCGCCACGTTGATCGATGGCTCGCTGACCTCCAACGGGATCGTATATTTCGTCAACGAGGCGGGCATCACCTTCGGCAACAATGCCGTGGTCGACGTGGGAGGCATTTACGCCGCGGCCGGGATCATCGACTACGATGACTTCCTGAACGGCATCGACCTGTTCACGGGTCTCACCGGCAAGGTGGTGAACGAAGGCCACATCAGCGCGGCCCAGCCCGGCGGGGCCAACATCGTCCATCTGCTGGGTGCCCAGGTCCGTAACCACGGCACGATCGACGTGGGCCCCAACGGCGTCCTGACCATGATCTCCGCCGAGCAGGTCCAGCTCATTCCCATCGGCGGAGGGAAGATCTCGGTGGTGATGACTCCCAGCGGCGGCGAGCCCGGTCAGGGGACCGGGGTCAAGAACACCGGCACCATCAACGGCGGCGCCGACAGTCAGATCTATCTCGGGGCCGCCGACCTGTATGCCCTGGCCATCAGCAACAGCGGAACCATCAACAGCGAAGGGGGCACGGTGGATCTTCATGCCCTCGCCGGCGAAATCAGGAACACGAGCACCGGTGAGATCAACGCCGCCGACGCCGACGTCAACCTGCATGCCGAGGACGGCGACGTCGTGCACAAAGGCGTCCTGACCGGACGCGACGTTCAACTGACGGGCAACCTGATCCGGCTCGGGGCCGGCCTGACGGGACAGACCGTCACGTTCAACGGCCCCGTGCGGCTCACGGATGATGTCCAGGTCACGGGAACAGACTCCGTGGACTTCCTCTCCACCATCGACGGCAACGGCAATGACCTGAGCATCTTCGCCGACCAGACCACCTTCCACGGCACGGTGTTTGAAGTCGGGCACCTGTATACCGATGCCAAGGGCAGCACCACGATCGGGGCGGACATTACCGTCGAGGACGGCATGGAGTTCCTGGATCGGGTCTTCCTCAGCAACGACGTGATGCTGCTGGACGAGAGTGCCACGGGCATCATCTTCGGCGACCGCGTCGACGGCCCCTTCTCGCTGGTTATCAAGACGGGGGGCGATGCCGAGTTCCACGGGAAGGTCGGAGGAAGCCAGGCCCTGGCGCGTCTGGAGACCATGGTGGAGGGATTCCTGCTGATCGACACCTCGCTGATCCGAGCCACGGGCGACGTGATCTTCAACGAGCAGGTGAACATGGTCGGCATACCGGTCTACGCCACCATCGGCGCTTCGGGCGATTTGAGGATCCGTGCCGCCAACTTCGCGATGGGGCAGAACCAGAAGCTCACCGTGCTGGGCGATCTTCGCATCGACACGCCCGGGGGAAGCGCAACGTTGGGCGACATCAATACGCTCGGCGATCTGCTGGTGAACGCGAACAAGATATGGCTTCTGAGCCGGGCGGCGGGCGAGGGTATCGACGCCAAGGGCGTGCGCTGGACTGATCTGGGGCTGGACTTCGTCGCGGGCGGGCGGTTCTACTTCAGCGTCACGCCGCACGTGGTGGGCGATGGCCTGGTTCAGTTCGCCAACCCCAACGGTGACGGTGACGCCTGGGGCGGGCTCGGCGAGTTCGTGATGCGCTCCTACGGCGACGTGCGGGCGGAAGAGATGCTGAACAAGGATGGCGTGTATCTGGATCTGATGGTTCAGGGCCCGACGAGCACGGATGTCGCCGAATCCTTCACCGGCGCTATCCCCGAGGACCCGCAGAAGAAGGATATCGAGCAGGACACTCCGCTGCCGCCGCACCACATCGAGGCGCTGATTCGCAATCTCCGGATCCGACCGCGCGTCATGCGGCCGGAGGAACTGGAGGGGATCCTGACTGGCCGGGTGATGTTCCTGGACGCTCCCACTACCGTCGTCAGCCGGCAGGAATCCGGTCAATCGGTGGCCATCGGTCGTCTGACTTACACCCTGGTCGATGACGCCCTGAACCGGTGGAATGAGTTGACGATGGACGGCGATCGGCCGGTGGAGCAGATCCGCGACGACCTGGCCGGGGCCTGGTCCGGTTATGACCAGGAGATGGGCGAGGAGCCCGCGGACGCCTCGGACCTGCTGGCCTACCTGCGTGACGTCGGCAACACCGAGGTGCTGCTGGATCTTCAGAGGCTGGATCGGATGCTTTGGAGCGTGCGAATGATCGGCCTCACCACCGCGGAGCAGGTGTTGCCGGAGGATGCGATCCTCAACGCTTTCCTCCCGGGTGAGACGATCAGCCTCGAGATGCTGAAGGCGCTGATAGAGGAGGCGGGTACGGACGTCATCTGACGGTTTGTCGGTGAAGGTGGAGGGGGTAGTGGGCGCGGTTAGGCGGGATCGCCGTCGGCGGTCATCACCGCCGCCCGCCGGAGTCGTAATTCTGGTGGCCCCACCCTCTTTGACAGTGGGGCCATCTCTCGTAGACTAAACACCTCGCGGACGATCAGTGGCCCGACGGGACACCGCCGGGGAAGTAAGCCACTTGTCGAGCGGGTGCCGCGATGAGGATTCGTCTGAGGGCGTGACCGAGCGATGAACTCGCAGAACAACGACGATCATGCGGAGAGGAAGGTCCCGGACGGATACTGTGTCGTCCCGATCGACCCCGATCAGGAGGAGGCGGCACTGCGGATCTGCGTTCTGTTCCGCACGGAGCCGGAGAAAGCCGGCGGCCGGTTCGTGATTCTTCGCAACATGCTCCTGGGCCGGGCGATTCTGGGGTGCGTGGTCGACAGCGGCGGCACGGTTCAGGATTGGGTTGAGATCTGGCTTCAGGACGTCAGCGGGCTGTCGGGCTCGCCGGCGGTCATCCGCGACTGCTACTCCAACGATGTCGCCGACCGGCAGTGGGAGGAACAGTTCCAGGCTGCTCGGGCCGCGGGGGCCGGCCAGATCGTGAGCATGGGATGGGAGAGCCGACACCCCCTTCCGGTCTTCGTGGATGTGAAACGGCGGGTCGCGGTTCATCCTTGCGAGTCGAAATCCGGCCAGGTGCTGCAACTCTGTGAAGATGAGGCGCTGCTGGCGAAGAAGGGCCTCCCGGGATACCGCTCATCGATCCACCGCTACCTATTTGTTCCGGAGTTGGGGGAAGACTCGCCGTTCGTGCCGACGGCTTCCGACGCCCCGCGGAATGAGGCCACGGTGGAGTTCGACCAGGCGGTCGCCGAAGCCGGAGACCTGGAACCCCTCAATCCGGCGGCCGGTCTTCTCCATGCCCGGCGGTACAGCCCGATCGATCTGGAGTCGTTTGCGGACGTGCTTGGCGGTGGCCGGTGGAGCGGGGTGTTCCACGGGGCCAGCCAGATGCCCCTGGGCGAGTTCCTGCGTGAGCTGTCGCAGGCCTCGGCTCTTCAGCGGCTGGCGGAAGGGCACCTGCTGCTGGGAGGGGATGGCCAGGCCGGTCGTCTCATCGAGGTGTTTCATCTGAAACTGCGGCTGCTGGCGGATGCGGTGGCGGCGGTGCGCGCAGCCGTGCGGGCCACGCAGCGCCCGCTGCTGAATGTCAGCGCCGACAGCTTCCGGGTGGGGCTGGGCGAGGCCGGCCAGGGGCTGCCGTTTCTCTGGATGGCCACCCTCGCGCTGGCGGAGCCGGGAGAGGCCGTGGAGCTGCCCATCGAGGGAAGCGAACTGAAGTACTACCTGCTCGGCCGCGGTGAACGGGCGTCGATCTACCGGCCGGCCTCGGGGCAAATCCCGGTTCGGGACCGGGGGGTGGTTCGGATCAGGCAGACTGTCTCCGAAGGCGAAGATGCCATCGTGGTGGAAGGCACGCTTCAGACGCACGAGCGTCTGCACCTGGCGGCGAACGACCTTCTGTGGATGCGGCTGCGCCTGGGCAGCGGTTCGGTGGACCTTTATTCGACCGTTGACGCCGAGCAGGCGATGGCCACCGGTGAAGTCCGGTTCCGGTCGGTGGCGCAGCGATTCGACGATAAGTGTCGGGCGGAGTTGAAGGCCCTGGAGGGGGTGCCGGTCAACGGCGTGCCGTTTGAGGTCGTGCCGTTGCTGAGCACGCCCTGCGACCTGTATGCGTTGGGCGTTCTGGCGGCGAGGATCCTCCTTACACATCCGCAGCAGAGCCTGCCGGTGGCGCTGGACGAGCTGTTGAGCCTGGCGCGCGAATGCGCCGAGTACTACGATGAAGGGGTGTCGCTGGCGGTTCGCGTGAAGGGAATCATGGACGGGGATGAACGGTGGGCCCGTTCTCTGGGTCCGCACCGGCTGGTCCACGAGGAGATGACGCCGGAGGAGGCGTTCAGTTACGTGCCGCTGGACCTGTGGGCGGAGACGCTGGCGATGATGGTGCGCATGTTCCCGGGCGTGGGTCCGGACAGTGTGTGCTGCGACTACGGCGATGCGGCGCCCGGCGGGTTGCACAAGGTGCTGGAGCCGGCGCAGAATCAACTGGAAGATCTGCTGGTTCGCTCCCGGAGCCTGATTGTGGTAGACTGGGCCGCGAATCGTGAGATCCACGCGGTGATCAGAAGATGCGCCGTGGGGCTGACCGAAGAGGGATCGGCCGACAAGGGATCGACCAAAAAGGGTTCGGCAAGCCGAAGTCGCCGATGATGTCTGTTGTGATGCATAGCCTGTGTACGGTCTGACTTTGCCGCGTGCGGACGGGCGCGGGTCCGACACTGGCGCAGTGGCAGTCCGCGACTGCCAATTGGAGGCGTGACCATGCGATCAACGAAGCGTGTTTGCGGATATCTGCTGGGTGTGGTGATGGTGCTGTCGATGGCCGGGTGCTTTTCCTGCAAGAGCAAGATGAAGCGGTTCAACATCCAGGTGAGCCTGGCTCAGGATCCGTATCTGGCGGACCGTGAGGTGACGGTGGATCTTGTCGGTGTCAGTCGGAGCGACAAGGAGAAGTGGGAAACCAAGAGCATAAACGCATACTGGATCGAAGAGGATGGTTTCCGGGGCAGCTATGACAGCATTCTCTACAAGATCGATTTCCCGCCGGGAACTGAGGACCGGGAGAGATTCATCGGCAGCAAGGACGACATCTGGAACACCTGGGAGGAGAACGGCGCCTGGCATCTCTTCGTCCTTGCGTACATCGCTAATACGGACGATGAAGATGTGCACGTGGACTTGCCGGGCGCGGCGGATCCCTGGAGAGCCATCCTTCCGCTGGACCAATGCTGGTGGGACAGCGGGACCAATACCATCAAGATCATCGTAAGACCGAAAGTGGTGTCCGTGCTCACCAGTCCCCTGAGTGAGAAACGGTGACACCGGCTTCACCCTCTGGAACGTCTGAACTGCGGTCAGTGCCATGACGACCTTCGATCGATTCGAGAGCACCAGCCGCATTGCGGGCGGACCGATCTTCTCGGTTCTGTCCGCTCGCGCCGTTGATGGCAAAGGAGGGGAGAAGTACGCGATCAAGGTCTGCCGCCCGCCCGCGGAGATGGGCCGCGAGCAGAACGAGCGGGCGATTCAGCGGTTCCTCCAGCAGGCGGCGGCGCTGAGGGCGGCCGGAGCGGGCGGCGGCCGGCACTGGGCCCCGGTTCACGCCGCGGGCCGACTCGAGGACGGCGGGTTCTACGTCACCGACCGCTATGAGATGCACCTGGGACGCCTCATCAGCGGCCGGGTGCAATCCGATGCGCGCTCGCTGCATGCGATCATCAGCGCGATCGTGGGCGGGCTGGTCGAACTGCAGGAAGCGTCGGCCCGGCCCCACGGCAATCTCAAGGCCTCCAACGTACTCATGGACCGGGCCGGGCGATCGGCATTCGCCCGGATCGTCCTGACCGACCCTCTGCCCCGCGAGGAAGTGGATGCGGACCGGCATTGGCCGGCCGATCTCATGGCGGTGGGTGAGCTGCTGTTTGCCCTCGTGGAGCATCGGGAGTATCCCGGCCCCCAGGCCTGGCCGATCGAGCCCGGCAGCGAGTGGCGCGGCCTCGGGGCCAGCGGCGAGGAATGGCGCCAGCTCTGCAACGCCCTGCTGGCGCCCGAGCCAACACAGCGGGTCAGATCACTCGATGAGCTGGCCGAGCGCCTCACACGCCTCGGCGCCGGAGGACCCGGTCGCAAACCCGCGTGGGCGGCGCTGATCGGCCTGGTGATTGTTGCTCTGGCGGTGGGAGGGTATTTCTTCCTCAAGCCGACACCGTCAGGGAAGCAGTGCGATCCGAACTACCTGCACTGGGACGCCCTGTGTGATGAGTTCAGTATCACCTCCAATGCGGTACACAAGCTCTATGACATCGTCCTGAAGGATGCCCGCTCCGCTGGTGATCAGAGTTTTTTGGCAGCGTGCGGGGAGTTCGAAGAGTTGAAGCAGGTGATCTCCAGGCTGGAAGCGGCGAAAGAAGACGACCTGCGGCTTGATCCGAGAACGTACGTGGAAGGCCAGATCACGGATTATCAAAAGTTGAAGGGAGAAACCTGGGCGAGCAAAGTCAGTCCCGATGACTGGTGCAAAATAGCAGATGCCTTCACGTGCGTGGTCGAGTGCCAGGAACAGGTTCAGGCTCTCTGGAATCAGTTGAGTGGGCGGGTGGCGAGTCTGAAGGGCTCGAGTTTGCCCAAGCTGGCCGATTACCTGGACGCGCTGATTCCCCAGAAGTTTCCGAGTCCGGAAGAGGACAGGTTGGGATATGCCGGCGCGGTGCGCGAACTCCTGGACAGCCTGACGAAGATCGACAAGGTCTTGAAGCAGGAGCAGCTGGTCCGACAGGCCATCGAGCGGATTGCCGCCTACGAGCGGGATCTGGACGCGATAGTGAATGCCGAAGGAGACAAACTCCTCGGGCGGTACGGCGACTTGGACGACATGCTGTGGGAACGGACCATCGAGAACCTCGATGATCTGGCGGACCTGATGACCTCCCTGAACGATGTGGTGACGTTGGGGGTCGATCTCAAGCAACGGTACAGACGATTGGCCGATGCCTACGTCGACCGTGAAGACTGGTGGCGTCAGGTTCAGGCGGACCTCGACGAGTCGCCGGTGGTCGGCCAGTCTTTGCGCGCGGAAACGTATGAGGAACATCTGAGCGTTCTTCGCGATAGATGCGACGAGTACGACGGGCACCGGCCTTATGAGCCGGATCCCCGCGATGATCCGTTGAATGGTTTGAATGTTCTGGAGGGGCGCCTGGCCGATCTGAGGACGAAGGTGCAGGATGCCCCCTTCACCGCCGAAGAGAAGGCGGATCTGGAGAGTCAGCTCAGCGGCGCGGAGAAGGAGGTGGCGGAAGTCTGGGGGCATGCTCCGATCATCTCCAACAAAGATGCAATCGATAATGGTCTGGCCGACCTGAGGCAAGCTCTGGGAAGCGAGACAGATTCGGGCAACATTCAGGCGCGGCTCGATGAGCTGGTGGCGCTGTACGGCGAGAGGATCATGGACGCGTACGCCGGACTGGAAGACCGCACGGGGACCGACCTGCTCGACCCGTCTTCCCGACCGGGGCAAGTGACCGCGATGATCAACCGGCGGTGGCGCGAATGGTCGCCCACCGTCCTGCCTGATAAGGATCCTCAGCCGAGCCGCCGCGAAGTGGAGACGGCCAGAAACAGGCTCAATACCGCCGAGCAAGAACTGCGGGACCTGGAGAGCCAGGCAAGAACGAGGCAGCCACTCGAGATTTCGGCCAAGCCGCTGTGTTTCGACGCCCGCATGAGCGATAGGCTTGCCGAGCTTCGCCGTAGCGAGCGAGTGAGCATCGTCGACGCAACATTGGATATTGGGCAACTCGATGACCTGGCTGACGAAGACGAGCGCGTCCGCTGGCAGGCGTACGACGGACGGGACAACACCGTTAAGTCTGCCTTGGCGGAGCTCAGCTACGTCGAGATCGGACTGAATCGCGGTTACGGTGCCGCAGAGAGTCTTCCAAATGTGATCGACCGCTCGGGAAGGGAAGGCCGGACAATAAGCAGTCTCCTGCAGGAAGTGAAGGCGGCGGACCTTCCGGATGTTCTCGAACCATGCATTGGGAATCTCGGCGGTCGCGCCGAGGACATTACTCAGATCGCGGCAAATCCGGATGAGATGGCCATCGAACTGGTGCAGACGGCGAGGGCCAGTGACCGGGTCGAGACGGTGTTCGCCACGTGGCGATGGCTGCGGCGGGACGATGGCAGGCCGGAACAGCTCGTGGCCGATGTGACATCCGATCAGCAGTTCATCGCCCGTCTGATGCTGGAGCGGGATTTTCTCAGCCAGAATGTCTCTGGGGCGATCGAGAGTCTGCGTGATCCGCCGGACGACGGCCGGTATGCCGCGCTGAGCGAATGGCTGAGGGGGGATTTGGCGAAGTTGGAAGAAAGGCATGCCGAGGCGAAGGAGAATCGCGCCGAGTTCAGGCTGAAGGTTGCCGTCACGACTCCGCCGGTCGGTGTTGAAGTGGATGTGAAGGAAAGACTGCGGCAGGTCCCGGAGATGAAGGGCGATTTCGGAATCACCGAGGACCTGTCGGAAAGGCACACCGTTCTGGGTTACGACCTCCGCCTGCTCACGTTCCTTGACGGGCTTGAGGGGGACGAGGAACTGAGATCAGATGAGACGAGGTTGAAGGGGTACGTGCGAGGCTTCGTGGGCACCGAGGCTGACAAAGGTATCGATCTCGCCGATGCGCCGGCGAGGGAGGAACTAATCGCGACGTTAAACAACGAACTGGGCCGGGAGGGGCCGGATCCCTTTGTGCCCGGCGCTCTGACGGAAGGGCCGGCGGGGAAGGAGTGGGATTTCCTGCCTCCGGCTGAGGATCAGGATGCGGGCAACCCTCAAAGGCCGGACTGGCTCACCTATGACATCGCCGGCCACGAGGTGGCCTTCCGTCTCGTCGAGCCGCCCCCGGATTCGAACCATCCGCACCGGGTGACCTATCTCAGTGTTGATGAAGTGCCGGTGGGGTTGTTCATCGACATCATTGAGGAATCCGACCCGGGTAGCTGGGGCGCGGTGATGGACTCTCTGCCGACGAACATTCGCGGCGTGCGGGTCTGGGAACGGCTGGAGAGGGGGGTGGGATTGGGCCTGGCGAACCGGTGGATTCCCAGGCCGAGATTCAATCCAGGTTATTATCCGTCCGATGGGGGTGTTTGGCCGCTGGCCCCCACCGCCGAGCACCCCATGACGCGGATCTCACCCCAGGTGGCGGTGTACGTGGCCGGTCTTGCCGGCTGCCGGTTGCCGACGGTGGGGGAATGGCAGGCAGCATGTGCGGAATCCAAACCCGATATCAAGTTCGCAAATCTGCGTGGTGCGAGATGGGGGCGCTTGAAAGAGTACCTGAAATCGAAACGCCCGGATGTGGCGATGAGAGCAGATCAGTATCCGTTCCCTGATGTCGAGACCTTCCGGGATCCAGACTGGCCGCCAGACTGCGATCCGGACTCGGATCCAGATGTCACCGGAAGAGGGGGCTACCAGCACGCCACGTACAATCGGGATCACAATGATGGTCACGTGTGGTTTTGGGAGACGGATATCGGCGAGGGCAGCGAGTTCAGGAACCTCGTCGGGAACGTCCATGAGCTTGTGACCGACCGCGAACTGGTCGGCAATGGGGGGCCGTCTGACATTGCGAAGTTGTTGTGGACGGCGGGGACGCCGCTACGGGTTATCGGGGCATCGGCCCTCTCCCAATGGGTGGCCGAAGCCGTTTACTCCGCCGGCATGACACTGCCCTGGCTGGACTCGTATGGCGATGATGAAAGAGGGCAACGCTACCGATGGGCCTTTGCCGATGTCGGCTTCCGTCTGGCTTTCTCTGTGGACGCGCCGAAGAGCGAGAGCCTGTACGACCGATTGAAGAGAGAAGTGCTCGATAAAGATGAAGAGGATCCCTCGTACTGGTATCTGAGGTACCCGCGCGAGAATGCAGGCGAAGAGGTCGTGGAGCGACCGTGAGCGGCGGCGGCCGCGGGCCGATCCGCGCAGCAGACGAACCGCCGCCACCGGCAGCGGTTCCAGCATGCAAGAGTACAGGCGGCCACCCGTGGGGTGATCCGGCCGCCGCTTGATCAGTCGTTGGGCGCTTCCATCCCGGCCTTCACGAAAGTCTGGCCCTGGTCGATATGATCCCGGTGCGAGAGATAGTAGTCATAGACCATGATCCCCCAGTCATCGCTGGCGCTGAGCTGGACGACCGGGTAGTGAAAGGTGGCGGGATACCGGTCCAGCATCTCCTCCGTGATCCGCACCATCTGGAACTGCTGATCGGTGGATGCGGATTCGGGGCTCGAGCAACCGGCGAGGGCTGCGGCGGCGATTGCCGAGGCGGCCAGCGCGTGGAATCGTCTGCTCCTCATGCGATTCCCCTCCTTAATAAGGCCATGAGTGATGAAGCCGGCGATCCGGCCTGAGGCGGTCATCGGCTAATCCGCGGGCTTCCTGCACGGTCAGTTGGAGGCATGGCGGTTCCGCCGGAGAACTCGGCGGCTCATGCGGCATCAAGGGTGCAATCGGCATCACCGGCTCGTCCGATGCCGCTTGACAGCGGCCGATAACAACCCGGCAAAGGGTCTCCCCCTCGCAAAAGCGCGACACCGGCCTCCTCACCGATGGCCGGCGGGGGGGCGGGGGAGGTGTCCGCCGGGGAGGCCCGGTGACCAGAGAGCCGGGCCGAGGCGGTACCCCGCCGCCGGTTTGCCCCGTATCACATCCATGCGCTCGGAGCTATACTGACGAGTTGCCGTTTTATCGGGCGGCTAGGTTACGGCTGCGGCCCGCGGGGACTGATGCGATGGCACAGCACAGATCGGACAGCGCGGAGTTGGTGGCGGAGACCGCCAATCGGCTTCGGATGGTCCAGTTTGATTTGGCGGATCAGGAGCCGCAGGTACGTCAGGATTACCTCGCCGACGAACTCCGACGCGCTCTGGCGGAGGTTCCACCGGCTGAACGGCAACAATTCCTGGAGCGCCTCGAGGACCGCTTCCCAAGCTGGGACCGACAGGTTGCGGTCGCCTCGCGGGCCGAGGAGGCCGTCCCCAGATCGTCGGTGGACGAGCGTGAACTGTCGGATGCCAGTTTCCTGGTTTCGCGCCTCACTGAAGTCCTGCCTTCGCTGAATGAGGCGGAACGGCAGGTGGTGAGGGACCGGCTGGCCGCGGCCGGTCTGGGCCCCGCCCCCACGGTGGCCTGGCGGGACGACGCGGTGAAGACCTTGTCGGCGCTTCTGGATCTGGAAAAAACCGCCGCACCCGATCCGGATCGGGCGCTGGCGGCTGTCGACCTGCTGATGACCGCGGCCATCGATCTTGACAAGATGATCTGGAAGACGTGGCGGGAGATCGCTCCCAAGGAGAAGCTCCGGGAGTCGGGCAAGCTGAAATCGAATCTGGCCAGGTGGCTCGGCGGCGACGAGGATATCTCCCGGACGGAGGTGGGAGAGAGCCTGGAGAACCTGCGGCGGATGATCGCCTCGATGATCCTCGCCATCAGGAACGCGCCCCGGGAGTGGACGCATCGACATCTGGAGAAGATGTCGGTCGCCGCGATCGAGAGCCACGTGGATTTCGAGGGGACCAAGCTCTTGGAGAGTCGGGAGGTCAAGTGCTGGCGCAAGTACCGGGAACTGGCGGAGGGACTCGATGAGATCTCAATCGCGCGGGAGATCCTGCAGGTGGTTGCCGAATATGCCGGTCGAATCCTGGAAGGGGCCCGCACGTAGTGCAAGCGAAAGGCGCGCATGACAACCAAAGGCCATGTTCACTGGGAAGAGGGATTGTTCCTTCGGCCGCATCACCTCCAGCTCATGCAGCGGCGAGCGTTCGAAGATCTGGCAACGGAACGGAGACTGCTGCAGCCCTATCCCTACGGGGTGGTCGAGCTGGCGGTCTCACGTGATGAACTGAGCAATCTGATTGTCCGTTTCGACCGGCTGCGGGTCATCATGCCCAGCGGTCTGTACGTGGACATTGACAGCAACGCGGAGCTGCCGCCGCTGGACGTCACCAAGCCGTTCAAGGCCGGGAGCGGCCCGCTGGCGGTCCATCTGGCCGTGCCCCTGTGGTATCCGACCCGCGCCAACGCCGTGGACGGCGGGCCGGATGCCGATTGGCGGGTGAAGCGCCTGTATCGGGTGACGGAAGTCGAGCGGCCGGACGAGAACTCCGGCGAGAACCCGCAGCCGATCAGGGTCCGTCGCGTCAACGCACGCCTGCTCCTGGAGGGCGACGACCTGACCGATCTGGAGGTCCTCCCGCTGCTGAGGATCGTCCACGGCGCGGGCGAGGAGATCGGGGTGCCGCGCGAGGATCCGAACTTCGTCCCCCCCTGTTTCCTGCTCTCGGGCAGCGTCATCCTTCGGAATCTCGCCCGGGACCTGGCCAACGCGGTCGACGCCAGCCGCCGGGAACTTTTGGTGCAGATGACCAGAGGCGGTTTCAGCGTGGAAACCATGCGCGGGATCCAGTTCGAGCAGATGCTGCGCCTGAGAACCCTCAATTACTACGGCGGGCGACTGATGCACCTGATCGAGGCCACGGGCGTGGGCCCGTTCGAGATGTATCTGGAGCTTCGGGGCCTGCTGGGCGAGCTGGCCGCGTTGCAGCCGGATCGAGATCAGTCCGAGGTTCCCGATTACGATCATGATGCGCCGTTCGTGACGTTCACCGAGCTGGCCCGACGAATCCGCGCCCTGCTCCGCGGAACGGTCGCCCCGAGCTTCATCAAGGTCGAGTTCGAAAGGGAAGGCAATCTGTTCGCGGCCGCCCTGAGCGAGGAGCACTTCACTCGACCGACCGACTACTACCTGGCGATCAATCACAAGGAGGAGCACACCACCATGGCCCGCCTGGTGGCGGACGAGGACCGGTTCAAACTGATGCCCAAGTCGATGGCGGGACGGGCGGTCCGGGGGGTGAAGCTGATGGAGGAACGTCAACCGCCGATGCAACTGCCGGTGGATGCCGAGCGGCAATACTTCCGGCTGATCACGGCCGACAACCCCCGGATGTGGGAGCGGGTGAAGCAGGAAATGACGCTCAGCGCACAATGGCCGGGGGCGGAAGGGGCGGAGGTGAGCCTGACTCTCTACATGCCGGTTGCTGAATATGAGGCAGATTCATGACCCTCTATGAGCTATGCGAACCGCTGTTGCTCTACGTGTGCCGGCTCAATCGGGCCGCCCGGAAGGGGGGCAGCGTGGAGTTCCGCGAGGCCCGGGGCCAGATCGATGGCATCTTCGCCGACATTCGCGCGAAGGCCGCCTCGGTTCCCGGGCTCGCAAGCGAGTTTGCCAAGGTTGAGCTGGCGATCATCTTCTTTGTCGATTTCATGATGGCCGAAAGCCGGCTTCCCTTTGCCTCTCAATGGCACGAGAACCGCCTGGCGTTCGATCGCAACGAGCTGGCGGGCGACGAGAAGTTCTTCGATATCCTCGAGGAGACTCTGGCCGAGCGCGGCGAGGCCGCCGACGAGCGCATTGCCGTGCTCTATACCTGTCTGGGACTGGGATTCACCGGCTGGTACTCCGATCAGCCGGAGTTCATCAGCAGCAAGATGATGGAATGCTCGGCCCGGATGCGGCGGATCATGGACCAGGGCGAATCGACGAGGATCTGCCCGGAAGCCTACGAGCACGCCGACACGAGCAACCTGATCGAACCGCCGGGGGCCAAGCTGCTGGGGCTCGGTCTGGCTCTGGTGGGTCTGATCGTGGTCCTCCTGGTCGCCAGCGCGGTGCTCTACGTCCAACGGAAGAGTGACCTGAATCAGGCGCTCGACCGTATCGTTGAGGCTGGACCTGCATCGGACGAGGGGGCGGGATCATGAACACTCTCCTCAACCGTTTCGTAACTCTCCCGCGGTCCGCTCAGATCGGTCTGATGCTGATCTCCTGCACCAGCGTCGCCGGTTTCCTGGCGGTTCTCGCATTCAGCGGCGCGGTCCCCTGGTCGGTGGTGATGGTGATAATCATCGGGCTGGTTCTGGTCGGCCTGATGCTGGCCCTCTACCGCTTCCTTTTGATCCGTCGCAAGAAGCGCAAGGCCAAGCCCTTCGAGAAGGATCTTGCGGACAGCGGGGGAGCCGTTCCTCAGGCGGTGTCCGACGTCGCCGACCGCGCCCGAATGGACGAAATGCGCAAGCGGTTCGAGAAGGGCGTGGCCACCTTCAAGGAGCACGGCAAGGATCTGTACGGGCTGCCCTGGTACGTGATCATCGGCGAGCCGGGCTCGGGCAAGTCCGAGGCCATCCGGCACTGCGGTATCGGCTTCCCCCCGGGCCTTCAGGATGAGCTGCAGGGCACCGGCGGCACCATCAACATGGACTGGTGGTTCACCAACCACGCGGTGATTCTGGACACCGCCGGCCGCCTCACCTTCGGCGAGGTGGAGAGCACCGATACCCGCGAATGGAAAGAGTTCCTGCGCCTGCTGAACAAGAACCGCCCCAATTGCCCGATCAACGGGCTGCTGATCACCATCCCGGTGGACAGCCTGATCCAGGACGATGCCGATCAACTCGAGATGAAGGGAGGGCGGATTGCCCGGCAACTGGATCTGATCCAGCGGACCCTGGGCGTTCGTTTCCCGGTTTTCGTGATCGTCACCAAGGCGGACAAGCTGCTGGGCTTCCGGCAGTTCTTCAGCACCTTGCGCGATCCGCAGCTTCAGCATCAGATGCTGGGGTGGTCGAATCCCGGTGCGCTGGATGATCCGTTCGATCCGGGGATGATGGACGAGCATTTGCAGCAGGTCCGGCAGCGGCTGATGCGGCGGCGGCTGTCGCGGCTGCTGGAGAACGGGTCCTTCGACATGGATCTGGAGGATTCCGGCCGCCGGACGGACCAGGTTGACGAGCTTTATGCCTTTCCCGAGGCGATGCAGCGGATCTCCTCGCGATTGCGCCGCTACCTCGAACTGATCTTCGTGGGCGGAGAATGGTCCTCCAAGCCGCTCTTCCTGCGCGGCATCTACTTCACCAGCTCGATGCAGCACGGCGAGGCGCTGGATGCGGAGCTGGCCGACGCTCTGGGGGTGCCGGTCGAGTCGCTGCACGAAGCGTTGTGGAGGGACGATCGCGCGTATTTCCTGCGCGATATGTTCATGGAGAAAGTCTTCCGCGAACGGGGACTGGTCACCAACGCCACCAACACCCGTGCCCGGCAGCGGAAGCGCAGGACGCTGCTGTTGGGAGCCGGGTCGCTGGCCTCGGTCATCCTCATCGTGCTGATTGCCTGGGCTTATTTCGATTACAAGAGCGAGGTGGATGACCACGTGACGATCTGGACCGACGCGGCCGACAACTTCAAAGACCCGGAGACAGATCAAAGTTGGGTCCTGGTGAAACGGGATCCGAGCATACTCCCTGAAAGCGATCCCTATCGCCCGTTCGTGTACGTGGGTAACGACAACGTGGCCCCGGACGGCGGCACGCTGGTACAGTTTCTCGAGCGCTGCCGCGACGATGCGATGCAGAAGATGGATGTTCCCCCGGCCTTCTGGCTGCCCGATACCCTGTTCAGCCGGCTCTGGGGCCCGGACGAGCGCTTGGAGGCGACGGGGGAGCTGTTCAGAGCGGTGGTGGTTCAGCCCCTCTTCAAGGCCGCTCGAGACCGGTTCGAGCGAGGGCCGGCGGTTGACTGGTCAAGTGACGAAGCGATCACCGCCCTGGCCCAGTTCATCGATCTGCAGGTGAGCCGGGCCGAGCCGGACTTTCGTCCCAACGACGGGGAACCCGGGCCGTTCAACGTCGCCGACATGCTTGCGTTCGGTATTCCTGACGATGACTATGAGAGGGGGATATTGCTGGAAGACAGCCCTGAAGATGCGGGCAACGAGGAGGATCGCCGGAAGAGATACCGCGGGAATATCGCGGATATGATCGAGCCGTTGCAGAGTGTCTGTGACTGGCTTTATCGGGATGGGAATGACTACCAGCAGGCAGGGGACCCCGAGCAGTACATGTGGGGCAAGAACCGGTGGCCGCCGGCCGGGCTTGCCGACGACGAGGATCAGGCGCTGATTCTTGCTCAGCTGAGAGGTTTCAACCAGCACTGGCTTGCGGAACTGAACACCGCCGTGGGTACAGACGCCGAGACCGGCGGCATGACCGTCACGGAGAGGGCGATCAAGACGCTCGACGAGCTTCCCGATGGTCCCGCAGGTGCGGTCGATCCCGAGGCCGGAGGAGGCGACAGAAGCCTGAACGATCTCAAATCGCTCCGGCTCGCCCTGAAATGCTTCCGCGTGCTGGAAGACGACCTGCTTTCAACGGCGGAGCTCGCCAAGAACTCCTGGAATGACAAGTACGATCGATTGCAGAGCGCTCATGAGAAGGTGTCCGCCTGGCTGGAGGTGCTGGAGGACGCGACACTGACGAAAGCCTGGGAGGAGGAGAGCACAGGCGTTCGCAGCAGCGTGCAGAAGCACTACGACCTCCTTCTGGCCAAGGCCCGCGGAAACACGGAGCCCTCGATCGATGAGATCCCCTGTCCCGAGGAGGATGCTGACCCGTCAACCGGCGCGGAGGAAGAAGAAGCGACCGAAGAGGCGCCGCCCGCCGAGTTGAGCGAGATCGAACGGCTGCTCGTGACCGGCTGGTGTCAGATCAAGGACGGAGGCGGCCAAACGGACGACGGCGACGATGAGGGAGAGATCCGTGAATTCGAACATTTGCTGCTGGAGATGAAGGGCCGGGATGGCGTGGCGCAAACGAGGCTCTTCCAGATACGCTTCGAAATGTACGAACAGGCTGACAAGGCGATGCGGGCCGCAGAGGCCGGCGGGGACGGTGAACGCCCGCGCTTCGGCGATACCGCCGCTCGCCTGCTCACGACCGGAGACGAGCTGGCGGCGGCAAGAGAAGAAATCAAGCGACTGGCGGTTCTGGGTGGCTGGAGCGAGACGGACGCCACCGATGGCTGGCAGCACACGGCAAAGGACAGGCTCGCCGCCTGTTACGCACTGACCGCGGAGCGGGCGGTCGGCGGGCTTGCCGATCAACTGGGTAAGCGTGCTCTGGCGGACCGGTTCCTTCAGCGCCTGCGGAGCGAAGCTGACGACGGGCGGCTCGCCGGGCTTACCGTCGCCGATATCGCGAAGCTGGTGGCAGGCGAGGCCGGCGACAGCGATTGCCGCGTCACCCAGATTCCCCTGACCGCTTTGCAGTCGAAGTCAGAGGACTCATCGGATTCCGCGACGGGCGCAGCCGCTCCGCTCGATGCGGACGGGCGGTTCTGTCCGGATGTTGCCGTCGGGCTGGTGAAGGACTGGAAAGCGGTTCGCGATCTCGCAGCCGGGGCCGACAGGGAAGTGGTGCAACGGCGTATTGACGAGTATGTCAGTGATTACCTCAGGTACTGGTCGGCCGACGGGGCGGGGACTCTGGTCGGACAGCTCTTGTCGTTTGACCCGGCACTCGACTGGGAAGAATTTCGGAAGAAGGTGGTGCTATATGACTACCCGGACTTCGGCGACAAGCTGCCCGCACTTGCGAAGAACGTCGAGGATGCTCTGAACGACATCACCGAGGCGGCTGGTCTGGACCAGGAGCCGGATCGGGAAATCGACGGGGAACCGAAAGGCGAGACGAATGCTTCGCGGTACCGCACCCTGCTGCGAAACTGGAAGAAGCAGGAGGGCACTGCCAGCGATGTTCGAGACAAGCTTCTGCGTGTTAGCGAGGGGATTGCGGATTACTTCGTGTCATACAACCCGGACGAACCTGCTCTGGAGTTCCTGGCAAAGCGATTCTGGGCCGCCTTCGGCCGCAATGCATTGAAGCTGCTGGTCGAGGATGCGAAGAAGAGGGCGGGCGATTCGTGGGCAGAACTGCAACAGCCGGATTACAAGATGTTCCCGGTGGATCCCGGCTCGGATGATGATCTGCCTGCCGAGAAGGTTCGAGATGTCCAGGCGAGGGTCGGAGCCTGCATTACCGAGTCCACTGTTGAGGGAGCGGCGGATTGGGGATCACTGCAACCGGACGTGAAGGATCTGCTGACGGACCTGGGAGCCCCGCTTCTCACGGATCACGGCGCTGAGCTGGAACAGTTGTCGGCGCTGGTCGATGCTCTGCCCGGCCCGCGGAGGTCGTACACCGTGGAGGTCCATGCGGTCAACCGACGTGCCGGGGACGATGACTTCTCTTCCGAATGGGGCAGCTGGCCTATTCTCGAGATCAACAACCGGCCGTACAAGATTAGAACCCTGCTGGACGAGGTGGAACTCGACGGCCTGGAATTGCGCTATCCGGGACAAACCATAAAGATGACGCTCCGGCGCAGCGAGGCCGGCGAATCGGTTTCTCTCACCTTCAACGGCCACTGGTCCCTCTTCCGAATGATGCGTGACTGCAATGAAGCCAGGCCGCTGCGTGACGGGCAGGACGGAGAGCCTACGGGCAGACAATGGTTGCTGCAGTTCCTTGTCAAGCCCGACGACTCCGCCAAAGAGTACTCGTTGTGGCTGAAGCTCGTGTTCAACGATCAACCCCTTCCGGAAGAGGCCCTTCGCGGTTGGGATTCTGTAAGTGAAAAGGACTAGTTCCGTCGGGTGGATGGACCGCCCGGGCAATGATCCGCAGGCTGCGGCTGATTGGGAGACAAACCGATTTCAAGACTCCGCGGCATAATCAGGAAACTGCGGCCGAACACCGACCAGGGGCCGGACCTTCAGGTGGCGGCGTTCGGCAAGCACCCGGCCTGGGATGACCACATCCCGGACCTGGGTCTGGAGACCGATCGGCTGGTTCAGGTCAAGCGGATTCTCTACCTGGAAGGAATCGGCGGGAACATCGACGCCGGCGCCTGGGAGAGGCTCGGCCCCGAGCGCAGCCTGCCGGGATTCCGCCACGTCTTTGCCCACTGGGAAGGGCCGGACTGGGTTCTGGGGCGGATATGGTCCTCCTCGGACGGGAAGGGGCGCTCACGCTACCCCATGATCATGTGCGTCGGCGGGGAGCGGGTGGAATTCGCCCGAGTCGCCCCCGCCGCACTCCAGCGGCTGGAGAAAGCTCGGGAGGCGTGCGGAAGCACAACCTCACCGGCGGTGGTCACTTCGATTGTCGACCGGGCCAGAGAGGAAGTGAGGGCGATGCTGGATGAGGGCGCGGCTTCCGGTCGACCGGTGCAGGTTGAAGCCGGCAGGCCGGGTCCTCTGGGTGTGCTGGCGGCGCGCTCGGAGATGGGGCCGGACCACGAGGGGCTGACCCGTCTGCTCTATCACCTCAAACGTGAGATGTCCGAGTACCTGCCGATGAGCGGGCGGTCGTCCTCCACCACCAGGGCAGGTGCGCTGAAGGGGCGGGGACATCATGTGCGCGTGCCCGGATGCGCGGAGGGACCGATCGAGACGCTTCTGCTGTGGGGCGAGTTTCTTCTCGGCCGGTTTGCCAGTCAGGTGCCGCTGTGGGTGATCTGCCCGCTGGAGGGCGACTGGGCCGACCTGCTCATAGGTCCCCCGACGCAGCGGGAGTTGTTTTGCATCCGCGTCCCGCCCGCCGAGCTTCCATTGACGACCGACGTTCCGTACCGGATGGACGCGGAGTTCATAGAGCGGGTGGAACAGGAGATTGCCCTGTCCCGGGCCGAGGCGTCCGGTGCAGGAAGCTAACATGTTGGCAACACGGGTGTTAGGCAACGGCGAAGGGGCCGTCCGCCCCTGCCCGCCCGTTGTGTGAATGTCGGTGCAGGCAGATTCCATGGCGGTAAACCTTCGGTCTTGGCGCGTGCCTTGACGTTGTGCCGGAATTTTCTGTAAACTCTCCTGTTCCGCAGCCCACAGCGTTGGGAACAGGGCTGGTGGGTGGTTCGTCCCCGAGGTGATCGTGGCATGCCGTACCGCGCACTGTGACGAATCACGGCAGGAGTCCGGCTGCGGGGACTGCCTGCACAGGGCCGTTGTTTATTCATTCACTGAAACTAACAGCAGATCGGGGAGCACCACTGTGAAGCGATCACTAACCCTCCGTGCCGCCGTTGCGCTTTTGATCTCTTGTTACTTCGCCTTTCCCGTCCAGGCCCAGCCGCCCGCCTTCGGTCAGGCGACCGTTGCCGACGGCCCGCTTTATGCAGTGACGGGCGTGGAAATGGGGTATGCAAAGGCCTTGCCCTTCCTGCCGGACATCGCAACCGATCTGGCTCCGGGCTTGGGCGATGTCGAGATAGATCTGGGGAAGGTCGCCTCGGGGTATGTGGCCCCTCGAGAAGGGATCGAAAGGGAGACCATCGAGTTTCGCACCATCGTGCTTACGGGAGCGGAAGATGAGGCGGGGGAGCCGCGCGCGCAGCTGTTGCTGCACCTCAGTGCTTTGAATGCGATCACCGATGCGTTGACTGCGGCCGTGAAAGAGAGACGGGGTCTTGAGTTCTTCATCGTCGCGGATCCCAACGACGTCGACCCGGATACCGGTCAGGATCTGCGGGGGCGAGGCGACAAGATGCTCAGCCTGGTCCTCTCCTATGACGGCCCGTTCTATCCCGTCAGCCGTTTCGAGCTTTCCTACGCCGGCCAGTTACACCCGAGTCTGCCTGCGGTGGAGGAAATCCTGGACACGGTCGAAGTGGGGCTGGTGCCCACGCCGCGGGGCTACGTTCCGTGGCGGCCTGGTGTCGAGCCCGCCGCCGTGCCCCTGGGAGACCTGACCGGCGAGACGATCACCATGTTCTCGGCCGGGGCGATACAGGTGGTCCTGGAAGGCATTCGGGATTACATGACGGACCGGGGTTACATGGCGATCCACGTCGTGCCCGCCGAGGAGGAGCTGGACCCGGACGAGGGGTTGGCGGATCTGCGCGGCGATCGCACGGAGTTCCGCCTGAGCATGATCACCGGCGTGGTTTCCGAGATTCGGACCCTCGCGCTGGGAAAGCGGGTCCCCATGGAGGACCGCATCAATCATCCGGTCCACAATTTCATCAAGGAGGATTCGCCGTTTCAGGTCACCGTGGCGGAGGGTGAGGAGCCGGCGAACCTGCTGCGGCGAGATGAGCTTGACAACTACCTTTTCCGGCTCTCGCGCCATCCCGGTCGACGGGTCGATGCGGCCATCGCCCCCGCGGAGGAACCTCTCAGCGTGGCCCTGGACTACCTCGTCACCGAGAACAAGCCGCTGCTGCTTTATGCGCAGGCTTCCAATACGGGCACGGCACAGACCGATCGCATGCGGTATCGGTTCGGCCTGTACCATAATCAGTTGACGGGCAATGATGACATCCTTGGCCTGGAGTTCATCAGCGCGGACTTCGACGGCAACAACGCGGCCCTCGGTAGCTACAGCGCCAAGTTCTTGGATTCGGACACTCTCCGCTGGCGGGTTTACGGCGGTTGGAGCGAGTTCGTGGCTTCCGAAGTCGGATTCGCGGACGAAGAGTTCACCGGCGAGTCGTTCAGCCTCGGGGGCGAACTCGCGTGGAACTTCTATCAGGACAAGCAGCTGTTCCTCGACCTGATCGGCGGCGCGCGGTTCATGGACATCGAGGTAAACAACGCCTTCGTCTTCGTCTACGGGGAAGAGGACTTCTTCCTTCCCTATATCGGGGTACGGGCCGAGCGGTACACCGAAGAGGCGAATACGATCGCCTTGTTGATGCTCGAGTGGAGCATGCCCGACGTGACCAGCGTCGATGAGGTGGAGCTCAACCGGCTGGGGCGCCTGTCGCCGGATGACGACTGGTTCACCCTGAAATGGGATGCGGAGCAGTCGTTCTACCTGGAGCCGCTGCTCAATCGGGAGGCGTGGCAAGACCTCAGCGATCCGGACAGCTCCACGCTGGCCCATGAGGTTGCCCTCAGGTGCCGCGGGCAGTATGCGTTCGACTATCGCCTGATCCCGCAGATGGAGCAGGTGGCGGGCGGCCTCTACTCGGTCCGCGGCTACCCGGAATCGATTGCGGTCGGCGATACGGTGGTTATCGGAACCGCGGA
>CP070772.1:3209884-3232750 GCA_020345805.1 Phycisphaerales bacterium | reverse complement strand
GGGTATCCAGGAAGTCGTCCGGCTGCGCGTGTCCGGCGAGCATCGCCTCGACCTCTTCGCGCAGCTGGCGATCATCGCCGCATTCTCGATCCAGGAAGACACCCCATTCTGCCTGCTCAAGATCGCGGGCCGCGGTAAACAGTTCGGCCAGACGCTGGTAGCGTTCGGGCGTGATCATGGGTCGCCTCACTCACGCGTCACTGGTATATGCGCAAACGCCGGTCGGACTGACCAGAGGAATCTACGAATTCGGTGAATCGAGGAGACGTTGCCGCAGCCACGCCCGCGCGGTCTGCCAGTCGGCATTGACCGTGTTGGGCGCGACGCCCATCACGAGGGCGGTCTGACGGATGGTCAGCCCGCCGAAGAAGCGGAGCACCACCACCTGGTGGTGACGCTCGTTCAGCGCTGCCAGCTCCTGGAGGGCCTGGTCCAAGGCGAGGATTTCGATGTCCACTCCTCCCGGATCGCTGATCGCGTCCGATAAACGCACTTTCTTGATGGCGCCGCCGCGCTTAGCCGCGTCGTGCTTTCGGGCGTGGTCGATGAGGATGCGGCGGATGACCTCGGACGCCACGCCGAGGAAGTGGGCGTGACTCTGCCAGTCCATGTCGGCGTCATCGACGAGACGCATGTACGCCTCGTGGGCCAGGGCCGTTGGCTGGAGCGTGTGGTCGGGCCGCTCCTTTGCCATGTGGCGTGCGGCGAGGTCGCGCAGCTCGTCGTAGACGAGCGTCAGCAGCTCATCCCGCGCCGAGCCATCGCCCTTGCGCAGATCGAGCAGGAGCCGAGTCGTGTCGGACGAAGTGGGCATCGCTTTCTCCCGGAAATCTGACCGAGACGTCTGTTTCCCCTTATAAAGGTGGCATGAGGTGGCGTCAATGTAATTCCGTGCGACCGGCGCACTGCCGCCCCTGAAAACGCAGAGCGAGATGAGCCTATTCGTCGTCGGCGGCCGGCCACATGTTTGTTAGTTGCGTGAGGCGCTCGAAGGTCTCCTTGCACTCGGCCCGGACGAGGTCGAAGTTGACGGCGCCTTCCGAGAAGCGGGCCTGGGCCTTGTAGTAATCGGCCGGGTCCGTGCCGTCGAGCTTGTAGTTGACGCGGTACCGCTTGCCGTCGAAGACCTCGTAGAGGGGGAACAGGCCGCTGTTGACGGCGATGCGCACGAGGTTGACGGACTGGGACGGCTCGCTCTTCCAGCCGGTGGGGCAGGGCGAATGGACCAGCAGGAAGCGGAAGCCCTTCATTCGCAGCGCGGTCATGAGCTTGCGCTCGAAATCCTCCGGATGGGCGACGGAAAGGGTGGCGGCATAGGGGATGCGATGTGCGGCCATGATGGGGATGATGTCCTTCTTGGCCGCGACCTTGCCGAAGGGCGAGGTGGTGGTTTTCGCGCCGACGGGGGTGGCGCTGGAGCGCTGCCCGCCGGTGTTGCCGTAGATCTCGTTGTCGTAGCAGATGTAGATGAAGTTCTCGTTGCGTTCGGCGGCGGCGGAGATGGTGGCCATGCCGATGTCGTAGGTTCCGCCGTCGCCGGCGATGTTGATGACCTGGCCGTCCTCGCCGTTGAGGTCGCGTACCACCGCCATGCCGGTGGCGAAGGCGGGCGAGCCGCCGAAGGTCGAGCCGAGGACGGGGCGGTTATAGCTGGAGGTGGGATATCCGCCGGCGGTGACGATGCCGCAGCAGGCGGGGATGGTGAACATGGCCTTCTCGCCGGCCTTGGCGAGGATGCGCCCGATGAAGGTGTGCATCACGGACATGCCGCACCCGCCGCAGTTGGTGTTGCCCGGGCGCATGATGCACTCTTCGCTGAGGGCGATGTCCATTCCCTTGGTGGCGATCTTCGGGAGGTCGGTGGCGGTGGTCATACGTCGATTCCTTTCCACAAGGGACGGTCGGCGGTCTTGCGTTTCTTGAGGTCGTCGATGGTTTTTTCGATGAGGTCGGGGGTGACGTCGCCGCCGCATACGCCCGTCAGATATCCCTGGATGAGGAGGTCATCGCGCCGGCCGTGGGCGGCGGCGCGGAAATCGTGCCAGAAGATTCCGCCCAGACCGGCGGCGCAGTTGCGATCCAGCACGCCGACCTTTTTCGCGCTCCTGCAGCAGTCGATGAGCTCCTGCTCGGGGAATGGGCGGAAGGTCCTGACCTTGATCATGCCGACCTTCTCGCCCGCGGCGCGTCGGGCCTTGACGACTTCGCGTACGCTGGTGGAGATGGTGCCGGAGGTGAGAAGGATGATCTCGGCATCTTCGGTTTCGAAGGGAGTGAAGAAGCCGCCCACATCGCGGCCGAAGATTTTCTTGAACTCGGCGCGGCACTCTTCATATACCTGCGGCACCCTCTGCATCGCCTCGTCGGTGTCCACCCTCATGGAGAGGGTTTCCTGCGGCCAGGCCAGGCCGCCCACGCAGAAGGGGTTTTCGTAATCCAGTTGGTGGGGGAGGTCGAGATCGGGCAGGTATTTATCGACCAGCTCCTGCTCGGGCAGCTCCGTGTTCATGAGGGTGTGGGAAAGAATGAACGCGTCCAGGGACACCATCACCGGCATGAGGATGCGATGGTCCTCGGCGAGGCGGAAGCCGAGGAGGATCGAATCGAGCACCTCCTGGTTGGTTTCGCAGAAGAACTGGATGAGGGCGGCATCGCGCATGAGGAGGGCGTCGCCCTGGTCGGCCCAGATGTTCCACGGCGGACCCATGGTGCGATTGACGCAGGCCAGGACGATGGGGAGGCGGTAGTAGCCGGCGGTGAAGATGTTCTCCGTCATGTAGGACAGGCCGTTGGCGGAACTTGCGGTGAACGATCTCGCCCCGGTCATCGATGCGCCGATGCACACGCCCATGGCGCTGTGCTCGCTCTCCACGGGGACGATCTTCCCCTTGGTGAACTTGAACCGGGAGGCGAATTCGATGATCTCCGTCTGCGGAGTGATCGGGTATGCGCCGGCACACACGCCGCGGGCGTTGCGGTTGGCTTCACCGGCCACGGAGAGCGCGTATCCGGCGGCGTGGTTTCCCGTCACGACTTCAAGTGCCATTACTTCGCTCCTGCCCACCCACAAATGTCCAGGACTGAAAGTCTTCAATCCGTCAACAGTCCCCGATTCTCACAGGCTGCTCATGTAGGTCACGTTGCGCGGGCATTCGGCGACGCACACGCCGCAGCCCTTGCAGTATTCGTAATCGAAGTGGAATTCATGCCCGACGCGTCGCAGCACGCCCTCCGGGCAGTAGGTGATGCACTTGTCGCATTCGTTGCACACCCCGCAGCTCATGCAGCGGCGGGCCTCGGCGGTGTCGGGCAGCCCCTCGCGGAGTTCCTCGTAGCTGAAGCGGCGCTCCTCGGGGGGCATGACCGCGCCCTCGGAGCCGCGCTGCCTCTCGAACAGGTGCATCTGCATCTGCTCTGGTGCGACCACATCGCAGTCATCGTGGGCCGGCGGCAGAAGCTGCTCGCCGGTGAAGGTGTTGTGGATGTGGAAAGCGACCCGCCTTCCCGAGCCGATGGCCGCGGTGACGGTTCCGTCCCATGTGGCCACGTCGCCCACCGCAAACAGGGGCGTCTGCAGCGTGCCGAGCGGCTTCTCGTCCTCGCGGACTTCCGTACCCTCGGGGAAGATGGTCAGGTCCGAGGATTGGCCGAGGGCCAGCAGCACGCGGTCGGCGTGGATGTCGAAGTCGGAGCCGGCGATTTCCACCGGCCGGCACCGCCCGGACTCATCCGGCTCGCCCAGCTCCATGCGCCGGCAGGTGACGGTATAGCCGCCGCCTTCGGCGGGGACCGCCTTCACCGGCAGGGTGAGGTAGTCCACCTCCACGCCTTCCTCGATGCCCTCGTCGATTTCCTCGTCGATGGCGGGCATCTCGTTGCGGGTGCGGCGATAGACGATGCGGACGCTCTTTGCACCCAGGCGCAGCGCCGAGCGTGCGGCGTCGAATGCGGTGTTGCCGCCGCCGACCACGATCACATCCTCGCCGTCCACGCGGATCTTCCGCTCGTTTGCTTCCACAAGGAAGTCGATTCCCTGCATGACGATGTGGTCGTCGCTGATTCCCAGATCCAGGGGGCGGAGATCCTGCAGGCCGGTGGCGACGAGGACCGTGTCGAACTGTCCCGCGAGCTTGACAAGTTCCTTCTTGTCAACCCGGTGGTTGAGTTTGATCTTGACACCGAGGTCGAGGATGCGCTTGATCTCGCGATCGATCACGTCGCGGGGCAGTCGGAAGGGTGGTATGCCGGTAACGAGCAGCCCGCCGAGATGCGGGCCGGCCTCCAAGACGGTGACCTTGTAGCCGAGGCGCGCCAGGTGGTAAGCGGCGGAGAGGCCCGCGGGGCCGGAGCCGATGATGGCGACTTTCTCCGGCCGATCCGCCTCCGGCTTGATCTCCACCCGTCCGTTATCGCCGGCGTAGCGCTCGAGCTGGCGCACGTTGACCGCACCGTCGAACTGGATGCGGTTGCAGTTCTCCATGCAGAAGGCCGGACACACGCGGCCGCACACGCTGGGGAACGGCGAGCTTCTCAGCAGCGTTTCCAGCGCTTCATCGACACGGTCATCGGCGAGATGGGCGAGGAATCCCTGCACGTCGTTGCCGGCCGGGCAGACGTGGTTGCAGGGGGGGATCTTGTCCCGGCGCTGAGGCTGCTGGGTGGCCCAGTCTCCGGTCTTGATGCGGGGCAACTCGCCGGTGTTGCCGTCCACCAGCCCGCCGATTCGGGTGCGCGGGATAACGGGCTTCTTGACTTCCGCCTCGGCGATGGGCTGTGCCATCCGGACCTGCTCGAAGGCGTCGGCAGCAGCTTTGATGTTGCCGCCCACGAAACCCATGTGCTCCAAAGCGGCGTTCACTTCGTCGAGCGTAAAACCGAGAATGCGGGCCACCGCCCCCAGCAGCGCGGTGTTCACGATCGGCACGCTCGCGGTGCCCAGCTTGTACTTGCGGGCAATGGCCGTGGCGTCGATGGTGGCGATCCGATAGCCCGGAAACTTCTCCACGTAACCCTCGGGCGATTCATGGATGTTGATGAGAATCCAGCCGCCCGGCTTCAGGCCGGTGGTGATGCCCGTTCCCACCAGGGTCGGATCGAGCACGATGATGTGATCCGGCTCGTAGATCATGTTCCGGTTCACGATGGGATCGGTATCGCAGCGGCAGAAGGCCTGGAGAGGCGCGCCGGATCGTTCGGCGGCATAAACGCCGAAAGCCTGCACGGACTCGCCCAGCAGGTACCGCGTGGTTCCGATCAGCTTGGCGAGCGTGACGCCTCCCTGGCCGCCTCTTCCGTGGATCCGGATCTCGATCATCGCGCGGACTCCTGTATTTCGACGGTTGGCCGATGTCGTCCGGCCCGTCGGTTGATCCCATCTACCGGCCGCAGATCGCTGTTCTCCACCCGCCGCCACATACCATGGTCGGCGCGGCAAGAAATCGCGGCCCCGAGATCGGATCCAGTTGAGGAGAGATCCGTTCAGGGCCGCAGGCAACCATCTGATCCAACGTGCTCATCGTTGCAAAACAGTAGGGCACGGAGGCCGGTTTTTCGACCCGTCCGGCACCTGCGATCAGGTCTCAACGCCGCTCAGGCGCCCGAGAAACCCGATCTCGACCCGGCATTGCGGGCTTTCGTCCGGGCGCGGCATGGTGTGGGCCGAATCACACCACACCTGAACGGCTCAGAACTGCAACCAGGCAGGAGGAAACGGCCCCGCCGCGTGGGCGGGGCCGGCGGGTCAGATGATGGGAGGCGCGATGTTCCCGGTTAGGCACACGGCCCCCATTGGGCCAGCACTTCGAAAAGATCGTCGATGTTGACCACGCCGTCGTTGTTGAGGTCGGCCGGACACGGATCCGGTGGCTGGTACTCGTAGGCGCCCATGTCCACGAGGGGCGGATCGCCCAGGCCGGTGTCGTCGGTATCCGGATCATCGACGAAACGCTGCTCGCCATCAAGATCGGTTGTCACCCATGCCGGTACCGCGTTGTTGTCGGCGGCATCGATGCATGGTGAGCCGGCGGACAGACGGTAGTTGCCGCTGCCAGCGTCCGCGAAAGCAGGATCGGCATCAATGTTTCCCTCGCCACTGTAACCTCCCTGGACGTTGCTGTAGGAAACCGTGACGCTGCTGTTGCTTTCGCCGATCTCGTAAAGGTCATTATTCCAGAGAATGCAGTTTGCCACCGTCACTTGACTATTGATGAAATACATGGCATCGACGTCGTTGCCGCTGAACGTACTGTTGATGATGGTGGACTCGGAGTTGTACACGCAGATGGCCGACCCGAAGAAGCTGGTCGTATTGCCGGTGAACAAGCAGTTGACGACTTCGGGGCTGCTGGCTTCGTGATTCTGCATGCCGCCGCCCGATGCTTCGCCGGTGTTGCCGATGAATGTACAGCGCGTAATGATCGGGCTGGCCTCGTAGTTGTGGATGCCCCCTCCCGCGTTGGCCGAGTTGTTGCTGAAGGTGCAATCGGAAACCGTCAGAGTGCCGGCGTAGTTCTGCATACCCCCGCCGGAGGCGGCAGAGTTACCGGTGAAAGTACAATCGCTCACCTCGATGCTGCCGCCGGCGTTCACCATGCCACCGCCGCTGCCGCCTACCGAGTTGTTGGTGAACGTACAGTGGGTCACAGTTGGGTTGCCGTTCTGGCTAATCATCCCGCCGCCGGTGCCCGCGGTGTTCTGATCGAACGTGCAGTGGGACACATTCGGGCTGGCGTTCAGGTTCCGCATACCGCCGCCCCAGATTGAGTTGTTGGCGGTGAAGGTGCAGTAGGACACGGTCGGGCTACTGTCCCGGTTGCTCATCCCGCCTCCGTTTTCCTCATCGTGGTCGTCGCCGTTGGTGATGACGAAACCGCTCAGGACCGTGTCCAGCCCTTCTCCGCTGGCGCAAGTCACGACGGTCGTAATCGCCCCGCCGTCGATGATCGTGCTGGCCACCACGTCCGGATCGGTCGGGTCTGTGCTGCGCAGAATGATCGCCTTCCCCAGAAGATCCAGGTTCTCCGTGTAGGTTCCCTGATGGACGATGATCTCATCGCCCTCGGAAGCATCGTCTATCGCGGCCTGAATCGAATCCCCTTCATACACGTGGATCTCGGCGGCGGAAGTTGACTGGATGCCGCCCGCCAGAGCAAACAGGCTGGCTGCGCATACCGTCAGCACGTTGGTTGACAATCCAATAGGCATGTCCCTACCTCCATTGGGGGTTGAGGCCGTTTGCGGTGGGCTGACCGTGAACGTGGCGTCGTGGTCACTACTCGGCCCGGGCCCCTACCGGCGGCCGAAGTCGCTTCGTGATCGCCATTGTACTGGCCGGGCGGACCCGACCCAAGAGAATTACCGGGATTGAGGATTGTTGAGGGTGCAAACGCCAGGCCAACTACCTGCATGGTCTCTTAAACGCGACCTTGAGGGACCCTTGGGCCCAGGCACACAAAACCCGGCTCGGAAGCTCAAACGTGTATCTCATTTCAACTGAGGTCGAAGCATATCCCTGCCTTTCCTCAGAGGTTCGGGCCGCTTCATAAGGCGTGTTAATGATCGTCGCTGCAACGTCGTGATCACCGATCGGATTGAGTTTCCACCGCCGGCCGAAACCGCTTCAACACTCAGATTGCAGTGCGTGGAGCATCGCGGCGCAACGAAAAACCCGGATCGGAGGATCCGGGTCTGGAATCGTAGATGAACGGCGGCGATGGATGCCGGCTCAGGCTCCGGTCCCCGCGGGCTTGAAGATCGAGCCGGCGCCGAACTGCTTGATGTGCGTTTCGTCGAACTTCTTGCCCGTGCCGAAGGCCTCCTTGTCCGGAGTCTTCTCCGGGATGGAGAATTCGGAGTTGGGGAACTGATCGACCCAGGCGAGGGCCGCTTGGGCACACGGGCGCATCGTCTCGTCGGTGTTCTTGCGAAGCTCGCGGAGACGGTTGGCGATGACCTCGCTGCCCATCGCGCAGGCGTGGCTGACGACGGCCAGTTCGTCTTCCAGCTCCTTGCCGTTGACGCCCTTGCGGATCGACTGGTCAGCGCGGGAGAGCACACAGCAATTTGCGTAGAGCCACAGCGCACAGTCCGCCAGCCGGGCCTGGATCATCTGATTGGTGATCAGCTTCTCCTTGTGCTCCTTGAACATCATCTTGACCTGATGGCTGAACTCGCGGATGTCCATTTCGAGCTGTCGGGTGAGGGGCGCGAGTTTCGGGCTCAGCTTGTCCACTCCGGGAGCGCCACGTCGAATGCCGAGGAACAGTTCCGAAGCGATTTGCGTGGCCTGGCCCAGGTGTTTGAGCGGAGCCGCCTGCACCGCCATCATCGCTTCACCGAGCTGCTTGGAGCCGTAGGCGAAGACGAAGCTGCGCATGACCTCGTTGGCGCCTTCCACCACGGAGTTGATGCGGCTGTCGCGCCAGAGACGGTCCAGCTCGTTCTCGGTGGCGAATGCTTCCCCGCCCATGATCTGGACCGCGTGATTGGTGACGTCGAACCCCATTTCCGAGCAGAACACCTTGCAGAGGGCGGTTTCGAGCATGATGTCCTCGTCGCCTCGGTCCAGCATGCCGGTGGTCATGTAAAGCATGGCGTCCATGGCGTAAAGCTCGGCGTACATGGTCGCCAGCCGGCTCTGCACCAGCTCGAACTCGCCGATCGGGCGGTCGAACTGGTAACGGTACCTGGCCCACTTCCCGGCCTGCTTGAGGGCGGTCCTGGCTGCCCCGACCATGCCCGCGGCGAGAGTGCAGCGGCCCCAGTTCAGGCAGGTCAGAGCCACGTTGATGCCCCGGCCTTCCTTGTGCAGGAGGTTCTCCTTGGGGACCTTCACGTTGTTGAAACGGATCCGCGCCTGCCAGGTGCCGCGGATGCAGACCTTGGAGCGGTTGCGGGAGAAGATCTCCATGCCGGCCATGTCGGGGGTGACGATGAGGGCGGTGATCTTGGGCTTGACCTTCCCGGTCTTGGGGTCCTCGATCATCTGCTTGCCCATGACGGTGAAGAAACCGGCGATCGCCCCGCTGGTGGCCCACTTCTTCTCGCCGCTCTTGATGATGAAGTCGCCGTTGGAGTCCTTCTCGATGATCGTCTCCTGCCCGCCGGCGTCACATCCCACGTTCGGCTCGCTGAGGCAGAAGGCGCTGAGATAGTCGTTGGCCAGATGCGGCAGGAATCTCTTCTTCTGATCCTCCGTACCGAAGAGGTTCAGCGCTCCGCAGCCGATGGACTGGTGGGCGGAGACCATCACCGCCGAGGAGCCGCAGCTCTCGCCGATTCGTTGCAGCACGCGGTTGTAGCTGGTGACTCCGAACCCGCCTCCCCCGTACTCGGGGGGAATGATCATCCCCATTACGCCCAGATCGAAGAACTTCTTGATCGCCCATTCGGGGATCTCCTCGTTCTGGTCGATCTCGACGGAGGGATGTTCGTTCTTCATGTACTCGTCGAGCTCGGCCAGGAGCTGATCGCAGCGGGCGGTCTCCTCGGCGCTCACCTCCGGATAGGGAAAGGCGAGATCCTGGCGGCAATTACCCCAGAAAAAGTTCTTCACGAACCCCATAGTGGCGGGATCGGGGCCGAGCATCTCCTGAGCCTGCTCGATCTGCTTGCGGTCCTTTTCCGAGATGTTCTTCAGTTTCTTGGCGAGGTCAGGCTTGTCAGACACGGGGGGATCTCCTGTTCGGGGCAAAACAGATTACCGACAGCCGTAGCCGTCAGCTCTTGTTGCTCTTGTCAAAGAATGCTTCCAACTTCTTCCGGGCGACATCGGTGTGACGGAGACTCACCAGCAGGCGCCGCTCGGCCGCGATGCCCGCGGAGAATCCATCGGCGAGACCGATTTCGACTGCTTCAATCACGGCGTGCACGGCCGGGGTGTCCGGTAGGTTGTCCCGCACGCCGTCCAGGCCCGCCTGGACCTCGTCACGGTTGGAGCGGTCGATACAGCGAGGAGTGGGCAGTGACTCAGTGCGTGGATGTGTCTCGATCCATCGGACCGCCGCGTCGTGCAGCTTCCCGCCCTCATCCACGATTTCGTCAAACAGTCCGGGCGGGAAATCGGACAGCTTGGGCGTGGCCCCGGTGGCGGCAAAGGCGATTGCCTCCGCCGAGTCAATCCGGGCCGGGAGCATCTGGGTTCCTCCCCAGCCCGGGCAGAGGCCGAGCCCCGCCTCCGGCAGTCCCACGCGATATTCCTTTGCGCCCTCGACGGGTTTCGCCGCCACCAGGCCCTCACAGTGCATGGCGATCTCCAGCCCTCCACCCAGGGCCGCGCCGTTGATCGCCGCCACCGACGGACAGGGCAGGGCGGAGATCTGCGCAAACGCCTCTGCACCCTCCGTCAGATATGCCGCAAGCTGATCGTCCGGCAGGGAATCGATCTCCGCCAGATCCGCCCCCGCCACGAACACCCGATCGCTGGCGCTGGCGAGCACGAAGCCCGCGGGAGCTTCCTCCCGCTCCAGTTGATCGAAGAACAAATGAAGCTGATCCAGCAGCCACGCGTCCAGCACCACCACGGAGCGGTGAGGGCTGTCCAGCCACAGCGTCACGATCCCCCGGTCGTCCCGGTCGCTCTTGAGTTGAAGATCCATGGTGAATTCAACTCCTTTTCCCCCGCGGGAGCATCCCCGGCGAAACCGTGCCGTGTCCGCGGCAGGTTTGCGCCTCGATCTGCCGGCGCTTGCGGCGCCGGTGATGCGTGGGGAGTCCGACCGTCCTTTCCCTGATGCGTACCTTGACGCCACGACCGCGTTGCATCGCTCCGGTCGGGCCGGCCACGATCACGGCCTATTCTACGACTTCGACAACGCGATCTCTATAACCGGACCAGGCCCCCTCAGCACCGGCGCTTTGCCTTCAGCGGTTCTTGCGCCTCCTCGCCGGCGATGATCCGAGCCGAGCAATCCGCCGCCCGGTCCAGCGCTTCGTCGTCGAGCGAGCCGTCCAGCTCCAGCATCAGCCGCTTGAGATCAATGGTGGCCTGCCGCCCGGCCTGCGCCAGTTCGCCGGCCAGATCGGCCGCAACCGATTCAATCGCGGCGGGGTTGACCAGATGGGTGATCAGCCCCCGCTCCAGGGCCTCCGTCCCGCTCATCGCCCCCCCCTTCAGCAGCATCGCCCTCGCCCGGCCGGGGCCGATCCTGCGAATCAGAAAGGGAGAAAGAGCGGCGGGCGAGAGGTTCAACTTCGCCGGCGGGTAGCCGATCTTCGCCTCCGCGTGGCTGATAGTGAAATCCGTCACCAAGGCCAGCATCATCCCGCCTCCGATCGCCGCCCCTTGCACGCAGGCGATGGTCGGAATCGGAAGCCGGTTGATCCGCCTTCCCACCCGCGAGAGCTTCCGCACGAGCCGAAAGACCGCCTCCCGATCGGCCTCGCTGTCCACGAGAAGCTCCTGCAGGTCCAGACCCGGACAGAACACCGGACCCGCCCCGGTCAGGATCATCACCCTCACCCGTTCGTCGCCCTCGATCGCGGCCACCGCATCATCGAGCACTTCAAGCAACTCAAATGAAGCGGCGTTCCGCTGCGGGGGTCGGTTCAACGTGACGGTGGCAATCCCGCCGGTGATATCGGTAAGCACGAGGTCGGACATGCCGCCAATGTAGCAGGTGAGCGGATCAACAGTTGTGCGTGGGGGGGTTCAGCCTCAGAACAGCGTGTAGATGAACGGGGCAAGCCCGGTGCCGCCGGCGATCAGGGCCAGGCCCACCAGCAGCAGCACCACGATGATCGGCAGCAGCCACCACTTCTTGTTGTGCAACAGGAAGTCGATGAACTCGCGCACCAGTCCGGGCGAGGTCTGCTCGGCCTGTTTGGCGAACTCGTCGGCCTTTGACGAGTTTTCGCTGGACTTCTGCCCGCTCATCGTTGCCTCATCCTCATTCCTCAGAACTGCCTGAAGTACCGGCTCGCATCACCGGCGGGATTGTGCTCAACCCAGTAGCTTTCGGCATCGGGATCAAATCGGCGATGCATCGGATCATAGCCCAGCAGACGCATGACCAGGCCGATGGGCAGAAAAACCAGGAAGTAGATGGCCGCCATCAGCACATGCGAAACAACCCATCCGATCGGGAACGCGGCATACAACCAGCCCAGATAGACCGGCCGGCGCAGGGGCGGAATGAGATAGTAAAGGACCGTAATTCCGCCGGCGGCGATCCACATGGCCATCGCCGTGGCGGGCGCTTTGAAGCGCCAATAAATCAGCCCGCCGACGATGCCGAAAAACAGCGCAAAGATCAGGCCGAACCAATTCAGTTCGCGTCGCGAGGGGGTCCGGTTGATCTCGATCAGGGCCATGGTGGTCCTCAGTCTCCAGCCAGTTCCATCAGGAATGACAGCAGCACGTCCGCAACCGTCTCGTTGCCCGTTTCGTTCCAGTGCCCGCAGGGAAGCAGGTTCAGATTGTCCGGCGTGTGCCGGCCGATCTGCTCGTCCATTGCGAGGCAGTGAATGGATTCGAATTCCTCAAGGCGGGCGAACACCTCTTCGATCCCTTCCACCTTCCAGTCGATGTGATGTGCGACGACGATCGTGACGCCTTTCTCGGAGAGCGGCCGGGTCCGGCTGCGGATGAGCTCGATGAACAACTCCTTGCTCTCGGCGATCTCTTCGTCGCTGAAATCCCTGCGCGTGGGATTCGTTTTCAGAATAACGAACGCGGCAAGATAGGATTTTTCCCTGAGCCACTCCCGCATGCCGATCTCCGGTGGATGTTCGATCAGCTCATCGCCTTGGCGAGTGAAGTAGGGTTTGGCGCGCCCGGAGTGGTGATGGCGCAGAAGGTCGGCGAAATCGTTGTCGCAGGTCAGCAGGACGAGGAAGTCGCCGCGGTTGAGGTCGCCGAAGAATCGCTCTCCGAAGAGCAGTTCCTGATCCGGCCCCCAGCCGGCGCAACCGAACATCCGGACGCACCAGTCGGGGCTTTTCTCGGTCATCACCCGGTCCAGCCGGTCCTCCACGTTGACCAGCGCTTCGGCGAAGGAATCGCCGAGGATCAATACTTTCCGCGAGGCGTCGGGCACCCACACGTCACTTTGCCGCCCCTCCTCGCTGCTCGCGATCCGGTAGCCGTTGGAGTCGGTCGTAATCGTGTAAAGCCCTCCATCGCTTCGGCGGCGCCGGATCGAAAGATCGGGCAGAAGCGAGTATCCGAGCCTGGAGTCCGTCCGGTACAGGTGGCCTCTCCGCACGACGGAATAAACGTAAATGCGGGCGGCGCATTCGAGGACAACCACGATGAGCACAAACGCAATGAGCAGGGCCATAAGGCGGAAGATGATGAGCTTGCGCCGCGACAGCCTTCCCGCGTCCTTTCCCGATTTGACTTCTTCGTTTGCCGCCATCTTGCCTCGCTTTCGATCAATCGAGTGAAAACTGCGACAGATACGATTTGACGTCGATCTCCTTCGCCTCGGGCTGGTCCTTCTTGAGCAGAAGATGATCCTCCAGAACGAGGGCATCCATGTTCGTGGCCATGAAGCAGCGGTAGGCGTGTTCGGGCGAGCAGACGATCGGCTCGCCGCGAACGTTGAAGCTGGTGTTGATGATCACCGGACAGCCGGTTTTCGCCTCGAAGCGCTTCATCAGGCGGTAGTACCGGCCGTGCCTCTCCTTATCAACGGTCTGCACGCGCGCCGAATAGTCAACGTGCGTGATCGCGGGCACTTCGGACCGCTTGACCTTCAGCTTCTCAAGACCCCTGAGCCTCTTCATTTCCTCGTCATTGCCGGTGCGCTTGTCCCTGTTCACATCGGCCACCAGCAGCATATACGGGCTGGACTGGTCGCGGCGCATGTCGAAGTAATCATGCACGCGTTCCTGAAGCACGCACGGCGCAAACGGCCGGAAAGACTCGCGGAACTTGATCTTCAGGTTCATGGTGGTCTGCATGGTCTCGCTTCGGGCGTCGCCGATGATGCTGCGAGATCCCAGCGCCCGGGGTCCGAACTCCATCCGGCCCTGCAGCCAGCCCACCACGTGCTCCGTGGCCATGAGCTCGGAAACCCTCTCCAGCAGCTCGTCTTCGTCATCGAAGCTGCGGTACTTCGCGCCCACGCCGTCGAGAAACTCCCTGATCCGGCCGTTGCTGAACTTGGGTCCGAGCAGCGAGCCCGTCTGGCTGTCACCGGGCTCGCCGGTGCGGGGATTGTCCAACAGTTGATGCCATATCAGCAGGGCCACGCCCAGGGCTCCGCCGGCGTCGCCCGCGGCGGGCTGGATCCAGATGTTCTCAAACGGCCCCTCGCGGAGGATGCGGCCGTTGCCCACGCAGTTGAGGGCCACTCCGCCCGCCAGGCAGAGGTTCTTCATCCCCGTGGTTTCATGCAGATGACGCACGCCGCGGAGCATGATCTCCTCGGTGACAAGCTGAACCGACGCGGCGACATCCATGTGGCGCTGGTCGATCGGCGATTCGGGCCGGCGGGGCGGGCCGTCGAAAAGGGCATCGAACTTCCGCGAGGTCATCGTCAGGCCCTGGCAGTAGTTGAAGTACGTCATGTCCATGCGGAAGGAGCCGTCTTCTTTCAGATCCAGGAGCTTCCGGCGGATCCGGTCGGCGTATTTCGGTTCGCCGTAGGGGGCGAGACCCATGAGTTTGTACTCGCCGCTGTTGACCCTGAAACCGCAGTAGTAGGTGAAGGCGGAGTAAAGCAGGCCCAGCGAATGAGGAAAGCGCAGTTCGTGTGTGAGCTCGATGCGGTTGCCGCGGCCCGAGCCGTAGCTGGCGGTCGCCCATTCGCCCACCCCGTCGAGGGTTAGGATCGCCGCCTCATCGAAGGGCGAGGGGAAGAACGCGCTGGCGGCGTGCGATTCGTGATGTTCGGGGAAGATGAACCGTTTTCGGTACTTGCCGCCCAGCGCTTTGCGCATCTCGCGCGGCAGATGGAGCTTCTGCTTCAGCCACAGCGGCATGGCCATGAAGAAGGAGCGGAAGCCCGCAGGGGCGTAAGACAGATAAGTCTCCAGCAACCGCTCGAACTTCAGGAAAGGCTTGTCATAGAACCCGACGTAGTCAAGCTGTTCCGGATCGAGGCCCCCCTCCTCCAGGCAGTAGCGGATGGCGTTTATGGGGAAGCCCGGATCATGCTTCCTGCGGGTGAATCGCTCCTCCTGAGCGGCGGCGACGATCCGACCATCCACCACCAGCGCAGCGGCCGAATCGTGGTAGTAAGCCGAGATGCCCAGGATTGTGGTCACGACAAGGATCACTCCTCGTGGAACAGGCCTTGATACCGGAGGGGGCGATGTGCCCGGGTGGTGATGATGATGACTCTGCCTGACCGCCCGTGCAATGTCGAATCGGCGATTTGCCGACTCGAAATGCCTGCGGAGTGCTTATCAGACGCAAACCCGAAGCGAAGCAGGTCGCAGTGTCATCCCCGGCCCTGACCGTCCTGCGCCGGTGCGCGGCGTCGTGCGGCCAGATACGCCAGGCCGATGAGTCCCAGAGCGACGATGACGGCCATTTCCGCCGCCCGGTTGACCAGCTCGGCGGTGATCCCGTGTTCGACCCGACCCACTTTCAGAAGCGGGGAGCCCAGGCCCACGGCCCACTCGCGCAGGCCCAGACCGTTGCTGACAAAGGGCACCATGGTGGCGATCATGCTGATGCACGCGAACACCAGCCCCTCGTGCGGCGCCACCGGCACGCCGATCAGCTTGAAGGCCGCGTAATAACGCAGACCCCACACGAACACCTCGGCGTACCGTAGCAGCGCCGCCAGCAGCCAGACCCGCAAGTGTCTGACCGCCGCCCCGGCCAGCAGCAGCGGGACGGGGATGAACAAGCAGCACGCCATCAACAGATGCGATGCGCCAAAAGTGGTGGAGAGCAGGACGGCCGCCGCCAGGTATGCCACGATCGCCAGGCTGAGCGCCGAGGCCTGAAGGATCGTCTTGGCCGAATGAATCGCGAGGATTCGATTGACCGCCTGGTGATAAGCGATGCGCCCCACGAGCCCCGGGCGCAGGGGCAGGTAGTTGACGAGAGCGGCCGCGGCGATCAGGGCCTGCATCTCCATTACCCCCACCCGTCCGTAACGGCTCATGAGCAGACTGAACATGAGGCCGGTGAGAACCACGTTCGCCGCCACCCCCGCCAGGAGGAGCAAGAGATACCCGGGGGCGGGCCGGCTGATGACCGCCAGGGCCTCGGCAACGATGTCCTGCCGCCGCCAGATCACGATCACCGCCGCGACCAGCAGGCCCAGGCCTATGACCAGTCCCACCGCGCGGAGCCGGATCGTGGCCGTGGAACGCAGCCGATCCGGCCTCTGGCGGGAAACCGGCTCTGAGGAATGGGCAGACATCGACCGCTACCGGTTCCGGGCGGCTTCTTGCGCCGCCCGTGCCCGCTGGAACATGCGGAACAGCAGATCCGCCACCTGCCGCACTCCCTCGTCTTCGGATCGCTGGCCGGCAGTCACCATCGGGTCCTCCAGACCTTCCACGTGGTAGAGCAGATAGGCCAGCTGAACCAGGCGATCCTCGCTCTGGCAGGCCATGGCCTGAATGGACCCGGTCGAGGGCACGCCCGCAGGCAAAGTCGAGGCAGCATGAGGCATGACCGACAACAGCCACGCCTGTTCCAGACCATCGAGCTTGGGGAAGGCCTCGGCCAGTGCGGAGGCGACAGTTGGTTCCATCTCCAGACGGAAGATCGCCTGCCTGACCTGCTCGATCCGTTGCCACAGGGTCGTTCGATTCCGGCCTGGGGGGATGTCGGCGGCCATCTCTTCCAGAATCGCCAGAGCTTCCCGGTTCTCACCCAGCCGATCGGCGTGGGGACGCCGGATGTCCAACGCCTGCCCGACCAGCCTCTCGGCCCGTGCATACTTCGTCGCGAAGGGCTCATCAAGCTCCGGAATGGGTTCCAGCACTGAGGCGATCCTGAAGGTCCAGGCCCGCTCCAGCCAGCGGCTGAGCAGCGCCATCAGCCGCACATCTTCCGGGATATCCGGTTCCGCGATCGCCGCCAGCGACTCCTCCAGCCATTCGGCAGTAACGTTGACGCCTTCCACCCGCGTCAGCGGCATCTCTATATCCGTCCCCATCACGCCGGCAAAGAAGATCGGCATGAGAGACTGGCCCGGCGCTTGCTCGGGGTTCACCGGCATCGCCGTGACTATGACGTTGGTGAGCGCCCTGATGCTTAAGAGCACCCCCTCCAGAGGGAATTGCTCGAAAAGTCCGCCCAGAAGGTATTGGCGAAGGTCAATCGGAATCGTCAGGCGCTCCCGCGGCTCCAGTCTCAGACGTCGCCCGATGTCTGCCACGATCGCCCGCCGCTGACTGAGTCTGGATACCGGATCGCTGACCGAGAGCCCGGCAACCTGCACGCTTGGAACCAGCACCACGTCCGGCCGCAACGGACCATTCAGGTCGATGCTGATGGGGAAAGGCGCAGTGTTGGTAACCTGCACGTTGATGATGATCGGCTCATAAGGCTGGTAGCGGACCTTGGCCGGGCTGATCTGTAGCAGAACGGCCAGGGAACCATCTCTGGCGAAGCGATCCACCACCCGCGGGATCGAATCGATCAGCTCCTCCAGACCGGAGGCCGTTTCTGTGGCCGGCACTTGGTGCTGGAGCAACTGGCGCAGGCGATGAACGGACCAGACGCCGATCAGAGTGCCGGGCGTCGCACGGGCAATCTGGAGATACCGTCGCCCCGCTTCCCGGCGCCGGCCCTGCCGCAGCAGCAACTCGGCAAGCCCCAAAGCGGAGGCGGGATCGGATTCTCCGTGACGGGCAAAGAGTTCGGCGGCCTTCTCCTCCTCGCCGCCGCGATCGGCAATCAAGGCGGCAAAACGATCCCCAGCCGCTTCACTGAGGGGCTGAATCTCCTTTGCCAGCCGCAGGTGCTCCCCGGCTTTCTCGACATCCCCGCCGAGCCACAGAAGAACCGATGCCAGCTCCAGATGGATCCCGGCCAGTTCCGAGGAATCCGGCTCGAACTGAGCTTCCGCAGCCATGATGGCGGTCTCGTAGGCGACAATCGCCCGCCGAAGCGAAGCCGGGGCGCGATCGTCCTCCGTCGCAGCATGAATCGCCGCCCTCACGGTGGCCAGCGTGGGCGATATCGTGCCGTGCAGTTGGGAATCCTCGGCGGTGGTGAGACCGTGGTCCAAGTCAAGCCGGGTCACCACCTCATCGTGATTCACGCTTCCGTCGGGATTAAGCACCGACGGCCCCCACCAGCTCAAGATCGTCTCACGGATGATCGGGTTCGTGTCGGCCAGACGTGGCAAAGTGCTGAAGTCCGTGCGGACCGCCAGGCGGAGCTGCAAATCCGCCTCGTGCTGGCGGAAGTGAATCGTCTGCAGCGCTGCCCGGGTATCGCCCCGACCCCACTGGGCGATGGCCGTGTCCGCGAGCAGGTTGCTGGCCGGCGGCTGGCCGCTGGCCCGAAATGTACGGTCGGCCATTTGATACAACCGGTCGGCGCCGGCGTAGGCCCCGTGTTCCAGCAGGAGCTGGGCCAGCATCACCTGCGTTTCCCCGTCCGTGGGATCCGCCAGCAACTGTGCCTTGAGCAGTTCGGCCAGGCCGTAGGCGTCCTCCACGTTGGATCCGTAGTACCCGGTCGCTTCCGCCACTGCGACCCGGTGGGCCGGATCGAGGATCACCGATTCGGCCAGCCAGTGGGCGTAGGCCTGCGAGTCTCCGATCCTCCGATGCAGGATGGCCAATTCCAGCGCCAGGCGAGAGGCGACCGGGGCCCCCAGCCTTCTGCGGTTCTCTTCCGACAGCAGCTTCTGGTAGGCGGCAATCCGCTCGTCGGCGGTCTGGAAGCGGTCCGCAGCCAAGTAAACACGCATCAGACGGACCACGTCATCGGCCGGATCCAGCCGCCCCAGCTGCCGCAGCGCCTCTTCCTTCAGCGCGTCGCGTTCGGCCAGGGTTGCCACATCCAGCAGGGCTCGCCAATGTTCGACGTTGTCCGGATCAAGCTGAACCGCCTCCTGCAGGAGGACAATGGCCAGATCCGTCCCCTCCACGGTCATGGGTTCCGTGGCGACCATTCCCCGGGAATTGCGGGCAAAACTCATCGCCAGGGCCTGCCGGTGGGCCGCATCGTCGGCCTGTGCGGGGAAGGTCAGTGCCGCCAGAATCGCCCAGGCTCCCAACACCCTCTGATGCAGATGCATGGATCTCCTCGCTGCATTGGCGCCGGGCCCGGCCGTGAAGGCAACTCGAACCCGCCCGGTGAATTGAGCAAGCGTGCCGGCGACCGGCGTCGCCCCGGCCTGCCCGCCAGACCCGCCACAACCGGCTGGCAATGTAGGTTGGGCGGCGGATATCGGCAAATACCTACGCGCGGGCCGAAACAGGATTCCATGGCCAGGATTTGCTCGATTCGTTGACACTGACCATTACCGCTGATACGGTCATCCGTTCGCGAGGTTCATCGACCTCCGCGGCCAGGTTGATTAGAAGGCGCTGAGGAATGAATCGCTGCCCGCTCACCATCGGCACAATGATCGTCATCGCGTGGGTTTTGGCCTGTACGGCGGCCGCGGCCCCCCCGGCCGTCAACAACTTCACCGGCCAGACTTCCTTCACCCCGCAAGAACAGGATGATATCGCCGCTTACGTCCAGTACTGGTGCGATGAGATGACCTCCACGGGGGAAAACGCCCCCAGCGGCGTTTCCGCGGCCCGTCGCCGCCTGCTGGAGCCCATCCGCCTCAGCACCACCGAGTTCCGACTCGTGTATTCAAACGCGATCACACCGCTGCTGAGGGATGCGGTGGCAGGGGAGAACCAGCACATTGCCGTCAACGCCCTCACCGTCCTCCAGGAGCTCGGGACCGATCGGGCGCTGGACGTGGTGCAGGACTTCTGCAGCCGGTCCGACGAACCGAGAATGCCCATTCGGCTCACCGCCACCCGAGCCTGCGGGAAGCTGATGAACGGCCGCAACGTCTCGGCCACCCGCGTCCGGGCCGCTCTCCGGACCATCCGAGGCGCGGTGGAGGAGGAAGAGGATGGCATCGTGCTCCGCCGCCAGTTGGAGGCCCTTCTCGGTGTCAGAGGCCCCGAGGCCGCCGAAGCCCGATCCCGGGTCGCGCAGGCCTTGGAGGCCGTCCTTGACCGGTTTGACAACCGGCCGGAACCTCCCGAGGCGGATATGCTCAGGGCGATCGATTCGGTTCTGCCCGATCTTCGGCACGCTTACCTTAATCTGCCCGGTGCCGATCAGACCTCGCTGGGCAGGGAGCTGGCCGGCCCGCTGGTCAAGGCCCTCGGTCTGGCCCAGGGGCAATGGGAAGAAGCGCATAAGAATCCGGAGAAGCTCAAGCGGCTTTATGCCCGCATCATTCTGGTCAGCGAGCAGATCCTCAAGCAGATTGATCCGCGGGTACGCCCCGGCCAGCAGACCCCCACCACCGCGCTTCACCGGGCCTGGCAGGATGCCAACAAGGACCGCTATGAAGCAGACTGGCGGCGGTGGCGGTCGGTGGTGCGACCGCCCGCCTACGGCTCCCCCTGAGCCGGACGAGAATACCCCCCGTTGACGAACCGTGCGCCGGAGGCTCAATTGCGCGCGGTCGGCGCACGAACGATTACACTTCCGATCGATGAAGCTCATCGCGCCGTTCTTGCTGCTTGTTCTGGCTCTTGCGGCGGTGGTGTATCTGGACGATACGCCTCCCGGGGCGGATTTCGTGTTCGTGAACCGCAGCGACGCGTTCACTCTCGACCCCCAGCGAATGAGCTACATCCAGGATTTCCGACTCGCCCACGCTCTTTACGAGGGGCTGGTTCGGTGGAACAACGAGGATTTCTCGATCCTCCCGGCCGTTGCGGACCTGCCGGAGGTCTCGCCTGACGGCCTGACCTACACCTTCAGCGTCAAACCTCAAGCCCGCTGGTCCAACGGCGATCCGGTCACCGCTCACGACTTCATCTACTCCTGGCGCCGGGCCGTCCTTCCGGACACTGCTGCCGACTACTCCAACATGTTTTTCCTGATCCGAGGCGCCGAAGAGTTCTTTCGCTGGCGCAGCGAGCAGACGGCCGCTTTCACGGCCGACCCGTTTCGGGACCTGCAACGCGAAGGTGTGGTTGATGAGCGGACCGTCGCCCGGGCCGCAGAACGGCTGGAGGCGCTGCTGGCCGGTTCGGACCTTCCGGCGGAGATCGCCCTGCCTGACGATGCGGACCGACCGCGGCTGCGATCCGAACTGATGCAACTGATCGAGGCTGCGGATCGGGGTCCGGAGGATGTCGCAGGCCTGTTGCCCAAGCTGGAACTGCTGGCTGCAACCTTACAGCGCCTGGACGAACCGACCTCACGCGCGGCCGAGGCCCGGTGGATGTGGCGCCAGGCCGAGAGCCGGTTTGAGCAGACCGTCGGATTGCGGGCTCTGGGCGATCGCACGCTTCAGGTAACGCTGGCCCGGCCCTGCGCGTATTTTCTCGATCTGGCGAGCTTCGGCGTGTTCTGCCCCGTGCATCGGCCGACCGTCGAGGGATGGATTGTCGATGAACCGTCCCGCGAGGGGATGAGGTCGGATGGCTGGCACGCCGTTCCGACCCCGCCGCCCGACCGGCGGCGCTGGCTGCAGGTCAACCCCCACACGGGAAGGCTCGAACAGAAGCACAACTGGACCAAGCCCGAATCCCACGTGGGCAACGGGCCGTACGTACTGGCCCGGTGGCGCTACAAGCGCGATATGCGCCTAGAGAAGAATCCGCTCTTTCACGATGCGGCCAACGTCCGCTGCGATTCGATCCTCGCCCTCGTGGTTGCCGACACCAACACCTCGGTGCTCGCGTTTGAATCCGGCCGGCTCGACTGGCTCACCGACGTGAACGCCGAGTACCAGGCGGACATGCTCGCGGAGCGGGCAGCCTACGAGAGTCAGTACGCCGCGGAGATTCAGGGCATGCTCGGGGAGGGCTTGACCATCGACGAAGCCCTGGCCGCTCTGCCCCCGCCGGGGAAAGGTCAACGCCGAAACATCCACGTTTTTCCCACCTTCGGCGTGGACTTCTACAGCTTCAACTGCCGCGATACGCTGCCCGACGGCCGGCCGAATCCCTTTGCCCTGCCTGCAGTGCGCAAGGCGTTCGCCCTGAGTGTGGACAAGCGGGCCATCGTCGAGCAGGTTACCCGGCTCAACGAGCCGGTGCTCGACACCCTCATCCCTCCCGGCTCTATCCCCGGCTACGAGGGCCCGGAGGGACTGGCCCATGACCCGGAAGCCGCGAGAGCGGAACTTGCCGCCACAGGGTGGTCGGATCGCAACAACGACGGGCTGGTCGAAGACGCTTCCGGCCGGCCGTTCCCGACCATCGATCTGCTCTACACCACCAACACGCCGCGATACAAGTGGATCTCCCTGGAGCTCAAGGCCCAGTGGGAGAAGGAGCTGGGCGTCAAGATCGATCTTCGCGGTGCCGACACGAAGTTCTTCAAGGATGATCTGATCCGCGGCCAGTTCATGATCGCCCGCGGCAACTGGTACGGCGACTACGGCGATCCCACCACCTTCCTCAACCTCTGCCGTACCACGGACGGCAACAACGACCGCAAATACTCCAACCCCGTGGTTGACGAGCTGCTGGACAAAGCGGAACTGGAGCGCGATCCAGCCAGGCGCATGAGCATGCTCCGGGAATGCGAACGGATAATCTTCGAGGAAGAGCCCCCCATGGTCGTGATCTGCCAGCTTGTGCAGGTCTATATGTATGAGCCGGGCGAAGTGAAGGGCCTCAGCCGACACCCGCGCCTTACCCAGTTCCTCTGGCAGATCGAGGTGGACAAGCCGTGACCGGCCTGATCATCAGACGCCTGATCCAGATTCCCCTGATCCTGATGGTGATCTACACCATCACCTTCAC
>CP070772.1:3198148-3209784 GCA_020345805.1 Phycisphaerales bacterium | reverse complement strand
TATGGCCTGCGTTGATCCCTCGCTGGTCTCGGTCAAAGGCAGCGGAGCATCCCCGTTTTCCACCGCGTCCGGGAGGTCATGGTTTTCAGCCGATGGCTCGGTCACGTTTTGACACTCGGCATTCGAGGCTGGAGTGCGTGGTGGGGATATATGGCGCTTGACCTGTCCCGCTGTCAAATGTCGGCTCTCCTTGGGGTGTTCCTGAAGCATCGGAGACCCCCCCGGCTCAACCCGTTTCGGCTCCGCCTCGCCGCGGATCGCATCGGATCCTCTTTGCCCCGCCGATCCTAACCTATACAGTGCTACGCGAAGCCGGCCGGTGCGGTTTCTCTTCCCACGCCTGTTCCGACGGGTCGGACCTGATTTCCTGTCGGCTGGACCGACAGCAGAGTTATGATCGGACCCGGCCCCGGAGACCCGCCGCCCCATGGTCCCACCCCTCACTCCGCAACGGATCCTGATCGTTCGCCCCAGCGCCTTGGGGGATGTGTGCCGGACTGTCCCGGTGCTGGCGAGCCTCCGCCGGGCGTTCCCGGAGGGGCGGATCGACTGGCTGGTTCAGGATGATTTTGCCCCCGCCGTCGCTGCTCACCCTGATCTGACCGATATTATCGGATTCCCCCGGGCAGCCTTCGGCCGGTGGTGGAGAAGTCCTCGACAAGCCGGTGCCCTGTTCCGGTGGGCGAGGGAGCTGCGCCGTCGACGCTACGACCTGGCGATCGACTGTCAGGGTCTGGGCCGAAGCGGGTTATTCACCTGGCTGACCTTTGCCCCCCGACGCGTGGGGCACCGGGGAGCCAGAGAATTCGCCTGGATGGGCTACAGTGTCCGTCATCCCCGCCCGGAAAGCCCCCACACTGTCGATCGAATGCTCTCACTGCTGGAGAGTGAGGGCATCGAGCCATCGCGCGACATGCGGCTGTACCTCTCGGAGGCGGACCGGTTGTGGTGGACGGCCCGCCGGGCCGAGTTGGGCATCGCCGATGCACCTTATGCGGTCCTCGCTCCCACCGCCCGCTGGCCGAGCAAGCGCTGGCCGATCGAACGCTGGGGGGAACTGATCCGGCCGCTCCTTAAGCGCGGCTTCGAGAAGATCCTCATCACCGGCTCCCCCGGCGAGGTGGACCAGGTGAGGGGGATCAAACAGCCGGGTGCAGGCGCCAGGTCCGACCGGCTGGTGGACATGGTTGGGGCGGCGTCCATCGGGCAGACAATGGCGCTGATCGCCCGGGCCGGACTGGTTGTCGCCAACGACTCAGCGCCCCTGCACATGGCGGTGGGTTTCAACCGCCGCCTGGTTGCTCTTTTCGGGCCCACGGAGCCGGCGAGCGTCGGGCCGTATCGCCGGGAGGAGTGCGTGGTCCGAGGCTTCCGCCCGCATCCCGATCAGACGGTCAACTTCAAGGACCCGAAGCTTGGCGATTCCCTCATGCGACTCATCACGGTCGAAGACGTGCTGGCCCGGGTCGATGAGGAACTGGCCCACGAGCCCCCGGCAACCGAGACCGGTGGCGGCTTGGTCGGCTGCCCCGCCGGGACCGCGGAACGCGGCTTGGGAGAGGCCCGGTGATAATCGCCTCGCCCATCTGGCTCGGCAGCGCTTCTCCCCGCCGGCGTCAGTTGCTCCAGGAGGCCGGTCTTGACGTGCACGTATCGCCATCCGACCTTGACGACGGCAGGCTGCGACGAGGCAGTGTCACTCCCCGGCAATGGGTGATGGCCCTGGCGTACTTCAAGGCCCGCCGCGTGGCCGAAATCCTCACCCGGACTGCCGGCTCGGCCGAATCGCCGGGAGGGACGGTGCTCGCCGCCGACACCGTTTGTGTGCAGGGTGAGAGCATCCTCGGTCAGCCGGCCGATGCCGATCATGCCCGATCGATGCTCAGGACCATGCGCAATCACGTGCACCAAACCATCACGGGCGTATGCCTGCTGCCGCTTGGGCCGGGGCCGAGGCTGATGTTCGTCGATCAGGCCGAGGTTCATGTAGGGCCGCTCACGGATGTCCAGATTGACAGTTACGTAGATTCCGGCGGCTGGTGGGGCAAGGCGGGGGCATACAACCTCGCCGAGCGCATCGCCGACGGCTGGCCGATTCAATGTCGGGGCGATCCGGCCACGGTGATGGGCCTTCCCATGCGGCGCTTGCGAGGGCTGATGGCCTTGGGGGAGAATTGACGCTCATGCTCGGCGAAATCGCCGCCCATCCCGGCCTGACCATCCCGGTGGCGGTGGTGATCGCTCTCGGACTGATCTGGTACTGGCGGCGTCTGGCGGACGAGAAGACCCCCGCCTCTCGCCGCAACATCCGGCGATGCTCGATCCTGTTCATCCTCCTGGCCTTGCCGATCCTGGTGGCCGGCCTGAGCTTCTTCGACCCGCAACTCGATCAGCAGGCGTGGATTATCGCCTGGGCGGTCGTCATCTTCATCATGATGCTCATCATCGCATCGGCCCTGGTAGACGCCATCAACAACCTGAACCTGCATCGGGAGGAGAAGCGACAGGCGCTGACGAAAGCGGCGGCGGAAATGATCGTGGCGGTTCGCAAGGCCCGGGAAGAGGATGCGTCGCCGACATCGTCGGCGGAGGACGCCGCCGCCCCGGCCGATGCTGAAGACAAGGATCGGGAACCGTGAGCGGCCCGCTGCCCGGCATCATGGCCCCGCTGACCGTCCCCGCTTCCTGGGTCTATGGAGTGGTGATCGCCGCCCGCAACCGACGCTATGACCGGCCCGGCAGCGTTGATGCCGTGGCCGTGCCCGTGATCAGCGTGGGCAACCTCACCGCTGGCGGGGTGGGCAAGACCCCGTCGGTCACCTATCTGGCGGAGAAGCTTCTCCAGGCCGGGCATCATCCCGTCATCGCCATGCGCGGTTACGGCCCGAAGGACGCCGGCAGCGGGATGAGCGATGAGCAGGCCGAATACGCCCGGCGCCTGCCGGAGGTTCCCGTGGTCGCCGATCCGGATCGGCGCGAAGCCCTGAATCGTTTCCTGCCCGCAAATCCGGGGGTCGGTTGCGTGCTGCTGGATGACGGCTTCCAGCATCGCCGTCTTCATCGCGATCTGGACCTGGTGCTGATCGACGGCACCAAGCCGCTGTCGCGGCAGCGCCTCCTGCCCGCAGGATTCCTGCGGGAGCCTCCGAAGAACCTGAAGCGGGCCGATGCGGTGATCATCACTCACGCCGAGTCCGCGGACGAGGCACTTGCCGAAGAGGTCCGGCATTACCACGGCGAGCCGCCCCTGGCCTGGTCGCGCCATGAATGGAGCGGCCTGAGGCTGCTGACCGGCGGCTGCGAGACCGGCGAACCGGTGGATCGCTCCTGGCTGGACGGCAAACGCGTGCTTACCCTGCTGGGGATCGGCAAACCGCAGTCGGTCATGGATCAGCTTCACAAACTGGGCGCGGAGGTGGCGGTGAACATTCCCGCCCGCGACCACGAGCGGTTTGACCAGGCCAAGCTGGTGATGACCCGCGGGCTGTGCGAGGCCGTCGACGCGATGGTCGTCACGGCCAAGGATTGGGTGAAGGTACAAAGCCTGATAGACTTGTCATCATGGCCGGGGCCGATCGTGGTTCCGACCTTGACCCTTGATGTCTTTCAGGGCGCTGATGCCCTTTGCGATCTGGTTCTGCAAACCGTCGCAAATCGCCCCGCCTCATAAGTCTTCCCCACCTGCTCCCCTGTTCCCCTCCTCACCTCCTCTTTCCCGCATGCCCACCCTCCTGGACAAACTCGGCCGCTACCGCTCGTTCACCGCTCTCTTGGTCGGTGACTACATGCTGGACCAGACGGTGTACGGGGCGGCGGAGCGTCTGAGTCCGGACGCCCCGGTGCCGGTGTTGCACGTGGATGCGGCGCGGTCGGAGAATCTGCCCGGCGGGGCGGCGAACGTCGCGCTGTGTCTGAAGGCGCTGAAGGGCCGGGTCCTCTGTTTCGGAGTCGTCGGCGATGACGCGGAAGGGAGCACGCTTACGAAAACGCTGGCGGACGAGGGCTGCGATGTGTCGGGGATCATCGCCGATCCTACTCGGCCCACGACGATCAAGCGCAGCATGGTCGGCCTGGCCCAGCACCGTCACCCGCAGAAGATGTTCCGCGTGGACGTCGAGTCCAGGACCCCCTTGGACGATGCGCTGTGCGATGAACTCATCAAGCGCATCGAAGCGGCACTGGACGAAGCCGACGTGGTGTGCCTGGAGGACTACAACAAGGGCGTGTGCACCGAATCGCTTTGCCGAAGGCTGATCGAACTGTGCCGATCGAAGAATAAGCCCTTGATCGTCGATCCGGCCGCGATCGAGGATTACTCGCGTTATCGGGGGGCAACCGCGATCACACCCAACCGCAGCGAGGCGGAGTTCGCCACCGGTCTGGACACGCCGCTGGATGCCACGGAACTGCACAACACGGAGTTGGCAGCGACGCTGGGCAGATCTCTGGACCTTGAGGCGGTGGTGCTCACGCTGGATCGGCATGGCGCGCTTCTGGAGGAGCGGGGGGGGAAGCCCACGCTTGTGCCGACCGTGGCCCGCAACGTCTATGACGTCTCCGGAGCGGGCGACGTGGTGCTTGCCGCCCTCGCCGCCGGTCGGGCCAACGGCCTCACCTGGCGTGAAGCCGTGCGCTTTGCCAACGCCGCGGCCGGGCTGGAGGTTGAGGTCTTCGGCGTGCAGCCCATCCCCTTCGCCCGCGTGCAGCGGGAGATCCTGGCTCAGACGGGCAAGTTGGACGGCAAGGCGCGGTCACTTCAGGAACTGCTCATCGAGATCGCCGCTCACCGCGATGCGGGCCGGAAAGTCGTTTTCACCAATGGCTGTTTTGACGTCATCCACGCCGGTCACGTGGCCTATCTGCGGGAAGCCAAGACCCTGGGCGATGTGCTGATCGTCGCCGTCAACTCCGACGAGCAGGTGCGGATCCAGAAAGGCGAAGGGCGACCCGTATATGACATCGGCGACCGGCTGGACATCCTCTCCGAGCTTCAGTGCATCGACTACCTGATCGAGTTCGCCGATCCGACCGTGCACGAACTGCTGCGTGCGATCCGGCCCGATGTTTATGTCAAAGGCGGCGATTATTCGCCTGAACAGATAAACGAATACGATGTTGTGCAGGAACTGGGTCTCGATCTGCGCATCGTCGCGCATCGGCCCGGCCTGAGCAGCACGGGTGTTATCGAGCAGACCCGGCCCGCACCGGCGAAATAGTCACTATGGGGGTGGCGCCGTGATCCACATCGCGGTACTGATGAAACCTTATCTCGATTCGCTGCTTGAGGGCCGCAAGACCGTCGAGTGCCGCCTCACCCGCCAGGCGAGAGCGCCTTATGACGCCATCGACACCGGCGAGCGGATCTACTTCAAGCAGTCCGCCGGCCCATATCGAGCTACCGCCATCGCCGATCACGTCCTGTTTGAATGCGATCTCACGCCGAAGCGCATCCGGGAGATAAAGCGCGATTACAACGATGTCCTGTGCGGCGATGATGCGTTCTGGCGATGGAAGCGCGACAGCCGGTTCTGCACGCTCATCTGGCTCAAGGACGTCGAGCCCACCGACACCGGCCCGGCGATCCGCTCCCTGCAGGGTGTGGCGTGGCTGACACTGGATGAGGAACCCGCCTGGCGGCGACGCGATCAGGGCGACCATTCGTTCCATATCGAGGTCACCTCCGGAAACCTCCGCAACAGCACGTTGTATGTGACGAAGGTGATCGACCGCTTCCCGAAGCGCTCGCACGGCGGCAACACGAAGCGCGAGGCGGGCTCGCCGCTGACGCTTCTTTTGCACGAAGGTCCGCAGGTTAAGACGGACATCGTCGCCGCCCGGCGCATTCTGCGCACCCGCATCTGGGGCCGGTGGTTCCGCACCCACGGCGCACGCCCCGGTGACCACGTCGTCTTCACCCCCGTGGACAAAACCACCTTCTTCGTCGGTCTGGCCCGCGGCTCGACCGGCGCCGGGACCGTCGGCGGCGGCGAATAAAAAAGAGCCAATATCCGCTTGCATCCTTCGACCGTGCCGTGGTGGAGGTAAAATTCGTGCCGAATGACGCCGCCCCAACGTCCGGGCACGACGAGGGCGGGGTTCCACCGTGACGCAGGCAGCACCCCGGCAGATGTCGATCGGGCTGCGGCGCGAGAATTTCTACCAGTATGGCCGGCGGTGCTCAGCCGTGCCCATGTCGCGCGTCTGAAGTGCGTTTGTCGATCGGAGCATGTCACCGATGGCTGACCAGACTATCACCTCACCTCCCCGGCCCGCGACCCGCAGCGAGGCGGGTGGCAAATCCCGCCGGCGGGCCGAGGGGCCCGGCCGCACCATCGGCCCCGTCTCGGATCTCGAGCGGCACCTCCCCTCGGAATGGTGGCGAACCCTGTTCAACTCCATCTACCTCAAGACCGACGGGGACGTGGTTGAGAACGACACCAACACCGTCCAGGACGTGGATCTGCTGGTTCGGATCACCGGCATCGAGCCCAACGACCGGATCCTGGATCTCTGCTGCGGCCAGGGTCGGCACTGCCTGGAACTGGCCCGCCGCGGCTTCCGCAACGTCGAGGGTCTGGACCGGTCGCGATATCTCATTCGGCTGGCCAGGCGCAGAGCAAAGCAGGCCGGCCTGAGCGCGACCTTCCACGAAGGCGACGCCCGGCGGTTCCGACTCCACCCCCAGTCATTCCATTGCGTGGCCATCATGGGCAATTCCTTCGGCTACTTCGACCGCGAGGATGACGACGTCGCCGTCCTTCAGGCGGTCATGCGGGTCCTCAGATCAGGCGGAGCGGTGGCCCTGGATCTCGCCGATGGTGAGTGGGTTCGGGCCAACTTCGAGCCCCGCTCCTGGGAGTGGATTGACGAGAATCACTTTGTGTGCCGGGAGCGGTCGCTGGCCCGGGACGAGGCGAGGCTGATCTCGCGCGAGGTGATCGTGCACGCCGAGCGGGGGGTGATCGCCGACCAGTTCTACGCTGAGAGGCTGTACACCCGCCAGCGGATCTCGGATCTGCTGGACCGGGTGGGTTTTCAGGCGATCCGCCATCACGGCACGGTCGAATCCGATTCCCTGCGCAACCAGGATCTGGGAATGATGGCCCACCGCATGGTCATCACCGCTCAGGCAAGGCACGCCGTCACCACCAGATCCCGGGCGGACAGGCCGCTCTATCCCAACGTCACGGTTATTCTGGGCGATCCCCGACTGCCGGACTCACTGAAGCGCGATGGGCACTTCAACCCCGAGGACCTGGAAACGGTCCGACGGCTCAAGAGTGCGCTGGGCGAGCTGGAGGAGTATTCCTTCCGCTACCTGGACAACCACGCCTCTCTCCTGAGCGAACTGCGCGCCGATCCCCCGGCGTTCGTGTTCAATCTCTGCGACGAGGGATACAACAATGATGCATTTCTGGAGCTGCACGTCCCGGCCGCTCTGGAAATGCAGGGGATTCCGTATTCCGGTGCGGGTCCCGCCTGTCTGGGCCTGTGTTACAACAAGTCGCTCGTGCGGGCGATTGCGGCGTCGGTGGACGTGCCGGTCCCCGCGGAAACCTACTTCGATCCTGCCGACCAGGCGGCGACGATCCCCGCCTCGCTGCCGGCGCTGGTCAAGCCGAACTTCGGCGATGCCAGCCTCGGCATCACCAAGGATGCGGTAGTCCAGACGCCCGAGGAACTCGTCTCCTATCTCCACAAGCTGCGCGAGCAACTGCCGGGCCGCCCCATACTCGTGCAGGAGTTCCTGAACGGGCCGGAATTCAGCGTCACGCTCATCGGCAATCCCGGACCCGGCCTGCGCGCCCTGCCCGTCATGGAGGTGGATTACACCAAGCTGGATCCGAAGCTGCCGCAGATCCTCGGATACGAATCCAAGTGGATCCCCGATTCGCCTTACTGGACGGATATCGAATACCGGGAAGCCACGCTCGAGGAGGAGAAACAGCGGCAGCTCATCGACTACTCCATGCTGCTTTTTGAGCGGCTGGACTGCCGGGACTACGCGCGATTCGATTTCCGAACCGGGGCCGACGGCGAGGTCAAGCTCTTGGAGGTTAATCCGAATCCCGGCTGGTGCTGGGATGGAAAGGTGAACTTCATGGCCCAGTTCGCGGGATTGCGCTACGCCGATCTTCTCAGACAGATCATCGAGGCGGCGCAAGAGCGCCTCGGGGTGGCAGTCACCGCGCCGGAGCCGACGGCGGTCGCCGCGGGCTGATGAATCATGAGCCCTGCAGGTCGGTGCCGCCTAGAGCGCACACACCGGTACAATCGGGGCTATGAGTTATCGAGAATACGATCCGTCGAAGGACGCCGAATCCACCTGTCGCATTCTGCGTGAGGCCGGATGGTTGAAGGAAGGCAGTGAGGAGGCCTACAAGCGGGTTCTGGCCGGCTCGCGTACGCTCGTCGCCGAGATGGACGGCGAAGCCGAATGTGTCGTCGCCTCATCCAGAGGCACTATGCGTTACGCGAACGAGGATCTGCCGTTCGCGGCCATCACCGACGTGCTTACCTCCCGGGTGGCCCGCAAGCAGGGCCATGCATCGCGGCTGACGGCCATGGCCGCGGCCCTCGACGCCGCCGATGGCGTGCTCGTCAGCGGGCTGGGGATGTTCGATCAGGGCTATTACGACCGATTGGGATACGGCCTTGGCAGCTACGATCGGCGCACGGTCCTGGATCCCGCGGCGTTGACGGTGCCCGGGGCAAAGCGCGCCCCCAGGCGACTCACGACCGACGACTGGCAACTGATCCACGAAAGTCGGGTCGCGCGTCATCGCGGCCACGGCTCCTGCGTGCTTACCGAGGCCACCACGCGGTTTGAGATGGAGAACACCGGCGGCGGGTTCGGGCTGGGCTATTGCGATGGTCCCGACGGCGCACTCAGCCATCATGCCTGGTTCGGTGTTCTGGGTGATGTCATGCACGGACCGTACAGCGTTCGCTGGATGGCGTTCCAGACCGAAGAGCAGTTACGTGAGCTACTGGGGGTGATTCGCAATCTCGGCGATCAGGTCCACGCGGTGCGCATCGCCGACCCGCCCGGTGTTCAGTTGCAGGTTCTGATGGACAAACCCTTCAGATACATGCGGCTCTCCGACAAGAGCCGCTTCGAGACGAAGTGCAACGCCTGGGCCTGGTGCCAGTTGCGCATCTGCGATCTGCCCGGCTGCCTCGAGCGCACGAGGCTCCTGGGCGACGAGGTGAAGTTCAATCTCAAGCTGGCGGACCCGATCGGGAAGTACCTGCCTGATGATGCACCGTGGCGCGGGATTGAAGGCGATTACGTGGTAACGCTGGGGCCGTCGTCGCACGCAGAGAGCGGCGAGGATAACTCTCTTCCCACCCTGATCGCCTCGGTCAACTCTTTCACCCGACTCTGGCTGGGAGTGTGCCCGGCAAGCTGTCTGGCGGTGACGGATGACCTCTCAGCCCCGCGCGAACTGCTGGAGAAGCTAGACTGGCTGATCCGTCTTCCGACTCCCTTGCCTGATTGGGATTATTGAATTGAGCAGCCAACCGCCGACGGACCTGAGCCTGAAGTCCATCCCTGATGCGATCGTTGAAGTGGAAGGCCTGCCTCAGCCGCGATGGGATGTGATAGGCCAATGGATGGAGGCGAACGTGCCGCCGGAGAAGGCTGACGAGGTCTGGAGCGAGTTCGAGCTTCAGTGGCTGGAGGGGTTGGCGGACACCATGGGATCCGAATACTCGATCTACCGCCTGGGCCGGACTCTGCTGCTTTCGCCGCAGTCCGAGGGCGAGGCGGGGGATCTCGTCCGATTTGCCGATCGTGCATGGCGTAACATAAACGACTTCCTGCTCAACCTAGTCCCTGATGATGAAGAGAGCTCGGTGGTTCTGGTGGTGTTCGAAGAGAGCGAGAAGTATCACTCGTATCTGAGTCATTTCGCCGAGGACGAGCACCATGCGGGTGTGGTGGGCTCGGTGATCTGGGGCGGGCACGAGCACGTGGCCCTGGTGAATCAGCTCATGCCTGAGGACCTCGAGGCGGTCGCCGCGCTGGAGCTGGCTCACCTCTACATCAGGCCTTTGGATCTTCCGATATGGCTCAATGAAGGTACGGCCCTGCTTGCGGGCAATATGGTGATTGACTCGGCGCGGTTCCGACCCGGAGCCGACATGCCGGCGGACGAGTTGGAGCGATGGCACAAGCGCGGACTTGAAGGCTTCTGGTCCGGCCGGTCGTTTGACGCCGCCGATGAGGAGCAGGCCGACAGCTTCCGCCTTGCCGAGCTTCTGGTGAGACTCGTCCTGTGGGACCATAAGAAGAAGAAGTTCGTTCGGTACCTCCAGGAAGTCGATAATGAGGACGCCGGTGAGTCCGCGGCGCGAGAGCTGTTCGGCCGCGGGCTGGGCGAGTTAGTGTCGGAAATACTGGGGCCCGGAGAATGGTCGCCGCCGCACAATGGCTGACCAATTGCGGAGCGGTCTTCCTCCGGTATCTCCGTGCGCATTCAGACCTGCTGGAAAAAATCACAAGAAAATTCGCTATTTCTCTTGCGGCCTGCAAGATGAGCCGACATAATCCCAGCACTCAACTGCCTGCGTCTCAGGCACGCAGCGAAGGAGCATAGGTTTTATGGTCATTGGCAAACTCTACAACGTGAGGACACCGATGCCCCCGGACTGTGCTTGAAGCGCAAGAGCACTTTTTTGATTTCGCTTGCTGACGGCCGTCCGAGTTGGACGGCCGTTTTTCTTGCCTTCAATTTGTCCCCGCATCGCTGATCCGCACATCGAAAGGCCGTTTGGAAACGAGTGATACCGGCTCGCAGGGAATTCTGCGCGCCCGGGCGGCCGGCTGAAAGGGGATTCAAATGATATTGGACGAAGTTCGAATTCTGACGGAGCTCTCGGCACTCAAACCACGGAGAAACACCATGTCACGTACAATGGAGCCCATGACCAGTGCCCCGCGCCATCCAGGGCTGCCGGCCGGCTACGTTGATCGAGCCGGTTCTCTGGACGATCTGCCCGCGGCGATGGAGATCTGCGAGCTCAACGAGCGCCGCGTGATCGACGACACCACCGGCTTCGCACGTCACTTCCGCATCTTCTGGACCTCGCCGGAAACGGACATCACCAGAGATCTGCGGGTGATCGAGAACACCGAAGGTGAAACAGCCGGCTTCGCGCACGTCAGGGTCGAGCGGCCTTACGTCCAGGCCCGCTTCATGGGCTACGTTCATCCGGACCATTACGGGATGGGCCTGGGAACGTTTCTGGCCGAGTGGGCCGAGAACCGCGCCCGCCAGATCATGGAGCGGGCTCCGGGCGGGGTGCGCACCTCGATGCACCAGGGCGTCGTCGCTGGCGATGAGCTTGCCGGCGCGCTGCTCCGCGCTCACGGCTTCGAGATCACGCGGCACTTTGTGTTCATGGTCATCGATTTCGACGGCCCGCCCCAGCCGCCCGTCTGGCCGGAAGGCGTCGAGCTGCGACCCGTGGATTGGAAGGAGCACGGCCGGCTCATCAGCGCCGCCGACAACGAGATCTTCCAGGATCACTGGGGATTCGTTCCCAGGTCAGATGACGATGCCTATGCGCACATGCGGCACTGGTTCGAGAACGACCCGGACGTCGACCCCACGTTGTGGTTCGTGGCC
>CP070772.1:3168362-3198048 GCA_020345805.1 Phycisphaerales bacterium | reverse complement strand
ATCCGGGTCGCAGGGTCAGGTCGCGCCGGCCCGACGCCTTTTCGCGTCTTTTTCTGATCGATCGCCCGACAGGCTAAATTGGTCAGCGGAACTTCCAGCCGGTCAGGAATGGAGGAAGCACCCATGACGGAAATCATCGCGCGTTGCGGCTACCGGTGCGATCTGTGCGCGGCCCGCTCGGATGACCGCGAACTCAGACAGAGAATGGTGGACGGCTGGCGGGAGATCTACGGCCATCAGCGCTACACCGCCGACAACGTCAGATGCGATGGGTGCCTCGCCAACGGTCGGCTCGCGGACATCAACTGCCGGGCCCGCCCCTGCGCCATCGAAAGGGGCCTGGAAAGCTGCGCCCTGTGCGAAGAGTGCCCGTGTGACAAGCTCGAGCCGCTGCTCACCAGCCGCGAGCGGCAGATGAGAAAGCACCCGGACGTGCCGGAGGACACCTACAACCTCTGCATGCGTCAGTTCGACTCCATCCCCCGCCTGATCAAGATCCGCCGAGAGGCCGGCCTGGACTGCACGGCATTGGAAGCGCTTCTACCGCAAAGCAGCAGGTAGGCGGCGGACTGCCTGGATTCTTTTCATCATGGCGCAGCGTATTTGACCGACGCACCTGCCGGATGGGAAAATCCGCAGGAGGCTTCGATGTCACGAACTGCCGTCGCGGATCTGAACGGGGGCGTCGGCCTCGTGTTGGGCTGAATGGGCGGGAGCCGGAGGCGTCCAGCGTGGTTATCTGGCAGTACTTCTACCTGATCCTAGCCGGGCTGCGCACAGTGCTGGTGTTGGCAACGCCATTGGTCTGGGTCTTGGGCAGCCCGGTTGTTCTTATTGTGGCAGTCTTTCGCCGCCAGCCGTACTTCGGCGAGGTGTGGAAACTGATTCGAGGATTGACCACGGTCTGGCTGCGATTGGTCCGGACCGTCACCTCTACAAAGGCCACCGACGGGGACAAGCCCGTGGATTGGAGGCAGGGGTCGGATAGTACCGAGGAGAAGCTTCCCACGTTTGTCCTTGCCATGATCTGCGGGCTCGCATTGGGGGTACTGTTCGCGCTCGGAGTACCGATCATCCTGATCGTCGAGGGTTTAGTGCGAGGAGAGTTCGTCGCACGCGGACCCTATCAAGAATTCGCCTCGGCAACGACCGGTGAAGGTACGGACCTTTCGTCGGTCTGGACAATTCTCGCTGAATCACTTCGCAGGTCACCACTGCGATTCCTAATCGGCGCAATCATCGGATTCGTCGCGGAGGGCTTCGTGATGCATACGACGCGTACTTATCACGCCAGGCTTGCGAAGGGCAAATCAACCGGAGACTGACTTGCACTTGCCGCATCATGGACCGCGTCCGGCCTTTGCACGAAGAAAAAGGGGTCAGGCTACTTTTTCTTGACAGGCGGGTGCTATCGAGGTAGTTTCCCGCCGTGCCACGCCCCATCCGCACATGCATCGCCGGCGGCTGCTACCACGTGCTGAATCGCGGCAACGCCGGATCCAAGGTTTTCCACAAAGACGCTGACTATCAGGCCTTCGTTGATCTTCTCAACAACGCCTGCGCGCGCCTGCCTCTGAGCATCCTCTCATACTGCCTGATGCCCAATCACTTCCACTTGGTCCTGCAACCGAAAGGGCAAGATGATCTCAGCCGGTGGATGCAGTGGTTGATGACCTCGCACGTCCGGCGATATCACCGGCACCACGGCACGTTTGGCCATGTTTGGCAGGGGCGGTTCAAGTCGTTTCCGATCCAGGCGGATGAACACCTCTACACCGTGCTTCGCTACGTGGAGCGTAACCCGCTGCGGGCAGGACTGGTACGTGCGGCACAGGACTGGCCCTGGTCAAGTCTGCGTTGGTGGCGCAGAAACGACCGTCCGAAGTGGCTGAGTGACGGCCCGTTTGACCGGCCAGCGGACTGGGTGCGGCGCGTCAACCGGCCGCAGACCGCCGCCGAACTGGAGGCGTTGCGACGCTCGATCGAGCGAGGTACGCCATTCGGTTCGCAGAGTTGGCAGTCGCGCACCGCCGCACGGCTGGGCCTGCAATCCAGCTTGCGCCCGCGCGGCAGACCCCGCGGCTCCAGGTAAAAGTAGCCTGACCCCCTTTTTCCTTTTTCTGGCCGAGGTCGCGACAGCAGAAAAGCCCCGCGTTCCCTGCGGGGCTTCCCGATCTTTCCTCCTCACTTGGAATGTATTATCCGCGTCATCGGCGGCCGTCGCGCCTCATGATTAATTCAGCCTTCCGATTAAGTCATTCACCGCGGCTCGGAGCTGCTCGTCTTCGCCGGCGGTCTCCGCTTCCGGGGTCTGCGGCACGACCAGATCCGGCATTGCGCCGTTAAGTTCCATATTAGTGCCGTCGTTGAGGAACCACCCTCGGAAGGGAAGGCGGACGAAGGTGCCATCGATGAGGGACCAGCCGCCGGTGGAGATCACCCCGCCGTAAGTCTGTTGGCCCACGAGGTTTCCACGCTTTATCCTTTTGAAACCATGGGCGACGATCTCGGCGTTCGAGAAGCTTTTCTCGTTGCAGAGCATGTTGATGGGCAGGGTGTAGCGCTGAATGAAGAGGCGATCCTGCGGGTAGTGCCCCGTATCGGCCGGATCCGCCCCGCGGGGAATCGTGTAGGCATAGGGCTGAACGGATATGGAGGCGAGCAGTCGATCGGCGGTCCACCCACCGCCGTTGTTGCGGACGTCGATGATGAGGCCGTCCCTGCCGTCGGCGGCGGCAAACAGGTCGCGCTCGAAAATGTCCAGCGAGCGCTGGTTCATGCCCTGAACGTGGATGTAACCCAGCCGCCCATCTGACCATTCCTCCACGAGCCGCGCCTTCTCCAGCCGCCAATCCCTGTAGATAAGCTGCCTCAGCGCACCGAAGCTGATAGGTGTGAGAAGGACATTAACTTCGACCGTCTCGCCATCCTCCATAACACGCCTGATGGTGACAATCGTCTCCTGTCTGGCCCGGCCGAGCAGGCGCGATTCGATTGTGTCATTCGGCCCGAAGGGCTCGAGCTCGATGGCAGTGATGATGTCGCCGACCATCAGCTTCATCGGCCCCTTGTCTGCAGCGGTATCGAGGATGATGTCGGTGACCTCGAAGCCGCCCTCGACGCGATGGTGCACGGTTCCGAGCCGGCCGCAGGACTGGGCGTTAGGCGTGCGCTGGCTGCGCATCCGAATACTGAGGTGGGACGAATTCAACTCGCCCACGAAGCGGTTCCCGACATGGTTAAACTCACTGACGGTGCGGGTCTGGAGGGCCAAGTCGTGGTAGGCCTCCGTGAGTGCGGGCCAGTCAAGATCCCTCATGGTGGGGTGATAGAAGCCCTCGCCCAGGCCGCGGGCGGCCTCGAGGAATTTCTGTGAAGCCTGTTCCTGAAGGTCGATGCGGATCTCGTCTTCAATGGCGGTGAACTCGATCTTGCTGGCGGTGGGCCCGATGGTCCCGCCCTGCCCACCTGAGACGAGCACGACCTTGTCGCCGGCGAGGTTGAAGTGCATGAGCCGGGCGTTGCCGGTGAGCTTCTTGCGGTCCGAGCCATCCCATTTGACGGAGTAGAGCCCTTCGAGATCGCCCCGGGCGTTGAAGATAAGGCGATCGCCGGCGGGGGTGATAAGATGGTTCATCTCGGAGCCGGCGAGCGAGGTCACGCGGCGTACGCGCAGGTAGGCATCCTCCAAGTCAAGCGGCTCGGGCTCTTCGGCGGTTTCTTCCTCTTCCTCTTCGGTTTCGGCTTCTTCTTCGGTGTCATCGTCGGCGGTTTCATCTTCCGCGGCGGCCTCATCGGCCTCCTCCGCTTCTTCCGGCGCAGGTTCATCCTCCGGGGGCTCGATCTTCAGCGGTTTGCGCTTCTTGGCGCCCTTGGCCGCTTCCTTGTAATACTCCTCCAACTCCTGCGGCGTGAGCGCTTCCAGGTCCTTGTCCAGATAGACCATCCATACGTCATGCTGCTCGTCGACGCGTTCGGAAACGAAGCTGAGGATCTTGCCGTCGGCAGAGAAGTGGGGATCGAGATCGCTGTCGGGATGACGGGTGATGTTGACCGGCTCGTCGGAGCCGTCGGCGGGGATGATGAAGATGTCGTCGTTGAAGTTCATATTGCTCCGGGAGTAGGCGAGGTAGCGACTGTCGGGGCTCCATTCCCAGCTCATCCAGGGATCCCAGCCGGAGACGAGGTTTCGGATATCGCCGGTATCGAGGTCCAGGATGTGGAGGTTGCCGCGGGTTCCGCGGAAGGCGAGCATGGTTCCGTCGGGCGAGGGGGCGGGTTCCCGATCGTTGGCCTCCCTTTTCACCACCGGCTCGATGGCGAATTTCATGGCGTCGTGCCAGCGATCGGGTTGCAGCTCCTTGGGAAGCTCTTTCTCCTTATCGTCTTTCTTCTTCCCGGCTTTGTCGTTCGCCTCTTCATCGTCTTCGTCGTCACCGACCGGATCTTCGGCGGCATCCTCCTGCGCTTCGTCCTCCGCTTCTGCCTCCTCGTCTTCCTCGGCGGGCTCGTCGGGCTCTTCCTTCTTCGCCTTCGTCGCCTCGTCGAACTGCTCCTTCACTTCGCCGCGGGTGAGGGTGACGGTGGCGGCGTAGATGGACTCGGTACCGTCGATGTCGCTGGTAAAGTAGAGCTTCAGGCCGTCGGGCGACCAGGCGAGGTCCTTTTCTCTGGCGTGGTTCGAGGTGACCCGCCGAGTGGGACTGCCTTCATCGACGTTCCGGACATACACCTCGCCATAGGCGATGAATGCCATGACCTGATCATCCGGGCTGAGCGCGGCTTCGGTCACATCGCGGTCGATCCGCTTTAGCTGGAAGTTGTCCTTCTCGTCTTCGGTAGCGATGATCGAAAGCGCCTCCGGCTCGGCGGCGGGGTCGTTCAGGTCCAGCGTGTAAAGCGTGTCCCAGACGACGAACACCGCGGTGGAGCCGTCGGCCGAAACGTTGAAGGACTGAACATCGCGCTTGGTGAAGTCGGTCAGGCGGACCGAGACCGGCTCACCCTCATCCGCGCTCATGCGCCAGAGGTTGACGCAGTTCATATCACGGTCGGAGAGATAGAGCAGGGTGCGGTCTCCGCCCCAACGCGGTGCGCCGTCGTTGCCGGGCCATTCGGTGAGTTGCATGAAGGATCCGTCGGTGCGGTCGTAGAGCCAGACGTCCATGGCTTCGGGGCCGTCGTAGTGGCGTCGGGCCCAGGAGTCATCGCCTCCGCCGAAGTATCCGCCCCGCACGAAGGTCACGTGGTTGCCGTCGGGGCTGACGGCGGGATAGGAGCCAAATGCATCGTGGATGCGGATCAGGTCGCCGCCTGCAGGGCGGACCATGTACGGCCTGCGCTCATCGTAGACCTGACCCTCATGCAGCCCGTCGAAGGCGATGACTTCGCCGCCGGTCTCGTCGACGCCGAAGCCCGTCAGCCGGCATTGGCGGTCGATGATCGTCACCTGCCGGACATCGGTGCCGTCGGCGTTCATGAGGTGGATGTTGAGGTAGCCGCTGCGTTCGGAGTCGAAGGCGATGCGGCCGCCGTCACTGCTCCATGCCGAGCGCAGATCCTCTCCGGGATGGCTGGTGAGTCGGAGGGCCTGGCCGCCGGAGGCGGGGACCTTCCAGAGGTCGCCCCGCCAGGAGAAGATGATCTGCGAGCCATCGGGGCTGATGGATGGGTATCGGGGCAGATCGACGTTGCCGGAGGCGGCGGGAGCGGCCTGCGCGAGGAACAGGGCAGCCGCGGCCAGAACCGCAGGGGCGAGGCGGATCGGGTTGGTGGACATGGCAATCTCCGAGAGGTCGTTCTTTGAGCCGATAACAGGCGGCCAAGTCTATCGGACGTTCCCCCGCCGGTACCGCCGGAAGCTGCCCGGAAGCGCCCCCGACACGTTCCGATACGGAGCGCGAGTGGCGGCCGGGCGGCGATGCCTGTTGTTCAGACGAGAAAGGGGCTCGGATGCAGAAGATGGCCCCTCACGGCCGGATAACCCACCGATCGCCTCTTGCGGGCGATGGAGGGGCGCCTTCAGTCCGGCTTTCGTTCCGGTTATGCAGGCTTATTTGTATGAATGGTGGGCAAAAACGGGCCTGTGAGGCAACTGACGGTCGTTACGGGCCGATATCAAGGGCACGTCTTGGAGGGCGCTGCTCATGAACAAGTCTCGAGCTGCTGCCGAGCGCGTGAGGCCCATTTTGCAGGCGATGGAGCGGTCCATCGACTCGGCCCGCCGCAAGCGACTGCACCATTCGACCGATACCGACCCTCCGGGACCCGCACCGCGCCCCGACCCCTCGCCCAACGGGGAATCCGCGCCGCGAGCCAAGGCGCGACCCAAGCGGCACTCCAGCTTCCTCAACGCTGATGGAACAGGGTATCACTCCCAAGCCGGCTAGGTTGAATCACCCCATTCTCTTGGCTGAATCCCCCAGACCCAGCGGGCCTGCGTTTTTTTGCGTCCGCACATTAGCATCGCCACGACACGATTCGCATCTTGGGAGTGGTGAGGACCGCCGTCCGCCGCTTGCCGGAAGCCGGTAGGGCATCGGCGGTCGCAATCGATCGGAGGCCTATAACCATGTGGAATCCGTTCGCTAAGAAAAACAAGCCGGATCCTGCCGGGAGTCGGGCACTTCAGGCGGCTCAGGCGCGGGCAGGTGCCTCTGAGGGCGATGGCGAGTCATCCGAAACCGCCCGGCCCGGGACCACCATCGCCGAGATCGAGCTTATCGGATCCACCGCCGTGGCCACCCTCACCGTCACCGAGCTCACCGCCGACGGCGGAGCCGAGCGGCTGGCCGACCTGCTCTTTCACCTGACCGAGTCCGGAGCCAAGCACTTTGTGCTGGACATTCAGAACGTGCAGTACATGGACTCGGCCTGCCTGGGCTGTCTGGTGGAGTCGCTCAACCAGATGTCCTCTTCCGGCGGTCGCATTGCGCTGGCCAACACCGCCCACAGCGTTCAGTACCTGTTCCGGCTGACCCGTCTCGATCGGGTGTTCCCGATCTGCAAGGACGTGATGGCCGCCCTGGAAACCGTGGAACGGGCAGCCTGAGCCGACTTGCCGCTCAACGATCAGTCAGGAACCTGAGCGCAATCTGATTGAACGCCTCGGGCTGCTCCATGTTGACCATGTGAGCGGCCCCGTTCATTACGTGTTTCTCCGCACCGTCGATCTTCTCGGTAAGCAGGTCCGCGATGGTGAAGATGACCGGCATGTCCAGGTCGCCGATGATGGTCAGCGTGGGGGCGTGAATCTCCGAAAGCCTGCCGATCGCGGGCGGGTCCGGCAGGCGACCCTCGCCCCGGTCCCTTCCGGGTTCCAGCCCGTGTCGGCTCATGACGCGGACGCGCTCCCGCACCGCCGGATCGACCTCCTGCGGCCGGCGGTTCGGGCCGTCGGTCCAGGATCGCTGGAAGAACTCCACCGCCATCTCGATGTCGCCGGCGAGCAGTGCTTCGATCATGCGGGGGTGATGCTCACCCAAGTCTTCGGCGTCAAACTGGTACCCGCTCATCCCCGAAGAAACCGGGATCAGCTTCTCGACCAACTCGGGATACTCTAGGGCGAAGTCGATGACGATCCGCCCCCCCAGCGACAACCCCATCACGTGTGCCTTGTCGATCTTGAGGTGCTTCAGCAGCATCGCCAGATCATCGTGATCGCAGTGATCGGCGCTGATGCATCGGGACAGGCCATGCCCCTGCACGTCGTAGCGGATCACCCTGAAATGCCGGGCAAAGATCTCGAACTGACCGTCCCACATCCGGTGATCAAGCGTGCCGCCGTGGACCAACACCAGTGCCGGCCCCTCGCCCATGGCTTCGAAATACAACTCAGCACCGTTCACCGGGGCGAAGCCGCTGACAAAGGAGCGGGTCAGCAGGTCATCGCGGCCCTCATGCCTGCCCCGCGACGCCTCCAGCCGCATCCGCAACTGGGAAAGGAAGTCCAGCACAATCCGGTTGAATTCCTCCGGCCGTTCGAGGTAGGGCAGGTGCCCGGCGTTCTTCATCACCACCCGCAGGGCGGTTCCGATTCCAGCCTGGATGGCTCCGGCGTGAGCGTGGACGTCGGGAATGTCCTTCTCGGCGGTGACGATCAGGACCGGCACCTCGATCTCCGACAGCCTCCCCAGGGCGGGCCGATCAGGCTCCGTCAGAAACTGATGTCCCGTCGGGTCGAAGTTCTGCGGATTGGCAACGGCCAGCTCACGGACCCGCCGTCGGGCCGCCTCATTCCCGGGGGCGACCAGATAAGGATCATCAATCCAGCGGGCGATCCTGGCGTCCAAGTCGGGGCTGTAGTTGCCCCAGTTGCGCTTCACGAAGTGGGGCGAATACCACAGCCCGTCCACCACCGCTCCCACCAGGACCAGGGCGTCGACCATCTCGGGGTGGGCGAGAGTGAGATCGATGGCGAGCCCTCCGCCGCTGGAGGACCCGACGAGGGTGACTTTGCCCGTGTCGAGCACTTGCAGCAGCCGATGCAGATCCTCGATGTTGGAGCAGGTCTGCGTCGGCGGTTCTGACCGGCCGTATCCCCGCCGGTCATAGCGGATCACCGTGTGCCCGCGTGCCAGCGCTCCAATCTGACAGTCCCAGACTTCACTGTGCATGAGACCGTCGTGGATGAGTACCACTGCCGGGCCATCGCCGAAGACCTCGTAATAGATCTCGCCGCCTCCCACATCGGCGTATCCCGCCTGCATCGGTTCGGGCACTGACGGTGCCCCTTCGACCGTGGACGGCGAGACTGTCATGGTGGCGCGAACGTGACCGGACAGGCAAAAGGCAAGGATCGCCGGCGCAAGCACGCCCGACGGCAACGGCATTCTCATTTGATTCATCAACAGACCCCTGATTGCGGCTGGAGGCCGCGCCTCCGCCCAAACTTCACTGTCCCATTGGCCCCGTCACTCTTCCACACACGCGGAAACGCCGCCCCCGGCGCAGCAGAAAAAACCGGCCAAGATGGCCGGCCAGTCGATCGGAACATGGGATTTGCCTGCGCCCTGAGACGGTGAAGGCTACTTCTGGGCCTCGGCGATGGTGTTGGCCTCGGCCAGCTCAACGAGCTGATCGAAGGCCTTTGGATCCTCGATCGCGATCTGGCTGAGCATCTTGCGATTGAGCAGGACGCCGGCCCGCTGGACGCCGTTGATGAAGCGGCTGTAACGGGTGCCCCGCATGCGGCAGGCGGCGGTGATGCGGGTGATCCACAACCGTCTGAAATCGCGGCGTCGGGCCCGGCGATCGCGATACGCAAACTGGCCGGCCCTCATCAGGGCGACCTTGGCCTGTTGCTTGTGACGACTCTTGGTCCCCCAGTAGCCCCGGGCGGCGCGAAGAGTGCGGCTTCGGGCCTGGGTGCGGGCGGCACCTTTTCTTACACGTGGCATCGAACCACTCCTGACCTTTGGGCCGAGTCGGAGGTCCCGGGTTGATGGGACGCTTGATTCCCGCTCAGCGCTCCATGAGGCCGGCTTCTTTGCCGGCTCGGCTCCTCGCGGCGCTCATCACCGGGGGAGCAGCGCGAATCGCGCTCTATGACTCCTCGGTTTCCGCGGCGGTGCAGCTCCGTCTGGCGGAGGACACCTTCACTCCGGACGGAAGCAGATTGCGGATACGCTTCACTTCGGCGGGAACCGCGTACTTGGCCTTGCGGTAGCTTCGCACCAGCTTGCCGGACTTGTGGCTGCGCAGATGCCGGCCGAAGGCCCGCGACAGCTTGACCTTGCCGCTCTTGGTGACGCGAACGCGTTTGAGCAGACCCTTGTTCGGCTTGTTCTTGGGCATGGCGAATCCGATCCCACCAATAACAAAGCAACGGCCGCGTCTGACGGGCAGCCGAGCCGGGCAGTATAGCCGGCGGGGTCGGATTGTCAATAAACGCCGTTCTCCGGCCGGATGTCATCCTTCAGCCACTGCACGCCCCCCGACCGCCAGCGGGTGGCATCCGGCCTGGGAATGGGCTGCCGGAGCCAGAGAATGGCCCCGTCGGGCGTCAGCATCTCCGGCTGCATGCCGCCCTGCGTGAGGTTGATCCGCAAAGGGGTGTCCAGCCTGCCCTCGCGGATCGCCTCCACGATCGGATTCCGCCCATCCAGCAGCAGCACAAGGTTGGACCGGCTGAAGAGGCCGGGCGGAGCCTGAACGACCGAGCCGTCCGGAGCCTTGAGCCGGCAATAGTTCTCTTCCAGCAGCGGAGTGAGATTCAGGGTGTCGGTGACCGTGTTGTACAGACCGGCCTTGGCAATGGGAACCCGTCGATCATGCGCGTCGGCGTAACTGTCCATCGCCCGAGACACGTATGCCAAGTTGCTTTGGCTCCTGAGGGCGGCGTTTTCCTTCTGCAGGTTGCTGAGAATGGGCCAGACGATCGAGGCCCCGATCAGGATCACCGCGGCCACGGAGACGAAGTTCGGCACCCTCAGCGGCACCAGGCGGCGGGCGCGCACCGCTTGCTGCTCCTGCGGGTCGAGAGTCATGCGGGCGGCCCGCTGGGCCTCGCAGCGGTCGATGTTGGCCATCGTAGCGTGAATCAGCGTCTCGTCGGCATCCTCGACCGGGTAGTCGTCCATCAGGCCTATCAGCTTCACCAGAGCCTCGGCCCGGCGGCGAGCGGCCGGAGTTATGCCCTCCAGGGCTTCCGTCTCGAAACCCACTTCCACCAGGGCATCGAGCAGGCGCTCGTCATCGGGGGAAAGTCTGTGATGCAATGCATCCGGTCCGTTCATCGTGCCCCTCCATCGGCAAGACGATTATCGACACGGGCCGCCTTCCAGGCGCCGGCGAACGTCGCCACGGCGGTGTGAAGGCGGCTCTTTACCGTTCCCAGAGGAATGTCCAGCGATTCGGCAATCTGGTTGTAGCTCATCCGCTGGAAGTAGCTCAGCAGCAGAATCTCGCGCAAATGCGACGGCATGGCGTCGATCACCCCCCGCACCAACCGGCTGCGCTCCGCGTCGGCGACGGGCGAGTCCGGGCCGGGCAGATCGGCCTGGAGCAGATCGACGTAAGTCTGCCCCTCCTCGTCCCCGCCCACCTGGGCCGACAGCGAAACCGCCTGACGCCGGTGATGTTTGCGGTAGTAATCCCGGGCCTTGTTGGCGGCAATCGTGAACAGCCACGGCTTGAAGCGGCGGTCGGGATCGAACGTCCTCGCGGACAGATGAACCTGAAGGAACGTCTCCTGGAAGACGTCCTCGGCCGCCGATCGGGAGCCCAGAAACCGGGTCAGGAAATGAAGAAGCTCGTTGCTGTACCGGTCAATGAGCTCCCGAAAGGCGCTTCGGTCACCGTCGAGATAGGAGGAAAGAAGGTTCTCGTCAGTCAGTCGTTGCACATTTCGCTCCGCGGAGGACGACTCCGGTCGGGCTTCGGCCTCGATGTGGGCGTCAGCACCATCTCGTCGGCCTCGATCGGCCCCGATGATATGCCAGGCCCATCCCTTGCGGCGAGGAAGGCCGAATAAGCCGGCTGAGGCCAGGCCCACGGGTCCGAGCTGGAGCGGGATTGCGCTCATGACCCGGGTACTACGAAGCCACTTGCCCGTCGGATCGCGCTTTCTAGGATGTGTTCGTCATCGGCGGCCGTCATTTCTCCGCAATTCCGCCCATTTTCCCACTCGGCTCCCGCATCGGCCCTCTGGCCCCATCCGGTCCCATATTCATGGCCGTACCCCTCTCGCAAATGTGGACTGTGGCCGCCTACGTGCTCGGGCGGAAACTCAGCCGGCGGAAGCGGTATCCCCTGGTTCTGATGCTCGAGCCCCTGTTTCGCTGCAACCTCGCCTGCTCGGGGTGCGGCAAGATCCAGTACCCGCCCGACGTCCTCCGCCGCCACCTGACCGTCGAGGAGTGCCTGAGCGCCGTCGAGGAGTGCGGGGCTCCAATGGTCTCCGTCCCCGGCGGCGAACCCCTGCTTCACCCGGACATCGGACGTCTCGTCAGCGAACTCATCGCCCGGCGCAAATACGTCTATCTCTGCACCAACGCCATCCTCTTAAGGAAGAAGCTCGATGAAGGGCTACTGCAGTCGAGCAAGTACCTCACGCTCACCATCCACCTGGACGGCCTGGAAGCGGAGCATGATGCGGCGGTGGGCCGGGCGGGCGTCTATGCCGAGGCGGTCGCGGCTATCCGCGAGGCGGTCCGCCGCGGCTTCCGCGTCACCACCAACACCACGCTCTACCACAATGCCGACCCCGGCAGGGTGAGGCGGTTCTTCGACGAGATGATGGACCTCGGCGTGGAGAGCATGACCATCAGCCCCGGCTACGCCTACGAGAAGGCGCCCGATCAGGACAACTTCCTGGCCCGAAAGAAGACCCAGGAACTGTTCGAGACGATCCTCTCAAACCGCTCCAGGCGCTGGCGCTTCAACCAGTCGCCCCTGTTCCTCGAGTTCCTGATGGGCAGGCGCAATTACGACTGCACGCCGTGGGGAACCCCCTGCTATAACCTCTTCGGCTGGCAGAAGCCCTGCTATCTGGTGCAGGAGGGTCACTACGCAACCTTCGAGGAGTTGATCAACAACACCGACTGGAACAACTACGGCCGTGCCTCCGGCAACGACAAATGCCGGCACTGCATGGTCCATTGCGGCTACGAGCCGTCGGCGGTCAACCACACCTTCAGCGGCATTGGGGGAATGCTGGCCACCATCAGGGCGATGGTGTTCAATCGCTAGCCAATCGCAACACGAACAGGTAACCCGCGGATATGCATCCGCGGTTATGATGGGCGGGATTACCGTTCGGGTTTCTTTGTAGCTGCGGATGCATATCCGCAGTTTCGGCAGACGAGGTGGCCATGAACTGGTGGGTCCACTATCTCTATCAGGAAGGCCGAATCACGGAGTTACTGAGTTGGGCCTTCTGGGTGATCTTCTCCATCACCATGCATGAGCTGGCCCACGGGTGGGCGGCGATCCGGCAGGGGGATGACACGCCCCGTCGCCTCGGTCGCATGACCATGAACCCGCTCGTCCACATGGGGCCGTGGTCCCTGCTGATGTTCGCCCTGATCGGGATCGCCTGGGGGGCGATGCCGGTGGACCCCAGCCGCTTCCGCAACCGGCGGCAGGGTCGCATCTTCGTGTCCGCGGCCGGACCGGCCATGAACATCGTTCTCAGCTTCATCACCCTGACGATGCTGATCCCCTGGCTCGCGTTTGGCCCGCAGAACACACCGGTCTTCTACCAGAACGTGACCATCTTCCTCTGGACCGGGGGCTGGCTGAACATCGTCCTGGCCCTGTTCAACCTCCTGCCCATCCCGCCCCTGGACGGCTCCAGCATTCTCTCCGGGCTTTCCTTCCGGGCCTATCAGTTCTACCAGAACCCCCGGGCCCAGATGATCGGCATGTTCCTGGTCCTGGTGGTGTTCCTCACCGGCTGCTTCTCGATCGTCTTTGCCGTCTGTGGGGCCGTGGCCGGCCTCTACGTGGATCTGGGCAGCATGATCCTGGGCGGACCGTCCGTTTTCGATGTCATCCGGCCCTGAGCCCGTTTGCCGCCGTGGTGGTTGATCCGGCCCGGAAGGCTGCTATCCTTTGCGGTTCGCATCCGTCGGCCGAAGGTGTGCCGCACGGAGCGGTGATGCGGCCGGCAAGCCGGGCCGTCCCCGGCCCCGGCGCTTCTCGAGACGAAGCCGGCTGCCGCAAGCCGCTCTCCACAGCACACCCGCCCCGAGTCAGTCGCGGTGGCTGACAGACGGGCGAGGCGGGCGATTGTAAGGAGCCCCTATAAACATGGTCGTTCTTCGTCTGAAGCGTATGGGCCGCACGCATCGCCCTTTCTATCGACTTTGCGCGATGGACAAGCGGGTCTCGTGCGATGGCCGGGCAATCGAGGAGCTGGGCTGGTATGACCCGCTCGCCTCGGAAGAGAAGCAGGTCAGCCTCAAGCTGGAGCGGATCGACTACTGGCTGAGCGTGGGTGCACAGCCCAGCGACACGGTCCGAAGCATTCTGAAAAAGGCCGGCTGCGATCCCACCCCCGGAAAAAAGGTCGCCACCACAAAGGCTCCGGCGGCCGCGACTCCCGCCACGGTCCCCGCCGCCGCACCGGCGGAAGCCCGGGCGGACAAGACCACCGAGTGATCCGGCGCTTCAGCTGTCTGGACGGTGCTGAGCGATGCGGATAGACATCCTTACCCTGTTTCCGGAAATGTTTCCCGACGTTCTGTCGGCGAGCATCCTGGGCAGGGCGGCCGAAGGCGGCTTCGCGAGCTACCACCTGCACGACATTCGCGAGTACGCCGACAACAAGCACCGGAAGGTCGATGACCGGCCTTTCGGAGGCGGGCCGGGGATGGTGATGATGTGCCAGCCGTTGTATGACGCAGTCATCGCGGCTGAGCGACAGGATGAACGGCCGGCGAAGAGAATCCTCCTCACGCCTCAAGGCGAGCCGCTGAGGCAGGAACGGATCGAATCGCTGGCCACCGAGGACCGGCTGCTTCTGATCGCCGGTCATTACGAAGGGGTCGATGAGCGCGTCATCGACGAGCTTGAGCCCCTGGAAATCAGTGCCGGGGACTACGTCCTCAGCGGTGGGGAGCTGCCTGCGATGATGCTCGTTGACGCCGTCGTCAGGCTCCTGCCGGGCGTGCTCGGCCACGAGGACTCGGCGGCGGAAGACTCCTTCGCCGCCCGGGATTTCCCGCCCTCCGGGATCGGGAAGGAGGGTGGATCAGTCGGGGGAGCGTGCGGGGGAACTTTCGCGGGGGGGGGCAGGCGGTTGTTGGACTGCCCGCATTACACGCGGCCCCGGATCTGGAAGGACCGGGCCGTACCGGAAGTGCTGCTCTCAGGCGACCATGCGGCCGTCGAGGAGTGGCGGAAAAAGCAGATGATCGAGCGGACGCGCAAGCGCCGGCCCGATCTGTTGGAAGACCGCGACCCCTGAGAGGGAAGCTTGCAGGCTTGAAGGCCTGGAGGCTCGAAAAAGAATCCCTTCTCAAGTTGCTTAACCCGCCAGTGGGTCCGCGGAAGCGGACTCGACGGGACAGCCGGGCCCGGAAGCCCGAAGGAAAACCGTGATGCCTCTCAATCCCCAGGAAACCGTCGAAGCGGTGGTCGCCGACCAGCTCAAGCCGGAAGCCGACATCCCCTACTTCAGTGTCGGCGACACGCTCAACGTCCACGTCCGCATCATCGAGGGCGACAAGGAGCGCATCCAGGTCTTCCAGGGCGTCTTGATCGCCCAGAAGGGCCGGGGCATCAACCGGACGATCACCGTCCGCCGCATCGTCGCCAACGAGGGCGTGGAGCGGATCTTCCCCCTGCATTCGCCCCGCATCGCGGCCGTCGAAGTCGTGCGGCGCGGCGACGCCCGCCGGGCCAAGCTCTATTACCTGCGGGGTCGGGTAGGCAAGGGCCGGCGCCTGCGCGACCAGCGCCGCGGCCTCAAGCACGTCAAGGACTGGGAAGAGCGGCAGATCAAGGCCCGGAAGGGCAGGGTCAAGAAGCAGTCCAAGCCCGAAGAGGCCGAGAAATAGGCCCTGACTGCGGCTCGACGAACCGCGCCCTTCATTGCGCGCCGGCCTGCCGCCCCGCACGCGCGGTCATGCAACATGGAATACGCCGCCGACATCAATGCCGTCCGGGAGGCCGCCCGACGCATCGCGCCGTTCATTCATCGCACGCCGGTGATGACCAGCGAAGCGGTGAACCACATCGCCGGTCGCGAACTGTTCTTCAAGTGCGAGAACTTTCAGAAGGTCGGGGCGTTCAAGATGCGCGGGGCGTCCAACGCGGTGATGAAGTTGCCCGATGAGGTCGCAAAGCGCGGCGTGGTGACGCACAGCTCGGGAAACTTCGCCCAGGCCCTCGCCCTGGCCGCGAAACTCCGCGGCATCGAAGCACACATTGTCATGCCCCGCACCGCCCCCAGCGTCAAGCGCCTCGCCGTCGAAGGCTACGGGGCGACGATCTACCAGTGCGAGCCGACCCTCGTCGCCCGTGAGGCGACCGCCGCGGAGGTGATCGAGAAAACCGGCGGCACGCTCCTGCATCCCTACAACCACCCGGACATCATCGCCGGCCAGGGCACCTGCGCTCTGGAACTGCTGGAGGAGGTGCCGGATCTTGACGCGATCATCGCCCCCATCGGGGGCGGGGGGCTGATGAGCGGCATCTGCATCGCCGCCCGCGCGATCGACCCAAACATCACTCTCATCGCCGCCGAGCCCGCCGGTGCCGACGATGCGTACAGATCATTTCAGACGGGCGAGCTGATTCCACAGACCGGTCCCAACACCATCGCCGACGGACTGCTCACGAGTCTCGGCGATCTGACCTGGCCCATCGTCCGCGATTATCTCAGGTGCATCATCACCGTGGAAGATGACCGGATCATCGAGGCGATGCGCCTCATCTGGCAGCGGATGAAGATCATCATCGAGCCCAGCGCGGCGGTGCCGGTGGCCGCGGTGATGTCCGACGGGTTCGCATCAATGAGCAACCTGAAGCGGGTGGGGATCGTGCTTTCCGGGGGCAACGTCGACCTGGATCGACTGCCCTGGTGAGACAAGACCCATGAAAGCGAAGACCGCAATCTATTACGACCGGATATACGCCGCGGTGGGCAAAGACTATGCCGCGGAAGCCGCGCAGCTCAAGGCGATCATCGCTCATCGCAAACGGTCCGCGGGTAACTCGCTGCTGGACGTGGCCTGCGGCACCGCGACCCATGCCGTGCATCTCTCTGACGAATTCGAGATCACGGGCTTCGACATCGAAAAGGCGATGGTCGAACTCGCACGGGAGTGCTGCCCGAGCGGCACGTTCCTCGTCGACGACATGCGCGACTTCGATCTCAAGCGCACGTTTGACGTGGTGATCTGCCTGTTCAGCTCGATCGGCTTCATGAAGACGAGAGCCGATCTGGATGCGGCAGTCGGGAACATGGCCCGTCACGTCAAGCCGGGCGGCGTGCTGCTCATCGAGCCGTGGATCACCTCGGACAACTTCACGGGCGGCCACAGCCAAGTCGTCGCCGTTGACGAGCCGGAGCTGAAGCTGGCCCGGGTCACGCGCTCAGACCGCGAAGGCGATCTGTCAGTCCTCGACATGCAGTATCTGATCGCCACGCCCGAAGGGCTGGAGCATATTGCCGAGCGCTACGAGATGGGCCTGTTCACGGAAGAGGAATACCTTTCCGCGTACAAGCGCGCCGGGCTTGAGGTGGAACTCGATCCCAAGGGCCTGATGGATCGCGGCCTGCTGATCGGCACGCGCTGAACACGGAAGCAGGGGCTAATCGTTCTGGACTTCGCTTCCCGCCACGATGACCGGCGCTCCACACTCCGGGCACCTGCTCTCAGTGCTGCCTCGTAGATCGTAATGACATCGCAGGCATGCGGGGAGACGCTCTCCGGCCAGCTCCCTCATGATCTGTAAACGGAGCATGCTCCGGATCCTCAGGAACTGGTACTGGTGGAAGACCACAACGCCGACGACCGCACAGCCGATGCCAATTCCGACGGCTGTCTCCGGTCCGCGCGATGTGCCGACAAACACGCCGGTGGCAATGAACGCGAAGCCACCAGTCAGGATTCCCATTATCAAGGGCCAGACCACCAGCCACAGGCGGCGCACCTTGGAAACGGAACTCCGGATCGCTTCTCGCCGCTGTTCGGGCGTGAGGTGACTCAGTTCAGGAATAGTCTCAAGCGACCAGCAGAGCTTCATCGCGCATACCGCAGCCTGATGAGGAAAAGACCTGCTCAGGTTAGCGGTGACGGCATGCTAAAGCGAGGCGCCCTAATGTCACGAGGGTCAGGCCGCGGTTGACCGCTTCACGCTGGGAATGACCGCCTTGTCCTTGAGATACCGGACCGTCCGGCCGTAGAGCCCGGCAGCGCCTCTGCCCGCCGCTGATACCACCGGCCTGGCTCGATTCGCTGCGCTCTTGACGATCGGGACACTACCCCTGGCGATCCGGCCCGCCCGCGCGAACCCCGATCGCGCGAAGCGCCCGGCGGAGTTCAGGCGGCTTCGCATCCTGCGCGCCCCCGCCTGCGGCTGCGTCGTCGTCCCGCTGATCTCGCGCAATTCGGGCGAGGAAGAGACATCTTCAGAAATCAGCGAATCTGCCGCGCCGACCGCGGGCTCCGCCGCCGGGCTCGGGAATTCCAGCACCATCTGGACCGCGGGACGACGACGCCACCCGCGGAGCGCGCGATAGCCGGTGCCCGCGAACAGCAGCATCATCAACGGCGCCTGACAGACCGAATCGAACCGCGGCTCGATGCCCGCCAGGTAGATCAGATTGCACATCCACACCGCGGCCCAGACGATCAGTACGCCGTGGGCGATACGCCTCCTTGCATCCTTGCTTGACAAGCTCATGATCACGGCCGCGGATATCACCACCAGCTGCGCCATCACCTGCACGAGTCCGAGAACTCCGTTGTACGTCAGGGCGAAGGCGCCGTGGGTGTGACCAGCCTCGGACGCCTGATAAAGGGCGATCGATCCGGTCGGGTCGGCGAATTTGGCCATCATCACGCCGGTCAGGGCCGCCAGGCTGAACACGATAAAGAACCATGCCCCTCCCAGGGCGAGACGGTGCGGGGGGCTGCCTGCCCGCTTCCGGGCCGCGGTTTTCATCTTCAGTGCGCTGATCATGGCCTTGCCTCCGCGAAGTGGTGTCTTGAGTTCTTCCGATGCGCGCGGGTGGCTTTTCAGTCCAATAAAAATCCCCCCGCCGGGGTCGAAACGGGGCGGGTTCCGGTTATGCCGGCTGCCGGGGATGAAGGATTCCCGCAAGATCCAATACTCGCGAGCCATGGCCTTAAACCGTTGTAGATTAGAGAGTTACCAGAGCGGTCGTAGAGTCCCGTCACTCGACGGGGTCTTAGTAGCCACATCAAGAGAAGAGAACTCCGGAGGAGAATCATGAAACAGATAAGACCACGAGCATGCAGGCCCGGCGCGGCGGCCGCGCTGATCACCGCCTGCATCTTCGCCGCGTCACCGGCACTCGCCGACAGTATCGAGATCGTCGGTGACGGCTCCAACAGCACGGAGGGTTTGGGCAGCTTCAGCGGCCTGCTCAGTTACGAGGCCGATCCCTTCGCCACCATCGGCCTGCTGACCGTTGAGCTGACTAACACCACCGCCCCGGACGTCGGCGGCTACATCACCGGCTTCCTGTTCAACATCGCCAGCACGGACGCCGATGCCTCGGCCACCCTGCTCGGCGATCCGCCCCCCACTCACCCCTTCGAGCAATGCACCGGCAACGGACTGAACGGCGAGCCGTACGGCAACCCCTTCGATTCCGGGGCCGCCCTGGGCGGCGAGTTTCTGGGCGGCGGCGACCCCACCGGGGGAATCGCCGTCGGGGAGACCGGCGTCTTTGCCTTCGAGGTCCAGGCGGACGATGCGGCCGATCTCACCGCCCTCAACTTCCTGGAAGGCGGGCCGTATGATTTTAATTTCCTGGTTCGATTCCGCGGCTTCGCGAACGAGGGATCCGACAAGGTCCCTGCGGTGGTCGTACCTCTGCCCGCCCCGATGTTGATGGGCGGAGCGGGTCTGTTGGGCGTGTTCGTCGCGGCCCGGCGCCGCCGTGGACTGTTGAAAACCACCGGTTGAATACTCGACTCGCCGCTATCGCATGGGAGGAAAGCTGCCCGCTTCGGCGGGCAGCTTGTTCTTCGGACGTGGTGGGGGCAGGATCCGGCCGGCTCCCCTGAGGCGGCGGCCAGCGGTGCTGGCCGGCGGCGGGCCAATCCTGCAGGCTGAGCCGCCGGGCACAACCCGCTATCCCGGCTCTCACGACCGGTCCATGTCCTTCATTCGCTGCAAGACCTGAAGGACGTTTTCGCGGGTGTTGAACGCGGAGATGCGGATATAGCCTTCGCCGCAGGAGCCGAACCCCACACCGGGCGTGATGACCACGTTGGCCCGGCGGAGCATGCGGTCGAACATCTCCCAGGATCCGAGCCCGTCGGGGCAGGCGACCCACACGTAAGGCGAGTTGTTGCCGCCGAAGGCGGTGAGCCCCATGGTTTCGCAGGCCTCGCGCAGGAGGCGGGCGTTTCCCAGATAGTGATCGACAAGTCGGCGCACCTGGAGGCGGCCTTCATCCGAATACAGCGCTTCGGCGGCCCGCTGGACGATGTAACCGACGCTGTTGGCCTTGGTCGCCCAGCGCCGGGTCCAGAGGCCGTGGAGGGGAATGCGCGCGTTGGTTTTCGTCGAGCCTTCCAGCTCCCGCGGGCAGACGGTGTAGCCGCAGCGCACGCCGGTGAAACCGCCGTTCTTGGAGAAGCTGTGGAACTCCATGGCGCAGCGCTTCGCACCATCAATGTCGTAAATCGACCACGGCGCATCGACATCGTGGATGAACGCCTGGTACGCCGCGTCGTAGATGATGATCGCATCATTGGCCAGCGCGTAATCGACCCAGGCCTTCAACTGGTCTCGGCTGATCATTCCACCCGTGGGGTTGTTGGGATAGCAGAGGTAGATGAGGTCGAGCTTCTCCTCGGGGATGTCCGGCACGAAGCCGTTTTCCGCGGTGCAGGGCAGGGAGACCAACCCCCCGTAGGTCCCATCTTCGCGGGCCGGGCCGGTGTGGCCGGCCATGACGTTGGAGTCGACATAGACCGGGTAGACCGGATCGGTCACGCCGGTGATGTTGCCTTCACCGAGAATGTCGAGGATCGCGCCGCAGTCGGTCTTGGAGCCGTCGGAGATGAAGATCTCCTCCGCGTCGATGTCCAGACCGTGCTCCTTGAAGTCACCGGCGGCGATCGCTTCGCGCAGGAACTCGTAGCCGGTGGGCGGTGCATAGCCGCGGAAGGTCTCCCGCCCGGCCATCTCGTCCACCGCCTTGTGCATCGCCTCGATGACCGCGGCCGGGAGGGGCTCGGTCACGTCGCCGATCCCGCAACGGATGATGCGGCCGGCCGCCTGGGGGTCTTCGATGGAGAACTCGCGGACCCGGCGGGCGATCTCGGGAAACAGATACGCGCCGGTAAGCTTGAGGTAGTGCTCGTTTATGTAGGTCATGCGCAGAAGAATTCAGAGAGGTCGGGGAACGCCGAACGGAGCCTGATGATATGCCCGAGGGAGATCGGCCGGTCCTCGCCGTGGCCCGCAGCCGGATGTGCCTCATTCTCCGTTCTCTTCCAACTGATCGGCCTGATCGCGCAGCCGAACTGCCGATTCGGCGACACAGTCATAGACACTGGCCAGCATCCCAACGAGCGGAAACTTTCCGTTCATTGGTGAAGGACCGAGCCGCCGGAGCAGGGCATGATGCACATGCGGCGGCGGATGGCTTTCCCTGAGCTCCGCCAGACGGTGGCCGAGCCGCCAGAAGTCGTCGATGCACTCTTCCAGCGGGGGTACCGGAGCGCGGGACTCGGGGATCATGGGATCGGCGTGCGCCGCCGCCACCCCGTGGGTGTGAATCGTCCGGGCCTGGCGGAGGCGATCGAGCAATTGCTCGCCGGGGATTCCTCGGAGAGTGAAGGAGGTCATGGGGTCGTCGTCGAGTTGCTCGGCGACCAGGTACGCCACGGTTGCCGCGTGCTTGCACAAGCCCTCGGCGGCACATTGGCATTCGCAGACAACCGCCTCGGGTCCCCGAGGCATGATCTCCAGACCCATGGAGGCAAAGGCCTGTTGGATCGAGGGCGGCAGTTCGTTGGCCAGCAGCCTGGCGACATATACGGCCTCGGCGGCCATGACGTCGATCAGTCGTTCCCATTGCCCGGCACTGAGCGTCTGGACGCGCAAGGCCATGGCATAAGGTTTCGCCGCACGCCCCTGCACCTGCGCTTCGATCAACCCGGGCTTGATCTCGAAACCGACGGTCTGACCGCTGCGGGCGTAGGCCAGGCCTTCGCGCAGGACATCGGCGGAGAATGAGGCATCCAGCAGCTTCAGCCACTGCCGGGCGATCCAGGTTCGCCCCTGAGGGCCGTCCTTGCTGCGAAGCTTCACGCCGGAGCGGACCCGCCTAGGAGCGGCGGCCTCCCGGTCGGGAAAGCGGGAGCGGCCCGCCTCTCCCCCGCCTCGCTCGCCGTGGTATGCCGATGAGCCGGAGGTCATGACTCCACCTCCATGGCATCGTCGCGCAGCACGAGGAGGTCGCGAAGCTGTTGGGTGGAAAGTTCGGTGAGCCACTGCTCGCCGGCCCCGATGATCTTCTCCGCCAGTTCGGTCTTCTGTTCGATCATCTGATCGATGCGCTCTTCGAGCGTGCCGAGGCAGAGGAACTTGTGGACGTGCACGGTCCTGGTCTGACCGATTCGAAACGCCCGATCGGTGGCCTGGTTCTCAACCGCGGGGTTCCACCAGCGGTCAAAGTGGAAGACGTGATTCGCGGCGGTAAGGTTCAGGCCGACGCCGCCGGCCTTGAGCGAGAGGATGAAGACCGGCTCGCCGACGCCGCTCTGGAAGCGATTGATCATCTGCTGCCGTTTGGTCGGCGGCGTGCCGCCGTGCATGAATAACGTTTCCGTATCCAGGTCATGCTCGATCATGGCCTTGAGCAGGTGCCCCATTTGGCGGAACTGGGTGAAGATGAGGGCTTTCTCGCCCGTGGCCAGTATCTCTTCAAGCATCGTCAAGAGGCGGAGGGCCTTGCCGGACCGCCGTGAGAGGGCCGGCGTTCGCCCCGGCTGGCCGGGGAGAGCAGCGGCGATCGACTCCTTCTGAGCCTGGGCCGGGTGATTGCAGATCTGTTTGAGCTTGACCAGGGCGGCGAGGACGCGGCCGCGACGCTGGATACCGTTGGCGCGATCGATCTGGGTGAGCATGGACTCGACAGTCTGCTTGTAGAGACCGGCCTGCTCGGCGGTCAGCGTGGCGAACTCCCTCGTCACCACGCACGGAGGCAGATCATCGATGACGTTCGGATCCGTCTTCACCCTGCGGAGAATGAACGGCTGAACCAGCCGCCGAAGATGATCGGCCTGCCGGCGGTCACCGCGGCGCTCGATGGGAACGGCGAAGCGCCGGCGAAACTCGCCGGCGTGGCCGAGGTAGCCGGGGTTGCAGAACTCCATGATCGACCACAGCTCGCTGAGCCGGTTCTCGACCGGAGTGCCGGTCAGAGTCAGGCGCCGACCGGCCTTGAGAGAGCGAATGGCCGTTGTCTGCTTCGTGGGCGGGTTCTTTATGTACTGTGCTTCGTCAAGGGCAACGCGATGCCAGTGCAGCCGGTCGAGCGTTTCCTGGTCCCGGCTGATCAAGGCGTAAGTGGTGACGATCAGGTCCGTTCGCTCGGCGATCTGGGTGAAATGATCGCCCATCGGGCGATCCGGACCGTGGTGCACGTGGGCAGTGAGTGAGGGGGCAAACCGCTTCAACTCGCTCATCCAGTTGCCGATGAGCGAGGTGGGCACGATGAGAAGAGTGGGTCCGATGCGGTCGCCCGGCGGGGCGTGCTGCCGCTCGTGCAACAGCAGTGCGATGAGCTGGATGGTCTTGCCCAGTCCCATGTCGTCGGCCAGACACGCCCCCAGCCCGAGCCGATCGAGAAATGACAGCCAGCTCAGGCCGGACTTCTGGTACGGGCGCAGCGCGCCGCGAAAACCATCGGGCTGATCGACGGATGGGAGCGTCTGATCCGGCCCGCTGGCCGTCAGCAGATCCCGGACCCAGCCGGTGGCATCCATGCCCAGCACGGGCAGTCCGGATCTCCTGCCATCGGCCCCGTAGACCAGGCGCATGGCCTCCAGCAGAGTCATCTCGCCTCCCGGCCGGTCGGAAAGGAACTTCGTGGCCGCGGCCATCTGCTCCGGCCGGATCTCCACCCAGCGCCCGCGGACGCGGACCAGAGCCGCGCTCTGGTTCGCCAGGGCGCGAAACTCGTCCATGGCCAAGGGCTGATCGCCAACCGCAACCTGCCAGCGATACTGCACAAAGCTGCTCAGACCAAGCACGGCCCGGCCGGCCCCCTGCCCGCCACCGGCTACGGCGAGCGTGGCCTCGATCTTGGGTGATTGAACCTGAAGCCGCGCTCCCAGGCGGGCACTGGGCTCACCCCACCAGCTTGGCACCATGACCACAATGCCGGATTCTTCAAGCACCGGTTTGTATTCGGTCAGGAACTCGTAGGCCTGGCTGGTGCTGAGGTCGATCCCGGTCGGAGCGGATTCCGAAAGAGCCCGCTCGAGAAGGGGAAATACCCGGCCGGCTCGGGCAAGCTCGGTCAGCAGCAGCTCCTGGGGATAGTCGTCGAAGCGGCCGCCGAATCTCCGCCCGGAAGAAGCGCGGGCCCAAAGCTCCTCGGCATCGATGATGCCCTTTGGCTCTTCGGTGGCCTGCAGGTGAAGACTGAGCCGCCACAGCACGGTGTCAGCGATCGGGGCAAGATCCCGCAGTGCCTGAGATTGGGCCGGCTCATTGAGCCTGAGGCACAGCCGCAGCGGCCGATCCTGGCCGGTATCGTCCAGACGACCCACCCAACGGGCGGCGTTGCGGAACATCGTCATCGCCGCCTCGGGAGGCGGAGACACGTCGTCCCGGGAGCCCAAAAGGCCCGACAGCCAAGCGACGTGAGGGTCGGTTTGAGGATCGCGGTCGAGTAGCGCCTCGGCGAAGTTCTCTCGCCTCAGCGCCTGGCGGATGGTGAGGTCCGTGAGGGTTCTCAGCGCATCGTCCAGAATGAGCCACGGATTGCCCTCGTGTTGGTCGATCACCGCTCGGGCGACCGGGGGCATCGCCTGAAGCAGCGCCCCGACCCTGGCCCGAATCGGTTCGTCATGCAACCATGGCTGCCAGGCTGCCTTCAGCCCCTCTCCCCGGCTCTGTATCAGGGTGGGGAGGAATCGCTGGTCCACCAGCAATTCCGTTACGAAGCGGACCACGGTCATCCAGAATCGGAGGGAATAGCCGAACTCTATAGCCCCCCCCGCCTCTTGGTTCTCCATTGCCAGCACCGCAGCCAGCACCCGGTCGGGAGCCAGCGTCACACAGGGCACCTGGAAGAGCGCCAGCGCCGGATCGACCGGTCGATCACTCACACCCAGAACGCTGGCCAGCCGGTCGCTCGGCCAGGGTTCTGAGTCATCGGCGGGCAGCCGAATGCGGAAGCTGGACGGTCCATCCAGGACGTCAGGAGGGAGGAGACCGGACTCCAGCAGATCGCGTGCCAGCTCGGATCCCGGCACGGCAAAGGGATGGAGGGCCGCGTGCTCCAGGGCTGCCTCGCCTTCCCCGGCGGTCTCTCGCGGCCGCTCGCCGTCACCGGACGGTGGACCTAGCGCGCGGAGGGCCTCGACGAACTCCGCCCACAGCCGCATCGCGCCGTCGGTCCAATTGGCGTGCAGCATCAGCATCGGTTGGACGAATCTCCCGGCCGGTTTTCAGGAGAGCCTGGGCAGAAACACCGCCGCAGCCGACACTCCCCAGCCAATGATCGCGCTGGGACTCGAACCCAGGACCTGCCGCTTAAAAGGCGGCTGCTCTGCCGACTGAGCTACGCGATCGCGCAGCGCGAAGTTTAGCCGATCCCCGACCATCTGGCGACGGTGAAATAGAAATCCGGCGACCTGCCGGCCGCCTGACAACAAGGTGCGGAAATCGGCAAACCTGCGCTCAGGGTGCCTCATAAAGATGCCGATAACGTCCTCGTGGAGCCGTCTGAAGTTGATCGCCGGGCTCAAGAAACGCCCGAGATTCGTCCGATAAGAACCTGTTGGCGGCTCCGGCCGCCCACTCCGGGAGAGGTTGGAGCCCTCCCGAACCTGTGAATCTCGGCGGAGCCGGTCTTAGCGTACACAGACTGCGGCGGCTGTGTGTGGGATGTCACACCGCCGAATGAGTTGGAGACACTGGCGTGATGCGAATCAACGGACTGATCATCGGCCTCCTGGTCTCCGCCTCCGCGATGGCTCCGGTCGGTTGCTCCGGCAGCAACCCGGTCCTCACCCGCAACGCCGGCCCCACCCTCAACGCCCAAGCCAGGATCGGCGAAGTCCGGCCCCACTCGCAGGACGCTGCGGGGCACGACGACGCACCGTGGGCCGATGCCGGAAGCGACACCGCCGGCTACGGCGCCCTGCTTACCGAGCCGAGGTTCGCCAACCCCGGCCAAGCCACCCTATCCACCTCTGAGCTCGTCCCTCCTCCACCGCCGGCGAAGCGAGACACGGATCCGCACGCGGCCCTCATCGGCCTCTACGGCGAGCTGGTCAGCCGTTCCCCCGCCGCCGCCCAGCCGGGAGATGGCGCAGGAAACCTGGCTCAGGTGAGCTTCGCCAACGAGGGAGCCTGCTTCAATCCGGATGTCGACCGAACCGGCCAGAAGCTCGTCTTCGCCTCCACCATGCACCGCCCCACCGCGGACATCTACTGGAAGCGCCCCCAAGGCCAGACGCTTCACCAGCTGACCAGCGATCCGGCCAACGACATCATGCCGACCTACAGTGGAGATGGCTGGATCGCCTTTGCCTCCGACCGCTCGGGAAGCTGGGATCTCTACCTGATGCCCGCTGACGGCGGGCCGGCCACGCAGATCACCACCGACACCGATCCTGAGCTGCATCCATCCTTTTCTCCGGACGGAAGATCGCTGGCCTACTGCAGGATGTGCACACGGTCGGGGCGGTGGGAAATCTGGGTCATCGACTTGCAGGATTCCACCACGCCCAAGTTCCTGACTTACGGGCTGTTCCCGCAGTGGTGCCCGGATGTGGCCCAGAGCAAGATCCTCTTCCAGAGGGCGCGGCAGCGGGGCAGCCGATACCACAGCATCTGGACCATCGATTACCTCAACGGGGAAGCGAAGAACCACACTGAGATTGTCTCGGCCGCCAACGCCGCGGTTATCAACCCCGCCTGGTCGCCCGACGGCCGGAAGATCGTATTCGTCACGGAGGTGAATCCGGGGCGCAAATATGGCCAGCACCCCGAGCAGTCGGACCTGTGGGTAATCAATGTTGACGGAACGGGACGCACCGCGCTTACCGCTGGGCAATTCGCCAATTTCGAACCGGTGTGGGCGGCGGACGGCAGCGTCTATTTCGTGAGCAACCGGTCGGGGGTCGACAATATCTGGGCGAAGGCCGCGGGAGCGGGCATGGATTTCGGATCGCCGGCTCCCACAACCATCGTCACCGCGCCTCCGGAGCAGGAGCAGCCGGACAGTCGGCCCTGACGGGTCGGCCGGTCCATTAACGTCCGGGGTCCCCTAATGGACCCCTTCAACTGCGGCGGGCGGAGCCCGCCAATACCGGCAGGATGCCATGACAAGTGCACAGTCCATGCAGCCGGATCAGAGGAAGGCTCGAACCGCCGCCCGCTTTGGCTTTTTGCTCGTCACCGTGAGTTCTCTGCTCTGTTCCTGCACCCAGAATCAACTGCTCCACCCGGCGGTCCTTCAAGCCCCCTACGAGAGGCCGCAGCTCTGGGCCGTGGCTCCGTTCGCCAATGAGTCCGGCGTATCGGCGGTCGATGCCAATCGGGTGGCGGACCTGTTCACCGAGCAGGCCCAGCAGGCAGACAGGATCAACACGGTTCCCGTCAACCGCGTGCTGGAGGCAATGCAACGGCTCCAGATGCCCGCGGTTCAGACCCCCGGCGACGCCCGCACGCTGATGAACGTGCTGGACGTTGACGGGCTGATCGTGGGTACGGTGACGGCCTACGACCCGTACCGGCCTCCCAAGCTCGGCCTGGCGGTGGAGCTTCACGCCCGGGACTCCGAGGCATACGCACGACGCGTCGACCCCTGGGAACTGGTGCGTTCGGGTCGGGGGGATCCGGCTCCGGGCGAGCTGGGACCGGCCAATCCCGTGGCCCAGGCCGCGGGCGTCTTCGATGCCCATCACCATGACACGCTTATGCGACTTCGCCACTACGCGCGGGGACGGGACGAACCGCAAAGCGCCTACGGCCCGGACATCTACCTGGTGCGCATGGAACTGTACACGCAGTTTGTCTGCCATCAACTGATCGGTGACCTGCTTGCCTGCGAGCAATCACGGATCAACCTGGCAGCGGCAGAGAATCAGGTGCGCTGACGGCCGGGCACGGCCCTCGGCGCCAAACCGAGGACCGTGATGGCCCAGCCGCTCCCGACAGATCGAGATCAAGACGTCAGGCCGACCGGCAACTGGCTCCAGGTGGTCATGCACCGCCGGGGGCACCGCTGGGTGTTCCGTTGGGAGCCGGGTTCGGAAAGCGCGCTGATCGACCATCTGACGACCCTGGCCGCCGCGAAGGATGTCCCGTTTGACTGGTTCGATGCCATCGTGATTTCCCACCACGTGACCCAACAGAGTAAAGCGGCCCTTCTTGCCGACTTCTCCCCCACCGAGGGCGCAGCCTCAGCGGCTTCGTTTGGCGCTTGAGACCACTTGCCCGGCCGCAGGCTGGATGCCCAAAGACAAGAGCAGCGTTTGAGCCATGAACACTTCAACGAATGACACACTCCCCATCGTCGATGCTTTTCTCCACTATCTGCTGGATGAGCGTCATTTCAGCCCCTATACGGCGCGTTGCTACGGCGTGGATTTGCGCCAGTACGTCGAGTTCCTCAGCGACGAGTTCAACATCAGTACCGGCCCGGAACACGAAGCCACCGCCTTTCAGCAGGTGACCCGCCGACCATCCGGCGCCGCCGCGGGCAACGCCGACGTGCTGGGCACGCTCGGCCCCCCCACCGTCACCTCCACCATGCTCAAGGCCGATGTGAAGATCATCCGCGATTTCCTCGCCCGGCTCGACGAGTACCAGTACTCCGCCGCGACCATGGCAAGGAAGATCGCCACGCTCCGCTCCTTTCACCGCTGGATGGACAAGAACGAGCTGATCGAGTCCAACCCCATGCTGCTGATACGCACCCCCCGGCAGGACAAGCGGCTGCCCAAGGCCATCAACGTGGAGCAGGTCGAGCAGCTCCTGGCCGCTCCCGATGATACCGAGCTGCTGGGAGCGCGGGACCGGGCCATACTCGAAACGCTCTACTCCACCGGCATTCGCGTCAGCGAGCTCGTGGGGGTCAACCTCACCGACATCGACGACGCGGGTGAGGCTCTGATCGTCCGTGGCAAGGGGAAGAAGGAACGCATCGTGCCCCTGGGCTCTCACGCCCTTGCGGCCCTGCAGCACTACACGAACATGCTTCGCAACAGCCGGCAGTTCAGCGGACTCGCTTCCGATCCGAATGCGCCGCTGTTCATCAACAAGCACGGCGGGCGCCTCTCCACCCGGTCCGTCCGCCGCAAGGTCAGCAAGTACCTGGCCCAGGCGGGCCTGGACCCGGACATCAGCCCCCACACCCTGAGACACAGCTTCGCCACCCATCTCCTGGACAACGGCGCGGATCTGCGCAGCGTCCAGGAGTTGCTGGGACACCAGTCCCTCTCCACCACCCAGGTCTATACCCACCTGACCACTCAGCGCATGCGCGATGCCTACGACGAGGCCCATCCCCGGGCCGAGGCGTCCTGAGAGACCTCCTGCTCACGGCCTCAAACGGGTACATTCCGACACAGGGGCGCTCGGTGGGAGCGCCCCTGTGTCCGTTAAGTGATGCAGAGCGGGGTACTTACAGACCGGACAGTAACAGCACCAGCAGTAGCAACAGCAGTAAGGGCGAGAATCCGCCCGAGGACGTCGATCTGCGCCGGGTGATGGACGCATGGCCAGCGCTCCCTGAGCCAATGCGGGCGGCGATTCTGGCCCTCATCAACTCATCGGAGAACAA
>CP070772.1:3154640-3168262 GCA_020345805.1 Phycisphaerales bacterium | reverse complement strand
ATGCCGTGCGACAGGCCGTCGGCCTTCACATCATCCAGCGAGTAGTTGATCGCGATCTGCTTCGGGTCCAGCCGCTGCAGCGTGTTGATGAGCGGCTCGCGCACGCCCTGCGTGAACGGGATGACCTCATTCCACGCCCCGGTTGACCGCACCGCATCATCCTCGAGCTTGCCCACGATGGCGATGCAGTCCCCGCCGCGCGTGATGATCAGCGCGCTCTGCCAGGTCAGCGGGTGGCCGAGGATGATCGGCAGGATGGGGTCGCCGCTCTCGGTAGTCTCCCGCACGAATGTCAGCCAGGCGTCGATTCCCAGCTCGGCCAGGACTCCCACCGCCTGTTCCACTTTCTGCTGCACGATCGAGGACATGTTCGGCTCCCGATGATTGCGCTTTGATCGGCGGCCCCGACACGCGGTCGCCGCGTACTCCGCCGCTGATTCTAGCTTTTCTCCGGCCCCCGCGCAGACCTGCATCCGCGGCGCGTTATAGTCCGGCATGCTCCAACGAATCAAGCACCGATCCCGTCATGCGCCCGCCACGGCCGGCACATTGATCACCCTGCTCCTCGCCGCCCTCCCCCTCGCCGGCTGCTCAACCACCGACAAGCCCCCCGCGATGTCCGGCAACCCCGTAGTCGACGGCTGGTACGCCGATCCCGAGGGCGCCGTCTTCGGCGATCTCTACTGGATCTTCCCCACCTACTCGGCGCCTTACAACGAGCAGTTGCACTTCGATGCGTTCTCCTCGCCCGACCTCGTCAACTGGACTAGGCACGATCGCATCCTGACCTCCGCCGATGTCCCCTGGGCGCATCGGGCCATGTGGGCGCCCGCGGCGGTCGAGAAGGACGGCTCCTATTTCCTGTTCTTCGGCGCAAACGACATCCAGAACGATGAAGCGATCGGCGGGATCGGCGTAGCCGTCGCCGATCAACCCGCCGGCCCCTACCGCGACCTCCTCGGCAAGCCCCTCATCGACCGCTTCCACCACGGCGCCCAGCCCATCGACCAGTTCGTCTTCCACGATGTCGACGGCTCCGACTACCTCATCTACGGCGGCTGGCGGCACTGCAACATCGCACGCCTCCGCGACGATTTCCGCGCTCTCGTCCCCTTCGCCGACGGCACGACCTTCAGGGAGATGACCCCCGAAGGCTACGTCGAGGGCCCGTTCATGTTCATCCGCGGCGGCCGGTATTACTTCATGTGGTCCGAGGGCGGCTGGACCGGCCCCAACTACCGCGTGGCCTACGCCATCTCCGACTCCGTCATGGGCCCCTGGCAGCGCATCGGCGTCATCCTCCAGCAGGATCCCGCCATCGCCACCGGGGCCGGCCATCACTCCGTCATCGCAGGCCCCGGCGATGCTGAGTGGTACATCGTCTACCACCGCCGCCCCTTGGGCGAAACCGATGGTAACCACCGCGTGGTCTGTATCGACCGCCTCCACTTCGACGACCGCGGCCGCATCCTCCCAGTCAAGATGACCTTCCAGGGCGTCCCCGCCTCGCCGCTGACGGATTGACCGACGCCACCCTGGTTGCGGCAGAATCACGACATCGCCCCGATCCGATCGTAACCCTGTTAGCTGCCGACGCGATCACCTAGCGCTGCGATCCGGTACAATGCGGCGACGTGGCCACCGGGTAGGCATGAGCATGCCACGCTCCTGATGATCGCTGCCGGGGACTCCGATCAGACCCGTGCCTGGGCCGGTTGAATCCGCTCGCGTTTGAGGGAACAGGCGGGAAGAGCAAATGGCGGAACACACCGAAGATGAACTCCAGCGCCTGGTTAGCCTTATCAGGCGGGCAGCGACGAGCGACCGCGATGAGATCCTCGACCTCATGTGCCGCGACGACGCCGAGCTGAAGGATCGCATCCGGGCGATGGTTGTGGCGGCCGAGGATGATCGCTCCGCGAGTTCGCCCACGGAGGAACTCGAATCCCATCTGTCGCTGCACTCGGCGGCCACGGCGGCGCAAGCGCCGCGCGAGCAGGTGGGGCAGAGGATCGGCCGCTACAAGCTGCTCCAGCAGATCGGCGAGGGCGGTTTCGGCGTGGTCTATATGGCCGAGCAGGAGCAACCCGTCAGGCGCAAGATCGCCCTGAAGATCATCAAGCTCGGGATGGACACCCGGCAGGTCATCGCGCGTTTCGAGGCCGAGCGGCAGGCGCTGGCGATGATGGACCATCCCAGCATCGCGAAGGTCCTCGACGCGGGCAGCACCGAAAGCGGCCGCCCCTACTTCGTGATGGAGCTCGTCAAGGGCACTTCTCTGACGGAGTACTGCGACCGCCAGGGCGTTTCATTCGCCGACCGGCTCGCGCTGTTCATGCAGATCTGCAGCGCGGTGCAGCACGCCCACCAGAAGGGTGTCATCCATCGCGACATCAAGCCCTCCAACATCCTCGTCACGCACGTGGATGACAAGCCCGTGCCGAAGGTCATCGATTTCGGCATCGCCAAGGCGACGCAGCAGCGATTGACCGAGATGACCATGTTCACGGAGTTCGGCCAGTTCCTCGGCACGCCGGCCTACATGGCGCCGGAGCAGATCGATCCCCACACCATGGACATCGATACCCGCTGCGACATTTACTCGCTGGGCGTGGTGCTCTACGAGCTGCTGACCGGGACGACGCCCTTCGATGCCCGGAAACTGCGCGGCGCGGCCCTGGAGGAGATCCGGCGGATCATTCGCGAGGAGGAACCCAGCAAGCCGAGCACGAGGCTGAGCACGCTGGGCGAGGAGCTGACGACGGTCGCGAAACATCGGGGGATGGAACCGAAGAAGCTGTGCACCATCCTGCGCGGCGACCTGGACTGGATCATTCTCAAGGCGCTGGAGAAGGACCGGACCCGCCGCTACCCGTCGGCGAGTGTATTCGCGTTGGACATCGAGCGATACCTGCACGACGAACCTGTCACCGCGGGCCGGCCCGGCGCGGCGTACAAGCTCAGGAAGTTCATCAGACGAAACAAGGTCGGCGTGACAGTGGCGGGGCTTGTCGCGGCGGTGCTGGTCCTGGGGGTGATCGGCACGTCCTGGGGCATGCTGTGGGCGCTGGATGAGAAGCAGCGCGCCGACCTCGCCGCCATCACCGCCCGCGAGGCCGCCAGCGCCGAGGAGCAGGCCAAACGCGTCGCCCAGGAGGCCGCACGGTCGGCCCAGGAGGCCGAAGCCAGGGCCATCGCAGCCCGGGCCGAGGCGCAAAGGCGCGCCGATGAGCTGGAGATTGTCACTGAGTTTCAGCAGTCGGTGCTCGGTGAGATCGACGCGGAGCAAATGGGCAGAGCGTTATACTCCGACCTGCGGGCCCGCGTGCGAGAATCGCTGGAGACAGATGGAATCCTGCCCGAGGATCGAGAATCCGCCGTGGCCGTTTTCGGTCAGACACTCCGCCGCGCGAACGCGACCGACGTGGCGCTGAAGCTGGTGGACGAAGAGGTGCTCAGCCGGGCGGTGGAGGCGATTGAATCGGACTTCGCCGATCAGCCGGTGGTCCGCGCCGCCCTGCAGCAGACCGTCGCGGACACCTACCGCCAGATCGGCCGCTATCCTCCGGCAATGCCGTTGCAGGAGGCGGCACTGCAGACCCGCCGGGCCCAGTTGGGCAATGACCACCTCGAGACGCTGAGTTCGATCAACAACATGGGCTGCCTGCTCGAGGCGATGGGCAGGTTCGAAGAGGCCTATGCCTGTTACAAGGAGTCGCTGGACGGTCGTCGCCGCATGCTGGGCAATGATCATCCCGTCACGTTTGCGGCGATCAACAACCTGGGCCTGCTCGTCCACAAGTGGGGCAGGTTCGATGAGGCTGAGCCCTATTACCGCGAAGCACTGGAAGGCCGACGCCGCGTGCTGGGCGACGACCACCCCGACACCCTGTCCTCGATCACCAACATGGGCAGCCTGCTCGACAGCCTCGGCAAGTCCCAGGAGGCCCTGGACTACTATCGCGAGGCGCTGGAAGGCAACCGCCGCGCGCTGGGCAACGACCACCCGGAAACGCTTACTGCGATCAATAACATGGGCAACGTCCTTCAACACATGGGCAGGCTCGAAGAGGCCCTGGTCTTTCACCGCGAGGCGTTGGAGGGCCAGCGGAGAGTGCACGGCGATGACCACCCGGACACCATGATTTCAATCAACAACATGGGCGTTCTGCTCATGTTAATGGGGAAGCAGGAAGAGGCTCTGAGCCACTTTCGGGAGGCCCTGGACGGCTGGCGGCGCGCCTTGGGGAAAGATCATCCGAACACTCTGGTCGCCGTCGGCTATGTCGGCCTCCTGCTCAGGAACATGGGCAGGCTCGAAGAGGCCGAGCCATACTTCCGACAGGCGCTGGAGGGCAGCCGCCGCGCGTTCGGTGACAACCACCAGAGCACGATGGTCGCGATCCACAACATGGGCAGACTCCTGCGCGATCTCGGGCGGCTCGAAGAAGCAGAAGCGCTCGGCGCACAAACGGTCGCCTGGGCCCGGGAATCGCTTCCCGATGGGCATCCGAGCATCGCAGCGTTTCTCAGAAGTTACGGAATAACCCTGTTCAAGCTCCAGCGCTTCGACGAGGCCGAATCTGCGCTGCTGGAGGCCTATGAAGTAATCGAAGACGTTGCCGGCCCGAACCACGCCCGCACCATCGGCGTCGCTCAGGCGATTGTCGAACTCTACGACGCCTGGCATGAGGCCGAACCGGACCACAGCCACGACGCCAAGGCCGCGGCATGGCGCGCCAGGATCGAGGAATCCGACGCCGCAACTGACGAGGATGGCGGCGAGTGAGCGAAATCACGTCATACCGACCCGCGGCATTCTGCTGGATGACGGTGACGGCGCTGCTCGGGACCGAGCACCGCGATTGCGGGCCTGCCCGGAAAACGGTGTATACTACGATTCATGCATTCGTTTCTCTTCGAAGTCCAGGGGGTGACGGCCCACACCTGCGGCTTCGTCTGTCTGGTGACGTTTCTCGCCGCGATCGCCGTGACCGTCGCTCTGGCGATGCGTGGCGGTGTTTCGCTCTGGAATATGGTCGCCATCGCCTTCATGATCACCATCGCCAGCGAAGAGATGGCGCGTCTGAGATTCGTCATGGTCGAGCGGACTAGCCATACCCGGAGGAAACTGAAAGGCGGCTTGTGGGCCATCGCCGCCGTCGGCCCCCTTCTCTTTGGATGCAGCGTATCGGAGACCCACACCGTGGATACGGCATTGCTTCTTCCTCAAAACTTGGGTGACTGGGTGAAGGAGCCCGATCCCGTCATCTACGACCGAAAGACCATCTGTGACTACATCAACGGAGCCGGCGAGGTCTATCGGTCATACGCCTTCGACAATGTCATCGTGGCCAGGTACGGGAATTCGGAGGGCCTGGCCGTCACCGTCGAGCTCTTCGACATGGGAAACTCCGCCGATGCGTTTGGGGTGTACAGCTATGCCCGCGAGCAGGAGGAGACGGGCATCGGCACTGCCTTTGAGCGCGGGGGAAGCATTCTCTGCTTCTGGCAGGATCGATTCTACGTCTGTGTTGCGGCGGAACAGCTGGATCCCGATCCCGCAGCGATCATCGAGGAGGTGGCGCGCGGGGTTTCCCAGGGTCTGCCGGAGGCAGGAACCCGCCCGTCAATGGTGGACATGCTCCCCACCGAGGGACTCCGGCCTCTGAGCGAGCGCTTTTTCCACCTGCATCAGACGCTCAACTACCACTTCTACCTGGTCAAGGAAAACGTGCTGAACCTGTCGCCTCAGACCAATGCCATCCTCGGACGGTACGGGTCCGGCTCCACGATCCTTCTGATCATCGACTATGGGGATGAGGGTGAGGCAAGCGAGAGCCTGGTCTCATTCAGACAGTTCGTTGCCCGGAATCGCGTCTCAGCTGAAACGCACAAGCCTCAGGAGGGCGAGACGGATCGCCAGACCCTCGGCACCGAAAAATGGAAGTACATATCGTCGGCTCAACAGGGCCGGTTCCTGCTCGTGGCCCTCAACGGGGAAGACGCAACCGCGGTGGAGGCCTTGACTAAGGCAGCATCACGCAACATTCTGGTCGCCGGTAACTAAGGAGAGAACCATGGCAGAGATGAAAGACGAACTGACCCGGCGGGATTTCTTCAAGGGGGCCGGGCTGGCGGCGGCGGGGGGCGCCGTGGCGTTGGCCGGTACGCAAGAAGACGTCGGCGGCACCCAGAAAACCTCCAGAGCGGTCTTGATCAGGGACGAGAAGGCCGTGTCCGAAGCCGGGGTCATCGACGGTGAGCGCATCCAGACGATGATGGATCAGGCCATGACCTCCCTCTTCGGCTTGGAGGATCCGGCGGATTGCTGGAAGCTCATCATCAAGCCTGACGATATCGTGGGGTTGAAGATCAATGTCTGGCGCTATCTGCCCACACCCAAAGAGTTGGTACAGGTACTCCGCAAGGGAGTCATGGGTGCCGGAGTCCCGGCAGAGAACATCGATGAGAGCGACCGGGACGTGCTGAAAAAGGACGTCTTCAAGCGGGCCACGGCGCTCATCAACTCCCGGCCCATGCGGACGCATTCCTGGTCCGGAGTGGGCAGTCTCCTCAAGAACTACATCACCTTCGACAATCCACCTGATTACCACGACGACTCCTGCGCCGATCTGGCCAAACTCTGGGAACTGCCCGTGGTGAAGGGCAAGACCAGACTGAACGTCCTGGTAATGCTTACTCCGCAGTTCCACAATCTCGGGCCCCACCACTTCGACTCCAAGTACACGTGGCCCTACAAGGGCCTCATCGTCAGTACCGATCCCGTGGCAGCGGACGCGGTGGGACTCAGGATCATCCAGGCGAAGCGTCGGGAGGTGTTCGGCGAGGACCGGCCGCTCCAGCCCACGGCCCACCACATCCAGCGCGCCGATACCGTGCACAAGCTGGGAGTGGCCGACATGGAGAAAATCGACCTCGTGCGGCTCGGGTGGAAGGCCGATGCACTGATTTGATAAACTCGCGCCACCGGCGGGTCATCTCGATGTCTGTGCATCCCGAAGATTTCATCCCGCGCCCTGACTGCAGTCCACCGAAGGCCACGTCGACTCTGGCGGACATCCAATCGCTCGATGTCGAAGCACGCGGCGGGCGCCCCCGGCTGCGCCGCATGCGCCGTCGCAGGTTCTCAGCCTGCCCCAACTGCAAAACGCCGGTCTCGCGACCGGCGTTTACGGAATAGCGGGGGCAGGATGCAGATACCACGCTTCGCGTGGTGCCCGAACCTGCGACCACCGGGTTATGAGCGGGATCGGCGGTGAAGCTCCGAAGTGTCTTCCTATCAACCGCTTACGCTCAAGTCCTGCTCCCTCAGAGCCTTATCGCTCAGTGAACCCACGGCGCATGCTGCGCATGTCAAGCATATTCTGCATCAAATAGGAAGAGAATAGGGGAAGCCGAGCGTACCCGATTTCAGCAGGGACGCAGCCGGTCACTCACGGCACATCGCCTCGATGTCCCTCTGCATCTCTGAGCGTGCCCTTGCGCTCCCCGAGTCCTGGAGTTCATTGTCCGGAAGATCGGCTTCACACGCCCTGACTTGGACGGTCCGGAACCCAGGCACACCGGATCACCATCAACAAGTGGGTTCTCCTCGCACCCCTCGAGTCGAAACTTGTCGCCCCTCTTGGACCATGAGGACTGGCGAGATCGTTGATCGTCCTGCGGCCCCCGGCGCGCGCACGCCGGGCACGCGGACGTGGGCCCGAGGCTCTGGAAGAGGTATGTTCGCATCCGTTGCGGCCGGGGTCTTCTTGTTGATAGTCGAGGTCCCGGGAGGAAACGTTGATTCTGCGTCTCGACACCACGGGAGCAGAGCCGTTCAAAAAGGACACAACGGTCATCGGCCCGTAACACGGCCGTAACATCGCCGACGTAGCCTCTCCTTCAGTTTCAGAGTCGATCTGGTCAGCTCGTTCAGGGGGAGACCTCGATGATGCGGTACAAGAATCTGATCCTCACTGTTGCGATCGCGATTCCGGCGAGCAAGGCAGCATTATCCGGGAACGGAGCCGGGCAAAGTCAGATGACGAATGTCGATTGAGACAAGGATTCATGTTGAGTGAGTAGTCCTTCGCCGGAGGGGGAGGGAGCGCAGAAAGGGTAAGCTCATGGCCATTACAACTCGCCGGTGGTTGTGTCGGGGAATGTGGCTCATCGTCCTCGGCCTCTTCGTCCTCCCGCTCGTCGCCGAGCCGAGATTCCCCAATCAGGACGCCGAAGAGGCAGCTCGGAGGGGTGACGCCCACGCGGCAAAGGGTGAATGGGCGACAGCGCTGGTGGAATACCGGAACGCCGTCGCACTTGATCCCGGGAATGTTGACTATCGGGCGCGCCTTGGCGCAGCCCTCGGTGAGGAGGGAAAGAGCAACGATGCACTCCTCGAATTCCTTGAGGGGCTACGACTGGACCCGGCATCGAGCCTGACTTACAGATCGCTCGGTGACTACTACCTCGGCCTCAGGCAGTGGTACGCGGCGGACGCTTCCTACAGAAAGGCCGTGGAACTTTCAGCTGGTGACGCGAAAGCGCATCACGGCCTCGGTCTCGCGCTGACCGCGCAGGAGGAGTTCGACGAGGCGGCAGCGGCCTTCTCCGAAGCCGCCCGCCTTGAGCCGGTCAATCCCGAGCATTGCTTCTGGCTCGGTGAGGCACAATGCCGCCAGAAGAAGTGGACGGAAGCCGAAGTGAACATCCGTCTGGCCCTTGAGAAGTCGCCCGAAACGGGCTTCAAAGTCCGATGCGTGAACGCGCTTGGAGATCTCTTCTTCGCCCAGGAGCGATGGACAGACGCCGAGCGGGAATTCCGGAAGGCCACGAGCCTTGACCCGAAAGACGGCCGGTCGCTCGCCAACCTTGCCGCGGCACTTCACCGGCGAGGAGCGCGGGAAAAAGCCTGGCAGACGGCCCATCGGGCACTCAGCCTCGGCTTCGAGGGGCCACACAGGGTCTACACCGAACTCGGAATCGACCCCCAGCCGGTGGTGCCCCTCGTCCCCGTGATCCGCGAGAGCCGGGGCGCCCATCCTTCCGATTCGGATCTCCTCGCGGCGGTCAGGTCAGAGGACGCGGCGGGAGTCCGCGCGGCCCTTGTCGAGGGAGCGAATCCGGAAGCCAGAGAGGACGGAAAGCGTGCGATAGAGATCGCCGCCGACGCCGGCGACGCTTCCACGATCGAAGCGCTTTTCGATTACGGCGCGTCCGGCAACGCGGCGCCCTCAGGCGGCGAGGCACCTCTCATTCACGCAGTCCGGTCGAAAAGGCCGGACACGGTCGCGGCGCTCCTCAACGCGGGAGTCGACACCGAGTGCGGCCCCGAGGGATCGGCACTTCTGGCGGCGACCGAGGGTCTTCCCGACGCTCTCTCGGTTGAGATCGTTGAGGCACTTGTCCAAGCCGGCGCTCAAGTCAACGTGCGCCACAAGGACACGGGGCTCACACCTCTCATGTGGGCCGTCCAGTCAAATTCGAACTCGCTTCCGAAGCTTCTCATCGAAGCCGGCGCTGATGCCGGAGCCCAGGACCTGACTCGCCAGACTGCGATCGATTACGCGCGGAGCGCGGGGAACGACGATACCACCCGGCTTCTCGTTGCCTGCGGTTCCTCTGCCGCGCCTGAAGCGCCGGGAAGCGCGATTCGCCTGGCGCCTGGAGGGGACCTTCTCGAGGCAAGTCGCGGGGCCTCATCCGGCCAAACGATCGTCCTTAGTGCCGGTGAGTATTCCGGCCCGATCGACGTGCGTGAGAAGACGCTCACGATTATCGGGGACTCCGAGAGGGGGAGTGTGATCGTCGACCACCGGGGCGGCCAACCCCGACTCTTGCGCGGCGGCGATCCGTACGTTTTCGTGGGCGAGGGCGGCAACCTCGCTCTCTGGAACGTCCGGTTCGACAGGCCGCCGGCAGGCGGTGATGCCGTTCTCCTCCAGGACGGTGCCGTCCTCCGCCTGGGGGCGTGTGTCTTTGAGAACCAGGCCGGAGTTGCATGCGCCGCCCTGAATGCAAGCCTCTTCGTTTCCCGCTGCCGGTTCGAGAACCTGACCGGCCCTGTGGCGATCACCCTCAACGAATCGACCGGCATCGTCCGGGATACGCAATTCAGGAACCTGAATAACATCGGTGTTCAAGCGGCAAACGGATCCAACCTCAGCGCCGTGGGCTCAGTCTTCACCGGGGCGCAGATGGGAGTCGCGGGGTTCGACCGCTCGATCCTGCGGATCGCACACTGCGAGTTCACCAACGTCGGTCGGGGCGTCCAAGGAGTCGAGACCGGTCTCGTCTCCGTCCGCGATTCTGAATTCGCCGAGGGATCGCTTGCCTTCGTCGAAAACGGTGCCCGGACCGTTCTCAGGCGGAACACCGTTCGAAACGCCAGGATCGATCCGGAGAGCGATGCGATCTACGTTCAGAACTCCCGTAATCTTCTCATCGCAGACAACCGAATCGATGGAGTCGAGAGCGCGATCATCGTCAGGGACAGCGCCGGTCAGCCCGTCGCACTCTCGAGGAACACGATCCGACGCGCCCATCGGGCGATCGGCGTGGTGGGACAATCCGAAGGTGACCGACCCCTCGCCCTCATCACCGGCAACAGGCTCCTCGGGTCCTCCTACTCGTCGGAAGGCGGTCGGTGGGGCGTGCTTCTGGACGGCGAGATGCATGCGGTTCTCTCCGAGAACACGATTCTCCAGACGTCCGGTGCTGCCGTTTGCCTGCAGGCAAAGGCCAACGCGCGGTTCGTGGGGAATCTGCTCTCCACGATCAATGACGCTATCAGGTTTGTCGAGACCTCAGCGCGGAAGTCGACCCTGACCCGGGAGTTCATCGACGGTGCGGTGACGACCAGCCAGTTCGGGTCGAGGCCGGTCCGCCGTTCCGGTACGGACAAGCTGGAAACGTTCGTGCAGTGGTCTCCGCACGCCGAGCGACTCAAGCATGTGATTCGCGCCAAACCGGGATCCGCGGATCCTCCGGCGGTGGATCTCCGCGAGTTCCTCTCGGCGGTCGAGACCGAGCGAAATGCCGCGCTCGCGGAAGCGTCAGAGTATGGGACCGTGCGACTGGAGGTCTGGGACCGGCTCGGCAGAAGGGGCATGCTTCCCTTCACAGTCTACGACCGTCAGAGCCCTCCCCGGGGGTCCACGAGCTTCACCCTGGATCAAGTGGTCGATGCAAAACGGCTGGTCCGGAAGTGGAAGGAAGAGGATCTCGACTCGATCGAAGATCCGATTGAGCAGTTGGTTGAACGCTCCGATTCCTCGGATGACTTGCTCATCTATATCCGAAGCAACGCGCACCCCGCAACCCGGAAGCTCGTCGCGGCTTACGACGCGGGCTCCGAGCCATCCGAGTTGCTGGTGCTCTCGATCATCGCGGAGCTCAACCGTTTCCTCGACTCGGAGGAGTTCGTGGACGATGCGAACAACAATAAGGACAGGGACATGGCCGCCCTGATTGGCTGTTGGTCAGACTGGCAGCGCGTCCACGAGAAGGGTCTCACCCCCGAGGAGAAGAAAAGGAGAGCACGGGTATTCAACAGAAAGCTCCTCGAGCACGCCTTCAGATTCGGCATCGCCCAGCCCGAGCCGATCGTCGTCGCTCGGCCCAGCCAGGCGTTGCCGGCAGGGGCTTATGTCCTCGAGACTGACAGCGACACCGGCATCTCGACGGAGGTCGCGTTCGGCCCGGCCCTCGACGCGATCGCCCGAGTGATCGTGAACGACGGCCTCTGGGTCACCTATGACGGCAAGACGCGGGAGCTGCTTCGTCTCCGGCCTCGGTACGAGATGCAGCGCGCGATCGGGAGGCTTCGCTTCGAGTGGCACAGGCCGGGATTCGCCATGCGCCGGGCGGATGCCGACTCCGCAACCGTTGCCCACGCGATCGACTTGGCGCGCGGAAAGCTGAGCGGGTCCGAAGGCACGCGGTCTGACCCTTACTTCTGGCTTCCGATGCGCATCTTCTCGGCGGTCGGCGAGACGGGGGACACGGAGCGAATTCTCGAGGCGTCCCGGCAGGCCGCAGGCAGCGCGAATCCCTGGACCTTCCAGGAGAAGCTGGGCTGGGCCGCCGTCATCGGCCGAATCGACGCGGCGCATGGCCAACTGGCCGGCGGAAGTCTCGCGGCGCTCCTCGAAGATTCCGATCGCGACTGGTCGGTGGCCGCGGCAATCGAACTTCACCGAAACGGCCTCCGGCTCGGCGATGAACTCCTCCGCGACGAGCTCGCCCATGGGGAGGGGTTCGCCCGCTGCCCACCGGCGGCACTGGCCCTGCTTGATTCTGTCGACCCCCGAACGCTTGAGGCCATGCGGGCGCTCTGGGACCGCATCATCCATGCCGAGGGGCTCGAACTCGCGGGGGAGGCGGAACGGAATCCGTCGCTCGCGCCCGTCCTTTACCTTCTGACCTTTGGTGACTCCGACGACTGGGATCGAGTCTCTCGCTTCTCCCTCTCGGACGAGCACGTTCGGTACCTCACATTTCTGGCGAGGAATCCGGCGGAGCTCTGGCGGAAGGCCGCCCAGGAACTTGGCATTGGCTTCCGCGACTCGGAACCATTCTACCGCCTGGGCGAGAGCCTCCTCGACCGGACGCGCGGTGAGGTCAGGCAGCTCCTGAGCGACTTTGATCGCGAATCAAGCTCCGCCGTTTTCGAAAACGCCCCGCGGACCCCGGCTGACAGCCCCTACAACACCTCAAGGATCTACATGGCTCCCTTCTGGCCGAACAGGATGGCGGCGGCGTGCTACGCGCGCATAGGACGGTGGGAACCCTTGACCACCCCGCATTCGCGCTTGACCTGGTGGAAGAGCAAGGAGTTCGTGCCCGTCTACGTGACCCGGTGGCTCCGTGGAAGCCAGGGCTACCTCGATCACCTGAGCTACTTCAGCCCCGAGGAGATCGCACAGGAAGTCGAAAAACAAGGTCAGGGCGAAAAGCCCGGCGACTATGACCTCTACATGTCGTGCATCCGGGTTGCGACGCGGGAGCATACTCATTCCTACATGCGCTCGACGGGTTTCGAGTCCCGTCCCTACCTCGCCCGACACGGCACGGATTCCGGGCTCTCCGGCGTGGCCGACCTGCGGTTCAACTGGAAGGGGGACACCCTCGAAATCGGTGTCCGGATCACTCAGGACCGTGTCATCAGCGGCGGGTTAATGGCGGATCCTGAATCCAGGCGCGCCCACTATCCCTATATCCTGGAGCGCGGCCGGAAGATGATCCAGTCGGTAACTCTCCGTCGCGGGGACCTCAAGATCCAGGCTGGCGCCACCGAGAAGGCCGATGACGACCTGTTCTTCCTCTTCGAAGGCACTCCCGGCACCCGCGACCTCTCCGGCTGGTATCTCGACGTCAAGATGAAGTACGTCGATCAGGAGTTCACTCTGACCGCGCCGCTCTTCTTTGGCGAAAATGCCCGGAGATTGAGAATGATCTCGGCACTGTCGGCAGGAGAGGAAGGTCAATCGTCATGAACGAAGACGTAACGAAGGAACCTCCCATGCTTTCCAGGAACACTCTGCCGCTCGGATTCAGGCGGTTCTTGATCGCGGCGCTGATGGTCCTCCTCCTGGCCACGGCGGCTGCTTTTTCCC
>CP070772.1:3085915-3154540 GCA_020345805.1 Phycisphaerales bacterium | reverse complement strand
TGATCAGGACCTGGCCGTAACCGTGTCGGCCCAAGGCAACCCCAACGTCTCCATCCTCCTGAATCGACTCATCCAACTCCCCCCCTGCCCGGCGGATCTTAATCACGACGGCAAGGTCAATATCGATGACCTGTTCCTGATTCTGGGCGCCTGGGGGCTGTGCGATGGCTGTCCGGAGGATCTGAATTCTGACGGAAAGGTGAACATCGACGACCTCTTCGCCGTACTAGGGGCGTGGGGCCCGTGTCCCGGATAAGGGCCTGAAACCGGACCGGCCAAAAACCGAACCCTCACGGACTCCGTGTCTCTGACTCTGACTGCTCCTTACCTCTAGCTTCTTCCCCTTTCCTCCCCTTTTCCCCCCTCCTGTCGCACTTCAATGCGACACTCCACGACCCCGGCTCCTCCAGCCGGGGTCGTTTTTCCGCCCTCCTGGGGCCACGAGCGGCCTCAGAGGGCCAGGGAGCCGCTCAGGTGAACTGGAACTCGTGTTCGGAGGCGGTGTGGCAGAATCGGGCTCTGAGGCGTCCGATAATCGAATCCAGCCGCTGGGAGACCCGCGATTCGGACCAGCCGATGGTCTGCCCGATCTGCCGCATGGTCATCTCCTCGTAGTAGTAGAGGATGACGATGAGCCGGTCGCGGCGGGAGAAGCCACGGGTGAGCCACTCCCGCAGGTCCGCCCGGGCGACATTAATGGGAGGTGAAGGCTGCCGCCGGTCGGTAAGGGCGGCCATGGCGTCACCCTCTTCCTCGTCCGGCTCGCCATCTGCGTTGCGGCCGTTGAAGGAAACCGTGGCCGGTGCCCTCCGGAGGCTCATCAGCTTGCGGAGCATCGGCTCGGGTACCTCAAGCTGTCGGCGGAGCTCCTCCTCGCTGGGCATGCGGCCGTGGGTCTTGAGGAAGTGATCGATGATCGCCTCCATCTGCTTGGCCCGGGTGCGGGTGAGCCGGGGCATGGGATCAAGCGACCTGAGGTAGTCGCGCATGGCCCCGAAGATCCGGGCCCGGCTGAAGGTCTCGAAGCGGATGTTGCGGGCCGGGTCGAAGCGCTCCAGGGCGTCGATAAGACCGAGGTAGCCCTGCTGGATCAGGTCGTCCACATCAACCTGCTGAGGAAGGGTCGCGCGCAGCCTCTCGGCGATCGGCCGCACGTGGCTTGCCATGTAGTGACTGATCAGTCGGTCGCGGAGGGGACGGGTTCTCTGGCGGCGGTAATTGCGCCATACCTCGTCGATGGTGGCGGGCGGAGAGGCCGGCTCCGACCGGCCCGGCCGGCCAGGCGGCAGGACCGCGGCTGCTTCTTCGGCGTTTATTTTGGGGGCGCGTTGATGTGCTCTGTCCGCGAGCGCGACGGGCATGTGGCCGATCCCTGACCATGTCTGTTGTAGTGAGGCGCCGATCCTTGGCAGGACGCGACTATGGCACATCGGCAACCGCCGCGATCCTCACCAACTTTTCCAAAACACCTATTATCGCGGACGTTCCCGGAGCCATCAAGGCCTGGTGTCGAGCAGGCTCCGGCGGTAACCGCCGGGCAGTTGCCGGCAAATTCCGGGCGGTCAGTTGCCGTTGTCGACCGGCAGCAGGGGGATTACCCACTGGACGAGGACCATAAGGGCGAGCGCCAAGCCGATCATTCCCAGAACGATCTGTACGGTGAGAACCGCCACCTGCCTCCAATAGCGGGACAGCTTCTCCACCCTCATGGCCTTGTAGATGACCGCGATCCCGAACGACAGGGGCAGCAGGAGCACCCACCACCAGTCCTGGAAGAAGTTGATGGGATGGACGAACGGGATATAGGCCAGCAGGGAGCTCACGGCTTGGGTCTGTGCTCCTTTGGGCATCTGGCTGATCTTTCAGCCTCCCGGAGGTGGGGAGAATCAACCAGTGCATCGAGTATGACCACGAGGTTCATCAGGCCCGCCAGGGCGACGAAGAGCGTGCCCATCTCGTTCACGTGCCCGAGGCTGCGGGTCAGCAGACGTTGCTCCTCGGGCTGCGGCTTGATCAGGTTCTGATTGACATAGTCAACACCGAAGGCGATGGGACCGCACAATCCCTGGGCGAGGAACCACAGTTTGTCCTCCCGTCGGTCGACGCAGTCGATGCCCCCAATCAGGACCCCGCTGACAACCAGGAACAGCACTCCGAACATGATCAGCCCGCCCCGCTTGGGCCGGCCAAGGCTGAAGTGCCCCAGACCCGGCCAGAGCCAGGCCAGGATGGCGGGGCCGAAGTGCAGTTCCGTGGGCTGTTGGCGGGATGAGGTCACGGGCGGGAATCCGGGGAGGCGGGGTCGATGCGGGGCCGCCGGTCAGCCGACCCCGACCAGTTCGGCCGGCTCCGGCTTCCACACCGACCCGTGCGTAGTGTATCCTCGTGCTGATTCTTTGCTTGATGGGAGGTCGTCATGTCCAGTGCAGGCAAATCAACGGGCGGGAGCCGATCCGGCGGCGACGATCGGTCCGAGAGCGTGGTTGATCGGCGCTCCGGTCTGGACCGGCGAAGCGTGAGCGATCCGAATCGGTCGACGAATCTGGAACGGCGGCGCGGTCCCGGCCGCCGACGGACCGACTTCATGCGCTCGGCCGAGGAAGGCGAGATGACCCAGGAGCAGTTCATATTCCTCATGGCCATCGACGTCTTCAAGCAGGTCAACAACAAGACGTTCCCCACCTGGACGGACGTGTTGGAGGTGATCCGGAAGCTGGGGTACCGCAAGACCATGCCCAGCGAGCTGAACCTCGACCGGCGCGTGGAGGACTGGACCGAGCGCCCCGATGCGCCCAGCGGCGTATTCAAGGTGTCCGAGGAAGCGGAGGAGGATTGAGCGCCTCGCCCCCGGCCGGCCGCGGCTACTGCTGATACCAGTCGGCGTTCTTTTGAGTGTACTTCTGCCATTCCTCGGGCAGGTCTTCCTCTGGGAAGATCGCCTGCACCGGGCACTCGTCGATGCACAGACCACAGTCGATGCATGTTTCGGGATCGATGTAGAGCATCTCCGCTCCCTCGAACTCCTCCTCGTCGGATGTCGGATGTATGCAATCGACAGGGCAGACCTCGACACAGGCGGTGTCCTTGGTGCCAATGCAGGGCTCGGCAATCACATGCGTCATCTCAGCACTCCTTGGCAGAGCTCGGTGGATGTTCCTTTCGGCCCCGACGGGCGGGGTACGGATTGTATGGACTTCCGCCGGTTCCGACAGGCCCGCTGGGGAACAAATCCACCGGCGGGACCCGACCGGTCCGGCCGACGGGGATGGTGCCCATGGTGCATGAGAAAGAGGGGTCGGCCCTTCGGCCGGCCCCTCGGATAGGACCGTTCTCGCGCGGCCGACTCAGCCGACGCGGCCGTCGGCCGATTACCTCTTCTTTTTCCTTCGAGTGACCTTCTTGCGGGTGGCTTTCTTGCGGGTGGCCTTCTTCCTGGCCTTCTTGCGAGTCGCCTTCTTGCGGGCGACCTTCTTCTTGGCCTTCTTGCGGGTCACCTTCTTCTTGGCCTTCTTGCGGGTCACCTTCTTCTTGGCCTTCTTGCGGGCGACCTTCTTCTTGGCCTTCTTGCGGGTCACCTTCTTCTTGGCCTTCTTGCGGGTCACCTTCTTCTTGGCCTTCTTGCGGGCAACCTTCTTCTTGGCCTTCTTGCGGGTCACCTTCTTCTTGGCCTTCCTGCGAACGACCTTCTTCCGCGGAGCCTTCTTTCTCGCTACCTTCCTGCGTGTCGCCTTCTTTTTCGTGGCGCGTTTCTTTTTGGCCATGGGTATGACCTCCTGTTGTACAAGCTGTCGTGTCGGAGCAAACAGCGCGATGCGCTCGTGGCGGTCCACCCGCCGCCGGGATTTTTACCTCTATCGGACCCGTTTTGGAAGTATCTTCACAGAAATAATTGATCTTGCCCGGCGGTGAAGCAGGGAGAAGACGATGATTCGGCTGACGATTTTCGGTGCACGGGGACGGATGGGACGGCGAGTCTGCACGCTTGCGCGCGCTGATGCGCGCTTTGACCTGGTCGCCGAAGTCGATCTCGTCGGCCCCGATGCGCCGCACGCGGCACCTGATGCGCCGTCTTCCTCGCCCTGCGACGCCGTGATCGATTTCTCCACCGACGCAGGCACGCTGCAGGCCGCCCGCCACGCGCTGCAGCATGGGGCGGCCCTGCTGGTGGGCACCACGGGCTTAACCGCGCAAACCCTGAAAAACCTTGAACTTGCGTCGCGCAGCCTCCCCCTACTCATCGCCCCCAACACCTCTCTGGGCGTGGCCTTGTGCAACCACGCCATCGCCGAAATCGCTCGCCGTCTCGGCCGTGGTTTTGACGTCGATATCATCGAGAAACACCACGCCGGCAAACGCGATGCACCCAGCGGGACCGCCCTGCGATTCATGGAGACGCTGCGATCGCGCGCGGGAATCGATCTGCCCGATCGTCGCGTGCATTCAGTCCGCAGCGGCGACATCGTCGGCCAACACGCCATCGAATTCACCGGTCGGGGCGAGCAAATAAAAATTGAACATGTGGTGACAAATCGTGACGTTTTTGCCCGAGGCGCGCTCAATGCCGTCGCTTGGCTCTGCGGCCGCGAGCCCGGCCGCTACACCATCGAGCAGTACCTGGATCTGCCTCCGTGATCCAACGAAGCATTCAACGGGCACGCCCGGTCAGCCAGGGCAACGCGCCGAGGGGGCCCCACGTTCCACCCTCCTTCACGGCAGATCGGCATCCTCGCTGCTGCCACCGGCATCCGCGAACAGGCTCGGCAGACCCGAATCGTTGATGTAGTTGTATATCCGCAGAGCCCTCGCATCGGAGATCTCCACCGGCACCCGCGCCTTGAGCGAACCGGTCAACGGGTTGTACCAGTATGCGGCCAGGCTATCATCACCAGCCACCAACTGCGGCGGGTGATGCAGATCGCACTGCTCTGGACCGGCGATCTCCAGCCACGGATGCGACGGCCCAAGCAGATCGTTGGTCGGCATGTCGTCGCCGAACCAGGCCGGATCCACTGTCCTGGGGTACCCCCGCTCCGTCAGTTCCACTTCTTTCAGCGTCGCCTGAAGCAGAATCTCCTGCTGGAACCGCCGCACGTCGTCCCGCACCGCATCCAATACGGCCTGCTCGCTGCGATCGGTCCGGTTGTACCACAGAATGCCGGCCAGGATGCCCACCAGCATCAGCGCTACCAGAGTGTCCTTGAGTAGGCGCAATACTCCCTCCTTACGGCGTTCCAGGGCCGTTCCGTAGGTCCACCCTTAACAACGGGTCGACTGCCACCGGTCGGAACGGGAAACCACCAATGCCGCAATCCCCGGGTCCGTCTGTAACGGTTCGCACGATTGTGCAGCTCGACGGGCCGCGGCGGACCACCGATTACCAAGGCCTGCTTCTCGGTCTATCATGCACGATTCGGCGAGTCGGCCCTCGATCACTGGACCCTGGGAGCGGAAGATGAGTCACATCACCACCGTTGAACTTGGCTGCGGAATGCCCCTTCTGGTTGAGCGGATGCCCAACGTCGCTTCCCTGGCCCTGAGCTGGCTGCTCCCGGCCGGGTCGGCCACCGATCCGATCGACGGCGACGGCCAAGCGGCCATCCTCAGCGAGCTCATCTTCCGAGGCGCCGGGGAGCTGAGCAGCCGCCAGCTCAGTGATGCCCTCGATCGCCTCGGCGTGCAGCGATCAAGTCAGGTCCGGACGCACCACTTGCGCATCGACGCCACGATCCTCGGCGACCACCTGGCCGACACCCTCCCGCTGCTGGTTTCCCTCGTCCGGTCGCCCGCCCTGGACGCTGCAGTTCTGGACCCGGTACGGAGCCTGTGCCTTCAGTCGTTGGACGCCCTCGATGACGATCCGCAGCACCTGGCAATGCTCCGCCTCCGCCAGCAGCACCTTGCCCCGCCTTTCAACCGTCACGGCTACGGGGAGCGGACGGTGCTGGAGAGCACGTCAATCGAATCGCTGCGCTCGGCGTGGTCGCAGAGGTTCGTGCCTGCCGGTGCGATATTCTCCGCGGCCGGGGCGGTCGATCCGGACCGGCTGGCCGACCAGCTCAATCAACTGCTCGCCGGCTGGGCGGGACGGTTCGAAGAGCCGGTCGAGTTGGAGCCGCCCGATCGTTCGCCGCTTCACATCGTTCAGGAGACGGCCCAAGTCCACATCGGACTGGCCTACGAAGCACCCCCCGAATCCGATGAGAACTCACTCCTGGAGCGACTGGCCGTCACGGTTCTTGGAGGTTCCACCAGCGGCCGACTCTTCACCGAGGTGCGGCAGAAGCGATCGCTGAGCTACAGCGTCGGCGCTTCTTACCGGGCGGGTCGGGATGAGGGTGTGGTCACCCTCTATGCCGGCACCACCCCGGATCGCGCGCAGGAAACACTCGATGTCTGTACCGCCGAGGTCCGCCGCCTGACCGACGGAATAGACGAGGACGAGTTCCACCGCGCCTCCACCGGCCTGAAGAGTCACCTGGTCATGCAGGGCGAATCCACCGGCGCCCGCGCCTTGGCGCTGGGGGCCGATCAGTTCCGGCTTTCCCGGCCGCGCAGCCTCGAGGAGATTGCCGCCGCCGTTGACGCGATTTCGCTGGACCAGCTCAACGCCTACATCGCCTGCCGCCGGATCGATGCCATGACCATCGTCTCCCTCGGACCGGTCGAGTTGAAGACGCCCGCCGCCGCCACCTGCTGAGGCGATTTGGCCGTTCATCGCAACCCTGCTTCCACCCGTCGGAATTGCTACACTTTCCCCATGAGTCTGGAAACAACGGTCTATCAGCCGGGGAAACGAGTCCGCGTCACTCAGCAACTGCCGCACCGCGACAAGACCTGGTCAAGCGCTGTGGAAGGCGTGATTACCCGGTATCAGCAGGCCAGGACCGGCTCCTGGTTCGCACACTCCAAGGATGACAAGCTCTGGCTGGACCGCCTCGAGATCCGCCGCGATGACGGCGAGATCGTGATCCTGAACCTCGACCAGTTCAGCGTGATCGAACCACTTGGCTAGGCGGGTTCGGCGCAGCCGGCCGGGGCGCTTTCCGATGCCGGTAACGCCACTTGCGATGCCATGGTCACGAAGGAGCCAGGCCAGGCCCGCCCTGCCTGGCGGAGTCCTTTTGCTCTTTACTCATTGACCGGAAACTTGAACCGGTTCTCCATGGTCGCGCCGTCGGCGGAGAGGAAGTAGGCCTTGAGCATGGGGCGGCGGGGCAGGAGCGATTCCTCGATTTCCAGCCGAAACAGGTACGTTCGCGTCACGTCGTCAAAGTGGTTCAGGTTCTCCGCCAGGTCGCGCAAGTCCTTGTTCCAGTTCTCCAGCGAACGGGCGTCCTCGCTGGGCAGCGCGCTGTGCAGATCGAAGCGGACCTGCCCCAGACCCTTGGTGTTGTGTCCCTCAGCATCGAGAAACTCCAGCCGGGCCTCGATGAGCAGACCGCCGGTTTCCCGGTCTGTCGTGAACCGGGTGAGGGGGTGTATGCGAATGGAGCGGGGCCAGAAGGGCCAAGTGACGGCATCCCCATCCGCAGAGGCCCCTCCGTCGCTGTTCTGCCGCATGCCGGTGGACCGGCTGGCGGGCTGGCAGCCGCCCAGAAGGACCGCCGCAAACAACGACGCGAGCAGGAACGAAGGGAGCATGGCGTTTCGCATGATCCGGGCAGAATACCGCCGGCAACGGGTCAGGAACAGCCTCGCGCCGCCCGGAACGGGCCGGTGAGGCTGAGCCGATCCAGCAGTTCGGTCAGCCGGCGCTGGCTATGCTGGAGACAGTTGATCGCCCGGGTGTTGTCCTTGATCACCGTCAGGAGGGACTCGAGCTGGCGGTCCAGGGACATCACCTTCTGATGAGCCTCATCGAGTTGCCGCTCGCGGGCGACGCTGCTGCGGCGTTCGTAGAGCCACAGGAAGCCGATGAGCCCGGCGGGCCCGAACTGGGCCAACGCTGTCAGCAGTCCATCTTCCATGCCGGTCGCAGCCCTGATTCAAACACGCGAGAGGTTCACCACGTCGATCCGCCGGGCGGTGTCGACCACGCCGTCGCCGTTCAGATCCAGCATGGCGTTGAGGTTGTGCATCGCCTCGGAGCAGCGCCGGTGATACAGGGATGATCTTTCAGCCAGCGATTCGGAGGTCGGATCGAGCGCGGCGGCGGCGGCGAATGCCAGCCGCACCGCCCTTAAAGCGATGAACCTCTTCACCGGGTCCGGATTGATGATCGCCGACTCGTCGAGCGGCCGGGTGGGATGATCCGGATCGATACCCAGGGCCCCGAACGTCCAGGCCTGGGCCTGATCGATGATCCTCCCGAAGCTCGGGAGCGAGAACACCAGACCCGTTCCATCACCCGGGGCGATGAGTGGATCATCCAGGGATGCCCGCGGGGCAGAGACATCCAGAGCGGTCATGCTGACTCGTTCGATCACCTCGCACGCTTCGCCGTCGATGACGATGACGTGACCGGCATCGATATCCAGCGAGACGAAGTTGCTGCCAGCACTGCTGAAGCTCGTTCCCAGGACCGCTCCGTCGGTCCCGTCCGTGAGCACGGTGCCGGCGCCGGCCGCATCGACATACAGGCTCGGTTCAATCAGGAGCAGATCGCGATCGTTGATAATGGCCATCGGTCAATCCTCGTTGGCGAACACTGAACTGCGAAAAACGGGACAGGTCCATTTTTTAACCCTGCTTTTGCAGCACAAAAAACGTACCTGTCCCGTTTTCAGACGTTTTCAGAAGCCGGTCGGCGACCGGCGGGCCGCCGACCGGTGACGGGAGGAGAGAGCGTCAGGCGGTGATCGCCAGATTCTCGATGACCGCGTGGGCGTTCTCGTTGCGGAACTCCATGGTGTACTCGCCGATGACTTGGCTGAGATCGGCATCGCCGGTCGAGGCCAGCGGCTTGGCGTGGAAGCTCCGCCCGGACAGCGGCAACACGTCGATCCGCGAGCTGTCCAGGAGCAGCAGCTTGTCCTGCGGCACCCAGCGGCTGAGCACGACGCGGCAGATGCCGAAGTCCGACTCATAGACATCCACCATCGAGCTGAACGCCTTGTCGCTGTCGGCGTAGCGCTGGGTGGCGGAGATGAAGCCGTTGATGCGGCGCTTCTGGAACCCGCCGCAGAGGATGGTGTCGACGTTGCCGCTGCTCTGCTCCCACACCGCGCGGAGGGCGGCGTTGAGGACCGCCTCGTTGAGCAGATCGGCCCCGGGCCCGTCGCCGTCGGGTATCGGATCCACACCCGGCTCGAAGAGGTTGGTCTGGAGCAGGGCAAGGATCCCGTTCATGGTCCGGCGGAGCGAACCGCTGCCCTGGCCGTCACTGGAGGCGGCGATGCCGTTGATCACGCAGTTCTCCAGATCACGGAGCATTTCGCGCAGGCGCTCCTGCTTCTGGTAGTCCATCTCGTCGTCGATGCCGATGGACTGGGCCGCGAGCTGGCTGCCGGACACCTCCACCGTGGCGGTGAAGATCTGCGTGTAGTTCTGCAGGCGCGTGCGGTTGGTGAACCGGGCGGTGGGGGCGTCATCGCCCTCCAGGGCGGCGTTGCCGAGGATGTTGATCACGTCGTCGTCCTGCAGGGCGACCGCGGTGCTGCCGCCGTACTGCCGCACGACGGTCAGATCGTTGTCGCTGATGCCGGTGACGAGCATGACCTCGTCCTTGCCCTGGAGCTTGATCTGATCGCCCACGCGGAAGCGATCGCCATGCTCGACGGTGAAGGTGGTCTCGTTCTCGGGATCGGCGATGGAATCGTCATCGACGGCATCGGTGTTGGGAAGCAGGGCATCTTCGAGCCACTCGTGAACGGTGCTCATGGCCCAGCGCTGGGGATCACCCAGATGATCCAGCAGGGGCGTCTCGTAGGGGCTGACGATGGCGATGATGTCGCTGACGTCTTCGGCGATCTCCGGCAGGGTCGCCCCGGCCGAGTAGGTTGCTTTTCCGGTGAATGGCATGTTCAGTTCCTTTGTGTGATCTTGTCCGTGTCCGCCGAAGCCGCCCGGATGCCCGGGAGGGCGAGCCCGCGGCTTCGACTACTTCTTCCTTCTCAGGCGCAGGTAGCGCAGGAGGTCCTGCCGGCGGCCGGTGATGCCGGCTTCGGCCGCGGCGTCTTCAAGCCGGTGCTGGAGGGGATCGTCTCCCTCGGCCCTGGGACTAAGCGCGCCAGAGCTGCGGGGGCTGCGGCGGAACAGGAACGGCTTGCGCCGCTGCAGCTCCGCCACCGCCTGCTCCACGTCCGGCTCGTCCGTGGCCGCGGCCGCCAACTCCGTCAGAAGCCGGCCCGTCTCCAGGTCGACGACCTCCGCTTCAATCAGAAGCTCGTCGATCTCCTGACGGAGCTGCAGTTCCTCCAGATCCCGGCGGCGCTGCGCCAGGTCCGCCTCCTTGGCCGCAAGCTCCTGCTGCAGATCGGAGGCGATCTTCTCGGCGGCCTGGGCTCTCTTGCGGTACCTCCGGGCCTCGGAAACGGGCACGAGTTTTTCCTCGCCCCCGGACTCCTCATCCGGCAGTTGGGCCTGGATTGCGTCATCCGCGCCCGAGCCCTGCTCCGCTGCGTCCTTCACTTCACCGTCTGGTGCGGTCGCTTCGTTCGTCTGAACTGTCTCTTGCTCACTCATCGTTCACTCCGCTTGCTGTGTGGTTGCGTATAGGGGGTGCCTGCCGTCGGCCGGTCCCCGCCCGATTACTCCTCCTCCGCGTAGCCCAGCTCGGCTCTCAGGACACTCAACGGCACGCCGAGCTGGGCCTTGGCCAGGGCGTCGCTGATGCGGCGGGTCTCGTCCACCGGCAGCGGGTCGGACCACACGATCTGCACGCCGCGGTCGCCGGGTTTGGTGCGAAACAGGCCGTACACGTCCAGGGCGTGCAGGATCAGGCCGCACAGCGCCTCGATTCCCCCGCCGTAGGTGATGCGCTTGCGCTTGATCTTGGCGATGGTGCCCATGAGGGAGATGCGCAGCGCGTTTTCGGAAGTGAGGTTTCCCACCCTGGCCTTGATATGGCCGGCTGCGGCGGGGGTGACGCCGGACGCCTTGTCCAGCGCTTCGCGCAGCTCCTCGAGGTGGGCGCGCTCGGAAGGGCTGTCCGCGTCGCCGCCGAAAGACTCGATCGAAGCGTCGAGATTGTCGGTCACCCACATTTGGCCCGGGCCGATCGGGTGATCGGTGAAGCCGTCGATCCCCTTGCCGAGCCACATCTGGAAGCTCTGCATGGTGACGCGGTTGGCCCGATCGCTGACGCGGGTGTTCAGCTCGTCCTGGAGCGGAATTAGCGGTTCCACATCGCTGAGCCCTGCAAAGACCAGAGGCTGACTCAGGTTCTGGATGTGGACCACCGGGAGCACGCCCAGGCGGTTGACCGCTTCTGCGACAAGCCGCCCATCCTCGTAGCGCTGACAGTTCGAGGCCGAGTGAATCTCGGTGACGGTGACCGAAGCGCGCTGCCCCGAGGGAAGCCCGCGCCCCGTGACCGCCCGGCTGAGGCGGGCCAGCATGCTCGGGCGCTGAACCTCGTTCACCGGCTTGCGATAGTGGATGATGTATGCGTCCAGCGCGCGGTAGTCGGCGCCGTTCAGCAGCGGGATCGCCCGGGGGGCCTCCACCGTCTCGATGGCGACTTTCGACCCAACCCGATCGGCCAGGTCGTCGAGGGGAGGTTTAGACGGGGCCGCCCCAGTTGATCTCCGCTGCAACGGCACAGTCCCCAGCCCTGCGCAATCGAGCAGGAAATCGACGTGCCCGAAGACCGAGCCGAGCAGGGCGGCGTCCTGCCACAGGGCAACGCCACCGTTGGCCTCGAGGATGGTTTCCAGCAACTGCTCGATCTCGGCCCGCGCCTGCGGGTCGGCAGCAGTGCTGGCGATCTTCGGAGCGGCGGGGAACATGAAATCGACCAGGGTGTGAACGCGCCAGGCGATGTCGTTCTCGATCACAACCTGGCGGATCTGCCGCTCGTCCTGATCGAGGCCTCTGGGTTCGGTCAGCCGGGCAGGCAGACCGGCGGACTGGGCCGGCGCTCCGGTCGAGCCGCCACTGTCGTCCGGCTCGGCCAGCGCGTTGCGGTAGTAGTTCCAGAGGCGCTGCAGGCGGGGCAGATGAATTGTCTCGTGTTCCTCGATGAGAAGTTCGAGCAGTGACTCGTCCAGAGGAATCGACTGAAACGGCTGCAGTTGGTAGGCCACGGTGGGTTTCTCCTGAGGGCTGTCCCCGCCGATGGTGTGGCGGCTTGACTTGCCGGTCGGAATGCGGTTCCACCCGTGGCCGGGGTGCGCTCCCTGCGCGCGCAGAAATCGACCTCCGGGGCAAAAACCCCGCTGGCAGGCCCAGGAACACGGTTATTTTTTTTTGAAAAGTCGCGAGGGCTGCGACAATTCTGCGCGCGCAAGACCGGTCCCGACGGCTTCGGGACGGCCAGAGACCCAAGCCGGGACGGGCTCAGTCGATCTCCGGCCCGATCACGGATTTCGGATCGGCGAAATCGCCGACGACGGCGCGATCATCCTCCGGCTCGTCACCCAGCATGAGCACCCTGGCCGGCACGCCCATCGCCAGCAGCACGGCAGCGTCAACGCCAAATTCCACACCGATGAGGTATGCCCCGTCAATGATCTTGCGGCAGAACCGGCAGGCCGCGAACAGGGTGGCCACTACGAGCCGTTCATCGCCCAGTTGAAGAAGCCAGGACTGGCCGGGAGTCGCCGGTGCGCTGCTTACCAGACCGACTCCGCTCCGGCTGATGTCCCGCACGTGCAGAGTTCCAAGCGGCTCGACGCCGACAGCCTTTTCCCCCGGCCAGAGATATGCCTGCCCCCGTGCCGGGAATCGGGCGAAGCGCCGCTGCCCCGCGGTGGGAAAATCCGTTTTCCACTGCTCCAATTCGCGCAGAGCAGCCTGTAGATCCATGGGTTGTTCGAACGGCATGCGCAGGGATCCTTCCTTGAGGGAAACCCCGTAATGGAAGGCGATCATCGAGGAGGTGGTGTGAGCGAAAAAGACGGTTTTCGCCCAAAACAGTTGCCAGCCCCTTCGCTGGCCCTCCCCCACCGGTCTTCCGGGCGCTCGACCGCCAAGCGGATCAGAGGGACATCCCATGGCCCCTATCCGCCGCCTCCGCACACCGAGAAGCGGGACTCAACCGCTGCTGCCGGCTTCAGTCCGTGGATGGTAATGACAAACGGGCCCGCAGCACCGTCGCTCCGCGGGCCCGCCGACTCGCAATCGGCCGATGACCATTCGGTATTACACGATCAGTTCCTCTGCGAGGCGATCGATGACAATCTCCAGCACCTCATCAGTCTCGTAGGTACCGTCGGCGATAGCCTGGCGAACATTCTCGATCCGATCCGTCCGAACTTCGGGGAATTGTCGAATGCGGTCCAGAAACCTGGCGTGGTCTGACAATTCCACGCGGTCGGCCGGTGTTCTGTCGCCGTGCTCACCCTCCACAAAGCCGTTCTCTCGAAACGCGGCAAGTGAGGCGGCACGGTTCAGCGGTTCCGGCGGCCCGTGACCTATTGACGAGATGTCAGGCATCGACAAGAACTCCTGCGCAGCCATTACTTTGCTGCGCTGTCGTCCCGGGGACCTACCTGGACTTGGTCGCGGGGGCACCTGGGGAAGCCCGCGTCCACGCAACTCCTATCGTCGGATCAGTCGGCGCAGCTTGAACTTTAGAGAAATCGGCCTTTTTGACACAAACCCGGAAAGGAGATAGGGTTACGAGGTTCTCGGACGTTCCCGGACCATCTCCGATTTTACCTTTCACCTCCCCGGCCTCGCGCGGCATTTGGCTTTGCGCTGGACTTCCCATAAAACCCGCCTTGTTGCCCCCCTGCTGGCAGTTCTGGTCTTGGCGTCAGCGGCGTGCACCACCAGCGGACCAGGCCCGAAGGACCGTCCAAAAAACGTCGAAGATTCCGCTGAAGTCCGAGAACCTGCCCGGACCGGGGTCGCGGAGCTGGAGTTCGGAGACGACTGGGAAGTGGTTCCCGCCCGCAGCGCGACGACCGCCGAGCCTGCCACCTCCGGACCGGTCTGGACCATTGTTCTGGAGACCTTCGCCACCGGCGACCACCTTGCCGCCGCCCAGAGGATGCTCCGCCAGTTGCCGGCCATCGATCCCCTCCTAGCCGAGGCACGCGTCCATCGGGCGGCCGAGGCCTCGATGGTCGTGTTCGGCAGCTACCCGGCCCCGGATGATCCCGCCGCCCAGTACGATCTGAAAACCATCAAGTCCATCACCATCGGCGATCGCCCCGTCTTCGCCCGGGCCATGCTCAGCCGCGTCAGGCCACACGCAGCCCAGCGTCAGCTCAAGCCGTTCGAACTGATCACAGCCCGGCAGCGCTACCCGAATGTGGACCCCCTCTACACGCTGGACGTGGCCATCTGGGGCACCAATTTCGAATCCGGCGACCTGTCGCTTCAGCAGGTCCAGTCGGAAGCCGAAGCCTACGCCCGCCGCCTGCGCACCCAGGGCATCGACGCCTATTTCCACCACGATCCTGACCGCGGCTTGAGCACGGTCACCGTCGGTCTCTTCGACCACCGCGCGATAGACGCCGCCAGCGGTCTGTATCACCCGGATGTCGAGGCGTTCCTGGCGCGGTTCCCGGCCCGGTTGGTCAACGGCGAACCGCTGCAGGTATATATCGATCCCCAGCGCCCGGATCTGGGCACGGAGCCGCAGAGGCCCCGTCTCGTGCTCGTGCCCAAGCAGTAAGCCCCTCAACGGAGAGCCGGCCGGAACCATCTCAGCTTGCGCTGGGATGCCAGATCGTCTTCATCTCCACCACCGGCTCGATCGCCCACGGCGATTCGCCGGCATCGGCGTCATGCCAGTCATCCGCATTCAGCTTTCGCACGGATACGCGCTTCAGGTTCTCCGCCATCCCCGCCCGGAGGATTGCCGCCTGGTTCTTGCGGAGATTCGCCGCGCTGATTGCATCCACCTCCCGGTGCCGGGCGAGATGTTCAAGCAGTTCCGCGCGCTTGCCGGTGATGATGTTCACCACTCCACTGGGAACATCGGAGGTCGCGCACACCTCGCCGAAAACCGCCGCGGGCAGAGGGTGCTTCTGGCTTGCGATCGCCACCACCGTATTGCCGGCGCAAATCGCCGGCCCGATCAGCGTGATCAGCCCCAGCAGGGCCGGCTCATCCGGCGCCACCACCCCCACCACACCCGTGGGCTCGGGGATCGTGAAGTTGTAATGCGGCCCGGCCACGGGATTGTGGCCGCCCAGCACCTGGGCGAACTTGTCGCACCAGCCGGCAAAGCACACCAGCCGGTCGATCGACGCGGCGACTTCCTTCCTCGCCGCCGCCGCCGTCGCACCTCCGGTCACCCTGATCGCCTCGGCGAACTCATCGCGCTTGCCCTCCATCATCTCCGCCATGCGGTAGAGGATCTGCCCTCGGTTGTAGGCGTCGCGGCCCGCCCACTTCTCCTGGGCCGCTCTCGCCGCTTCCACCGCGTTGCGCAGGTCTTTCCGCGAGCCGTGACAGATGTGGGCAATCACCTTGCCCCTCGTGTTCTTCAGCGCGATCGACCGCCCCGATTCGGTGCGCGGGAAAGCCCCGTTGATGTAGAGCTTGTACGTCTTCAACACATCCAGTCGTTCCATCTCGCAACCGCCTTCAAGAGTCCTCAGAGGTCGCTACCCTCAAGCCAACGTATCCAGATCCGACATCGCGAACGGCTTCAGATCGCGCCAGTCGCCGTCCCGAACGATCTGCACCCAATCCGGATTGCTGATCAGCGCCCTGCCCACTGCCAGCAGGTCCGCTTCGCCTTCCTCGATCAGCTCAATCTCCGGCCCCGGATCGGCCACGCGGGCCATCTCCCCGCCGTATGAATCGTTGCACATCAGAGCCAGGGACACCGATCCGACCGCGACCGTCGGCAGGTCTGATAGCTCCTTGACCCAGCCGGCAAGCGTCCTATCAGAGACATCGGGAAACGCCGGATCAAGCGCCCGCTCCGTGCTCACGTGCAGGATGTCCACGCCCGCTTCCCGCAGTGCAACCACCACCGGCTCCAGATCATCGGGACCTCGGAACTTGATCTTGTCCTCATCCTCGCTCTTCCACTGGCTGATGCGGTAGAGAATCGGATAGTCCGCCCCGACCGCTCCGCGCACCGCTTTCACAACCTCAAGCGGGAAGCGCAGGCGGTTCTCGATCGGCCCGCCGTACTCGTCCGTTCTTTGATTCGTCCCCGGGCAGAGGAACGCATCGAGCAGGTAGCCGTGGGCGCCGTGCAGCTCGATTGCATTGCAGCCGATCTCCCTTGAAATCCGCGCCGCCGACACGAACGCCTCGATCACCTGCTCGAAATCCGCATCCTCCATCGCCCTCACATCCGGCCTCGCCTGCCCGTCCTTGCGCGGCGGCGCCGCAGACGACGAGGGCCCGATCGGGTCCATCGCCTTCGGGCCGGTGTGCCACAATTGCGGGGCGATCGCGCCGCCCTCCTCGTGCACCGCATCCACCACCCGCTTCCACGCCGCGATCTGCCCGGCGGTCTCCATGTGCGGTACGGTCGGCCCGTCCGCGGCATGCAGCGAATCGACCGGCACGCCCTCGCTGATGATCAGGCCCACCTCGCCCGCGGCGCGCCGGCGATAGTACTCCACGCTTTGCTCGGTGACCACGCCGTCCTCGCCGCACTTCCGGCGTGTCATCGGCGCCATCGCGATACGGTTGCGCACCGACATCGAACCGTAGCGCGCGGGTTTGAAAACGAGCGAATCAGCGTAGGACACTGTATATCACCTCAATCCTGTCGATCATTACTCACATCCCGGCATGCCGCCGGCTTTGCTCATTCACGCTCTCCGAAATCCGCGGCGGCCGATCACATCCTGACATATGCGCTCAGGCCCTGCAGGCCGCCTTCGCGTCCGAAGCCGGATTCCTTGTACCCGCCGAAGGGCGAGGCCGGATCAAAGAGGTTGTAGCCGTTGCACCACACCACGCCCGCCTTCAGACGCTTTGCCATCTCGAACATCTTGCTGCCCTTGTCCGTCCAGATGCCCGCGGCCAAGCCGTATGGCGTGTTGTTGGCTTTACTGATCGCCTCCTCCGGTGTGCGGAAACTCATCACGGCCAGGACCGGGCCGAAGATTTCCTCGCGGGCAATCAACTGGCTCGGCTGAACATCCGTAAAGAAGCACGGCCGGCACCAGTATCCCCTCTCAGGCAGCGGCTCGTCACTGCTATTAATTATTGATGCGCCTTCCTCCAGTCCGCTTTCGATATAATACCTGACTGTCGCGAGCTGCTCGGCGGAGTTGATCGCACCCACATCCGTGTTCTTGTCCAGCGGATCTCCCATCCGCAGCGACTTAATACGCTCGCGCAGGCGCGATACCACTTCATCGAGTATCGACTCCTGCACTAACAGCCGCGAGCCGGCGCAGCAGACGTGACCCTGGTTGAAATAAATGCCGGTTATCGCGCCCTCGATCGCCTGATCCAGCGCGGCATTCTCGAATATAATATGTGGGCTCTTGCCGCCCAGTTCCAGCGTGAGTCGCTTGTCGGTGTCGGCGCATGCCGCGGCGATCTGCTTGCCCACCTCCGTCGAGCCGGTGAACGCGATCTTGTTGACAGCCTTGTGTCTGACGATCATCTGGCCCGTCGCGCCGGCGCCGGTGACGATGTTCACCACCCCCGGCGGCAGGTCGATCTCCCGGAAGATCTCCGCCAGGCGCAGGGCGGTCAGCGAGGTCGTTTCCGCGGGCTTGATCACACAGGTGTTGCCGCAGGCCAGGGCGGGGGCGAGCTTCCAGGCCATCATCAGCAGCGGGAAATTCCAGGGGATGATCTGCCCGCACACACCGAGAGGTTTCGGATCACGGCCGGGGAAGGCGTACTTCAGCTTGTCGCACCAGCCGGCGTGATAGAAGAAGTGTTGCGCCACCAGCGGCAGATCGACGTTGCGCGACTCGGCGATCGGCTTGCCGTTGTCCATCGTCTCCAGCACCGCCAGCTCGTTGGTCCGTTCCTGGATGCGGCGGGCGATGCGGAAGAGGAACTTGGCCCGTTCGGTGGGTTTCAGCCGCGCCCAGGCGGGCTGTGCGGCCTTCGCCGCGGCGACCGCCGCCTCGACGTCCCTGCCCCCCGCCTCGGCGATCTGCGACAGCGTCTCCTCGCTGGCGGGGTTGATGGTCGGGAAGTACTTGTGCGATTTCGGCGCGACGAACCGGCCGTTTATGAACAGGCCGTACTTCTCGGCGATCTCGACCTTCAGACTCTCCGGCGCGGGGGCGTAGGACCACTCCGTCCCCGCGGCCTCAGCGTGTAAACCGCTGTTTTCCTCAATCATGGCATCGCTCCGGCAACAATGGTACCAGCACGGTCGCAGACGCGCCCGCACGTTCGATGGCGGTCAGGACTCGGAATGACCTCATTCTCGCCAACTCTTCCCCCCCAATCCCCTTCTCCGCCGTCCTCTGCGTTTCACCCCCCCACCTCCACCCCCACATACTCACGCATCTGAGAAATCGTGCTTCGCCACGTATCCGCCGGTCGTCTGCTTGACAATCTGCCTGAGCAGATCGTTGGCCAGGCTCGAAGCTCCGAACCGGAACAGCTTGGGCGTGAGCCACTGCTCGCCCAAGGTCTCCTTGACCATCACCAGGTATTGCAGGGCCTGTTTCGCAGTACTTATCCCCCCGGCCGGCTTCATGCCGATCTTCACGCCAGTCTTCAGATAGTGATCGCGTATCGCCTCGAGCATCGCCAGCACGGCCGGCGGCGTGGCGGCGGGCTGCATCTTGCCCGTCGAGGTCTTGATGAACACCTCGCCGTTGGCAAGCGCCTCACCGAACGGCTCGCACGATGCGGCTTCGATCGCCAGGTCGCTGGCCCGGCGGATGTTGTCGTAGGTCTCCAGCTCACCCACCTCCAGAATGATCTTCAGATGAGCATGCTCGCAGGCGATCTTGACCTTCCTGATCTCCTCGGCCACAACGTCGTGGTGCCCCGACAGAAACGCACCGCGGTTGATGACCATGTCGATCTCATCGGCCCCGTCCTCGACCGCCCGCTGAACATCGGCCAGGCGCACCTCCATCGGAAACTGCCCGCTGGGGAAGGCGGTGGCGACGGATGCAACTTTCACGGACGAGCCGGCCAGCGCTTCACGAGCGATCTTCACCATCGCCGGATAGACGCAGACCGCGGCGACCGACGGCAGCGGCGGGTCAATCGGCTTGTCGTGAGGCCGGATAGCCTTGCGGCAAAGCGCCTTCACCTTCTGCGGCGAGTCCTTGCCCTCCAGCGTGGTCAGATCGAGCATGGACAGGGCCATGCGCAGGCCGGCCATCTTGGCCTCACCCTTGATCGACCGCCTCGCTAGGGCGGCGGCCCGCTGCTGAAGCATCACGGAATCGACGGGGCGGGCGATCATGCGATCAGTGTATCCGGAGGTGAGTTCGGATTGAATATCCGATTCTCGTCGCGTTTCAATCTCCAAGCAGCTTGATCACACGCAGCACTTCCGCCACGGACCACGCCTGGGCGGGGCAGCCGGAGGGTCGATGCGGGGGATCGCCGTCGTAGACTTCCGCGATCTGGCCCACGCAGCCGCGATCCAGTTCCGAAACCAACGGCTGAAGTGTCTGACGCACTTCGTCTTTCGCCGCATCGCTGAACTCGCCGACACGCAGGACCGCCTCGCAATAGGGGCCGATCAGCCACGGCCAGACCGTCCCCTGGTGATAAGCCGAGTCGCGCTGGAACATGTCGCCCTCATACCGGGGCCGGTACTGAGGATCGCCCGGCTCAAGTGTGCGCAGACCGAAGGGCGTAAGCAGATGCTCGCGCACCGCTTCCACCACCGACTTCTGCTGCTGAGGCGAAAGCGGCGAATGGGGCAGGCTGACGGCGAAGATCTGGTTGGGGCGCAAACGTGAATCGCCGACGAAACCCCCTTCTCCCGGCGCAATTACATCGTGCAAACACGATCTCGCCGGCCACCAGAACTGTGTGCTAAAGGCATCCGCCACCTGCTCGGCAAGGCGAAGCAGGTCGTTCTGCTCTGCGGGCTGGCGGGTCATCTTGGCCAGGGCCAGCAGGGCGTTGTGCCAGAGGGCGTTGATCTCCACCGGCTTGCCGAACCGGGGCGTGAAGGCGATGTTGTCGCGCTTGGCGTCCATCCAGGTCAGTTGCGTGGATTCATCGCCGGCGATGATCAGGCCGTCCTCCTCGTCCATGCGGATGCCGAAGTCCGTTCCGTGCCGGTAGGACTCCACGATCTGCCGGCAGGCCTCCAGCAGGATGCCCATGCCCTTCCCGGCTGCCGTCTCGTGGTAGGCGTGCACGGCATGGACGAACCACAGCGCCGCATCGACGCTGTTGTAGTGGGCGGCTGTCCCATAGTCGTCGAAGCAGTTGGGAATGAGCCCCCGCTGCACGTGGCGGGCGAAAGCCAGAAGCGCAGTGCGGGCCTCCTGCACGCGGCCGGTACACAAGAGCAGGCCCGGCAGGGCGATCATGGTGTCGCGTCCCCAGTCGGCGAACCACGGGTAGCCCGCGAGGATCGAAGCGCACCATTCATCATCCACATGACGCCGGACGATGAACTGATCCGACGCGAGACTCAGGCGAAGCGAGGCGTCGTCGGTCGTTCCCTCATCTGTCTGCAAAGGTGGAACGCGCAGTTGAATCTTCGGTTCGACAAGCTCGACCTGGAGAGTCAGCCGCCGGCTTCCGGAAGCGGAACGGGGGAACTTAGCTTCCAGGACGGCCGGCGAGTAGATGTCCTCATGCCAGCTCTGCCCTCGATCCCGGTCCTCGGTGTAGGCGAAGTCGTACCACCACTGGCCGTCATCATCCCACTTGCCCCGCGAAGCGGTCACGCGCAGAGTCAGATCGCCTCGCATCACCAGCAGCGTCTTTGCATCCGACAACTCGACTTCCGGGGGCGGATTGCGGGAGGATTCCAGGTCATGGAAATCCCGCATGGGTGTGAGGGGCCGGGCCCGCAGCGCGGCGGTCTTCGCCGGTCCCGTCAGTTCGTACTCGACGGTGGCAAGATTCCGGCCGCGGCTGAGAGTGAGGGTTCTGGCAATCTCGATTCTCCCCGTCTTCCAGAGGCACCGCGCTTCGCCGGGCGGCGTCCCCTGAAAGCGGGCAGGCAGCAGGGCGTCGGCCGGGTGACGCTGGGGGTCGGTATCAAACTCGTGGGCGGTCAGGGCGATCGTCTGCTCGCCGATCACCAGATGGTCAATCAGGCTGTGCAGGGCAAGGATGCGTCCAACCGGCGGTCGGGCCGCCGCGACAAGAAGGCCGTGATAGCGCCTCCGGTTGATGCCGGCTGCCGACCCCATGGCAAAGCCGCCGATTCCATTGGTGAGAAGCCATTCACCGGACTCGGCCCGAACCGGATCGGCGATCTGGATGGTGCCTGGGTCCATGCCGGTGAGTCCTTTCAGGGAATCGAACCGTTATCCCCGTCTGATGGACTTCGGCCAACGCCGTCGGCCGCAGATAGAAAAACCCGGCAACCGAACGATTGCCGGATCGATCCTGGTGGCGATGCACAGCCGATATCTCCGTTGCTGGCCCTGTTTACGGTCGTGCGGCGTTGAGCAGGCTCCGGAGATTGCCGCCCCCGCGGAGAATCACCCGCTTCTGCCGGGCATCCTCAATCTCGTAGACCAGGAGCGTCTGGTCCCGGCTGTCGATGACGTACAACAGCTCGTCGGGGCGTTCATCCCCTCCGGTGCCGGCATCGGCGGTGAGCAGCGTGTAGGTGCCGTTGCCCGTGGCCATCTCCGCATGCGCCTGATTGCCGGGCAGGCGGCCTGCCTGGACGATGATCAGGGCCGCAATCACGAACGCGGAAGCCCACAGGGCGGCGGCCGAGGAATCGATATTCTGTAAGCGTCGCATGGTCAGCACTCCTGTGGAATCAGCGGCCGCTGGTCCTGAGGGCGTCCTGGGCCAGGTTCGCATAGCCCACACCGTCAAGGCCCTTGGTCTGAGGGTTGTAGGCCACGACGACCATTTCCTGGTTGACGCTGTCCACGATGAAGACGGCCGCGGCGTTCGCGCCCTTCACGTTGCCGGCAACCATCGTGTACTCGCCCCGGCCGCGGAGTTGGGCGTCGGCGGTCGCGCCGAAGGTCACCGCGCCGAGGATCGCCAGCAAAGCTCCGTTCAGAGCCAAGAGCCCCCGCAGATGGCCTGGCGGGTTGTTCCCGGCCATGCGTTTGGTTTCTTTCCGGTGCATAATGTTGTTCCTCATGTCAGAACGGCCGGACGGGCGGGGCCGGCCGGTGTGGGCGGAGCATATTCCCCCGATCCCATCATCTAGTCATCTAGTCCTGATGGCCACGCTTGGAGGGCATGATGGACACGACCATCACCACGATGAGAAGGGCGGCAATCAGCAGCATGCCGATCCATACGGGGGCGGTGCTTCTCAGCGTCGGCGGATCCGGGGCGGTCTGAGCCGCCGCCAAGGCCGGCCACAGGTACGCCGCCCCCCCCGCCATCGCCGCTCCCAGGCGGCTCGTCATTGTCCTCAAGTCACGCATGGAACTCAGCATATGGCCCCCTCCGGGCTGTCGCAAGCCGCGGGCGGATGAATCAGGAAAGGCCGGCTGATCCGGTGATACACCTTTGCGGGGATGTGCACGGTGCCCCACTTTTCCGAGCGACGCACCATGTGACGGCGGTAGCTCGCCAGCGCGATCTCCCTCAGGGCATACCACCGACCTCCGTGGCTCAGAACGGATTCAAACAGGGCGTCCGGCGGCTGCTGGCGCAAACAGTAGGCGAACACGAAGATCGCCTCGAAATCGCCGCCAAAGAGCTCCTGCCAACGCTGAAGGCCCTCGATGTCCTCCAGGGTCACCCAACTTTCGAAGCGGCGGTTCGAGAGCGAAGACCGGCCTGCGGCCGATCCGAACATCCGCCCTTTCACATCCACCAGGAGGTTCCGCGATTCGGCGTAAACCACGAAGTCAAACGACTTGATCGCCCCTCCTGCGTTTGCCTTTCGCGCATCGGCCGCCTCCCCAACCGCCGATCCCGAGCCGGCCGGCAAAAGAGCCTTCTTCGCCTCGTCCACCGCCACGTACGGAATGCGGTTGGCCCGAAGATAATGCTCGAAGGCCTGCTCGTAATGAAAGCGGCGCTGAGTCATCGCAGATAGATTCTAACCGGTCACTCGACGCGGCCGACCAGGAAATCCCCGTTTCGCAGTGCCCGGAGCAGATCCGCCCCGTACCCTTGGCGCTTTCCTCTTGGAGGAGCGGGACTTACCGCTGGATCGTTCAGAACGGCATTGCTGAAGACCTCCGGCCACCGGGGAGGTGTTCGCCGTGATCAGGACTCCGGACGGACCGATTGGACGTTCAGCCGGTCACTTCACTCACCGGTCGGATGGCGGCCGGCGCGGCGTCGCCTTCGTTCAGGACGCCCTGCCAGTAGCCGACATCGTGCCACTTGCCGAACTTCCAGCCCACGCGCTTGAGTACGCCGGAGCAGGTCAGGCCGAAGGACTCGTGCAGGGCAACGCTGGCATCGTTGGGCAGGGCGATCCCGCCGAGGACCGTCTGGTAGCCCTGGGCCTTCATCGTCTCGAGCAGTTTCGCGTATAGCGCCCTGCCTATGCCCTTGCGATGATGATCGGGGTGTACATAGACGGTGATCTCCGCCGAGTACGCATAAGCGCACCGCCCCTTCCAGGGCGAAGCCTTGGCAAAACCGAGGATACTCTCGTCTCCCCCGTCTTCCGGAGCGGCCACAAACCACGGATACATCTCGTGTGTCTCGTTGAAGTCCTCCCGCCACGCCTCCAGCGACTCCGGCTCGATCGCGAAATTCGCCGCCGAGTGCAGCACGTGATGGTTGCTGAGGGCGAGAATGGCCGGAACATCGTCAATCGTGGCGAGGCGGATGTTCAAGTCAGACTCTCCAACCCGCTCAACCCCACCGGCTCCCTGGTGAAGAACGGCTCGGCCGACTGCACCCCAATGCGGCTGCCGAAGTAACGGTTTGCCGCGTCGATCCACTCCACCACCTTGCGGTTCTTCTCGGGAACCACGAACTGCGTTTTGTAGGCGACAATCGAATCGTGCTTGCGCTGCTCGTAACCGCTGATGTCAAGGAGAAAGCTCGGGTTCGCCACGTGACGTAGGTGCGTGCAGTAGTAGTAGAACAGCCAGCGTGGATAGGCCGGTTCGCCGGGCAGGTCGATTTTCGTCAGCTTCGAATCGAACCGCGCATCCTCGACAATCTTTGTCGTCGCGACGTGGTCCGGATGCGCGTCTTCAAAGTACGGCGCAAAGACGATCTCGGCCTGATGCTCGCGGATCACGCCCGCCACCTTGTGCCGCGCTTCGATCGTGTGCTCGACGAAGCGATTGGGAAAGTCGATGCATGTGCGCTTCACGCCCAGGATTTCCGCGGCACGGGCGGCTTCTTTGGCGCGCGTGTCGGGATTTCCATGCGGCGTGGGTTCGCCGTTGGTCATGTCCAGCAGTAAAACGTTGTGCCCCTGCTCAGCGAACCTGGCAATGGAGCCGCCCATGCCGAGTTCCTGATCATCTGGATGTGGGCCGACTACGAGTATGTTCATGGAGGAGAAGTGATGAGTGATGAGTAGTGAGGGGTGAGATGAAGGACGATACTCAGGGTTGATTATCGATCTTGGAGATCCGTTAGCAACTGTTCCGCCAGATGATTCACGTATTCGCCGATCCTCCCCGCAAGCTCGGCGTCGCCGTCATTCCGGGCGTGATCCTGCTCCAGTGCGTACCGGCAGAGTGATGCAAACTCCTCCCTGCGATGAATCATCCAGGCATCAGCCGTGGGCGACCGCGTTATCTGGCCGACTATTCCGGGGGCGCCATCGGGAAGGTCCCGCATCGCCGGGCCGATGATGAGGTTGAGCCGGCCGATCAGACGAGCGAGTGGCGAATCGAGATCCAGTCGATCGAGCTGGCGCTTCAATCCCAGGTCATCTCCCTCCAGCACTGCTCCCGTCGCCAGCTTCAGTCGGGTGGGGACGTCGTTCATGGTCCGGGCAAGTGTCGATGGTCCAAGCTCCCACCCCCCCCACCGGTTCAACACGCGACCGCCTTCGTTCCCTAAGCGCTGGGCTTCGACGGTGTCGGCCATGGTGGACATCAGCCGGTACAGCAGCATCATGCGATCGATCGCCGCCCGATCGGGGTCGGCCCCGGCCCACTCCTCCGCCCAGACACGGCGCTGCTTCTCGATCTCCGAAAGCAGCCTGCGATGCAGACCGCCCGTGGCCTCAACCGCCTCCGGCGATGCCGCCTTCAACCCCGCCTCGAACGGCAGCGGATATACCTGACTCATCTGCCGGTCAAACTCTGTCAGGATCCGCACCGATTCCGGCCGGCGATTCGGATCCACCACCTGCCCGGCGATCCGGCGCATGCGCGCCGAAAACGGCTCGGCGGAATTCGGATCGATCAGACCGATCTTCTGCTCCCAGATCGGCATACGACGCGTGCACAGCAGGGCTTCGAGAAACTCCTCCTGATCGGCCAGCAGGGTGACGAACGCCGGATCGGAAAGCGCCCGCGGATCGCGGGCAAGAGTTTCGATACCAGCCAGCAATGCCCGCTCGGAACTCTCGTAGGCCTCCTGAAGATCACGGTGCACGACCCGCAGATCGCGTGGCAGGTCAGGCTCGCGGGCTTCACGGTAGGCGATCATCCGATCCAGCACCTGCCGGAGTCTGCTCATGCGCTGCGGGACTGTCGCATCCTCGCTTCTCTGCTCATTATCGAGACCGGCATCGAAAACCAGTAGCGCCGCGCCGAATACCGCCTGCGCATCACGATCGCCCGGCAAGGCCGATACACGTTCGACAATGAGGCGGGAAAGATCGAGCCGCTCCAGTGTTTCCTGCCCGTTCGGGCGGTTTTCCGGGTCGGCCAGGAGCGTCACCGCGTTGCTCAGCAAGTGCCCATAGCGCTGATTCTGCTCATCATCCAGCCAGTGAGCTCGTGACAGCGCATCGGCCAGATCCAGCCCGCGAGCCAGCAGATGGCACATCGCATCGACCTGCGGGCGTAGATCAGGATACGCCTCCGCACGATTCAGCATCGAGATGATCGCGCTGAAACCGCCCAAGGCTTCGTCATCAAGCACTGTCTGCTCAAGTCGGTTCAGCAACTGCTGAGGCGACTGCCTGGGGCGGGTCGGAGGCATCGGCCCCCCGCCGGTGGAGGCCGACGTCGCCCGGGCTGCGGTTCGCGACGGCCAGTGACTGACGATCTCCTCGTCCGTGATCACACTTATCGCTTCGGCCAGCGGGGCGAAAATTGCCGTCAGACTTTCATCCAGCGCCTTAACGTTGGCCGTGCGCACATCCTCTGCCCGGTCGATCGCAAGCTGGTCGAAGCGCCGGACCGCCTTCCAGGCACGGTTGACCCGATCTTCCTCCGCCTCTTCCACGGTTGACGGATCGCTCGCATACACATCAATCATCGACAGCAACTGCCTCAGTGCCCCGTCCAGCTCGTCACATGCGTGACAGAGTCGCACGCCGATGATGTACGCGCCGCTGCCGTCCGGGCCGGCCTCCTCGCCCGCGGCCAGCAGTTCCGCGGCGATGATGCGAAAGTTGATCATCGCCCGATAGACCGGCCGCTTCACCTCCTCCGCCGCCCGTTCCTCTTCGACCAGCGCCTGCAACTCCTCGTGCAGAGCGGCGACCAGCTTGTTGGCGTACGTGTTCTCGTCCAGCTCGGGCGGTTGCGCGGCGGGGGCAAGATCCAGCACCTGCCCGACCGCCGAGATGGCCGACATCACCGCAAACACGATTGCGACAGCGATCAGAACGCGTGCGGTTCTATTGCTCGTGACGTCGGAGCTGGGCCTCATAGATCGACTCCAACTGCTCGACCATCGCCGACGCTGAGAATCTTTCCTCGCACAGCGCCCGGCCGTGCCTGCCCATCTCCGCGCGCTCAGATGCATGGTCCATCATCCGTTCCACGGCGCTGCGCAATTTGCCCAGATCGCCCGGCGGGACAAGACAGCCCGTCTCGCCTTCGATGCAGACTTCCTTCGTGCCGTCCACATCATAGGCGATCACCGCCCTTGCGCTGAGCAGGGCCTGGGGGATGGTGCGCGGCAGCCCCTCGCGGTAGCTGGGATGGGCCAGCACATCCATCGACTGCAGGTACTTCGGAATCTGCTCGGAGGGTACGAGACCCGTGGTAATCACGCGATCCTGAAAGCCCATAGACTTGACGCGCCCCAGCAGGCGGTCGCGCCACCAGCCGTCGCCGACCCACAGGAGCTTCAGTTCAGGCCGGTCCTTCATCAGCGGCCCCAGGGCATCGAGCAGATCGTCGTGGCCTTTCAGTTCCGCGAGGCGCGCGACGGTGCCGAGAACGAAATCGCCATCGTTCAGACCCAGTTCCGCGCGGACGTCTTCTCGCGTGCAGTCCGGGTTGATGTAGCGCTCGACCTCCATGCCGGAATAGACGGTCACGTACTGCTCGGGCCTGCCTATCCCCGCGGCAAGCGCCTGCTCGCGCATGGCGTCAGCAACGCAGGCGATGACATGACAGCGCTTCGCCGCCATGCGCTCGGAGGCGATGTAGATGGCGTTCTTCCACTTCGCCTGGTAGGGATGGAAGGCCAGGCCGTGGATGGTGTGGATCACGCAAGGGACCCGCAGTTTCCACGCCGCGAGCCGGCCAATGATTCCCGCTTTCGAGGAGTGCGTGTGTACCACATCGGGCTTCCAGGCTCGAATCAGCTTCTTCAGGTCGCGATAGCACAGCGGATCTCGCACCGGATGCAGGGCGCGGATGAGGTGGGGGATTTCGATGCACTCGATCCCGCCGTGGGCCTGGGCCCGGGCCAGGTGGGAGCCTTCCGGGCCGTAGATCGGCCCATAAACCAGCGAAACGGTATGCCCGGCGTCGGCCTGCCCCTCGCAGGAAAGGACGGTGTTCTCCTGCGAGCCGCCCAGAATGAGCCGGGTTGAGATGTGCATGATCCGCATGGGAGGATGATACACGGCGCGGCCCGCTTAAGCGGGCTGCGCCGAGCCGGGGTACTTCACCCACATCAGACAGAGACCTTCGGGGGGCATGGTGGGGCCGGCGGAGGCGCGATCGCGTGCTTCTATGATCCCCGCAATCGCACCGGGCTCGAGCTTGCCCCGACCCACTTCAAGCAACGTGCCTGCGATAATCCGCACCATGTTATATAAAAATCCACCCCCGGAAATGTCGATGTTAATTCGGAATTGATCGACTGCTTCCACCTTGCATTCATGCACGGTGCGGACCGTGCTCTCGCGCCCGTGGTGCTTGCGGGTGAAGCTGGCGAAATCGCGCTCGCCGACGAAGTGCTGCGCAGCTTCGTTCATTCGGGCCGCATCGAGAGTGTATACAGTCCAGGCGACGAGATGTCGATCAAACAGCGGCATCTCGCCGCCGTTGATCGTGCTGTGCGCGATCGTGTAGCGATATCCCTTGGCGATCGCATCACTGATCGGGTTGAAATCCCCGGCAACAATCTCGGCGCTCAGAACCTGCACATCATCGGGCAATCGGGAATTGACTGCCCGAGGCAGACGATCCATTGGAATCTCATTCTGCGTATCGAATGCCGCCGCCTGGCCCCGCGCGTGCACGCCGGAATCGGTGCGGGATGCGCCGACGAGGTGCACCGGCTCGCGGACGACCGCGACAATCGCCTCCTCCATCACCCCCTGCACGGTGCGCAGGGGCTCTTCGCCCGGCGGGTGCTGCTTCTGCCAGCCGTGAAAGCTCGTGCCGTCGTAGGCGATGGTTAGTTTATACCTCGGCATGTTGGCGCTGGCGGATCGCCGCATCAATCGTGACGTGTCGCCTTGGTCTAGCGACTCTGAAGATTGATCAGCTCCCGGAGCAGCGAATTCGTTTCGGCTTGCCCTTCAAGACCCTGTCTCGACAGGGCCAGGCTCTCCTCTACAAGCTGACTATTCTTCATTGAAAGCTCGAGCGCTTCCTTCTGGAGACTCAGTGATTCGTCCACCGACGTGAGGGCGGTTTCTTGCTTCTTGACCGATTTGATTTGGATTCTCAGGGCATACCACAGAATGATCAACAAAAGAAGAACCAGGCCGAGCGGGAAAAGAAATCCGACGATCAGAGCACCGAGTGGCGTGGAATCAGAGGCATCGGAAGTAACCGGTGTGGTAGCCAATAGTGTAGCAAAGTACATCATGGTCTTCTCCGTAAGCTTAGAAAATCAGATGCGTGGCTGGCAAGCATTATCCAGTGTTTACAGTTCACCCTAATGCCCAAACAGATCCCGCTCCGGGAACATGCCCTTCTGTTCGAAGTGGCTCAGCGCCTCATCGACCGAGGCGAAGATCTTCTCCGCAGTCTCGGTGATGAAGGGGCTGGGGCTCTTGGCGGGTTTCCAGACCACGTAGACTTCCTTGGTGTGCTCGAAGGCGTGCTGGAGTTCCCGCTCCACGCCGCTGGAAAGGCCCGGCACGCCGCCGGGAAGTTCCGGAATGAACGAGCAGATCATGTCGGACTGGTCGATGAGCATGAAGTCGCGCATGTAGATCTGGCCGTCGATGTCGCCGGCGATGTCGAGGATCTGCCGCACGGGTACGCGAAGAGGCGCGGCTTCGCCAGCCCTTCCACCGAAGGCGTGAGGCGCGACCTCGATGAAGTCCTTGCCCGCGCGCGAGGCCTCCCACGCCCGATCCAAAAGCAGTTTCTCATCCACATCACCCGGGTCGAAAGTGATGAAGTGTCTGGCAAGTTCCTCGCGGAAGTGGTTGATCTCCGCCAGCACTTCGGGCATGTCCACCACATGGGTCATGGGAAAGCTGGGGTAAACCTTCCGCATGTCGGTGCGGGTGATGAGGTTCAGGCAGGGCTCGATGTTGTCGTCATGCCGCCCGCGGGCCACGATGTAGAAGTCGTTGGGGCATCCGACCGCCTGGGCCATCAGTTCGGTGGCCAGGATCTCCTCTTCCCGCCAGACCATGCAGTCCTTGAAGGTGGCGTCGATGTCGTGCTCATAGTGCAGGCGCTGATGGACGACCTCGATGTTATCCACCAGGCAGATGAACATATCCGGCTTCAGGGCCTGGATCTGGTCGAAATCGAAGGCGGGAAACAGGCCGTGCTTCCAGCGGAAGGTGGCGTGGGTGTTGACGATGATGTTCTTCTGCTCGGCCGCACTGTTGATAATGTCCTTGAACACGGCTCGTCGGAGTGAATGGAGGCGGCTCAGGGGCAGGTCGAGGATGCGACCGGGCCGGATATCCGGCCCTTCGGCGTACATCATGTCGCCGACGTGATAGACCTCGATGGCCCGGCCTCGCTCGCCCCCGAGACGGGCCACGGCTTCGATGTACCGCTTCTTGTCCATGCCGACCTGGCCGGTGACGATGGCGCGCATGGCGTCCTCCTGCTTCAGCGGCCGCACAACCACGGCTGCGGGGGATGCGATGTCAGTATAAGGCCCCGGCGGGCGGCAGTCCGGGAGAGGACCGCGTGCGGTTCGGGGACGGGGGCGGCGTACGGCCAGGCTCCCCCTCCGGGCCGCCGTCAGACAACTATCTTTCGCTCGCCATCGCGCTGAGGGGCGGGTTCAGACGACATCGTCTCATCAGTGCCCGATTCGGAAGGGCGGTCGCTCGGTGCCGGCTTGGGCTCAGCTCGTGCCGCTCCCGAGAGCACGGTCGAGTGGGTGCGGCTATTGCCACCATTGCCATTGCCATGTCGCCGAACACGAAACCGCCTTAGCCACGAAGCCCTGGCCCGCTGGGGGCGCCGGTGGGTCTCCCGGTAGGCCCGCCACCAGCGGAGTGCAATGACGCAGGCAAAGAAGAGCATGAACAGGCCGATCATCTTCAGGAGCAGATCGACCATGCTCTCATTACCGATGCCTTTTCCGATAAGCACTCCCAGGCCGATCTGCAGGGGGGCGGTGATGAGCACGCAGCCGGCGGTCGCCAGCGCGAATTTCCAGAACGGCATGTGCATCATGCCCGCCACGGTGATGGTAGTGGTGCGGCTGGTAGGAATGAACCGGGCCATGATGATGAGCCAGGTACCCCGTCTTTCGAACTGGTGCTTCACTTCCAGCAACCGGCGAGGATGGATCAGTCGCTTGAAGAAGCGGGTGTGCAACAGCGGCGTGCCGTACAACGAGCAGACCCAGAACCACAGGTAGTCGGCGACGACCACGCCCACGTAGGCGGCGATGAGGGTCGGCCACAGCGCCAGGTGCCCGCCCCCGATCAGGGCTCCGGCGGGGATGGTGATGATGTCCTCGCCGATGGGAAGACCCACACCGGAGGCCATCAGCAGCAGGAAGACCGCAAGCCAGCCGTATGAATCAAGGAAACTGGCGATGAGCTCTTCCATAAGTGTCTGTCCGTGATTGGCCTCCCAGTGTATTCTGATCGGCGTCTCCAGGAGGGCAAATCGCTCATTTCGCGCCAATTGTGGGGCGATTATGACACCGTTTTTCAAACCCGATGTTCCCGGTTCGGCGCCTGTGCGGGTTCTCTGTGCTCCGGACAGCTTCAAGGGCACGCTAAAGGCCGTTGAGGTGTCAGAGGCGATGCGGCGGGGCGCTATCCGGGCCGGCGGCCCATTCGTGGATGTCGATACCTGTCCCATCGCCGATGGAGGCGAGGGGACGTTGAACGCCCTCATGCCAGCCCTGAACGGGCAGATTCTGTCACGGCCGGTGGTGGGGCCGCGGGGCGAGACGGTCACCGCCCGGTACGGCGTGGCGCCGGAACTCCGCACCGGCGTCGTCGAGCTCGCCGAAGCCTCGGGCCTGCTCCTTGTTCCGCCTTCGAAGCAGGATCCGACCCGCACCACCACTTATGGCACGGGTCAACTCATCGCCGCCGCGCGCGATGCCGGATGCGAGAAAGTCATCGTCTGCATCGGCGGCAGCGCGACCAACGACGGAGGGGCGGGGCTTGCCCAGGCGCTGGGCGGAGCATTCTATGACTCGGCCCATCGACTGATTGAAGAGCCGCTCACCGGTGGGTTGCTGGAGCGAATCGCCCGCGTTGATCCACCGACGAGACTCCCTCAGATCCTGGTGGCCTGCGATGTGGACAACCCGCTTTGTGGACCGGAAGGAGCTGCCGCGACCTACGGCCCACAGAAAGGCGCCACCCCACGACAGGTCGAGCTACTCGATCGTGCCCTGGCTCATCTGGCCTCGATCACAGGCGGCGACATCAACACGCCCGGATACGGTGCCGCGGGCGGTGCGGGGTACGGGCTGGCGGTGATGTGCGGGGCAATGCTGAGGCCGGGTATCGAAATCGTCCTCGACGCAGTGCGGTTCGAGGAGCGCTGCGCCGCGGCCGATTTGGTGCTCACCGGCGAGGGACGGCTGGACGCGCAATCGATCCGCGGCAAGGCTTGCCTGGGCGTGGCGGCCGCAGCCGGTCGCCTCGGCATCGAGACTTTCGCCATCATCGGAAGAACCGCCCCCGGCTCGGCGGAATTCTTCTGCTCCGGCAGCGACGGCCCATTCGGCGACTGCTTGAGCCTGACCGACCGCTTCGGCGAAGAACGAGCGTTGAACGAGCCGGTACCACTCATCAGCGAACTGGCCGAGGAGATCGTGCGAAACTGGCTGGCCCTGCACCGGTGACGTAGGCGAGCCATCCGTATGCCGCGGTGAAAGAAGGGCTTCAGCCCGGGCGGCTACCGAAACATCTGCTTCCGAGGCGGCTGAATCACGATCTCCGAGCCCGGTTCAATCCGCTCGGGAAGATCCACGGCGGAGGCCAGATCGCCCGATTCAAGGGCGATGAGCGGGCTGATCTCGATTCTGGCGTTGACCCGGCCTTCATCATCGCGCGGTACCTCCAGTCCCACCGTCTCCAGCCATGCTCCGGCTCGGTCGGACTGGAGCTGATGCGAAGTGGCCGGACTGTCCACCCCCTCGGCGTTCTTGATCGGCCCGAATTCCTCCACGCGGCTGGTCTCATAAATGATGGATGAGTCCGCCAGCGGAATCGCATCAAACACGAAAGTCTCCAGCTTCACCGAATTAAGCTCACTCGGCTCCACCACACGCCTTTGATCAGTGTCGTAGTAGGGGACCTTCTTGTCGGCCCGATGATAGGGCAGCGCGAAGTGGTGCGCGTCGGCCGTCAACCTCTGGACGAACCCGACGCTCAGCAGGTGGATTGCGATGGAGCCGGAGAGGAACCTCAGGTGACCTCGCTCATCGCGGGCGTACATCAGGTCCTCAGGCAGGTCGGAGTATTCGATCACCAGCGTCTTGCCCTCGCTACGACAGAACACGCCCAGCTTCTCCTCCGGCGTGATCTTCGGCAGCATTTTGCTGGACATCTCGCCCGAGCTGTCATCGGCGGCGGCATGCAGACCGACGAACAGCGGATCGACCGCCTTTACCAAGGGATTGTCGATCTGGAAGTAGCTGATGTGCTCAATCCCGCGGCCCACCATGTCCTCGATCGCCCCGCACTCGTGCAGGGCCCTGATCGACCCGCCGTGCCCGTCGGGGTTGACCGCCAGGCGATGCCGGTCGGCCAGCAGCAACTTCCCGGTCGCCGTCTCGATGGAAGGCAGCACACCCTGGGGAAACATGAAGATGTTCTTGCGCTCGAGCGAGAAGTTGTTGTTGTCCTGGAAGAATGCCCGCGTCGCCTCGTGGTTCATCGGGCTGGTCATGATGTACCAGGGGATGGTCACGCCGTACTTGCGCTCCGTGGCCAGGATCTGCTCGGCAAACCAGCGGAACAGCGGTTTGCCCGTGACCACGGTCGCCGGATAGGTGCCTTTGGGGCCGCTCCAGCCCAGCCGGGTGCCCTGCCCGCCGGCCACGGTGAATGCCGCCACCTTTCCCCGGCGGATGAGATCCTCGCCGACCCGGCGGTAGTCAGCCGCGTCATATCCCCCCGGCCCCTTCGGATCATGCCGGTAGTACGGCGCCGGCGAAAGGTCCTCGGGGATGCACACCGCCGGCCGGTTCCGGACATAGTCCTCGATCAGCTTTTCCAGCGCTGCAAAATCGATCTGCGATAGCTGGTCAAGCAGGGCTCTCTGCTGAAGCTCGTTCAGTTCGTGGTAGCAGGCCAGCAGATGTGATTGGCCGTGGGCCTTGAGGTTCTCTTCCAGAGCCGAGAAGCGCTGCGACATCGGCTGAGTCTCGTTCGATGCAGGTTCGTGGTTCAAGACAGACATGAGAACCGGATGATACCGTCGTTTCATTCCCTGGTGGTCAACCCCGGAACGGTGTCGTACCGCGGCGCCCTCACACCTCCACGGACCTTGATGAGGTCAGGCCTCAGGTTCGGTCGGCTCGGTCCAGCCGCCAGCAACGTGCCGCACGATCTTGCCGCTCTCCAGGTAGATCACCTGCTCGCAGATGTTCGTGCAGTGATCGGCAATCCGTTCCAGTTGCGCCGTGACCGTCCGGATCCGGAAAGCGAAACTGACGCTGATCTCACCTTCCGCGACCTTTCTCTCCACACCCAGACCGATCTCCTGTTTGAACTGGTCGACCGTGTCGTCAAAGCTCAGCACCTGGCGGGCCAGACCCTCGTTGAGCTCCGCCAGCGAGCGGTTTGCATCCCGCACCATGCCGATGACGCTGTTGGCCATCACCCTGAACGTGGCAGGCATTTGTTCGGTCATCTCCGCCCCGTAGGTCAGGATCACTTCGGCAATGTTGACTGCGCAGTCGGCGATCCGCTCCAGCTCGTTGTTGATCTTGACAATCGTGAGCACGAAGCGAATCTGATGCTCGTCGGTCTCGCCCATGGCCAGCAGCGGGATCGACGCCCGTTCGATCTCCACGTCCACCCGGTCGATTATCTCATCCCCGGCAATCACCTCCCTCGCCTTCTCCTCGTCGCGATCGAAGTAGCAATCGACCGCCCGGAGCGTCAGGTCGAAGACCCGGTCTCCCTGCGTGACCAGATCGCTGCGAAGTTGCTCGAGTTTCTTGGCAAACGGCGTCATGTACAGATCCCAGCCAACAGAATGCGGTTGCGCGAAAGTATAACCCTCCCGCGCTCGGCTCACCAATCGCGGACCCCGTAATCCGCTCCGGTCGCATGCCCGGCCTGCTTCCGGGACACCGCCGTTCCGCTTGTGATTCCAACCTCTCGAGCCTACGCTTCTGATGTGATCGAACTGGGCTTCAACATCGACCATGTGGCCACCGTCCGCCAGGCTCGCATGACCTTCGAGCCCGACCCGGTCTGGGCCGCGGTGGAGGCCCATCTCGGCGGGGCCGACGGCATCACCCTTCACCTCCGCGAGGACCGCCGCCACATCCAGGACCACGACCTCGACCGCCTCCTGGAGCTGGTCCATATCAAGGTCAACCTGGAGATGGCCGCCACCGACGAGATGGTCGCCATCGCCCGTCGCACCAGGCCCCATCTGGCCATGCTCGTGCCCGAGGGCCGAATGGAGGTGACCACCGAAGGCGGCCTGGACGTGGCGGGCCAGAAGGACCGCCTCAAGGACGTCGTCGCTTCCCTCAAGGAGGCCGGCCTTATCGTCAGCGCGTTCATCGACGCCGAGTCAGAACAGGTCGAGGCCGCCTGCGAGTGCGGCTTCTCCGTCTGCGAAGTCCACACCGGCCCCTACGCCCATGCCTTCTTCGACCACGGCCGCGATGCCGAAAGCCCCCACGTCGTCGCCGAACTGGAGAAGGTCCGCAAGGCCGGCGATCTCATCCGCAAGCTCTCCATGCGCTTCAACGCCGGCCATGCCCTCAACTACTACAACGTGCAGCCCATCGCCGCCCTGCCCGGCGTGCGCGAGCTGCACATCGGACACGCCATCGTCGCACGGGCCGTCTATGTCGGTATCCGCGAGGCGGTGGGCGAGATGAAGCGGCTCATGCGCGAGTCATCGCACATGAACACCGAGTGAAACCTCGGTGAGCCGCCCCACGCCAAGGCAGGTTGACCAATGACTGTATTCCGCGGCGCCTTCACGGCACTCGTCACCCCGTTCACCGCCGACGGCTCTGCCGTCGATTTCGATCGCCTGACGTGCAACATCGACTACCAGGCCGAAGGCGGAGTCACCGGCGTGGTGCCCTGCGGCACCACCGGCGAATCGCCCACCCTCTCCGATGACGAACATCGCGCCGTAGTCGAAAGGACGATTCAAGCCGCCAAGTCACACAGCCTCCTCGTCATCGCCGGGGCCGGCTCCAACAGCACCGCCCACGCCGTCGCTCTCCATCGCTTGGCCCACCAGGCCGGGGCCGATGCCTCCCTCCAGGTGAATCCCTATTACAACCGCCCCTCCCAGGAGGGCCTTTACCGGCATTTCTCGACCATCGCAGACTCCTGCGACCTGCCCGTCGTCCTCTACAACATCCCCGGCCGGACCGGCGTGGCCCTGACGCCCGAGACGCTCCAGCGACTCGCGGAGCATCCCAACATCCAGGCCGTCAAGGATGCCACCGGCGGCCTGGCCACCGCGGGCAATACGATTCTCCATACGAATCTGGCCGTGCTGAGTGGCGACGACCCGCTCACCCTGCCCCTGATGTCCATAGGCGCTTTGGGTGTGATCTCCGTTCTGTCCAATATCGTCCCCCGACCCGTCGCCGCCCTCTGCGACACCTGCCTGGCCGGCGACTGGGACCTCGCCCGCGATCTTCACTACCAGCTCTACCCGCTGGCGACAAACCTGCTCAAGCTCGACACCAACCCCGTGCCCATCAAGACCGCCATGAAGCTGCTGGGGCGTGACACCGGCGCCCTGCGTCCGCCCCTCTGCCCGCCCACCGAGCAGATCGTTGATCGACTTAATAACCTGCTCACCTCTCACGACCTCTCGCCGGATCCATCCGCCGCGCATCAGCGCAGCGAAGTCTGATCATTCATGTCCACTCCGCCTGCCAATTACATCGGCCTACCCTACCGCATCGCGGTATTGTGTTATCTCTACGATCGCGACGACAACCTTCTGCTGCTGCATCGCGTCAAGTCCCCCAACGCCGACATGTACTCCCCAATCGGCGGCAAGCTCGAGCTGGAAACCGGCGAAGGGCCGCACGATTGCGCGATCCGCGAAATCAAGGAAGAAACCGGCCTCACCCTCGCTCCGGGCGACGTGCGCCTGACCGGAATCGTCTCCGAATGCGCATACGAAGGTGAAACGCACTGGCTGATGTACCTGTTCGAGATAATGCGCCCCATCGGCCACGATGAAGTTCACTGGACGCACTTCGATGAAGGCAAGCTGGAATGGATACCGCTCGATCGCGTGCCCGACCTGCCCATCCCCGACACTGACCGCCAGATCATCGGCCCGCTCATCCAGGAACACCGCGGCGGATTCTTCATGGTCCACATCGACTGCTCCCAGCAGCCCATGACTTGGACCATCCACGAATCCATCAAAGCGCCGATCGCAGCGACGTCGAACAAGTGAGTTTCCTGACAAGCCAGTAGCCGCGGCGCTGCCAGCCCGCGGACGCGCGCAAGCATTTCCCCCTCCCTGCCAGGGAGGGGGCGCGGGGGTGGGTTGAGCCGTTCGAACGGATTCCTCTGCCGCTATCGAACAGAGCTTTGGCGCGTCACGTACAATAACCCCATGCTCAGCGACTGGCTGTTCTGGATCGGCGGCGGCCTGCTCGCCGTAGCGAGCCTTCTGCTGCTGTACTGGGCGCTCTATGCCGACCGATCCCGCGGCCGCAGACGCTGCCCGAAGTGCTTCTACGACATGACCGGCGCAGAGGGCGACCCGCCCTACCGCTGTCCCGAATGCGGCAGGATGATCAGGAGCGAAAAGAGGCTCCACAAGACACACCGCCGCTGGCGCTGGGCGATGCTCGCTGTTGTCCTCACCTTTGTCGGAGGCGGCCTGTGCGGAACGCCAAGTGTAAGGCGAGCCGGGATCGAGACCGTCATGCCTTCGACCGTGTTGATCCTCATGATCGGGCGAACGGAGTCGAACTGGGCGATGGACGCGCTTCATGCTCGGCTGGCGCCGCTCAACGATTACACACAACTCTGGGCAACACACAACGACGCGCGCAATGCGGTCATCCAGAAGCGCAATGGTTTGACCCACTGGCAGTGGCGGCTCTTCCACGATGAGCTGATGAAGACTACAGGCGGCAGCATTAATCAGATGACTTGCAGGAGGGCCTTGGACCTTATCGCGGATTACGATCTGATCGAGCCTGAAGACGGCCCAGCACTTGTCGCGCTTCTTGATAATCCGCACCTCTCGCTTCACATACGTACGCTACGGCTGCTGCAACACCAACGCGTTCTGAATACGCTGAATCAGGCGGCGACAGTCGACCGCATCGCGGCTCTGATCGAAAACGGTGATCACTGGGTGCAGCGCACCGCAATCGCCGCTCTGTCGCGGGCAAATGGGCAGGCCGATCGCGTTCTGACGATAATGACGGATGTGCTGGATTCAGATTCCGATTACTTGATCAACTACACCTTGCTTGCACTGAGCACTTTCGAGTCGCATCATGATGTAATTCAGACGACTCTCATTGGGAGACTGCAAGATCCGGACTTCCTCTACCTGGAACAGACCGTACTCGTCCTACAGGAGTTCGGTACCGCGCCCGACTTGGTCGTCGGCCCGCTTGAGGAGGCGCTGACATCTGATGATCCCGCGCGAGTTGCGGTTGCCGCCTCCGCACTTGGCCTGTTGCGCGAAGATGCCGCCCCCGTTCTTCCATCGCTCTTCCAGGCCTCGGACACCGACAACCCGCAAGTTGGATCTCACGTGCGATTCGCCATTGAGGAGATCTTTGAAGGCCTGTCCGAACAGGTCAGAAAAGAGCCGATGAACGTGCCCGACGAGACTCTGGCTGACATGCAGTACTGCCTGAGCCACGATAACCCGAGGTTGTTCTGGGGTGGTGTGCGCTGGATCGAGGCGGTGAACGTGGAGTCGACCACGGCGGTTCCAATCCTGATCAAGCTGTTGCACCACGAGCATACGGGAATACGTGTATGGGTCGCCCGACGTCTCGGTGATTGGGGACCGGCCGCCTACGAAGCCCTCCCTGCTCTACGAAGCGTACTGCAAGATGACGATGACGAATTGCGCGAAGCTGCGCGCAAGGCTATCGAGAACATTGAGACTGGCCGGTAAGACCTGTCAGCCAATCCCGGCGATCTCAGCAACCTGATCGATCAATTCAGCCGCCCGCTTCTCCGTCTGCGCTTCGGCGATGAGGCGGAGAATCGGCTCGGTATTGGACGGCCGGACGTGCACCCAGCCGTCGGCGAAATCGATGCGCACGCCGTCAACCGTGTTCACTTCCACTTCCTCGCCGAAAAAAGAACCTGACGCCTTTTTCGGGGTGGAAAGGCGTTCGAGGATGCCCGGGACGGCGTCGCGGCCGCCGATGTTTGTCAGGTCCAGCTTCTTCTTGATCATTGAGTAGCGCGGCACCCCCCCCACGATTTTGCTGAGCGATTCGTTGCGAGGATCGTCCGCCAGCAGGCTCAGGGTGAGGGCCATGGCGGTGAGGGAATCGCGGATCCAGCACACCGGCGGATATATCACGCCGCCGTTGCCCTCCCCACCGACAAGCGCGCCGGCCTGCTGCATCGCGGCGGCGACGTTCGCCTCCCCCACCGCGGTGCGCAGAACCTTTGAGCCGGGATACTGTGCGGCCAGATCGTCGATCATGCGGCTGGTGGAGAGATTCGCCGCCAGAATAGCCGGGCCATGTTGATCGAGCAGGCGCTTGGCGGCGAGGACGAGTGTGTATTCCTCGCCGATGTAGGCGCCCGTTTCATCGACAATCGCGAGACGGTCGCCGTCAGGGTCCTGGGCGAAGCCGCAAGCGGCGCGGGCGTCTTTGACCGCGCGGCAGAGATCGGTGAGATTCTCGGCGGTGGGTTCGGGCGTGTGGGCGAAGATGCCCGTCGGCTCGCCGTTGAGGTGGATGACCTCACAGCCCAGCGCTTCCAGCAGCATCCGCCCGGCCACGCAGCCGGCGCCGTTCACCGAATCGAGAACGACCTTGAAGCCGGCGGCCCGGATCGGGGCCGGATCGATGTTCGCCAGCACGCGATCGATGTGCGTTTCGTGCCCCGTCGCATCTTCGCGGGCGGGATGAAGATCCTCCACTGCCGCATAGCCGATATCGCGGGCCTTGAACCGTTCGATGATCTGCTGCGCTATCTCCGGGGGCGGGGCCAGGCCGTTGGAATCGAGGCACTTCAGGCCGTTCCAGATGATGGGGTTGTGGGAGGCGGTGACGACCATCCCCGCATCGGCGTGGTGCTTGCCAATCATCACTCCCACCGTGGGTGTGGTGACGATGCCCAGTTCGACGACCCGGCATCCGGCCGCGGTAAGCCCGGCCACCACCGCGGCGGTGAGCATCTGCCCCGACGGCCGGCTGTCGCGGCCGAGGCAGAAAAGCGGGTCGGCCTTGCCGGTGAGGTCCTTGACGTGCGAGCCATAGGCGGCGGCGAAATCGGCGGCAACGGCCGGGGTCATCGTCCTGCCCACAATCCCCCGGGCTCCGGAAACGGAGAGCATCAGGGGGGCATCGGCGGCCTGGGGCGGTGTCTGGGTGGTCATGGTGGGTCAGGATATTCGATCGCGACAGGTGTCGCATGAAGACGGCATCCGCAAAACCTGTGGGGGGGGTATAGTGAGTACGCGATGTACGAGTTGAGCGTTCAGCGTAAGTTCCGGGCCGCCCACGCGATCACCATCTGCGGCGAGCAGGAGGACGGCCACGAGCACGACTGGCAGGTGACGGTGGTGGTGGCGGGTCGGGAGCTGGATGAGGACGGTTTGCTGTGCGATTTTCTGGTAATCCAACGCGAGCTTGACCGGATTATCGGCGATCTTAACGATCGTGATCTGAACGCCACGCCGCCCTTTGACCGGCTCAACCCCACCGCCGAACACGTAGCGAAGCACATTGCCGAGCAGGCCGCGGAGGCCCTGAAGTCGCAGGCGACGGTGTCCCGCGTGACGGTGATCGAAGAGCCGGGCTGCGCGGCGACCTACCGGATGAGCTGAGATGACCCAAGCCAGCGCAAGCGCCAACCAGGACGACAGCCGGCCCTTCGTCCCCCCGCCTGACGAGCCGCTGTTCCTGAACCGCGATCTGCAATGGCTGCGGTTTAACGAGCGGGTGCTGCATCAGGCAATCGACGAGCGGACGCCCCTGCTGGAGCGTGTCCGGTTCCTGGCGATCTTCTCGTCCAACCTCGACGAGTTCTTCATGAAGCGGGTGGGCGGCCTGAGGCGTCAGGTCGATGCGGGCGTCGCGACGGTCGCCCACGAGCAGATGACTCCTCAGGCTCTGCTGGAAGAGATCCGCCGGCACGTGATCCCGCTCACCCATCGCAAGGCCGAGTGCTATCGCAACCATATTCTGCCCGCCCTTCAGGACCTCGGCATTCAGCTGCTGCACTATCGTGACCTGGATGATCAGGACCGCGAGTTTGTCAATGACTGGTACCGGCGTGATGTCTTTCCCGTGCTCACCCCGCTGGCAGTGGATCCCGGGCACCGATTTCCCTTCATCTCCAACCTGAGTCTGTCGCTGGGGGTGATGCTGCGCCGGCCGGACAAGGCCGATCGCCTCTTTGCCCGGGTAAAAGTGCCGGAGGTGGAGGTGATGGATCAGTGGTGTCAGATCGGTGACACGATGCGGTTCGTATCGCTGGAGGACGTGATCGAGGCCCATCTGGGCGACCTGTTCCCGGGAATGGAGATCCGGCAGGTCCTGCCGTTCCGGGTAACCCGCAACGCCGATGTGGAGCAGGAGCACGAGGATGCCGAGGACCTGCTGATGCAGATCCAGCACCAGCTTCGCGAGCGGCGGTTCGCCCCGGTAGTGAGACTGCAGATCGGCACCAACCCGGACCGAAAATTGCTTGAGTACCTCTGCGATGAGATGGAAGTCCGGCCGGATGATGTTTACGAGACCGAGGGTCTGATCAACTACGGCTCACTGCACCAGATCGCGGACCTGCCGCTGGGTGAGCATCACTTCGTCCCGTTCGCGCCGATCGTCCCCCCCCGGCTGGCCGACGACAGCCAGGACATTTTCAGCGTGATTCGCAAGGGCGACGTGCTGGTGCATCATCCGTATGAATCGTTCGACGCCAGCGTGGAGCGGTTCGTGCGGGAAGCCGCCTCGGACCCGAACGTGCTGGGGATGAAGCAGGCGCTGTACCGGACTTCCGGCGACAGCCCGTTCATTCCCGAACTGATCCGCGCCGCCGAGGCCGGCAAGCAGGTGGCGGTGCTCGTCGAACTCAGGGCCCGGTTTGACGAGGCGCGTAACATCGTCTGGGCCCACAAGCTTGAGGACGCCGGGGTGCACGTGGCTTACGGCGTAGTGGGACTCAAGACCCACACCAAGGTCACGCTCATCGTCCGCAAGGAGCAGGACGGCGTCCGTTGCTACGCTCACATCGGTACGGGCAACTACCACTCCAAGACCGCGCGCCTGTACGAAGATATCGGCCTGCTCACCTGCGACCCGCTCATCACCCGCGATGTGGTGGACCTGTTCAACGCCATCACCGGCCAGTCCCTGCATAAGCAGTACCAGAAGCTGCTCGTGGCTCCGCTCAGCATGGAGGACCGGTTCCTGGAGTTGATCGAGCGGGAGATCGAGCTGCACAGGCCGGACCGTCCGGGACGCATCATCGCGAAGATGAACCAGCTTCAGGATCGGGAGATGATCAGGGCGCTGTACCGGGCCAGCCAGGCGGGAGTGAAAATCGACCTGATCGTGCGCGGCTTCTGCACTCTGCGGCCCGGCGTGAAGGGCATGAGCGAGAACATCCGCGTCATGAGTGTGATCGGCCGGTTCCTCGAGCACAGCCGGATCTACTACTTCGGCAGGGGCAAGAGTCCGGACAAGCCCCTGAAGGGCGAGTTCTTCATCGGCTCCGGTGATTGGATGCGCCGCAACCTGCACCACCGTGTGGAAGCGATCTGCCCCGTGGAGGACCGGCCCCTGCGCGGAAGGTTATGGAACATTCTCCAAACGGCCTTGGAAGATCGGCGACAGTGCTGGGACATGGGCGCCGACGGTGATTACACGCTGCGGCAGCCGGACAAGCTTCCGGAGGACTCCTCCGCCGCCCTCGGCACGCACCAGGCGCTGATCAATCTGGCCCTGCAGTCAGCACGGCGAGACGAGTCCGGAACTGACCGTTCGAATCGCGCTCCGCAGGGTCGAAAGACCGGCGGTTGACGAACGGAGGGATGAAGTCAAGACCGGGCCGGATCTCGGCCGGCGATCATTATCTGTACGCGGCGGTCCGAGGCATGGCCGAAGCCACCAGACGGATGGGCTGCTGGTTGTCGCCTTCGATCTCCAGACTCATGTTGTCGTCAGGGATGATCGTCATATCGATCGTGGCCCGGTAGAGGCTGCGCCCCAGCTCGTATTCCAGGGTGAAGGGATGGATGAGTTGCTCATCCTCATCGTACTGGGGAACCACCCCCTCCAGCAGAAGATGCTCCTCGTCGACGCCGGTGTCCGGATCTGTGACGATGACGAAGAGCGCCTGATCATCCTCCCGCCACTCCAGGGTCATGATCTGCCCCTGAGGGTTCACGGTCGTACCGGGCGTTCGGAACTCGATGTAGTCACTCACGACGATTGAATCCCGGGGATTGACCGGAAAGGGGCCGAAGTCGGTGCCGGTTCGGATCAACGCCTGCATCCGCTCGATGGTGAGACGGCCGATGGTGTGGGTGGAGGCGACCTCGGTGGTCATCTGGTAGGCGGTGAATGACGCGTCCAGGGCCACCATGGTGGCGGTGAGCAGAGCGGCGCTGATGGCCAGGGCAATCAGCAATTCCACCAGGTTGAACCCGCGCCTCGAAATCGGTCGGCGGCAGACGGGACGGTGGAGAACGTGGGAAGGCTTACTCATAACACACCTCATTCCCGATAAGTATCGGGATCGGGGACGGCGCAGATCGGCCAGGGGATGCCGTCGGGGAGTTTCGCCTCCGGGTTGTACCGCAGCGAGATTTCACCGAACCCTTGGGCCTGGATTTCCTCCAGAGGCTTGCCTTCCAGCCCCCCGGCCTCGGGCTCGAAGTAGCCGATGGTGGTGTTGAACGCATCGGGAAGACCACCGTAGAACAGGGGCCCCACGCCCTCCTGAGGACGGAATGTCATCAGCAGCGTGCCGTGGACGTCGGCAGTGCCGCGGACATCGAGAATACCCGCAATGATGGTCCCCTTGAGCTTGAGTTTGCTGGTCGCGTCGGCGTCCTCGTTGCTGAAGTTACCTACGTCGAACGACCAGCCGGGCATGAGGATCGAGGACTTCTGCAACTCCTCCAGGTCCTCCGGATTTATCGAGTTCAGCAGAACTCTCAGAGCATCGGCATCGGGCTCGCCGTCCAGATCCGGGTCATCGGGATCGCAGTAGGAGCGCGTGTTGACGCCGGTGATCTGGACCTTGTTCCGCCAGTGCGTGTATTCACCGGGTTTCACGCCCGAGATCGAACCGAGGAACGTGCAGTTGTGGAAGCGGATGTTGTTGGACATCACCCGAGTGTCCGGAACGGGAGTGTTGTCGGACAGTGTCGCGACCAACTCGGGGAACCGGACCTGATAAGTCCAGTTTCCGGAACCGGGCGGGTCCTCCACCTCCTCACGGGCGTCGGCGTAGTTCCAGTTCTCGTGCAGGCAGTCCGGTTCGGTCTCGACGAAGGTGACGCCAATGAAGGTGCAGTCGACGAACAGGCCGTTACAACCCATGGGGATACGGACGTTGCGGAATGTTATGCCTTCGTAGCGGTCGCGCGCGTAGTAGTCGTAGGCCGCTGAGGATCCGTAGGGGATTGATTCCCGTCTATCGCCCGGCACGTAGGGAGTGAAGGTCCCGCTGGCGTCGCGCTGGGATTCGAAGTCGTCCGGATCGTTTGGCACTTGACCTTCGAACCAGGTCTGGGTGTCGCTGAACATGTCGGTGGTGATCTCGCGCATGTCCTCGTCCGTGACCTCGAAGGTCACCGGCGCTTCATCGATGTCGGCCCGGATCGGACCGTTCACCACCGTCTGGTAGCTTGCCCCGTGATAGGACTCCCAGGCGGCGCGGGCCACGGCGAACGCCAACCGACCCCGCACCTTGGCGTACAGATCGTTGGTATCGATCACGCCGTCCCGGTAGCCGAGTCCGGTGTCGGCGGCGGTGATCTCACCGTCACCGTCGCGGTCCGGATTGGCTTCATCAATCAGGCGGGCCAACTGGTCGTCGATGTCGTCGAACTCCTCGGCGAGCGACCCAAGACCGGCAGCGCTGGCCAGAGCTGTGTCATAGACCACCATGTAGTCGGCGTTGGTGTCGTAATGATCCATGAACAGATCGCAGTCATCGATGTACTCATCGCCGTCGTAATCCACCAGTTGCGGATAGGTATCGACGGCCTCGCCTTCCACCGGATGATCCGGGCGCAGTCGCCCGTCACCGTCCACGTCATAGCTGAGGATGGCCGTGAAGAACGTGTCCAAGAGTGCATCGAGCGGTTCATCCAGCCAGTAGAAGTCGCTGCGCATTACGAGCGGATCGCCGTTCTCCGGATCCAGCTCGCCCTCAACCAACCCGTAGCGAGATCCCAGCGGTCCCTCCACGCGCACGTTCTTGCCGATCATCACTCGGTTGGGGCTGAGGATGGCAAACTCGATTTTCTTGTCCAGCCGGAAGTCCATCTGCAGGCTTCGCTGGATGGCCCCGTCCACGCCAACGCTGGTAACGCGGATGGCCGGCTCGCCGGAGACCAGCTCGTAAAGCAGGCGGAAATAGGGGCCGTTTTCCTCGTTGGTGAGGCCGATGGGTCGCACGCGTAAGGTGCCGTAGGTCGGGTCGATTTCCGGAAGTGACTCATCGCCGGCATCGATGATGAGCCAGTGTGTGTCCGCAAGGTGCGCGTCACGCACCGCTTCGACCACCCCGGTAGGCGGAGTCTCGACGTCGTAGCCTTGAGGCGGGAGAACTTCCACCGTCCCATCAGTGCCCTCGTCGTAGGTTCCCATCCAGAGGTCTTGAGCAAAGGCATCGTCGATAACGCCCTTCTCGACCACGAAGCGACGGGCTTCGGCGGCCAGACGACGGCCGGCGAAGATCAGGCCGGTTTCCGCCGCGCTCATCGCCCGGGACATCTTCAGGCCGGAGTCGGCAGTGCGCAGATTGCCCTGCGCCACCACCGCCATCGCCGCCGCGAGCGATCCGAAGATCACCATGAACATCATCGCCAGGACGGATGACACGCCGCGGCGCAGTCCACGACCGCGCTGGACCAACCGACCCGGTTCCGCCCGGCACTGCGTGCCATGCCTTTCCACCCGGCCTTCGCAAGGTTGTCGTGTCATCGAGCTAACTCCGCACCTCCGGAACAGCGCCTCCAGGTCCGTTCATTCCTTCGTTCCCGCCGCCGGCGGGCGGTCCTCACCCCGGGGCGATCCATGAGACCCTCGTGACCTCGCTCGGCTCGACGTCCATCGGCCCCTGATAGGTGACGGCTACCTCAACCTTGATCATGTTGGTTGAGCCATCGGCCTCGACGACGGTGATGTCGAACGGATCGACGTTGTAGACCTGAACGATCTGCGTCCAGCCGGCCATATTGGGGATGATCTCGCGCCGCGCGTTGATCGGGCCGTTGCCCTCTTCGGCCGAGAAGATCAGCCCGTTGCCGGCACCGTCAAAATCATCCAGATCGTCGTAATCGCCCACCCACAGCTCGTTGGCTTCCGGCCCCCAGAACGAGTCGCCGGTCACCGGGTCGTGGCGGGGCAGGTTGAGCGTCATCTCGCGGATCTCGTTGCCCAGCCGCATGGCGGTGCTGGCGTGGGTGGACCACGAGTTCTGCTTGTGGAACGCCGTCTGGGCCGAGACGATCGCCAGTACGCCCACGCCGACGATGACTGTGGCCAGAGCGGTCTCGATGAGAGTGAAGCCCCGCCGAATGACGGTGCTTCGTCTGACGCGTGCTCCGCCGCCCACTCGAGTACGTCCGATGATTCGTTCTGGTCGCGCTTCGGCAGTGCCGAACATCACGATGCTCCTTGAGGCCTCCGATTCCTATCCCGAGACAATGCTGCTCATCTTGAAGATCGGCAGGATGATGGCCATGGCAATGAACCCGACCACCGAACCCATGAACACGATCATCAACGGTTCAATCATGCTGGTAACCGTCTTGATCGCGTCGCGCAACGCCTTCTGGTAGTATTCCGAGATCTCATGTAGCACTTCGCCGAGTCGGCCCGATTCCTCGCCCGCGCCGATCATCTGCACCACGGACTTGGGCAGGAGCGTCGATCGCGTAAGCTGGCTCTGGACTTTCTTACCCTGCTTGACCGCCGCGTAGACGTTGCGCCACATCTTCTTGAACAGGACGTTGCCGGAAATGTCTCCGGTGATCGCCAGCGTATCCAGCATGGGCACGCCTGCGTTCAGCAATTCCCCCATTGTGTGCAACGATCGGCTGACATACAGCGCCCGGAACATGCGTTTGAACACGGGCATTGTCAGCTTGGTCTTGTCCCACCAGAACCGCCCGATCTCCGTCTTGATGAAGGTCATGAAACCGACGATCCCCGCCGCGGCGCCGATAAGCAACGCCCACCAGTAGGCAAGCATCCAGTCAGATGCGCCCATCAGGAATTTCGTGGGCCACGGCAGGACCGACTCCTTGCCCTGAAACACCCCGGCGAAGCGGGGCAGCACGAACGTGAGCAGGAAGACCGTCACGGCGATGGCCATGACGCCGATAATCGCCGGGTAGATGCTCGCCCCGATGACCATCTTGCGGGTCTCGAGCTGCTGGGCAATGTAGGCGGCGATGCGGTCCAGCATCTTGGCGAACGAGCCGGACATCTCCGACGCCCGCACCATGTTCACGTACAGGGGTCCGAACAGCTTGGGATACCGGGCGATGGCCTCGGAAAACTGCTTGCCCGACTCCACGTCCGTCTTGATGGACAGCAGGATCTTGCGGAACTTGACGTTGGTGGTCTGATCGGCGATGCCGTCCAGGGCCGTCCGGAGCGAGATGCCCGCGCGAATCATCACCGCAAGTTGCAGCGTGAAATCGAGGATGTCCTTCTGGCCGGGGCCGGAGGAGTAGTTAATGCCCCTCAGTGCCTTGCCGATCTGCGCGGTGGGGCTTTGAACCGGAACCAGCGCAAGGACGTGCGCGCCCTGGTTGCGCAAGATCGCCGCCGCCGCCGTGGCATTGTCGGCGGCGAGGACTCCGGCCTGAACCTGGCCGGATTGCTGTCGTGCTTGGTAGCGATATTGCGGCATTCCCTTCTGGTCTCCTCACCGCTAGGCGGCCAATTGACGCTCCAACTTGTCCGGATAGGCCGACTGCGCGATGGCATCCTCGCGACTGATGAGCCCGTTGAAGAAAAGCTCGGCGATCGCGTTGTCCAGACTCACCATCCCCAGTTGACGATTCGTGTCGATCACATTGGGAATCTCAAATGTTCGCGCCTCGCGGATGATGTTCCGCACCGCGGGCGTGCACAGCATTACCTCCACCGCCGGCACCATGCCCGGCTGGTCGATGCGGCTGAACAATGTCTGCGACACCACCGCCTGCAGGGTATTGCCCAGCATGGAACGGATCTGGTTCTGCTGCGACGAAGGATACATGTCGATGATACGTTCCACCGTCTGGGATGCGTTGACGGTGTGAAGGGTGGACAGCACGAGGTGGCCGGTCTCCGCGGCGCTGATCGCCAGCGCGGTGGTTTCCAGATCTCGCATCTCGCCCACCAGGATGATGTCCGGGTCCTGACGCAGGGCGTGCTTGAGGCCCGAAGCGAAGCTGACCATGTCATGGCCGTGCTCACGCTGCTCGATGAGGCACTTGCTCGAAAGCAGGCTGTACTCGATCGGGTCCTCCAGCGTGATGATGTGCTTGCGGTACCGCTCGTTCATCGCCTGGATCATCGACGCCAGCGTGGTGGACTTGCCGCTGCCCGTGTCCCCGGTCACCAGGACCAGACCGCGCGGCAGGTAGGTAAGCCGGCTGATGATCTCCGGGAGGTTCAGTTCCTCCAGCGCGGGAACCTCCTCCTTGATCGCACGCATCGCCATCGCGACGGTGCCACGCTGCCTGTGGGCGTTGACCCGGTAGCGGTTCAGATTCTGTACCTCGTAGGAGAAGTCCAGGTCGTGCTGCTGGTCGAACCGCTTCCGTTGAGCATCATTGGTCATCTGCTCCAGCGTTGACTCAACACTCTCAGGCGTGAGTATCGGGTAGTCCATCGGCGTCATGACAGTGTTGACCCGCATCATCGGCGGATGATCCGGCACTAGATGGATATCCGATGCGTCGTGGTCGTGAGCGGTACGGAGGATGTCCAGAAGCTGCATGTAAAGACCCCATTCTGCCCGGTCTGGTTCCAATCTCAACACAGGTGGCAACCTGCATATCGACAGCACGGAAGCGTCGAATAACTCCGCGTCGGGAACCAGCCCGCCTCCTCGCATGGGCACGCAACTCGACTTGCCTGTGATAATTGTGCCGACTGGGCAAGACCCGCCTCAGGACCCCCTGGCCGAGTGACAAGCGGTGCGGTGACCGATAACGGCCGGGCCCGGCCCCGCATCACCCGGCCGCTCTTTGCAGGAAACGAACCGGCCGCCCGGGAGCCAGGCTCAATCGGGTTCTCGCAGCGCGATGCGTCCCGCAGAGGAGAAACGGACACGCGGCTTGCGCACACCCGTATCCAAAAGGATCTCGGCGATCTCGCCCGGAGTGACGTACAGCAGGCTGCCCGAGAGTTTGTAGCCGATATCCGGCGGCTGAGCGCCTGTCTCCCAGCCCATCAGGTCATACCGCAGCACGGCGGGGACGAAGAGTCGCTTCTCACCCCCGGCCCGCAGCGTTGCCTCGGCGGCGCGCCGGCCGGAATAGACTCGCCGCCCGTCAACGGACAGCCCGTAGTCGAATTGGAGCAGCTCCAGCGCCTCATCATTGAGATTCGTCAGATCCAGAGCGAAACGGATCGCCATCGCCTCATCGGTCGTCTCGATGACCTCCGCACCGGCCACCGCGATCGTCGGAGCCCGGTAAACGCTGCAGCCGGTCAGGGCGGCGCAGATCAGCAGAACAGGAACGAAAGCACACCGGGTTGCGCAAGAGGGAACCATGTCTCCACTTTACCGGCGCAGGCTCGATCAGTCGAATTGACGCTAACCGCCGGCGCGTACTACGGCCTTTGCCGGTCACCATACGATCAAAACCGTCGTTCGCGACGATTCCACGGTCCGGATCAGGTACACTGCGACCCGCCTGGCCTCCCGCAGGGCTGTGACGGTAAAGTTCGTCACAGTGAGAAAGAAGCCGACCAGACCGGGAAAATGATTGCTTCGATCACCACTATCACAGGCCGGGAGAAGCGGCGGATGACCACACCGGGCGGCCTGAATAGGCGGCGACATCCCACCGCGGCCTGGCTTGGCATCATCACCATCACCGCTTTGTGGCTCACCCCCGGCATCGTCTCCGCCCAGCCGGATAACCCCGTGTTCGTCGATCAATCTCCCCGGGCCTGGGAGCTCCTGCGCCGGGCCCGGGACCAGGCGGCGAACAACCCCGATGAGGCGGTTCGGCTCTATCAGGAACTGCTCGACGATTACCCGCTGAAGCTCGTGCCGACCGGTGACTCAGAGGGTGATCGCTTTGTAACGGTACGAGGGCCGGTGCTGGCGGATCTGAAAGCAGATGCGTCCCTGCTACGCCGCTATCGGGCGGTCCAGACTGCCGAGGCGGAGCGATTGCTCGAAGCCGGCAACCTACCGAGGCTGGCGACCTGCCGATCCCTCACCGATGCGGGGCTGGAAGCCCTCCTCCGCCTGGCCCAGCAGGATCTGGAATCGGCCCGCTTCCACAGTGCCGACCACTGGCTCAGAGAAGCGCTCGAGCACCCGAATCTCGCCAGCGACCGTGCCGCCTATGCCTGGTTCATGGCCGGACTTACCGCACATTGCCTCCAGAACGATCAAGCGGTGAGAGCGGCTTCGAACGCTTTGAGTGAGCTGGGCGATGCCGGCCTGCGCCTGGGCACGCAACTCGACCGGTATCGGGAGAATACCTTCACCGATCGGAGCGACCACGGTATCAGTCCTGTTCAGCCGGGGGAGGCCATCGAACTGGGCGAACCGGTCGGGCAGGCGATCTGGTCGGTGGAGTTGACCGATGCCCTTCATTACCGGCGCTTCGCCCGCCCCGCGGGAGTCTCCTTCTCGCCCAGGTTTGACCTGGAGCCCGGCCCGGATGAATTGCTGACCGCCGCACCCACCGTGGCGGGATCTCTGGCCTTCGTCAACCAGGGCCACACCGTCCTCGCCGTTGACCGGTCGACCGGCGCTGAGATCTGGCGGCACGTGGAACGCCCCCCGGATTCGGCCATCGACAACGACACCGAACTGATGATGGATCTGAATTATGTCGCGGTTTCCGTCCGCTCGCTGGTCACGCTTACCGGGCACGCCTACGGCACGATGCGCTCCAGCGAAGGGCATGTACGGTGTCTGGACACCGTATCCGGAGAAGTTCGCTGGACGGCGAATCTCGACCGGATCGGCGCAATCGACGACCACGAGGGGCTTTTCCCGCACGGAGCGCCCGTCATTGCCGAAGGTGTCGTCTGCGTCCTCGCCCGCAAGGTAACCGAACAGCATCTCAGCAGTTGCTATGTGGTCGCGATGAACCTCAACGACGGCAGCCTTCGCTGGTCGCAGCACATTGCATCGGTCGGCGGCGCGCGGGCCCGCACCTACCGGCGCTTCTCAATGCTGGCCATCGACGGCGGTGACCTGTACGTGGCCACTCCGCTCGGGGCGGTCGCCAGATTGGATGGATCTTCCGGGCGGATTCGCTGGCTTCAGCGCTATCGCGTGCCCCTGAATCCCGAGGTTCCGGTTCGCGCCCCGGGGCCTTGGGCATCACCGGCGCCGATTGTCACCGCCAGCCGGGTCCTGGCCTTACGGCCGGACGGGCTGCGGATCGTCGTCTTGGACAAGGAAACCGGAAGACAGATCGAAAGCCATCCCTGCCTTCTCAGAGAGGGCTGGGCCTCGCCGCAGTACCTGCTGGCTGACGATCAGTTCGTCTTCGCCGTCGGCGACGAAATCCGCGCGTTCAGACTGGACGATCTCACTCAGCCGGTGTGGAGGCTGCCCGATCCGGATCAACCGCCTGGCGACAGCCTCCAGGCGGAATTCGGCGACTTCGAGATCATCGGCCGGCTCCAGCCGACTCAAAACGACCTCGTCGTTCCAACCGACAACGGCATCCTGCTGGTGGAGAAAGCAAGCGGGCGCATCCGCCATCACATCGACCGCCCGGCGGCGGGAAATCCGCTGGCCATCGAAGCCCAGATCATTGTGGCCGGGGCGGATCGCCTTGAAGCCTACATGGCCTTCGACCGGGCGTCGGCGATGCTGCGTCGACGTTTGAACGAATCGCCGCACGATCCCGACGCGGCCCTGGCGCTGATGGAGTTGGCCATGGCCGGAGGCGACCTGCCGCTGGCGATGGAAGCCGCCCGCGCCGCCGTCGGGACAATCGGAACGCTGAACAACTCGCCGGAGGCGAACGACTTGCAGGCGACTCTGTTCAGTTTGCTGCTTCGGATGGCCCGCGACCGAATGCCCCGGACAGAAGCGCAGGCCGAAGAGCTTCACGAGCTGATCGGCAGCATCGCGGTCAACGACGAGCAGCGCCTCCAGCACCTGCTCACCCGGGCGGATTGGCACGCCCCTTCTGACCCGCCAACGGCCGCCCGGCAGTATCAGCAGATTCTCTCCGACCCGCCCCTGACTTCGGTCTGGCACCTGGAAGACGGCCGGCTGAAAACCGGCGCCGCGTGGGCGGCTCAGAGGATTGTCGACCTGATTCAGACACATGGACCATCGGTCCACGAGCAGCAGGCCCGGCGGGCTTCGAAAGTGCTCGAAACCGTGATGACCGAAACGCTGGCCGACCTCGACGCGCTGCGCGAAATATCGGAGCAGTATGTTTGCACTGAAGCGGCCGCTGATGCGGCGCTTCTTGTCGCCGCGGCGTACGCCGAACAGGGCGATCACCGTTCCGCGCTGGCGGCGCTGGGTCCGCTCATCAGCCTCGCTCCGAATCGCGATGCGGCGACCACCGGGCGGCTCCTCGGCGCCTGCCTCGGCATCTGCCAACGGTTCAACCTCAATGATCAGGCATTGATCCTGTTGCAGCACGCGGTGTCGGCCTATGGCGATCCTCTGCTTGTGAGCGGGCGGCGCCGCGTCCGGGCTTCCAGTCTGCTGCGGGAACTTCAGGAATCTCGATTGTCCCCTCGCCTGCCACAGATCGGCGAACAGAGTGGACCGGGCGAGCTGATCGGGTCGATCCTCGCCCCGCGTCACCCCCACGCACATGCGGCTTCGCCGCCCGATCGAGCGCTGCTGGCATCCGGCGGCAGCGTACACCTTGTCACGTCCGGCGATCTGACTCCCCGATGGTCCAACTACGTGGGCAGTGAAGCGCCGCAGATCCTCCGCTTCACCGATCGCGATGTGCTCCTGTGGCTGGATGACGATCCGGAAGATCCCAGGGCGGTGATGCTGGATGCCGCGGACGGCGCCCAACGCTGGACCACCCCGCGGCTGAGCGATCATCTGGATGACCCCGTGGGCGACCTCGCCCGTTTGCGCGGGGTCTGGGAGCAAATGCCCGGCGGTGACCCGTTCAACCCCGACCAGATCATTCCCCGCGTGAATGATGATCTGCTCCTGCTCATTCGCCGCACCGGCAGCGCCATCGCATTCGACCTGCAGGAAGGTTCCGCCCCGCTCTGGGCGCGGACTCAGATTCTCAGCCAGGTTTACTGGACCGGACTTCAGGACCGGACCCTGGTTCTCGCCGGCCGCACGCGCGGCACCGGCCCGGGAGACGAACTCAGCACGATCTCCCCCATTCTGGTGGTCCTGGACGCCATCACCGGCGAGATCGTCCACCGGGTCCGACCCCGGGGCGATTCCGATGTCCTGTGGATGTGCTTCGGCCCGCTCGGCTCCCTGATCTTTGCAACGGACCAGGGCATCGAAGTGCTGGACCTCAACTCGGGCCGGATGCGATGGATGAACGTTCAGCCCGGAGCACCCAACACCCTGCGGGCCTGGGCGATCGGTGACGTGGTGTTCTTCCAGGATGCGGCGTTGCAGATCCGGCGGTTTGATGGCAGGCAGTGTCTGATCTCCGAGCCTCTGCCCATTCCCGCTCACGGACGGTGGGACCCGCTCGAGCTGCGGAACTTGCAGGTCGTCCGCGGCCGCGTTCACGCCCGCTACGCTCAGCGGGTGGTGTCCTACGACGAGGGGGGATCGATCGCCGGCTCCGATTACGTCACCGACACGCGCGACTACCGGTGGCTGCTGCCCGCGGAGGATCGCCTGCTCCTCATCAGCCGCAACCGGACTGAGCAGGTGGAGATGCCGGGCGATTCGGGCCGCAGGACCCTGCGCACCTATCGCATCTATGCTCTGGCCCATGATGGCCGCCTGCTCAGCGATGCGGTGGAGCTGGAACCCCTGCCCCTGCGGCTGCTGGACGCGGTATTGATCGACGACTGGCTGCTGCTCTCGACCGCTTCCGAGACGCTGGCCCTGCCGATGCCGCGCAGCCCGTAATCGAGGCCCGGCTCGCAACGGCTGTCGCCAGTGGTCCGATAGCCGCGGATCGTTACCCGGTTTCTCAGTCTGTGTCGGTTATGCCGCCCTGTTGAGACTCAGTACTCCAAGGGTTCCCGCGCCGTTATTGCCGGCTCGCATTCTCCGGTCACGCTTTGGCTGACGCAGGAACAGGACCGCTTCAAGGAGGCGAGATCCTGCCGCCGTAAACGATCCGGCCAACCCCTTTCCCGAGAGCTCAACCCGCCTCCAGGCACAGCGTGCGACACACCACGAGGTGTGTCGCACGTTTTTTGCGATAAGAGCGGATCACTCACGCGCATGACTCATACACGGTTGCTTTCAGCAACCGCTGCAGAAGCGAATCACTCCACAATGTCCCCGCTGGTTCTGACCGCATTTGCGGGTGGCATGGAGAGCAGACTCTCAGACTCCCCCGTTCATCTCCGCCACGCGCTTGGCGATGCGCATGGCCATCTCCAGGGCCTGCTCGTAGTTCAGTCGCGGATCTACCTGGCTTTTGTAACGGCGCTTGAGATCTTCATCGTTCAGCCCCCGCGCGCCGCCGGTGCATTCGGTTACGTTGTCGCCGGTCAGCTCGAAATGCACGCCGCCGAGATATGAGCCCATCTGCTGATGGATCTCGAACGCCTGCTCCAGCTCGGCGAGGATGTGCTCGAACTTGCGGGTCTTGATCCCCTCGGCGGTCTTCTCCGTGTTGCCGTGCATCGGGTCGCAGCACCAGAGGACGGTCTTGCCGGACTGCTGGACGGTCTCGATCAGGGCGGGCAGATGCCTGGCAATCCCGTGGGCCCCCATGCGATGAATGAGCGTCAGCCGACCCGGCTCGTCATCGGGATGAAGGATGTCCAGCAACTCGCTGAGCCAGGACGGGGTCATGCTCGGGCCGAGCTTGATGCCGATGGGATTGCGGATGCCGCGGAAATACTCGACATGCGCCCCGCCCACGTTGGCGGTCCGCATTCCCAGCCACGGGAGGTGGGCCGCGAGGTTGTACCAGCCCTCGCGGCGGGGAACCTGGCGGGTCTGGGCCTGTTCATAGAACAGGTGCAGGCCCTCGTGGCTGGTGAAGAAGTCCACCCGGTTGAGCTGGCCGGCCGGGGTGTTGGAGATGGTCTCCATGAACCGGATCGATTCGCCGATGGTCTGGGCGAGGCGGTGATACTCCTCGGCGTGGGGCGAATGCTTGACGAAATCCAGATCCCAGTATTCCGGGTGATGCAGGTCGGCGAAGCCGCCGTCGATGAGGGCGCGGATGAAGTTGAGCGTCAGGGCCGCCCGCTCGTAGCCTCGGAGCATGAGCGTGGGATCGGGCCTACGGTCCTCTTCGGTGAAGGCGATGCGATTGACCAGGTCGCCGCGGTAAGCGGGCAGGGTCACGCCATCGATCGTCTCGTTGTCCTCGGAGCGTGGCTTGGCGTACTGGCCGGCGAATCGACCCACCCGGATCACTCGTTTCTTCGTGCCGTGCACGAGGATCAGGGACATCTGGAGCAGGATCTTGAGCTTGCCCGTGATGTTGTTGGACTCGCATTCGTCGAAGCTCTCGGCACAGTCGCCGCCCTGCAGGAGGAACCGCCTGCCCCGGGCGGCCTCCGCGAGCTGTTCCTTGAGCGACTCCACCTCCCAACTGGTGACCAGCGGGGGAAGCTCGCTCAGTTTTGCCGCTGTATCCAGCAGCGCCGATTGATCCGGATAGGCGGGCTGCTGGGAAGCGGGTCGGGATTGCCAGGATTTGGGTGACCAATCTGACATAGGCATCTGTGGGCATGATATCGGCCCGGCCAAGCGGCGAGATGAGCCGGGAGGGCATGGTGTCCGACGACCCGGAGGCAGGAGGGCGAATCTGCTCCTCATCTGCCGAATACTCGCCCTGCACCCGTTGGTGTGACTCTCTCGCCCGCGCCGAAGCGGGAAGGGCGAATCCTCGTCAGTGGAGGGGTCCTGCTGAAGGGCCGTCCGACCCTGTCCGAAGCAGTCCCGGGGCCGCGGTGAGCCCCCCTTCATTCGAGCGATTGAGGGGCCAGGAGGCACCGGCTTTCAGGCCCCACCGCCAACGGCGAGGAGGAGGGCGAGTGGACGAACAGCCCGGCCAATCCACGGCCGGGCCGTTCCGCTCGCCACGATAAGGCATTCGCACCCCTGGGGGAGATGCCTGCGGCCACCGGGCACGACAGACGATGGTCCGGGATTAAAAACCCCGCCGCCAGAGCCCGGCACGCCCCAGCCTGCTCTGCTCATGCGACGGGGACCATTCATCAGAACCCGCGGAACCGCTCCTCCGGGCGTCCTCCGGAACCGCCCGGGGAACGGCCGCTCCGACCCATGGGGTCGTCGGACGCGACCTTCTCCGGCCGGTCCGCCAGTACCAACCCGGCGTGCGGCCAGCTTATTCTGCTTGTTCGCATCGATGTGGTCGGGGGTTCCGCCGGTCAGAAAACGAAACACACCACCCCCGAAAGCCAATCAAGTGGCAAATGCACCGCGATTCAGCTCAATTCCGGCCAGTGCGGGCGAGAGGATTCGAACCTCCACGGGTTTTACCCCACTGGATCCTAAATCCAGCGCGTCTGCCAGTTCCGCCACGCCCGCGAGGGAAACGCGGTAGGATTATCGCCGGAATATCGGCCGGGGCAACCAGATCGGAAGCGCCAAACCTGATGGAGAACAGCCATGAGTTTCAGCGACTGTGCAGGAACCGCGATTTTGCCCACGCTCAGTCGGATCGTGTTGTGTGCGGCCTTTGTCAGTGTGGGGTTCAACAAGCTCTTCGACGACGTCACTTTCACCTCCGAAGAGGCCACGATTCTCCGGGACAATTACAGGGTCGAGGTGGTTCCGCAGACTGAAAGCGAAGCTCCCTCAGAGGTGACCAGCATCGAACCGACCTCGACCGGGCCGGTGAGCATTCAGCCCGTTTCCCTGCAGGTTACGGATATTGAGGAGACGGATCCGGATCCGTCTCTGGGGAGCAACACGCCTGTCGCGGAGCCTCCGGCAACACCCGAAGAGGACGAGACCGCACCGGATGAGACCGAGCCGACCCCCGCGGCCCCAGCCTTGCCGGGCACCCAGGCCGGTCTGCACAAGGTCACCCTGATGCTGCACAATGCCGGGCTGCCATACGCTGACTATGGGGCGTGGATCGTCGCCTGGACCGAATTCATAGGCGGCATCCTGCTGCTCCTGGGCTTCTTCAGCCGCATCTGGGGAATCGGCCTGGCCTTCGCCATGGGCGTGGCGTTTTACATCGTCACCATGGGCATCAACGGGATGCTCACCCAGACCATCAACCCCATCGAGTTCTCGAAGAACATCGGCGCCTTCAACACCATGTTCGCCCAGCTAGGGCTCGGCCTGCTGGCCCTGGGCATATTCCTGGCCGGGCCCGGCCCTATCAGCCTCGATCGTTTGTTCTTCGGCGGTCAGCGCGGCGAGAAGCCCGTTCCGGTGGAGGAATAGCCCCCGAGCGAAAGACCACCTCCCGTTGGCCGCCCCAAGGTGGCGGGGATGTGACCAGTCCGGTGCAGGAGAGTATCCGAGGGCATATGCTGGACGTGCCCGGAGGAACCGCCGGTTCTCTCGGCATGTGCCTCGGAGCATCGCCCGTGAGCAGCAAGCCCACAGACGAAGAGGGCCAGAAACAGAGCGCGGAGCGGACGGAAGTGGCGGAAAACGCCTATCTGGCCCTTCGGCTGACCACCCTCGGCGTGGAAACCCCCACCGAGCGGAAGGTGAAGCGGGTGGTCCCGTGGGTGGCGTCGGCGGCCATCCACATCGGCCTGATCGTGCTGGGGCTCCTGGTCACCTGGACGGTGGTGGTGTTGCAGCAGGAAGAGGAGCCGGTGCTCATCATCGCCGACTTCGACGCCATGACCTATGACCCCGTGGCCGCCCTGGACGCGAACCTGGATACTGAAACCGAGCGGGCGGTCCAAGACCGCCTCCCTACCGAGCCGGAACCGCCATCCGACGTTCCGGACGATCTTTCAGACTGGGAGATGGATCCCGTCAGCCTCATCGTGGATGCGGGCGGGGAATCATCCCTGGCCGAGTTCGCCCCCCGGCCGCTGGAGGGGTCGGCCACCTTCATCGGCCTCACCAGCACCAACGCCCGCCGGATCGTCTACGTGATCGACGCCTCCGGCTCGATGATGGCTTCCCTCCAGGTGGTGATACAGGAGCTCCGCCGGTCGCTCGACGGCCTCGCTCCGCCCCAGCAGTTCGGGATCATCTTCTTCCAGCGCAACGAGGCGGTCGTCGTCCCCCCGCCCAACCGCCTCATTCGCGCCATGGAACAGGAGAAACGCCGGGTCATGGACTGGATCGATGCGGGCCGCAATGTCGTGCCCGGCGGGCGATCCAACCCGCTCAAGGCCTTGGAAAGAGCACTGGCCCTGGACCCGGACGTGGTCTTCCTTCTCTCCACCAACATCACCGGCTCAGGAGAGTACGAAATCGACCAGGAAGACCTCTTGCGGCGGTTGGACGAGCTGAACCCGATCGACTCAAAAACCAACCGGCGTCAGACCCAGATCAACTGCATTCAGTTTCTTGATCCCGATCCGCTGGATACTCTGCGCAAGATCGCGGCCATCCACGGCGGAGAGCGCGGCTACAAGTTCCTCGATCGCCGCGAACTCGGGCTTCGCCGCCCGTGACCGCGATCGTCCGGCCGCCGGCTGGATCTCGGCTGCCTCAACACGGTTCATCAGGCCAGAGGACAGACATGCGAACCACAATGCGAATCCTGCTCGTCTTTCTCTTCTGCTTGACCCTGGCTGCGCCGGTTCGCGACTCTGAAACGCAGGCTCGTTTCGTGCCCGGCAGTCTGCCTGTCGCCCAGACTTCCTCGGCCCCCGCTTCCGGGGGTGAGGCGGGCAGCTTTGCCGGCGCGTTCTTCCTGTCCCGCAAAACGGATCCCCTCACCGGCGAGAAATCCCTGGAGATCCTCGGCAGCCTGATCATCTGGTTCCTTCTGTGCCTGTCCATGCTCAGCATCGGCCTGATCGGCCACATGGCTCTCACCAACCAGCGCAAGAGCATCCTCCCGGAGGGAATGGTCGAGGAGGCCCGGCGCCTGCTGGAAGGCTCCAATCACCGCGAGCTTCTGCAGTTGACCGACCAGGACGAAAGCTTCTTCAGCCGCATCCTCCACGCAGGGCTTTCCGAATCCCCCCACGGTTTCTCTGCGGTGATCCGCAGCCTGGAGCAGACCTCAGACGAGCTGACGACCGATCGCCTGCGCAAGGTCGAATACCTCAACGTCCTGGGGCAGGTCAGTCCCATGATCGGCCTGTTCGGCACGGTCTACGGCATGATCCTGGCCTTCCACGCCATCGTCATGGCCGGCGGCAGTGCAAACCCGGTTCTGCTCGCGGGCGGAATCGGAACCGCCCTCACCACCACCTTCTGGGGTCTGGTTGTCGCCATTCCCGCTCTTGCCGGCTACGCCATCGTCCGCAACAAGATCGACGCCCTCACCACCGAAGCCACCCTCGTAGCCGAGGAGTTGCTTAACAAGTTCAGACCCAAAGGAAAGAAGCGCGGCACCGATACGAAATGACCCTCCGGCCGCTTGCGGCTTAGCCCGCCCCCAATCGCAACTCGAAATCCGCTCCCTGCTCACCCCTCATCCCTCATCCCTTCCCCCCCCATGAGCGCAGTCTTCAAACGCGGCAGCGCACGGATTCAGGCGAACCTCACGCCGATGATCGACGTGACGTTTCTGCTGATCGTGTTCTTCGTGCTCGTGTCGCAGATCGTGGAGGTGGAGAACGTGAAGCTGCAACTGCCCGCACCGGAAGACCCGGCTACCGAGCTTCCCGACGACGAGCAGCGGGTGGTGATCAACGTCGTACCCGCCCAGCCCGCGACAACCGGTCGGGCGATCGAGTATCGCGTCGGCTCGCGGCGCTTCGCCGCCGGCGAAGAAGGCGTGGACGCACTGGCGGATCATGTCATGAGGCTCTACTCGGGCAACCCGACTCTGCGCATCAACCTCAGAGCAGATCGCGACACACAATACGAATGGATCGAGCCCGTCCTGCGGGCAATATCCATCGCGGCAGCGAGAACCGGTGAATCGGGAATCACCGCCCGGGTCAACCTCGTCGTGGTGAAGGAGGATTGATGAGTGGCAGAGTCGGCGCCCAAACCCAAGCCGCCGTCCGAGTTGTTCGGCCCTGATCCGCTGGCCGATCTGCCCACGGGCGATTACCGCCGGTCACGCGTCCGCCGTCGCCGAACAACCGGGACGGCGCGAATCTCGCTCAATCTCACCGCGATGATCGACGTGGTGTTCCTGCTGCTGATCTATTTCATGGCCGGCACCAGCTTCAAGCTCGGCGAGGAGATCTACCGAATGGACCTGCCCGAGCGCGGCCCGTCCAACGCCCAGCGCGACCCGTTCGAGCTGGACGATGAGCCGCTGCGAATCCGCATCGCCTCGGTCGGCCAGCGCGGCAGGTCCTACCGCATCCGCGTCGAAGGCCCCTACCAGCAACCCGACACGTTTGAAGAGCTTCTCACATTCCTGCGCGAACGGCAGATCGGCCCGTTCACCACCCGTGGCCTGTTTGAAGCGGACCATCCCATCATCATCGAGCCGACGCGAACCGCGCGGTGGGAACACGCGATGGGCGCGTTCAACGCCGCGGCCCGCGCGCGGTATACCAACATCACCTTCGCCCGACCCGGTGGCTGAGATGCTCACGAGCAGCACGCTGAGATTCGCCTTATCTGTTGCGGCGCTCTGGGGATCAGTCGCGACTTCGGCATCGGCCGGGCCGCTGCAGGATGGTGCATCCGCCGCCGAGCAGATAGGACTCGTGCAGCGCCGTATCGCCACCCAGCGCGATCTCATGAATCAGCCGGAGACCTCGGCCCCTCAGCGCCTTGCCGCCCTGGAGGCGATCCTCCGTCTCCGCGAGGAGGGGTTGATCAACCGGCCCGCGTCCGATCCCCGCCTCCCCGCATGGCTGGCCGACCAGGCTTCGGACCTTTATTTCGAGTTGTTGCCCACCGATGCCACAGGCTTGACCGCGCTGTTCGGCCTGCCCTCGTCCGCTCAGCGGCAGCGGGCCCGGCACGTCGCAGAGCAGATGAACGAGCTGACGGCACGGGCGGAGATCGCCGTCGAACAGGCAATATTGAACCTGGAAGCGGACCCCGCTTATGGTGAGGACCCCGCCCTGCAACAGATGCGACGGAACCTGGACCGCGATGAGCGCAGACGCCGGATCCCCTTCCTGCGCGGTATCGCCGCTTTCCTGCACGCCGAAGTTAACATCAAGGATGTGGACCAGCAATCGAGGCTGTATCGAATCGCGGCGGATCTTCTGGAACCATTGGGGAGAGAGCTGGAAGACCCGCTTGCCGGACGGGCACAGGTCCATGCGGGTCTTGCGTTACTTCGTCTGGGTGAGTCCGAAGCCGGTGAAGCGCTGTTCCGGCAGGCTATCGCCAACGAGGCCACGCATCCTGCCGACATCTTCACCGCACGCATGGGCGGAGTGTTGAAGCAGGCCGTACAACGGGGGCCCGAGGCGGGCCTCGCCGAGCTGGATTCGATCGAAGACCTCTATGCCGCACCGGAGCTGATCTTCTATCGCTTGTTGATTACCGATCATCGCTTCCTGCTCCGGCGCGAGATCGCCCGTTCGGCGGCGCCGGCCGACCGCACAGCACTGCTCGCCGCTGCTATCAACACGTACGTCGACTTGCTGGACCGGGAAACGGCCATCGATCGGGAGAAGATGCGAACGATCGTGTTCGCCCGGCTCCGTCTCGCCACCGACTCCGATAGCCCGCTCGACAGCCTGCCCCCCATCGTGACCATGGCCCGCGCCGAGATGCTCGCGCAGGAAACCGAGACACGCGGCGAGGCGATCGATCTCTACGAGAACCTGCTGAATCGGGCGGAGATTAAGGATGATCAGCGCGTCGCCGTTCTGGACAGCCTCGGACGAACGCTGGCCGCCGACGGCCGGCCGCGCGAAGCGATCGCTCGTTTCCTGGATCTGGCGAGGGATCATCCTCTCTCCCGGCACGCCGAGCAGGCGGTCGAACTCGCCGCCCGTGTCGCCGCTGACCAACACCGCAACTCGCCCGACGATCGTGCCGCCCGGCAGGCGCTCGATGAGATCCTGAGCATCATCCTCGGCGAATACTCCAATCTGGCTTCCATCAACCGGTGGCGCTATCTTGCCGGTCGTCTCGCGATCGATGACCGCAGGTACGATGACGCCGCGGCACACTTCGAGCAGATAACGCCCGACTCCGACCGATGGCTGGACGGGCAGTTCATGCTGACCAGCGCCCTGCGAGCCGCGGTCCGGAGCGAGACGGATGCCGTGGAGAGGATCAACCGCTGCGAAAGTCTGCTCGCGATCGTCGTCCGCGTCCGGCAGGCACTGGAGAAGGGACTGGCCGGCGCACCTGAGCCGCCGCGCGTGGCTGCGTTGCAGTACTACCTCGACTACCTGCGGGTGTTCGAGGCCGAGGCGCTTACGGAGCTGAACCGCCCCGACCGGGCCATCGAGACACTGGCCGGCATCGAGCAGAGTGCGGCTCTGGAACCGGCCGTCCTGGCCGCGGTCCTGCATGCGCGGATCGAGGCGCATCAGCGCCTCGGGCGCGATGAACTGGCGCGTCGGGAGTTGCATCGCTTCGCGCAGACCGCCCCCGAGCAGGTACCGGCGGTGATGAAGCCGATGATGGCCGATGTCCGGCGGGAAGTGGAGAACCTCCTTGAGCAAGGCAGAGACGAGGAGGCTCTGAGCACCGCACGACGGGATCTGCTTCCGCTGGCCGAACTCCTGCACGGCTGGCTCGATGACCATCGTACTGTGACGCTCCAGGAAGCGGAGGAGTTGTGGCGCCATGCCGCGGACGCATACCGTCTGGGCGGGCGGTTCGTGACCGCCTTGTCGATCTACGATCAACTTCTCGGCCGCCGCCCCGACAGCCGGGAGATCCTGCTCGGCCGGGCCGAATGTCTCTTCGGCCTCGCCGGAGATCGACTGGCCGAAGCGATGACCATCTACAAACGCATCGCGGCATCAGGAGTCGGTGAAAGCGAAACGCAACACCGGGCATACTGGCAGTCGCAACTGCGCATGCTTCAGATTCTGGACCGGGCCCAGCGCCGAACGCAGCAGATCCTGCCCCGAATTCGCCGCCTCCGCCAGCAGGATCCGGGTCTGGGTGGGCAGGGATTCCGCCGCCGATTCCAGCGCCTGGAGAACAAGTACGCTTGAAGCCGGAACGATCGCTTCCGGCGGGTTCCGGTCACTGTGCCCCTTCGCTGTCGATCGCGACCAGAAGCATCGCGCCGTAGCGCCTCCAGAGTTCGTTCTGACCCAGTCTCGACGCCTCGGCGGGTAGTTCGACAGTAATCGTCGGTATGCCCAGCGTTTCGCCCGCCCAACTCCCCAGCGAGCCCGGTTGAAGCCCCAGCTTGCGCACGGGCAGGTCGCCCGCAGCGGCCATCGCGCGGGCCAGCGACTCTGCCGGCCCGTCGTAGTCAACACAGCTCAGCGGCTGATGGATGCTGACGATTCGCCGGGGGCGGCGGCCCAGGATCAGATCGTGCAGAGCCTGCGACTCCGGCTCCGAAAGGGGCTGTCCACCGTTGCCCTTCCGGGGGCGGAAGTTGCCGGCGGGGAAGTTGCGGTTCAGATCCACCCCCTGCGCGTTGGTTCGGGTCCCGTTTGAAATACCGTCGGGATTCGCCGCGGGCAGAAGGACGATGGTGCGCCCTTCCACGGGCCGGGGATTGTCACGCAGATGGACGTGCAGCGCCTCCACCAGGGGCGTCCCCGCCGGCTCGCTGCCGTGAATGCCCGCGAGAATCAGGACCGTCTCCGGGCCATCGCCCAGGAAGCGGCAGGAGACGGCCCTTCCCGCCGCCGTCCGCCCGATGATCGTCTCCTCGTACGAGAAGACCGTTCGCGAGGGCGCAGTCCAGCCGTCGACCCGCATTCCTCCTCCCTGCGAACAGCCTGCGGCCACGAGCATCAGAACCACCAGAGAGGTTGTGCCCCGCCGCCTGGTAGGTACAGTCATGATTTATGAATCCCAATAAGATGCAGGAGGGTTCACGAGCATAGCGGGCAAGGGAGGTTTTGCATGGACAATGAATCAGCCCTGAGCGAGGAGCAGGCGAACTTCGATCCGACGCAGATCACCAGGCCGGATCCGTCCCTGATGACCTACTACTTCATCGTGGCCGTGCTGACCACAATCGGTTTTTTCTTCCTGATTCTGCCTCTGGTCTTCAAGTACCACACGCTGCGGTACAAGTTCGACGACAAGGGCGTTTCGATGAGTTGGGGCGTGCTGTTCCGCCGGGAGATCTACCTCACCTATCGGCGGATACAGGACATTCACGTGACCCGCAACATCTTCCAGCGCTGGCTGGGACTGGCCGAGGTGGCGGTCCAGACCGCCTCCGGCTCGGCCGGGGCGGAGATGAAGATCGAAGGCATCCGCAGGCCGGAACTGCTGAGGGACTTCCTGTACCGGCAGATGCGCGGGGCGCGGGGTGAAACCGAGCCGCAGGTAGCGGGCGAAGCGGCCGGCGAACCGGTCTCCGATTCCGACGAGGCGCTCGCCCTGCTGCAGGGAATACGCGACGACCTGCGCGGCCTGCGCCAGACCATGGAGGCGCGATCATGAGTGGGCGAGCAGAAAGAGCGGCGGCCTGGGTCTACGAGGGCTTGTGGGGTGTGCTCGCGCAGTGGTTCCGCGTGCCCAAGGAGCCACCCACCCTGCCCGTCGGGGCAGGCGAGGAGGTAATGAGCTTCCGCCCCGCAGCCGGGTTCCTCAGTTACCTGAAGCTCTGGTTCTGGATCCTCTGCCTGCTCATCGACGTGGGCATCTTCATCATCTGGGTCGTCATCTTCGTGAAGTCTGCGCTCGCCGGCGTGCTTCTGGCCCTGCCCGCCCTGTTCATCGCGGTGGTGCCCGACATCTTCAGCTTCGTGGCGATCCACCTGCGCTACGACACGACCTGGTACGTGATGACCGGCCGTTCGTTGCGCATCCGCCGCGGAGTGTGGGTCATCCACGAGACCACCATCACTTTCGAGAACGTGCAGAACGTGAAGGTTCACTCCGGGCCCGTGCAGCGATACTTCGGGATCGCCAATCTCGTGGTGGAAACCGCCGGGGCCGGAGGGGGCGAGGGCCATGGCAAGGGCGGCGCGGTGGCCAATCGCGGCATCATCGAGGGCGTGGCCAACGCCCCGGATCTCCGCGACCGGATCATGCAGCGCCTGCGGCAGTCAAAAACCGCGGGACTGGGTGACGAGGATGATCACGACCTGCGAGCCGGGGCGGCCTGGACGCGTGATCATCTCCAGGCCCTGCGCGAGATCCGCGAGGAAACCGCGGCCCTGCGAAAGGCGGATGCCGCTTAGCTTCTGGTCTGTTGGTCCCGTTCACGGTTGTCTTCGGGGCATGGTAATCTTGCGAGTGACTGACCTTGCCACGCACCATCAGGAGGAGCGGACCGTTGCCCGGGACTGCGCTTGTCACCGGCGGATCGAGCGGCATCGGCGCAGCCCTCGTCCGCGCATTCGCCGAAACCGGCCATGCCGTGTGGTTCACCTACAACCGCGGAAAGAGCCGCGCCGAGGAACTCGCGTCATCGCTCGCCGATCGGGACGTGCGGGCCTTCCAACTGGACCTGGGCGACTGGGAAAGTCATCGGCAACTCCTGACCGATCTGCCCGGCCCGGTGGACATCCTCGTCAGCAACGCGGGCCTGGGCTCGAAAACGGTTGAGCACTATGCCGAAACGGCGCAGGAGCAGGATGCGGCGTTGCTGCACGTCAACGCCACCGGCACGCTGCGGCTGACCCAGGCGATTCTGCCGCAGATGCGACAGCGCGGTTTCGGCAAGATCGTTATCATCTCCTCGGTCGGCGGCGGGATCACGCAGTTCCCCGGCTTCCGCCTCGCAGACGGCATGAGCAAGGCGGCCCTGGCCCACCTCGGCCGGCAACTGGCGGCCGAAATGGCCCATGAGCCGATCGACGTCTTCACCGTCTGCCCCGGCGCGGTGGACACCCCGATGTTCCGGCAGAGCACGCTGGATCATCTGTCAGTTCAGGACCGTGCTGCTCTTATCAGCAGTCTGCCTGACCAGCGCCTGATCGAGCCGGAGGAAATCGCCGAGCTGGTGCTGTGGCTCTGCTCCCCCGCCGCCCGCGTGCTGCGGGGGGCGGTTTTGGACGCCTCGTTGGGCCTGGGGACGAACCCCGGGCTTCTCGACAAGGGCTGAATCGAAAGCAACTCAGTCCCGGTTGCCGAACAGCACGGCCAATCGCACCACCAGCTTGACCGACTCGAAGTAGATCCAGGCCAGGGTCACCAGCAGCGCGAAGCCGCAATACCACTCCATGTACTTGGGCGCCGCCGCCTTCACCTTGTCTTCCACGAGCTTGAAGTCAAAAACCAGCCACAACGAGGCCACCACCAGGATCAGAATGTTGATCCCTAGGCCCAGCAGCCCCATCAGGCCCTGGTCGCTGACCGCGCTGGCGAAGCTGATCAACGGCAGCGGCATGCCGAAGAAGCTGAGAACGAACGAGACGAGGTAGGCGAGCATGATCGCCCCGGTGGCGGTGAAGATGATCGCCTGGAGGGTCCGGGTCGGCCTGATGATCTTCGCCTTGTAAAGCAGCAGCATCGCGATCACCGCGCAGAGCGTGATGATCATCGCCTGCAGGCCGACTCCCCCCACCATGGTGAGATTACGGGCCGCGAGGATCGCATCAGCCACCGAGGTGAATGCGCCGAGGAAGAAGCCCTCGACGACGGCATAGATCGGAGCGACCACCGGAGCCGAGGACGGCTTGCCGGAAATGACGAAAAACAGTCCAAGACAGATCACCAGCGAGGCAATGGCGCTGATCCACATCGCCGCGGGCACCGCGACCGTCACCGAATAGCCGATCGCCCCGGTGACGATGGCGATCGAGACCAGCAGGCCGGTCTTGTTCACCACTCCGGAGAGGGTGGTGATGTCGGTCCGCTCGGCGAACATTGATTTGCCGTAGTAATCGCCGAAAGCGTCCTCGCGGGTCAGGGCCGGATTGGATGAATTCCACATGGTCAGGCTCCCATTCTGGCCGGTAGACAGAGAGAACATCGGCCCCCGCGTATTTATGCCTTCGGACCGGCCCTCTCCAGCAGGGCGACCACTTCCTCGTCGGTCGTCTGGGAGAAATCGGTATAGAACGCCCCCACCGCGTAGAAAATCATCGGCGTGTGCAGGCAGACCACTTCATCGACCTCCTCGGCCATCCGTTCGATCGTCTCGGAGGGAGCCACGGGTACCGCGAGGATCAGCTTGGCCACGTTACTGCGGCTCAGAGCGACGAGGCCGGCCCGGGCCGTGGCCCCGGTGGCGATGCCGTCATCCACGACGACGACTGTCTGGTCGGCGATGGAAACCGCCTCCCGTCCCCGCCGGTAGGCCTCCTGCCGCCGGCGGACCTCGGCCAACTGCCGATCGGTCTCCTGCTCGATGTACTCTTCGTCGACGCACAGCGCCCGGACTACGTCATGGTTGAGAACCACGTGCGGGCTGTCGCTGACGGTGACCGCCCCGATGGCCAGTTCCGGCCGGCCCGGCGCACCGAGCTTCCTCACCACCAGGACATCCAGAGGCGCGCCAAGCGTCATAGCGATCTGAGCCCCCACCACCACGCCTCCCCGAGGAAGGGCCAGCACCACCGGCTGCTGGTCAGCGAGATCCGCCAGGCGGGTAGCGAGCTGCTGTCCGGCATCCTCACGGTTGCGGAACTTCACAATGTGCACACGATGCCACGGGCGGCGGCGGATGGCAAGTCCCGCAGGCAACTTCCCGGCCCGAAGGAGAAGCTGCGGCCGATACCCCGGCCGGGATGAGGATAGGA
>CP070772.1:3060428-3085815 GCA_020345805.1 Phycisphaerales bacterium | reverse complement strand
CGAGTTGTCCATCGCCATGGATCGTATCGTCCGCGAATTGAGAAGGATCGAGCTGGATCCGAGCGCCCCGGGGGTGGCCCCGGACATCCTCCAGGTGAAATCCGACTCGATCACCTGGGATGCCGGGCCGGAACTCAAGCGCCTGAGCGACTTGGTTATGTTCAGCCTCGACGGGCCTCCATTCCAGGTTCTCCTCGAGGACGTCACCGCGTTCTCGATCAGGGTGTATGACGAAAGCAACGTTGAGCTGGAGCTTCCCATCAGCGGCCCGGCCTGCGACGCCGTTCGACGACTGGAGATCTTGATCACGCTTCAGCGCTCCGGGGTGAGCGAAACGCTGCGCGCGAGGACATTCCTGCGCTGCACCATGGCCGGGGCAGAGACGGGAGCTTGAGCAATGCAATGCAGGCATGGTCCAACGAGAAAGGGCGTCGCCGCAGTGGTGATGATCGTGCTGCTGCTGGTGGTGGAGCTGATCATCATCGGCATGGTGCTGGGCGGGGCACGCGATCAGGACCTGACCGTGCGGCGACTTGAGTCAATACAGGCCTTCTATGTCGCGGAGGCCGGGATGAACATGGCCGTTCGCGAACTGATGGAGAACAGCGACGAGGACGGCGACGGCACCATCGGGACGATTTCCGACGATGGCAGCGACGCCAACGACCCCTCGCTCGGGTCCGCGTCGGTCTGCGTGACGCGAAGCGCGGTGGGGGGAACGGTGACGCTGTCAAGCCTGGGCCGCTCTGGCCAGGCCCGGCGTGAGATCGAGGCCACTCTTGAGTAGTCCGGCAGTCGATCGGGCGACTGCCCGGCCGATCGCGGAGTCTTGACCCGGGAAAGCGCCCCATCAGTCAGGGGAAAAGAGATGTCGAGTCCGGATCAGGTCAACCAGGCGAGGAGCAGAAGGCCGAAGGGACCGGGACTCCCTGCCGGAATTATCGTCGCGCTGTCCTCCCTCTGGGCGGCGGTGCCGGTTTCCGCCGACCGCGGCTCGGCGGTCATGGCGGTGTTCTGCGACAACGATTTTACGCCTGGATACTCCATCTGGGATGGGAGCGCCTGGAGCGCGGCACAGAGCATGCCCATTATCCCCAACCCGGGGCATCACATCCGGGTTGCCGACTGCCCCACCCGCACCGAGACCGCCTGCATCTATCAGATACACGAGTACCAGGCCTACTTCCTTCGTTTCGACGGCAGCTCGTGGAGCGCGATAACCGAGGTCAGCAGCGATATCTCCAACGGCGGCCTCAGCGGCAATCAGAAGAACATGCAACTGTCCGACGTCGCCTACGAGCAGACCTCTGGTGACGGTCTGATCGCTTATAACGAGAGCGGCAATCTGAAGTATCAGACATTCACGGGAGGTGGGCTGTCCGGCGAAACTACGATCATTCCGACCACGGATCTGGCGAGTCTGGAGCTGTTTGCCACACCGACCGGCGACCAGATCTATCTCCTTTGCGCGGACAACAAGAGCGATCTGAAGGTCAATGTGTGGGATGGCTCGGCCTGGGGCGGCTTCACCTCCATCGGGACTGTCGATCCCGCCCTGTATGACTCGGGAGAATTCAGGATGCCTTACTTCCTGGCGTTCGAAGGCCAGTCAGGGGATGCCCTCGTCGTGTACTCCGACGGCACCACGACACCGAAGTACCGCACTTGCTCCGGGGCTTGGTCGGGCGAGAGTTCCATGCCGGACATCGAAGGGGAGGCGCACTGGGTCAGGCTCGCGGCCGACCCTGGAAGTGACACCATCGTGTTTGTCGCGCAGGATCATCAACTGGACCTGAATGTCAACGTATGGGACGGTTCATCCTGGGCCACTTCCGCCGGCTCCGGCCAGAAGGAGATCGAGACGAGCATGAAGAACGGGAAGTTCCGCGCCTTCGACGTGACTTTCGAACCGGTCACCGGACAGGCCCTCGTCGTCTGGAACCGAAAGGACCGGAACCGGTTCAGCTATCGTACCTGGGCCGGTTCTTCGTGGACGTCGGCAGCGCAGAGCGCTGAACTCATCAACCAGGCATATCAGGTGAGACTCGCCCCCGGTTCGATGAGTGGCGAGGCATTCATGCTGATTAGGACTGACGAGCAAGAGATCTTTGCGGCGCGCTGGGACGGCTCCTCCATGTCCGGTGCGACCAATCTGGCCGTAAACTCGCATGGCGACGGCGAGTGCCACAACATCGCCATTGTTACGCCAAGAGTACCGGTCGGGGCGCAGCCGCGAATCATCCGGTGGACGGAAGTGGATCCGAACGACTGATGCGCGGTTGACGGGACCGCTCAGACGAGGCACCACGACCAGGCGCGGGGTACTGTCGCCAATCTCTCAGAGCACCCAGGGTCAGCGCCACGCGCCCGCCAATACTGACTGAGAGGAGTCTTCAACGTGGAAGAGCAGCAGGTTCTTGACCGGTCGACGTGGTTCCGATCGCGATGTCGACCGACGGTCTGCGCAGGACTCAACGGCACAAATGGGGTCAAAGTCAGTGTCCGATCATGTCGAGATTAGTGCAGATGCATCGAGCCCCCAGCAGGGAAGGCGGTACGTGTGAAACCGAGATCTGTCGCTGTTGAGTTGCTATCGGACCGCATCGATGTGGTGGCCTACCACCGCGGAGAGTCGGCGGCGGTTCGGCGGCTTCCGATAACGCTGGATACCGATCCCGGTGAGTGGATCAAGGCCGTCCGGCATGCCGGAGCGTTGCTCCAGACGGCGGTCAAGCAGTTGGGCATCAGGGGGCTGCCAACTCACGTGCTCTACCGCAGCCCGACTCAGGTTACGGATCTGACCAGCTTCCAGGTTCGATCCGCCTCCCAGGCGATCGAAGCCGCTCATTTGAGCTGTATCGATTCGTTGCCATACTCGGCGATGTCGGCGGCGTGTGAGGCCGCGGTAGTCGGGCGGGACTCTTGCTCCCGCGAGCGCCAGACCCATACGGTGGTGACCGCCGAGCGGGACGACGTCGCCACCGCCATCAGCCAGATGATCGAGGAAGCGGGACTGCAGTTCGTTTCCGCCACGCCGATGGACGCGGCCATCTTCGCCGCAACGGTCTCCGGGGCGATGGCCAGGCGGGGTGAACTGCGCGGCCGCCTGTACCTCGGTGAACACAGCTCGATGTTCCTGGTTGTCGGCGAGGGCAAGCTGCATTTCGGACGACGCATCGGACTGGGACTGATGAGCCTGGCCGGCAGCCTGACACGGCCGATTCGACGCGACGCGAACGCAGAACCGATCGAACTGGATCTGCCCACTGCCCGGAACATCCTCCACGAGTACGGCATCCCCGGCGGTGATGCCGTCGTGCACCAGGAGCTGGGCCTCACCGCCCGCGACCTCATTCCCCTGATGCAGCCGGTCCTCCAGCGCTTCATAGTCGAGTTGCGGCAGTCCATCCGTTTCGGTCTGCCCGAAGAGAAACGCGAGGGATTGGTGATATTCCTGACCGGGCCCGGCTGCCACCTTAAGGGTGTGTCCGAACTGATCGGGGAGGAACTGGGAGCGGAGGTGACTAGTGACGCGGATCGTGCCGTGTATGACTGGGCTCGGCCCGGCTCACCGGGTGGCGAGCTCAGTGATGCCATGGCCGACCGCGGGATGCTGAAGCGGCTGAATCTTCAGCCGCACGCGTTGGCTGTTCGCCAGCGGGCGTACCGTCTTCGTCGCTGGCTGTGGACCGGGGCTGCCGCCGCTCTGGCCGTCGTTGCCTTTGACGCCATGCGATACCACCTGAGGCTCAATGACGCTTACCACGTGGCCGACGCGCTGGCCGTTCACGGCGCAGATATCGACGCACTTTTCGCTACCAGCGAGCGTCTTCGCGGCGTGATTGACGCAATCAACGAGTTGGACCGGTTTGTGGCTCGGGAGACCAGCCCGGGTGTCGACTTTCCCGCCTGCATGAAGGAGCTCAGCCGACTGACGCAGAGCTCCATCCGCTTCACGGCCATCGCGTTTCATGAGGGCAATGACGGAATCCGCGGCAGCATCACCGGCTACGCCTTCCCGACGAAGGCCGGATCCGGGCAGACTCGGCTCGAAGAGTTCATTTCCGCCCTGCACCTCAGCCCGCTCTTTGACGATGTGGTGTTGGGTGCGGTTCAGATGGGCGAGTATGGCCAGGCCACCGGTCAGCGGTTCGAGGTCGGCTTCCGCGGGGTGAGCTCGCCACGGCCTGGTCCGCAGGACCTTGCCGCTGCCGCCGACGAGGAGGCCGCACGATGAACGTCACATTCAGGCGAGATCTGCTGGCCCAGACCGTTATCGTGCTCGCCCTCTGCATCGGCGGCTGGATGCTCTTCGTGCAGCCCACCGTCGAAGAGTTGCAGGAGGTCGAAGCGATAATCGCGTACAGTCGGGCCGGGGCGGCGGGCCTGAACCAGGAAGCCATCGAGGATATGGCCGATCGAATGAGCGGCCTGCGGCGATACGTCCTGGACGTCAGGCGCCGCGGCAGGCTCGCCGATGATTCCTCACGTCTCTACGGCCTGATCATGGATCTGGCTCAGGAACACGGAGTGACCGTTCAAAGCCTGGAGCCGGGCTCCGGGCGCGAAATGTCTGTCGACGGTCGAGTTGGTCGAACACGGATCGAGATCACGCTCGAAGGCGAATATCAACAGGTGGCGTCGTTCCTCTCGGCCCTCCAGAACGTGGAAGGGTTCATCAGGCCCACTTCCCTGAGCCTGACGCCCCGGGAAAAAGAGGCGGAACGGCAATTGGTCGTGGCAAGGTATTCCTGTGAGGCCCTCAGCTTCACTCTCTCGGAAGCACTATCAAATCTGGCAGGTAAAGTCGATGCCGACGGCTGAGACCAAGAGACGAATGATGAACGTCGCGGTGTTTGTCTTACCACTGCTGTTGGTGGAGGCCGCGGCCGTTGTCATCGGCACCGGCTCACCTCGCGGTCTCCAGGCGGCACCGGACGGACTCGAAGAGCCCGCGGCGGTCGAGCCGTCCCTGCAGACCTCTCAGTGGTCTGATGCCCAACTGGCGGCAGCGGATCATGTTCTGCAGTTGCGGAGCAAGCCGTTCGGCCCTGTGCCTTTGCTTTTCGAGATCTCGGATGAGTCCGAAATACCGGGCGGGGAGGGGTGGGAAGCGGGACCCCAGCCTCCTCCCGAGATCACGCTTCAGGCCATTCTCTCTTCCAACAACTCGGTCACCGCGCTCATCGACGGCAAGACTCACCGTATCGGCGATGGAATCCGCGATACCGGATGGGTGATCATCGACATCGATTCGGACAACAGGGCGGTGACCATCCGCGATCCTCAGACCGAGCGGGTCGAAACCATCACCGCCGACCGCCCCAACTGAGCCCCGCCTCGGCGACCGGCGGGTGAGTCAGCCCGAAATCCTGATCAGGGCACCGCCGCCCCTGCAACGCGGCGAGGGGCGGACGGCCGAGTATCCGCGTGTCCTGACAGAATCGGCCTCATACCACTGCCGGCGGCAGAGTGCGCAGACGAGGGGTGCTGCGGACCGCCGCCGGCGTGGTGGTCTTCACGCAGCCACCGGCGCCGGAGAAACCATGATGATCAGGCCAGGGACCAAGTCGGTCACCACGATGATGAAGCTCATGATGGCTTTGCTGTGTGTTCTGGCCGCCGCGCCGAGTGTCCGCGCTCAGGGTCCGGGACGGCCGATCGCCATCGGGCGCGAGGTGGCGGTGCGGTCGGAAATCCTCGGTGAGGATCGCCCCCTCCTGATACACCTTCCCGCAGGATATGGCCAGGCGCAAATCACATATCCGGTCCTGTACCTGTTGGACGCGGAGGCTCACTTCGTCCACGTCGTGGGCATCGTGGACTACCTCGCCATGCAGAGCCCGATCCCACAGAATGGACTCATTCCTCAGATGATCGTGGTGGGCATCCCCAACACGAACCGGCCGCGGGACCTCACGCCGCAGATTGCCCAGACTGATACTTATTCCCGGTACGTGCCGGCGAGGGATTCCGAGAAGTTCCTCCGATTCCTGGATGAGGAGCTGATCCCGTACGTGGATGACAACTTCCGCACCGCGCCTTACCGCATTCTCGCCGGTCATTGCCTCGCGGGCCTGTTCGCGATTCACAGCCTGCTGGCCGAACCGGAGATGTTCGATGCGTACCTTGCGATCACCCCGTACCTGATCCTCGATGAGAAACTGCCTCTGGCGTACACGGAACCGTTCCTTGAAGAGCACCCGGACCTGGACTGCTTCCTTTATCTGGTGGCGGGGGCCGAGGCCGAGGAGTGGGTCGCCTCCATCGACGAATTTGCCGGGATCCTGAAGGAGCACGCGCCGGAGGGGATGCGGTGGGATTACCGGCGGATGACCGATGACGGCCACGGGGTGGAAGTGCACAAGGCTCTCTATGATGCACTTGAAACGCTCTACGCGGGATGGAGCGCGCCCGATGACCTGCTGGCCGGAGGGCTCCGGGCCGTCGAGGCACATTACGGCAAGCTGAGCCGCAAATTCGGCTACACCGTCAACCCTCCGGAGCTCATGTTGAACCAACTGGGATACCTGCTCCTGCAGCAGCGGCGAGCAGATGACGCCATCGAGGTGTTCACGCGCAATGTCGAGCTGTATCCCGGATCGTGGAACGTTTACGACAGCCTCGGCGAAGCTCACCTTGCCCGCGGTGAGAAAGAAGCCGCAATTCGCAACTACCTCAAGTCGCTGGAAATCAACCCAGACAACGTCAACGGGATCCAGATGCTGAAGAGGATCAGGCGCAATTGAGGGCGGTGGTGCGTTGTCGCCATCTGCGCGCTGGACAGGTGGGTTGAACCCCGGCCATTTGCCGCGGTTTCGTCCTGCCCGATGTTCGGAAATCGCCTACGATGGTGATCCCGGCCGTTGGTCCCCACGATACGGACCGGCCGGCCGGTGATCGTCGTGGAACTCGCCGCCGCGGCGGGTTCCTTCCCTCCGTTCCGCCTCCCGGCCTGTCCGAGAAGGCCTCAATAAAGCGATTGATCGGCCATGAGTCAACAAGCAACCGTCGGCGCGGCCAGCGCAAGGCAGGAAGAGATCTTCAGCAAGCTCTCTCTGGACAAGCACCCCTGGGTCAAGCCGCCATCGGAGGCCGGTGAAGGGTGGGTGGTGTCCAACAACCCCGCCACCGGCGAGCCGATCGCCGCGGTGAGGCAGATGAGCGAGGCCGAGTACGAGCAGGCCGTGGGAAGGGCCCACGAAACCTTTAAGAAGTGGCGCATGATCCCCGCCCCCAAGCGGGGCGAGATCGTCCGCCAGATCGCCGTGGAGCTGCGCAAGTACAAAGAGCCGCTGGGCGAGCTGGTCAGCCTGGAGATGGGCAAGATCCGAACCGAAGGCCTGGGCGAGATCCAGGAAGCCATCGACATCGCCGATTTCGCCGTCGGCCTTTCGCGGCAACTCTACGGCCTGACCATGCACTCGGAACGCCCCGGCCACCGCATGTACGAGCAGTGGCATCCGCTGGGGGTGGTGGGCATCATCACCGCCTTTAATTTCCCAGCCGCGGTGTGGGCGTGGAACGCGATGATCGCCGCCGTCTGCGGCGACACCATGCTCTGGAAGCCCTCCCATTCCACGCCGCTGATCACCATCGCCGTGCACGAGGTGTGCAACAAGGTGATGAAGGACAACGGCTGGGAAGGCGTCTTCGAGCTGGCCCTCGGGCCCGGCCGCACCATCGGCAACAAGATGCTCGAAGACAGGCGAATCCCCCTGGTCTCCTTCACCGGCTCCTGCAACATGGGCCGGCACGTGGCCGGGACCGTCGCCAAGCGCTTCGGCAGCACCATCCTCGAGCTGGGCGGCAACAACGCGATCATCGCCGACGAGACCTGCGATATCCACATGCTCCTGCCCGCGGTCTGCTTCGGGGCCGTCGGCACCACCGGCCAGCGCTGCACCTCCACCCGCCGCCTCTTCGTTCACAAATCCATCGCCGCCGAGGTCAAGCAGCGGCTCACCCGCGCTTACCAGGGCCTCATGGACCGCATCGGCGATCCGCTCGATGAGAACACCCTCGTCGGTCCCATGGTCCACGAGGATGCGATCAACGACATGATGAACGCCATGGAGCAGATCAGGCAGCAGGGGGGGAAGATCCTCCACGGCGGCGGACGCATCGACCGACCGGGCTACTTCGTCGAACCCACGCTCGTCGAGGCCACGCATGACATGGCCATCGTGCAGGAAGAGACGTTCGCCCCGATCCTGTACGTCTTCGAGTACGAGAACCTCGACGACGCGATCGAGATGCACAACTCCGTCGTGCAGGGCCTTTCCAGCGCGATGTTCACGCTGAACGTCCGCCACGCCGAGCAGTTCCTCTCGCATGGCGGAAGCGACTGCGGCATCGCCAACATCAACATCGGCACCTCCGGGGCCGAGATTGGCGGGGCCTTCGGCGGCGAAAAGGAGACCGGCGGCGGCCGCGAGTCCGGCTCCGACGCCTGGAAGGGTTACATGCGACGCCAGACCAACACCATCAACTGGTCGACCGAATTGCCCCTCGCCCAGGGCGTGAAGTTCGAGTAGACGTCGAAGAATCGAAATCCCTGAACATCAAACCCATAGCCCCGGGCTCGCCCGGGGTTCTGTGATTCCTGATTGGCCGAGGTACCCAGATGCCGATATCCGCGTGTGGGGGTGAAGGAGAGGCGCGGCCGCCATGCCGGGAAGGAAAACCGACAACCTCGAATACTCTGGCCGGATCTGCGATGCACGCGGGCGGGAGGTCCGCGTGATCAGCCCGCTGCGGATGCGCCTGCTGGGGAGGTTCGAGGTGATCGAGCGCGAAGCGCTGAACGCGATCCTCGAGGACATCACCCCCGGATTCCGGCGGAATCTCTGGTTTGCCATCATCATCCTGGCCATCACTCTGGTGCTGACGGTCGGGGGCATTGTCACGAACTGTCTGATGGAGGGCCCGGGCGCGTGGCGGGATCTCGTCAGCGATCTCAAGATGATGTTCCCGATGTTCATTGCCTGCCTCATCGGCGGGGTTGTGGCCCCTTGGATCGCCGTCCGACAGGGGCGGATAAAGCGCACCATCGCCGCGCTGCTCAAGCATCATCGCTGCCTGCACTGCGGCTACGACCTCCGCAGCCTGCCCGTGGACAGCTCCGACGGCGCAACTGCCTGTCCGGAATGCGCCTGCGTATGGCGGTTCGAGGAGTTTCGGCCCGATGATCTCCGGGGCGACGGGTCGCTGACCGGCTCGCGATCCAAGCGGTCCGTGGCCATCCTGCTGGCCCTGCTGGGCCTGCTGGCGCTGGCCGCCGCCGCGGGCGTGCTCCTGGTTCTTCGTTGAGCTGGCAGAGGGGATTGCCGCGCGGTCCGGCCGCGTCCTGCCCTCGCAGGAGCGGTACGATTACTTCATGACCGGTGGCTCGGACAACATTTCCCGGTGCATCCGCCTCCGCAGACCGGCGACCCTGTCGGTCATGGACGAGCCGCACGTGCCGGACGTTCCCGCCGCGAAGCTGGCGGAGGTGCAGTGGCGGTGGGAAGCCCTCTGCCGGGACAACCCTCGCTACTTCGACGGCCGGGTCTATCACGTTCTCGGCGTGCATCGCAACGGTTACGGCGGGGCGGTGATTCACGTCGCCGACTGCGCTTATCGGTACGTCGCGGTGCAGAACGACGGTTTCGACCTGGGTGTGCGGCACCTGGGAGTCAAGGGCATCACCATCCGAGATGGCAAGGTGCTGCTGGGCCGGCGGGCGATGACCGTCGCCTCCTACCGCGGCCTGTGGGAGTTTGCGCCCGCAGGGGTGGTGGAGCCCCCGCGTCATCCTGCCGCAGTGGTTGCCGCAGAGCTTGCCGAGGAAACGGGCCTGAAGATCGTCGGTGAGCCCACGCCCATCGCGGTGCTGTACGACGAGACAGTGCGCTGCTGGGAGATCATCTTCAGATTGACGGCCGAAAACGCGGGCTCGACGGGTGATCGTGTGACGGACGAGTACGATGAGATCGTGTGGTGCGAGCCGTCGGGTCTGCCGCCCGATCTCTCGCCCATCGCCCGGCGGATGATTCCTTTGCTGTAAGGGGGCCTCTCCGATCGCTGCCCGACGATTCAAGGCGATCTGCACCCGCAGCAGACGTGGACGGTACTGTCCTACCGGGACCCGAAGGATCGGCGACTGGCGCTGCCGACGATGACGGAGAAGCAAGAGATGACGATGCTGCCCAAGGTGATCTTCCTGACGCCGGCGCTTCTGGGGTTGTGTATCAAGGCCCCGGCGAGCGACGAACTGGAACTGGCGATCAGCGGCCTTGAAAGCCTCGATGCGACGGTGCTGTCGGTCGACTATGAATACGAGCCGCTCGAGCGGGTGCTGGAGGATCTCGGCGATCGCATCGGCGTGCCGGTCCACGGCGACTGGCCCACGCTCGATCGATTGGGCGTGGTTGCGGACGATGACGTGACGTTCCGCCTGTCACGCGGCAATGCGTCGACGGTGCTGGCCGGTTTGTCGCTGCTGCTCGGCGACGAGTTTGAACGGCCGACCTTTGAGTGGCATGCGGGCCGCATGGTCCTCACCAGCTTCCAGGGCACTGCCGCGATGCGCCTGACCGACGTGTATGACCTTCGCGACCTGCTGAGCGATGATGCGGTGACGGAACAACTGCGCGCCGGGCGCCCGGATCCGGCGGGGCCGGTCGTTGCTGAAGAAGCCGAGGAGGAAGCGGCGGAATTGGAGGGGGCGGAGGGAGCTACCGCCGATCCGGAATCGATCGGCGGGGGGGACGACGAGGGAACGGGCGAAGATGAACCTCCGGACGACGAGGCAGAATCCCCCTGGAAGCTTCCGGACCTCTCTGATCTGCCGGCACCGTCCGAACCTCGTTCTCTCAGCCCGGGTGAGGAGCTTGTTGCCCTGATCACCGAGCACATCGACCCGGAGGCGTGGATCAACTACGGCGGGAATCTGGCCTTGATCAGCGAACGAGACGGCTTGGTGATGGTCACCGCTCCACCCACGATGCATCGGAAGCTGCGCAACGCTCTGGCGCGCTTGCGCCGGGTCAATCCCCGTGGGCTGTCGATCGAGACGGCCATCGTCGATGTCCCGCGGGACGAGCTTGTCAGGCTGAGGCGACGGTACGATGCCTCAAGCGCCATGCTCGGCCGGGCCCTGATGCAGGGGGAGGATGCCATCGTGTTGTGGCGGGCCGAATCGGCGGTGGCCATCGATCACTCTGCGGAAATCGAATCCCGGCTCGGTGAGGCGGTCGTGCGCTTGGGTCTGAAACCGGTCTTGGACAAGTCAACCGGCTCGCTGAGCCTGACGGTTGAAGCGGCGATGACCCACGGCGGTGATGAGCGGTCTTTGAAGACCACCGTGGCCATTCCAAATCGCAACGGCGGCGCGATTCTGGAGCTGCCGCCGGTCCTGCCAGGTGATTCCTTGAGACTGCTCCTTCTGCTGCCGGAACGGGTCGGTTGATCAATCCTGCTCGGGGTCTTCAGCTTCCTGCAATTCTCGAATGAACTGCTGGACCCGCACGACGTGGCGACCCTCCGGGGCGATCTGAAGAATCCGCTTGTAGCAGTCAAGGGCCTTTTCGGTTTGCGACATCTCGCGGTAGGTGCGAGCTTCGGAGAACAGCGGCCCGAGGATTCCGGGATTCCCCGCTGCCCAGGCGGCGCATATTTGCAGTGCAGCTTCATGGTCGCCGGCCACGATCGCCGCATCCAGCATCGGACCTATTCGCGATGATGTGAACACTTGCAGCGTGGGGTCTTCCAGATGTTCTTCTTCGATCATCTTCATCGCCGCGTCAAATCGGCCTGATCCAAGGAGACTCAGAAGCCCATCCTCCCGGCCGCGTATTCGTTCTGCCTTGGCCAGGCACTGGCGGCTGAGTTCGGTTTCGCCGGCTTTCGCGTATGCCTCGCCCAGGCTGTCGTGCACATTCCAGGACTGCGGAAAAAGCGCGACGTTCAGCCGGAAAGTCTCGATCGCGTCCCGCAGACAATCCGCTCTGAGCGCGTTGTGGCCCAGAATATTGAGATCACGCTCCAGCGAACCGAGTGCATACTCCTCGGGGTGGTGCTGCTGCAATGAACGATGCTGCTCAAGGGCGGCGGCGGCACCTCGCTCCGCAACGGTGGCGGCCAGAAGATCGGCCGCCGATGGCCGGGGCATCACGTACGGTTCGCCCGTAACGATCCGGTAGATCCCAGGGGCGATCGCCCAGTGGTTGTACTGTGAGCTGTTGTCCAGAAGTGCGACGATCAGATCGATGTCGGGGAAGACGAAGACGTCAGTGCTGAATCCGGGCATGGCCCCGCTGAAGCCGGTGTACTGCACCTCCAGGCCTGACGAAACGTGCAGGTTAAAGTAATTGAGGCTGTAGGCGTGCGCTTCCCGCGGTTCCCGCCAGTAGATGCCCAGCAGCTTTTCACGCCACTCATCCGTCAGCAGATCGCCGCTCCGCAGAGCAAGGTTCCATTTGAGCAGATCCTCGACGGTGGAATAGAGGTTTCCGGTACCCAGCAGGTTGGGGGGATATACGGCGCGGCAGTGTGCCCAGCCGCCCGGGATCTTCACGTAACCTTCGGCCCGCCGGGGGATGATAGCATCGGCGCGGTCCACGCCGGTGTCGGCCAGCCCCAGCGGCTCGCAGATGCGCTGCCGCAGGTTGTCCTCATACGAAAGTCCGGTCAGCTTCTCGATGATCAGGGCCAGAAGATAGTGGCCGGTGCTGCTGTAGCGGTACTGGGAGCCGGGCTCGAAGTGCAGGTCACCGCTCATCTGGTCGCGGATGAATTCCTCCCTGTCGAACCGCTCGCTCCAGGAGAATCTCAGCCGGCCGTCGGGGCGACGTTCGCTGTCGCGGACGTAGCAGGGGATGCCGGAGGTGTGACGGAGGAGGTGGTCGATGGTGACGCGGCTGCCGGTGTCCTGCCGGTAGTCCGGCAGGTGATCGATGAGCCTGTCATCCAGAGCGAGCAGGCCCTCCTTCACCAGTTGGAACACCATCACGGTCGTGAACTGCTTGCTGATGGAGCCGAGCCTGACACGAGTGTCGGCCTGATTGGGGATTTCCCACTCGCGATTGGCCGGACCGTAACCGCGCTTGAGCAGGACTTCGCCATCCATGGCGACGAGGGCCGATCCGTTGAATCGCCCCGTCTCGTGCCAGCGAAGCAGATAGCGGGCCATCTCGGAGGCCGTTTCGCCGTTTGCGTCGGTTCCGGCGGCGGCGGAGGCGGTAATCACCGCCGACAGGCAAGTGACGGTCCATCTCGTCGAGTTCATCCGGCTCACTCCATCGATGACACGACCCCACTCCGGTACACGCGGCCGATGGGCGCAGACCGCCGCATGCCCCGACACATGCGATTCGTCCAACCGCCCGCCGGTTCTCCAACTACACGGGTTTCCGTGTGGCAGGATCGGGTCGAACGAAAAACCGCCCGTCGAGGACGGGCGGCTCGTGTGGTCGGTTGGATTCGGTGGAGCCCGCTACTTGGCGGGCTTCTCGGTCTTGGCGGGCCTGGCGGGCTTGGCGGCCTTCGCGCTTCCCGTGGTGAGGTACTGCTCCACCGCCTTGATATCCGGGAGGATCTGAGGGGTGAGACGGAGAGTGAAGGTCTCGCCGACCGCCACGCGGGTGAGCTTGGTGGTCTTCTTGCGATCGACCCAGATGACGCCGGCCCGGATGTAGGGGCGGTTGTCCTTCTGCCGCCGCTGCCTGGCCAGGCCGCGCAGCCCCTTCTGGATGTGAGGCTGCATGCGCATCAGACGCTGGATGGTCTTGCGCTCGGCCTCCCGGCGGGGGGCCTTGGCTATGGTGAAGGTCACTTCTTTGCCCGGGGCTACTACGTCAGGCATGGATCCGGCTCCAGATAGAACCGGGGAGTATAGCAGGCGCCTGAGTGGTGGCAAACGGCGGCAGCGGCCGATTTGAGGCCGGCCGCCCGCTTCGTGGGGACGGCCGGAGATGGCCGGCTCTCCGCTTCCGGGGCCTCAGCAGGTGATGTGGATGACGGCGTGGATCTCAGTTTCCTCCTCGATCCCGCAGATCAGCCTGCAGGCGTCCTCAGTCCTCGCCGCGATGACCTCCACGTCCCGGCGATCCGCCTCATCTTCAACATCTTCCGCGACCGGTAGGGCCCCGTACATACCCGTGCCGATGATCAGTTGCCGGCCGCCCCAGGGAAGGTCCTCGGTGGCAGTCAGTGGCGTATGGCCGGCCTCACGCTTCGCCTCCCGGGACGGCCCCTTCTTCCGCTTGCGGACCTGGCCGCCGTCGATCACCACGTCATGGTCGTAGCGCTTCCCGTCAATCTCGAGCTCGCCGAATCCTATGAGTCTGGCCTGCATCGTACGGTTCTGCCTTTGAAGGAAACGGTTTATCCACCGGCGCCTCACGGCTCGTCCGGGGGCGCGGGCTGATCCCCGCCGCCCTTGTCGTCACTTGTGCGCGTCTCAAACCACCGTATGGCCCGCCGGATGCGGCCATATACGTCGCCGCGCCAGCCGTGTCCGCCCTCGTAAGTTGAGAATTCCACGATCGCTCCGGCTTCGCCGAGCCGCTTCTTCGCGTCAAGAGCCATGCGGTAGGGACATACACGATCATCCGGAGAGTGTTCGATATAGAACAGCCGGCCCTCCGCACGCTCCAGTGGCGGCAGGAGACGCGGCTTGAAGACGGACATGGCGATGTAGAAACCGCCGGCGATCGGCTCCTCCACGAGCGCCGCGGCGTACAGGGCCGGACCGCTGGAGGACCATCCCATGCAGAACACCCGTCGTTCATCAACCGGAAGGACCGTGTTGACGTCTTCAATCACGGACTTGATGAACTCCTCCGTGGAGAACTGCTGCTCGGGAACCGGATTGTTTTGTGTGGGCCAGACGATTCGCTGATCTTCGGTCCATTTGACCGCGACGGGTTGAGCCACGACGTATCCTTCCGGCGCCGCGCGCTTCAGGATCCGCTCAACGAAAGGCCGGAAGTCAGCGCTTCCATCCCCCCCGGGAAGGACGACGAGCAAACCGTGCCCGGCCTCCGGCGGCTTCTCCGCTTCACGAGGGCCGATCAGGAAGTATCGCTTGTTCTCGTCTCCGCCGGCTTGGCGCTCGAGTGAGGTGATCTTCGCTTCTTCGACCTGTTCGGGAGCGATTGCGAAACCCGCCAGCATGCAGAACACGACGGCAAATTGAATCCGTGCCATGCTCGTACCCCCTGATTCTCACCGCATTATCTCCGGCGGCCGTAGCCCGTCAATCACGACCCGTAGCCCGGATTAAGGAGCTGCGGGGGCGACGACGTAGATGTAGCGCATGGTCTTGTCGCCGGTATTGAAGACGCAGTGGCGGGTGTGCGGGGGATTGTAGCCGTACTGGCCCGCCGCCAGAGGGATGCGCGGGCCGGTCTCGGGGGCCAATTCGCCTGCGCCTTGGAGGCAGATGATCATCTCTTCGTGGTTTTCGGTGGAGTGCCAGCCGCAGTCCTCGCCCGGCTGGAGGTTAACGAGGCCCGAGTGCAGGGCGCGGCTTTCGGGCTCGGCGAGCAAACTCACGTATTCGCTGGTGTCGGGAAGATCGCGAACAAACGAGATGGAACCTGCGGGGGAATCCGCCTGCCGATGCTTCATTTGCGGCTCATCTCCCTCGCCCGGTTGTGCTTATTCAGATCCCGATACGCGGTCGACTTCATCCATGCTGCAGATGCCCTGGGCGACCAGGCCGTACCCGAACTGCGGCAGGGACATGAACAATCCCTGGCCGGCGAGATCGCGGATGGTCTGGATGCTGGGGGCTTTCATGATCACGTCGCGCATGGCGTCATCGACTTCCAGCAGTTCGAAGATCGCCCGTCGGCCGTGGAAGCCGGTGCGAAGGCAGCGCTTGCACCCGGCAGGTACGAAAACCTGCCGCACCCCGTCCAGGGAATGCCCCATTTTCATGTTCTGTGCCGGGGTGGGGCTGACCGGCTTCTTGCATCCTTCGCAGAGCACCCGTACCAACCGCTGGGCGAGGATCACGTTCAGGGCGTTGGCCACCAGGTACGATTCCACGCCCAGATCCAGCAGCCGGAATATCGCCCCGATAGTGTCCTTGGAGTGGACGGTGGTATAGACCAGGTGGCCGGTCATGGCGGCCTGCATCGCCACGGTGGCGGTTTCGATGTCGCGGATCTCGCCGACGAAGATCACGTCCGGGTCCTGCCGCAGCACGGAGCGCAGGATGTTGGCGAAGGTGTTGTCTTTCTTGTGGTCGATGGGGATCTGCGTGCAGCCTTCAAGGTAGTACTCGACGGGATCCTCGATGGTGATGGCGTTGCGCTGCTCGACGTCGATCTCGCGGAGGCAGGAGTAGAGGGTGGTGGTCTTGCCGCAGCCGGTGGGGCCGCAGGCCAGCAGCAGGCCGGCGTCCTTGATGGCGATCGTGCGCAGCTTCTCATACATCCACGGCACCAGTCCCAGCTCGTGCAGCCGGCTGGGGGCGTTGGAGGAATCCAGCACGCGGACCACCAGCTTCTGGCCGTGCATGGAGGGGGTGAGGCTCACGCGGTAATCGATGCGGCGCCCCTTGACCGCCACAGAGAAATGGCCGTCCTGCACCACGTTCCTCTGGCTGGTGTCGATCTCGCAGAGAACCTTCACCACGCCGAGAATGCGCTTGTAGATGGACATGCTCACCTCCACGGCGGTGAGCATGTAGCCGTCCACGCGGATGCGGATGGCGGCGCTGTCCACGCGGGGCTCCAGGTGCAGGTCGGTCGCCCGCGAGCGGAAGCAGGCCAGGAGCATGAGCAGGAATACCCGGATACCTTCGCCGACGTCCTCGTCGCTGCCGGAGTCCAGCCCGGCGCTGGTGGCCTGGTGGATGGTCACGCCGCGGGTGTCCACGAGGCTGATGTCGCTCTCGTCGAAGGGCTTCTCGGGAGCCGAATCGATGATCTCCCGCAGCCTCTTCTCATAGTCGGTCTGGGCGTCGGCGACGACGTCACTCAGGTCCAGGGTCGCCTGATCGAGTATGCCGGGCGGTTCCTCGACGGCCACGCCGAAATCGGGCGTGTTGGGACGCTTGCGGGGAGCGACCTGCTCCGGGTCGATATAGCGCAGCTCGGTGGTGCCGATGCGGAGAACATCGCCGTTGTCGAGGATCTCGGCGGTGACACGAAGGTTGTTGATCTTGGTCCCGTTGGCGGAACCCAGGTCACGCACCCGCCAGACATCCTGCCAGGGCTCGACCACGCAATGATGCCGGGAGGCCCGCTCATCGGGGATCATGATCTTATTATCGGCGAGGCGACCTATCGTCACGGCCTTCTCGGTAAGCTCGAGTCGCTTCTTGCCCTGTGGTGTCTGTACTTCCAGGTACGGCATTGACTCACCATCCTTGCAAGACCAGACGGCGCGGTGATCCGCGGGAATTGCGGGAACACCCAATTGTATCACCGAACCGGACCCGCACCAATCACCGTAAGTGCCGGTGCCAACGAGAGATCTGCGCTTCAAGGGCCGGCGGTGCGATCTCACCGGAGCGCGATGGCCGATTTGATGCCCATTTCCCCGCGAGGCGGGACCATCGTCATTCGCTGCGTTCCGGGCGGAATTGTCTGGAAAAGAGCCCGGCCCATGGTAAAGTCGGGAAGGCAGAATCCGGCTGCTAGGCCGTCACAAGCGGGGGGCGGGGAGGGCGCGTCGCCCGGCCTCGCGTTCGACGTTGGTCCGCGTGCGGTGACGGCGGGGAGGGCGGAGGCATGGCGTCTGCGCCGGAGGCGCGAAACTGCCGCTCTGCTGGGGATCCGGCTCTGGCGGGGGCGAGAGATGGCGAGTGGACCGGTGGCGGCCGTTCAGGCACGCCGTTGGCCGCCACCACTTGTAGTACTAGCGGAAACCGATCCGCCGCAACGCGGCGCGTGATCTCGCATGTGGCATGGAGACCCGACGCGGGTGCGCCTTGCGTGCGATCCCGGCGCGGCCGGGCTGTAGCGATGGAGAAGCCGATCGCCGCCGCCGACCTGGGAGGTACTCGTTTATTACAGATCATGGGAGGTAAGGGCATGGGTGCGCGCAATCGTCTTGCGGCAGACGGAAACATAATTCCTGGATGCCGTGCACTGATCGGGGCGCTCCTGTTGTGCATGTTTCTGATCGCCGGGCGGGGAGCCGATGCTGCGGAACCACAATCAGCGGTTTCTACGTCGGATGCCAGCAGTCGTGCGCCCGCAGTCAACCGGGCGACCGAGAACGTCATCATCGTGGTGATCGACGGAATCAGGTTCACCGAGGTCACGGCGGAGTACATGCCGTTCACGATGGGCGGGATCGATCCGGATACGGGCTTGCCCGTGCCGGACCCGCTCAAAGCTCAAGGCTCATTCTGTGCGGAGTTGTACAGCATCGCGCTCTCGGGGACCACGCCGGGCCACCAGACAATCATTTCCGGTGTGGGGCAGATTCTGAAGAATAATGGCACCCTTGAGACGCGACAGCGAACCAAGGATCCGAATATCTTCGAGTGTTTCCGCAGGGAACATGGAGCCCCGATTGAGAAGACCTGGATCGTGGCGGGGAAGCAAAAGAACCTGAAGTATCTCGATTACAGCCTCAACCCGTACTACGGCTTCAACCACCGTGCAAGCATCGTCCGTGTCGACTGGCAGCCCGTCGATGGTTGGGTCCAGAACAAAGCTCTCCAGATAATGAACGAACACCACCCCGCCCTGATGTTGGTCAATCTGGCCGACGTGGACGGTGCGGGGCACACCGCCGATTGGGATCAGTATACGGGCGCAATCGCCATCGCCGATCGTATCGCCTACGACTTCTGGCAGTTCATCCAGAGCGATGAGTACTACCGGAATAAAACGGCACTAATACTCACAACAGATCACGGCCGACACTCCGACGGCATCGCCTCAGGGTTTGCGGGGCACGGATGTCTTTGCCGAGGGTGTCGTCACCTGCTTTTCCTGGCAATCGGGCCGGACTTCAAAACAGATTTTGTCAGCGACTCCCACAAGAACCGGGAAGATCTGGCCCCGACGGTTGGGGCGATTCTGGGCTTTCAAACACCGTACGCCGAGGGGGAGGTCATGACCGATTTGTTCCCTGAGCCGAGTATAGTTCGTGCCGTTGTGACCGGGGGGGCGAGGCGACCGAGGATCGCGGCCGGCGAGGATGGCCTCCATCTGGTCTGGTCCGAGAAGGTCGAGCAGGAATGGAACATCTGCTACAGCGCCAGCGACGATGACGGCGCGACCTGGAGCAATCCGGTTGTTCTGTTTGAGGCTGCTCAAAACGTATGCTACGACGAGGCCGACGTGGCAGTCGCTGGCAACCGTGTAGTCGTTGCCGCCAAGGGCCACTACCCGGCATATTACGGCGGTGCAACCTTCGCATTTAGATTGTACGTTACTGAGAGGCCTTGCGGTGGCGTAGCATGGTCAGAGCCAGAGGTTCTAACCAGCATGGAGTACGTCCTCGATGCCCCACGCGTGATCTCCTCGGGCGATGAAGTCGTCGTCACCGTGTTGGAGCGGGGACGGTGGCTGTGGTCATTCGCGCGTGCAGCTCTCGGAGAGCCGTGGGCCAGGGCCCAGATTGACGACTATCCAGAAATGCAGAAGAACATTGTCAGCCACTGTGCCGTGGGCAATCAGCAGGACGTCTATGCCACGTGGCCCGTCGTGTTTGCCACCGGGACTCAGGATCCGACCGAGCTGCAGCGGAAGTCCAATCTCTATGTTGCCTCCTATGACTCTGACAGTGCCTCGTGGGGGAGTGTTTCGCTGGCCACCGAGAACCTGGAGGAGACGGTCGTCTGCTACGACCCCGCCTCGCAACTCGACGAGAATGGACTGCTGAGGTTGGTCTGGGGCAGGTACACGGATGCCGACGATGCACCGGGGACCTGGGAGATCCTCGGACGGATGACCGTGGACGGTGGTCAATCCTGGCTGACCGACGAGGCTGAAGTGCTCTCGGAGGACGGGATTGACTGCTGGAACCCCGATTTGAGTCTTATTGGACCGCCCGGCACACCTGCCCTGGTCGTCTGGCAGGCCCAGCGGGCCGGGGCCAGCGAGATCGAGGGCAGCCTGGACTGCAAGGCTACGGGTCACATCGACATCAGCGGGGCCGACGGCGTTGACTCGGTCGAGCCGGATGTGGTCAGCTACGCGGGCGAGACCTTCGTGACCTGGCAGGACCGGGAATCCGGCAACTGGACCATCAAGTGCCAGGCCGTGGAGGTAGAAGTCGCCGGCGACGCTGACGATAACTATGTGGTTGATATCGACGATGTCTTTTCGGTGTTGTACGCCTGGGGGACGTGCGATGACCCGGAGAACTGCCCGGCGGATCTCACCGGAGATGGGGTCGTGGATATTGACGATATCTTCGCCGTCCTCGACGTCTGGGGGCCGTGTCCGGAAGCTGACTGAGCCTCTCGGGGATATGCGGCGGCCTTCGGACCGGTTTCCGGCCGCGTGGCCGATTGCCGCCCGTCATCCGTGCTGTCGGCCGAGGAATGCCGACATCTTTCATCAACCTGTTCCGCGCGGAGTCCGGCCGTATAGCGCTTCAGGTTGAAGACCTTCGACCGGCCTGCCGTTGGCGCCGCCGAGCTCGCTCCTCTCTCGGGCGGACGATCTTGAGACCAGGGCCCTAGATCTCCCGCGTGTTGAGGGGGCGATGTCCGTCGCCCCCGAGTGTGCGCTGATCCGCCTGCCGCGGCTGGAAAGGGTCGAGGATGAACACGTTCGCATCTCAGTGGCGATCCCCGGGGCCGTCGCGGGGTGGGCGGCGTGGTTGAGACAACAAGAAAAGGAGCCAGAGTGATGTATTCGACGCCGATACCCCGGGGAACCCGCCTGCCCGTCTTCTGCGGAATACCTTGCGCCGCCGCGTTGCTGGCGGTTGGCGCTGTGGGGATTATCGCCGATGGAGCGCCGCCCGGCAGCCTGCCTCCCGCCGGGCGCGAAGACTGCAACTTCAACGGCGTCGAGGACGATCAGGACATCGCGAGTTGGGGTACGGCCTTCGACGACGTCGCATCCTGGGCCGCGTTCGACGCCGGCGACCACGGCGTGGGCACCGATCCGGACGGCTACTGGGGAGGCGTCTTCGACGGCCGGTACGTCTACTTCGCACCCTACAACAACGGCACGATTCCGCACGGCGAGGTGATGCGCTACGACACGCAAGGCGATTTCGCCGGCGCCGCATCGTGGGAGACTTTCGACGCCGGCGCGCATGGCGTGGGCGACGACCCGGATGCCTACGCCTACGCGATCTTCGACGGCCGCTACGTTTACTTCGTACCGTTCCGGCAGAGCGGCATCGCGCACGGCGAAGTGTTGCGATTTGACACGAACGGCCCGTTCGGCGACACGGATTCGTGGGCCGCATTTGATCCCGGTGACCACGGCGTCGGGACGGATCCGGACGGCTACATCGGCGGCGCGTTCGACGGCCGGTACATCTACTTCGCGCCCTACGACAATGGAACCGTTCATCACAGCGAAGTGCTGCGCTACGACACCACCGGGGTTTTCGAAGACGTCGACTCCTGGGCCACGTTCGATCCCCGGGACTACGGCGTAAACGATGATTACGGTTACGGGGATGCGATCTTTGACGGGCGGTACGTCTACTTCGTCCCGAACTGCACGCACGATACGAACCATCACGGCGAGGTGCTGCGCTTCGACACGACCGGTGACTTCTTTGATCCCGCTTCCTGGGAGGCGTTCGATCCCGGTGATCACGGCGTGGGTTACGACCCGGACGGTTATCACGGGGCCGCCTTTGACGGCCGGTATGTCTATTTCGTGCCCGGCTACCGCGAGCCGGGCTACTGGCACGGCGAGGTCCTGCGATACGACACGCAGGGCGACTTCGGCAACACCGACTCGTGGGCCACCTTTGATCCCGGGGCGGCAGGCGTGGGATACGATCCGGAGGGCTATGCCGGCGGCTTCTTCGACGGCCGGTTCGTCTACTTCGTGCCCGCCCAGAGGGACTCGGGGCCCAACGATGAATTCCTGCGCTACGACACCCAAGGTTCGTTTGCGGACGTGGCCGCGTGGGATGCGTTCAGGCCGAGAGTTTACGGCGTCGGTGACGAGGGGAACGGTTTCTGCGGGGCGATATACGACGGCCGATACCTCTACTTCTCGCCCCTGCGCTGGTCCTATCCGCACGGCGAGGTGATGCGGTACGACATCGCCGCTATCGGCTCACCTGACTGCAACGGCAACGGTATCCCCGACGAGTGCGATATCGACGACCAGACCAGCGGGGACTGCAACGGCAACGGCGTGCCCGACGAGTGCGATATCGCCGGTGGATTCTCCCGGGACGACAACGACAACGGCATCCCCGACGAGTGTGAGGATTCCTGCCCCGCGGATGTCAACGATGATGATGCGGTGAATATCGACGACCTCTTTGCCGTCCTCGGGGCGTGGGGGCCCTGCAGCGACTGCCCCGAGGATGTCAACGGTGACGGCGTGGTCAACATCGATGACATCTTCGACGTCCTCGGGGCCTGGGGGCCGTGCCCGTAGCACGCGGCTTCTGTCCGGTGACGGAGCGGCCGGCGGGCCTGCTCGACGATTACCGGGGCCGAGCCGGCCCCGCGCTGCCGCGGTCCCGACGGCCGGGCTCAGCGCGATCTCGGCGCTCCTCCCCTCAGCCGCCCGACTGCGCTCAGCGGCAGGTCTGGCCGCTGTCCTCGGGTGCATTCCGGGCACCCCGGAGCCGCCGCGCCGGCCACCGCCGGTGAGGAGTCCCGCCGTAGTTTGTGACCCTCACCGGCCGTTCGGCCGAATCTTGAGGTCCCGCCAAAGATTTTGGCCGAACAATGATGACTGATCGATCGGTTTTGCCTACCGTATCCACTTCCGACGGCGCGATAGGTTCGCGTCCGGCGTGACAACCGTAGTCACATTTCCTGGTTACACGTTGAAGCGGATGCAAATGGTATGATTGTTGGAGTTGTCAAAGAGACGTTTCCGGGTGAACGGCGTGTGGCGTTGGTTCCGGGCGTCCTGCCGTACATCACCAAGCGGGGCGCCGAGGTCATCGTCGAAGGTGGGGCCGGTCTGGAGGCGGGCTATACCGACGCCGAGTTCGAGGAAAAAGGCGCCAAGATCGTCGCCGATCACGCCGAGATCTACGCCAAGGCCGACATCGTCTGCACGGTCCGGACCTACGCCGCCAATCTCGATAAGGGCGCCGGCGACCTGGATCTGTATCGCAAGGACCAGGTGATCATCGGACTCTCCGAGCCGCTGACGGCACAGGAGCCGATCGACAAGATCACCGCCACCGGGGTGAAGCTCTTCGCACTGGAGTTGATCCCCCGCACGACCCGCGGCCAGGCCATGGACGTGCTGTCGTCACAGGCCACCGTTGCCGGTTACTACTGCGTGGCCCTGGCCCAGACCACTCTGCCCAAGATGTTCCCGATGATGATGACCGCGGCGGGCACGATTAAGCCGGCCAAGGTCTTCGTGATCGGAGCCGGCGTCGCTGGCCTGCAATGCATCGCCTCGGCCAAGAAGGCCGGAGCGGTCGTGTACGGCTTCGATGTACGGCCGGAGGTCAAGGAGCAGATCGAGTCGCTCGGGGCGAAGTTCCTGGAGATCGAGGTCGCTGACGCCAGAGGCGAGGGCGGCTATGCCCGCGAGTTGACCGACGAGGAGAAGGCCAGGCAGCGGGAGCTGATGGCCGACCAGATTGCCGAGAGCGACGTGGTCATCACCACCGCGGCGGTCCCTGGCAAGAAGGCTCCGATGCTGATACCCGCCGACGTCGCCCGCCGCATGCACACCGGCTCCGTCATCGTCGACATGGCGGCGGAGCGCGGCGGCAACTGCGAGCTGACCAAGGCGGGCGAAACCGTCGTGGACAGCGGCGTGACCATCCTCGGCCCCACCAACATTCCCACCAACCTCCCGTTCCATGCCAGCCAGATGTTCGCCAAGAACGTCCAGAACCTGCTGGACCTGCTGATCACCAACGAGGGCGAACTCCAGATCGACATGGAAGACGAGATCATCGTCGGGACGCTGGAGTGCGAGGACGGCCAGATCATCCACAAGATGGCACGCGAGATCTTCGGTCTCCAGCCGCTTGAAGAGCCCAAGCAAGAGCAGGCCCCCGCCGCGGAGGCCGTTGCAGAAGGGAGCAATGCCTGATGTTCACTCTCTACCTGACCATCTTCGCGTTGGCGATCTTCGTGGGTTTCGAGATCATCACGAAGGTCCCGCCGACGCTTCACACTCCGCTGATGTCCGGTGCGAACGCCATCTCCGGCATAACCATCGTCGGCGCCCTGATCGTCGCGGGCCAGACGCCCCTGAATGAATCGGTGCTCATCGGCCTGGTCGCCCTCGGCGCGGTGATCTTCGCCATGATCAACGTCGCCGGCGGGTTCGCCGTAACCCATCGCATGCTCGCGATGTTCCAGAAGAAGAAGGGTTGATGCCGTGGATTACCAGATCATTACTACACTCGCACAGGATGTGGGCGGTCAGGCTCCCGGCTGGATCTTGCCCGTTCAGAACATCCTCTACGTCGTTGCGGCCATCCTCTTCATCTTCGGGATCAAGGGGCTGACTCACCCGCGGACCGCGGTGCAGGGCAACCTCAAGGCCCTCGCCGGGATGCTCCTGGCCATGCTCGCGACGTTGCTCATGTACACGGGCGACCTGAACGTTTGGGACGGCTGGTACCTGTGGGTGCTCGGCATCATCATCGGCAGCGCCGTCGGCCTCATCGCCGCCAAGCTCGTCCAGATGACCGCCATGCCCGAGATGGTCGCCCTCTACAACGGCTCCGGCGGAGCCGCCTCCATGCTGGTGGCCGGCGCGGTGTTCATGCACTTCGCCTCCGTCGCCGCCGGCAAAGCGGGCGGGGGGGAGGTCACCGCCGAGCTTATCGGAGAGGCCATCCGGGCCGAGAACGCCGATCCGATGCAGACCTACATCGCCACCGCGGCCTCCGGCATCATCGGTGCGGTCACCGCCTCCGGCTCGTTCCTCGCCTTCCTCAAGCTTCGGGGGAAGTTCGGCAACGCCTCCACCAACCCGATGCTGAAGGTCCTCAACGGCGTGTTCTTCGTGATCTCGGTGATCTTCGGCGTCTGGCTGGTCCTTTCGCCCGAGACCACCTGGCTGTACTGGGCCGTGGCCGGCTCGGCACTGATCTGCGGCGTGTTCTTCGTCATGCCCATCGGCGGCGCGGACATGCCCGTGGTGATCTCCCTGCTCAACAGCTTCTCGGGTCTCGCCGCCTGCGCCACCGGCTTCGTCATCTCCAACACCGTGCTGATCGTCTCCGGATCGCTCGTCGGCGCTTCCGGACTCATCCTCACCCAGATCATGTGCGTGGCGATGAACCGGTC
>CP070772.1:3039982-3060328 GCA_020345805.1 Phycisphaerales bacterium | reverse complement strand
TATACAGGCTGTATCAGACACCGTTGGAGACACACTTACTTTTTGGGCATATAATTTTGAATCACCTGATCACTATCAGACACCTGCGGTGTGTATGGCCATGGGTGATTATACAAGAATCTGGGTAGCACTGGCCAGTATTGACAGTGGTTATGTTACACAGGCTGTTGTTGACAGCATCCTGGCAAATTTAGAGGATCACACAGATGCTTCATCAATCGATCCAACTGCACATCGATCGGAATGACGGGTGGGCCGGCTGCGGACAAGTCGCCGCTGGATGTGCTGGCGGACGGAGAGGTGTCGCTGGATGATCGGGTGACGGTGTTCGACACGATTTACAGCCCGCGGCGGACGCCTTTGATCGAGGATGCCGCCCTGCGCGGCGCGCGGGTGATTACGGGCCGGGACATGTTCATCCGCCAGGCGGCCCTGCAGTTTGAGAAGTGGACGGGGCGAGGCCTACCACCGGCTGCGTCAGAGAGCACGCCTTGTGGTGATGGCTGATGGAGTACATCACATTCATGATGCTGAGCGTGTTCGTGGCCCTCATGGCATGGGGCTTCGGCGCGGCCGCAGTATCCTCAAGGCGATCACGGCTGAAAGGCCTGATGTACGGCGAGCTCGTTGTCCTGCTGTTCGCGGCAGGTGCAATGGGTCTCTGGTGGATGGGCGCGTCGTTGACGAACAGTTGGTTACCGGCGCCCGGTGATCTGGGCTCTGACGCTCTGGTCGTGTTCTTGCCGATGCCTATGGCGATGGGTGCGCTTCTGTTCGTGCCTCCGAAAAGGCATATTCCTGGATTGAGCTGTCCGATGTGCGATTACGACCTCACCGGCAACGTGTCCGGCGTGTGCCCCGAGTGCGGATGCAAACTCGATAAGCCCTTACATTAATCTGGAGTACTCTCCGCGGTCCTCCGCGTTTCAAATCCAACGCGGAAGCCGAGGCTTGCCCGCCGAACCGTTTCGACATTTCGACGTTTCGACGTTTCGGCCTTTCACAGCACGAACCGGCTCAGGTCCTCATCCTTCATCACCTTCGCCAGCCGGTCGCGCACGAAGGCGGCGTCGATGGTCACCGCCCGCTCGCCCCGGGCGGCCATGTCCGGGGCGTCGAAGCTGATCTCCTCGAAAACCTGTTCGATCACCGTCATCAGGCGCCGCGCCCCGATGTTCTCCATCCGGCCGTTGGCTTCCGCGGCCAACTCGGCCATGGCGTCGATCGAGTCCGTCTCGAACGTCACATCGATCCCTTCCGTCAAGAGCAGGGCTTCCTGCTGTTTGGTCAACGCGGCGTCCGGCTCGACGAGAATCCGCTTGAAATCGTCCTTCGTCAGGGCGCTAAGTTCCACGCGAATGGGGAATCGCCCCTGAAGCTCGGGCATCATGTCGCTCACTGAAGCACTGTGGAAGGCGCCCGCGGCGATAAAGAGGATCTGGTCCGTGTGGATCACGCCGTAGCGGGTGTTGACGGTCGAGCCTTCCACGATCGGCAGCAGGTCGCGCTGCACGCCTTCGCGCGAAACATCGGCGCTCTTGCCCTCTCTGCCCGCGGCGATCTTGTCGATCTCGTCCAGGAAGATGATGCCGGTCTGTTCCGTGCGTTCGATGGCCTGCTCGATGATCTTCTCAGTATCGACGAGCTTGTCGGTCTCCTCTTCCAGGAGGATCGCCCTCGCACGAGCCACGGTGACGCGTCGTCGCTTGCTGCGCTCCGGAATCATGTTCTCCAGCATGGAGGCCAGGGAGGGATCCATCTGCTCGGGGCTCATCATGCCGATGATGGCGGTTCCCTGCTTTTCGCTGATCGTGATCTCGATCTCGCGGTCCTCGAGATCGCCGTCGCGCAGCTTCTCGGCCATGCGCTGGCGGAGGCGTTCGAGTGAATCGGGCTCCTGGGCTTCCTCGTCGGCGAGGTATCCCGCCTCGCCGCTCTTGACCCAGCCTTTCTCGGGAGGTTGACCGGTTTCACCTAGGAGGAGTCCGACCAGCCTCTGCTCGACGGCCTCCTCGGCCTTCGGCCTGACCTGCTCGGCGTGCTCCTGGCGGACCATGTTCACGGCCAGCTCCAGCAGGTCGCGGATCATCGATTCCACGTCCCGGCCGTGGTATCCCACCTCCGTGTACTTGCTCGCCTCGACCTTGATGAAAGGTGCGTTGACGAGGTTCGACAGCCGCCGGGCGATCTCGGTTTTACCCACCCCGGTGGGGCCGATCATGATGATGTTCTTCGGTGCAACCTCCCGGGCCATCTCCGGCTCGAGCTGCTGCCGCCGCCAGCGGTTGCGGACCGCGATGGCCACCGCCCGCTTGGCACCGTCCTGCCCGATGATGTGCCGGTCCAGTTCCGAAACGATCTGACGTGGGGTGAGATCTCGCATGGCGCGATTATGGTAGCGGCGGAACCGAAAGTGGGCCATGCAATGCCTACACGTCGGTTGCGGGATCAGATGGACTGGTTCACACTAGAATACGGCGGACATCTCGAAAGGTCTGACGGATGCTAGAGACCGTAGAGAACATCAAAGCGGCGGAGCCTGTGCGTTTCGTGACGGTGTTTCTGGATATTCTCGGTACAAGTAGGCAACTCCTCATGCTCGACAAAGCACTGGATGATGGAGCTGATGAGGTCGACATCCAGAGGCTCAAGAAGGAGTCTTTGCTGCCAACACAGCAACTGCGGAGCTTGGTGGACAATGTCTACCAGGATCTAAAGAAAACGGAGCCTGAGTCGGCCGACGTAGATGGACTGAGCGAACACCAAGCACAGTTGCTCAAAGAGACCGAGCGAGATGATTCGATCTGTCAATGGGCATCCGATTCATTGGTCATCTCGGTGCCAATCCTGATGGATGCAGAAATCCGCACGCTCGCGGCTGTTTTCAACCTGTTCAAAGTCTGCGCGGCTACCTCACTATTTATGTTGGCTGCAGGACATCCGCTGCGAGGTGCAGTTTCAGTTGGCTGGGGCATGCAGGTGACTGATGATGAAGTCGTCGGGGCTGGTATCGTCAAAGCTCACGCGGCCGAGCAAGATCATGCTTTGTACCCTCGTATCATTGTGAAACCAGAAATCTTGAGATTCCTCAGCGAGTTCGCTGCCCGCATTGCCAGAGATAGGGAAAAAGCAGACTTGGCTAAGGAAATCTCGCGACGCATTAAGGATCTAGTATGCGACGATCTCGATGGGATGTCCATCGTGGACTTCCTATGCCCAGCTGCGCTTGAAGGCTTGGCCGAGTTGCCCCGCCAGGCTCTGCTGGAGAGGGCGCACAGCATGCTTCAGGCGTACCTGCGGCGCTCTCGCGAAGTCTCTGATCTTCCGCTCTTGCGGAAGTACAGCTGGTTATCGAACTACTGGACCCGACGCGTTCAACGATAATCTACAGTACTCTGTCCGCACTAGCCGCCCCGTCTCACAGTTCAATCGATACGATACGTATATGAGCACACTCACCTGCCACACTGCCGGGGAATCACACGGGCCGGCCCTGACGGTTCTGATCAACGGCCTGCCTGCGGGGCTGGAGCTGGATTTTGATTTCATCGACGCCGAGCTTCGCCGGCGCCAGGGCGGCTACGGGAGGGGGGCGCGGCAGAAGATGGAGTCAGACGCCGCCACCTTCCTCGCCGGCGTGCGGTTGGGGCGAACCACCGGTGCGCCGGTGGTGATCCAGATCGCGAATCGCGACAGCCGGCTGGACGATCTGGAGAAGACGCCGCCGCTGCACCGACCCCGGGCAGGGCACGCGGACCTGGCCGGCTCGTTGAAATGGCTGACCACCGACTGCCGGGAGACGCTGGAACGGGCCAGCGCCCGGGAGACCGCGGCCCGCACCGCGGCCGGGGCCGTGGCTCGGTGCCTTCTGCGGGAGTTCGAGATCGAGGCCTTCGGCTTCGTGCGCGGCCTGCTCGATGCGGTGACTGAGGTCGAGGTGAGCGAAGAGAAGCTCGACGATCTGATCCGGGGGCGCGAAGCGTCGGAGGTCTATTGCCCGGATGAAGCGGTCAGCGCGAAGATCATCGAACATATCCGCCGCGCCAAGGAGGACAAGGACACGGTGGGGGGTATTGCGGAGGTGCACGTGTTCGGCTGCCCGCCGGGTCTGGGATCGTGCGCGAATTACGACCAGAAGCTCGATGGCCGGCTGGCGGGGGCGGTGATGAGCATCCAGGCGTTCAAATCGGTGGAGATCGGCCTGGGGGCCGAATGCGCCCGACGCCGCGGCTCTGAGGTGCACGATCCGATCCTGTTCGATGAACGCAAACGCGGCACGGCAAGTCTCGGATTCGTCAGACCTACCAACAACGCAGGCGGCCTGGAAGGTGGCATGACTAACGGTGAGCCCATCGTCGTGCGCGGCGTGATGAAGCCCATCAGCACGCTGCTGATGGGAATGCCCAGCGTGGACCTGAACACCAGGGAGCCGCAGCACAGCGCATATGAGCGGTCGGACGTCTGCGCCCTGCCCGCGGCGAGCGTGGTGATGGAGAACGTGGTGGCGTTCGAGGTCGCCCGCACATTTCTGGAGAAGTTCGCGGGCGATTCGATGCACGAGGTGCAGGCGAATTACGAATCGTTCATGGAGATGGCGCGGGCGCTGCCGATTGACTGAGGGGACCCGGGACTGCGCTGCGCTGCGTCCCGGCGTGAGGACTCACGTGGGTGAGTAGGTGTCTAATCGGAGGAATTAAGTGGGGGGGGTGGTGAAGACAAAGCTCTTGCCCTGGAAATCGACGTGTATCGCGTCGCCGGGCTCGAAATCGCCGGCGAGGAGTTTCGTCGCCAGGGGGTTTTCGATGCGCTGCTGGATCACCCGTTTCAGCGGCCGGGCTCCGAACTGGGGATCGAATCCCTCTTCGGCCAGCGCCTTCGTGGCGTCATCGCTCAAGGTCAATGACAGGTTGCGCTCCGCAAGGCGGTTGCGCAGGTTCTTCAACTGGATCTGCACGATGCCCGCGAGATCCTCCTTCGTGAGCTGCGTGAAGGTAATGGTTTCGTCGATGCGGTTGAGCAGTTCCGGGCGGAAGGCGGCCTTGAGTATCTGGCGCATGTGAGCTTCGATCTCCACGTCCAGAGCGCCGTCCTCGCTCATCTTCAGGATCGCATCGGAACCGAGGTTGCTGGTCATCACTATGATGGTATTTCGGAAATCCACGGTCCGACCGTGCCCGTCGGTGAGGCGGCCGTCGTCGAGAATCTGCAGCAGGATGTTGCTTACATCGGGATGCGCTTTCTCCATCTCGTCGAACAGTACGATGCAATACGGCCTGCGGCGGACGGCCTCAGTGAGCCGGCCGCCCTCTTCGTAGCCGACATAACCGGGAGGCGCGCCGATGAGTCGCGAGACGGCGTGCTGCTCCATGTACTCGGTCATGTCGATGCGGACGATGGCCTCTTCGGTGTCGAATAGCTGCACGGCCAGGGCCCGGCATGTCTCGGTCTTGCCCACGCCGGTAGGGCCGAGGAAGAGGAACGAGCCGATCGGGCGGGTCGATTCGCCCAGTCCCGCACGATTGCGGCGGACGGCGTCGCAGACGGCCTTGACCGCTTCGTCCTGGCCGACCACGCGCTTGCGCATGGACTCCTCCATGCGCAGGAGCTTCTCGCGCTCGCCTTCAACAAGCTTGGCAACGGGAATCCCGGTCCAGGAGGCGACGATCTCGGCGATGAGCTCGGGGTCGACTTCCTCCTTGACCAGAGCCTGCCCTCGCTCGGCACGTTCGGCGAGCTTCTCTTCTGTGGCGTCGAGGCGCTTGTCAAGCTCCACCAGTTCCCCGTACTGGATTCGGGCGGCCTGTTCAAGATCGCCGCGGCGCTGGGCCTGCTCGAACTCGATGCGCTTGGCGTCGATCTCTGCCTTGATGGCCTTGATCTCATCAAGCTCGGCCTTTTCGCTCTCCCATTGGGCGCTCAGCTTGCGGTCCTCCTCTCCCAGGCCGGCCAGCTCCTTCTCCACGGCCTTCAGTCGCTTGGCGGATTCCGCATCGGATTCCAGCTTCAGCGCTTCGCGTTCGATCTCCAGTTGCATGACCTTGCGGTGCAGCTCATCGAGTTCGATGGGCATCGAGTCGTTTTCGATGCGCAGCTTGGAGGCGGCCTCGTCGAGCAGGTCGATGGCCTTGTCAGGCAGGAAGCGGTCGGCGATGTAGCGATGGCTGAGGGTGGCGGCGGTGACCAGCGCCCCGTCCTGGATCCGCACGCCGTGATGTGCTTCGTAGCGGCCCTTCAGGCCGCGGAGGATCGCGATGGTGTCCTGCACGGACGGCTGGCCGACATAGACCGGCTGGAAGCGCCGCTCGAAGGCGGCGTCCTTCTCGATGTGCTTGCGATATTCATCGAGGGTGGTAGCGCCGATGCAGCGCAGATCGCCGCGGGAGAGTGCGGGCTTGAGGAGGTTGCCCGCAGAGACGGCTCCTTCGGCCGCCCCGGCCCCGACGATGGCGTGCAACTCGTCGATGAAGAGGATGATCCTGCCTTCGGCGGCGGTGACCTCACGCAGGACCGCCTTTAGGCGCTCCTCGAACTCGCCGCGGAACTTCGCTCCCGCCAGAAGCTGGCCGACGTCGAGGGCGACAATGCGCGATTCGCGCATGGAGGCAGGGCAGTCGCCGTCGACGATGCGCTGGGCAATTCCCTCCACGATCGCCGTCTTGCCCACGCCCGGCTCGCCGATGAGCACGGGGTTGTTCTTCCGGCGCCGGCTCAGGACCTGCAGGCAGCGCCGGACCTCGTCATCGCGGCCGATGACCGGGTCGAGCCGCCCGGCCTGGGCCTGCTCGATCAGGTCGATTCCGTACTTCTTCAGCGCTTCGTAGGTTGTTTCACCGCCGGCATCGTGGATGTGCTCGACGCCGGACGCCTTGCGCAGGGCCTTTATCGCTTCAAGCAGCCGCTTGGAATCGAGCGCGTGGATGGCGAGGACTTCCTTCGCGTCGGACTTAACATCCGCCAGGGCCAGCAGGAGATGTTCTGAAGAGATGTAGCTGTCGCCCAGAGCTGAAGCCTGTTTGTCCGCGGCGGCGAAGATCTGCATGACAGAGGGATTGGCCTGCCCCTGGGCCGCTCCGCCGTCGCCGGACACCACGGGCAGGCGATTGAGCTCGGCCTCGCCCACCTGGGCGACCTGCTCGGCGTTCACCCCGGCCTTGGCGATGATCGACCGGGCGATCCCGTCGGCGTCCTCCAACAGCGCGCCGAGAACGTGTAGCGGCGTCAGTTCCGCGTGCTGCCGGCTGACGGCCGTCATCTGCGCCGTGGCCAGCACCTGCTGGGCCAGGGTTGTGAAGCGGTCCATACGCATGACAATGACCTCCCGGCGGACGGTCTGACCGCCCGCCAAGAATGCCGATGCAAAGCACGCGCCGCCCGCAGGCCCGTTTTCGGGCTCTGTGAGCCGGGTGAACTGCCAGAACGGCAGACGAGCCCGACTCCGGTGACAAGAGTACAGGGTGATAATCCCCCGGGGCGCCCCGATGTCGCCGCGAGAGCACCCGGTTCAGCCGTTCATACGGCGGACCTCCGTGATCGTGTTACGATGTTGCCGCCCGTCGCCCGTTGGGGAGGGGCGGGAAAGAACGCCGTGGCCGGTGACCTGTCATGCGTGAACATCCCCACAGAGTCGGTCTGCTGGTGCTGCTGATTCTGATCGTCGTGATCGCGGCGGGGTGGGGGCTCTGGTATTTCACTGTCGGCCGGGGGCCGCTGGCGGGGGACCTCCATCACGACTTCGGAACCGTGGCCATAACCGGCCGCAAGACCACGGTCAGACACGTCTTTAATCTGACGAATCGAACCGGCGAGACGCTGACCATCCGCGATATCCGCTCGTCCTGCGGCTGTGCGGCGGCCAAGCCCAGCCAGGATCAACTGGCACCGGGTCAGTCGGTGGATCTGGATGCGGGCCTTGCGCTGACACGGAGCGGACTGAAGAAGGCCCGCATCAGCCTCGTACTGGATGATGACCGGATCGTGACCCTGCACATGACGGCGATTGGCCGACAGGAGCGGGTGCTTTCATACAACGAGGGCCGGCTGAAAGACGGCGGCCTGCCCGTTTCGGCCACGCGGTCGACCGTGGTGACTCTGTTTGCCGAGATCATCGACAACGATGATCCGCCCGCGAAGCTGAAGTGGAGCGCCCCGGACGGCATGGCAGTCTCTTTCTCCGAGTGGTCGCAACGGATTCAACGCAAGCGGGCCACACATGAGCCGGCCCGCTGGCTGGCGCAAATGACCATCAGCCCGGTCACGCAACCGCTGGACGAGGACGCGGCGGTGGTGATCGAATACCCGCCCGACGAGCAGCTGACCATTCCGCTTAGAGCCATCGGTGCTGCGGACCGGGAACAGAAGGACCCGCCATCGCAATCTGAATCAGACGCGGAAGAAGCGACGGATTCGTGATTGCAGTTGCTCGCATAGTCAAACATCCTGACGCTCTTGAAACCTCACCTCGGATGTAAGAGACGAAACCCCGGAAGATCCGGGGCCGTGTCTGAAGGAGCGTGATATGAATGGGGAGGCGCCGCCGACGCGGTCGCCCCCCGCAGAGTTGGTCAGGTCCAGTTGTTGAGAATGACGAAAACGTCGTCGAGGTTTACCTTGCCGTCGTTGTTGAGATCCTCCGGGCAGCCGTCGCAGGTGCCCCAGGCCGCGAGCACCAGGAACAGGTCATCGAGGTTCACCTTGCCGTCGCCGTTGAGGTCGCCGTAGACCGTGCTCACGATCTTCAGCTTCACGTCAAAGCCGTCGTTTATCACCTCCCATCCCAGGGGAGGCGGGAGATCGGGGGTCGTGAAGAGTATCTCTCCCACTCCCGCGCCGGTGTGGACGATGTGGAACACATCCCCCCATTGGGGGATGAATCCCTCGGCGAGTTGAACCTCGGCCGGAGCCTCGTTCATCGATCCCGTCACGTCGATCGCGGGAGTCTGGTAATCGCTCTCGCCGAGTTCGATGACCAGATAGCCGCGGGTACCGATTTCGCAGTCGCCGCCGATGTGAATGCTCCCGTTGCGGCCCGGCGCCAGGGTCGAGTCACCGGAGTCATAATCGAGAAAGAGCGAGCCGGTGACATTGACGGTTGCATCATCCGAGATGACGAGGTCGGCGAGGTACGATATGTAACCGACGTACAGATCGCCGTCGATGGTCCAGTCCGATCCTTCACCGGTCACGGTAACGTCGCCGAAGCCGCCGGCGCCGGCGACATACCAGGGTTCGTATGGATAGGTGGAGATGGTGGCGAAAGTGTGGTTGAAGACGCTGCCGCCGTCTTCGATCAGCATCGAGCCGAAGCCGGTCATGCCCACGTCGAGCGTGCCGTCGATGTACCAGCTCGAGCCGGCGCCGCTCACGGTGACTGAGCCCATCGAGCCGAGGTACTGGGCGATGATCGCGTCCAGGCAGGTCACGCCCGCGCCGTCGCTGATGATCAGCTCACCGTAGCCGTTCTTTCCCACGGCCAGCGAACCGTCACAGGTCCAAAGGGTCCCAAGACCGGTGACGGTCGCTTGGCCGTAAGCGCCTTCGGCCGACGCGATCATTCCGTGCCCGTTGGCCACGATCGAGCCGCCATCGACTGTGAGGATGCCCGCCCCGCCATGCCCGACGTGCAGATGTTGGTCGTTCGTCAGGGAGGCGTCCGGTCCCTGAAGAGCCAGAAATCCCACCGCATCGGGCGCGAAGGCGAGGTTGGTGAACACTCCGTTGAGCGGACCGCCTTCCACAATGAGTTTTGCGGCATCCCCTTCACCGTCGCCCACCACGATGCCCGGCGCCGAAGGCAGCGGGTTGAGGAGCGTGTAGCCGGACTCCGCGGAGAGATGGAAGGTCGGAATGCCGCGCCGCACAAGGAGCCGGTCGGTCACGGCCTCAGTGAGGAAGTCAACGTCGAAGATCCCCGCGGCGTCGAAAACCGCGAGGTCATCGTCGCCCGGAACGCCCGAAGCCCCGTCGTTCCAGAACGCGGGATCATCGAATTGCCCGCGATCTCGAGCATTGTTCCAGAAGTAGTCGCCGTTGAAGGAGAGTCGGTGCGGTCTGCTCCCGCTACTGACCGGGAGCTGAGCCTCACCGCGGTCGTCCCTGCCGTTCGTGCCGCCGAAGCCAGGATTGTCGACGACTTGCAGCATGACATCGTAGCCGTCTTGAATCACCAGCCAGCCCAGGGGCGGGGGAAGGTCGGGCAGCTCGAACGAGAACTCGCCGACCCCGCCATCGGCGTGGGCCACGCGGAACGCGTCGCCCATCTGCGGTACGAAGTCGTCAACGAGAACAACCTCGGCGTCGAAATCATCGGTAGATCCGATGACACTGATGGCGGGATAGTCGTAGTAATCGTCGGTCGCTCCCAATTCGATGGATATCAGCGCATTGCCGCCGCCGCGGATGAGATTGCCGCCGATCTCGATAGTCCCTCCTTCGGAACAGACCAGAGTCCCCACGCTGTCGGGGGCCTCGAATCCAGGTAGATAGGCGATCGTGACGTTGTTTGTGACCACAGCGACTCCGTCTTCGGCGGTCGTCAGCTTGCCGATGGCCTCGTATCCGATGATGAGATCGGTGGCGGAGAATGACGAGCCGCCGCCGGTGACGGTGACTGCTCCGACGCCCCCTTCGCCATAAACGAAGGTGTGTGGCTCGATGCGGTAAACGCCCAGCGTGGTAAGGCCCGCGGTTACCGTACCCCCGTTGCGGATATCAAGCGAGCCAAGGCCGTGTCGGCCGACGTCCAGCGTGCCGTCGATCAGCCACTCCGAGTCATCAATTGAGGCGATGCCCACGGAGCCGGGCTCGTGGGCGATGATGACCGGGTGGCAGTCAATGGTGGAGTCTCCGGTGACCGTCAGTTCACCCGTGCCGCCCTTGGCGATCGTGAAGAGGCTCCCGGTATTGGCGATATGCCAGGTTATGTCCGGGCCGACGGTTACCCGACCGAAGGAGCCCGATTCCGAGGCTATCTCCAGGTAGGCATAGTACCAGGCCGGCGCGAACAGCCCTTCCAGGTCGTGGATGTGAAGGAAGCCTATGCCTCCGGCGCCGATGCGGAGTCGCTTCTCATAGTCGAGGCAATCCCCGTCGCCGGTGATTTCCATCAGCCCCAGTGAGTCGGCGGCGTATCCGATATCGATATAAGCGGCCTGCAGTTTGCCGGTACTGAGCTTCAGACCGGCGACATCGCCGCCCTCAAGACCCACCACCACCGCCGGAGTGTCGGGGTTGGCGTTCAACGGCCAGTAGTCCGCGTTATCGTTGAAATGGAATGCCACCAGGCCGCTTCGGATGATCGCCCGATCGGTATGGCGATGCTCAAGGAAATCGACGGTGAAGATTCCCGGGACGTCGAAGATCGCCACGTCGGTTTCGCCGGGAATCTCGTCATCCCAGGGGTAATTCCAGTTGAAGCTGTCCCCGAACACACCGCAATAGTAGTTTTCGTTGTTCCAGTAGAAATCCTCGGCCTGCGCTTGCGGGGCGGCGGGAATGAGCAGGACGCTTGCGGCGAAGATAGAGGTAGCGCTAAGAGTCATTGATTGTCTCATCATCTCGGCTCCGCGATGGTTTCACGTTGGATGAGGTAGCGCCGATTACCGGGCCGGGGCATGGGGCCGTGGTCCTCCGGTGGATTGACCGGCATCACCGCCCCCATGTTGAGCGTGTCGCGCCCGAGGATGCCCTCGGTGGTCAGGATGTGATGCGACAGCGAGAAGAGGTCGTAGCCGTACTCGCCGAAGTAGCCGTGCTCTCCGAACGGCGTGTCGCGGCTCCACAGCCCGTAGCCCGTCTGCTGCATCACCAGGGCATCGGCGGCGATGGCCTCTATGTTCGGCAGGAGGCGCGCGCTGAGATCGTAGAACAGAGTTGCCGGCTCGGAAGCGAGCGCGTGGTTGAAGTAATACGGCTCGCAGCCGTCGTATACGCCGCCATCGAAGTTCGGATTGCACGGGTCGGTCGGTGGGTTCTGATTCCAGTGATGCTCAAGCATCTGCGTCTTCAGATCCGGATACCGCACCTGCCAGAGCCCGGGCGATTCAAAACCGTTTCCGATATCCCACGGATTCTGCCACCCGCCGAGCGGTTCGGCCCGCATTACGTCCGGATGGAATATCGCCGCGGGCGAGAAGCAGTAACTGGACCACCAGCAATCAGTTGTCCCGGCCCAGGTGTTGAACTCGCAGGGGTCATCGAATGCTTGCTCGACCAGATCGTAAGGCACCCAGTCGGCGGGAGCGTACAGCGTCGGCTCATAGAACCGGCCGGCGACGTAGTCGTGAAACGGCTTGCAGTTGGGTACGCGGAACGCCCCGAAGCCGACAAGATGGCCGGGGCCGCCGGGCCACACCATCGGCTGGCATAGGCCCCAGTTGCCCGGGTAATTATCCATCCAGTAGGCCCAAAGACCGCCATCGCACCAGCCCAGATACAGCGGCGGGTGATCCCGGCCGGTGATGTCCTGATAGTTGGTGTATGCGCTCTGCTCGTTGGTGCCATAGACCGCGAGATCATCCACCACGTTCGTGCACTGCCGGCCGTCCCAGTCCAAGGCGTAAATCGCCTGGGCCACCCCGAGGGTGATGAGGTTGTTGAGGGATTCCTGAACCTGCGAGTTGCGGCGTCCCCAGGCCAGAGCGGGAAGGGCCGCGGCGAGGAGAATCGCCATAAGTGCAAGCAGGACAAGCAATTCCGTGATTGTGAATCCGTGTGGATCTTCATTCTCCGGCATATCGGGCCTCCCTTTTCCCCGCGCGCACTCCCCCGTCAGCAACTACGCGCTGCCCCGGCGCTGCCTGCGCGAAGATTCGTTTTTTTTCTTTTTCTGATCAGCCGCCGCTGCGGCGGCGGTCCTCGGGACTCTGCTCGTCAACCGGGAAGATCAGCATCGCCGAGCAACTCCGCAGGCCGAGGTGGGTCTTGCGCGGTCCCTCCATCTCCTCGATTTCCACAATACGGCAGTCCTGGCCGTCTCCGATTCTGGATTCGAACTCCAGGGCCAGCCGCCGGGCCTGGGCCTCATCGTTCGCCAGCACCTCGCAACTGCGGAAGTAGCCGTACTCCTGAAGAGGATCGAGTGCCGAGTCGCCTTCGGATTCCAGAAGATGGATGTGCGGGCTGCCCTCCAGTTGCACGAAGAACACTCTCGCCTGCTCGGACGGCTCGCCCAGAAGCGCTCGCATCTCCGCCAGCACGCCGTCGGCGAACAGATGCGCATCGAATACTTTCTCGATGAGATCTTCGGTGTGCTGGGCCAGGTCGTTTCGGATTGCGAAGCGCAGTGCGCCAATGACCGCCGCGATGGCGGGTAGCGCCTCGGCTTCCTCACCTTCGGTTTGGAAGGCCATCTCCACGGCCCGGAGCTTGGCTTCCCACGCCGGCCAGATGTGCCCGTCGGCTTCCAGCACGTCACCTCCCACCGATTCCGTGCGCCAATCTCCAGGCGCTATCCGGGCGAGGGCCGAGGCGCAGCAACGCAGTTGCTCGTGATCGTTGCGCCGAAGTGAAGTTACCGCCCAGTTGAAGTGAAGCGACACGCACTCCGGCTCCAGCTCCAGCGCATGTTCGTATGCTTCGTAGGCCTGCTCGTACTCGTCCCGTTCACTCTCCACGATCGCCAACGAGACCCAGCAATGCGCATCGTCCGGGGTCAGTTCGAGGTATCGCCGATACGCCTGCGCCGCGCCCTCCCAATCCTGGCGCTGCTCGAGGCAAAGCGCCTTGTTAATGAGGGCGTCTTCGAAAGAAGCGTCGCGGTCAAGTGCCTCATCGAAGGCGGTGGTTGCCTCATCCAGGCGCCAACTGCGCTCCAGCATCACGCCCAGGTTGTAGAAGGGCAGGGGGCTTTCCGGGTCAAGCTCGCAGAGAGCCCGCAACACCCGCTCGGCCGGCTCGAAATGTCCCAGATCCGACAGCTGGTTGCCCAGCCAGAGGACGAACCGGGTCTCATCGCGGCGCTGCGAAAGTGCCTCGGCGATCTTCGACTCAGCTTCCCCTTCCCGGTCCAGCTCGATCAGGCAGGCGACCTCCACGCCCAGTGCCCGCCCCCTGTCCTTTTCCGGATCGGAAAGGGCTTCACGGTCCAGTCCTCGCAACAACCGAAGCGCGGACTCAGGCTCGCCCTCCTGGCATTGGCGGATCGCCTGATCCAAAACATCGGGAACGGAAGGCGTGTCCATGGCTGGCCCCACTTTGCTGAGCGTCAGCACCTCTGCGGTGCGGAGATGCCGAAGAAACTTCGCGCGTTGGCGTCGAGAACCTCTGCAAACTCGTCCTGGTCGGCGCCGCGCAGATCCGCCAGGAATCGAGCGATGTGCACGAGATACTGCGGTTCGTTCGGAAAGATTTTACGCATCGGCTCGGGCGTGAGGAACGGAGAATCCGTCTCGACCATTATCCGGTCCGGAGGCACCAGTTTCGCCGCCTCCGCAACCTGCCGGGCGTTCCTGAACGTCACGATCCCCGTGAAGCTGATCCAGGCCCCGAAGTCCAGCACCTTCCTGGCATCCTCCGAGGTGCTGTTGAAACAGTGAAAGACGCATCGGTTCGCCTCAAATGACGCGTCGCCGAGCACCGGCAACAGATCATCAAATGCATCCCGACAGTGGATGATTAGGGGCTTGTCCATCGCATCGCCCGAGCACGATTCGATCAGTGCCAGATGCTCCTCAAGGATTCGCCGTTGGGTGGCTGCGAGAGGTTCCTGGTAATGGTTGTCAAGCCCCAGTTCACCCCAGGCCACACACCTGGGATGACGGGCCACCGTACGAACCGTCTCCCAGTCGCACGCCTGATCCGCATAGAGCGGGTGAATCCCCGCCGTGCACCACACGTTCTCGAACCGCTCGGCCAGTGCCAGGCTTTCCCGACAGTCCGCCGAGGTGGTGGAGACGGTGATCATCCCGTGTACGCCCGCCCCGGCCGCATCGGCCAGAACCTCCTCTACGCGCCCCGCAAGCTGCGGAAAGGCGAGGTGGCAGTGCGTGTCGATCATGTATCCCTATTCCTCCTCGCTCACCTCGCCGGATCGGATCAACCCCAGCCGCATGAGCGGGGGACCGGCAAGCTGGTGGATGGCAATGATCGCCAGCAGCAGGCTGGATAGCTGCAGCCCCCAGTCCCGATCACCAAACGAATGCGTGACCTGGGTGACCAGGGCGATGGAAACCCCGGCCTGGGCCACGAACGAGGTCCACATCCATCCGCGGGCCGGGCCCGCCATGCGCGTGACGGCGGTGCCCAGCCAGGTGCTGCTCCAGAGCAGAACGCCCCGCAGGACCACGATGAACAGCGCCAGCGGCCACAAGCTGAGCAGTGCATCGATCCTGATGATCGCCCCCGCCACAGCGAAGAACACGCAATACACCGGCAGCGAAAGTTCCTCGGTGGCGTGGAACATCTCCTCAGATTGACGCGGCCAGAGATTCGCGAGCACGAAACCCGCCGAAAGCGCCACCAGCAGCGGCTCCAGGGCCAGGGCTTCGCTGAACAGGGCCAGGCCGAAGCCCGCGGCAATCACGAAGATCGCCATGTGGTCCGCAACCCGCCGTATCACCAGCCGAAAAAGCGCTCCCACCACCCCACCGATCAGAATCGAGCCCAGCAGATGCCGGGACAGGTCGGCCACGATTTCTCCGGTGCCGGCGCTCGTCGGGCCTTCGATCCCGGGGCTTACCCGCAACGCGATCGCCATCAAAATGGTGAACACGATCACCAGCAGCAGGTCCTTGCACACTGTCACCGCCAGGCCGATCTGTGCCATCGGCCCGTCGGCATCCGTCTCCTTGATCATCGCCAGCACCGTGGCCGGCGAATTGGCGATCGCAATCGTTCCGATGATGGCACAGATGATCCAGACGTTCACTGCTTCCTGCTCGCGCAGCATGGGAATCCACGGCCGCGTGAGCATGAGGACCGCCACCACGCCCGCAAACACCGTCACCACCCCGGCCATCGTGATCGAGACGATGTGTTTTGCCCCCGACCGCAGCGATTCCAGACGTATTTCACCCCCCGCGGTGAACGCGATGATCGAGATCGCCAGGGCGTTGACAAGTTCCAGATACTCAAGCGTCTGGCCCGGAACCAGGGCCGCGGGAGGCGCGACCCGCTGCACCGCTTCGATCCTGATCAGCGATTCGTACAGCTCCGGCCCCACGAGCACGCCGAACACGAGGTAGCCGGTGATCATGGGCAGGCCCAGATGACGGAAGATCCGGCCCGTCAGCCACGCTCCGATGAGCAGGAAGCCCAGACCGGCGGTGGTGCCGATCAGACCCGCCGGGGGCGGTTCGAACGTCTCCCCCAGCGGATCGTGCAGCGCTGTCGGTGCGGGAGTTTCCGGGTCGGTGTTTCCGCCCGGTGTCGTCTCCATGTAGCGCAGCAGGGCCATGCCCGCAACAAGTACCACCCACGCCAGTATCAGGCGGCGAAATCCCTTCATGCGCCGCCCCCTGCCGGGGAAATCTTCTCTCGAACCTGCCGCCGAAGCGCGAGGCTCAGAAGGAACGGCAGCAATTCACTGAGCAGCCCCACCAGCACGATGATCGTGAGCAGGCGACGGTTGAATATCGACACCTCTGCCAGCACCAGCCCGACGGCGATAGCGATAGCCACCGGCGATTGTCGCACCGGCGCGGCATACAACGCGCTCTGCAATGGCAACTCGTCGGCATAGGCCGCCACGCTCTTGGTCAGGGCCAGCGGCTTCACCACCAAACGTACCGCCAGCAGGGCCATCACCAGGATCGTGCCCCAGGAGCCGATGGCCGGATCCAGCAGAACCCCGGCCAGGAGGAAGAACATCAGAGCCACCGCGTGCTCTGCTCCGAGGATGAACCGCTCGAAATCCCGCAGCCTCGGTCCGGCCAGATTCGCCACCACCATCCCCACCAGCATCGAACCGAGCAGCACGGAGAACCACAGGTCCGCCGCCACTCCCGCCGAAATCGCCACCAGGCCGATGAACACGGCCAGCATATCCGGTCGGCTTCGGTCGGCCCGCCGCAGCATGAACCGCCCGCCGAATCCCAGAAGGATCGCGACCACCGCCGCGATGAGTATCTCCACCGCCGCCCGCCCGACATAGAACTGCATTTGCCCGGCCTCGTCGCGCCCCGTCAGACCGAAAGTCAGGCCGAAAAGGGCAATGGCCATCATCGCCGAAAGGCCCGCTCCACTCTGGACCAGCACCGCCAGCCGCGTGGCCCGCGGCGTGTGTGCCACACGGATGGATCGCGTCTCGGGGGCCCATCCCACCATGCACGCCGCCAACGCCAGCACCGATCCCAGCATCCAGACGGCGGTCCGATTCTGAGGCGGCAACCAGAGGCTCATCACGATGGCCGCGATTGCACCGGTGAGCAGAACGCTGAGCACCGCATCGATCAGCGTCCATCGCCAGAGCACCATCGGCACCCTCTTCAGCAACTCCGCCTGCCCCTGCATTCCCACGATGACCCCGATCCAGCCCAGGCCGAGCATCAGAAGCGGCCGCACGTGCAGCAGCACGTCGCCGTCAATGACGTGCAGCGCGTGCGGCCCCAGCAGTGCGCCGATGACGATGGCCACCCACCCGCCGCTCATCAGCGCTCCCACTGCAGGGATCCGCTGCCAGCGGTAAGCGCGCTTGGTGGTGGCGAGCAATCCGAAAGCCACCACCAGCGCAGTGGCCCCGAAGACCTGTAGCGCCTTGGTGGAATCCGGGTCCGCCCCGCCTCCGGCGGCAAGGATGTTCAGCAGATGGTGCATGCCAGGTTCCGGTCGTGAGTTATACCGCCTGGATTCGAACGGTGCCCGGTCAGGCGGCCACCGGCCCCTGTCGGGCGCGTAGGCAAGGCTCTTCGAGCCACGGTCTGGTAAAGGTTGTAACGGAGCCCGCCGCTCCACCGGCCGCACCGGCGATCTTGGTCGCCGCACGGGCCGTGATGGGGGGATGCTTGATGGGAATAGAAAGCGCGACTCTGAGAGCCGCGCTATCGCGTTGTCAGGATGTCTCGATGTATTCCCCGTTGCGGTTACGGCCTCCGCGTTCCGGGCACGCCACAGAGGTCGTCGAATCTTGCCCCGCCGTTATCGTGGAAGTCGGGCGGTCGGCGAGCCAGCGCCTGATCCAGTGCCACAGTTCCGCGCCGGCAAGCAGAAGCAGGATCCAGTGTATGGGAATGCGATAGCGGAACTCGTAACCGACCACGTAGTAAATGAGCGGGTACATCGCCAACGGTATCAGCAAGGCAGCACGCTGCGGAGTGGTCATGGACGGCAGGCACCGCCTTGCGCCAAGCAAGGCCAGGAGAGTGAGCAGAGATACCACCACTGCGGCAATCGGGCGGTGCAAGGGTCCAAACCAGAAATGAATGAAACGCAGAGCGGTCAGGCGGGCAAAGTCGACCGGATGATCTGCGATCCACTCGAGCGCCTCACGCTTCGCCTGTCGCATGTACTCCATTTCGCCCATCTCTCGGACGAGAAGCGCTTCCTCTTTCTGGCCCGACGGATGGCGGTAGACTCCCCGGCGGCCGATGACCTCCAGAGCCGCGGCGGCGCCCTCGTAATTGCCCATGCGAAGTTCCAGGCCCAGATTGCTGCGAATGAAGAAGACCTCATCGAAGACCCTGTAGTTCCGCCAGGCCCACGGGACGCAAGCGACCATTGCGCCGATGACCACCAGCGCCGACAGCCTCCACTTTCGCCGACCTCGGTTCCACCACAATTCGAAGATGATGAAGCCCGCGAACACCGCCAGAAGAACGGGTTGAACGTGGAAAGAAACGCCGATCGCGACTCCCAGGAGAAGCGAACCGAGCGGCGAACTGCGCGCGGAGGTCCATCGCCCGACCATGGCGATCATCATGAGGCCCAGGGCAATGGCGGCCAGTTCCTGGCCATGCTCTGACTGATCCGGGATCACAGCACCGGCAAGGCCGGCGAGCATCCCGGCCTGCCTGCCGATGCCGACTCTGCCACCGACCCACGGAATCATGCCGTACATGGCCGAGTAGCACGCGAGCACAATCAATCGTGCAACATATCCCCCGGTGAGATTCGTTCCGAACAGCCACCATATCCCGGCGATGAGACCGGGGACGATTGGCGCCACATGGGCGGTCGGCCCGGTGGGTACCCGGTACATGTTGCCGAACTCGCCCTTTTCGAGCAGGGACATGGCAATGACTTGATCCTGGCTGTAAGGATTGTCCGGATGCCAGCGGTTGGGAGGAACCTGAGCCAGTATGAGACCGCGAACGGCGAAGGCCACCAGGAAAACGATGATGAATGACCGTAGCGGGGAGTGTGTCATCCATTCCACAACGGTCCGCGCGATTCCCAACACGCCGTGCCCCGAGCCGGGTCTGCTGCTGGACGACCGTCTAACCACCGGCTGCTCTTCCTTCGCGCATGCGTTGCCCGCGCCGGATGCAGTTATTCACCAGGAAGCGGACAAAGAGCCTGACTTGCATTTCCCATATGACCCTGCCGGCCCCTCCGCCGGACCTTTCGGTCTCTATTGTAGCGCCCTCCTGCGAAATCCACGTCAGGACCGCTTGCCTGCGGTGTTGGTCGTCGTGGCAGAGTGCAATCAGTTGGCCGGTACTCCTTCCGTCTCAAGCTCTTACGGACACGGCCCCCATTCGCCGAGTACGGCGAAGATGTCATCTATGTTGACCACGCCGTCATCGTTGATGTCCTCCGGGCAGGCATCGCACGGGCCCCATGCCCCGAGGACCTGGAATAGATCATCGATATTGACCGTGTCGTCTCCGTTGACGTCCGCCGGGCACGGGATTCCCAGGATTACGACGGTGTAGTCTTCCGATTCGCCGGACAGCCCATGATCGTTGCACGGACCGATCACCGTGCTCTCCGCGACTTGCACCCGCATGGTCGTAGCTCCAGGTTGGGCGTCCGTCGGCGCGGTAACCGTGGTCTGGAACGTCTCCGTATCAGGATTGAACGGACCGATCGCCACGACGTCGCGGGGATCGTCGAAGCTGAGATCGTGATCCCAGTCGATCCAGATGCCGCAGGTGTCGGCGGGAAGCTCGATCGAACCGTCCACCGTCATCTCCAGCGGCTCGCCGATGACGAGCTCGGTGAACTGGTCGGTGTAATCGGCGTAGCCGGTGTCGGTGTCGCATTCGCTGATGTTGTCGATGTCCCCGAAGAGGACCCGCGCAATGTAGCTCCGGCAAACAGCGTTCGGCAGGCAGTACCCGGGTGGCACGTCGCGCCATTCGTACGTGTCGTGTATCTCCGGGTCGTGGTTGGAGCGCGAACGCGCGACGATGAGGAACTCGCTGACGGTCAGGTCGTCGAAATAAGGCTCATCCACGGGCTGCCATCCTTCGC
>CP070772.1:3026138-3039882 GCA_020345805.1 Phycisphaerales bacterium | reverse complement strand
CGGCCATCACGCATCACGATGGTCGGCGACATGCTGCTCAGCGGTCGTTTTCCGGGAGCGGGCAGGTTGCGGTCCGACTGCCGCAGCTTGAAGGCGTTGGGCGCGCCGGGAATCGTCGTGAAGTCGTCCATTTCGTCGTTGAGGGCGAATCCGAAACCGGGCACGGTGATCAGCGAGCCGTAGCCGAGGTTGATCGTTTCGGTGCAGGCCACCGCCATTCCGTCGGAGTCGATGACGGAAAGGTGGCTTGTTCCCGCATCTTCGTTCAACTGCGATGTGGAGCCGTACTTGAGCGGGTCGCCCGTGTGGTTGAGATCGATCGAACCGGCCAGGCGATCGAGATACGCCGGATCGAGAATGTCATCGATCGGCACATCGACGAAAGCAGGATCGGCCAGCCAGGTCGCGCGGTCGGCGAAGGCGTGCTTCATCGCCTCGGCGAGCAGGTGGACATACTGAGGCGAGTTGTGCGCAGACTGCTCAAGGTCCTCCCGTCGACGATCGAGAATACCGAGGATCTGCTGCATGGCGACCCCCCCACTGCTCGGCGGCGGCATCGAAACGACCTCGTATTCGCCGAATGTTCCGACCAGCGGCTTTACAACATTCACGCGATAGCCGGCCAGGTCCTCGCGGGTGATCGGCCCGCCGCCTTCCTCCATCACCGTGACGATCGCCTCGGCGATCGGCCCGCGATAGAAAGCATCGGCGCCGTGATCCGCGATCAGTTGCAGGGCTCTGGCCTGATCGGGATTGCGGATCTTATCGCCGATTCGAACGTCGCCGTTCAGACACATCATGCGCCAGATCGGGTCGATTGGATCGTGCAGAAGCGGATGTTTTATCAGCGTGTCGGAGAGACTTTCTTCTGCGCTCAGGTGGCTGGCGTCCGCGGCGAATCCTTCGGAGGCGGCGCGGATCGCGGGTGCGAGGACGGTCGCCCGATCGAGCGTGCCGTAGTGCTCCAGTGCGTAGAGTAGCCCCGCCACGGTGCCCGGCACGCCGGATGCGTGGACGCCGTAGCGGCTGGCGTATTCATCATCCAGGTTGACGTAATAATCCGGCCCGACCGCCGCGGCAGCCGTCTCGCGATAGTCAAGAGCGATAGGTTCCTGATGCTCACCACCTCTTCCGGGGGCGATGACCATGAATCCCCCGCCGCCGATGCCGCAGGAATAGGGGCGGACGACGGAGAGGGCAAACGAAGCGGCGACGGCCGCATCCACCGCGTTGCCGCCCCTGGCCAGCATCTCCGCGCCCGCTTCGGACGCGATCGGATGGTCCGAGGCCACCGCGGCATGGCGATAGAGCACCTCCGGCGGTGTGGGCCACTCCGACCGACCGCCACCGGGACGTGTTTGACAACCGGTCGCACTCGCAAGGAACGTCAGTCCGATCGTCAATGCTGCAAGGTTATGCGATGTCATCCTTCGCTCTGTGATCCTGGAACGTTCACCGCCGACCACATACATCCTCCGCGGGTTCCCAGGCGACTGATCGCATCGAGGGAGCGACCGAACTCCCCCGCATTGAGGCGGTTTCCTACTGATCGGTCAGGAATGCGTTGGCGAGGCCGGCGGCGGCGGCGATGTCGCCGAGGCGATCGTCACCGCCTTCGCGCTCGATGACGAAATTCACCGGCGGATCGATGGTGAGGGCGACCTCGAAGAACGCCGGCCAAGCGACCGCCCCCTGCCCGGCGGGCGTTTCCGCACCCCACGTGCCGGGCTCAGTTGTGGGCACCGCATCCTTGATGTGAATCTGTTTCACGCGCGGGGCGAGCTTCTTCAGCGCTTCCACCGGATCGCCCTTGCCGTAGAGGATCATGTTGGCCGGGTCGAAGTTGATGCCCACGTTGGGCCGGTCGATCTCGTCCAGCGCCTCCATGAGCGTGTCGGCGGTTTCCTGGCCGGTCTCCAGGGCCAGCTCCAGGCCGCGGGCGGCGAAGAGATCCGCGACCTGGCGCAGACGATCGATCAGCTTCCCCCGCTCCGGGTCGCCAGCATCTTCGGGCAGAAAGCCGGCGTGGAAGGTGACGAGCCTGATCCCGTGATCCGCCGCCAAGTCGGCCACGGCCTCGGCATGTTGGCGGTTGGCCGGCCAGGTGGCGTCGGGCCGGACCCCGCCGGTTTCTGCGATGGTCTTCAAAGTGGAGTAGTCCTCGCTGGCCATCTCCATCATTCCGCTGATGATCCGAATCCCCTCGGCCCAGAGGATCTCGACGGTATCACCCCAGTTTTCCCGGTCATTCATGACCGGTGAAAGCGCCAACTGGACGCGAGGCAGGTCCAGAGAGGCCAGAAGGCGGACCAGCTCGGCCGGATTGGCCGGCTGCAGGCTCCAGCTACATACGGCAAGGCGGGAATTTGACATCGCGGGGAACCTTTACTCCGGGTGAGTCGGATCGTGGCCTTTGTACGGGCGGAGGCTGACATTTGCCGATGCTTTGGCCAAGAATGGTAGTGGAAGGCCCGAGATTAGGGGTTTAGCATAGGTGCCCGCGGCCGAAATCGCCCCTTTGGGGGCAGGCGTAGGGATTGGATCAGGAATCTCCGGATACGGATCGGGATGTCCAGCGCAGAAGTCAACCAGGGTCTCAGCGAAGCGGTGGCCCCCCCGCGGCGGACGTTCACCCAGCGGGTGGAGGCGTTCATCAGCCGGCTGAGCACCCGCAACAACTTCTGGCACCGGGTCTGCTCGCTGATCTGGCTGCCCTACGCCTTCCGCAGCGGCATCACCATGAAGCGTCTGGATTCCAAGACCTTCACCGCGGTCCTGCCCTTCAAGCGGATCAACCGCAACTGGTACAACGCCATGGCGGGCGCGGCCCTGCTGGGCAACAGCGAGGTCGCCGCGGGCATGTACCTGTTCTCCGAGTGCGGCAGCGACTACATCGTGGTCTGCAAGGAGATGACCTACCGGTTCCTCCGGCCGTGCCTGGGTCCGGCGGCATACCACATCGTCAACACCGAGGACCTTCAGGAGAAGCTCGCCGCCGGAGGTGAGTTCAACATCAAGATCGAGATGGAGATCCGCCAGCAGCTCAAGAAGAAGGGCAAGGAGCTGCGGATCGGGCGGTGCTTCATCACCTTCCACTGCACGCCGAAGTCGCACGCCCGGGATCGCAGCGAACGCCGCAAGAACGGCGTCAAGCCGGAGGGGGAAAGTCCGGCTGATATGACCGTCAATTGACGCGGCCGCCCGGACCGCGGGCCGCTCCATAATTCCGCACTTCCATCTGGTTTCTTTTCGACCGTGCGCCCGCTAATCACGACTATCGCCTGGGGTGTGTTCTGCGCCTGCAGTTGGACGTGGTGCATCGGGATGTTCCTGCCGAAGCTGATGATCGACCGCTTCGGCTGGTGGGGCTTTCTGGTTTTCGCCGTTCCCAACGTGATCGGATGCGCGGGTTTCGGCTACGTGCTGGCGAAACGTCAGCGCAGCGAAGAGACGGTGCAGCGGCACGGGGGATCGATGGTGGTCTTCTCGCTGATCGCCATCGCGTTCCACATGCTTTTCATCACTTATCTCTTCGCCGAGCTTCTGCCGAGGGCCGATGTTGAACGGTGGTTGGGATCGTGGGAGGGGTTGGCCGCGGTGCGAGGGAACGCGGCGGTGATCTGCGCGGCCGTCGTGTGGGGGGCGGGGCTGATCCTGAGCTTCCTCGGTGATCGGGCGTGGCTGGTGGTGTCCGGACTGGTATATGCCTTCTCCCTCGCGGCCTTTGCCGCAATCGGCCTGGGCGAATGGGAGTGGCTGGGAGCTGTCGGGCGGTCGCAGCTGAGCGAGCTGGCGTATCTCGCGCCGGTCATCTGTCTCGGCTTCCTGCTCTGCCCATACCTGGATCTGACCTTCCACCGGGCGCTGCAGCAATCGCCCAGCCGTCACGCGTTCGGCGTCTTGGGCATCACCTTCGCAGTGATGATCCTGTTCACCTGCTTCCTGTGGTTCTCGCCGACAATGATGGCGATCGGTGTGGGACACATACTGGCCCAGTCGATCTTCACCGTGGGAGCGCATCTGCGTGAACTGCGGCTGGCGCCGGCAATTCGTGGCCGCGGCGTTCGCGTGGTGCTGTCGCTTCTGCCGCTGGCGATTTCGCCGCTGGTGCCGCTGGTGCGACTCTTCTTCACCACGGAACAGGTACCGGGCGAGGATCTGTATATCCGTTTCCTGGTGTTCTACGGCCTGATCTTCCCCGCCTACGTGCTCATGTTCATCGGGCCGGGGCGACCGATCAGGCTGAACCGAGCCGCGCTGCTCGCGTGCGTGGCGGCGGTGGTGGTGTTCGCCCCGCTCTTTGAAGCGGGCTTCGTTCACCAGCGGGGATGGCTGCTGCTGCTCCCCGCGGCCGCGGCCCTGGCATGGCTTGGGGCGAGGTTGACGCCCGCCAAGTCCTGAGGACGAGCCGGCCGGGAAGGACCGGTCCGAGGGGTTGCGGTACGGTCCGCCGCGTCAGGCCTGCACATTCCGGATAACCGCACGATCTCCCTCGGCGACGGCTTGCTTCACTCGGAACAGGTCATCTTCGGCGCTGAGCTCGGCCCTGAAGCGAGGTTGCGGAAGATGTTGACCCTGGGGCCGTCCTGACGGCCGGGCCTCACCCGCTTGTGCTGTTCCTGGCGGGACAGGGGCGTCTTTTGCTCCCGCAGGAATAAGAAACCGGCGGATTCGGTTTGGATAGACGAACGCCACCAAGGCGGGCGTATCTCCGGGGGACGTCCGCCGAGGTGGCGTCCGCCCTTCAGGGCGGTATACTCTTCGGCAGCCGGCGCCCGGCGCCGGGTCAATCCGGGCGATTAGCTCAGTTGGCTAGAGCGCACGGATCACACCCGTGAGGTCCCCAGTTCGAGTCTGGGATCGCCCACTGTCGAAGACGGCCCCGCACCTGCGTGGGGCCGTTTTGTCTTTTCTCTTCACCCATCGAGACTCAACCATGACCGGCTTTCCCCTCAGCGGCGACACCACGGTATGCGATCTGCTTTCGCGCTATCCCAGGGCGTTCTCGGTCTTCGAGGCCCACGGGATGTGCGAGGATTGCAAGGCGGCCCCGCCTCCCGTGCCGCTGCACCATTTCTCTCAGAAACACGGCGTACCGCTGGATCAGCTGATCGGCGAGCTGAGCGAGGTCATCGCCGCGGGAACCTGAGGCCGATAACGCATGGCCGAGGCACACCAGAATGCTCAGGACTTCCGACGCGTCGCAGCCGCCTACGACCTGCTGATCGATGAGGAGCGCAGGTGGGCCAGGGAGCGGCCGGCCCTGGAGCGATGGCTGAGCGCAGCCGGTGAAGGCCGCAAGCGGGTGATCGATCTGGGCTGTGGAACGGGATTCCACGCCCGGCACCTGGCCGGGATGCTCGACGCCGACGCGGTCGCGGCGGATCCGGCACCGCACATGCTCGAGGTTGGCCGGGCGAAACCACACGGCGATCGCATTCAATGGATCTGCACACCGGCCGAGCAGCCCCCGCCGGGGCCGTTCGATCTGGCCCTGCTGCTGGGGAATACGCTGAGTCTGATTACAGACCCCGTCGAGGTCTTTAGGGCTGTGAGGAGGATCGTGGTAACCGACGGGCTCTTCGTCATGCAAACACTGGACTACGACAAGTTGCGCCAAATGGGCGGAGAGCACCGCACCGCCTCCGGGGGCGGCATGTCGATCGAGAAGCGCCTCACTCCGCATGATGCCGGCTCAGGCGTTGGTGCCGTTCTGCAGATAACCATTCGGGACGATGCGGGCGAAGTGCTGGCCCATCAGGAGAACTCGCTTCTGGACCACGACCCGGATGCCCTGATCAGCGCCGCCGCCGAGAACGGATGGCGCGTGACTGAGCGACGGGCATCCTACGAGGACGGATCGGATGGAAACGATCGCATTCTCGTTTTCGCAAGAGAAATCAGTCGGTGACCGGCACCGGAATCGAGCCTGCACAGGGCAGGATGATTTGTGGCGGGGTAGAATCGATATCCATCCACCTCGCCGCCACCCACCCGCGCGGCGTTGACATGCGGGAGGCCGACTCATGCCGCGAATAACACGAGTGGCCCTGATCCAGGCGACCAACGTCGAGCCGGCCGACTCGGCACTCGAATTCATCAAGCAGGCGATGATCGACAAGCACCTGGAGTTGATCCGCCAGGCGGCCGAGCAGGGCGCGCAGGTCTGCTGCCTGCAGGAGCTGTTCTACGGCCCGTACTTTCCCGCCGAGCAGAACGACCGCTGGTACGGCCTGGCCGAGCCCATTCCCGACGGGCCGACGGTGAGTCTGATGCAGGACGCGGCCCGCGAGCACGGGATGGTCCTCATCGTGCCCATATACGAAGCGGAAACCGCCGGGCTGCTCTACAACACCGCCGCGGTGATCGACGAGCAGGGCGAGTATCTCGGCAAGTACCGCAAGCATCATCTGCCCCACTGCCACCCCGGCTTCTGGGAAAAGTTCTATTTCCGTCCCGGCAATCTCGGATATCCCGTCTTCGAAACTGCGTTCGGTCGCATCGGCGTATACACCTGCTACGACCGCCACTTCCCCGAAGGCGCGCGGGAGCTGGGGCTGAACGGCGCGGAGATCGTGTTCAACCCGTCGGCAACCGTGGCGGGCCTGAGCGAATACCTCTGGAAGCTCGAGCAGCCCGCCCATGCGGTGGCGAACCAGTACTTCATCTGCCCGATCAATCGCGTTGGCATCGAGCCGCCCTGGAACATCGGCGAGTTTTACGGCCAGAGCTATGTCTGCGATCCGCGGGGTAAGATCATTGCCGAGGCCGCACGCAACAAGGATGAGGTGCTCACCGCTGACCTTGATCTCGATGAGATCCAGGAAGTCCGCCGCGTGTGGCAGTTCTATCGCGACCGCCGGCCCGAGAGTTACCAGCGCATAATCGAGCTTTGACGCAACGAACCATGACTTACGACACCATCATCCAGGGCGGGACGATCCACGCCGCCTCTCATTCCTACGTGGGCGATATCGCAATATCAGGCGAGAAGATCGCGGCGGTGTCCGGCCCGGGCACGCTCAAGCCGACCGGCGGCACGAAGACGATCAACGCCAAGGGCAAGGAGGTTATCCCCGGCTGCATCGATGTCCATGTGCACCTGGAGCTGCCCTTTATGGGCTCGGTTTCGTGCGATGACTTCGATTCGGGCTCGAAGGCCGCGGCCTCCGGCTGCATCACCACGGTCATCGATTTCGCCGCCCCCGGCAAGGGCGAAAGCCTGAAGCAGGCGCACGAGACGTGGATGGCCAAGGCCGAAGGCAAATCACTCGTCGATTACTCCTGGCATATGTGCATCGTCGATGACCAGCACCTCAAGGAGATTCCGCAGCTCATCAAGATGGGTCTTCCCACCTTCAAGGAGTTCATGATCTACGCCTCCATGGGCTGGCAGAGCGATGACGCCCGGCTGTTCGAATCGCTGGAGCTGATGCACAAGCACGATGGCATGCTTCTGGTGCACGCCGAATCGTCGCGCGTGCTCGACCTGCTCATCGAGCGCAATCACACGCAATCGAAAATGCGGAAATATGGCGCGCGCCTTCACACCATGACCCGACCCAACTACGTGGAAGCCGAGGCGATCGAGCGGGCAATCCGCTGGTGCGAGGTCACGGGCGGAACGCTTTATATCGTCCATATGTCCACCGGGGAAGGCGCGGACCTGGTCAAGACCGCCCAGGCGAGGGGCGTGAACGTGTGGTCCGAAACCTGCACCCATTATCTGGTGCTCGATGATTCGGTCTTCGCGGAGAAGGACGGTCATCTCTACGCCTGCCAGCCGCAGGTGAAGAAGGACGCCGACATTCGACGTCTTTGGCGGGCGCTGGACGAAGGCGATGAGATCAGCGTCGTCTCCACCGACACCTGCAGCTTCACCCGCAAGCAGAAGGCGATGTGGAAAGGCGACTGGACGAAGATCCCCATGGGTCTGCCGGGCCTGGACACCATGGTGCCGATCATGTACACGCACGGCGTTCGGGCCGGCCGCATCTCCATGAACCGCCTGGTCGAACTCTGCTCGACAAATCCCGCCAAAATCATGGGCATGGGCGGCCGCAAGGGGCAGATCGCCCCGGGTTATGATGCCGACATCGCCATCATCGATCCGCACCGCACGGTTAAGATCGACCACCGCAAGCTGCAATCTCGATGCGACTGGTCACCCTATCAGGGTCAACAGCTCGGCGGCTTCGCTCACACCACGCTCGTGCGCGGCACTGTGATCGTAGAAAACCATAAAGTCATCGGCGCCAACGGTCACGGCAAGTTCATCAAGCGCCAAGCCCCCGGCAGCCTGTAGCCCCCGCAATCGCTGAACTCAGCTCTTCCCTGAGCCCCTCGCTTCGCGGGAGGACAATGCGATGGCGCCGCGACATTCGCGCGCTTCACGCGCACACCACGCAAAGCCCACCGGCAGAGCCGGCGGCTCAGGGAAGAGCGCGCCGAAGCCGCTGATGACATATCATGACTGGAGAGGTCCTTCGACAGGCGCGGTCCGACAGGGGTACGGCGATGAACTGGCGCTGGCTCATTCTCGACTTCATAGATCCCAAGCTCGGGCTCACCCGCGCCCAGCGATCGCAGGTGATGAGCCGCGTGTGGGCGACGCGCGGCGTTCAATGGAAGTCCACAGCGCTGGCGATGGCAATGCTTATGCTCATCTTGCCCGGTCTTCTACTGCTAGCCATCTTCCTCGAAGAGTCGTTGATCCCGGCAGGATCGGTCTGGCTGAGTATAACTGTGCGCTGCCTGGCCTTCATTCTCGCGTTTCCGGTGGCCTTACTCATTGCAGTCAGACTGGCAACCAAACGCGCTCTGCGAGACTCGCTGCACGCCTTCGGCTGTGAGCTGTGCCGCAAGTGCGGACATCAGTTGCGCGGACTTGACGACTACCAGACAAAGTGCCCGGAGTGCGGCACGGAGCGCGAGCCGATCGGCTGCCAGAACTGCGGCTATCCGCTGTACATGATCAGAACGAAGAAGCTCATCTGCCCCGAATGCGGCTGTGATCAGCGCCTTGTGCGTGACCCGGCCCGCTGGTGGCGGTTGATCCTCCGGCAGGTCACTCCGATATTCCTGCATCTGCCGGATGTCGCGAGATCCGCATTCCGACGTCGCGCCTTCCAGGCCAGTGGATGGAGACTCCTGATAATCCCCGGCCTGATCGTGATCGCGGCCGTTCTGGTCGCACTGGCCTGGTACATCTGGGTTGCGCCGATGCTCCTGGTTTATCCGTTGTCCGATTTTGCCGGATCGATGGAAGAGTTCATCGGACAGATGCTCACGATCTTCGTTGTCGCGATGATTCCGGCACTTGTGTGGATACTCCTGGCAATGTTTGTCCATCGGACGTACGGATCGAAACTCCGAAGCGCAATGCGCGACGCTGGATATGAGATATGCAGCAAGTGCGGCTCCTCTCTTCTCGACATCGATGCGGAGGCGAGAGAATGCCCGGAGTGCGGCTGTCCGCGCCGGCCATTGCCTGAACGAATCATCCGCGATCCGCAACTTCCTACAGGTGAAGAGTTCACACTGCTGGGCGAGATTCAGAACGAGGTCAGATGGGAGGTCTTAACCCGTCGTCCACGCCGCGCGTTGATCGTGATCCTCATACCGACTCTGTGCTTCCTGGCTGGCATGATTGTCCTGACCATGACGGAGGTTCTCACGGATCCCTGGCTGGTCGCAATCGGCGCGTGGTTCCCCGTATTGACGGTCACTATCGTGTGGGTCGCGCGATGGCAACTCGCCGCCCTGCGCCAAGGCGTGCGCGAGGAACTGCGCGACCGCGGGCACGAGGTGTGCATGAACTGCGGCGCGTGGTTGCGCGGCTTGGGGGATGATGTCACTCAATGTCCGATGTGCCCCGCGCCGCGCGAACCGATGCCCACACTGGACGATGTAACAACTTGAAGCGAGCCCGGTCGTCCCCGACCCGGGCGCCCTGCGACTGCCCGGTGTGAACGCTCCTGGCTCTTCACTTACCGCCCAGCAGTTTGCGGCTCAACTCGATGATCTCATCGCTGGTCCAATGGTCATCGGTTTTCGCCGCGGCGCTGCGCCGGGCCTGCTTCACATCCGCCTGGCGATGCACCAGATCGGCGTGGGTGGTGAAGTAAGGCAGGCTGTGGCCGCGGAAGTCTTCGATGCGCTCAAAGCCGTGACGGTCCATGAACCTGACGAGCGCGGATTTCAATTCGTGGATGAGGCCGAAGCCGTTGATCATCACGCCCGTGCAGACCTGGGTGGTGTTCGCGCCGAGCAGGATGAACTGAGCGGCGTCCTCGCCGGAGGTTATCCCGCCCAGGCCGCTGATGGTGCGGCCGGGAAATTCACCGCGCATCATGCGGGCGATCTCCATCACCATGCGCAGGGCGATGGGACGGATGGCGGCGTATGAATAGCCGCCCGCCTCGCTGTGGCCCTCGACAGTGGGTTCAGGACGAAGGGTGTCGAGGTTGACTCCCATCACGCAGAGGACGGTATTGATGGCGCTGATGCCGTGGCAACCGGCCTTCAGGGCCGCCCGCGCGGGCAGAGTGATATCCGTGATGTTGGGAGTCATCTTCGCCCACACGGGAATCTCCGCCACTTCCTTCACCCACGAGCATACTTCGGAGGCGATTTCCGCGGACTGGCCGATCGCCGCGCCCATCGCGCGTTCGGGCAGGCCGTGCGGGCAGGAGAGGTTCAGCTCCAGGCCGTCCACACCGGTCTCCTGCACGCGCTGAACGATTTCGTGCCAGGAATCGCGATCGTATTCCTCGGTGATGGAAGCAATCAGCACTCGATCCGGATAGCGCTGCTTGAGATCGCGGAAATCATCGAGCCAGGTCTTGAACGGCCGGTCGCTGATGAGTTCGATGTTCTCCCAGCCCATGATCTCGCCGGTAGAGGCGGCGCGGAGCCGGGCGTAGCGGGGCGCGACGTTGATGATCTTCTCGGCCCGGAGGCAGGTGGTCTTGGAAACCACCGCGCCCCATCCTTCATCGAACGCCATCGAAATCACGTTGGCGTTCGTGCTGGGCGGGCCGGAGGCGATGAGGAAGGGGTTGGGCAGGCGCAGGCCGTCGACGGTCACGGACAGATCGGGCATGGCGGTCGCTCCGCGGCGGTGGACTTCGTTCCGGGGCGGGGAAGTATAGCCGCCTGTGAATATCAAACGCAGACAGGCCGCCACTTACAGACAGGACCCGTCCAACAGGACGGGCCCGGCCGAAGACCCTCGGGGCAAAATGGAGGTAGGTCGAATCAGGTTCCGAGGATCCTCGCTTTCTTGTACTGCCGGCCGAGCACCTCGGTTGCATCAACGCCCATCCAATCCTCGAGTATGGCGGCGTACACACACCGAAAATCCAGGTTGAACACCAGGTCGCCCTGATCGAGGCTGCTCATGGAGGGATGCACGCCAAGCAGTCCGGGCCGGACCATGTCGCCCACCAGGTAAACCGGCGCGGCCGTGCCGTGATCCGTCCCGCCCGATGCGTTCTGCGCCACCCGCCGGCCGAACTCGCTGAACACCATCGTAAGCACCCGTTCGCTGTTGCCTTGTGCCTGAAGATCGAGTTGAAATGCATACAGCGCATCGCCGAGCTGTCGCAGGAGGTTCGAGTGGCGACCCGCCTGGTTGGCGTGCGTGTCGAATCCGCTCAGTGAAACGTAGTACACGCGCGTCTTCATCTCGTCGCGGATCATCGCGCCGACCATGCTCAACTGCCGGGCCAGCAGCGTGCGCGGATAGGAAACCATCGGCGTTTTTTCAACCGCGGCGCGGATGCGATCGGAGGCAAGCTGGGCGTCGCGCGTGGTGCGCACGAGGAACGCAAGCTGACTGTCCGGATCAACATCGTCCGCCAGATCGGCGCGGGTGATCCGTTCATAAGGCCTGTTCAGCGCTTCGTGCAGATCACCTCCCTGCCAGCGGAACATGTCGGCGGTTTCGAAAGTGATCGGTTTCTGATCCTCGCCGATGAGGGCCAGGGGCGCGGTGCGGCCGAGGGCCACCTCGCCGTCGGTGACAGGGGTGCCCCCGCCCACGCTGTCGAAGCAGCGCCCTATCCAGCCGTTACCGGCCCCGCGGGTGCGGGCGGTGTGCCAGATGTCCATCGAAGCGAAGTGCGAGCGGTTGGGATTGGGATACCCCACGCCCTGCACGACGGATGCGAACCCGTTGTCGTAAAGCCTCTTGAATCGCTCCAGTGACGGATGCAGTCCCAGGCCGGCGGAGAGGTCCAGGACCAAGGCCCTGCTGCGCGGATCGCTGTCGCCTGGTGCAACCGGCGAAGGAACGGCCAGGCCGGGACGGAGCTGGTAATACTCGGCCGAACCGAAGGGCACGACAGTGTTCAGGCCGTCGTTGCCGCCCGTCAACTCGACGATGACCAGCACGCGATCTTCCGGCACTCCGGGCCGACTTGACGTCAGCGCCCCTTCATCCTGCATCATCGCGAAGGCGGACCGTTCGACGAACACCGGCACGGCCGTGGACGAGGCGAACATCAATCCCTGCTGAAGGAACCTGCGGCGACTGTATGTGAAGTGCTGTTCTTGCATGGCTTGACTGATCTTCACTGGTTTCAGTTTACCATCATCTCTTTGTCAGCCGCGGATGCACATCCGCCCCCCCCGACGATTTCCCAGGTGCTGTCAACCCACATCAACACAACTGATACTCCGGCATGGCGGAAATCAGCGCCAGCATCCCCACGAGCATATCGTTGTTGAGCGTGCCGCCTTGATCCTCGACGAACTTCACGAGCGTTTCGACCCGCTGCGGATGAGGTCTCGCGCCCAGCGCGAATCTGAGCAGGTAGGTCGCTGCATCCGCCGGTTCGATCCGCCCCGTCTCCGATGCCAGATGCTCGATGAGGCCGGTCAGCTCGCAGGGCGTGCCGTCGGCCTGCCAGGCATAGGCGTCCGGCCGCCGGCCTGTGAGCAGATACACCATCACGTTGTGGCGCACGAAAAGGGTGGAGGTGTTGATCCAGGCCCGGCCACCATCCCAGCCTTTCACCGACGGCGGGAAGAAGATGTTCTGACCCATCAGGTCGGATGCGTTCAGCAGCGCTCGCAGGCTGCGTTGGGGCAGACTCAGCGACCGGATCGCCTGCACCAGAAGCTGGATGGGGCTCTTGACCTGGCAGGCCATGTTCGACGGATCATGGAAGTGCTCGGACATGAACAGCGTCTTGAGCACGGTCCTGACGCCGTATTTTCTTTCCCGCATCCGCTTGGCGAGTTTCACAATGAAGGACTGCGCTTCATCTGTGGGAGGGCCGGGCAGGTCATTGACGAAGAACCGGTAGAGCTTCCAGCAGATGAACTCGCTGGCCGCCTTGTGACTGAGGATGATGTTGCAGAAGTCCGTGCCGTCCCAGTTGCCGACCTGCCCGAGAATGCGCTTGGGCTGATCATCGTGCCATTCGCTGCGGAAGAGGAACTGATCATCGCGGAAGGTGTGGCCGGTAAGGGCGCGTGCGCCTTCCTTGATGTCGCTTTCGGTGTAGAAGTTGCCTTCGCCGAGGACGAAGAGTTCCATCAGCTCGCGGGCGAGGTTCTCGTTGGGATTCTCCTTGCGATTCTGGTCACTGTTCATGTAGCGCAGCATGGCCGGATCGCGCACGATGCCGCAGACCAGGTCCGCAAAGCTCCCCACGGCGTTTGCGCGGAAGAACTGGTTCTGGAGGAACATGTGGTAGCTGTCCTCGATGCCGCGGTAGCTGGTGGCGAAGTGGCC
>CP070772.1:2991823-3026038 GCA_020345805.1 Phycisphaerales bacterium | reverse complement strand
TGACGCTCATTTGGAAGGGTCTGGTGCTCGCGTGGTCATTGTCGGAGTTCTTCAACAGGCGCCGGTTCGCCATGAAGATCGAGCCGCTGCATCCCGACGGCGCGTGTGGTCTGCGGCCGATCGCCGGCGCCTCGATGACACTGAATGCGATTTTGTTTCTGGTGGGGATCTATCTCTCGCTGAAGGTCATCGACAAGATAATAGTCCAGGATCTGCCCCTGCTGTCGGATATCGGAAACCCGGTGATGCTCGGTGCATACGCGGTTCTGGCGCCGTTGGTGTTCTTTCTTCCACTCGCCGCCGCACATCGCGCGATGCTGGAGAGGAGAAATTCGTTCCTTCGGCCGCTGACGAGGGCGTGCGAAGCTTCGATACTCTCGATCGAAGCGCCGAAGTCAGACGGCGGTGGGGCCGAACACATCAGATCGATCGCCGCGCTGGAGGCGCTGCGCGGACAACTGCGGAAGCGGATTCCGGTCTGGCCCTTTGACTTCCGGTCATTGCAGGCGTTCTTCGGCACGATCGTCGTTCCGCTGGTGCCGGTCCTGTTGCCGATATTGACGGAGTTGATCGTACGGTGGGCGAGTGGAGACGGTGGAGGGTGAAGAAGGCCCAATCAGACAAGTCACCCCATCGCCCCCTCACCTTGTCACCCGGTCACCCCGCCACCCCTTCTTCCTCACGCCCGGTATGCGCATAACAAAACCACCGCCCCGCATAGAGGGAGGCGACGGCCGGGCGGGTCATGTGAGCACGAATCGCGGGATTGGTGATTATGAGTGCCGCCCTCCGGCCCCCCGGACCCCTGGAAGGAGGAGCTGAGGTGCGGTTGGCTGCGCGCAGGCACAGGACCCCGGCGAGGGCCGGGGTCCTGGGCGGTGATCTCAGATTGGTGCGTGGTTCAGGTACCGCGACGACGACGTCGAGCCAGGCCGGCCAGGCCAAGGAGCGCCAGGACTCCCGGTGCCGGGACCGCGTCGTAGGTGAAGTTGTCGAAGTCAAAGCCGAAGAAGCTATTGTTGTTGCTTACAATCACCGACGCAATGTCCTTGGCATCGCTTACGAACCCGAAGAAACCCATCTGGGCCGGATAAGCGAAGTTGAAGGACTGATCGGGCGCGCCGTCGAATTTGATCAACACGTCAAAATCGGTCGCACCGAGCGATCCGAGGTCGAAGCCGAACGCGTAGACGTTCCGGAGAAGGTGGGGATCTGTCCAGTGAAAATCGATGGTCACGTCACGGTCGGAGGGGTTGAAGCCGTCCAGAAATCCTCCGACGTAACCGCCACCGGCATCGATGTTGAAGAAATTACCCTCACCGATGGGCGTCGAGTAGGTCACGCCGGGCTGAATATCGCCCGGGTAGAGCGGATTGCTCGCATCCGGCTCGTACGTCTCTGAATTCAGCACTCCGGAAGAGATCGGGAAGTGATGGGTATCTGTGAAATCCTCGATGGTCAACGGGACTCCAACCGCCGCTTCAAAGGACGGGCGGTCGAAGTACACGGTGATCAGGTCGGCCTTTGCGGGCACGGCCGTGATCGCACAGACGACGGCCGCTGCGCACGCATGCGGCACATATTCTCTTATCATCTTGTTTCCTCCTGTCGAGAGAAAGATCCGTCAGAACAGACCGCCGCCGGGGCTGACGATGCCATGCCCGACGCTCTCTCTCTTTGGGGTAAGGGAGGCGCGCCGGCATGATGGGGGCGGACCGGCCTCCCAGACAACTGGGAGCCTACTTGGCGTCGGTTCCCAACGCAAGAAATTTCGTGGATTCTTCATTGCCACTCGGATTGCCCGGCCAGCTGGTGGGAGGACTTGCCGATCGGTCGGGCGGAGGCCGTGTCGCCGATCCGATCCGGGGCTGCCGGCCGCAAGTCGTTGGCCAGTCAGTGCTTGGGGCACTCTAAGTCCGCGAGAATCTCCGGACGCAGACCGCGCCCAAGCCACAAACCGGCGGGTACAAGGGCCGGGGGGTGATTTTCGATCGCCGATTGAGTTCCGCAGGCTGCCAGCCTGCGGCTATTGCCCTGGCGTCCCATCACCCCCGGAAGTGGTGACAAGGTGACGGGACGCGTTTGCCCCCTCTCACCCCGGGACCTGCTCACCCACTCGCCGCTTGACGCCATCGCCCATCGTCGCCGTGTGATGCCTGACGTCGATGCAGTTCACGGGATCAATGAGTTGTGAAGAGCGCAGCTTCGGGCTTGCACCGACCTTCTGGGGGCTGTGGGTCTCTGAGTTACTCGGGCCGGCGCAATCGCGATGAGATCTCCTCCAGGCGCTTCTGCGCCACGTCCGATTCGGTGCCGTGGAGCGTCTGGGCAGCTTCGCGGGCGAGTCCGTCAATCTCGCGGATCCTCTGAACCTGGGCGGGATCGGACGGGTCTGCCGGCACGGTCCGCCTGATGAAGTCATGAAGTGCGTCAGCAGCTGCCGCCACCGCGTCAGGCATGTTGCTCGACTTCGCCAGTTTGGCTCGCAACAGTAGTCGGTCGAGCTCGTCCGTTGCCACCTCCGCTCCTGCGATCCTGTCGGCTCTTAATCTCAGCGGTACCCGTCTGATGAGGGCCTCTCTTGCCTCGGACGCCATGCGCACTTCCGAATGCCGGTTCAGGATGTCAACCGCCCAGGATCTGAGGTTTCTGGTCTGCTCCTTTGGGTCGTCGTTCAGAATGCTGATTGCCAGCTCGACATACTTCAGACTGGTCTCCCTTGTCGCCAGCGCGTTGGTGGTTAAGTGTCCGATCAGAGCCAGGGCGAGCGGAATGAGCGTCGCGGCAATCAACTGGCTCCATGCTTTCAATCCATTCCAGCTTTTCTCTTGTCTTGGCTGTGAATCACTCATAGCTCTACTCCGTTCAGACAGGGCCGCAGTCAACACCACGAACTGCCGTGACAGGTTGTTGGTGATCCGAGTGCGGCAAAGCGGTTGCCTCCTCAGAAGAGATAGGCGACGGCCGGGCGGGCGATGTGACCACAAATCCTTGGATTGGCGATCTTCGCCCCTCCCCACAGTTCATCGCTCATCGCTCATCGCTTATCACTTGATGCCTTCCCCATCACCGCCTCACCTTGTCACCTCCTGACACGCCACCCTCTCACGCGGGCACCTCGTTCACCATCTCCACGCCCGTGAAACGGCAGAAGCGCTGGAGGTCGGTGGTCAGGTCGCCGTAGCAGGTGACGCGGTGCAGGCCGGCGGTCCAATTCCGCCACAGCTTCTCGGCGTCGCCGTCGACGCGCACGGTGATCTTCGTCCGGCAGCCGCGCATCGTATCGGGCGTGTCGATTATCTCCCCGGTGAAGTACAGCAGCTTGTCGGTGCCGATCAGGGCCGCGGTGGTGACGGGCTGATTCAGGCGCATGCGCACCTGGCAGACGCAGCCTTCCTCCCGTTCCATGATGGTGCGCAGGCGGTAGGGGGCGCTCTGCCCGTCAGGGCCGTCCATCTTCGGCGTGCCCATGCAGTGGGCGAGGATGATCGCGTTCTGCGACGTGTCCATGGTGGGATCATTGACGAAACCCGGCCGGCCGCAGAGCCCCTGCATTAGAATCTGCGTGATGCACGACCGCAGATCGGACTCGCACATGCCGCCCAGGCCCATATTGTTGAGACGGGCATGGCTGATGCAGGGATACGCCGGCAGCTTCCGCCACATCGAGCCGTAGCAATCGACCGTGAACATCGTGGCCTCGTGCTCATCGACCAGCCGTTGCGCAGCCAGGGCCAGCCTGCACGAACGCACGACCTCATCGCGCGACGGCTCGATAATCTTCTCCGCACCTTCCGTCCAGAGCTTCGCCTCGGCCTCGGCATCGGAATCGGAGACTGCGTCGTAGGCAGCCAGCATCTGCTCCCGGCTGATCCGCACGATCTGCGTGCCGAACTTGTCCTTGATGGCGCTGACGTACTCGGCCGGCAGGTCGCGGGCGGTCACGTTGAGGATCTTCGCCTCGCGCAGGTGATGGATCGCCCGGACCGGCCGTATGGCCGCCGCGAGCTGGGAGCGGTCGCTCGTCAACATGCAATCCAACAGCGCCCCTTGCTCCTCCTTCATCAGGTTTGCGAAACCGACCCACTCGTGGCCGGAATAGGGCGCGGCGAACAGCATCGTCGGACGCCCGGCGGCGAGCACGTGGCGCAGGTCGGCTCCGATCCACATCGTCAACTGGATCGCCAGGATGCCGTCGACCCCGGCCAGCTTCTCCTTCAGTCCCTCGGCCTGCTCGGCGGAAGTGACCAGCTCATTTACGACGAAGTCAACGTCGGCGAAATCGCTCGCCATGCGGACAAACTCGGCCTCATACTTCGCCCTCTCGGCATTGATGTCGAGACTCGGCGTCGGCCAGTGCGCACCCTGGCGGCCCAAGTACAGCTTCGCCACGCGCACCTTCGACTTCCGGCACCCGGGACTGATGATGCCGGAGGTCTGCGAAGCCCAACCCGCCAGCATGGGTCCAATGCCAAGACAGCACGCAGCGCACCCGGCCGTGGTCATCAGGAAGTCGCGCCGATCGATCTGAAGCGTTGTCATTTAATCCTCCTCGCTCTACCCGACATTTCCCATCTAACCCTCGCCCGGCCAAGTCGCCGAATTCTTCAAGCACGAGCGGGACGCCCGTTGGCATCGAGTTCCTTCAGCGTCTTGTGGCACGCGCGGTTGCGAGGCGTGTCTCCACGCCGGCCGCCTTGTCACCGGACTTCGATTTCGCCATGGCGGCAGATTACCCACAAAGTTCTAAAACGCCAACCCAGTGGGATTCGGGGTTCTCGAGTTGGAAGAGCGTGCCCAACGCGGAGGGCCGCAGAGGGAGGCCGGGAGGGCGAAGCAGTTGGTCGCCGGTGATCAGGGCTTGCGCTTCCGCACGCCGCATTACAGAGCTGACAGCCAGCTGAGCGATGGTCGGCCGTCGGGTCCTCAAGAAAGGACATCAGTTTCCCGGCCCTCTCCTCGGTCGTCACGCCAAGCTCCAGAGCTGCGGGGAGCATGCTGCGGTAGACCAGGAGCATGGATTCACGCAGGACGCTGACCGGCGTGATGGAGCATGCGACATCGATGCCGTCCGGGGAACCCGCCCTGGCCCGCTCGAAACAATGCGGGAGCTTGTGGCCGATGCGAGGGTCGAGGCCCGCCTTCTCGAAAACGTCGTTGACAACCGTGATGAACTCGTGAAGTTCGGCGCACACGGGGCATCGCCGGGCCGGCGGGTTCCGCTGGGGACGGCGCGCTTCTGATCTTCCGGGCGGTTCCAGCCGCATCCCGGGTCGTGGGGGACGGGCGCCCCAGGCTCGCGGAAGCGCATCACCTTACTTACCTGCTGATTTGCTCGCCTCTCTCCTCTCCGTGCCCTCCGTGATGGTGGATGACTTGGATGCCTGATGGCTTGCAGGCTTGGAGACCTGGAGGCTCGATAGACGGAACCCATGCCCCGCTTTCGGTGGCTTTCTTATGCTGCTGCCGGTCTCCTTCGTCCACGCCACTCTGTCTATTGCCGATCCGCCTCAGCTCAATCGAGCATAGTCAATACGGGGATCAGAAGGCGTTAACTGCCAGAACGCAGGATCCCTTTATACCGGATACGCCATTCGCGTATTCCAACGCTCCCTTCGCGGGATTGTACTTTATCACCGCGAGGAAAGAAGTCCGGATGGAGCCGTACTTGGCGCCCGTGGCGTTCCCAGGCCACGGCTCGAGGGCAAGGAAGTTCCTCCCGGTGGTATCGCAGGCGACAACGCCGAGAACATGCGGCCATCCGTATTTTTTGATGTACGCGGGTTCCAGTCGCTTCCTTCTCTGTGATTTGGGGGTCAGTGGTTCGGGCCAGCAGATGGCGATGCTAGTCGGCTTGTGCGCTTTGAGCCTATCGGCGAGTAGCTTGCAGGCACGTCGGGCCTTAGCATCATCAAAGTCGTTGCTATCATCCTTCAGGAGGGCTTCCCGCTTAGGGTTGCGGCGCTCCAAGACCATGTACCTGTCAAAGAAAAACCGGATCACTTCACTGCACATCTTTCTGTGCTTCTTGTCGGGATCGCCTCTTCTCTCTCTCTGTTCGCTCGTCATCTTCCTTTGTTTTGCCCTTTCCGCGTTAGCGAAGTGGATCTTCCACCCGTACGCCAACTGATTCCAGGGGATTCGGCTGAGCAGTTCGTCCGCTGGAGTGCCCTCGGGTGAGCTCACCAGTAAATCGTAAACTTCGCGCCGGTTTGCCGGAGGTTTATCTGGCGGTGCGCTCCTGTTGCGCCACGCGTCTTCCCACTGCTTCCATCTAGTCTTGAACGTCGTACCCAGCGGATCGAGCGCCTTTTCCTTCTTCAGGTAGTAATGGAGCAGGTCGTGTTTCAATGGCCCGGTATCCGGGGAGGCGGGCAGAGGCCCGGCGCAGGCGAAGACTGGCAGGCCCGCCTCTGCCATTTGGATCGCTCCACTCTGGCGGTATCGTCTATCCCTTTCGGCCGGGGCCAGCTCGCCCCAGGCTCGCCGCTGCGTCGGTCGCGTATAACTCGCTCGCAAGGGCATGGCCGTCTCCTTCGCTCAGAGCCGGTGGCCGCCCATGATACGTCGGTTCCACACGCCCGTGTGACCTGAAACTGATACTCCCCGTTTGAGCGTACCCGGCTTCGCTGCCGGGCTCTTCGGGTATCAGTCCGCCACCTGCCTCGCGAATCCAATCTCGCCAGATCGATCGAACGCCCAATTCGGGCCCTCTGCCGCTGGCCGTGTTGTATCCGCTTGGGTGTGCTGGAGTTAGGGCTATGGACAGTGACGGGTGACGAGCGATTGGCGATGAGGCATCGAGGCCCAGTCGCCCAGTTACTCCGTCACCTCTTCACCTGGTCATCCCCGCACGCAGACCAACGCTACATATGAACTCAAGCCGCTCTGGAAAATCAGGGCTGGGATGTCGCGGGCCCTTTTGTATGATGTGAGGAAATCAGTGTTTTCGGCCGGGGATGGCGACCAGGGCCGAGCAGTGACCACGGGACCACATCGAGAATCGGCCTGCCGCCCCGGAAACGGCCACAATCCCTGAAGGAGGAAAGACATGGCTATCGCATCGATGACGGGACGGCGCAGGCCTGCATTCTCGGTCTGGGCCGCTGGCGCCTGCGTGCTCACGCTGTGGGGTGGTACGGCGTGGGGCGGGTGGGAGCAGGTTCACAAACTCACCGCAGACGACGCCGGGGCGGACGACCGCCTCGGTTTCCGCGTGTTCATCGACGAGAGCACCATCGTCGTCGGGGCTTGGGGCGACGATGATGCCGGGACCGATTCGGGCTCTGCATACGTATTCGACGCCGCCACCGGCCAGCAGCTTCGCAAGCTCACCGCCGATGATGTCGCGGAGGGGGACTACTTCGGCACCTCGGTGGCTGTCAGCGGTCACATAATCGTCGTCGGGTCGAGCCGGGATGATGATGGAGGCAACGCCTCAGGTTCTGCGTACGTCTTCGACGCCTACACCGGCGAGCAGGTTCACAAGCTCACCGCTGCTGACGCCACCACAACTGACGAGTTTGGCTGGTCGATCTGCGTCGACGGGAACCTGGTGGTAGTCGGGGCTCGATACGGTGATGGCGGGGCCTCCGGTTCAGGCTCGGCATACGTGTTCGACGCCGTCACCGGCGCGCAGCTCCATGAGCTCATCGCTGATGATTCCGCAGACGACGACGAGTTCGGCTGCTCCGTTTCCGTCTCCGGGAACACGATCGTGGTCGGAGCCCGCTTTCACGGTGACCCGGGCGCAGCGTACGTCTTCGATGCCACCACGGGCGAGCAGCTTCGAAAGCTTACCCCCGATGACGGTGCGGTGAGTGACGACTTCGGCTGCTTCGTCTCCATCTGCGGGAACACGATCGTCGTGGGGGCTCGTGGGGATGATGATGCCGGCTCGTACTCGGGGTCAGCGTACGTGTTCGATGCCACCACGGGCGAGCAGCTACACAAGCTCACCGCCGATGATGCGGAGGCCGGTGACATGTTCGGCAACAGCGTCAGCGTCAGCGGCAACACCGTCGTCGTCTCGGCTATATACGATGATAATGGCACCGGATCTGCGTATGTGTTCCATGCCGTCACCGGCGAGCAGCTTCAGAAGCTCACCGCCGATGATGGTGCCACGGAGGATTACTTCGGCATCTCGGTCTCCATCAGCGGAGATACGGCCGTCGCCGGCGCGCACTACGCCGGTTTGGGAGGAGCCGCATACGTGTTCGAGCGACCGTTCTGCCCGGCGGACCTCAACGGCGACGGCGGCGTCGACATCGACGACCTGTTCGAAATTCTCGCCAGTTGGGGCCCGTGCGGGTAATCGCATCGGAAATCGGCGAGTTTCGGATTTCGATTGGCCGTCGCCTCAGGTCATCAGCAGTGCCGCAAGGAGGATGAGGGCTTCGGGAATCCTGTGAGGCGTGTCGCGCGAAGCTGCTATGGTGGTGCGGCGTCAGGCCGCGTCGGCGCTTTCCCGCTTGACGCCGAAGCCGTGCGACAGGATGTCGCGCCAAGTGAGAATACCCTGCACGCGCCGATCCGTCCCGGCCACCGGCAGACAGCTCACCTGGTGCTTGAGCAGCAGATCGACCGCCTCGGGAATCGACAGGTCCGGGCGAGCCACGACCGGACGGCGGGTCATGATCTGATGCGCCCGGCGTGCCATCGTCTTCGTGTCCTGCTCGCGCTCCATGAGGCGGCGGCCGATGAACGGGCTCACGTTCTTCAGCAGATCGCGGTCGGAGATGACGCCGGCGATCCGCCCGTCATCAATGACGATGACATGGTGGAACTTCGACTCTTCAAAGATGGCGTGAATCCGTTGAAGCGTGTCGTCCACGTGAACGCTTACTACCGACCTGGTCATGATGTCCGCAATCTTCATGGCATCGCCTACCGGATGTGCTCCCCCGGCGACCAATGAATCGGTCTGATGACGTCGGCGGATTAGCCGGTCCCGGAGAATCCGGCTGTCCGCGGAGAATCGGCAAGGGACGCCAGCGGGCCGCATCCCGGGAAATGGCTCGCGCCGGCCGCCCGCCATGGGGCACGACCGTTGCGATGACTCCACCCTGTCCTCCGACCCTCCAAAGCGGCTTTGCAGATCCTCTCAACGGTCTGAGCGATCGCGCCCGCGGGATTCCACGCTCGCCTCCACGTCGCGCCAATCAGCGCACGCGCCGCAGCAGTGCGTCAATTTCCTGCTCGGGAAAGGCCGCCACCAGCGTCGAAGAATCCGGCACCCGCCATCGACTCATATGCCCTGCGGCGATCACCTGGCCGTCGACCACGGTTGCCAGGCGCCAGTCTTCGCTCTCCCTGGCGACGGGGCCGAAGAGGCGCGCGCCCGCCTCGTCAAACCGGAACCTGATGGCCAGCCCATTGAGATGGTCCACGGTCCTCGCGGCGGAGACGATCGCCCACTGATCGGCCCCGTCATGCGTCATGCACATCCCTTCCGCGGCAAAGACGAGCATATAGGGGCGGTTGTCGTGCACCTCGACAATGAGGCCGTGCGTCACCTTGAAATAAGTCGGCGGATCCGTGAAGCGCTTCTCATGGATGCCGGGCGGCACATCACTGTCCCAGTGCTCGATGTCTTTCAGCGGCAGCCAGCGCATGGATGGTCTCCCGGCGATATCGGGACCGTCCCGGTGAAACTCCCGGCGAAGGTCATCGACCCTGAGGGTCGGGTCCGGCGGTTCAATCTCCGGCGCGACGAAGAACTCGATGACCGCCGGCTCCGAAGGATAGGTCGCGGATGGCTCGCTCTGGCTCCCCTCGTGACAGCCGGTGCTCAGCGCAAGGGCCAGGAGCATAAGCGACGCTTTGAGTGTGCGTGAGAACATGTCGGCACCTCCTCACGAGCGGAACGCGAGTAAGAACATGATGCGCATCTTCAGGCCCGCCAGACACGCCGGTTGTACGCTTCGGACTCGCCGCGGCAGCCATAGTGATCGATCTGTCGATCGATCGCCCTGATCACCGTATGCGCCTTGCCGCACACCTGGCGTGGATCATCTTCGTGACGCAAGTCATCGCACATACAGGTTTCGCCCGCCATAGTCAACTCCTCCGGCAACGCACAACAGTGATTAGACGGATCCGCCAAAGCCGGGGAGTGTTAGCATGTCGCCGGGATTTCACGGCTGTGGAGTGCTTGTCAGGCTCGCGGCTGTCCGCCTGTTTCCCGTTCCGGGCACACCGTCCGAACGTCCATCAGACTGGCATACGAAACCTTGATACGCAATTCCGGTCCGCCTCGTGACGCGATATCCTCCGGTGGTTGACGCGCCTGCGCCCCGGCCCTCATCCGTTTGGCATTCGTGACCTCCGTGTTGAGACGGTTCTGGTATCCTTGTCTGATGGATGTTTTGCGGGGTTACGAGGGATCACGGAGTGATACGGAGGGAGGCTACCCAACCAGGTCACTTCCTCAGATCCCTTCTCATCCGCGCCCTCGGTGCCCTCCGTGGTGATCGATGAGTTGCGGGCCTGGAGGGCCGGAATCCCGGACGGGTGGGAGGTGAACGCCCCCGCCCCGGAAGGGCTTCCGGCACGCGTGCCCACCGGCGGAGGGTCGAAAAGCGCTGCTTCCGGGGGCGTTTTGCTGCCGCGCAACGTACGCGTCCGAACTTCCCACCCGCCCGGACACTCCGGTCGCGGGCATACGCACGACAGAAAGCTCAGTTCCTGAAGAGGAAGGCGATCGTCGGGCCCGATCCGTGATTCCAATCTGCGAGTTTCTGCAAGTTTTCACCCTCTCGCCGGGTGACCTTGCCTTCCGATCGCCCGGTCGCACCTTGCCTATCATCCTCCCATGCTGATTCTTTTCGATATTGACGGGACGCTGCTGCTCTCGAAGCGGGCGGGAATGAACGCGATGACCGATGCCGGGCACGAGCTGTTCGGCGAGGCGTTCAGCTTTGAGGGCGTGGATTTCGCGGGGCGGCTCGATCCGACGATCTGGTCCATGGCGGCGCGGAAGAACGCGGTGGCCGACACGCCTGAGAATCACGAGCGATTCCGGGCCGCGTATGCCCGGCTTCTGAAGGCTCGCTTTGATGCCGATCCGACTGCCGAGCTGCTTCCGGGGGTGGCGGAACTGCTGGAGAGGCTGCGCCAAGACAGCCTCTTCACGGTCGGGCTTCTGACGGGTAACTATCCGGAGACGGGGAAGCTGAAGCTCCGCACCGCGGGGTTGGATCCGGACATCTTCACCATCTGCGCCTGGGGGGATGAAGCTGCGCAGAGGCGCGACCTGCCCGGGGTGGCGATGGCTAGGTATGAACAGGCGGTGGGAGAGGCGATCAGGCCGGAACAAGTGGTGGTGATCGGCGACACGCCGCACGATGTGGATTGCGCGCTTCATCACGGCTGCCGGGCACTGGCGGTGGCGACGGGGCCGGTGCATTCGTTTGATGAGCTGCTGGCTCACGAGCCGGATCTTGCGGTGAGGGATCTATCCGACACCGAGTCGGTAATGGGCTGGCTGCTTGATAGACGCTCGGTAAGCCCGTAATAAGGGCCAAGTGAGACCGGACAATCCTTGATTCCGGGACCCGGAGCCGAGCTATGCAGCAGCCCGAGGAGGAATCATCAGCCTTACCGCGCATCTCCCAGGTCAATGATCATGGGCGGGAGGTGCGGGCGGATACCCTCCGGCCGCTGGCACCGATCTCGGAACCCGACCGGATTGCGTCGCTGGACGTTCTGCGCGGGGTGGCGGTGCTCGGCATCCTGGTGATGAACATCCAGGCGTTCTCGATGGTCCATGCGGCCTACGTGAACCCGACCGCTTACGGCAGCCTGGAAGGGGCCGACGGCGCGGTATGGCTTCTCAGCCATGTTCTGGCCAAACGGAAGTTCATGACCATCTTCTCGATGTTGTTCGGGGCGGGGATCATAGTGCTCACTTCGCGGGCCGAAGCGAGGGGCCGGTCGGCACTGAGGCTCCATTATCGGCGTACGTTGTGGCTGATTCTCTTCGGCCTGCTGCACGCTTATCTGCTCTGGACCGGTGACATTCTCTACGCCTACGGGATGTCCGCGCTGGTGGCCTACTGGCTCCGCCGACTGCCGCCGCGATGGCTCGTTCTCATCGCCCTGGTTCTGTTGGCCATTCCCTCCGGCGTGATGATGGCGATGGACTGGAGCATTCGGTTCTGGTCGCCGGAGCAGTATGAGGCGGCCCTGTGGGGTTGGGCGCCCGGCACCGAAGAAGTTGAATACCAGATGTCGGTCTATCGCGGGTCCTGGCTGCATCAGTTGCCGGATCGCGCGCACATCGCCTTTTGGGGTCAGACGGCCTCGTTCGGCATGTTCGGCGTGTGGCGCATTCTGGGCTGCATGTTCCTGGGGATGGCGCTTTACAGGCTGGGCGTGTTCAGCGCAAGCCGATCCGTGAGGTTTTATCTGGCGTTGATTGTCGCCGCGGTTCTGGCGGGCCTGCCCGTCACTCTCCTGGGCGTGTGGTTGTGCCACCGGAACGACTGGAGCCTGCACTATTCGATGTTCCAGGGCAAACAGTTCAACTACTGGGCCAGCATTCCGGTGGCCCTGGGGTGGGTGGGGCTGGTTATGCTTTTGTGCAGATCAGCCGGACTCGAGTGGATGAAGCGACCGCTGGCGGCGGTGGGAAGAACGGCCCTGAGCAACTATCTCTTTCAGACCGTCATCTGCACCACGATCTTCTTCGGGCACGGATTCTCCTTGTTCGGACGGGTCAGCCGGGTGCAACAGATTCTGTTCGTGCTGGCGATCTGGGTGGTGCAGATCGTGGGCTCATCTCTGTGGATGAGGTATTTCCGCCTCGGGCCGCTGGAATGGCTGTGGCGCTCGCTGAGCTATTGGCGCTTCCAGCCGATGTTGCGATAGAAAGCGGATCGGCGCTCCCACCAAGAATCAATAGAGTATGCGGCAACGAGATACGGTCAGGAAAATGCCATGGAATCGAACCAGGAAACGACGCTCCCGGAATCAATCCCCGTCCCCGAACTGGCGGCGACTGCGCCGCTGGCTGAATCGGATCGCATCATGTCGATCGACGTGCTGCGCGGCGTGGCGGTGCTGGGCATCCTCGTGATGAACATCCAGTCGTTCTCGACGATCGGTGCGGCGTATTTCAACCCGACCGCGTACGGCGACCTGGAAGGCATCAACCGCTGGGTGTGGCAACTGAGCCATATCTTTGCCGACCAGAAGTTCATGACGATCTTCTCGATGCTGTTCGGGGCAGGTGTCGTCGTGTTCACCTCGCGGGTCGAGGCTCGAGGTAAGTCGGCGGCGGGCCTGCACTACCGGCGAATGGGGTGGCTGATCCTGTTTGGCCTCCTGCACGCACATCTGCTGTGGTTCGGCGACATACTCTACACCTACGGCATGTGTGGGCTGGCGGCGTACCTGTTCCGGCGGATGCGGCCGATGTGGCTGATCCTGATCGCGGTGCCGATGCTCATCCTGCCTTCACTGCTGAATCTGGGGATGGGCTGGCTGATGCAGATTCCCGAAGTCAAGACCCAAATGGCGCAGAACGCCGCCTTCTGGGCTCCGGGCGCGGATCTCGTGCAGGAAGAACTCGATGCCTACCGCGGCTCTTGGCTGGATCAGGCGCCGTACCGCTCGCTGATGGCGGTGATGCTGCAAACCGTCATGCTTGCTTTCTGGATCGGATGGCGCGTGGGCGGGCTGATGCTCATCGGGATGGCGCTGTTCAAAATGGGCGTGTTCAGCGCTGCAAGGTCTCGGGCGGCTTACGTGATGCTGATCGCGGTCGCGGTACTGGAAGGAGTAACGCTGATCTGCTGCGGCATCTACCTCAACTTTGCCGAAGGCTGGAGCTTCGAATACTCGATGTACCTCGGCGGCCAGTTCAACTACTGGGCGAGCATCCTCGTCGCCCTGGGATGGGTGGGCCTGGTGATGCTGGTGTGCAAGTCAGACCTGCTCAAACCGCTTACCCGGCCGTTGGCGGCGGTGGGCCGGATGGCGTTCACCAACTACATCCTTCACACCGTGATCTGCACCACGATCTTCTACGGCCACGGATTCGGGCTCTTCGGCTACGTCGAGCGCTGGCAACAGTTCGTGGTGGTGTTGGGAGTGTGGGGTTTCCAGCTCGTCGTCTCGCCGATCTGGCTGAAGTACTACCGGTTCGGGCCGCTGGAATGGCTGTGGCGGTCGCTGAGCTATTGGCGGATCCAGCCGATGATGAGGCGGACGGCGGTATAGACGCCGCGCCCCGGTGCGTTACAGTATCGGGGAAAATCGACTGAGTAAGGGGACCGCGATGCCGCTGAGCCTGGGCGCACTGTGCACCGACTTCTACGTGAACCAGAAGCTGGCGCTGAAGATGGACCTGCCCACGGCCCGGGAGACCGTGCTGGACATGTGCGATCGCATTCGCAGGGAGCTGCCGCGGATGGATCGGTTCCGGCGCTACGAAGGCGAGCTGGCCCTGGAATCGCCCGAGCACGAATCGCAGTACAGTTGGCTGGCCCTGCGGCAGACGTCCGTGCGCAGCGGGTGGGTGAATCCGCAGACGCTGGAAGAAGCGTACAAGCTCCATCGTCTGATCCTGGAGGTGGCGCCGTACTTCCTTTCGATCAGCCCGCTGGACGTGGACTACCTGGAGCTGGTGTTCGGCTTCGATCTGGAGGCGGCAACGAACCGCAATGAAGTGGTCTTCGACGCCCTGCTGGGAGATTCGGCCCTCGCCGGTCTGGTCGATACCGATCGCGAATCGGTGCTGGACGCCCAGCCGTTCCTGGGGTTTTCGCTCTGTGACGACTGTCGCCTCCAGGCGTTCGTGGAAGTGAAGGCGAGGACGCGCCCGGGCGAGGTGGCCAGCGGGCATTACTCCGATGAGCCGATCAGCATCTATCTGACCACGCGCCGCTACGGCCCGCTGGGGTCGATCGAGGAGTTCGCCGCAACCTTCGGAACGCTGGCCGGCCATTCCGAACGCCTGACCGAAGAGCGACTGATACCTCAGGTGTTGATGCCGATTCGTGATGCGATTCTGTCCCGCCCGGGCTGACCGGCGATCTTCGTCAGGTCCGGCTCATCATCTCCATGACCTTCCGTGGCGTTTCGCCCTGGCCGGTGCGGCAACTGAGTCGGGCGGATTCACACAGGGCCAGAAGCCGGGCGTTGTGCGGGGGCGGGTCGGTGGTGTCGAGGCTGTCGAGGGTCCGGCGAATCTGCTCCCCGACCAGCTCACCGGCGCTGAGAGGCTGTTTATCGTGCAGAGTCTCGACGATCTGGCCGTCACGGGCGATCCAGTCGAAACCGGCGTCATTGATCCGCAGGCAGCCGTTTTCGCCCAGTACTGTCACTCCACGGAACCATCGCCCGGCGAGATCGCTGACGGCCACGCACGCACAGCGGTTTCCGGCGAAGCGCAGATTGACGGTGAGATGCCCGTGGAGGCCGGCCAGCGAGTCGGGGACGCCCGGCAGGGGACTGGAAAGAGCCGCGTCCAGCGTCTCCGGCTCGCCGCACAAGGCGTCAATCACGTCCATCGCGTCGAACAGCCTTGCGATCAACGTCCCTTCACCCTCGCCCGAGCGAAGAAACACGTTCACGCACTGTGCGGGGCCGAAGTCTTCCAGCACCTGGCTGGCCGCGCGATAGCCGGCGCTGCGCCGCATCAGCGGTACGAAGTCCGCCGTGTCCGCTTCTGAGGGATCTGAGATCGCCGCGCTGATGTCTACGGGGCGGGGCTCGGTACTGATGGCGCGCAAGCCCATTTCACGGATCAGCCGGCGCTCGGCCACGGCGACACCGTGCGGGGCCGCCAGCCACAGCAGATCCAGATCCTCCGTCTGAATGGCCTGCCTCAGGTCCTCGATCCGGTCGGCCTTCAGGGCGTCGCTGAGCTGTGCGGACGCCGATGAGGAGGGCGAGCCGATTCCCGCCAGGTGCAGATCTGCGTATCTGACTGCTGCGCGAACCAGATTCCCCTGTTCCACGTCAGCCCAGACGATTATGTGTTGCCGTTTGGACATGGAATGAAGTGTATAGGGCGGCGGATCGGCAAGCCAAGAGCCCCGCGGCGGCCGTCCAAACCTGACCCGGCGCGACTATCGGTTTCTCTTCGATCGTTCCCAGATCAGATGGGGAAGCTGAGGGAGTATTAGATTGCTCATGGCGGTCTCGATAGCGTTGACGGAGCCGGGAAGAGCGAAGATGAAGGTGTCGCCGCCCGCCTCCGGCTCACGGATCACCAGGCCCGCCAAGGCGCGGCTGAGCATGGCCGCCGCCTTCACCTGCTGAAAGCTCAGCACCCGGAACAACTCGCCGAAGCCTTCGATTTCGATGGTGAGCAGAGCGCGGGCGATCTCGATGGTGGAATCCCGGGGGGAGATCCCGGTGCCCCCGGTGGTGATGATCGCGCGGATATCGGGATCGGCGACCCACCTCTGAAGTTGATCGGAGATTGCCGCGGGCTCATCCGGCACGATTGCCTGGCCGGCGACCTGATGGCCGGAGTCGCTCAGCAACCGGGCAATCAGCGGGCCGCCTTTATCCGTCTCCGGCGTGCGGGTGTCGGAAACCGTGAGGACGGCGCAGCGGGCGGGATGATCGCCGGCGTGCTCGGCAGCGAACCGGAGATGCTCGCGGGACGATTCGCTCATGGGCCTGAGTCTAACAGGATCGGCGGCCTGCTCCGTCCGCCGATCTGTTCGAGGCGCGGTAGAATCCGCCCATGTCTGTCCTGAGGCACGGCATAGACCTGGTGGAGGTGAGGCGCATCGCGTCCATGCTCGAGGAGCACGGCTCGCGCTTCATCCAGCGCTGTTTCACGGAGCGCGAACGGGAGTATGCCGAATCGGGGCCGCGGCGGCGGGCCGAGCGGTATGCCGTGCGCTTCGCCTGCAAGGAGGCGGTCATGAAAGCGCTGGGGACGGGATGGCGGAGCGGGATCCGGTGGCGCGACATCGAGGTCACCCACGATTCGATGGGTCGGCCGCGGCTGACGTTGTCGGGCCGGTGCGAGGAACTGGCCAGGGAACTGGCCATCGTCAGTTGGGAGGTGAGTCTGAGCCACACGGATGCCTATGCGGTGGCAAGTGTGCTCGGATCGGGTATGCTCGGGACGGGCGAGGCACGCCGGGAGCGACGTGCCTGAGGAAACTGCGGGCGTCAGGACGATGAGATCCTGGAAGGCAGGTGATGCAGATGGCCAGAAAATCCCGCAGGCCGGCTCTGTATGAGTTGATTTACAGTCGGATGGGGCCGGAGGCCTCCGCGCTGGATCGCAGTGCAGCGGAGGGGCCGGCCCCGCCGGTCGAGGTTTCGGCCAACTGGCTGAGTCCGGGCCGAAGGCTGAGGGTGCCGGTCGGTTACCTCTTCCTGGCAGGGGGGGCGGTGATCGCCCTTATCATCGTCGCGTACATGACCGGCTACGGGGCCGGCGAACGGGCGGTGCAGGCCGAGTTCGGCGGGCGAATCTCCAATGCCTGGGAGAGCGGGGGACCCGTCAGCGACCCCCTGGTCCAGCCCACGCAGGGCGGAACGGCCCGACTGCAGGCGAGGGGAGACGGCGAAGCAGCGTCCCCCGACGGGCGGGGAGGAGAAACCACCGAAAGCCGGCCGACCGCCCCGCCGGATCGCAGCGGTTGGGGGCCGCTGGAGTCCGATCCCCGCCAGCCCGGGTCGTCCTATTTCATCCTGGCCGAGACCCGGGCCGAAGGTGCGAGGAGGCTGGCGGAATTTTGCCGAGCCAACGGACTTGAAGCATACGTGGTGCCGGGCCATAATGCCCGGTTCCGCTGCGTGACGGTCCTCCCGGGTTTCGGGTCGCGGTCCGGACCTCAGGTCCAGCGCATGCGGGAGGAGATCCACCGGATCGGCGGCTTGTGGAAAGCGAAGTATCCGGTGGAGAGCGACCTTAAAGACGCCTATCTTCGCTAGCGTCACCCGATTCGGTCCCGGTAAGGAACCACCGCCATGAGCCTGCATCGAAGCCTGAAGACCAAGCCCGCTGCCCTCAACCTGCATCGAAACGTGCTCACTCGGGCCGAGCGGATCGAGCGCCTGGCGCGGCGGGATGCCTTCGACACAGAGAACGATTCCCCCCTGGGGCTGGTGAAAGTCGCCAACCGGAAGGTTGTCACGGGCAAGAAAAAGAAGAAGAAGGAAGAGGGGACCGAGGAGACCGAGGAAAAGACGGAGACCGCCGAAAGCTGAATCGGGTCTTCCCGCTCATAGCCCTTCAGGACCGGTCGCCGACCGGTCTTTTCTTGCGCCGATCGTGCGGTGAGAGGGCGAGGGGGCGAGGAAACAGCCGGCTCCCTACACTACATGGACGGGGCACGAGTTGGGAGGACGCCATGAACAGTTCCGCGGCGATGGAAACTGAGGACAAGGTGATGATGGACCACGACGCGATGATCAGCGCGCACTGCCGCGCGATCGACGTCTCCGGCATACGCCGGGTCTTCGAATTGGGAGCGAAGCTCTCCGACCCGATCAACCTCTCCATCGGCCAGCCGGATTTCCCGGTCCCCGATGAGATCAAGGAGGCGACGATCGAGGCCATACGGGCAGATCGCAACGGGTACACGCTCACCCAGGGCGCGCCGGAGCTCCTTAGTGCTGCCTCAGCGCACCTGGCCGAGGACGTGGGCTGGGAAACGCCTTCCGATGACTTGGGCCTGCTCGTAGCTTCCGGCACCAGCGGCGCGCTGCTGCTGGCGTTCAGCGCCCTTGTCAATCCCGGCGATGAGGTGATCCTGCCCGATCCGTTCTTCGTGGTGTACCCGGCCATCGGTCGCATCACGGGCGCAAAGCTGGTCTATTGCGACATCTATCCTGATTTCCGCATGACCGCCGAGAGGGTGGAGCCGCTCATCACCGAGCGCACGAAAATCCTGGTGGTCAACTCGCCGGGCAATCCGTCGGGAGTGGTGCTCACCAACGCCGAGTTGCGGGAGCTGGCCGAACTGTGCGAGAGGAAAGGCGTGATCCTCGTCTCCGACGAGATCTATGACGCGTTCACATACAGCGAATCCCGCGAGAACGGCAAATGCCCGAGCCCCGCGCGGTTCACCCGGCAGATGATCCTAATCCGGGGGATGGGCAAGACCTACGGCTGCACGGGCTGGCGCATGGCCTACGCCGCAGGCCCTAAAGTGATCATGCAGCAGATGCAGAAGCTTCAGCAGTACACGTTCGTCTGCGCCCCGTCGATGGCCCAGGTGGGGCTGGCCGCGGCGTTCGGCCTGGATGTGAGCGGCCATGTCGATGCGTATCAGCGCAAGCGAGACATGGTGGTCGAGGCTTTCGAGGGCGTGACCGATCTCGTGTTCCCGGGCGGAGCGTTTTACGCATTCCCGGAGATTCCATCTTCCCTGGGACTCACTCCGGGGCAGTTTGCCGAGCGGGCCATCGAGCGCAACGTGCTCACCATTCCCGGCAACGCCTTCAGCGCCAAAGACACGCACCTCCGCATCAGCTACGCCGTTCCGGACGAGAAGCTCCGTGCGGGGCTGGATGTCCTGCGGGACCTGTTCATCAATCCCGGCTGAGCACGCTCTCTCGGGACCTTCAGCGCAGACCGACGGCGCTGCCGATCTCGTCCGCGAATCGCTTCGCGGCTTCAGTGACTGAGAGTTGCCAATCGGTCCGGTCCTTTTCGAAGGCATAAATCACGGACCGGCTGGCGGTGACGATCGCCCCCCGCCCACGAACGTTGAAGCAGGGAAGGACATCCTGTACACCACCGCCCTGCGCGCCGTAGCCGGGAACAAGGAAGATCTGTTGAGGCATCAGCTTGCGCAGCTTCGCGGCATCTTCACTCCTGGTCGCGCCTACCACCGCCCCCAACGCGCTGTACCCCGATTTCCCGACGAAGTCCCGCCCGATTGCCGCGATCATGCCGGCAACACATTCGGCGATCGTACGCCCGTCGGCCAGCTTCTGCCTTTGCAGTGCATCCCCGCCGGGATTGGACGTGCGCACCAGGGCAAATGCACCGCGGCCTTCTCGCAGGAATGGTTGAATGCCGTCCTCTCCCAGATATGAATTGATCGTGAGCCAGTGAGGCGACCTGTCGGCCGCGGAATCGAACACCGCCGCCGCGTAGTGATCGGCCGAGATGCCGATGTCGCCTCGCTTGGCATCGAGGATGACCTGAAGGTTGCGCTGTCGCGCCTCGGCGATGAGCTCCTCCAGGATCGCGATGCCCCGATGGCCGTACCGCTCAAAGCACGCGGACTGGAACTTGACGCAGGGCACGCAATCCGCCGCCGCGTCGAGCAGGCCCAGCACGAAGGAGCGGATTGCCCCGGCCGCGATCTGCGGATCCTTGCCGGATTCCGTTACCGCGGGCAGGCGTTCCACCACCGGGTCGATTCCCACGCAGACGGGTGCGGCCAGCCGTTCGATGGCCTCGATGAGTCGATCGGCGGCGTGAGCGGGCGGTGATTGGGAATCCGTCGTCTCTGTCATGCCTGTTTCCGCTGGCAATCCGACCTGACCTGTGCAGTGTAACGCAGGGCGATACAATTGAGGTGATGCCACTGGAACCGGTTCATCTCGATCTTCAGAAAGACCGCGGGCTCACAATCCGATGGGCCGACGGCACCACGAGCTTTTACCCGATTGACTATCTCCGCAGGCACTCCCCGGCCGCGGACAACCGCAGGCTCCAGGAAGAGATGGCCAGCAACCCCCTGACGGTCCTCCCGTCCGGCATGGCCCGGCATGAGGGGCCGATCACCGCGGAGAACGCGGAGTTCGTGGGCAACTACGCGGTTCGAATATTCTTTTCCGACGGCCATTGTGCCGGCCTCTACACCTGGGAATATCTTCGGCAGATCGACCCGAAACCGGGCTCGGAAGCCGACTGCCGGAGCTCGGAATGAGCAACAATCAAACCAGAGTGAAGTTGTCAGCCTGCCGGGGTCCGGTCGATCTCACGCCCTACGGGATCCCGCACCCCGATCCGTTTGTGTGTTCGATGCGGGTGGATGCGGAGTTGCTCAATCCGGCTCTGCCGCACGTGTCGAACATCGAATACGTGCGCTGGCTGGACGGGTCTGCGGAGCTGCACAGTGACTCGCTGGGCTACACCCGCCGCGGGCTGATCGCGCAGGGGATGCTGTGGTTCGTGGCCCGCCACGAAATCGACTATTGTGCCGAAGCCTGGGAGGGGGACGAGATTGTGGTGGTGACCTGGGTGCGCGATTTCAGCCGCGTGCGCTCTTGGCGCGATTATGTGATTGTCCGGCCCGCCGATGAGACGGTAATCTGCCGGGCCGCTACTTTGTGGGTACTGGTCGATCTGAACACCCGTCGCCCGCTTCGGGTACCTGCGGAGATGATTGACGCGTTTCGTCCGCTGGTGGCGCCACGCGGGCGGGAGCAGGAGGCCGATTCTCCCGGTGTTGATTCCCCATGCACGTTGCGCTGATCGTCGATGAAGAACGGCTGCTGCATGAGCATTTGATGCTCAATCGGCTGTCGATCGGACTGATCGACGAAGGGGTGCAGATCACCCGGATGCTGCCGGAGGAATTGCCTTCGCAACAGGTGTACGAGGGGGAGCAGCGAATGGCCCTGGCCACGCGGCTGGAATACCCGGTGCGGGTCCCGCCCTGGATGCGCCGGCGGCGGGCTCAGCGCCTTGCCGAGGCAATGGAGAAATCGCTGCCGGATGTCATTTATGCCGTGGGCGAACGCACCTGGCCGGTGGCCCTCGAACTGTCCGATCTGCTGCGACGACCGGTTGCGATCGACGTTTGGAAAGCGAAGCAGGTTCGTCGGGTGCCGGCCGGACGATCCGGTCACAGCGTGGCCGCTTACTTGTGCCCCACGGCGCCGATTGCCGCGTCGTTGCGGGATCGTGTGGGTCACGACCTGGTCAGCATGGTGCCCATGGGGGTGGCGGCGCCGCGCGACGCCAGGACGATTATGGCCGGCCCGGAGGAGTCGATCACCCTGGCGATCATCGGCTCCGGCCAGGATCTGCCCGCCTACCGCGCAATGCTGGGCGGCCTGAGTCGCGTTCTGCGAGACCTGCCGCAGGCACAAGCGTTCCTGGAACTCCGCGGGCCGCACGAGCATGAGATCTGGCGGCTGGCCCAGCGGTTGGAACTGCTGGCGCAGGTCTCAACCATCACCGATGCGGCAAGCCACCGGCCGGCGCTTCTCTGTTGCGACGTTCTGGTTGTGCCGGAGCGGGAGGGCGAGATGCGCTCGCTGCTGCTGGAGGCGATGGCCGGGGCAATGGCGGTGGCTGCGGCGGCGGATCCGGCGCTGGACTTCCTGGTTCACGATCAGACCGCCGGCCTTGTGGAAGGCGACACTGCCGAGGCCTGGCGGGAGGGGCTGGACCGCGTGCTGAACCGGCCCGACTTCGCCCGACAACTCGGGGCGGCGGCCCGCGATCACGTCCTCGAGCACCAGCGCTCCAGCGAGCAGGTATCCCGACTGGTGGATACGTTCGAGAAAGCGGTTGCGGGAGACGCCATATCTTTTGCAAGGGCAAGTAGTTAGCGGAGAATTCGGCGGATGTTGCGCCTCGTCTTCCCCGCCGGAGAAGCCGCACGGGACTTGCAAAGTCCGAAAAAACCAGAAAAACTGTCGGCCGCGGTCCTGTTTGGCCGACGAGAGCACCACTTAAAGACATCTTTCTCCCCTCCGCCCCGTTGAAGCTTTATGCATCAACGGGGTTTTGTTCAGGCGGACCGGAGTGCGTCTGCCCAGCCGGGAAGGGCGGGTTTGCCGGCGCGGGCGTGGAACCTTCCGCCGGCCTGCGCATCAAACATCGACAGCGCCGGCGCTACATTCCGCTCATCTCCTTATCGCCGGTGAAGTGTGCTTATTCGTCTACGTGGCAGGGCAGTTCGGTGTCTCTGCGCCTTGCACGGCAGGTGGTTGCGAAGCAGAAGCGCAGCGTGAAACCGGCCGGGTTGCTGCGCGTTGATTATCGCTTGAGCATGGGAGATCGAATCATGCGGAAGGTCTGGGTGTTGCTGGCTGCGTTGCTGCTGTTGGGGGGAGTTGCAGTGTTGGGGTATGTCATGTGCGGTGATGGGGGAACCGCCACCGTTGAAGGGCCGGTGAAGCAGGGTCGGCGTCCGCCGCCGGATGTCCCCTCGTCTCCGCCCGGGCCGGGGAGGGGGCCGGAGTCAAAGACCGGGGCCGCCGGGTCCTGATCACGGTGCCGTGACCCGCCGCTCAACTGGGGGCAGCGGGAGAAATCTGGCGGATGCGGATCCCAACTGTTACAGTGCACAGTCTAGGGACACCGGAAGCGGCCCGGATTCAGCGGCCGCAAGCACCGGGTGGTTGGATCCACTGAGTCTGCAAGCAAGGAAACAAGACATGATTCGCAAAGTACTGTCTGTCCTGGTGATGGTCGCGCTGTGCATTACGCTGTCCGGTTGCGGGGGCAACGGTGGCGGCACGGACGACGCGCCCAAGGGCGGTGCCCGACGGCCCGCACCTGCCGAGCCGCGCGAGGCTCCCGGACCGAAGGGCGGCGCGGCGCCGGCTGAAGAGGGTGAAGCTGCCGGCGGCGGCGGTGACTGATCTCCAGGCCTCCGTTCACTGCCAGGTGATACGCCTGCCGGATCCGGCCCAGGCGCTCCGCGGTGGGGCGCAACTGCCGGCCATGCAGACGGATTGCTGAGCCAGCCAGACCACCCGATCCAGAGCCCTCGGACCCTGGATCGGGTGGCGCTGCGCGCCGGCTGACCGAACTGACCGCCCAAGGAAAACCGCCGACAGGAACGAATCCATATCGGCGGCGGGTGGATGGCTAGTTGACAGCGCCGCCCGGGCGGGCGACTCGACGGAATCAAATCTCCCCTTTTCAATATGACCAAGAGCCGTGCGGTCGGCAACCCTTTTCCGGCAGATTCCGCAAGAATCTTGAGGTTCGGTGGGGCTGAGAACGGTTGTAGGCGTCGTGCGGGAGGTCGCCATGGACGGAACCCGACGCCCGGCCCAGGGGGCGGGGGCGGTTCCGGCCATGGCCCTCACCCGACTCCCGCGCTACCATCGGCCCTTCCATGGATTGGCTGGCCAATCATCTCGGGGAGCTGGCGTCCCTGGGGGCGGCGTTGTGCTGGGTGTTCACCTCTATGGCGTTTGCGGCAGCGGGACGTCGGATCGGTCCCACGGCGGTCAACCTCATCCGCATCTTCCTGGCGGTGCTCGTACTGCTGTGCATCCACCGGGCGGTCTTCTCGGATTGGATGCCGCAGGTGGAGGCCAGGGGCCTGATCCTCCTGGGAGTATCCGGCCTCATCGGGCTGGTGATCGGGGATCAGTGCTTCCTGATCGCCTTGGTGGACGTGGGGCCGCGCCTCACCCTGCTGCTGGCGACGCTGGCTCCGCCGATGGCGGCGATTCTCGCCTGGCCTATGCTGGATGAGAGGCTTGGCGGGGTGCAGATCGCGGGCATAATGGTGACGCTGGCGGGGATTGCCTGGGTCGTGCTGGAGCGTCCCGACACCTCTGCGGGTACCCCTGCTCGTCGAAGACACCGTCTGCGCGGAATCATCTGCGGCGGGCTGGGAGGCGTTTGCCAGGCGACGGGACTGGTACTGTCGAAGCTGGGGATGGGACATGTGCCCGGCGAGGAGATGAATGCGACGGCAACGGTGGACCCCTGGTCGGCCACCCTGGTCCGCATGGTCTTTGCCGCAGGCGGCATTGCCATCCTCGCGACGTCCCTGCGCCTCGGCCGTCGCACCATGAGAGCAAGCCGCAATGTCGCGGGGAACGCGCTGGCGGTGGGATCGGGAAACCGCCGGGCCAAACCTCTGGGCATTGCCATGTTGATGGTCTGCGTGGGGGTGGCGCTGGGGCCGGTGCTGGGTGTATGGTGCTCGATGGTGGGCGTGGACCGAGCCGAAGCCGGGGTGGCGGCCACGCTCATGGCGATGTCGCCGGTGTTCATTCTGCCCCTTGCCGTGGTGTTTGAAAGGGAACGGGTGAGTCCGCGGGCGGCACTGGGAGCGATGATCGCCGTGGCCGGCGTGGCCTTGCTGACGATCATGAACGGCTCGAACGGTTACTGAGCGGCCGGGCGCGGCTGCGTCCCGCTTCGGGTGGGTTCGGCATTCCCGCGCAGCTACGATGTTGGCTCATGCGTGCTGCACTGCTGTCAATCGGCGATGAGCTGGCCCTGGGTCAGGCCCTGGACACGAACAGCGCGTGGCTGGCCCGCGAGCTTGCCGCCCGGTCCATCCTCACCGACGAGCATCGCACCATGATGGACGACCGGGTAGCTCTGGCGGCCGCGATCCGCGATCTGACCGCCCGCTATGACCTGCTGGTGATCACCGGTGGGCTGGGGCCGACGGAGGACGACCTGACCCGCGAAGCGCTGGGGGACGTGCTGACGCCCGACCGGCCATTGGTGGCGGATACGGACGCCCTGGCCGGGCTTGAACGGTGGTTCGCCGAGCACCGGATCCCGATGCCCGAGACGAACCGATCACAAGCGCAGCGGCCGGAGATCATGCGCATGCTGCCCAATTCCCACGGCACGGCACCGGGCCTGGCGGGCCGTCATCAGGAGTGTCTGGTCTATGCCCTGCCCGGTCCGCCGCGGGAAATGAAGCCGATGTTCACGGACCACGTCGCCCCGGACCTGCCGGAGTCCGTGGATGGCGAGGTGTTGCGCACCATAAACGTGCACGAGTACGGCCTGGGCGAGGCGAGCGCGGCCGAGCGGTTGGGGGCCCTGACCGAACGCGACCGGAAAATACTGGTGGGAACCACCGCCAGCGAAGCGATAATCAGCGCCCGAATTCGGGTGCTGGGCGCTCCCGGAAAAGCGGAGAATGCACTGGAAGAAACGGCCTCCCGGGTGGAGGAGGCCTGGCAGCCGTACTGTTACGGACGCGATGACGCAAGCCTGTCATCGGTGGTCGGCGGGTTGCTGGGCGAGGCCGGCAAGACATTGACAACGGCCGAATCCTGCACCGGCGGCTGGCTGGGCAAGACGGTCGTTGATGAGGCCGGCTCCAGCGCGTACTACCGCGGGGGCTGGGTGACCTATTCCGACAAACTGAAGGCATCGTGTCTGGGCGTGCCGCTTGGCATGCTCCAAACCTTCGGAGCGGTCTCTGAAGAGGTGGCCGAGGCCATGGCCCGAGGCGCCCTGAAGGCCGCAGGGGCCGATTTCGCCCTGTCCACCACGGGGATTGCCGGTCCGGACGGAGGCACCGATGCCAAGCCCGTGGGCACGGTTTTCATTGCACTGGCGAGAAAGGATCGTGAAGGGAGCAGCGCGAGCGTTCGGCGGTTCCGGTTCACCCGCGGCCGCACCGCGGTGCGAGACCGAACGGTGAAAAGCGCTCTTCAGATACTGCGTTTTTCGCTGCTGGGCGTAAGCGACGATATGCCCTTGCTCTGGCAGGTTCCGCGGTAAGATGCGCCGACAGCAGGAGAGTCCGGCAGTGGCTGAGACGGCTTACATAGCGCTGGGCAGCAACCTGGGCGATCGTCTCGCGGCAATCGAATCCGCGGTGCGGTCACTGAGGGCAACGCCCGGGGTGACGATTACCACTGTCAGCGAAGTCGTCGAGTCCAAACCGATCGGCCCGGCCTGCCAGAACGATTACCTCAATGCCGCGGTACGGCTCGAGACGACGCTCTCCCCGCGCCGGCTCTTGCAGAGGTGCCAGGAAATCGAGGCCGAGCACGGGCGCAACCGCGCCGAAGAGCGGCGGTGGGGACCCCGGCCGCTGGATCTGGACCTGCTGATGTGTGGAGAATCGGTCATAGACGAGCCCGACCTCACGGTGCCGCACCCGCTCATGCACAAGCGGGATTTCGTGCTCCGACCTCTGGCCCAGATTGCTCCGGGCGCTTTGCATCCGGTGCTGAAGGTGACGGTAGAAAGCCTGCTCAGCAGCCTGCCGGCTGAAACCGCCATGGAATATGCCCCCGACGTTTCGTGTTCATTGGGTTGGCTCTCACGGTAGGCCACTCGTTGGAGCCTTTCATCCGAACCCCTGGAGATCACCATGCGAATCACTCTGACTACCGTGCTGGCAGGAATTCTGGCGGCCGGCTCACCCGTCTGCGCTCAGTCGCCGAACGGCGCCCCGGACGTTCAGCCGGCACCGAAAGTCGCCGCAGAAGCCCGGGCGCTGCTGAAGGAAATGGCCAAGGCCTACCGCAAAGCCCCCACCGTAAACGATCAGTTCACGATGGAGATCATCAGCCCGTTAGGCCGGGAAAAGGAACCCGGTTCGGTCGTTCTGGGCAAGGGCGACCGATCCCGATTCGAGGTGATGGGGATGATCATGACGACCCTGGGCGGCCATCTCTACCTGGAGCTTGACGGCGCGTCCGACAAGTACCTGCAGCGCAAGGTCGAAGGCGACATCATCCAGACCGCCGCCAAGCTCTCGGAGGGCGAGGCCATCCTTCCCTTCCACTACCTGCTCAGATACGGATCCGTGGAGGAAGGCGGTCTCGACAGCTTCACCATGGGCATGCTCAGCAATGCCAGGTTTGACGGCGTCGAGCAGGTCGAGCAGGCGGACGGTTCACCCGCCCATGACCTGAGCATCAAGGGAGATGAAGGTACGGCCAGGATCCGCGTGGACTCCAAGAGCAAGCTTGTGGTGCATCAAATGATCAGCGTCACGCCGCCTGATGCACCCGCCGGGCAGGGCATGCAGCTGGTGGTGACGTACAAGCCGAAGATCGCCAAGAAGCTGGAATCGCCTATCACTTTCCAGGCGGGCGATCGCGAGATGGTCAAGAGCCTGGAGGAGCTTATGCCTTCCATGCCGGAGGAGCCCCAGCCGCAGGGTTCAGGCGCGGTCGGCACACCCGCGCACGACTTCACGTTGCAGACCCCGGGCGGTGAGACCGTGGCTCTGAAGGATCTTCGAGGCCAGGTAGTGGTTCTGGACTTCTGGGCCACCTGGTGCGGCTGGTGCATCAGGGCCATGCCGCTCCTCCAGGAATTCCACGACTGGGCCGCCGCCACCGGTCAACCCATCAAGGTATTCGCCGTCAACTGCTGGGAGCGCAAGTCGACCGAAGAGGTGGTCGAGTTCTGGAAGGGCAAGGGCTGGACGATCCCCATTCTGCTGGACAAGGGCGACGCCCTGGTGGGCAAATACGGCTTCCGGGGCATTCCCGCGACCGTGGTCGTCGGCCCGGACGGGAATATCGCCAACATCCATCAAGGCTACAGCCCGGAGATGATCAAGATGCTCAAGGACGACGCCGCCAAGGCCCTGGAATAGCCCGCATCAGGCGGCTCGACAAAGAGGTAAAGACTCCGCGCGGATCCGGCGGCCTCGCCGGATCCGCGCCGCTTTTGCCCCGGATCCCGCCCGCACCGCCCGATCGGCCGTATCATCTTCCTGGACGGCAGCACCACGTGGAGGTGGCGCGATGAGAATCGAAACCGGCATCGTTCTGGCCGTGGCTGCTTCTCTGGCCATTGCACCCCACCCGGCCGGGGCACAAGAGGCGGAGGTTTTCGAACCCGATCAGGCCGCCGTCAAGGCCCTGGATAAAGTGGTCCAGACCTACCGCAAGCGCCCCGCCTTGCGCGTCAAGAGCACGCTGAGAATCGAGCTTACTCAGGGCGAAACCACCTCCGAGGGCGACGAAGTCGAGGCGGAATTTCTGTACCTGAAGGGAGGCGACGGCCTGCTCAGGATCCGCGGCTTCACCTGCTACATCAACGACGGCGATCTCTTCGCCATCCACGAAGACGTCGACCATTCGTATTTCACTGAGGTGCTGGACGGGGCGCCGTATTGGCTTCTCCTCGACGCACTCCGCGATCTGCCCTATCCGCACCTGGCGATCTTGTGGGGCGATCCGGAGCCGGAGTTCCTCTGGTGGGAACTGCACACCGCCACGCCCGAGATCGTGCCCGTGTCGGTCGAGGAGGTCGAGGTCGCGGTCGAGGAAGACAAGCCGGCCAGGAAGCTCCGGCAGATAACCCTCAAGGGATCGGATGGTTCGATGGTGCTCCGCGTCGATCCCAGGTCGCTTCTGATCCAATCTGTCGAGCATACGGTCACCGGCGGGGAGTTCATTCAGGAAGGGGCTGTTCAGACCACGCGGTACCGGTTTGAATACCAGACCTTTGAACAGCCGCCCGATCCGAAGGAATACACGTTCTCTCGGGGGGACCGTCAGCGGGTCGGCCTGCTGGCGACGCTGATTCCCCCGCCCGATCCGGCGGCAGGACCGGTCCCCGCCGGGCCTGCGGAGGCCGGCGGTTCGGAGCTGATCGGAAAAGTCGCCCCGCCGTTCACCCTGGCCACCGCCGATGGCGACGCCGTCGATCTGGAGGAGCTGCGAGGGCAGGTGGTGGTGCTGGATTTCTGGGCCACCTGGTGCGGCCCGTGCCGCAAGGCCCTGCCCGGGCTGCACGAAGTTGCCCGCTGGGTTGATGAGCAGGAGCTGCCCGTGAAGATCCTCACCGTCAACATCTGGGAGAAGACAGGCGGAGAAGGGGCCGGGCAGGACGAGAGGCTCAAGCTCGTGGGCCAGTTCTGGCAGAGCAACAAGTTCACCCTGCCCGTGGCCATCGATTACACCAACGAAACCGCGGTCGCTTACGGAATCTCCGGTATCCCGACCACGGTGGTGATCAGGTCCGACGGGATCGTGCATACCTTCCACATCGGGGCCGCAACGCCAGAGGCGCTCCGCAAACAGATCACCGATGCGCTTGAAGCGCTGGAGTCGTCGGGCGATCGATCGCAGGCCGAATCCGGAGCAAAGCCGTCCGGCGACTGACCTTGCCCGGCACGCAACGAGACCATCGCATGGCCGACGATCATCAGGCGGCACTTCCATCCGGACCGGCAGGGCTTGATGACCGGCGCCTTCGCGCCATCGCCGGCGATCTTTCCTCGCTGATCAAAGGCGAGGTGCGCTTCGGCCGTCACGATCGCATGCTTTACGCCACCGACGCGAGCATGTACCAGGTGGAGCCGATCGGCGTGGTGATTCCGCAGGGGATCAACGATGCCGAAGCGGTGGTGCGGTATTGCGCCGGGAACGGGCTTCCGGTGTTGCCGCGAGGCGGGGGAACTTCGCTGGCCGGTCAGGCGGTGAATGCGGCGGTCGTGATCGACTTCTCCAGGCGTTGCCGGAAGGTACGGGAAGTCGATGCGGGGGGCGTTGCGGCGCGGGTGGAGCCGGGGCTGGTGCTGGACGAGTTTAACATAACCCTGAAACCGCATCGGCTCATGTTCGGGCCCGATGTCGCCACTTCCTCACATGCCTGCCTCGGCGGGATGATCGGCAACAACTCCGCCGGGGCGCATTCGATCCTCTACGGTCGCACCGTCGATCACATCCTGGCGCTGGATGTCCTCATGTCCGACGGCACGCGGCTCGCCTTTGATGAAGGTGCCGCAGCCCGAAATGGTCGGGTTCGCGAAATCACCGACCAGGTCGCGGAGATCGCTCTGCCGCTGCGAGATCAAATCCGCAAGCGCTTTCCCAAGACCCTTCGCCGTGTCAACGGCTACAACCTCGATCTGCTGCTCGATCAGCTCGAGGCGTCGACGCCCGGCACTTTCGACAAGGTCAATCTGGCCCATCTCATCTGCGGCGCCGAAGGCACGCTGGGCGTGGTGGTGGAGGCGAAGCTGAAACTCGTTTCCGCGCCCAACTGCAAAGGGCTGTCGATCGTGCCCTTCGGAAGCGTAAGCGAGGCCCTGCAGGTGGTCGCCCCGATCCTGCAGACCGGGCCGGCGGCGGTGGAGTTAATCGACGATGTCGTGCTGGATCTGGCCATGCGCAATCCCGAGTGCCGACGGTACGCGGACCTTCTGCCGAGGTCTTCGGACAAACCCGCCCGGACGGTGTTGTACGTCGAGTATTTCGCTGATGATGAGGAGGAACTACGCGACCGAATGGGCGCCCTGACGGATCGGTTCGACGCTGATTCTGTGCGACAGTATGTCGATGCGATTTCGATGGACCGGGCCTGGAAGCTGCGCAAGGCCGGTGAGCCGTTGCTGCACGGATTGCCCGGCCTGCGCAAGCCGATCGCGTTCGTAGAGGACACCGCGGTCAATCCCGAACACCTGCCGGCTTTCATCGAGCGCTTCCGCCGGATCGTTGATTCGCACGGGACGAAAGCGGCCTACTACGCCCACGCCTCCGTCGGCTGTCTGCACGTCAGGCCGCTTATCTGTCTGCGCGATGGGGATGACCGGCGGATGATGGAGGAGATCGCCGCGGAAGTGACGGACCTCGTGGTGGAATACGGCGGCGCGCTGTCCGGGGAGCACGGCGACGGCCGCCTGCGCTCCCACCTCCTCGATCGCTTCTACGGCCGCGACATTTGCGAGGCGTTCCGAAAAATCAAGGCCGTCTTCGACCCCATGAATCTTCTCAATCCCGGCAACATTGTCGGTCCCCGGCCGATGGCTGCCCATCTGAGAGTCCTGCCGCATCAAGAGATGATTCAAGTTCCGGGGGTCGAGACGTTCTATCGCTATGAGGCGGAACACGGTTTCGCCGAGGCGGTGGAGTTGTGCAACGGTGCCGGCACCTGTAGGAGGATGGAGGGCGGGACGATGTGCCCGTCATATCGCACCACCCGGGATGAGCGCCACGCCAGCCGCGGGCGGGGGAACGCCCTCCGCCTGGCCATCACGGGACAGCTCTCACCGGACGGAACATCGCCGCTATGGAACGATCCCCAGACCCGACAGACGCTGGACCTGTGCCTGTCATGCAAGGCCTGCAAGAGCGAATGCCCCAGCAACGTCGATATCGCGAAGCTCAAAGCCGAGTTCACCGCCCAGGCCTATCGCGCCGCCGGCGGCCCTCCGTTGCGCAAGAGACTGATCGGCCGCACGCGGACACTCGGCCGCGTCGGCTCGATGTTCCATCCGGTTTTCAATCTGGCGGGCCGCGTTGCGCCCGTGCGGGCGGCGGTCAACCTCGCGATGGGATTCGACCGTCGCCGGCGTCTGCCCGCGTTCGGCCCGTCGCTGTATCGCTGGTTCGCGCGGCACGGCTCCAAAGTAAAGACCGATGGGCCGACGGTGGTGCTGCTGCCGGACTGTTTCACCGTCTATTACGAGCCGCAGATCGGACGGGCCGCGGTGCGGGTACTGGAAGCGCTGGGTTATCGAGTGATTCTGCCGCGGATGGGTTGTTGCGGCAGATCACTGATAAGCCAGGGCATGCTGGCCGAGGCGGTGCGCGTCTGCCGCGAGTCTGCCGAGGCATTGATGCGCAGTGTCGAAGAAAGCGGGGCGGGCGCGGTGGCGGCCTGCGAGCCGAGCTGCGCCAGCGCGGTGGTTGATGACTGGGTGGATCTGAAGCTGGGGCTGGATACTGCGCGGTTGCGCGACCTCGCGGCCAGAACCTCGCTGATCGAGGATTTCATTGAATCACGCTGGGATGACCATACTTCTCGCCCGCAGGTGGGGTCCGCCTTGAATGGGCCGATCCTGTTGCACGGCCATTGTCATCAGAAGGCTCTGGGAGATGCCGAGGGATCGGCAAACCTGCTTCGCAGAGTGTTCGGAGATCGGGTGTGGCTACTGGACTCCGGCTGCTGCGGCATGGCCGGGGCATTCGGGTACGAAAAGGAACACTACGATCTTTCCCTGGCCATCGGTGAGATTTCGCTGTTCGGACCGATTCGCGAGAATCCGCAGGCGGTCATCGCCGCCCCGGGGATCAGCTGCCGCCAGCAGATCCGCGACGGCACGGGGCGAGCCGCTATGCATCCCATCGAGGCTTTCGCGAACGCCATCCTCGGCTGACACACCTCGTCACCTCACGCCGGGATGAAGCGCAGCGCGGGCCCGGGTGGCGCGGGGAGCGGGGGAGCCTTGTTTGCGCGGAGACGACCCGGGGCTGCGTCCCGGCACGGGGGCGCTCTCACTCGCCGCCTAGGGCCTGGACTTCGGTCACCGCCATGTCGTCGACGATAGCGGCGACGATCTTCTCCTGCAGGCGCTTGGCGGTATAGACATAGCGGTGGGCGGGGATGTCGTTGACCATGACGCTGAAGCAGCGGCGCCTCCCGTCGGGCATGGTCACGTATCCGCTGAGGCAGCTCACGCCGTTGATGAACCCGGTCTTGGCCTGCACGCTTGCCCCGTGCAGGTCGATATCCTTGAATCGCTTGGCGAGCGTACCGCTGACGCCGGCGTGTGCGAGACTGTCGATGAACACCGGCCCCAGCGTCTCATCGGTGTGGAAGGAGTTCAGCCACCCGGTCATCGTCCCGGGTGCGATGCGGTTTTCGCGGCTCAGACCCGAAGCATCGGCTATGACCACGTTGGACGAGAGAATACGGTTGGCGAGGCGCTCGTGGATGACGAGGCGAACGATCGCCGTGCCGTTGGTCCACGAACCGGGCTGACCGGTCCGGGCGTGACCGATGCGCTTAATCAGGCATTCGGCGTAGATGTTCTTGCTGTCGCGGTTACAGCGGGTGATGGCGGTGCTGAGAGGAGTGGTGATGACCGGTTCCAGAAGGCGGCCGGCAAACTCGCCCTCGGTGGGCTCCACCACGCGGTATCCGCCGACGGTCAGGCCCGCCCGACGCAGGCGTTCGGCCAGAAGCTGGGCAAAGAACTCCGGCACGTTGTGGATGGTGACCGGCACCATCACCGGTCGTTTCGAGGTCTTGATGTTGCCGTAGAACGTCAGCTCGTTGGTGTTGTGTTTCCGCGCGATCCATCCGCTGTTTTCTTCGTGAGCGCCCTCGCGGCAGGTGGCGCTGTTGGCGGGGATAAGCCAGTGCGTCTTGGGGTGAAAATCGGTGATGTCCGGCCTCTGCCCGGGCACGGGCTTGGGATAGAACCGCAGCACGTTGAGATGGAAAGTCAGGCCGGCGACTTCGGCAAAGGAGCGGCTGTTGAGCTGCTCGATGGGCCAGGTTTCGTGCACGAACCGGCGATCGAAGATGCGGTCATCGACGATCACTTCGCTGATCGATTCGATGCCCGTGTCCTCCATGGCCTGGATCCAGAGATTGAGAAAGCCGTCCACATCGAGACCGTCGGAGCCGTCCACGCTCATCAGCTTCAGAAGATCCGGGTCGCCGAAGGCCGGATCGCCGTCGCCGATAACCACCAGCCGGTCGCCGTCGAGCATGAGCTTGGTGTTGAAGCGGAAGTTGGGGCCCAGGGCGTGGAGGGCCGCCCCGCTGGTGAGGACCTTCATGTTGCTGGCCGGGATCATCTGCCGGTCAGACTCGATCGCCACGATCTCCTCGCCCGAGCC
>CP070772.1:2974364-2991723 GCA_020345805.1 Phycisphaerales bacterium | reverse complement strand
CGGGCAGTCGGCCGCACTGAATCCGAGCAGATGGATGCGGACCACGTGCTGCTGGGCCCGCTCACGCACGAGCAGTGGGTGCGTTTTCACTGCCGCCACGCCGAGCTGCATTTCAGCTTCCTGCACCCGGCCGACTGAAGACCTCCCCTACACTAACGGTGCATGACAGGGAGGTGCGGATATGGGCAAGCAGATTCCGTGGACGCAACGGACGTTCAACTTCGACTTCCCGGCGGGTCTGTATCCGGAGCTGACCGAGCGCATCCGCAGCGCCCCGGTGCGGGCCGAGGCGATCTGCGCCGGCCTGCCGCCGGAGGTGCTGACGCAGCGCGATGGCGATCGCTGGTCAATCCAGGAAAACGTCGGGCACCTCGCCGGCGCCGACAGCCGGCTGTTCATGGGACGGCTGGACGATTACGAGGCGGGCGCGGAGGTGCTGCGGCCTGCGGACATGACCAATAAGGCCACGCACGCGGCGAACCACAACGACCGGCCGTTTGCCGAGGTCATGGCTTCATTCCACGATTCGCGGGCGGCGATCATCGCGCGCCTGGAGCCGCTGGACGAGGAAGCCTTCGCACGCTCGGCTCATCATCCGCGGCTGGATGTCCCCATGCGCCTGGTGGACATGATCGCGTTCATGGCCGAGCACGATGATTACCACCTGGCCCGCATGCGGGAGCTGGCGAGAATGTTCGCCTGACGGGCGCACAACTCGCAAGGCTGTACTGATCGTGCCACCAGTAGCCTCGCCATTGCACCGCTCCTGGCAGTGACATACGATGGCGGCATGGGAGCAGAGGTATGCGACAAATCCTGAGTTGTCTGCTGTTGCTGTTTGCTGGCGCGGCCGCCGGATGCCAGTCGGCGCCGAGCGCCGACACGTCCATGACCATTCACTGGCAGCGCATGGTCGACGAGCGGGGCGGGACCTGCGACCGATGCGGGCTTACCGAGGACGCCGTCAGGTCGGCGCATGCCCGGCTCAAGCGATCGCTGGCGCATCTGGGCATCAGTGTCATTCTCACGACCTCGGCGCTCGACATGGAAACGTTCGAAGAATCGCCGATCGAGTCCAATCGCATATGGATTGCCGGCGAGCCACTGGAAGCGCTGATCGGAGCCGAGGTGAATCAGAGCCCCTGCTGCAACGCCTGCGGTGACAACGACTGCCGCACGATGATCTGCGACGGCCGCGTGTACGAGGCCATCCCGTCGGAGCTCATCATCAAGGCGGGCCTGGTCGCGGCATCGAGGCTGGTCTCAGAGCAGTGATCGGGCAGGTCCGAATCTGCATCATTCGCCTATAAGAAGAGGACAGCCGGGTGATGTATGTGCAGACCCTCAAAGGCTCTGCCGGGCCTCTCGCCGCGATGTCGCACCGCAGTCAGTATTTGCGAGCCTCGATAACCACCGGGCCGGGGATGCCGGAGATTTCATGGCAGGTGGTCGGCTCGAGCAGCCGTTCGGTGATCCATTCAAAACCGCAATTCTCCAGCATCTGCCTGATTTCGGCGGTGTCGGGGATGGTGTACTGGCCTTGCAGCGATGAACTGAACGTGTGGATGCGGTGCAGCAGCGTGGGCCGCCAGCCCGGCCGGCGGATCCAGTCCACGATCACCAGCCGTCCCTGCGGATTCAGCGCCGCGTGCACCTTGCCGAACAGTTCTTCGGTGTAGATCCCGACATCGCAATGGAGGATCATGTCGAAGCCGGCGGGCAGATCGTCGCGCATGAAATCAACCGCCTGATAGCGGATACGATCCGCCACCGCGGTCTCCGCGGCGATCTCTCGACCGGCCCGGCAGACATTCTCAAAATCGATGACCAGCGCGTTGAGATCGGGGTTCTTCTGCAGAAGTGCCAGAGGCCAGACTCCGGACCCGCCGCCCAGATCCATCAGCTTCCTCACGCCGGACATATCCAGCATCTCCGCCAGCCTCTCGGCGAACGGAGCGTGGATCTCATAGAGAATCCGGGCAAAGCGCCTCGCCCGCTCCGGATCGTCGATCATCTGCTGCAGATAGTCCGGCGGGGTCAGACCCTGCGCGGTCCATACCGATTCGGGATGCGTGATGTGGCGGGTCAGGTCGTGGCCGATCGGGTAACGGTCGCGCGAATCGCCGGCGATGAGCACCCACACCTCGGGGCTGTACGCTTCAATGATGGCGGTCCGCGCGACCGGAGAGGGCGCATACTTCCCGGCCTGCTGTTCGAGAAGGCCAAGGTCGGCGAGCAGTTCGAGCCAGCGCCGGCAGCGATGCAGCGGTATGCTCAAATCCTGCGCGATGCGCTCGGCAGCGGCGGGTTCATCATCCAGCCGCCAGAACAGGCGGAGCTCCATGGCCGCATTCAGCGCGGCCGGAGCCACGTACAAGCGCATGAATCGGTGGATGTCGCCGGTCGTCTTGAGCGTCAGTTCCGTTTCCGCCTGATGATGCATGATCCCGTTCCTCTCTGGGAGACGTTGAGGAAGCGTCACGGATCATCGCCGATGTGGCGGCATTATTCCAGGCGTGCGGAGCGAGATGGGCATTCCGCGACACGCCGCTTGCGGCTTCGCACTTGGGTGAAGAGTTGATGCAGTTGAGATACACTGCCCATCATGTCGCTGGTGGTGCGGATAACCGCGGTGATCTACCTCACGATGAGCGTGATCACGTTCATCGTCTATGGCCTGGACAAGCGGGCCGCGATCAAGGGCCGATCGCGGGTGCCGGAGGCGACACTGCACCTGCTGGGGCTGCTGGGCGGGTTCTTCGGCGCCCTGGTCGCCCAGCAGGTCTTTCGTCACAAGAGGCGGAAGCTGTGGTTCATCCTCATCACCTGGCTGATCGTGCTCCTGCACGCCGCGGGCTGGTTCTTCCTGATGCGATCAAGATGAGCCGGCAGGTGGGATTGCGAAAGTTGCCGGATCGATCGACTCGGGAATGCTGTGCTCCAGATCGTATTCCGAAAGCCGGAGACGGCCGTTGAGGCGGAAGATCAGCTCCGTGCACAGCCACACCCCCGCGAACTGCTCGTACTTCGTGAACCGGATGTCGTAGATGATGCCGCCCGGCCTAGTGGTGATGATCCGCGAGCAGAGCAGCCGCTCGGCATCGATCCAGAACTGGTTGCCGGTCTCATCACCTCCCGCGGCGCCGACGACATATGTGCGCCGACCGTTCCATTCCGCCTCGTGAAGTCGGGCCAGGTCGAAGCCGGCGTCTTCGAGCTTGCGGATTGTCTCTGCCGGATCCTGACGGTACACGTCGTAGCCTATGAGGAGTACGGGATGGGCCTGGCGGGCCACGCGATCGACTCGACCGTCGCGGATGATGTGGAAGGCTCCGTCCACGTAGATCTCGCCGTTGCCGTCGGCCTCTTCACCAATGATGCTGCGCACCTTACCCGGCAACTCGATGAGCTCGGTCCAGATCTCCTCACGTTGTGGCGCGCCGGACGAGTCGTGATAGACCACTTTCTGGCGCACGCGCAGGCACTCGTACCAGACATCGGCGTACTTCGCGTACATGGCGTCAACCACATCGGCACCGCTGACCGGGGGAGAGGCGGTGCCGCCCTCAGGGATCGTTCGACACGACACGGCGAAGAGTGAGATCAGGATCGGGATCAGCAGCGGGAAGTGCTTCACAGCGTTGACTCCATCTAAAGGTGACAGCGAATCTGACCGGTATGGTCGTATATGGGTGCCGGAGGGAGGGGTTTCGGGCCGCGATCACGTCATCGAGCCACCGCACGACATACCTGGGGGCTGAGCAGCCGGCTCTCTGACGAGCCCTCAGGCGCCACGCTCGCACGCTTCAGTGAGGCGGGGCGTGACGCCGTCGGTCCCGTTTCACGGGCAACCAGAGCGACCGCAGGCCCAGATCAGCCGGCAACGGGCGTGTACGCCCCCTGAGCGGCTCTCTACCCCAAAAAGGCCCTAACATGTTGCCCCACACGGGTTTACCCGCGAGCGGCCTCGTACGATGGCGGGGTCGCTCCGAAGGAACACGCCGCCAACGCGATCGCAAAAGCGACTTTTTTGAATAATTCGCTGTCACCTCCAGCTGGTTTGATGTAGCCTTCAGGCATCGGGGGGTGATCCCTTTGAAGAGAGAGAGAGCGTTTGTCGCTTCCATCCCTGCAGGTGCAGGGAGGGGGCGCTGGTATTGCGTGATGGCTTGACGGTCCGGGAGGCACGTGACAGGACGCGCTCGGCCGAACGGCATACTTGTCCGAGGAGCGAAGAAATGTTGAGGAAGAAGATCTTTCTGGCGGCGGTTGTGGCTTTGTGCGCGTGTAGCAGCGCGCCGGCGGAAACCGTGACCGTCTATTACACGCTGGACGCTGGAGGATGGAACCCCAATCCCCTGAACGGCATGACCGCGAAGGCGACTTGGACCCTCGAAGGAGAAATACTGTCCATCCTGCTCGAGAACGACAGCACCGGCATACCGGATGGCGCGATGGTGGCTGACTCGCTGCTCGTCTCGCTCGGGTTCAATCTTCTCGACGACGTCCTCATCACCAGCGGCGACACCGCCGTGATCGGGGAGGGCTCGTATGGTCTGGGCATCTGGTCGGACCGGGGGCCGGGCGACAGCGTGGCCGAGGAGTGGCTATGGACCAACGAATACGGCGGCGATCTGATGCTGCCCTACGCCCAAGTCATCAGCACCAGCATGGGCCAGGATGAGGGCATGAGCTACCTGTTCGGCGGAGGCGAACCCTTCGTGAACGGCCCGTTCGGAGGCATCGCCGCCGATCCCCCGCTCACGGAATGGCCTGACGACCAGCCCGGAGTAGCCGATTCGATTCTCTTTACGCTGACACTAAGCGGCGGACTCCAGCCCGGGCAGCTCCAGTACATCGCGGACAACAGCATCGTGGAGTACGGCTCCGACTTCCAGTACCTGATTGTGCCGGCTCCCGCGACGCTGAGCGTGTTGCTGCTGTCACTGGGCATGCGACGACGACGCCGCTGAGAACCTCTTCGCTCGCGAGAAGCATAGACTGACCTGTAAACAAACCCGCCGGAGCGTCGGTTGGACGTCCCGGCGGTTTTGTCTGTAGCATGCCCACCGTGATGATGGTGCGGGCAGACAGCGAGCGGGATGGCGAGCTTATTGCTCTCCCAGAGGCGAAGTACGGCGGGTCGATGACGGTGGCCGAAGCGGTGGAGAAGCGCCGCTCGCATCGCGCGTTCGCCGAATGGGCCCTGTCCGTGGAGCAGGTGGCGCAGCTCTGCTGGGCGGCCCAGGGCATCACCGCGGAACGGGAAGGGTTGCGGGCATCCCCCTCCGCCGGGGGAATGTTTCCCATGATCGTTTTCGTGGTCGATCGTGAGGGCGTATATGAGTATCTGCCCCACGAGCACGCTCTGCGCCCGATGATTGAGGGAGACCTCCGCCCGCAGTTGCAGGCCGCGTCCCTGGACCAACCATGCGTGGGCAATGCCCCCTTGTGCATGGCGATCACCGCCGACATCGACCACCTTGCGACGAAGTACGGCAAGCGGGCGGAGCGCTACTGCATTCTCGAGGCCGGTCACATCGCTCAGAACGTCTTCCTGCAGGCGACCGCATTGGATCTTGGCGGCGTGGCGGTGGGGGCGTTCGAAGATGACCGAGTCGCCGAGGCGCTGAAGCTGCCGCCGAACCTCAAGATCTTTTATCTCCTCCCGCTGGGTTATCCGGCCGGATGATCGAGGATTACGCGCGGCCGGGAGAGGAGCGGCAAGTGTGTGCATCCCGGGAAGTTGCCGGAGCGGTGAGCCGGCTCGCCGCGGCCTCGACAGTGGCATATCACTTGGCAGATGGCGGGCTCTCGGACATACTTGAGGATAGCGACAGTGCCTACCCGCGGGCGGCGCGGCCGCAACTCGGCGCCCGAAAACAGGCAGAAAGGTTGGTGGTTCGATGAAGGCTTACCTGGTGTTCAGCGGCAGCGGCCCCATTGTCATCCTCACCTCCCATCCTTCGGTGGAGCATCCCGTACTGCTGGAGAAGCTCACCGCCAAGGGCATCGAGAAGTTCATCGCCTACGAGATCCCCGTGGAAACGGCCCGAAGCCGCTACGGCCCGCACTTTGACGTGGTGACCGGCGACCTGCACGAGACCGATGACCTGCGGGTCCTGGATTACAACGGCCAGCGTGCCTTCCGTCTGTTCACCTTCGGCGAGATCGGCGATCCGATCATGCACGAACCGGCGGGACGGCAGACGTGAAACAACCCGACGAACGCCGGGCCGGGGCACCGGCGCTATCACTGCCGCTGATGACAGCGCAACAACGCACGGAACCGATGCATCACGCCCACTCAAACGCCGCAGGACGAACGCCGCCATGTCTCTGAAGCTTGGGGCCATCGCCTTTCCCCTGTTCGTGCTGATCATGGCGGCGAAGCAGAAGGGTCCGGTGAAGAAGTTCCTGAAGGCGGGCGCGATTTCGCCGGATACCGCCCGCAAACTGGCCAGCGTGGAGGTGAAGGGACCGTATTACATATCCGGGGCCCTGAAGCGAGGCGTGATTGTCGCGACCGGTGACGGCCGGTATTACCTTGATCTGCCGGTTTATCGGCGCCGGCGCACACGGCTGCTGATAGTGTTGGTGCTGATCGCCGTGGCGATTGTGGCGGGCGGGCTTGCCCTCTGGCCGCCGTGGAATTGACATCGGTTCCTCAACCGATCCGAATTCGCGCAAGAGGCGGGTTCGATCTGCGGGCGAATCGTGCTATCCGGGCCAAGTCGGCCCGGCGGCTGGCCGACGAGATTCCAATACCGTTTCGATTGCTTTGAGGGAGCAGAGAGATGCGAAGATTGTTCCGCGGCCTGACGGTGGGCCTGCTGGGCCTGGCCTTGGCGGGACTGGCCGGCTGCGGGTACCAGACCATGACCTCCTCGCTGGTTATCGGCCCGCACGCCACCTCCACCATGCACCTGAACACCGGCGCCGCCTGCTCGATGAGCCTGGTCAACCCCGGCCCCCTGCCCGTCGATGTGCACATGTACTGCGACGGGTCGCTGTCGGCAATCGAGTGCCGCCTGGAGCCGGGCGGCCGGTGCAGAGTGGGGCTGACCGGCGTTCATCAGATCGTCCTTCACAACCCCAGCGGAGGCAGAGCCACGATCGCCTACCGCGCCGTGGGGCGGGGAGACGTCACGGTGTCGGCTCAACATCCCGGCCGTTACGCCATGGCCGACTGACCCGCATACCGAACCTCAGCATCGCGCCGGTCCGCATGCACGGGCGAAGTCAGAAACGCCGCGCCGACGTGATCCGGCTGCTCTGCAATACCACTGAGTGAAGCTCAGCGTCGAGCTTGATCCTTCGCCTGCTCCGGCCGGATGCCACCGGTCGGCGGCGTTTTTCCCATGCCGTCCGCAGCCCGGTCAACGTGCTTGGCCACATCGTCGAAAAATCGCTAGACTCCGTATGCTCGTGTCCGGCATCAGCGCCGAACTCGACACGCAGCATTTGTACGTATTGCACCTCGAGGCAAGAGATATGGCCATCCTGCTCACCAAGTCCGACGTCATGAAGGTGCTCGACATGAAGAGCACCATGGATATCGTGGAGCGAGCGTTTGCCGAGTTGCACGGCGGCTCGGCGCTGATGCCCCAGCGCACGCCGATTCCGGTGCCCGATCACCACGGCCTGGCCTTGTTCATGCCCGCCCTCATAAAGGAAATGGGTGCATTGGGAGCAAAGGTCGTCACCGTCTATCCGGACAATCCGCCCAAGTATGGCCTGCCCACCGTGTTGGGAGTGATCATCCTGCTGGACGTGCAGACCGGCGAGCCGATCGCAATGATGGACGGCGGGTTCCTCACCGCGATGCGCACGGGCTCGGTGAGCGGGATCGCCACCAAGTACATGGCGAACCCCGATGCGAAGATCGGGGCGATCCTCGGCTCGGGCGTCCAGGCCAGGACCCAGGTTTGGGCGATGTGCGAGGCGAAGAAGTTCGAGAAGATCTGGGCCTTCTCCATCGACCCGCCGGAGAAGATCGATGCCTTCTGTGCGGAGATGAACGACAAGCACAACGTCGAGTTCGAGCGGGCCGTATCCGGCGAGGCCGCGGTACGGGAAGCCGATGTTCTCACCCTCGCCACCAGCGCCGCCGAGCCGATCATAAGTTACGACTGGCTGAAGAAAGGCTGCCACATCAACGGTATCGGCTCACACGCCCCGCACATGCGCGAGCTGGATGAGAAGACCGTGTGCAACGCGCGCATCATCGCCGATCAGAAGGAAGCGTGCCTGGCCGAATCCGGCGACTTCATCATTCCCATGAAGGAAGGCAAGTGGAACGAATCGATGATCGCCGGCGACCTGGGGGCGGTGGTGACCGGGGCGGTGAAAGGTCGCACCGGCCCCGATGAGATCACCTTGTTCAAGAGCAACGGCCTGGCGATCCAGGACATGTCCACCGCCTACGCGGTCCTCACCAAAGCCAAGGAGATGAGCGTGGGCACGGAGTTCAGCTTCTCTGCCTGATCACCGCGGCAGCCGACAGTCCCCGCCGCGCGTTCAAGTGTTCCATACATAACCCCAGACAAGATCAGAGAAACAGATGGCCAATCCGGCACACGAGTTCACGACCATCGTGCGTAATTGTCACCACGACACGGAGTCTCTTCAGCGATTTCTCCATGTGTTCGAGGACATCAGGACCAGACTTCTGAACATACTCCATCCCCTGAAGGCCATCGCCGATTCCGCGGTCCTTGCGCAATACGCCCATGACAAGTACCTGCCCGCCTGCAAGGCCTATCGCGAATACATTCACGGCCATCCCGGGGCCGGCCCCAGAGACCCCCGATTCCGGAAGCTGACCGGGGCGGTGGGCGGCACCTCCAGGAAGATGTACAGCCTCCAGCGCGAGACTTTCCACGATGTGATCAAGATCATGGGGGCGGTGCTGTCGGATGCCACTTCGGTCCAGGTACCTGATGTCCCAGGACATCTTCTGGATCACCTCTGGCACAAGGTGAAGACGCACGAGCGGCTCGCGCTGGCCCATGCCCGGAAGCGGGGCCGGCGATGAATCCCCGAGGAGGTGGAAAACGCCGCCGCAGGATCGGGGCAATCCGCTGACGCCTGTGGGATAGTCAGTCGCTGCCCCACGCGCCGGCATCCTTCTGGTGGCACACCATGTCGATCACCACGGTGGTTGCGAGGATCAGCACATCATCCTCACCCTCGGCGATGTCCACACCGTAGGTGTCGGTCCACGAAAACCACTTCTTGGAGACCCATGCGACGGCATACCCCTGCCGCGTGAAGGAATACTCGTGTTGGAGGAAGTCTCCCTCGACCTCAAGGCCTCCCGGCCCGGGCATGTCCAGGGTGAATCGGCTCTTTACGAAGGTAAACAGCTTCTTCTTGACCACGGCGACCAGCCTGCCATCACGATAGAGCTCGTATTTCGGCGCTATGCTGATCAGCTTCTGCTTGATGAACGCCAACTCGTTGCCGTTCAGATCCTGAAAGGCCAGCTTGTGGCCGATGCTGAACACCTTGCCTTTCACGAAGAACAGATCATGGCCGGCCTCGTCCCGGATGTAGAAATCTTTACCCAGGGCAAACAGCTTCTGCTTCATCACATATCGCACGGTCCGGCTCCTCCGCTCGTGAACTCACTTGCAGCACCGCTGGCTCCGAACAACACATAGCATACCGGCGTGATCGCGAGCCCGCGTTGTCCGACGCTACCCGGCGTCCGTCATCGCGCCTCCGGATCCAGAGAATCCGTCATGCGCTGCAGGCCCGATTCAATCTTCTCCCGGATCGGAACGGCGATGCTGCCCGCTCGATCGAATTTACCGAAACGCCGTGCGGCGATAGCTGCAGGCGCATCGAGTCGCCGATCGCCTCCCGCGCGAACTTGGAGGCCGCGTATGGTCCCGCCATAGGCAGCATCATTCGGCCGCAGATCGAGCTGATGTTGACGATTCGCCCGCAGGTTCTCCGCGGGGGCGGGTTGACCGGCTGCATCACTGCAACCCGCCCCGGGATTTCACCTCCAGTTGGCGGCGAATCTCCTCGGGCGGCATGCAGTTCATCGGCCCCTGCACGGCGATGCCAGCGCTGTCGATCAGACCCCACGACCGCGCTGCCCCACCACTGCCTCCACTCGGCACGCAGCCTCCGGGCATTTGAGTCTCCCCGCACGGCGGCGAAAACACCGAATCCTCTGCCCTCAGGGCGTAGAGCACAGTTCCAGCCGATGCCGGTGGAACCGCCCGTGGTCAGCACCGCTTTCGGCCCATTCCGCCCGTCTTTGCATCCCGGCCGGTCGCTTTCGGATCGCGGCGGGGCGTTTCCGCGTTGTTCATGCTCACCTGTCGATAGGATACGACCGGGATGAACTGACCTGGGCGGACGGAAGATATCTGCTAGACTGGCTTCACCATGGAATACATGACCGCCGAAGACAAAGCCCGGCTTCAGCAGGAACTCTCTCAGTGCATCACCAGGCGCAAGGCCATCACTCAGCGCATCGCCGATGCCCGAGAGCTGGGTGATCTCAGCGAGAACGCCGAGTATCACGCGGCCCGGGAGGATCAGGGAATGAACGAGGCCCGGATCAAGCTGCTGGAACATCGTCTGGCCACATCCGTGGTAGCCGAGGCCGGCAGCATTCCCGAGGACGTCGTTTTTGTCGGCATGACTGTCCGGTTGAGGGAGGTCGATTCCGGCGATGAGGAGCTCTGTCGCCTGGTCGGCGAAACCAGCGGCAGGTTCGACATGGACTACATCGAGGTGACGCCCAACTCACCAATGGGCATGGCCCTGATCAAAGCGAAGGTGGGAGACACCGTGCGCGTCGACTCTCGTCGCGGAGAGAGACGCTACGAGATCGTCGAGATTCTGGATTGCGCCGACGCTTGATGTGTCGCGCGGTTCGGCGGCCTCTGTTCGCACCCCGGCCGCCGGAAGCTTCGACGCTGCCCGCAGCTCCGGCCGGCGCTCACGCGAGAGTCCGGGAAACTCAGGCTACAGGCAGGCCGGAGAAAATGATCGGACGGTCCGGCAGGACCGTCTGTGGCGGCTGTGACGGTTCCCAGACCTTACGAAGCTCAAAACTCCGAGGCGAACTCTTTCGGAACGCCTTTGTTACCCAAGTTATCAACAGGAGTAGGAACGGAGAAGGTGCGGGTCGCCTCGTTCGACCTTCGCGGAAGGAGGCCCCAATGGAACCGATCAATCCCACCACGGCACCCGCGAGCGCTCTGCGCGCACTCACCATCAACAGGAAGCAGATCAACGCCACACTGGAGAAACTGGCGACCGGACATCGGATCAACCGGGCCGCCGACGATCCCGCGGGCCTGATCACCTCCGAGAACCTGCGGGCGGTTCTGGCGGCCCTGGAGGCGGAAACCCGTTCGTTGCAGCGCACGGATCACGTGGCCTCCACTGCCGAAGGCGCTATGTCGGAAATGTCCGATCTGCTCGTTCGGGCCGAAGGCCTGGCAACCGCCGCGGCCAACACCGCGGGCATGAGTTCCGAAGAGCAGCAGGCGATACAGATGGAACTGGATTCGGTGGTCCAGTCCATCGACCGCATCGCCGGTTCCACCAACTTCAACGGCAACGGGCTGCTGGACGGTACTGCCACACTCACCGCCGGCGGCGCATCCGTGACCATCGACAACCTCAACAGCAGCGAGGTCGGCGAGGCGGAGATTGACGGCCAGGAATATCACCTGGCGGACATCTCCTCCGGCGGCGCGCTGAATCCGACCGGCGGCAGTGCCGAAGACGCACAGCGGGTTATCAGTGCCGCGCGGACCCAGATCGCCACCATGCGGGGCGAGTTGGGCGCCTTCCAGAGGCACACCGTCGGTTCAGCGCTCAACAGTGTGGAGGTGACGATTGAGAACATCGCCGCGGCCGAAGCGCAGATCCGGGACACGGACTTTGCGGCGGAGGCCGCCAACCTGGCCCGTCTGCGCGTGCTGCAGGACGCGTCAATGCGGGGTATCGCGATGAACGCCTCGCAGAGTGAGAGAATCCTTGCGCTCCTGAGCTGAACCCTCGCCACTCGCTGCCTGTCGTATCGCCCCCGGAGAAGCCCGGGGGCGTCTTTTCTTTTGTCCCCCGCCCTTGCATTCCGAGGCGATGTGGTGAGGTAGGGTTGGCTGGACAGGGGCCGCCGGCAACCCGCCTCGCACTCTCGCCGCCATCTGCGGTAGGATGGCCCGTCCATGGCCAAGGATCGCATCATCTCCCCGGAGGCGCAGAGATCGGACGAACCGGACCCCGCCAGCGCGGGCGCCGCAGCACTGAGACCGAGACGGTTGCAGGAATATGTCGGCCAGCGAGATCTTGTAGAGAAGTTGGCCATCGCCCTTAAAGCGGCGGCCCAGCGGGGCGAGCCGATGGAGCATGTACTTCTGCACGGACCGCCCGGCCTGGGCAAGACCACCCTCGCCCACGTCATCGCCGAGGAAATGGGTTCACACGCATACGTGACCAGCGGCCCGGCCCTGACCAAGGCGGGCGATCTGGTGGGCACGCTCACCAAAATGCAGGAACGAGACATCCTGTTCATCGATGAGGTTCATCGCCTGCCCGCACCGGTGGAGGAGTACCTCTATCCGGCGATGGAGGACTTCAAGATCGACTTCACCCTCGACACCGGCATGCACGCCAAGGTCATCACCTATCGTCTCAGGCCGTTCACGCTCATCGGGGCGACCACGCGGGCAGGACTGCTCACCGGGGCCTTGCGCACCCGGTTCGGCATCGCGCATCACCTGAGGTTCTACGAGCGGGATGAGCTGATGGTGATCCTGCAAAGGGCCTGCGCGAAGCTGGAGATGGGCGACGTGGCCGAGAGCGTCCTGGAGATGATCGCCCGCCGGTCGCGAGGCACGCCTCGGGTGACCCTGCGCCTTCTGCGACGCGTTCGCGACTTTGCCCAGGTCCGAGCGGCCGGGCGTGTAGATGGGCAGATCGTCACCGATGCGCTGGAGCTGGAGCGGATCGACGAGCTGGGGCTGGACGAGTTGGACCGGACCTACCTAGGGACGATCGGGCAGGTGTATGAGGGGGGGCCGGTGGGGGTGGAAGCCATCGCGGCGACCCTGGGCGAAGATGCCGGAACGCTGGAGGACGTCGTCGAGCCGTACCTTCTTCAGATCGGCTTTCTGGCCCGAACTCGTCAGGGACGAAGGCTGACGGCCCTTGGGGCGGCCCACCTGGGAGTGGCTGTTCCCGACGGCAAGGAGCCCTCGCCGGAGGCGAGCACGCTGTTCGAGCCGGGCGGGTGATTGCGCGGAAGTACTTGGCATTTCAGGGTTTGCGAGCGACCATGCCTGCGGGCTCCAGTGCTCCGGACGGCAAAAAAACGGCCCCCTGTTGTGTTTCGCAATTCATCGTTTAAACTCTTGTTGCGGTCTCTTGGGTTTCTCCGGATGAAGCGGAGCCCCTGCGTCTGTGAGCGGGACCGGCCCTGTCAGTTCTTCGGCCCCGCTGTGCTGCCTGATTTTGAACGCCTCGGTTGCAGCAGGATGTAACGTGACCGCGGACGGCGGAGAGCGCCCGGCGCTTGCGGCACGTCAGCTCCGCCTCCGAATTCGTCCCGGCCGCGCCACGCGGCAGAGTGTGTGAACTTAAGGAGGCTCCGGCCATGAAGAGGCGATTACCCACGGGCTTTACGATCATTGAACTACTTGTGGTGGTGTCGATCATCGCCCTGCTGGTCGGCATTCTGCTGCCCGCGATCGGCAAGGCCCGAGAGCAGGCCAAGCTCACGAAATCGCAGGCAAACCTGCGCAACATGGCGGCCGCCCATGCGACCTATTCCACGGAATGGAACGATCGCCAGATCACTTTCTGCGACGACAATCTTTCCCGCTACGGCACGAACGAAGACAACGCCTACGCGGCCTATGAGGCGCAGAACGGGATCGTTCACCCGCCGATGATCCTGGGCTGGGGCGTGGTCCCGGATGGATACGTCTCAGAAGGCAATTTCTGGGCCTATCACATGACCTGGCCGGGCAACTGGGGTCTCTGCCAGCCCATCGTGTTCCCCAACAGTCCCAAGGGCTACCTGCACGGTTTCGGCTCGTTCCGCATGGCCAACTGCCGGCAGTTCCGGCAGTACGTCACCGCTCGCTTCTATGACGACGTGTTTTACGCCCCCAAGGACAAGGCGGCCTGGGCGGCAATCGAAGGGTGCCACGACGACCCGGGTGAGTTCTGTCCCGCCGGCGGGCACAGCGACTGCTACTGGACCAGCTACTGCCTCTCGCCTGCCGCCATGTTCAGCCCCGATGTCATGGGCAATCCGGTGGACGGAGGGGGCTGGAAGGATCCCTGGGAACTGCCCGGCGGTTTCCGCTCCCCGGCCATGAGCCAGGTGCTCTATGCCGATCTCAAGACCCATATGGCCGAACATCACTGGCTGCAGAACTCCCGACTGGACTGCAACCCCGGGTTCGCGGGCGGGCCATACGACGGATGCCAGCCGTACTTCTTCAATCACGGCTGGGAGTCGGTGCCGGTCACCATGTTCTACGATGGCCACATCGAACCGTTGGGCGTGCGTGAGGCGGAGATGGCCTCCAGTCGCAACAGGGCACAGGCCGGATACCACCTCTGGCATGACCAGATCCCGGGGTGGATGAACAACGGCTATTTCAGCGAGCTTGCCTACGACTGGTCCAATACCAGCTATCACGTCCTGACCACCGACGGCATCCGCGGCCGGGACAAGCTCGGCGACTGATCTCACGCGGCACTCCTGGGGCGGGCTGAGACTTAAGTTCAGATTATGAGCGAGGTTGCGCATTCACGAGCGCAACCTCGTCATTTTTCGCTATGGGCACCAAGCCCGGCCCGCCCACACCCGCCTGCCAAAACGCATCCTCAGCGCGACTATCCAATCGGCCATGATAGGCTGCCGCGCTGACCATGGGGCGCCCAACGCGCTGTCACTGAGTGGAGTCTTCGTAATGGAACTCACTCGATCGCGCGGTTTTACCATCATTGAACTGCTGGTGGTGGTGTCGATCATCGGCATCATGATGGGCATTCTCCTGCCCGCTATCGGCAAGGCCCGCGATCAGGCCAAGCTTACGCAGTCACAGGCAAACCTGCGCAATCTCGGCGCCGCTCACGCTTCCTACGCCAGTGAGTGGAACGACCGGCAGATCACCTTCTGCGACGACAACCTCGCCCGTTACGGAAGCAGCGAGTGGAATGCCTATCCAAGCTACCTGTCACAGAACGGCAAACAGCACCCGCCCATGCTCCTGGGCTGGGAGAACGGGTATTTATGGCACTACTGCCACGAAATACCCGGCACCTGGGGCCTTTGCCAGCCCATCGTATTCCCCGGCAGCCCCAACGGGCATCTCATCGGCTTTGGGTCCTTCCGGATGGCCAATTGCCAGCAGTTCAACCAATACGTCGTCGGCCGCTACTACGACCGAGTCTGGTACGCCCCCAAGGACAAAGTCGCTCTCGCGGCGATCGAGGTCTGCTTTGATGATCCGAACGAATTCTGCACCGCCGCCGGATGGACCATCACCTACTGGAGCAGCTACTGCCTGTCCCCGGCGGCGATGTTCAGCCCCGAAGTCATGGCCAACACGGTTGAGCACGCCGGCTGGCAGAATCCCTGGACTCTGCTCGGCGGCTTCCGATCGCCGTCCATGGGTCATTGCCTGTATCCCGATCTCAAGACGCACATGATCGAGCACCACTGGCTTCAGAACTCCCGCCAGGACTGCAATCCCGCTTTCACCGGCGAGTGGTTCAACGGCGGAACTTACGACGGCTGCCAGCCCTACTTCTTCAATCAGGGCTGGGAATCGGTGCCGGTCACCCTGTTCTACGACGGGCACATCGAGGGCCTCGGCGTGCGCGAAGCAATAATGGCCTCCAGCCGCAACAAGGAACAAGCCGGCTACCACCTCTGGCACGATCAGATCCCGGGCTGGATGAGCAACGGCTACTTCAGCGAGCTGGCCTACGACTGGTCCACCACCAGCTTCCACGTCCTGACCGCCGACGGGATCCGCGGCCGGGACAAGCTGGGCGACTGACGTTGCCGCGACGGGTCGCCCCCCCATCCGCCAAGACTTCGAGGCTGCGCCGCAAAGCGCAGCCTCATCTTTTAACCTCGAATTCTGGTTCATGCCCGCGACCAGGCCCCCCGGGCGCATGCGGGTGGCGACCGACGGGTTGACCGCATCATCGGCCTTACTGAAGAACCTCGGCAGCCGTAACTCGTTCGAATCCCGCCCCACGCAGACGCTATCCCGGCCAGGTCCGGGCCATTCTGCGGTGCAATCAGGGGAACATTCAAAAAAACGTGCGCATGCGCGCAACAGGTCAACGCGTATTACGTACAAGTCGGTGGAGAAGGCAGGCTTGACCCTCATCCGTACCGGTTGCTCCTGCCAAAGCAGCCGGAAGATGAGGTAGAAAAAGCGCCGGTTTTCGCTGCGGGAAGCTCTTACCCGCGCATAATGGCGCTGCGGTCACATGAGGCGCCGCACAGACGGAGCGGGCCTCTGAAGTCAACGGGCGGGTTCCCGACCGTCATTTCCCCGGACCCGCCACGGTCCCCTGCGGGCCGCGCAAGTCGGCGGACGTATGTCGCCGAGGCCGCGGTGGGTGCCCACACTGTCGTTCACGTCGCCATGCCGCCGATCCCGTGCGGATCGCAGCGACGCGGCTCGCTTATCGCCGCAAGGAGGTGACGCCATGCGACGTCCGTCACGAGGCTTCACAATCATCGAGTTGCTGGTGGTCGTGTCGATCATCGCCCTGCTGGTGGCAATCCTGCTCCCCGCCATCGGCAAGGCACGCGACCAGGCAAAAGTCACCCAATCAAAGGCCAACTTGCGCAACCTCGCGGTTGCTCACGCCACGTATGCCGGCGAGTGGAACGATCGTCAATTCACCTTGTGCAAGGACAACCTGTCCGCCTACGGCAACAACGAGCAGGTTGGATACCCCAACTACGCCGCGGCCAAGGGAACGGACCATCCGCCGGTGCTGCTGGGCTGGGCCAACGGTGCGCTGTGGGGCTACTGGATGGACTGGGCCGGCAACTGGGGCATGTGCCAGCCCATCATCTTCGAGGGCGCGCCGGTGAACTCCAAGTATTGGGGCTTCGGCGCCTTCCGCATCCCCAACGCCCGCCAGTTCAATCAGTACCTCAGCGGGAGATACTACGACCCGGTGTTCTTCGCTCCCAAGGACGAAGTGCCGCTGGCTTCGATCGACCAATGCCTGGACGATCCGGGTGAATTCTGCACCGCGGGGGGCTCGGAGCTGACCTACTGGTCCAGCTACTGCTCCTCGCCGGCGGCGATGTTCAGCCCGGACGTGATGGCCAACC
>CP070772.1:2965768-2974264 GCA_020345805.1 Phycisphaerales bacterium | reverse complement strand
CGACAAAGTCCTGGCCAAGTTCATCAACTGCGTCATGCACGACGGCAAGAAGGCCGTCGCCCAGCGCACGGTCTATGACGCGCTTGATCAGATCCAGACCCGCATAGATCGGGATAAGAACGAGGAGCTGCCCAAGACCTCGTTGGAACTGTTCCTGAAGGCCATCGACAACGTCAAGCCGCAGGTGGAGGTTCGCTCCAAGCGCGTGGGTGGGGCCAACTACCAGGTGCCGATGCAGGTCAGCGCCCGCCGGCGTCAGAGCCTGGCCTTCCGCTGGATCATCACCGCCTGCCGCGCCGATGGCGGTAAGCCCATGTCCCAGCGCCTGGCCCGCGAGCTCTTCGACGCCGCCCGCGGCGAGGGCAAAGCCATGAACACCCGCGAGCAGACCCACCGCATGGCCGAGGCCAACAAGGCCTTCGCGCACTTCGCCTGGTAGCGGTGATCCAGACGCTCAAACGTCCGGCCTCCCGGCCCGACGTTTCAGCAATACTCCAGCCGGCCGCCTGACCACTCGGGCGGCCGGTTGCGTTCTGAACCTGACCGCGCAATTGCGGAATCGCTAGGATAAACCCGGCCCGTTCCGCTTCTGTCCGACCAGTCGGCCCCGTTGCAGGAAGATGTCACGTGCCCGGTCTGCCTGATGATCTGCTGCGCTACCACCGTCAGGTCCTGCTTCCGAGCATTGGTGAGGCAGGGCAGAAGCGCCTGCTCGCGTCCCACGCCCTGATCGTCGGTTGCGGCGCGCTGGGAGCGATGATCGCCGATCTTCTGGCGCGGGCGGGGGTGGGAACGCTGACCATCGTCGACCGCGACATCGTCGATCTGACCAACCTCCAGCGGCAGGTGCTGTTCGACGAGGCGGACGTCAAGGCCGGCATTCCGAAAGCCGAGGCAGCGAAGGCCAGAATCGCGAGCATCAACCGCGACGTGACCGTGCACGCTCACGTCGATGACTTCAACCATCGCAACGCCCTGCAATATGCGCAGGGTGCAGACATCATTCTGGACGGGCTGGACAATTTCCAGACCCGCTACCTGCTCAACGATCTGGCCGTCAGATTCGCCCTGCCCTACATATATGGCGGGGCGGTCGGCACGACCGGCATGTCCATGGCCATTCTTCCCGCCGCTGTGGCGGAAGCGGCCGACGGGCGTGATGTACGGTCTTCCATCCTCTGGAAGCCCGAGCAGGCCACGCCGTGCCTGAGGTGCGTTTTTCCCGACGCCCCGCCTCCGGGAGCGAGCCCCACCTGCGATACCGCCGGCATTCTCGGCCCGGCCGCCGCGATCATCGCATCGCATCAGGCCACTCAGGCCCTCAAGCTGCTGACAGGCAACAATGATGCGTTAGACCGGTCGCTTCTCTCGATCGATCTCTGGACAAATCGGATCAGGCGGTTCGACCTTCGAGCCGCCCGGGGGCCGGATTGCCCCTGCTGCGGGGCGGGTCGGTTCGAGCACCTGGAAGGCGCCGCTGCGAGCGAGGCGATTCACCTGTGCGGGCGTGATGCCGTCCAGATTCCCCCTCCACGGGGGGAGGCGGCGGACTTCCCGGGGCTGGATCTTGAACAGATCGCCATCCGCCTGGCCCCGCACGGCGAGTTCTCCCGGAATCGCTTCCTGCTCCGCGGTACCTTCGCGAACGAGAGAAACGAGAACGGTGAACCTCTGGAGCTAACTCTCTTCCCCAACGGCCGGGCAATCATCCGGGGAACCGACCGGGTGGAATCGGCCCGTTCCCTCTACGCGCGGTATGTCGGCAACTAACGGGGCCGGTGGGTCCGTCCGGACCGCAACTTCGAACGACCGCCCGTCCGCGGCCGTACCATCCAGCAATAAGGAGGTTCCCGAATGAACAGCCAAGTCGCGTCTGTCGGCGCTTACATCGCCGACTGTCTTCAGGTCTGCCTCGGCTACGGCCGGATGCTCGTGGAAGACATCCCCGCGGACAAGTTTTTCCGCCTTCCCCAAGCCAACATGAACCACCCGGCGTTCCTGCTGGGCCATATCACGCTTTCGGCCGATCAGGCGCTGGCCGCCATCGGACGGCCGGAGTTGGGTACGACGCCGGAGGGCTACCGGGACCTGTTCGGGATCGGCAGCGAATGCGTGGATGAGGCGGGCCGCTATCCTCCGAAGGACGAGATCGTCGCCTACTACGGGCAGCGGCATGAACAGGCCATCGACGCCCTGCACCGGACGCCTGAGGAGGTCTTTCAGGGCGAGAATCCGGCCGAAGGGCAACTCCGCGAGATGTTCCCGACCGTGGGTGCGGTTGTGAACTTCGGCCTCAACTGCCATCACATGGCTCATTTGGGCCAAATCAGCGCCTGGAGGCGAGTGATGGGCCTGGGGCCGGTGCTTAATCTTTAGCCGGCGGGATGGTTGTAGGTATGTATAGTCCGGCCGGCCATGGCCGGTCTTGGACCCGAGTGGTGTGGAAGGAGATTGCTATGGGCCGTTTTCTGATCAACCTTCGGCAATGCCAGTGGATTGTCGGTCTTCTCCTGCTCCTTCTGTTGCCTGTCGGGCGTGCTCTGGGGCAGGGGACCGGAGGTTTTCTGCCGGATCCGATCTCCTCCGGCGATCTGGATCGCTACGCCCGCCGACTGGAGTTGAGCGACGAGCAACGGCAGGGTCTGGATGCGTTTCACAGCGAGTACCTCATCCAGTTCGATGATCTCCGACAGCGCGAGATCGAAGAGTTCATCACCCGGATGCAGGAGGTTCGCCGGGGGATCATGCGGTTGCAGAACGTCAAAGAGGTCAAGAAGGCCTTTCGAGATCTTGATCGCCTCCTGTCGAAGATCCGCTCCCTCGACGACCGCTTCTTCGAGCAGGCCCGGACCGTTCTCAGCGAGAGCCAGCAAGCCACCTTCCCCCGGGTCAGACAGCAGCGGGAACGCAGCCGATATCGCCTGTCCAGCTCGCTCATCGGCGGGCGCAACCCGGCGGTAAGTGTCGACTTGAGCGGACTCCCGATCCTGGCGGAGCTCTCGCCGCAGCAGATCGCGGCGGTGGATCCGGCCCTCGTCGAATACGAACGCCGTCTTACCGCCGATCTGCGTGAACTGCACGAAATCGGCTCCTCGGCGGTACTCGACGCGATCAGGAAGATGGAGGAACTCGGCTTCACCGAGGAGATGGTCGAGGATCGTGAGGTGAGGTGGCAGATGTACGACGCCTTCCGCACGGTCCTGCGAGAAATCACCGAAAAAGTGGCGAAGCGGTCCGCGAAGATCAGCGAGCTCAACCACAGCGTCCTGAGGCAGATGGCGTCGGTCCTGCCGGAGGAGGAATCGCAGGAGCTGCGCTGGCAGTATCAGCGCAGCGCGTATCCGGAGATCCCCTCGCGAGGCGCTCAGGTGGTTGCCCGTCACGATGCCGCTTTGCAGTTGGACCGACTCTCCGAGGTGCAGCGGCAGGCCATCGCCGCCGCCCGCGACGATTTCATCCGCAAGGACAACCGTCTCGCCGATGACATGGTCGAGCTTCTGGACGAGGAACGGCAGTCCTCGGGGTTCATGCGCTTCGGGCCCGATGAACGGCGCACAGAGCGGCGCCGCAAGCTCCGGGAACTGCACGACGAGGCAGAAGAGCTGCGAGTCGCGGCCTTGGATGCCCTCAAGACCACCCTAGGTCCGGATCTGACCGAAGCGATGGCCGGCAAGGTGGAGGCCGGTGCGTCGGATGGCCTGGTCGAAACCAGACCGCTGCCTCCCTCCTTCACCGAGGGCGGCTTTACGCGGGGACGCCGCGGCGGAGCGCCGTGGCAGAGCATGGGGATTGCCGTTCCTGTAGAGGAAGGCGAAAACGACAATTTGTTTCTCTTCCTCCCGGGACCGATCGCCGCCCGGGATGTTGACAACTACCCACAGCGCGTGGGAATTCCCGAGGACAGCCGGGTCATCCTCGATGCTCTTTACGGCGATTACCGCGATGCACATGAGCGTTGGGTCCAGACACATCTGGAGCCTCTGCGCACTCACCAGCGAACACTCTGGGCGATCGACCCGGACTCCGGACGCGCCTCGCCGCCCTCCGAAGCGGACATCGACCGGCTGTTCGATTTGAGAAACAGCGCGCTGGAAGCGCTGCGGGCGCTCGACCGCGACTTCTTCGACAACGTCGGCCTGCTTGTCACCGCCCCGGAAGGGGAAGCTCAACCTTTGATACAGCGCCTGCGCTTGATCCGCGATCGGGATATCTATCGAGTTGCGTCGCAGTCACCGGTCGGCGGAGGCGGCGGGCGCAATCGCATGATACGGATCGGCGGGGGGCTCGAAGGCGAGGGCGCCGTCGACATCATCCTCCTGCTGGATGAGATTAATCTCACCGCTTCGGATCTCCTCGTCATCAGGAACTCGCTGGCGGTTTGGGAGCAAAGCATGACCGCTGCACTGCGGTCACGGTACGAAACGGCCGACCGGGTCGGCCGGGCCTCGGCGAAGATGACGTCACAGATGGGGCGCCGCGGGGAGGACAGAGGACGGCGCCCGGCTTTCAACGAGCGGACCTTCGAGATCATGCGCGAAGGTCGCCAACAGATTTCACAGTCAGACGATCAACTGACGTCGCTGAACCGTCGTGCGATCGACGAGATGACCGCCGCTCTTCCCGAGGCGCCCTCCTGGGCGCTGCGGAGGGCCTTCCATCGCGCCGCCTTCCCCGAGGTCTTTGCCGATCCCGGGTCCGTCGAGCCTCTGCTCGTCTCGGCGCTGGCTCTGGAGGACCTGGCCGCGCCGCAGCGGCAGCGCATCGTGGAGCTTCAGGCCGAGTATCGCGCGGAATACGCCGCCGTCTGTGATGAGATGATCCAGACGCAGCTTCTCCTTACTCAGGGCGATTCGGCCGACGGCCGCCCGGACTGGGGTCGCCGGACCCAGGCGCGAAGCGCCACTGAACGGCTCGAATTCCAGCGCAGCGAGATCAACAGCAAGACACTCCTCAAGCTGAGAGGACTGCTCAGCGAGGAGCAGATGCTGCGCATTCCCGGTCTTTCGGATACCGAATGACCTCCGAATCCCCGCCCGGCGGCGTATTCGTGACATTGCATCGACACGAGGCTCCGGCCGCTAGAATGCCTCCGGCGTCCGGCGGCGGCCACCCGCCGCGGCCGAGGATGTGCAACCTGAATTGCCTCCGAGTGGATAACCTCTCATGAGCAAAACACACCACCCCGTTGGCGCCTTGGGCGCGCTTTTGCCGGTTCTGGTCCTCGCGGTCCTCTTTGCGGCTCCCGCGGCGATATCTCCCCAGGCCGCCGCGCAGGGCACCTTCGGAACCCTGCCCGATCCCATCTCCACCTCCGAGCTGATGAGCTACGCTCATCGCCTCGGCCTCAGCCCCCAGCAGCGCCAGGCCGTCCTGTCGTTTCACGACCAGTACAAGCGCGAGTTCCGCGCATTGCGGGAAGGGGAGATTGCCGCCTTCCTCTCGGAGATGGAACAGGCCAATACCGGAGGAATGCCCCAGCGCAAACTGATCGAGGATCTGCTCAAGGGCATGAATCGCCTCACGACCAAGATTGCGGGCGTCGACAACCGGCTCATGGACCAGATCCAGACCATCCTCACCGATGAGCAGGTCGTCGCCCTGCCCCGCGTTCGCATGGCCCGTGAACGCAAACGACTGTCCAGCCAGTGGACGATGATGCTGACCGGCGGCCCGGCCCTCGATCTCAGCGAACTGTTCGCCGATCTGGACCTGACCCCCGAGGAATTGGCCGCGGCGGATCCGGCCATCAATCAGTATGAGATCCGCCTTACTTCATCCCTGCGCGATCTGCGCGAAACGTCCATGAACATGATCATGGAGCTCTTCGACGCCATGCAGGAGATGGGCTTCGACGAACAGACCATCGAGAACGCCGAAGAAGACCCCGAAGCGGCCGCGGAGATGATGGAGCAGATGCAGGCGGTCTTCATTCAGATCATGCAGAAGGCCATGGCCGCCGTTGGAGAGATGAAAGAGCTCAACCGGAAGACCTACCGGACCGTCGTCTCCCTGCTCCCCGACGGCGCGGGGCGCATCTTCCGAAATCGGTTCTACACCCGAACCTACCGGCAGGCTCACTTCGCTATTCGTGATTTCTCAACCTGGCCGGAGATCGCCCGCAAGGCCGGCGACCTCGATGATGAGCAATGCGGCAGAATCGACGTCATCGCCGGACAGTTGCAGAATCGTTTCGATGAGATTGCCGATCGCGCGGTTCGGGCGATCGAAGAATCCGAGGGATCGCGCTCCCCCTTCAGCTTTGATCAGGAGGCGTGGCAGAAACTGAGCAACAAGTTGAGCGAGCTGCAGGACGAATGCTCGCGGGCGCTCGAAGCGGCGAGTGCCCAGATCAGCGAGATTGCCCCGGAAGAGGCGGTCGCCGCACTCCGCGGCCATGCGGAGCGACCCTGGGCAGAGCCCGGCGTGGCGATTGCAGAGGAGGAAGAGACCGCCGGCGAGGAATCGCCCGAGGAGCCGGCCTGGACCGGCGACATGTTCGTTCCCGCGCCCATCAACCGGCGCGAGCTCAACGAGTATTGCCGGCTGCTCGAGATCGCCGATGCCGAGCGGGTCGTGATCGATCAGCTTCACGCCGATTACGTAGCCGCCTTCGAGCAGGTGCGCGAGCGCGAGATCAAGGCCGTCACCGATGCCAACGCCGCGCTGTGGCGGATGGAGGCCGGGTCAGGGACACGCGCGACCCCCACAACCGATGCCATCGCCGATGTCTATCGCCTCCGCCGGACCGCGCAGCAGGCGATCTCGGATCTCGACAGCGGTTTCTTCGATGATCTGGCCGTGGTCTTCTCCACGGACGAGCAGGCCAAGCGCCTGCCCCGCCTTCGCCTCGCCCGACAGCGACGCTGCTACGCCAATGCCGCGGCGGTCTCGTCCGGCCTGGGTATCCCCGGCCGCGGAACCACCGGCGTGGATCTCGCCGAACTGATCCGGGAGCAGGAGTTGTCCGGGCCCGATCTGGCCAAGGCTGATGTCCTGCTGGAGGAATATGAAAGGTCTCTCACCGAGGCGATGCGGCAGCGATTCGAATGCGCCATGGCCATGCAGCAGGCCAACGAGAACTGGTATGCGGAGGTCGCCCGGATCCAGTCTGAGGGCGATACCAGCGCCTTCGAGTGGGGCCTGCGCTACCAGCAGTTCATCGGCACGGCCCAGAAGAACCTGAACGATGCGACGGAAGAGATCAGCAGGCTCAACGAGGAGACGCTGGATGAGCTCGAATCCGCAGTCGGTGCGGCCAATGGGGGTCCGCTGCGCCGGGCCTACGCGAAGAAGGCCTATCCTTCGGTCTATAACGATCCGGTTTCGGTCGAAGATCACCTGACCCGGGCCATGGCCCTGCCTGATCTCACCGCCGAGCAGCGCAGCCGCCTCAACGAGATCGCCGCCGACTATCGGCCCGCCTATGAAGACCTCTGCCGGCGTCTGATCGAGCTGGGCGGCCTCGAGCCGCGCTGGGGCATGGGCGAGGAGGATTTCGACTGGAAGGCCGAGCAGGAGCGCCAGCAAAACCTCGCGACTGTCCGCTTCGATCGCGATGAACTCAGCGCCCGGGCCGCGGCCGAGATGGCCGTGGTCCTAACCGAGGAGCAGATACGCCGCATCGGCGGCCTGCCCGAACCGCCCGAACAGCCGGGGCGTTTCGGCTTCTGATCCGTCACTTTCACTGTCTGACCTGCGGTCTTGCCGAAGTATTTCATAGTGGTGGGCGCGCTTGGGTCCGCGCCGCCGTCGGCTAACGTGCAGTCAGTTGAGAAACGGTCGCATGAAGTGCATCGCCTGCAAACTCGTTCTGCCGGCCCTGCTCCTGCTCCTTTTCGGCGCGATTGTGAACATCGCCGTCGCGTGGGGTTCAGCGGTCACCGTCAATACCTGGGCCTGCGATGCGGAGGAGGCGGGTGTCATCGGCGATGATCGGTTGTGGATCGTGCGCAGGCATAACGCGTTCGGCGGAACGAGCTATCGATCGGAGCGGGCGCGCTACTACACTCAGGAGAGCCGGACGTGGGGGACCGTCGGGCCCGCCGACCTCACCCCGGCCTGGGCGCCTTTCGCGTCAGGCCTGCCGGAATCCGCGCGGTCCGCGGAGTGGCTAATCGACAGCCGGGGCTGGCCCAGCCGGTCGATGTGGAGCCAGGTGCGCAGGGGATTCCGGACCGAAACCGGCCAATGGGTCGTCACGAATGTCGAGGGTGGAATCAAAACACCTCTGCCATCGTGGACCGCGCTGCGCATCCCACGGGTGCTCCCACTCCGCCTCATCTGGCCCGGCTTCGCGGCCAACACGGTCTTCTACACCGCGGTTCTATTGTTGATTACGCTGGTTGTGTTGCGCCTGCGTCGCAGTCATGCGACGGGCGCTGATGCCCCCTGATCGCCTGCACCTAGACCTGCGACTCCCCGGAGTCGCCTGGTTCTTTCTTATGCAATCGGGACGGTACTCCATGCGTTCAATACCTGACTACCCGAGTGTGCGTG
>CP070772.1:2913684-2965668 GCA_020345805.1 Phycisphaerales bacterium | reverse complement strand
TGCGCGGCCAGCGGGTGCATCGCCTGCGCTGCGATGAGGTGGAGCTGTTCGACAACGATGTGTGGGACGCCGCGCAGATGGTGACGCGCTCAGGCCGTTGCGGCGACGTAGAGGTGGCTGCATCAATCGAGACACTGTCAACAATGCACAGGCCGTTCGGCCTCATGCAAAGGCTGGTGGGCGAGGCGGATGAAGGAAACCGCAAGGTGTTCCGGTGGAGTGTGATGGACACGCTTGCGCGATGCCCGGCCGAGCGCGGTTGCGATGATTGTCCGCTTCTGAGCAGTTGCGCCGGACGAGCGCGCAATGCGCGGGGGTTCATCTCGGTGGCCGATGCCATTCAGCAGCGCGGCCGGGTGGGTGATGAGACCTGGCAGGCGGAGATGTTGTGCCTCAAGCCCACTCGCAGCGACTCGGTGTATCCGGAGTTCGATCCGGAACTGCACGTGGTAGATTCGGATCCGCCGTCGTCGGACGGCAAGGCACAAACCGGCCTGTGGATCGGCGGGATCGATTTCGGCTACCGCGCGCCCACGGCCCTGCTTTGGGCGTGGGTTGATGAACAGGATGTGGTGCACGTCGTGGATGAACTCGTAAAGGCCGAGCACACGGTCGAGAAGTTCATCGAAGCGGCTTCGCGGCGCTCCTGGCCTCGGCCGGCGTGGATCGGGGCCGACCCGGCCGGGCGGCAGCGCAGCGATCAGACGGGCCTGAGCACGATTGCGCTATGGAAGAAAGCGGGCTGGTCGGTGCGGAGCCGGCCGTCGCGGATCGAGCTCGGCGTGCGGGCGGTAAGCGCGCGCCTGAAGCGGGCCGACGGCGCGATCGGACTGCTCATTCACTCGCGATGCGAGCGGCTCATCGAGTCGCTGACGATGTACCACTACCCGCCGGGCGACCCGGAATGCTGCATCCCCGTCAAGGACGGCCACGACCATATCGCCGACGCGTTGCGCTACATGATCGTGAATCTTGATCGGGACGGGTGGGGGGTCAGGATCCGTCGTTACTAGACCCGCCTTCGGCATCACCGCTGCCGGGGTCGCGTGGCGGGTGTTGGGGCTGTGTGCCGCCTTCGGTGCCGCCGCCTTCGCCGCCGCCGGGGCGGTTGGGTCGCTGTCGCGAGCCGCCGGGGCCGCGCTGGCCCATGCCCTGTCGGCCGGGGAAGTTGGGTCGCCGGCCTTCAGCGCCCTGCTCGCCCTCACCGGATGGCGGACGGAAGCGCCGCATGTCCTCGGTGCCCATGCCCTGACCCTGGCCCATGGAGGGATCGAACTGGTGCTCGCCGCCGCCCGGCGGCATCATCATCCGCTCGTCGTCGCCGAAAGGCGGCATCATCGGCTCGACCGGCTCCTCCTCCTGTTCGGCGGCGCTGAAATCGAGCTGGCTGACGATGCGCTCGGGCGAAGGCTCCAGCAGAAGCACTGTTTCTCCCGCCTCCAGGCCTTCCAGCACTTCCACATAGAGCTCGGAGGCCTGTCCCACGGTGATCTGCCGCTGGGCGTAGCTGGAGCCCTGCGGGACATAGACAAACGCGATCGGTCCGTTGCGGAAGACCGCCTGGATGGGAATGAAGAGAGTGCTCTCAACCCGGCCGATGTGAATGTCAGCCTTACAGCGCATCGAGGGCTTCAGGCCGAGGTCGTGGCCGTTGGAGAGGAGGATGCGCACCGTATAATCCCGGCGATCGCGATCGAACCACCCGCCGGATTCGGCGAGGACGCTGATGTTGAGCACCTCCCCGCTGAGGATCGCATCGGGCAGGGCGTCGGAGATGATGGTGGCCTGCTGCCCGGGCTGTATCTGCCCGCTGAGTGCTTCGTTGACCTTGACGGCTGCGATGAGCCTGGACATGTCCGGCAGGTAGATGACCGCTTCGTTGGTCCGAAGCTCGGTACCGATCTGCGGCGGCTCCTCGTTACCGCCGCGGCGGTGTCCGCCGGATTCCATGCTCGTGGCGTACACGACCATGCCGTCGGACGGGGCGGTGATCGTGCAGTACGCAAGCTGCTGCTTGTATTCGTCCAGGCGGTCCTTCCTTCTGTTGAAGTGGTACTGCCGGCTATCCACCTCGCTCTGGAGGCTACCGATCTCCGTAGCCTGTCGCTGCTTGAGGCGGTTCAGCTCGTCCTTGGCCTGCTCGACATCGGACTCATACCTGGCCTTGTCCTGCTTGAACTGGTAGTTGACATAGACCTCTTTGGCGAGTTTCGCCTGGTCCAGCCGGGCCTTGGCCTCGATCATCGAGATCTCGTCGCGCTTGTACTCGTCATCGCTGATGAAGCCCTGCTCGTTGAGCCGGCCTGAATCCTGGTATCGCTTCTCCAGGCGCTCGTAGTTGATCTCGGCGGTCTCGATATCCAGGTCCAGTTTCTGACGCTGTGAAACGTCATCGCCGTCGCGCCATGCCGAAAGGGCGAGTTCCGCCAGTTCGACCTCCAGCCTGGCCTTATCCATTTCCGACTCATGGGCGTCCTTTTTCAGGTCCATGTTGGACTGGGCCGTGATCAGCGAGTTCTCGGCGGTGTTTACCGAGTCCTCGGCGTCCTTGACGCGGTTGCTCATCTCTTCATCATTGATGCGGATAAGAACATCGCCCTTCCTGACGGTGGCTCCTTCCTCGACGATGTAGGTGATGGTGGCCCGGGACTCAAGGCGGTTGCGGATCTCGGTCTGATTCAGGGCCGCCAATTCACCGGAGGCGGGGACGGTGATGTCGAAGCTGCCGCGCTTGACGGTGAACAGGTCGGGTCGGCCGTTGCCGTTGTTCTCCTCGCCACCGCCGCGTGTCATCCACAGAAAGCCGGTCACCACCAGCACCACCGCCACCACGGCGATCACTACGGTTGAGAGGGAGAGGCCTCTGGTGCGTTTGGTGTCGGTGATGATGCTCATGGCTCGCTTCCGGGTGCCTGGTTGTCAGAGGAGGGGTCTGCCTCTCCCCCGTTAATGTCCGAACTGCCCGCCACCATGCCCTCCAGAGGCCGAATAGTGCCGTCATTGTTGACACGGAGTTGTCCGGTGGCCAGGAGATAGGCAAGGATCGCCACCTTCACGTCGCGGGAGGCGCTGTCGCGGTTGTCCTCGGCCGAGAGCAGGCCGTTGATGGCGTCGGATTGATCCTGAACCGTCGCCCGGTCCGGATCGGCCTCGATGCTGGCCACCCGCTGCTGGGCGATCTCGATGTTCCGCTCCTGGATCGCGAGGCTGAACAGGGCCCGGTCTATGCCCCGCACCGCGCTGCGAACCTCCACCGCGATGTCATCCCGAGAGCGGTCATAACTGCGATTGGCCTGCTCAACGTTGATTTGTGCCTCCCGCAGCCCGAGGCGCTCGATCTCCCGGTCCAGGGGCAGGCCGAAGGTGATGCCGACGTCGAAGGAGGTCTCGCCGGGCGCGAAATCCAGGCCCGCGCGATCTCGGTCCGGATCGGTGGGGATGCCCACGCTTCCGGAGAGATCCAGGTCTGGCAGGAGCTCGTTGCGGGCGTTGGCTATCGCCCGCCGCGAATCGTCAATCCGATCGCGCCGCGTTTGAAGATCCAGCCGGTAGGTCAAGGCCCGTCGTACCGCCTCATCCACCGAGATATCCGGGGTGGGAGCCTCGAGATCCGCCGGGTCGATGACCACGGCCTGATCGATGGGCAAGCCGAGGCGGACCTTGAATCGGTCCACCGCCAGGCGGTAGCTCTCCTGGGTTCTGGTCAGGCGCTCAATTGCCTCGACGGTGTCCTGTTCGGCGCGGGCAGTTTCGAACCGGTCCTGCCGGCCTGCCTCGTAGAGGGCTCGACCGCGATCCTGGAGCCTCTGGAAACTCGCGACGTTCCGCTCGGCGTTGACGATGCTGCGCTGCGCGACCACCAGATCCAGGAAATCGACGGTGATGTCAAAGAGAAACTCGCGGCGATAACGCTCGAAATCGCGGGCCGCATATACGAGATTCCGCTCGGTCTGGATCCGGCTTTCCCGGGCGGTCAGGCCGGCCCCCCTGAGCAGGGGGATGTCCGCCGCCAGGATCAGGTCCGCCGACTGGTTGTGCTCGCCGGACACCCGGTAGTGAAGATCCTCGGTGGCCTGGGCCAGGGCCCGAGCGGAGACCTCCCCGCCGTAGGGCAGCCGTTGGGTGACTCGGAACTCATTGACCAGCCTCATCGAGGTGTCGAAAAGCCCGTCGTCTCCATCACCGCTGATGGTTGTGCTCACATCGTTGAAGAACCGGGGCCCCCATCGATGGCGCTCGATCAGCAGCCGGAGGGCCGCCAGCACGTAGTCCTCCTCGGCGGAGCGGAACTCACGGCTGTGGGCCACGGCGTGGCGGAGCGCCCCGGCCAGATCCAGGTGGACTGCGTCTGCGGGTGTCTCGTTGTAGGCCTGGAGCCGGGCGATGATCTCCTCGGCCTCGTACTCGGCGGTGGCGAAGCTGAGGGACTCGGCCGGCGGATTGACGGTCGCGGGCCTCTGGGCCGTCGTGTCGCCTGGGGCGATCTCATTGCCCGGTAGATTCCGATCCACAGAGACCGAGCTATCGGCGTCGATGGAGCGGTTGGTGTCAGCCAGCAGGGCCTCAATCCGCTGATCAATCTCGCCCATCCCCGAATCGTTCTGACAGCCGGCCGTCGCGGCGAGGGTGATCAATCCCGCGAGGACCGCTCGCGGTGGCAGGGATAGTCCGGAAACAACCGTCATTTCACGTCATCTCGGGGTGTAGGGCCGGGGTCGGCGTCTTCCTCTTGCGCCGCAGCCTGTTACCGGCTCAAAGAGGATATTGTTGCATAATCAGCGGGATGCGGAATCGCTCCGAAGGCACGTGAGCAAGGTGGGAATCGCCAAGACAGGCAAATCCTGCCACAATGGCGGCGATCTGGAGGATGTCATTCTATGCCACGGGTGACGTACAACGGACAGAGTTTCGCCATTGACCGCCGACGAATCTGGGTACTGGGCGCGTCGCTCCAGTACGCCCGAATTACCAGCGAGCAATGGGGCGATCGCATTGCCGCGGCCCGGCAGGCGGGGTTCAATACCATCGAGACCGCCTGCCCCTGGCTGATTCACGAGCCTCGCATCGGCCGCTTCGAGTTCCAGGGCGACTGCGATGTTCGCCGATTCATCGAGCTCTGCGACGAGCAAAGGATGATGGTGATCCTGCGCCCCGGACCCTATGTGGGTGAGGAGTTCGATGGGGGCGGCCTGCCGGCGTGGCTGGGCGAAATACCCGATCTGAAGCTGCGGGAAGCCAACGAGGCGTTTCTGGAGCGCGTCACCCGGTACTTCCGCAAGCTGCTGTCGGATCTGACGGATCTGCAGGCCACGCGAGGCGGCCCGATCCTGCTCGTGCAGGCCGAGCACGGCTGGCGGTGCTCCAACCCGCACCAGGCCCAGCGATACCTGCACGAGATCACCCGCATCATCCGGGAAAGCGGGATTGCCGTTCCTATCCTGAGCGCCGACGACCTATGGTCGGAGGCGCCGGACACGATCGACGTCTGGACCGGATGGGATGAGCTGCTGCCGCAACTGCGACAACTCCGCACTCTGCAGGGAGATGCCCCGCGGCTGGTCAACCTGTTCAACCCCGACTTGATCAACACCTGGGGGCATGCTCAGCAGGCCGAGGGAGTCGCCGCGGCCTTGTCAAGGCGGCTGGCCGAGGTGCTCGCGGCCGGGGCGCAGCCGATCGTGCGTCCGTTTCACGGCGGCACGAACTTTGGATTTCTTGCGGGGCGCGTATGCGGATCCGGCGACGGATTCGTTGCGACCTCGCCCGCGCCCGAGGCACCACTGGCCGAAGCGGGGACTCGCACGGATACCTTCAACGCGATCAGACGCGTAACGACTTTCGCCAACAACTTCGGGCACCTCTTCGCCGAACTCCATTCGGATTATCACCCCATCACCCTGGACCTGGGCGAGCCGGGCTCCGACACCGGCGAGGAAGGCACCCGGCCTCGCAGTCAGGCTTCCGGCGGCCGCTGGTCTCTCGTACCGTTGCGAGGGAGTCTGGGCCGCGTGGTGTTTGTGTTCGGCAGCGCCGGGGTGAGCAGGACCACGCTGGTGCTGGACGATGGCCTCCGCCTGCCGGTCGATCTGGGCGACCAGTCGGTTGGGTGGTTTGTCATGGATGCCGACTTGGGGGGATCGGGCCGCCTTGACTACGCCAATCTCTGCCCCTGGGCGATCGTGGATCGATCCGTGGTCGTGCTTCATGGACCGGCGAGAATGAACGCTTATCTGTCCGTCAACGGCAGCCCGCTGGAAGCGACAGTGCCAGCAGGAAGGCCCCCCCTGGTTCTGGAGCACAAGAGCATAACGTTCGTCATCTGCAATCAGAGCCAGATCGACCTCACATATCACGACGGTAAGGCGGTGTATGTAGGCGTGAGCGGGTTGGACTCCTCCGGTGAGCCGATCCCCGCGCCGGGATTCACAAAGGCATGGAAGATCCAGCGGGACGGCCAGCAGGAAACCCTGACCCTGGAAGCGGCTGCGCCTCAGCCGCGAGGCGGATCTTCCAGACGAGGCGCTGCGTCGATCGAGATCGGAGAGTGGGAGGCGGCACCGGCCGTAGATCACACGACGGGGCAGTCACCGCGGTTTGCCTCCCTGGCGGGTCCCCAGACCCTGCCGGCTTGCGGAGCGATGAGCGGATATGGCTGGTATCGCATCGCCTTCAGGATCTCGGCGGCGAAGAAGCGGATGTGCCAGATGCCCCAGGCGGCAGATCGAGTGCATCTGTTCCTCGACGGCGAGACCGTCTGCCTCTGGGGTGCGGGGCGAGGCGCCGAAGACGCACCCTTTGAGCTCAGGCTGTCCAAAGGTGAGCACACGCTGGTGGCCCTGGCGGACAATCTCGGCCGCTTCGCCGACGGCAACGACCTCGCCAGAGGGACCGGGCTGTTCGGCCACCTCTACGAGGTCAAGGCAATCCGAGGTGCCAGACCGAAGACGGTCACGGCCGAGCCGGTTGATCCGTTCACTCTGCGGGCCTACATCGCCGGTTGTGCCAAAGGCCAGCTCAGCGCCAACGAGCAGGTCGCCTGGCAGTTCACCCATGCGAAGAAGACGCCGATCCTGGTGGAAGTCATCGGTGCAACGAGCAGCGGGACATTCGTGCTCAATGATCAGCCGATCGATTACTACGCGGGGGTCACCGGGGCGTGTCGTCAGAGCATCCTCATGGATCCACGGGAGCTTGCGCCTTTCAAGCGCGGCCGGAACGAGCTGCGCTTCGCTCCCGATGCCCGGCAGAAGAACGCTGCCGCGGATATCGTCAAAGCCACCAAGCTCTACGAGTGCGTTGATCGCATATCCGACCCGGCGGACTGGGCCTTCGGGAAATGGGAGATGCCCTCCAGCTCATCATTCGAGCCGGTGAGCAGGACGGAAGCGAGGTCCATCAGGGGAACGCCCTGCTGGTGGCGGGCATCATTCGAGGCGGCCGACCTTCCGTTGCCGGCCTGGTTCGACACGATCGGCCTGAGCAAGGGACAGGCTTACGTGAACGGGCGAAACCTCGGTCGCTATTTCACCTCCACGGCCGCGGGCCGCGCTGTGGGGCCGCAGAAGCGGCTGTATGTGCCTGAAACCTGGCTGAACCGAGACCGGCCCAACGAGCTGATGATCTTCGACGAGCACGGCTTTGCTCCGTCGCGAACGAAGATCGTCCTCAGCGATCGCGGCGAACTTGAATAGTCGCGCAGCTTCCACGCGGTCACATCCGCATGCACTCGACGGACCCGCCGAGGCCCCTCCGGGCGGGGCGTGAGAAGACCGGCGATGAGCGCCGCGCTGTCCTCGGCCCCGGCCGTGGGGTGGGATCAAATGTCCTCCGTCAACTCCACAAAGCGCTTGTAGGGAATGGCGGTCAAGCTCTGGGCCTGAAATGCGCCGTTGGCCTGGCTGATCATCGAGACCTTGGCCGCGGTTTCCTCGTCCGGTGCTTCGTAGATGTCAATGAAGTCGTACGGTCCCAGCAGGGCGTAGTGCGCGATGAATCTCACGTCCGGACACTTCTCGTGGACCTGGTCCAGCCAGGTGCGGCCGAGCTTGTCCCGGCTCTTCACCTGCCGGGAAATGTCCGGAGCGAGTTTCGTCAACATGACAAAGGTCGGCATGGTTCATCTCCTCGTCTGCGAGGTGTCGACAGAATTATTACCCGACAGATCCCGATCGCAAGGCCGAGAAGGCAAATGCGTCGTCGCGGCGAGTGCTCAAGATTCGCCCTGCTCTCCCCGCGACAGGGGTTTCAGCTCCCCGGCGGTGATCTTGCGAGCCATGATTCGGATCTGCCCCGGCGACGAGATTTCATCCTCCGTCGTCGCGTGCAGTTCCTTTAGTTTGCGGCTGCTGGGCAGGATCCTGCTCTCAAGCGAACCGACGGCATTATCGTAGGCGTCGGACGCGCGCTTCAGACCGCCTCCTATCTTCTCGAAGTGCGAGACGAACACTGAGAGGCGATCGTAAAGCTCCCGGCCGACCTGGGATATCTCCCGGGCGTTGCGGGCCACATCCTCCTGCTGCCAGCCGTAGGCGACAGCCAGAAGCACCGCCATCAACACCGTCGGCGTGGCGATGAGCACGTGGTTCTGCATGGCGTCGGCGTGCAGATCCGGCTTGACCTCCAGCGCCGCGGTCAGCGCCGATTCGATCGGCATGAACATCACCACCAGCTTCGGCGTCTTCTCGAACTGTTCCCAATAGCGCTTGCTGGCCAACCCCTTGTAATGCCTTTCCACATGCTCAGCGTGACGCTTGAGCTGCGACTCGCGGTCCGCGTCGGGCTGAATCGCGTCCAGGTACGCCTCCAGGGCCACCTTCGAGTCAACGACGATCACGCCTCCGCCGGGCACGTGTACGGTCATGTCCGGGCGATCCCGCGTGGCGGGATCGTCCGTCTGAGCCTGCTCGTCGAAATCACAGTGCTCTTTCATCCCCGCCAGCTCGACGGTATTGCGCAACTGCATCTCGCCCCACCGGCCGCGCTGCTCCGGGCGGCGCAGCGCCGTCACCAGCCGTTCGGTCCCGCGGCCGAGCTTCTCGTTGGATTCAATGATCTGTCGGATCTGCTCTCTTATGCCTTCGTAGGCAACGTCGCGCTTCTTCTCGATCTCCCCCACCGCTGCGTTCTGTTTCTCCAGCAGCTCCCGGATGGGCTTGACGAGTGAGTCGATCGCCTGCTGTTTCTTCTCCACGTCGCCCTTCGCTTCGGTCATCAGGCTCGCAAAAGCAGTCTTGGCGAGCTTGAGGAACTCCTCGCTGTTTGCCTGGAGGGCCTCGGTGCCGGTGGCGAGAAACGTTTCCTTCAATCGCTGCTCGGCCTCTTCCAGGGCCCTGACCCGCTCTTCCTGCGTCGCCACCTGCCGCTCGGCGGCCTCGCGGCGCTCGTTGATCTCCGCCGCCTCGGCCCGGATCTCCCCAATCTCAGCCGCTTGCTGCTCAGTCTGCTCCTGGAGGTGCTTTGCCCGCCCCCGGACGTCGGCCAGCTCTGCCCGCACCCGGCCGCCCTTGACGAGGAGCCAGATTCCCGCCCCGGCCGCGCCCAGCACGGCCCCCGCCGCGAGACCGATGATTCCCAGTACCCACTCGTTCATGATGGACAATGATACGGATCCTTCCCCCCGGCCGCGCGTCGGCCTGTTCCTGGCGGCCTGATCCGCCGGAAAAGCGGGCAAGACACCAGGGAATCAAGGCATCGACGATCAGAGAGCATAGGACCGAAGCACCACCGGATCGGGGCCGCCGGAGCGGCGTATCCGGGCTTCGCCGGCGGCTTGAGCCATTCGGCCCGCCAACCGGCGCAGGTCTGGTACACTTCCCCGAACTGTTTGGGACGTGGATAAGGACTGAACAGATGAGAGCTGCACGACTCGCGTTGTTGATAAGTGTGTCGCTGATGCTGGCCGGATGCACGGCGTGGGCGACGTATCCGCCGGTGGAGGGAACGTTCGAGCTGAACAAACCGACCCTCGAGCCCATCCCGACCCTGATGGCCGAAGCGATCCGCTTCGCCCGGGAGCACTATGCCTCCGATCACGCCCTGGTGGTGAACCTGCCGCCGGACACGCCGGCGGAGGTTTACGATAAGGTCCTGGAGGTTCTCGGTGACGGCCGGCCCATGACGGCGGAGGGTGAACCGGCGTTCCACGTTCAGACGGTGCGTGTCCGCGCCCTCAACGCGGAAGTCGACGTGATCTACCCGCGTCAGAGCGATATGCACGAGCTGGTCACTATCCGCTTCAAGAAGAAGGTGTGGGGCCAGTACGAGGTGGACAACACACGCCTGTGGCGGTTTGAAGTGGAGCCGCCGGGTCCGCTCTATGTCCCACCGCCGGAACCGGAGGCCGCCGACGACATCGAGCAGGATGTTGCCGACGAAGCCGAGCCGGACGAAACGTAGCTCATGCCGGGTGGCGATCTCAGCCAGGCCTATTCCGGTCGAACCATCCTCGTCACCGGCGGGGCGGGGTTCATCGGCTCGCATCTGACCGAAGCGCTGGTCAATCACGGAGCGGAAGTCTGCGTGCTGGACGACCTGTCATCCGGCCGCGAGGAGAATCTCCAACCTGTGGCGGGCCGCATCCGGTTTGTGCGGGGGTCTATTCTCGATCCGGCGGTGATGAAAGAGGCGGCGGGGGGGGCGGAGTTGGTCTTCCATCTGGCGGCCCTGACCTCCGTGCCGGGCAGTGTCGACGATCCGGCGCTGTACTACGAGGTCAACGCGACGGGAACGCTGCGGGTTTTGGAAGCGGCGCGGAGTTGCGGAACCCGGCGCGTCGTTTTCTCGGCCTCCAGCAGTGCCTACGGCGACGCGGGCGGGGAACGCAAGGTGGAGACGGCCCGGCCCCAGCCTCAATCGCCGTATGCGGTGGCCAAGTGTGCCGGCGAGCATCTGCTGGCCGCCTACGCCCACTGCTACGACCTCTCGACCATCAGCCTGCGCTACTTCAACATCTTCGGCCCGCGGCAGCGGCCGGACTCGCCTTACGCGGCCGTCCTGCCCCGGTTCGCCGAGGCGTTGCTGCAGAAGCGCAAGCCGATCATCTACGGCGATGGCTCGCAGACCCGCGACTTCACCCACGTCGCCAACGCGGTCCATGCGAACCTGCTCGCCGGCTCGTGCCGGAAGGAGCTTCGAGGTGAGGTGGTGAACATCGCCTGTGGCGAGGCCTTCAGCGTGCTACACCTTCTCCGGAGCATCGCCGAATACCTGGGCGTCGAGCCGGACTGCGAGTTCGCGCCCCCGCGCGTGGGCGAGATCCTGCATAGCCAGGCGAGCATCGAGGCGGCCCGCGAGCTTATCGGCTTCGAGCCCGTGATGCCCTTCGATCGCGGCCTGAAGGATGCGCTGGACTACTACGTGCGGGAGCTGAAGACCTGACCGCCGAAGCGATGGAGATAAGCCGATGGGTGACACCTCCTGCTGAAGGTGGTCGATGCCCCCTTTTCACTGGCGGAGAGGCCACCGCCTCCGGACAGGCGAATCTGCGCGTATGTTGTTGTAAATCCTGCACCTACAGGCGATTCGCGCTCCAGCACAAGCCAGTGCCGACCGCGCCGCGGCCTCCTCGACGATGCGCCGTGGCGCTCCCGCTCCTGACCGGTTGCGACTGTTAGCAGTGGATACCCCCCCTCCCCCGGGTCGTTCCGATGTCGGCGGCGGCTATAATCGTGGTCAGAACCGGCGGAAGTCGCCGGTCCGATCCTGCAACCAATGGCGCCCACTCAGGCCCAGGCCGTGTGAGCCTCATCCGTCTGGATCGGTTTTGGTATTACTGCTTGGAGTTGTTTCGATGAAGATCTATGTGGGCAATCTGAGTTTTGACACCAGCGAAGCCGCCCTTCGCGATGCTTTTGGCGAATACGGCGAAATCGAGGAGGCTGTGATCATCACTGATCGCGAGACCGGCCGGTCGCGCGGGTTCGGGTTCATCACCATGCCCGATGACGCCCAGGCCAAGGCGGCCATCGAGGCCATGAACGGCCAGGCGCTGGACGGCCGGACGCTGAACGTCAACGAGGCTCGCCCAAAGACTGCCGGTGGCCGCAAAGGCGAACGCTGGTAGTCCCGCCCGAAGCCCGCAACACGGAACGTCAAGGCATCATCATGTGAGAAGAAAGCCCCGGATCGGATCCGGGGCTTTTTTGTTCCCGTTGACGCGTGTGGACTATTTCACTGTTGCCGTCAACTCTGCGATGGTCTCCGGCGGGCAGTGGCCGGTCTGGGTCCACACCTCGTACAAACGCGTTCCCCAGTCGTCAGTCCGGTTCTCCTCGGCGAGGAATTTGATGTATTCCCATGACACGGACTGGTACATCAGGCGAACCTCGGCGCTCGCGGCGGCCGTCGGCAACTCCAGCGGCACATCGTCCCAGTGCTGGCCGTCCGCGTAGGTCGCGCCGATCGGCTGGCAGAGATGCTCTGCAAAGGCCTTATTGTTGAAGCCGCGGGGCGGAATCCGGTTGTCCTTCACGATCACGTCGTTGAGCACGAAATGGAACGACTTGCCCGGCTGCTTGCCGTGCCTGGCCGCCTGCTCCTCGCTCATGCCGGGCAGATTCTCATAGACCCGCGTGCGTTCCTCGTCCAGCAACGTGGGCACGGTGACGGCCTCGCCATTCAGCGAGTCCTGTTTCTCGCCGTAGCGGCCGATCTCGTCGATCACTTTGCCGGCGGCGTCGAGATAGCGCACGTTCACCCACATCCGTCGCCCTTCCGGGTAGCCCGTGGGCAGCTTGTGGCCGGTGAGATTCGTGATGCGGAGATTCGCGCAGCCGGGCTCCGCGAAAGTGATCTCCAAAGAGGCGGCGGTGCGCAGCAGTTGACGGGCCCGCTCAGTGCCCGCGGCCAGCGCGCGGCGATCAATGTCCGTGGTCGTCCAGAGCTTGCCGGTGATTTCCTGCACCCAGGTCGATCCGCCCACCGGCCCGTGCATCACGAAATGATCGCGGTGCGGGCTGCTGTAGCGCGAGGCCTGCCCCCCGCCCTCCACGGCCGGGTAATGACACGCCTGGCAGGTGCCTTCAGCACCTTCCTTGGCGAAATCGCTCAGCGCCCATTCGCTGTAGGTGCGCTCCACCACTCCGTAAGTGTGCGGCGGCTGGGTCTTCACATCCTCGGCGAACAAGGGGTTCGAGACGTCGTGGCAGACCGCGCAGAGGGTGCTGGAGGCGTGGTAGTCAGACTTCATCGTCAGATGCGGCATGGCGCCGGAGGTGTCGGCATACGGTCCGCGGACGGTGTTGGCCGGATCGGCGACCATCATCGCATTGCCGTAGCCGGGCGGAACGTGTTCCACCAGTCCCGCCGCCTCGTCTGAAAGCGGATCGACGAAGCGATGACAGACATCGCAGGCCACGCCGTGCAGGTCTTCGCGGTTGAGCGACGAGCCGTCCGGGGCGAGCGAACGTCCTTCCATCCACCCGCGGGGAGCATGACAACGCAGGCAGTATTCGCCCACGCCGGGTATGTCCTGATTGGCGATGGCCAGCGAAGCGCGAAAGACCGGATCGCGCCCGGCCTGGGCCATCATCCCGCCCTGCCAGGAGAAGTAGGGATCGGCCTCGCCGTTGTCGGTCTTTGCGTGGCACATCAGGCACTGGGAGACCTTGGCGAACTCGATCCCGCCTTCCTCCGGCTGAGTGCCGGGCAGAAACACCGCCGACTTTTCCGTGACTTGTTGAGCGGATGCCAGCAGGCCGGAACCGGCCGCAATCAGCGCCAGAGCGATGGCAAGACGTCGGGTCATAGCGGTTCCTCCGGAGTTGATGTGCAGAATCATAGGCGATGCGCCGAAAGCGCAGAAGCGAGGAACTGCAGAAACGGCCGCCACTGTGGTGGGGTTCAATGCGGCCGGAATTCCTCGCCTATGCCGTCGATGAAGAGCTCGACCCGGCCGCAGCGGGGGCAGACATAGACATCGAAATGCTCGCGGTTTACGAACAGCTCCCCCAGATCGCCGAGCCAGAAACCCCAGCCGCGCGAGCCCTCGTGGAATTTCTTCGTCCCGACGTATTCGAGCCCCATCTCGCAGCGGGGGCAAGACACGGGATTCGGCGACTGTCCACCATCAGGCATGAGATTCCCTTTCCGAAATAGCCTCAAACCAGGTTTACGATGCAGATGATAACTCGTTTCCCGCGCAAACGAGCCCCCGCCAAGCCGGGGGCTATGCAGTGGTGTCGCGTGACAGTCGGCGGCCCTTACGCACCAGCCTTAGATGAACCTTCGGATTGCGCGTCTACTTGTCCTTCGTTTCAACGACCGTTGAGGCGAGCGAGCTGATGAACTCTGGCACCACGGCATCGTCTCCGGTTGCGGGCGGACCGACCCTCTTCTCGAATTCCCCGGCAATGACGTTCAGTCGTCGCCCGGCGGCGAGCCAGTCGTGCAGCGATCGCACCCGGCCGGCGCGGGTCCGGAAGCAGATCGTTGAAGGGTGCCGGCTCCAGGCCTCGATGTCCGACCAGAAGACCCGCCATGTCCGGAATGTTCGGTGCCGGATTCCTTCGTCGTTCAACTCTAGGTGGGCAAGGGCCAGTGGAATCCCCGTGAGGACCGCCGCCAAGGCGAGAAACACGAGGATCGTCGTTGCCCATACAGGCATGATTCTCACCTGCAAGCCGATGAAGATCCCAACCGCAAAGATCACTGCCACCCCATACCAGAAGATGAGTATGACGGGCGAGGGGCCGAACCGGATGCGACGAGGCACCTGATCTGACCGGGTCTTCGTCGACTCAGGTCGCTTTGTGCCCATGCCCGAAGAATAACACGAGTTGCTCGAACGCATTGCTCCGGGCAAGCGTGAGGTTATGTGACGGGGCGAGTTCTCGTGGGACCTCTTTGTTGTGAGATGATCGAGTGCTGCACCGCATCGATCATGAACAGAAAAAGCCCCGGGAATGCATTCCCGGGGCTTGGGTGTGCTGCGTGCAACCGTGCCGACTCAACGGCGCGGGCCGGATGTACGTGCTCAATCCGTCTCGATGAGCATGTTGACCGCGTTGCCGCCACCGAGGCAGAGGCTGGTGATGCCCCGCTTGCCGCCGGTGCGGATCAGTTGGTGGATGAGGGTGGTGAGGACGCGGGTGCCGCTGGCCCCGATGGGGTGTCCCAGGGCCACGCCCCCGCCGCAGATGTTGATCTTCTCGGCGGGGATCTGGAGGATCTTGTTGTTGGCCAGGCACTGGGCGGCGAAGGCCTCGTTCATCTCGAAGAGGTCCACATCGTCCTTGGTGATGCCGTTGCGGTCGAAGAGCATCTGCACGCCCAGGGCGGGGGCGTCGAAGATCTCCTTCGGCTCCACCCCGGAGGTGCAGTAGTCGACGATGCGTGCCAGGGGCTTGACGCCCAGCTCATCGGCCTTGGCCTGGGAGGCGACGATGATCGCGGCGGCCCCGTCGGAGATCTGGGAGGCGTTGCCCGCGGTGACGGTGCCATCGGAGGTGAAAGCGGGCTTCAGGCGGGCGATGCCTTCGGCGGTGGTGTCGCCGCGGACGCCCTCGTCGATGGCCAAACCGCCCTCGGGTCCCGGCTGCTTGCGGTTCCCGAGCTGCTCGCCGGTGAGGGGGTAGATCTCAGCCTTGAACCATCCCTTCTCGGTGGCCTGGGCCGCCAGCTGGTGGCTGCGGGCGGCGAACTCGTCCTGTGCCTCGCGGGTGATGCCGTGCTTCTGGGCGATGTGGTCGGCGGCATTGCCCATGGCCCAGCCCTCGAAGGCGCAGGTGAGCCCGTCGTGCTGCATCAGGTCCTTGAGGTCATCCTTGCCGAACTTCACGCCGTTGCGGAGGCTGAAGAAATGGGGGGCCGCGGTCATGTTCTCGAAGCCGCCGGCGATGGCGAGGTGGATGTCGCCGGCCTTGATGGCCTGGGCGGCGATCATGACCGCTTGAAGACCGGATCCGCAGACCTTGTTGACGGTATGGGCGTTGAGAGTGGGGGGCAGGCCGGCCCCCAGAGCCGCCTGACGGGCCGGATTCTGGCCCAGACCGCCCTGCAGGACGCAGCCCATGATGCACTCGTCAACATGGTCTTTTGCGGCCGGCACCTCCTTGAGGACGGCTTCGATCGCCAGAGCGCCCAGCTTCGGAGCCGGGACGCGGCTGAGCGTGCCGAAGAACCTCCCCGTGGGAAGTCGTTTGGCGGCGAGAATGACTGGCTGTGGCTGTGACATCGTTCTGTGCTCCGTGGAGTTGGAAGGGACGGATGAAACCGGCCAGCCCGGGGCTTCCTACTGCTGCCGCCCCCGGAGGAATCACGCTACAATGAAACCACCGCTGCGGGCACTGACCCCCCCGGCTCGCACCTGCGGTCGGAGCCGGGAGGATCGGTAATAGTAGCGGATTCCACCCGGCTTTTCTGGTCGTTTTCTCTATGTCGTATGTTCCCAGAAACGGTGCCACACCATGCCCGACTACACCGTAACCACCACCCGCTACAACACGCTCGACACCGATAACCTCACCACGCTCCAGAGCTACATTCTGGCGGAGGAAGCTGAGCACGAGGGCGCTTCCGGGGAGTTCAGCTGGATCCTCTCCGGCATCTCCCTGGCCGGGCGGGCCATTGCCAACAAGGTGCGTCGTGCCCGCATCAATGATGTGATCGGGGATTTCGGCGACCACAATGTTCACGGCGAGACCCAGCAGAAGCTCGACATCATCGCCAACGAGATCATCATGCGATGCCTCGGCGATCGGGCCGATATCGGCGTGCTCGCATCCGAGGAAGGCGAGACGCCCACCATTCTCCGATCCCGCAGCGACGGCGGGCAATACTGCGTCTGCTTCGATCCTCTCGACGGATCATCCAACATCGATGTCAGCGTCGGCGTGGGCACGATCTTCTCCATCCTCCGCAACGACCTGGAAGAGGTCGAGACGGCCGAAGGACTGATCCTTCAGCCTGGCCGGCGCCAGGTCGCTGCCGGCTACATCCTCTACGGGTCCTCCGTGGTCTTCGTGCTCACCACCGGCAACGGCGTGGACATGTTCGTGCTCGACCAGTCCCTGGGGACGTTCGTGCAGGTTGCCAGCAAGATCACCATGCCCCATGAGAAGAAGATCTACTCGGTCAACGAGGCCTACATTGACAACTTCCCGGTGGGCTATCAGCAGTACCTGAACTGGGCCCACGCCAACGGCTACTCGGCCCGGTACATCGGCTCGATGGTCGCCGACATCCACCGCACGCTCCTGAAGGGCGGCGTGTTCCTCTACCCGCCCACCGGCAAGCACGCCAAGGGCAAGCTGAGGCTGATGTACGAGGCCAACCCCATGGGGTTCATCATGGAGCAGGCCGGCGGAAGCGCCCTGGCCGGCACCCAGCGCATCCTCGACATCGAGCCGGACGCCCTACACCAGCGGTGCAGCGTGGTGATGGGCAGTTCACGGGAGGTCGAGCACGTCCGCCGCTTCCTCGAAGAAAACGGCGACCACTGACCCCCCACAAGTCGGCCCACGCCATCGAAGACACCCAACGCAGATCCCTCACAAAACACCCCAAAGCCCCGGCACTCCGTTCCGGGGCTTCTTCACGCGCCGCGCGATCGGTCCCCAATACGTCAATCCCTTCGATGCGTTCTTTCCCTACGTTCCCGTGCTGCCGAATCCGCCCGGCCCGCGCGCGGTTTCGTCAAGCTCTTCCACTTCTTCAACCGCGCAGTAAGCGACCGGGCCGATGACCATCTGCGCGATGCGCATGTTCGGCTCGATCGTAAACTGCTCTCTTCCCAGGTTGACGAGCGAGACTTTCACTTCGCCGCGGTAATCGGCGTCGATGGTGCCCGGGGCGTTGGGGATGGAGATGCCGTGCCGCGTGGCCAGCCCGCTGCGGGGGCGGATCTGAGCTTCATAGCCGACCGGGACCGCCACCGCGAAACCGCAGGGGATCAGCCGGATTTCACCCGCCTCCAGAATCACCGGTTCCGCCAGGGCGGCATGAAGATCCAACCCCGAAGCGTGCTCGGACTGGTAGGTCGGAAGGTCCGCGAGATCGGAAAGGCGCTTGATGCGCAACAGGATCGGCCTCATGGATTGCAGTGTACCCGCGGCCCGGCATCTGGGGATCGCCGATTGTGGTTGCACTGCCTACTGCCTGAGGAATTCGAGATTCGGATCCAGCAGAAACCACAACCCCACAATCACCGCGATGCTGATGACAATGCTCAGCACCAGCACGTTCCTGACTTCCCGATGGCCGTGCGCGGCCTCCAGCGGCTTACCGCCCTTCGTGCCGTAGCCGACGAAGCGCAAAGGCAGGCGGGCCATGGCCTGCTTCCAGTTGGCCATATGCGCTCCGCGATAAACCAGGGCCGCATAGTAGTTGACAAACCAGGCCAGGAGAGCCAGGTAGAGGATCGTGTATAGCTCCCAGTGCCCGCCGGTGGCCAGACTGGCAAGCAGCACAAAGAACAGGCCGATCAGGATCAGGCCGGCGTAGATCGTCCGGTCGCTGGCGGGGTGAACAGGCTTGATCTGGGGGGGGCCGCTGCGCTTCCTACGGCGCTGACGCGATTTCTTGGCCGACGGCTTGCTCATCGGGCGACACCCATCGTCGCCTTCGCGGGAGCGGAAGGCAGCTTCTGGGCGATGGTAGCCACGATCGGCCGCTCCTCGTTGGCGGCGTCCTCGGCCCGCTCGGCCAGCAGGGCGTCCAACCGCTCGATCATCTGTCGGGTCTCCTCGACCGCCACATCCATGGCACTGGCCCCGGTCACCTGCTTGATCGGATCGCGCATGCCGTTCTCGTTGCAGCGTTCCTCACTGACTTCGCGCTCGGCCAGCAAGCGTTTAAGCAGCTTGTCCGCGTCGGAGCGCATCTGTATGGCGTCGGCTACGCTCAGATTGCTGATTGTGGTTTGGCCTACCATAGTCCACCCTTGAATCAGGCTCCGGGTGCGGTCGAAGGATCGAGCAACATCTTTACCCCCTCGACCTTCCAATGCAAGCGCCGGTGGAGGTCCACCAGGGTTGTTTGGACTCCAATCGCTTGTGTTTCAAGGCCTTACGCGGCAGCAGGCCGCACCATCTCCGGTACCAGCCCCCGGATCAGCTCTGCGACCTCCTCCGGGTCCGCAGACCGGCCTGAGGGCGACAGAGACGCCAGGATGCCGCCGATAATCTCCTCCGGGGGCTCCTCAAGCAGCCAGAGGTTGATATCCGCGTGCTGCGTGGCCCGCATCGCCTCGGCATCAAACGCCAGCTCCTCGTGGAGCTTCTCCCCCGGACGGATCCCCGTGAACACCACCGGCACGTAGGCGTTATTCTGGGGCCTGGCCTCCTCCGGCAACACCGGCGTCAGGCCATGCATCGATATGAATCGCCTCGCCAGATCCACGATCCTGATCGGCTCGCCCATGTCCAGAAGGAACACTTCCCCGCCCCGCGCCTTTGGATCCACCAGCGCCGCCGACTCGATCACCAGGGCCGCCGCCTCGGGGATCGTCATGAAGTAACGGGTCATGCGACCGTCGGTCACCGTCACCGGACCGCCGTCGGATATCTGCTTCGACCACGTCTCCAGCACGCTGCCCGATGACCCCAGCACGTTCCCGAACCGCACCATCGAGAATGCGGTCTTTGATCGCTGGTTGATGTGCTGAACATACAACTCGGCCAGCCGCTTTGTCGCGCCCATGATCGACGACGGATTCACCGCCTTGTCGGTGGAGATCATCACAAAACGTTCGGTGCCCATCGCGTCCGCGGCGTCGGCAATCGACTTCGTACCGAACAGGTTGTTGTCTACCGCCGCCCCGGGATGGTCCTCCATCATCGGCACGTGCTTGTGAGCGGCCGCGTGGAAGATCACCTCCGGCCGCAGGTGCCGGCAATGATCCGCCGTCCCTTCGCGATCCACCACGTCGTGCAACAGCGCTTTGCGCGGCAGATCCGGCCGGCGCCGGGCGATCTGCCGGTCAATCTCAAACAGCACGTTCTCCGCCCGGTCCATGAGAATGAGCTGCTCCGGCTCATAACGCGAAACGATCCTCGCCAGCTCGCTGCCGATCGAACCGCCCGCCCCGGTTATGAGCACCCGCTTGCCCCGGATGACCCCCCTCACATCCTGGTCGTTGATCCGGCGGGCCGGCCTGTCCAGCAGCGCCGCCAGGTCGATATCCAGATGCGTCCGCGGCCCCACCCCCGCCAACTGGTCCTCCAGCGTGGGCATAAACCGATCCGGCACGCCCAGCCGCCTCAGCCGGGTACGAATGTTCGTGACCAGATCGCTCATCACTGCTGGCAGGCTGATCAGCGCCACCCCCGGTCGCCTCTGGGCGATGATCGCCTCCAGTTCGTCCACGTGCCCCCGCACCGGCATCTCGCCGGTGGCCAGCGCCTCCTCCCCCACCAGTACCCAGCCCACCGTTATCGGCCGCTCCGCCAGCAGGTCAAGCTGCCGCTCCAGTCGCTGGCAGGTGTGGGGAAGACCGATGATCAGCGTGGTTTCGGACATGATGCGCCTCGGCCCCCGCCCCTGAGGGCGTGATGCTCTCCTGAATATCGGCCATTCGAGACGCGTGATGAGATTTTGAACTGCAGACCGGAGGCGAGGGGGGCGGGGATCGAGGGGTGAGTGTTGAGCAAGACTCAACACTCTGGGCCTTCTCCTCATTGCCCGTCGCTCATTACGGTTCAGTTGACTACAGCAGCAGCTCCAACAGGGCTTCCATGTCCGATTCATCGGCCCAGAGGAACCAGCCGAATGCATCGCCGGAGGAGACGCACTCGACCGCGGCGACATTGATGCCTGCCGAGGCGATTCGATCCAACGTCTCCACCAGCGCCCCGGGGCGGTCCTCGTCTTGCAGGTACAGCGCTTCGCTCTCCTCGATGACCAGCCCCGAGGAGGCGGCCCATCTCCGGAATGCCCCCGGCACCTGCGGCACGCAGGACAGCCGCGGCTCGCCGTGGCCCGAGGCGTACCCCCACAGGCCCAGCAGATTGATTCCCGCGCCGTGAAGCTGGTCGGCGAACCGAGCCAGCTCGCCCGGCCGGTTGGGAAGGCTCAGGGCAAAGAACGAAACCAACTGCCAGCGCCCTTTCATGGTGATCTCCTTCGCTGAGGCCGGCCGAATCTCCACCCCCCGCCCCCGTCCGACCGGAGGCACCCACAACAACATCGACTCATGCCAATATAGCCCCGGATCGCCGCCCGCGGGCGCCACTCCTGCCAATACGAGCCACCGGCAGGCATTCCGCTTCCCCGGACTGGTCTCTTCCCGCCGGTGCGGGCCTCATCCTCCCTCCCGCGTGCCGCCGATGCGGGCGATCAGTGTCGAGGCGGTGAAACCGGCGGCAACCAAGGCCAGGGCCCCAATCACCTGGCCCACAGACGGGGCGAAGAACTCCGTGGGGTAGTCCTCCGGCTCGATCGGGCGGCGTGTGCGGATGGTGACGAGCTGGTTGTCGATCATCGCCACCTTCTCGCCTCTGAACGTATCGCCGACGGCGGGGGCAACCCCATGCTGGAATGGCCAGAGGCCGATGACCGCCCCCAGCACCAGGCCCAGCAGCACGCCCAGCGTGGGGCGGCGGAACCGCGCCAGCAGCCACCTGATGAGATTGCTCACCCCCACGATGCCCGCCAGCACGCCGATGCCCACGGGGACGATCACGTGCATCGCCTGGCCGACCTGCTGCCAGTCTCCGGCCTTGGCGCCATCCTTGGCGAGGGCGATGGCGGAGAGGATCGCCACGTACTGCCCCAGGATCAGGAGCAGGTACCCGCCTGACACGCCGGGAAGGACCATGGCAACGGCCCCCGCGAGACCCGCTATGAGATACATCAGATAAGGATGGGAATCGCCCGCTGCGTCGCCCGATCCACCCGGCTTGAGGAGAGCCATGATCGCCATCAGCGCGATGCCGACCATGACGGAGATGACCACCGCTCCATCCAGCCGCTTGAGCATTCGCCAGATGACCGGCACTCCGCCCAGAGTCAGGCCGATGAAGATCGAGTACATGATCCAGCGATGATGGACCACCAGGTCCTTGACCGGCCCGGCGAGCCCCACGATGGCCGCGATCGCCGCCACCGCCACCGCGGCGAGGAGGATCAGGCTGCGCACGCGGAAGCGGAAGGTGGTGACCTCCGCCACCCCGTTGATGAACTGGGGATAGATTCCCGCGGCCAGGAGCATGGTCCCGCCGGAGATGCCCGGCACGAGGTTGGCCAGGCCCATGAGGAAGCCGCCGAAGACGCCGCGGGCGGCGAGGGAGGCCGGGGCCAGACGGGGCGGCTGGGAAGATGCGATGGGGGTCGCGGGCATGGGTGGGCTCGGACAGGACTGCGGGGGCGTGGGCGAATCCCGGAGGTGGGAGGGCGGTTCATTCGTCGGCCGCACCGGATGGCCACCTTGAGACATCATCGTTGGCTCGACGCGATACCATAGCCGCCATCGGCGATTCTCAGTACCAGAGGCGGCCCAGAGCATGAACATCCTCGTTACCGGCGGAGCAGGCTATATCGGGTCCCACGCCGCCTTGCGGCTGCTGGAGGACGGTCATGCGGTGACGGTGGTGGACGATCTTTCCCGCGGCCATCGCGAAGCGATGGATCTGCTGGCCCCGCTGGGGGATCTCCATTTCGCCGCCGGCGATATCGGCGATCGCTCGCTGGTGCTGCCCCTGCTGGAGGACCGTTGTATCGAGCTGGTGATGCATTTTGCCGCCAGGGCGTACGTGGGCGAATCGGTACAGATGCCCCTGGTGTATTACCGCAACAATGCCGCCGGCGCTCTTGCGCTGCTGGAGATGATGGAGGAGGTCGGGGTGACCCGCTTCGTCTTCTCTTCAACCTGCGCGACCTACGGCGAGCCGGGGGATGACTTCATCCCCATCGCCGAGTCCTGCCCGCAACATCCGATCAATCCGTACGGCCGCAGCAAGCTGCACGTGGAGCACATGCTGTTCGACTACGCGCAGATGAAGGCGGATGCGGGGGAGGATTTCGCCTTCGCGGCTTTGCGGTATTTCAATGTTGCCGGCAGCGATGTCCGGGAGCGCATCGGCGAGGACCACAAGCCGGAGACGCACCTGATCCCGATCTGTCTGGAGGCCGCACTGGGGCTGCGCGATTCGGTGACCGTGTTCGGCACCGATTATCCCACGCCCGACGGCACCTGCATCCGCGATTACGTGCACGTCGAGGACCTGATCGAAGCGCACATCACGGTGATGGATGCGCTGAAGCGCGGCGATCGCCGGGCGTACAACGTGGGTATCGGGCGGGGCTATTCGGTGCGCGAGGTGGTCGACGCCTGCCGGCGGGTGACGGGCGTGGATTTCGCGCAGGTGGAGGGACCGAGGCGCGACGGCGACCCGCCGGTCCTTTACGCCGATCCGGGCAAGATAGAAAGCGAACTGGTCTGGCGGGCGAGCTACACGAATCCTGATGACATCATCGAGACCGCCTGGCGCTGGCGGCGCGATCATCCCCACGGCTACGAAGGCGCGTGACTGTCGCATCGCGACCTCGTCAGCAGGACCGTTGCGATTAGCGCCGCGAGGGCGAAGATCCCCGCCCATCTGACCGCGGCAACAAGTCCGAAGCCGGGCACCACCACCGCCGCGACCACCAGCGCGGCCAGCGCGCCGCCGAGAAGGTCCGCGCCGTACAGCCAGCGGGCAGCGCCGACCGGCTCTGACCTGTCATGTTTCCAGATCGCGCAGCAGCAGGCGAAGTGCCCGCCCAGCAGCGCGCCCAGAAGAGCGGCGCAAAGCGGTGAAATCAACTTCACCGCGGCCGGACTCGCCGGTTCCCACAGCAGCGGCGAGAGAAGCGCGGCGAGGACCAGGAGCACTTGGAACGCGATGAGCGACCGGCGAGCCCGGAGCAGCATCTCTCCCCACATCGCCCCGACCGCCATGCCCGCCATGAATGCCGCGGTGAGCAGGGCCAGGCCGATGTACATCTGCCCCACGCGCGACTGATACCACAGCAGAACCGCCAGGTGCATGGTCATGATGGCGAAGGCGAAGGCCGCGGACGCGAGGGTGAGGCCGGCGCCGGTCGCCGGCAGACGCTGAGTGGCGCGGGCGAACGCTCTCAGAATGATTGACGCAACGGCAATGCCCGCGACGACCACGCCGAGAGCTCGGCTGACAACGATCGGCGAACCTTCAATCACGACCGCCACCGCCGGCCTGTCAAACTTGACCGTATTGAGCACGCGGGTGAGCCAGTACGCCCGCGGATGCAGGTCCGTGTTGATTGTCGCCGTGTTATTCAGTTGCGGCAGGGTCGGCGCTTCGTCCATCGCGAACATCAGATCGTCGATCGATGACTCCGGCGCCGCTGCGGGCCACGCTGCCAGAGAACCGTTGACCGTGATTTGTCGATCGATCGGGAACGGGTCGGAATACAGGAACGACAGATAAGCGGGCCAATCGATGCCGCGCTGCGTGAGACGATGGGCGAGTTCGTCTTCAGCCAGTGTAAGCGATGATTGCGAGCCGGCGTCTGCGGTTTCCCGCGCCTGTCCGCTCCGGGCGATGATGAGGCAATGGTCGCCGGGCGTGGCGACGGCATCCGTCAGGATCGCTCGTATGGTGTGATAGACCAGCGCGTTGCGCTGCCGAACGTAAGGTCCGAGGTAGTTGGCCTGACTGGAGATGCCGATCGACAGCACGCCGCCGTCGGACAGATGATCGAAACAGATTTCGAGAAACTCGCGGCTGTAAAGGCGACTGATCCCCAGCGTAGTCGGGTCCGGCAGATCGAGCAGAATCGCATCGTAGTTGCGAGCAGTCTCGCCAAGGAGGGCGATCGGATCGACATAGTGCACCTTGACGGACGGATCGTCGAACGCGCTCAGGGCAGATCCCGGCGCATGTTGCTTCAGTGTCCGCAGGGGCGCGGGATCGAGTTCAACGCAATCGATCCGCTGCGGCCGGTGGAGCAGTGCCTGGGCGACGTTGCCACCGAGGGCGTTGCCGATGATGAGCACCGACCGGGGGTTAGGATGCTGGAGGAGCACGGTATGAACGATCCAGCCCGTGCCGTAGGGATCGGGAATGTCGCACTGGAGGTGGCCGTCGAGGAACAGGGAGAACTGGCTGGCCGATCGCAGCAGCGTGTATCGGCCATAAGGCGATTCAGTGACGCTGAGAAGATCGTGATCGGGAAGCTGGCGCCGCCAGCGGTGTTGTTCCAGTGCGTTATCGAAGCGCCCGCCGAAGATTGCGCCGAAAACGGCGAGCAGTAGCAGCACCGTCATCGCGCCGGCGGTGACTCTATGTGACGGGCGTGCCGTGACGATGAGAACCAACGCGGCCGCGGCGGCGAGTCCGCCGGCGATGGAGGCGATGGCGATGGGTGAAAGGTGCGCGACGAAGACGAAGACAAAGAGCAGACCCGCGGCCAGCGCCCCGGCGGCTTCACCGCCGTAAACCAGCGCTGGCCGGGAGTTGGCGACTCGCACCATCAGGGGGAACAGCATGCCGATGCAGATGCAGGGCACGGCCGCGGCGGCGGCCGCGAGAAGAAGGGAATCGACCAGGCCCAGAGGCGTGCCCAGAGGTGCATCGAAGAACGGGCGGGCCAGGCGCACGACGATCAGCGCCCCCGGAAGTGACAGGGCGGTGATTGCGATCATGATCGCGAAGCCGGCAAGCGGGGGATGACCGTTGCGCTTTTGTCGGGCGAGCAGCGCGCCGAGGGCGGCGAAGCACAGCCACGCCGCGAGCATGATGCCCACTGCCAGCTCATCGCCGTCCAGGACGACAAGCAGTTCGCGCAGCAGGAGGATCTGCGCGATCTGGGCCAGAAAGCCGTTGGCGAAGAAGCTCGCCAGCGCGGCAGGTCGAGCAATCGCGACGTTCTCGCCTTGAACTGTCCTCATGGCAGGCGCGGTGCACGATCGCAGTTTTCACGGTGCATGGCAAGTGCGGAGGCGAAAGCCCCGGCAAAGCTTTGCCGGGACCTTGATGCGCAAGAAACGCTCCACTTCCGGCACGACGCAGTATCGCGCCCCCGATAACCACGAACCGTCTACGTCCACACGCCGGGCAGCTTGGTCTTGCATTGCGGGCACATGCCACGACGCAGCGTATCCTTGAGAATCTTGAAGCCGAGGCGCTCGATTACAGGGCAGCCGCACTTGGGGCAATAGGTGTTGTTGCCATCGTGCGGGGCGAGGTTGCCGATATAGACGTGCTTCAGCCCCGCCCTTAGCGCACCCGAGCGAGCCTTCTCAAGGGTCTGGGCGGGTGTGCGGGGTACGTTGGCCAGGCGGTACATGGGCACGAAGCGTGAGAAATGCAGCGGCACACCGTCGCCCAGCTCCTCGTGCACCCACTGCACCATCGACTGCACCTCCACCGATGAGTCGTTGTAGCCGGGCACCACCAGATTGACCAGCTCCAGCCAGGAGTCGGTCTTGTAGCGCACGGTCTTGATCGCCTCCAGCACCGGCGCGAGCTGGATGCCGAGAATGCGCTTGTAGAAATCCTCGGTGAATCCCTTGAGGCCGACGACGAAACCATCGACGTACTGCGCGAAGTCAAGAAGCGGCTCGGTCTTGATATAAGCCGAGGTGGCGACGACGACGCTGATCCCCGCCTTCTTTGCTTCAACCGCCACGTCATGGGCCCATTCCAGCCAGGCCACGGTTTCGGTGTAGGTGAAGGCGATGGTTCTGATGTTCTTCTTCTTCGCCGCGGCCACCGCCTGTTTTGGCGTGAGCGGGAAGTATTTCAGTTCATCGGGCTTGGACTGGGACTGCTGCCAGTTCTGGCAGTAAAGGCATCGCACGTTGCAGCCGCCCACGGAGAGGGTGAGCGTCTCGCTGCCGGGGCGAAAGTGGGTGAGGGGCAGTTTCTCGATCGGATCGACCCTGATAATGCAGGGGTTGTTGTAGCCGCGGGTATAGAGCTTGCCGCCCACGTTGGTGCGGGTGCGGCAGAAGCAGGTCTCGCCGTCGGCGAGATTGCAGTCGAGCGGGCAGACGAAGCACTGTATGTGATTGTCCGGCAGTTGGGTGTAGAAATCGATTTGTCGTTTCGCATCGAGGCCGGTGGCGATGGCGATGTCGTCATCGCCGGTCGCGGCAGCGGAGTAGTCGAAGCGGCTCAACGCACAGGCGAAACAAGCGCCGCCGGCGCAATGACCGAGTGCGGCGAGGAAGGACCGTCTGTCGATCTGGGGCAGATCCATGGGTGACGGCACCTCTACTCCTTGATCGCGCATCCCTTGTCGCAGTTCTCCGCCTGCGGGCCTTCCGCGAGGTTGGCCTGCTTCTGCTCGATGCCGTCGGCGAGCTGCTGCCCGCGGTACTTGAGCTGACTCATGAACTCATCGTTGACGATGAATCGGGCAACAAGGCCGGCCCGGCCGCGGTACTGAACGATGTCGTCGATCTCGCCGCGCAGGGTGAGCGAACGGTCTTCCCGCTCGATGAGGGTGGCGAGATCCTCCTTGTTCAGCTCAAACTCCGTGTCGTTCATCGCCCGGGCCCGGCGGGCAACATTGACAAGCAGGCGTTTGCGGCGGAGACGATCATCGTCCGCGAGCTTGCCGTAGTGTCTGGTTTCACCCTCGATGACCTGCTCGGCGAGATCGGCGAGCCGGTCTTGCGGGACGTTCCGGGCCCGCTCGAGAAGATGAATCATGCGAGAGGAATCGCCGGCCTGGCCGACCCGCACCGGGCTCTTGAGGTTCTTGGGCGGGATGAGGCAGGGCTTGTAGATATCGATGACTTCCATCTGACCGGGCGTGAGGATCTGGCTGACGATTCCCTCCAGTTCATTCACCGCATCCTGATCGAGGAGATTGCACGGATCCGTCCGGCCGGTGGCGAGCTTCACGTCCGCGACCGCCCGGTCATAGACCTCCGTGATCTGCCGTATCTGATCGAGCTCGAAGTGCAGGCCGTTGATGAGGTTCCAGTTGTTGATCTCGCTGCGGATCTGCCGGACCTGAAGTCGCATGGCGTCGCGCCGGATGATCGGGCATTCGTCGGTGCCGTTGGCGCAGATGCGTGCGGCGCGCTGGAGGACTTCCGGGGCATCGCTGCGCGCCTTGGCACATATGCCGGGATACGCGCCGGGGTGGAGCAGGAGCTTTCCAAGGCGTCCCAGGCGCGGGCGCTTGTCGCGGTTGAGCTCTTCAAGTTCTTTGCGTTTTGCGACCAGCGGGTCACGGGTACGCTTCTTCTTTGGCTTGACGTACGGCTTTCCCGGTTTGAAACCCTCGGCGAAGTCTCGCTGGTCGGGTTTAAGAATCGCCGAGGCTTTCTTCTCGAGCGCCATGAGCTGCCTGGTCCGCCCTTCCGGGCCGTAGATCTCTTGTTGGTGAAGGCGGCCGGCCCGGCGCTCCACGGGCGGGCTGAAGCCCTTGTCGAGCCTGTCCTCTTGCAGGAAATCGGTGTAGGCGTCGATCAGTCTGGGCAGGAGGGCCGCTTCGGCCTCATAGGACTGGATGTGGATGGCGGCGGCCTCTTCGAGGACGGGGATGAGCTTGCGGGCCTGGGCGCGGGCGAGGCCCAGCCGGTACACGAACTCCGCGGAGGCCGCCGCCCTCTTCTCACGGTCCTCGATTGCCTGGGCGACATCCACCTCGGCGGCGAAGGCGGCCGGCACCAGGCAGGCCGCGAGGATCACTGACAGGAATCCGAAGTGACGCAGAAACCGTGTCCGTTGCATCACAGGCCTCCTTCAAACCCCGCAGCGGAGATCCCCGGAGAATAAGCACCTGCTGACCGGGGGCATTGTGGATTATCTCATCATCGGGCCAATGTGGATCGGCAAAGGGGGGAAAAAGCCCCACTTCCTGAAGGGCCGAAGAGTAGAGCGTTGATCGCCGCTCCGGGGATGCAGCGTTGTTAGCGTTATATTAGGTATTCACAATCCGCATCAGCCGCCGATTGCGGACATGGTGCGGTCCGGCGGGGTGAAGGAGGGGCTGTTGATTTCGTGGCCTGCTGGTTTGGCCCAAGCCGCGTCGATGATCACCCGCCGGAGCCGCTCGTCGTCGGCGCCGTTGCGCAGGATGGGGCGCAGGTCCCACTCCCGATCGCTGAAGAGGCAGGGGCGGATCCTGCCGTCGGCGGTAATGCGAAGGCGATTGCAATCGCCGCAGAACGGCCTGGTCACGGAGGCGATGATGCCGATCCGGCCGGGTGAATCGTCGGCGAAGTGGAACGTTACCGCCTTGCCGTGTGGATCGTCTGCTTCGATTGGGATCAGCTCGTAGTGCTGCCTGAGTAGGCGGATCATCTCGTCGGCTGGAACCACCTCCTCTGGCGACCAGCGGCGCTCGGAATCCAACGGCATGAACTCGATCAGCCGCACCTCGATGCCGTGCTCGCGGGCGAGATGCGCGAAATCGGCGATCTCATCCTCGTTCATGCCCCGCCGAACCACACAGTTGACCTTGATGGGGTGGTAGCCCAGTTGGCGGGCCAGACCGATGGCGTTGATGACGGTCTGCGGAGAACTTTCGGAGCGGGTGATGGATGTCATGCGCTCCGGGCGGAGGCTGTTGAGGCTGAGCGTAAGCCGCTTCAGCCCCCGATCTCGCCAGCGGACCAGGGCCCCTTCCTCAAGCCGGGAGCCGTTGGTGGTCATGGCGATGTCTTTGACCGGCAGTCTGCCCAGTTCGCGGATGAGTTCATCGAGTTGCGGGTAGAGTGTCGGCTCGCCGCCGGTGATGCGGATCTTCTCGATGCCCAGCGAAGCACAGACCCGCGCGACTCTGAGGTACTCGTTCAGGCTCAGCAAGTGCCTGCCGGGCATGTACTGGAGGCCGGCATGCATGCAGTACACGCAGCGGTAGTTGCAGCGATCGGTGACGCTGAGCCGCAGGTCGCGGACCGTCCGGCCCTGCGAATCCGTCAACCGATCGCTGCGGTTCGCTTCCGCCGGCGCGGTGAGGGGGACTCCGGGTCGAGTCCGGTCTCTGATCTGAATGGGCGGGTGGTCCTTCAGGGGTGGAGCTCCAGGGAGCGACAGGCGAGCGGCGGCCGATTGTAGTGGTCGCCGGTGACGAAGACAGCGGGATGGTCCGCGATAGTGACGTCAGGCCGGTTCTGAGGCGATCGTGAAGCGGAAGGGTGCCGATCGAGGGCATGGGTCGAACCGCAACCATCCGGTGCCGATCGGTTATGCTCTACGGAATCACCGCCCGCGGCCCCCACGAGGTTTGATCATGTCAGATACGAGTCCCGGCAACCCCGAGAACGAAGGCAGCTCACCATACGCCCCAGGAGGGCTCGATCCGGCCCCGGAGCCGGTCAGGCTGAGACAGCCGGCCGGCCTGTGGTGCCTGTTCATAGTCGAGATGTGGGAGCGTTTCAGCTACTACGGCATGAGAGCGATCCTGCTGATCTACCTCCTGGAACCCGGCGTTCTCAACTGGTCCGCGGAATCGTCCGAGTTCGCCGAGCCGGGGCGGGGCTGGTCCACGCAAGCGGGTGGGCAGGCGTACGGCTGGTACACGGGCCTGTGCTATCTCTTCCCGATCTTCGGCGGGTTCATCGCGGACAGGCTGATCGGCACACACCGTTCGATGCTGGTGGGAGCATGGCTCATCATGCTCGGGCACATCACCCTGGCGATCTCGGGGCTGGGGGCACTGGCCACGAATGATGTGGGCATGGCGACGTTCATCGCGGGCCTTGCGCTGATCGTGCTGGGGACCGGTCACTTCAAGCCGTGTGTTTCGGTCATGGTGGGGCAACTGTATAAGCCGCACGATCCGCGGCGTGACGGCGGGTTCACCATTTTCTACATGGGCATCAACGTGGGGGCGGCGATCTGCCCGTTCATAGTCGGCACGCTCGGAGAGCGCGTGGGCTGGCACTGGGGCTTCGGAGCCGCGGCCATCGGGATGGCCCTGGGACTGATCGTCTACCTGTTCAGCCGGCCGTTCTATCTCAAGGGGATCGGCCTGCCGCCGGTGGGAAAAAGCGGCAACGAAGCGCTCCTGTTCTTCCTCGGTTCGATCATCCTCTCCGGCCTGTTCGGCGCGTTCTTCTATATCGGTGGCCACCGGAAGATCGGCGAGGGATACACCTGGCTGACCGGGGTGGTGCACCCGTACGTTCTGTTGGCGATATCGCTGTTGGGAATCCTGGTTCTTGTGGTCTGGTTCCTGGCAATCCAGGAATCGAAAGACCGGGGACCGGTTTTCACGATTCTCTGCTTCGTGTTCTTCAACGCCTTCTTCTGGATGGCGTTCGAGCAGGCCGGCTCGAGCTTGACACTGTTTGCGCGCGATGACACAAACCGGTCGATCTTCGGCTGGGAGATGCCGGTCGCGTGGTTCCAGTCGGTGAATCCGGTGCTGATCGTGCTGCTGGCGCCGTTGTACAGCATCATGTGGGGCAAGCTGGGCAAACGGAACATGAACCCCACCCAGTCGCTGAAGATCACCTACGGGCTGATCCTGCTGGGCTTCGGGTATCTTGTGGTCACCGCGGGAGGCGGGATGAGCGCGGGCGGCGCCAAAGTCGGTGTCTGGGTGCTTGCGCTGACCTACCTGCTGCACACGATGGGTGAGCTTTGCCTCTCGCCCACTGGCCTTTCCTTCGTGACCAAGGCCTCGCCGGTGAAATGGGTATCGTTCCTGATGGGTCTGTGGTTCCTCTCGAATTTCGTGGCAAATCTGGGCGGCGGCATCGTGGCCGGCTATGTGGATCGCATCGCGGAGGGCGAAACGGAGTTGTTCTGGTACGGCTGGTTCCGCATCGGCGGTCGCGGCGACTTCTTCCTCATGTTCGTGATATCCTCCTTCGCCGCCGCGGCGGTCGCCCTAGTGCTCACGCCGCTGTTCAAACGTCTTCTGCACGGCGTGGAGTAGGATCGACCGGCCGAGCGGATCCCGCGAGGCAGAAAAGAAAAAGGCGCGTCACCGAGTGACGCGCCTCTGCTTTCGTTGTGTTTTCAACTGCTCGCCTTCGCGGTATGCGACTCGCAAGCTGTCTCACTCGCAAGGGCCCCAGTTGGCGAGCACGTCGAAGATGTCATCGATGTCGACTACACCGTCGTCGTTCACATCTTCCGGGCAATCATTGCACGGTCCCCAGGCACCGAGAACCGCGAACACATCGTCGATGTCCACGAGGTCATCTTCGTTTGCATCACCCGGACAGGGCGTGGAGATGGCCGCGATGGTGTTTGCCGCGTTGATCCGGCCGTAACCGAAGTAGATGTCGAAACCGGCCGCGCCCAGATCGTCGGCGTTGTCGCGGAGCAGGTTGCGCACCTCCTGGGGAGTCAGGTTCGGATTCACCGAGTACATCAGTCCCACGAGGCCGCATGCATGGGGGCTGGACATCGAAGTCCCGGTGGCGTAGTTGTATGACGAGGAGCCGCCTGACCAGCACGAGAAGACGTTCACGCCCGGTGCGGCGACATCGATCCAGTTGCCGTAGTTGGAGCTGCCGTATCGGTTGTCGTTGCTGTCGGTTCCGGAGATGGCCAGTACCGGCGTGTAGGCGGCGGGGTAAAAGGGGCTGGAGCTGTTGTTGTTGCCTGCGGCGGCGACCACCGTCGTGCCGTTGCTCCACGCATACTGGCAGGCATTGGAAAGCGAACCGGTACCGCCGTAGCCGCCCCCGCTGTAATTCAGGGCCTTTGCGCCGTTGTCGGTGGCGTAATAGATGGCCTCGGTGATCGCTTCCCAGGTTCCGCCGGGATTGAATACCTGCAGCGGCATGACGGTAACCTGGGCCATGCCCGCGATGCCGAGTCCATTGTTCAGCCGGGCACCCAGGATGCCCGCCACGTGGCTGCCGTGGCCGGCAGTATCGTAGGGGTAGTTGTCATCGTTGAGGCAGTCCCAGCCGTTCACGTCGTCGATATAGCCGTTGTTGTCGTCGTCGATCCCGTTTCCGGGGATCTCGCCGGGATTGGTCCAGATCATCCCGTTCTGGAAGTCCTGATGCTGGAAGTTGATGCCGGTGTCGGCGACCGCGACCACTATCGACGCGCTGCCGGTGGTCGTATCCCAGGCAGTGGGGGCTTGGACGATCTGCGGCCCGTACTGGCTGTTCCAGAACGGATCATTCGGCACCAGCGCCGGGCGCATGATGTAGTTCGGGTGGGCGTAGTCGATCCCCGGCATCGCGCTCAGCGAGTCGGACAGGCCCGGCACATCCGAACCCGGAGACAGGTTCGCCACGCGGACCATGGCCAGGGGATGCACCCCGGTGGGGTCGTTCTTCGGATGAGGCGCGTGGTTGATCTCCCGCATCCGGATGATGGCCGGGAACTGGGTTCGCAGGGCATCAAGCGAGGCTTCGGTGGGAACATCGTCGAATCCGATGATTAGCTCGTCCGGCACGTACTCTATCTTGGGATCGCCGGTGGGCGGCGTCGCGTCCGAGTCGGCGGCCGGAGCGGCGTTGATAGATGAAGCGACCGATATCGCCATGGCCCCGACGATCAGGCACGTGGTTTTACACTGTGGCACAAAAAGTCCTCCTCTGGGAATTCTGGCTTGAGTACGAGTCTCGATCGACCGCCGGTTGTCTGATCCGGCAGATTGCTGGGCGGCGGTCATCGGGGCGTTGGTGACTCGCACCTCCTGAATGACATGAACACTGATTGGTCCGGATTTGTAATCAACCCCGGGGTTCCGGCGGCAAAAACCGGTCTCCGGGGGCCTGATCCGTGGTCCGGCACGTCCGATTACGTCACTAACGGGTGACCGGGAGGCATTGTTCCCCCAGAGACGAACCGCGCTCGAATCTCCACTGCCCATTCTCCGCCGACCTCACCCCGGCCCTCCCGGTCGCTGTTTGCGGCGTCACTGACACGCGGTCTGAGGGAATCCACTCCGTCCGGCATGACTCTGGTGGCTGCCAACACGCCGCCGTCTTCATTCTCGTCGAAGCGGAGGCTCCGGCCTCTTCGCGGCCTTCCCACCGGGCAACTCATTAGCCTTGAGTTGACCGCTTCGGCTGAAGATTGCCGGTTTCTTTGTCCGCAGCCGGCCCACCGTGGGATCGGGCGGCAAAGCGGCCCCGCCCGGAAGGCGGGGCGGTGGAATGAATATTTGATTAAACAGCCGATTGCACGGTCAGTGCGAAGCTTTACGGACACGGACCCCAATTGGCAAGAACGTCGAAGATGTCGTCGATGTCGACCACGCCGTCACCGTTCACATCTTCGGGGCAGTCGTTGCAAGGTCCCCAGGCGCCGAGAACCGCAAAGACATCGTCGATGTCTACGACATCATCTTCGTTGGCATCGCCCGGGCAGGGCGTGGAGATGGCCGCTATCGTGTTTGCCGCGTTGATGCGGCCGTACCCGAAGTAGATGTCGAAGCCGGGATCGCCCAAATCGTCGGAGTTGTCGCGCAAAAGGTCGCGCACCTCTTGGGGAGTCAGGTCTGGATCCATGGTGTACATCAGTCCGACCAGGCCGCAGGCGTGTGGACTGGACATCGAGGTGCCGGTGCCGTGAAAGTAATCGTAAGGTCCGTCGGCACCGCAGGAGTAGACATCGACGCCCGGGGCGGCCACGTCGATCCAGTTGCCGTAGTTGGATGAGGAGTAACGGTTGTCGTTACTGTCGGTGCCGGAGATGGCGAGGACCGGCGGGTAGGCGGCGGGGTAGAACGGCGTGGAGCCGTTGTAGTTGCCCGCGGCGGCGACCACGGTCATCCCGTTGTCCCAGGCGTACTGGCAGGCGTCGGACAGTGAACCGTCGCCCCCGTAGCCTCCGCCGCTGTAATTCAGGGCCGATGCGCCGTTGTCGGTGGCGTAATAAATCGCTTCGGTGATTGCCTCCCAGGTTCCGCCGGGCGTGAACACCTGAAGCGGGATGATGGTCACCTGTGCGATGCCCGCGATGCCGATGGAGTTGTTCAGCCGCGCGGCGAGGATTCCGGAAACATGACTGCCGTGCCCGGAGGTGTCGGTCGGGTCGTTGTCGTCGCTGAGGCAGTCCCAGCCGTGTACGTCGTCGATGTAGCCGTTGTTGTCATCGTCCACGCCGTTGCCCGGGATCTCGCCCGGGTTGGTCCAGATCATCCCGTTCTGGAAATCCTCGTGGTTGAAGTTAATACCGGTGTCGGCGACGGCGACCAGGGTTGACGCGCTGCCGGTAGTGGTGTCCCAGGCCTCGGGTGCCTCGATGATCTGCGGCCCGTACTGGTCGTTCCAGAACGGATCGTTGGGGATGAATGCGGGGCGCATGATGTAGTTGGGATGTGCATATCGGATCCCTTCATACGCGCGCAACTGCTCAGACAGCGCCGGCACGTCCGAACCGGCGGTCAGGTGCGCGACGCGCACCATCGCCAGCGGATGCACTCCGGTCGGGTCGTTCTTCGGATGCGGGGCGTGGTTGATGGTCCGCAACTCGATGACGTTCGAGAACCTTTCTCCAAGGGAATCGAGCTGAGGCGCGGAGGGCACCGCCTCGAATCCGATAATCACCTGATCCGGCACGTATTCCGCCGGGATGCCGACGGCGGATGGTGCGAGGTGTGATGCGGCGGCCGGCGCCGTGGTGATCGCCGCGGCAGCGGTCAGTGCGGCAGCTGCGGCGATCCGGCATGTGGTTTCACGATAAGGCACAGAGAATCCTCCTCTAACGATCCTGGTTTGAGCACGAGTCTCGATCGACCGCCGGGTGCCTGATCCGACAGGACCCCGGGCAGCGGTTATCGGGGCGTGGGCATCTCGCACCTCCTCCATGACAGTAACACGGATTGCCCCGGATCAGAAGCCGGAGGTCGCCGTTTCCCGGAAAATGGGCCCGGATGGCCGGATAGGAGGTTCAAGGCCGGCGGTCGCCCGGTCTCGGACTTTCGGGCCGACTGCCGCTCGTCAGGGGGCACGTTTCGACCGAAGTATGCGTTGGAAGGGGGCCTCGCGTCGCCTATCCGGGGTGAGGTGGGTTGATCAGGGCCGGGGTCGGCTTGACCGATTGTTCTTTCGGTTATTGGACGGTGGTCTTTGGCGGGACATTCAAACAGGATTCTGCCGGACCAGGTCGAATCCGTGATAGACCCCCGAATGGTGCATATGTCCTGATGCACGGTCTGTTTCGCACATACCGCGGTCAAATTCCAGTGGAGTGTTGAGTCTGTCTTTCCGGAGTCCGATCTATACAGGTGGTTCCGGTGTCCTTGGAACGGTGTTAATCCAGTGCTTCTGTGCAGCGTTGATGATCTGGAACCAGGTATGGAAGTGGGGGGGGTTGTCCTCCATCCCCGTCGCCCGCAAACCGAGTTGCTGCGCCCGGGCGCGAAGCTCGAGCGCAAGATGATCGACTATCTTCACCGGATCGGCATCGGCGAGATCTGGATTCAGCACGACGCGACCGCGGATCTTGATGCCGCCGTCGCCCCGGCCCTCACCACGGCGCGAACGGAACTGTACCAGAAGTTGAAGAACGACTTCGGTGCGCTTGCTTCCGCGACGGTCTCCACGACGCGGGTCCAGGTCTATCGCCAATCGATCATCGAACTGGTGTTTGCCCTGATCCGGAGCGGCAAGTACGCGCACACGTGTCATCAGCTTCTCAAGGATTCCAGCCACATCTTCACCCACAGCGCCAACGTGGCTTTCCTGTCGCTGCTGGTCGGGCTGGAAATGGAGACTTACGTAGTCCGGCAGCGGCCGCGATTGTCGCCGGATCATGCCCGGGACGTGGTACCGCTGGGTCTGGGTGCGATGCTGCACGACATCGGCAAGCACGATCTTGCCGACGAGGCACGAAAACACCATGAGATTCACCCGGTGCCGGAGGATCCGGATGTCGGCCAGGCCTACGCCGGACACCCGGAGAACGGATATCATATGTTGCTGGATGTTCGCCTGCCGGCAACGGCCCGGCACGCGGTGCTGAATCACCACCAGCGCTTCGACGGCTCCGGCTGGCCCGATCGGGTGATCGCGACCCGGGGGCGGCAGGAGGGGCCTCAGTCCGGCACGGGCATTCACATCTTCAGCCGAATCATCAGTGCCGCGAACGTGTTTGACAATCTCATGACCACCGCGGATGGCGACAAACGTCCCACCATCGCCGCGCTTTGCGAATTCGCAGGCGGCCGGTTCGATGGTTGGTTCGATCCGCTCATCAGCGACCTGATGATCCGACGCGTTCCGCCCTTTCCGATAGGCTCGCAGGTGCGCCTCTCAAACGGATGGCAGGGTGCGGTGGTCGGACTGAACTTCCAGCAGCCCTGTCGTCCCAGCGTCCGCATCCTGGACGACCGCTGCCGCACCCGAGGTGGCGACCTCCGGCTGATCGATCTGGAAGCCGCACGTGAACTTCACGTTGTCGAGTGCGCCGGTGCGCTGGTTGAGAAGTATCTGTTTGAACTTCCGACACTCAGACCGCACGGTGATTTCCGGACAGAGCCGGATACACGGGCAGAGTCCGCCTAGCCGTGCTGACCGCCATCAACGGGATCTTGTGACGGCAGACAAACGGTGGGAGCTATGGTCCGGCCATTGACGGTGCCCACCGGGCCGACCTCGACCCCCGGACCCAGATGTGCCGACCGGGAGGCCTGACCGACCCGGCCGATCACCCGCCGGTCCCTTCCTGCTCCTCGTTATCTTCATCCCCGGCCTCGTCAACGCGGGGCCTGACGAGCTCCACTCCGTCCGGCAGGATCGTGGTGAACGATACCACACGACCCTCTTCATCCTCATCGAAGCGGATCTTCACCGATACGTTCAGGCGAAGCGCCCACAAACCATTCTCGTCCGGCGGGTACAACTCGAAGGCGATGGGCTGATTGGGCGGCTTCAACGCAAGACGGTCGTTCTGAATGAGCACCTGCACATTTGCACCCTCATTCTCATCCAGGTAATTGCCGACGTACTTGCGGGCGAGCTCCATGTCCAGCGGCGGCTCGGGCCTCTTCTCCGCCTTCCCCTTGGGCAGCTCGAATTCCATGCCCGCCTGATGCAGGCGCATGCCCGTGACCGCACCGTCTTCGTCCCGATCGAAAGAAATCGCGACATCCCGGGTCATCACGAAATACCACCTCCCTTCGTCATCGGGGTCCTCCAACTCGAAGACGAGCTGTCCCGGCACGTCCACCGCGAGATGGCCGTTGCGGGTGACGACCGTGAAGTCGACATCCCGGTACGGGCCGAAGTTGGCGATATAGGTGCCCAGGTAAGGGCGGTAATCATCGGGGATCTCCGCGACCGCTTCCGCCCGGTCGGGATTGATGAGGAAACGGTCGATCTCCTCTTCCAGGCGCAGTACGCTCATCCCGCCGCGTGACTGGGTGAAGAACAGAACCATCAGATCCAACTCGGGCCACGCCCAGGCGGCGGTTCCGTCGGACCCGCTGTGGCCGATCACGATCGGCTTTGTGCCTTCCGGCGCGCCGGCCGGAAGCCACAGCTGTGCCATCTGACCGTAATAGGTTTCCAAGCCCGGGAAGAACGTCGGGGCGCGGGTGTCCGAACCCAGCGTGGACATCTCGGAAACGGGGGTCAGGGTCCGCGTGACGGCTTCGGGGGAAAGGATGGAGCCGTTGGGCGTCTTACCGCCGTCCAGCCACATCGCCAGGAATCGGGCGTAATCCCGGGGCGTGCTGTAAACAGACTGGGACCCCCAGGCGCAGGGGTATAGCGGGTCGTCGCCGGGCTTCCAGTACTTCGTCCAGTTTCCGGCCGCCCCTACGTAGAGATTGGCAATGCTCTCAATATGCGGATTGTCGATGCCCCGGTAGAAGTAGAAAGACCCGGTCATTCCCAGAGGGTTCAGCAGGTTGTCCCGCACAAACTCTTCCAGCGGCTGGCCGGAAACCGCGGCCACGACCGCGCCCAACACATCCGCGCCTGAATCGCTGTACCAGAACCGGCTCCCGGGATCGTAATCCGGCCCCCATTCGCCCACGGCGTTCGCCATCGCCTGGAGATCGGGGTACTCCCGGCCCGTCTCGAGGATGGTGAGCGGCAGACCGCTTCGATGCGTGAGGAGCTGCTCGACGGTGATCTGGCCCGACTCGTCGTTCTCAAAGCCGGGGATATATGCCGCCGCTTTGTCCTGCAGGCTGAGTTTTCCGCGGTCGATGAGAAGCTGCGCCGCAGCCCCGGTTATCGCCTTGGTCATCGACCGGATGTTGCAGGTCGTGTTCTTCTCCCAGGCGATCTCCTCTTCCTGATCGCGGAAGCCGAACGTTTCGTGCAGAACCGTCTTCCGGTTCTTGATCACGAGCAGTTCCGCGCCCACCGCGAAGTCCCGGTCGATGTAGTCCTGCACCACGGCGGTCAGCGCCTCCAGCGCCTCCGGCGACATCTGCTGGCTTTGCGGCGAGGCCTCGGGGAATGCCACCGGCTCCTGAGCGGCGGCGATATTGCCCAATGTGGCGGTTATTGAGAGAAGAACGAGGACGATGCGTACCAGGCGTCCCATGTTGGCTCTCCTGAATCGAGGGTGATCACGATTTGACTGGAACGTACAGGTTGCCCCCTGATACGCGAGCTGCCGGCGTTTCGGCCCTCACCGGAGGCAAGCCGGGACCGCCCCGGAAGCTCACGAAATGCGGGTGAATTCGCCCAGGCGATCCATGCACTTTCGCAGGGCGTCCAGGGCCCGCTTGGTCAGGGCGATGACCGCGGCCTCGGACTTGCCGAGCTCCTCGGCCACCTCTCCAACCGGACGTCCATCCAGGAACCGCAGCTTGATTACGTTCCGGTGGGAGTCGGAGAGGCGCGAAATGCACGCCATCAGTGCACCTGCGGCCTCTTCGCGCCTGACCACCCCGCTGGGCGTGCGGGAATCGGCGTAGAGCCGGTCGAGCAGGTTGAAATGGGACTCCGCCCCGGCCGTCGCCTGGGCCCGCACCTCACGCGCGACGTCGCGCTGGAGACGATGCAGGGCTCGCTGAGCATCAACAAGCTTGTTGTCCGTAATGGTCAGAACCCAGTTGAGGAACGAGTCCGGTCCCCGATCCTCAAACTGCTCGATGTGCCGGAACACCTCCAGATAAGCCTGCTGCAGGATGTCCTCGGGCTCTGACTTGGCCTGCAGTCCCGGGTCCATTCGCGCTCTGACCCGCGCCCGCAACATGGGGTGATACACGGCCAGAAGCTTGGATACCGCCAACCGGTCGCCCCGTTGAGCCTCACTGATCCAGCGCTGAGTCTGGCTGATCTCGGCCATAGGTGGTCCGCCGGTTACACGTCGCCACCGCGGAGAGTGTCGGCGCTCCGCCAGCATCATCATACCACTTGGGCGGCGGGTCTCGGCATTCTTTGCCCCTCTTCATCGTCTCATTTAGAATCCGATGACCTGTGGGGAAAGCGATTCACCCCGATCCGGGATAGGCGTTATGGATCCCTCTCACCCGGAACAGAAACCGCAACCCGACGAACGCATCGGGCGGCTGATCGACGAGTACTTCGATCGCCGGGCGGCGGGCGAGGAGTTGACTCCCGAACAGTTCGCCGCCGAGCACTCCGATCTGACCCGGGAGCTGGAGCCTTATCTGGACGGCTTGTCGATGCTGAGCGGGATCAACGTTGCCGCGGACGAGGAGGAACTTCCGGCCGATGCGGCGTCTGACCGGGAGGAGCTCCCCGCCATCATGGGCTACGAGTTGCTTGAGGAACTCGGCCGCGGGGGCATGGGCGTTGCTTACAAGGCCCTGCAGGTTTCCACCAAGCGGATCGTCGCCCTGAAGGTGATGCTCGCCGGTCCCTTCGCATCGCCGTCGGTCCGGCGGCGGTTCGAACGGGAAGTCGAGCTGGCCGCTCGGCTTCAGCATCCCAACATCGTCCGGGTCTTGGAAAGTGGCCGGATCGCGCAGCAGCAGTACTACTCGATGGACTACGTGGAGGGGACGCCTCTGGACCGCTATGTCGCCAGCGAGAAACCTGATGTCCGAACCGTGCTGGGCATCTTCTGCCGCATCTGCAACGCCGTGGAGTACGCGCACCGGCACGGGGTGATTCATCGCGACCTGAAGCCGGCCAACGTGCTCATCGACGCGGATGACGAACCTCACGTACTTGATTTCGGGTTGGCCAAAGCTGCCGGACAAACCGGGGCCGAAGAGGCGATGACCACCAACCTTTCAGGCCCCGGTCAGGTCATGGGTACGCTTCCCTACCTGTCCCCGGAGCAGGCGGCGGGCAGGGCCGACGATGTCGACGCCCGCACCGATGTGCACGGCCTGGGGATCATGCTTTTCGAGGCCCTGACCGGCTCACTCCCCTACGACACCACCTCCTACCCCACCGAAGTCATCCGCAAGATCCTGGAAGAACCGCCGACGGCCCCGTCTGCGGTGTCGAATCGCGTAGACGGCGAGCTCGAAACGATCATTCTCAAGACGCTGGAAAAGGAACGGGAACGCCGTTATCAGTCCGCGGAAGAAATGGCCGAGGACATCCGGCGCTATCTTGAAGGCGAACCCATTCTGGCTCGGCGTCCCAGCAGCCTGTATGTCCTTCGCAAAAAGCTGCGCAAGCACCGCCGACCGGTCGGGCTGGTCGCCGTGGTGGCCGTCGTGAGCGTCATCAGTCTCCTGATCACGAACTGGCAGCGGCAGCTGGGCCTGGCTGAGGCGCGTCGCGAGGCGGTGCGACTGCAACGCATGCTGGAGGCCGGCTCCGCAGACACGAACGGCGAAAGCCGGCTGCAGGGCTCCGCGGTGGCTCGGGTGCTGCGATTGGCCCAGGATCTCTACGCCCGTTATCCGACGCTGCCCGAGGCACCTCTGGTTTGCGCTCAAGCCCTGTACCGAAACGACGCCACGAAGGTCGATGCGCTTCCTTTCCTGGATGGAGTGCTGCATCGGGATCCATCCCACTCGGCATGCCGCGCGTTGCTGGCGGAGATATATCAGGCCCGGGGCGAAGCCGAACGTGCCGGCAAGCTGCAGGCTCAGGTTCAGGGTCCGGATACGGCTGAGGCCTGGTATGTCCGATCGTTTGCCACGTTCGACCTGCAAAGAGCGCTGCTCTGTGTGCATGAAGCAGTGAAGTGCGCGGCGGCAGATGTTCCGGCCTGGTGTCGGTTGACATATCTGCGGTTGGAGACGCGAGATCTCGACGGGGCCATCGAAGGCGCCGATCGGCTGATTGAGTTGGGTGAGGATTGTGTGGAGTGGACCTGCTTCAAAGGCAATGTCCTGGCCACCCGTGGCAGCCTGACCGAAGCCATCGAGCAGTACACCAGCGTGATCACCATGACTTCCGGTTCCGGAAGGGGTTACCTGGAACGCGCCAACGCCTACCGTCGAGTCAAGGATTATGACCACGCGGTGGCGGACTACACCAAGGCTCTGGAGACCGAGGACGAGACCGGCGCCACCGCGTGGCGCTTGTATCAGCGTGCCGCACCGCTGCGCATCCTTGGCCGGGCGGATGAAGCGCTGGCGGACTACCAGAAAGTCGGGATTCTTCTGGCCCGGCCTGAACATGCCGATGCGAGGGCGTTCCTGATCCTGAAGGAACAGGGGCGAGAGAGCGAGGCCGATGAAATCCTCGCCGCCGCTCTGGCCGGAGTTCGGGAGTCGTGGCTGAAACAGATTTTCCTTTGCCTGGCGGGCCGGATCACCCCACAGCAGCTCGTCGATACTGCCTCCGCCCCCGAGTTCGAGAACACCGACGCGCTCTGCGAGGCGTGTTTCTATGCCGGGGAGGTCTGCCTGTTGTCCGATCGGCCTGAAGAGGCCCGCAGGTTCTTTGCACAGTGTGTGCAGATCGCCCAAGAGAACGATGTGAACGCTCCCCTGGGAACCCCCGAGGACGAATACGAGCTGGCGAACTGGCGCCTGGATTCGTTGTCTGCGGGCTCCGGTTCCGCCTCCCAAGAGAATTGAAGAAAGCGCGTCACCTCCCCGCGCCGTTGCCGTTTCACGTGGTGGCGCACCCGATGCTCATCCGACTCGGCCGAACGGCTCCTTGCCCTGCCGGTCGGGTCCGTCGGACGCGCACAGTTGCTACTCGGATGAAGGCCGCGCCGGCCCGATCAAGGATCGAATCGTTGTCCGTTGGTGGAGCCGCCCGACCTTCAGGTTCGGCCGAACCGTACTGCGACCTCTCGTTCATGTGTTCGAATCAAAAAGGTGAAAGACATGAGAGCACTGACAATGACAATCTTGGCGGCCTCGGTGGTCGCGATCGGTGCGAACACCTCCGCCGTGGCGTACCCCGTGGAGGTTTATAGCGTGGACGGGCCTCAGGACCCCCTGAGCATCGAGGGATTCGTTCATGAGCTGGGCAACCTGCCTCCGTTCCCCACCGACGAATGGATCCTGTCGTCCGTCGAGGAAACCTGGGAAACCGCGTGCTGGGATGGAATGGACGATCCCGATTTCCCGAACCAACTGGTGACGATCACGAACATGACCAACATCGCCTGGTTCGATCTCCATTACGTGGTGGACCCGGAAACCACGATCACGAACTTCGACGGTTGGATCGGCAACGCGGGGCTCGGTGATGCAATAGATGCCTTCAGGATCGACTGGGTCGGGATCAACCGGCCGCTGGTGTTTGAGAGCTTGGTGGTCAACACGATCTTCGAGCCCGGCGAGACCTGGCAGTTCATCGTGCAGGACTACTTCAACGGCCCGGGCGGGCCGGCCTCCGCCTTCGACAGTCTGGGGATTTCGACCCTCAGCGCGCCGGGCTGGCCGCCCTCTACGGGCAGCATCATCGCACGTGAAGTTCCCGGCCCCGGCTCGCTGTGCCTGCTCGCCCTCGCCAGCCTCACCTCGAGCCGCCGCAAGCGCTGATGGAAAGTGCCGATAGCCGCTTTTCGGGCGCTTCTGACCACGCACCGGCCGCGGGCCGTCCCGCGACCGGTGCTTTTCTACCGCTTGCAGCGCTGGGTGGTCGGCCCCCGCATCCGTTTTGTATTCGATCTGTCACAGCCCGTGCGCTTATGTCATCGGCATTCAGGGGCACGGCCCCCACGCACCGAGGACGGCGAACACGTCGTCGATGTTTACCTTGCCGTCCGGAGGTCCGTTGTTCGGCCCGGCGAGATCCCACGGGCAGTGATCCGGATTGTCACATAGCCCCCAAGCGGCGAGGACGAGGAAGAGGTCGTCGATGTTGACTATCCAATCCCCGTTCAGGTCAGCCGGGCAGGGGCTTTCAACCATCAGATCCATCTGGAAGTCGAACGCGGCGGTGATCCACCAATAACCAGTGCCCGGCCCGTCGGTCTCATTGGCAAATGCCCGGACTTCGAGTTCGTACTCGCCAGGCGCAAGCCAGGTCCGCTCATCGATCCAGACATGATCCACTCCCGTGGCGCCCTGGACGAAGTAATACACCTCCGCGCCAGAAAGAGTCAGTTCGGCCTGGCCTACGCCATACCCGGTTCCCGCTGTGCCGTCATAGCTGAGCTCGCCTGTTACCTCCCCGTACATCCATCGATCCAGCGCAAACGTAACGGAGAGAAAGGACTCGCTGTGGCTCCAACAATACCACCAGTCAAAGGGCGGAGCCCACACATACTCGCTGTTCGCCGTCGCGGTGCCTGAGCCAGCGATGCCTTGCGCTGGGTGAATCTCCGAAACCTGGCTGGCGTATGCGTAGTCATATAGCATCGCGTCGAAAGGACCGAAGTCAGGGGCATAGATCCAATGCTGATCTCCACCGGAACCGTCGCTGCCATACCAACTCCAGTCCACATGGACGTAACGTTCCTGACTGATCCACTCGATACCGGATTCCCCGGGAATGCCGTTGTCAGCGCATCGCTGGGCTCGGATCATGGCGGTGTCGCCTGAGGCGCCCGCCGCGCGGGCAAAGCGATCAGTCGCTCCTGCATCGGAGACATGCGACTTCGCCGCATCATTGACATGGCATTGTGCTGATGCCGGCGATTCGGCGATGTCCGGCACGCACGCAATCAGAACGACGGCGATGATCCTCGCCCGGTGTCTGATATTCTGTGTATATGCCGCCATTCTGCGATTCCTTTCCCTGCGAAGGTCAAGGTCGCGTCCTGAAGATGGCTGCCGACCACGACTGCCTGGTCGCTGATCGCCTTGGCCCTTTGGGGGCGCGGCCGATTGCGGGCCGCCCTCAGTGTATTGCCGATCATCGATGCGTCAAGAGTTTGTTTGCTTGGTCGCCACGATCGATCGCGGAACATCTGCCTGGCGAACTCACGGTGCAGTTTCGCAATCCCGTTGCCGGCCGGCTGATGGAAGAGGGCTCTGCCCATCCATGTTTGCGATGCAAAAAACCCGCCCCGGCGGCGGATTAACGCCGCGCATGGGGCGGGTCATAGGGGTCGGCTGAGGGCGGCGCCGGGAGGGATTGCCGTTGGCGAATCACCGCGGGGGAGCCGGCCGGCCGGCATTCTACCCGTAAACCACCTCTGGCCGGGGTGTATTCCCGGCTGAGACGGACAATCCCGACCTTCGCCAGCCGTCCCCGCCGGGGGCCGGGACCTCCCCGGCCGATCGGAATACGGTTCCGTCTCGCGGGGTTGTTTCACCGGTTTCTAAGCGGATGGGCTGACAAGTCCGCGGCAGGAGCGCCCGGTTGTGTTTACGGTGAGAAAAGCGCTGGGGGTCGTTGTGGCGTTGCTCCTGCCGGTGGCGGCCGACTTTGCCGCCGGGAAGCTCAGCGACAATCGGCCGCGGGAGGTCAGCGCAGAGATGAGTGCCACATCAGCCCAATCCAGCGCTCCGGAAGCGCGACGTCAGTCTCCGCGTGATACCAACCGGCTCGCCGACGAGACGAGCCCCTACCTCCTTCAGCACGCTCACAATCCGGTGGACTGGTACGCCTGGTCCGAGGAGGCCTTCACCCGGGCGAAGAAGGAGAACAAGCCGATCTTCCTCTCCATCGGGTATTCCGCCTGCCACTGGTGCCACGTGATGGAGCGGGAATCGTTCGAGGATGAAGTGACCGCGGCGATCCTCAACGAGCATTTCATCTCCATCAAGGTGGATCGCGAAGAGCGACCCGATGTGGATGAGATCTACATGACCGCAGTGCAGATGATGACGGGCAGCGGCGGGTGGCCGCTGACGGTGTTCCTCACGGCCGATCTCAAGCCGTTCTACGGCGGCACTTACTTCCCGCCCGAAAGCCGGTATGGCCGGCCCGGATTCAGGGATCTGCTTGAGCGCATCGCCAAGGTCTGGGTGGAAAGCCCCGGGGATATCAGGCAGAACGCCGATCGGCTCATGGGGGCGCTGCACGCCCATGCCGCGTCACGCGCCACGCCTTCCCCGGAACTCGACACGCAGATTATCTCAGATGCGGTGCGGCAACTGGAACGGACGTATGACGGGAAGTGGGGGGGATTCGGTCGCGCCCCCAAGTTTCCACCCTCCGCCGCCATCTCTCTGCTCCTGCGCCAGTACGCCCGCACCGGCGACGAGAAGCTGCTGGAGATGGCGAGAAACACCCTCGACCGCATGGCCCGCGGCGGCATGTACGACCAGATCGGCGGAGGCTTCCATCGCTATTCCACCGATGGTCGGTGGCTCGTGCCGCATTTCGAGAAGATGCTGTACGACAACGCCCTGCTCAGCCGTGCGTATCTCGAAGCGTGGCAGGTCACGCACGACGATCTTTATCGCCGTATCGCGACCGAGACGATGGACTACGTTCTCCGCGACATGACCGATGAGCGGGGCGGGTTCCATTCAGCCGAGGATGCCGACAGCGAGGGCGAAGAGGGAGTCTTCTATGTCTGGACACCTGCGGAGCTGACGGCCGCTCTGGGCGAAGAGGATGGCGGGCTGTTTTCCGCTTACTACGGCGTTACTGAAAGCGGCAGTTTCGAAGGCCGCAGCATTCTGCACGTGCCGGTGGAGCCCGCGGCTTTCGCCCGCGAGGCCGGTTTGTCGCTGTCGGAGTTGGCGGGGCGTCTGGCCCGGCTCCGCGAAAAAGTGCACGGAATACGCGAACAGCGCGGTCGGCCGGGCAGGGATGACAAGGTCCTCGCTGCGTGGAACGGCATGATGATCTCGGCTCTCGCCCGGGGATATCAGGTCCTTGGTGAAGAGCGATTCCGACTGGCGGCGGAGCGGGCCGCCGATTTCGTGCTCACCAGGATGGTGCGCGACGGCGAGCTTCTTCGCGTTTACACCGACCGCGGTGGCGAGGACGATCAGGGGCTGGCAAAGCTGCCCGCCTATCTGAACGATTACGCCGAGATGGCCAACGGCCTGGTCGATCTTTACGAGGCCACCTTCGATCTGCGGTGGCTTGGGGCCGCGGTCGAGCTTACCGATCGGATGATCGCCGACTTCCGGGACGAACAGCGCGGCGGCTTCTTCTACACCAGCGCCGCACACCGGAACCTGATTGTGCGGACTAGGCCCCTCCACGACGGGGCCGTTCCCTCGGGTAATTCCACCGCGGCGATGGTCCTGTTGCGCCTGGCCCGGCTTATGGATGACGATTCCTATCGCGGCCGGGCCGAGGAAGTCCTGCTCGCAGCGGCCGCGGAAATGTCGGATCGCCCGACCGCCTGTCTGAACCTCCTGTGGGCCGCGGACTTCTATCTGCGACCCGGGCCGGAGTTCGCCATTGTCGGCGTGGAAGGGAGCGAGGAGACCAGGCGACTTCTGCAGGAGATCCATCGAAGGTTCATCCCGAACAAGATCCTCGCTCTTGCCGCACCCGACACGGAGGCTTACGAGGCGGCGGTTTCGCGGATTCCCCTGCTTCAGAAGCGGTCCATGGTGGACGGGCTCCCCACCGTGTACATGTGTCGGGATTTCGTGTGCCGACAGCCGATAACCGACGTTGACGCCCTTGCCGCGGCCCTCAACCACCGATCGGACGGGCCATCTGCAGCAGCCGGGACCGATTCGGCGGAGCAGGACGGGGGTCGCCCCTGAGGGAGGCGGGCCGGCCGGGTGAAATATTCGGCCCCCGGAGGGCGTTGAGCGATCGGCTGCAATACCCGATGATGGTTATCCTTCAAGCATGACTCGCCTGATTGTCATCCTGGCTCTGGTCCTTCAGTCCGTCTGGTCGGCGGCGGGAGGTGCAGCCGCGCTTTGCCAAGGGGGGGCGGCCTACGCCACGCTGATGGGCCTATCGGATGTTTCGTCGATCTGCTGTGCGGATTCGCCGTGCTCCTGCTGTGCTGACACCCAGGCGGCGTGCGGTTGCGATGAGACTCAACCCGATCTTCCCGCGGCCCCGATCACGCCCTCGTCGAAGGACACGACCACCCTGCTGGTGGCGGCCCTGATGCCGTCGGTCATCTTGGTGGCAGTCCCCGGCATGCCGCCTCAGTCCCCGATTGAGCGGGAAGCGCCGGCTTTCCAAACCCACAATCAGAAGCACGCTTCGCTGTGCGTCTGGCGAACCTGACCGACTTCCCCCACAGGGGATCTGCGCGCTGAGCGTTCGCGGAGCCGGTTCGCGCCCGGACTTCGCATGTTGTCACAACCGGTTCATATGGGGTTTGAGAAATGTTTCGTTATTCGAAGGTCCCCGGAGCGGGCGTGTTTGCAGCATGCCTGCTGATTGCGGGCTGCGTCTCGCCAATGGATCGCCTGGAATCGGCCGTCGAGGTGGAGCGGTCCGTGCGCCGATCCTGGATCGCGGACGCCGAATCACCGCGCTCCGCCGCGGCCGCCGAGGGGCGGGACGAGGCAGAGCGAACGGAGATCCATGCAGAGAGTACGCTGGGTGAGTGCCTGCGTTACGCGCTGGAGCGCAATCGCGGGGTGGAGGCGGCGTATCTCGGGTGGCTGGCCGCGCTGGAGAAGTCGCCGCAGGTGACGGCCCTGCCTGACCCCCGCCTCAGCTACGGCTACTTCCTCGACGAGGTCGAGACACGGGTAGGGCCCCAGCAGCACCGCATGGCCCTGTCGCAGGCGTTCCCATGGTTCGGCAAGCTCGCCCTGCGAGGGCAGATCGCCGAGGCCGAGGCCGAAGCGGAGTATGCGCGATTCCAGGGGGCAGTGCTCGAATTGGCCTATCGGGTTCGCACGGCGTTCAACGAGCTTTACTACCTGCGGGGCGAAATCGATCTCACCCGCGAGAACCTGAAACTCCTGGAGCAGTTCGAGCGCATCGCACGGGCCAAATACCGGGTGGGAGCCGGCTCGCACCCCGATGTGGTCCGCTTCCAGATCGAGCTGGGTAAGCTCGAGGATCGACTGCGCCGACTGGAGGACAAGCGCGGCCCGCTGGCGGCGAGATTCAACGCGGTGCTCGACCGGCCCGTCGATGCCGAGGCTCCTTGGCCGGATTCGATTGCCGATCCGGACACGGAGCCGGACGTTGCGGCACTGGCCTCGGCGCTCGCCGCGCGCAATCCGGAACTGGCGGCGCTGCAGCACACGATCGAACGGCATCGGCTGGCCGCGGATCTCGCCCGCAAGGACGCCTATCCGGACATAACTCTGCAACTGGATTACATCGTGACCGACGAGGCGATGGACCCGTCGATTCCAGAGAGCGGCGACGACCCGCTGATCATCGGCGCTTCCATCAGCGTTCCCTTGTGGAGAGAGAAATACGATGCCGGCGTGCGGGAAGCGCTGAAACGGCGGCTGGCCGCCGCCGCCGGGCGAAAGGAGACCGAGAATCGCCTGCGCGCCGAACTGCAGCTGGCGACCTTCGAGCATGCCGACGCACGGCGCAAGGTGGAGCTTTACCGCGACGGCCTGGTGCCCAAGGCCCGCGAGTCGCTGGACGCGTCCATCAGCGCTTACCAGACCGCGTCTGTGGGTTTTCTCGACCTTCTGGACGCCGAGCGCCTGCTGCTGGAAATGCAGTTGACTTTGAGGCGGGCCCGAGCCGATGCCGCCAACGCGATGGCGAGAATCGAACAGCTTGTGGGCGTCGATCTGCCCGATCAGGCCGCGCTCACTGACGCACCTAAGGAGGTGCAGTGATGGAAAAACTCATGAAGCTCATCAGATACATCTGGCGGTCCACCGCCGCTCTGCTCGCGGTGGTCCTCATTATCACCGCGTTCGTCCTCGGCTGGTTGATCCGCGGTGGGGGACAGGAGGGCGAGGCGACCGGTGAGACGCGGCAGACTTCCGCCGGGCAGGAAGAAGAAGACGAGGGCAAACCGAGCGTCTACTACTGCTCGATGCACCCCCAGGAACGTTCGACCGATCCGAACGCCAAGTGCCGGATCTGCTTCATGGATCTCGTGCCGCTCCCGGAGGGAATGGGCGATGCGGGCGAGCGGGAACTTGTCATGTCATCCGCCGCAATGAAGCTGGCGGAGATCCGCACCGAGCCGGTTGCACGAATGTTTCCCACTCGCACCGTGCGACTGTTCGGGAGCGTGGACTATGACGAGACGCGCGCCGCCACCATCGCCGCCTACTTCCCGGGCCGGCTGGAGAGGCTTTTCGTCGATTACACGGGCATCCCCGTCCAGGCCGGCGACCACCTGGCGGAGATTTACAGTCCGGACCTGCTGACGACGCAGGCCGAGCTGCGGGAGAACCTCGCCGCGGTCGAGGAGATGCGCAACGAAAGCGAACTGCTGCTGTCCACCACCCGCGCCCGGCTGGAGGCGGCCCGCGAGAAGCTGCGCCTGTGGGGGCTGACCGACGAGCAGATCCGCGGGCTGGAGACGTCCGAAGAGCCCATGGAGCGATTGACCATCTACTCGCCCATCGGTGGGGTGGTGACCCATCGCATGGCGACCGAAGGAATGTACGTGAAAACCGGGGACGTGCTGTTTCAGGTCGCCGACCTTTCGCATCTCTGGGTGAAGCTGGAAGCCTACGAGAGTCAGTTGCCTTGGATACGCTACGGTCAGACGGTCACTTTCCGCACCGACTCGCTGCCCGGCGAGGTGTTTGAAGGTCTCGTGTCGTTCATCGATCCCGCGGTGGACCCGATGACGCGCACCGTGCGGGTGAGGATAAACGTCGACAACACCGACCGCCGCCTCAAGCCCGGGATGTTCGTGCGGGCCGAAGTGCGGTCGAAGGTGGCCGGGGCCGGCCTGGTCATGGGCGATCAACTGGCCGGCAAATGGATCTGCCCCATGCATCCGGAGGTGATCAAGGATGGCCAAGGCGAGTGCGATCTGTGCGAGATGCCCCTGGTGCAGGCCGAGGAGCTCGGGTACGTGGTCGAGAATCCCGAAGTGGAGCCGCCGCTGGTGATACCGGCGTCCGCCCCCCTCATCACCGGCAGTCGGGCGGTGGTGTACGTCCGAGTGCCCGATCGCGACAGGCCCACGTTCGAAGGCCGGGAGGTCGTGCTCGGCCCGCGGGCTGGCGATCTCTACATCGTCAACCAGGGTCTTCGGGAGGGCGAGCAGGTCGTGGTCAACGGTGCGTTCAAGATTGACAGCGCCCTTCAGATCGTGGCCAAGCCGAGCATGATGAGCGTTCCGGAAGAAGGCGCGTCCACGACCCGCTTTGAAGTGCCGGAAGAGTTCCTGTTCGGCCTCAAGCCGGTCTACTCGGCCTATTTCGGGGCTCAGGAATCCCTGGCGGGTGATGATCTGCCCGCGTTCCGACAGGCCGCGGCGGACCTGCACGATGCGGTCGGCTATGTCGAAACGACCGGCGTGACCGGCGAGCCGCTCGCGTACTGGCGGCGCCTTTCGGCGCGCCTCCTCACCAATTCCGAACACATCGGGCACCTTACCGACATCGACGCGGCGCGTTCGCTGTTTGAAACTTACTCCACCGCAATCATCGAACTGGAGGAGCGCTTCGGGCATCTGGGCTCGCGCGAGCATTACGTGACCTTCTGCCCCATGGCCTTCGACAACAGGGGCGCATCGTGGCTGGCCCGCGAGGAGCAGATTTCCAATCCCTACTTCGGCGCTTCCATGCTCCGCTGCGGCGAGGTGCGCGCTCGGGTCAAGCCCCGGAATGACCCGGGGCGGGAGGGAGGCGGACAATGAGCGACCGTCCCTCGCCGCTGGCCCGCCTCATCCGCTTCTGTCTCGAGCAGAAGCTCGTGGTGGTGTTGCTGGTGTGCCTTACCGTCGGCTGGGGCCTGCTGGTGGCGCCGTTCGACTGGGAGCTGGGCGGCCTGGTGCGCGATCCGGTGCCGGTGGACGCGATCCCCGACATCGGCGAGAACCAGCAGATCGTCTTCACCGAGTGGATGGGCCGCTC
>CP070772.1:2902356-2913584 GCA_020345805.1 Phycisphaerales bacterium | reverse complement strand
CGACATGGAAGCGCTGGCCATCGGCATCCGCGAGTGCGTGGAGTACGACCACATCAAGGCCCGCGTAGGGCAGGTTCTCTACCTGGGCGCCAAGCTGGACGCCGAGGGCATACCGATCGTAAAGCCCGTGGGCACGCACGGCGTGTTCCTCGACGCCGCAAGTTTCCTGCCCCATCTGGATCAGGATCTGTTCCCGGCCCAGGCTCTGGCCGCGGAGATCTATATCGACTCCGGCGTGCGGGCCATGGAGCGAGGCAACGTCTCGGCGGGTCGCGGTCCCGACGGCAAGAACCGCCGGCCCAAGCTCGAGCTTGTGCGCCTCACCATTCCCCGCCGCGTCTATACGCAGGCGCACATGGACGTGGTGGCCGAATCGATCATGGAGGTTTACGACCACCGCAAAAAGGTCAAGGGGCTCGAGTTCACCTACGAGCCGGAATACCTGCGTTTCTTCCAGGCGCGGTTCAAACCCATGGCGTAAAGCTTGACAAACAAATACTCCGCTTCAGATTGAAAGCCCCGGGAAAGCTTTCCCGGGGCTTTCTGTTTGGTCATGCGTTATGTGCATCCGGTTGTTCTATAATCAACGCTCGATGGCTGAGATGCACACGTCGTCGGACCACGCAGGACTGCTGCGGCGGTTCCTCGCCGACCGTGACATGCCGTGTCCGGTGTGTCGCTACAACTTGCGTGGTCTAGATTCGGAAAGGTGCCCTGAATGTGGCGCGCATCTTGATATCCGAGTTGGCTCGACTGACCTGCGGCTCGGAGCGTGGCTGACGCTGCTGTTCAGCGTCGGCCTGCCATTAGGCTTTTTTGGGATCATGACGCTTGCGGGCCTGATCATTGACCTCAGTCGCGGCTACTTCTCGCCACTAGGCTTGTGGATTCCGATCATTGTGGGTTGTGCCTGTTTCGGGCCAGCCACGGTGCTCGTGGTCAGATGTCGGCATGCGCTGTGGGCCACAAGTCCGCGTCGCCGGTGGATGGCGGCTATGTGGGGCTCGCTGATCGCTTGGCTGCTGGCAGGTGTACTCATCTCGATCGCCACCGGCGCGGCCTAATGACCCCTGAACGCGCATACCCGCCTCCCGTCATCCTGGTCAGAGCGCCGGTGCCGGCCACTGTGGTTTGTTGCCCTCCAGCACCGCCCACACGTCTCTCACCACCCAACTCATGTTCAGCATCGCCGTTTCCGTGCGGCTGGCCAGATGCGGGTAGAGCCTCGCGTTGGGCAGACCCAGCAGAGGATAGGCCTCGTCAAACGGCTCCGGCTCGTGGACATCGAGGTGCGCCTGTGCTGCCGGATGCTGTTGCAGGAATCGCTCCAGCGCCAGGTTATCCACAACAAATCCACGGGCCGTGTTCAGAAACACCACTTCCGGCTTCATTCGGCCGATCAGGTGCCCGCCCACGAAATCCCGGTTGCTCGCCCGCCCGTCGATGTGGATCGACAGCACATCCGCCCGCTCAAAGAGCTCCTCCACCGCCACCGGGGCGGCCCCGAACCGAAGCTCGAGGCGGATCGTCAACAGGTCGTTGTAGATGATTTCGCAGCCGAGCCCGGAGGCGACGGACGCGACCCGCTTGCCGATGCGTCCCAGCCCCAGGATGCCCAGCGTGATCTCATTCATCTGAAGCCGGCCGGCGACCTCCGCCCGGAGCCGCTTCCACATGCGCTCATCGACCGCGTTATCGAGCATGACGCGTGGCCGCAGCGCATCGCACATGAGGCACAGCACGTATTCCACCACCGCTTGTGTGTTGGCATCAGGCGTGTGCACCACCTCGATGCCGCGGGCCCGACACGCCGCGACGTCGATGTTGTCCAGCCCCGCCCCCGCCCGACCCACGACCCGCAGCCTGGGGGCAAGCCGCAGCAGCGCTTCATCCACGATCGTGTATGTCCGCACGATCAGACCATCGGCCTCCGCCAGCGCCGCGGCGAAGCCGGGATCGTCGACGGGGCAGGCGACGACCCGGCACCGCTGCCCGAGCCACTCCGTGGCCTGCTCGGCCAGATGCTCGCTCACCATCACCGTGGGCATCTGTTCCACCGCCTGTTCAGCGCGGCGTGCTCCGGCGCTCGGTCGGACCTCCGGGCCGACCCTCTACAACAGTACTCTATCTTCACATTCCTCGCCAAGCACGGCGATTCGCGGAAGTTGGTGATTGACAGCGCTTCGGGCGGACCGCTACATTCCGATCCGATTCATCCAATCCGTCCGGAAGCCGGGATACCACAAACATACATCCCCCAACGAGTGAAGCGGAGCGTGTTCATGAACAAGGGACAACTCATCGAGACCGTAGCTGCGGAACTGGGCGCCTCCAAGGCGGCGGCCTCCCGCGCAGTCGATGCCGTCATCAACTCGATCAGCCAGGGCGTCAAAGTTGACGAATCGGTGACCATTGTCGGGTTCGGCACTTTCGCCAAGAAGCAGCGGAGCGCGCGGGTGGGGCGCAATCCCGCCACCGGCGAACCCATGCAGATCCAGGCGACCACCACCGTGGCCTTCAAGCCGAGTCAGGCTTTCAAGGACAATCTCTAACCCCCACGGACACAACCGACCGGAAGTGGCAACCGGCACCGGACCGGTCAGGAGCGGCTCAGCGGGCAGACGATCACCTCCTCATGCACCGCCCCGGTCGGCTTGAGTTCGCTCCGCATCAGGCGCAATTGCTCAACCGCAAAACCCGGCAGATCGAGGTCGTGCTCGAGCGGCGGTATCCGCGCCGGGCTTCGGAACCGGCAGAGCGTGAGGTGCGGAAGGAAGCGATCGCCCGGCCGCTTCCTCGCGTTGCGGGCCAGACGCCCCGCCAGCCGGCGCTGCAGCTCCAGGAGCGTGGGAGGGGCATCGGTCTCCGCCGCCACCAGCCGTGCCGCAGCGCCTCTGCGATTCGGCAGCGTGATCAGGCGAAGCGGCGTGAGCGAGAATCCCGACAGACCTCCCGTGGCCCGCTGCACCGATTCGATGGTCGCATCGAGTTGCCTCGAGGGCGTGTCACCGATGAATTGAAGCGTCATGTGCACTTGCGGCAGCGGAGTAAACCGGTGGGGCGGCAGCTTGAGCCGATGCAAGCCCGCGACGAGTCGCTCGGCGATCTCACGCGGCGGGTAGACCCCCACGAACAGGCGAAGATTCGCGGTAGGTTTGGACATGACCGCCTGATTCTACCGGCGGTAATCCGTCTCCGCATCGTCTTCGTGCAGGACGTATCATGAGCGCCGACGCGGCTCATCGAACGGAGCAGCCAATGAGAGTGCTCATCACCGGCATCGGCGATGCCTTTTCCATTCGCTCCTTCGGCACCAGCGCGCTGATCGAAGCGCCCCGCGGCCAGGTGCTGCTGGATTGCCCGGAACTGATCCACCGCGTCCTGCACGAAGCAACCACCGCCGCAGGTTGGCGGGCCGACGTCAGCACGATCGACCACATCATCATCACCCATCTGCACGGCGACCATTGCAACGGACTGGAAATGTTCGGCTTCCTCCGCCGCCATCTTCGAAGCGCTGATCCGACACTTGCTTTGCCGAAGGTGCATGCCGCGCAATCTGTGCTCGATCGCCTCTGGGAGAAGCTCGCCCCTTCCATGGACGCGCCGCGTGACGGGAAACCGTCGGCACTGCGTGATTACTTCCAGACCCATCCGATTGAACCGGAGACGGAATCGCATATCGCGGGCCTCTCCCTGCGCTGCCGCTTCACCGGCCATCCCGTCCCCACCGTCGGCCTGCTGGTCAGCGACGGCGAGAGCACCCTCGGGTGGTCCGGCGACACGCCCCATGACCCGGCCCACATCGACTGGCTCAGCCCGGCCGATCTCATCGCGCACGAAAGTGGTCCGGCTCCGAATCACACTCCCATCGAAGCGCTCAACGCCCTGCCTGATTCGCTGCGGGAGAAGATGCGCCTCATCCACCTGCCCGATGACTTCGATCCATCTGTGACCGACATCAGGCCGCTGAAGCAGGGCGAGGTGGTTGCGATCTGATTTCTTGAGTGTGAGGGATAATGTCGTCGCCTACGCGTGTTTCGAATCGGACCACATTGATTCACGCAACTCATTGGACTGGATGCAAATGACCAGAGAGAGCTACACCGTTCGCCCGCCCGTTGATGACGACGAAGTCGCCGCGTTGATGGAGAACCACCGGCCGATCTTCGCCGTGCCCGTCGAGCGGATGGCGGGCTACGGCAAGCTGGTGGGGCGGGAAAACTTCCGCCTCATCACCGCGGGCGAAAAGCTGGTGGGGGGGCTGGCCATCGTCCACATGGGGCAGTTCTTCGGCGGCCGGTCCGTACCGACCTACGGCATCGCCGCGGTGGGGATCGCCGCCCAGGTCCGCGGGCGCGGCGCCGCCACCGAACTCATGCGGCAGACCATCCGTGAGGCTTACGAGAGAGGATGCCCGCTTTCCACGCTCTACCCGGCCACCCAGCCGGTGTATCGCTACGCCGGTTACGAGCAGGCCGGCTGCCTCTACGAGATCACTCTGCCTCTGGATACCGTGAACATGCGCAACCGCTCGCTCAACGTCCGCCCCATCGAGGAAGGCGACGTGGAGACGATCAAGCGCGTCTATACCGAAAGCGTGCAGCACTGCAACGGCCCGCTGGACCGCGGCCACTACATCTGGAGCCGCGTGTTCAAGCCCCGCGAGGGCCAGGCCGACGGATTTCTCGTGGAGCGCGACAGCCGGTGCGAGGGCTATCTTTATTACATTCGTCGCGAGGGTGGCCGGATCTTCTACAACCTCAAGTGCACGGACCTGGTCGCCCTGACGCCGGAGGCGGGGCGGCGGCTGCTGACCTTCCTCGCCGATCACCGGTCGTTGGCCGAGGAGGCCGTTATCTTCCGCTCACCCGCCGATCCCATGTGGGCACTGCTCGCCGAGCAGACCTGCCGCGTCAAGCTGGAAATGCAGTGGATGATTCGCATCAACGACGTGGTCAAGGCCCTGGAGGGTCGCGGCTATCCAACCGGCCTGAATAGCGAAATCCATCTTGAGGTGGCCGACGACCTGAACGAGGCCAACCACGGCCGCTTCGTGCTCAGAATCGCGGACGGGGAAGGAAAGGTGGAACGCGGCGGGGAAGGGCGACTGCAAATCGATATCCGCGGTCTGGCTGCGCTCTACTCCGGATATCGTTCGCCGCAGCAGTTGAGCACGGCCGGTCTGTTGAAGGCCGAACCGGCCGACATGGTCGCCGCGGCGGGCGCGTTTGCCGGAACCGGCCCCTGGATGGCCGAGCAGTTCTGAAATCGCGTGCAGCAGGCCGGGGCTTATTGCGCGATCAGCGTGCCGGAGAGCTTCATCTTGCCGCGCCGCCGGTCTATGCGAAGTATGGAAACATCAAGCTTGCGGCCGGCATCGACGGGTTCGAGAAGCTGGCCGAGCTCTTCCAGCGAGCTGACGTAATGCCGCCCCAGCGACAGGAGGATGTCCCGTCGAACGATGCCCAGTTGATCTGCCGGCCCGCCCCGCTCTACGTCCAGCACCAGCAGTCCCGTCGCATGGCGCAGACCGAGTTCCGCCGCCACGTCCTCGGGGAGCGGATAAAGCCCCAGTCCCAGCTTCTCGCCGGCGAGAGCCGCCCCATCCGGGGCGGGGCGAGAGGCCAGCTCGACCTTTGCGCTGACCTTCCGGGGGCCGCGGGCCAGCTTGAGATCCAGTTCATCCCCTGCCGAGTGACCGATGAGCGCGATGTAGTAATCGACCCCCTCACGGACGGGCGTTCGTCCGATCGCTTCCAGCACATCTCCGGGCCTCACGCCCGCCCGCTCCGCCGGCGATCCGGGCTGCACGGCAACCACCTTCGGCTCATCGAAGTTGCTCACGGTGATCCCGCTGACGATCCGCTGCCGCCGCTCCACGTCCAGCAGGTCCGGCAGGACTTCCCGCAGGTGATCGACGGGAATGGCGAAACCGATGTTCTGGGCGTCGCCTCGAATGGCAGTATCGATCCCGATCAACTCGCCCAGCACATTGAGCAGCGGCCCGCCGGAGTTGCCCGGATTGATCGAGGCGTCGGTCTGGATCAGGTTCTTAAGGGACAGATCGCGCGAGATGTCGACGTCCCGACCCACCGCGCTGACCACCCCGGCGGTGACCGTGTGCTGATACCCCAGCGGGTTGCCGATGGCGATGACCGTCTCGCCGATCATCAGGTCATCACTCCGCCCCAGCGGAAGCGTGGGGAGAGACGAGTCGGCCTCGATCTTCAGGACGGCCAAGTCCCGCTCAGTGTCGATGGCGATGAGCTGCGCCTCATACCCGGTGCCGTCGGCGAAGGTGGCAGTCTGTTCGGCGGCCCCGGCCACTACGTGGGCGTTGGTCACGATGTAGCCATCCGGATGGATGACGAACCCGCTGCCCAGCATGTGCCGCTCGTATTGCCGCATACGGGGCGGCATGTCGAAGAACCGCTCGAAGAACGGGTCCATCCCGCCCCAGCTCCGCTGGGTGACGATCTCGGTCGATGAGATGTTCACCACCGCGTCGCGGGTCTTCTCGAACACTTCCACCACCGGCGTTCGCCGCAGCGGCCGGCTGTCGGTCCGTTCCTGGGCGAAGGCGGGGCAGGCGATGAGGCTCAGCAGGATCGGCAGCAGCAGAGTCTTTCGGGGGCTCATGAGCTCTCTCCCAGGTGAAATGGCGTCGGATTAAGGATATACCCGGTTTCTTCCGGCGAGTTCGCCGGTTTCCCCAAGACCTTGATGCGCGACTGCGGCCGGCCTTTCGACATCCGCGCTCAGATTTCGGTAGAACCGCCTGCGGGGGTAGGTTAGCCTGCTGCCATGACCACTCTTCCGCCCCAGCCCCAGATGCAGCGGGCGTTCGCCCGCCGGGACGCGTCCTTTGACGGCCTCTTCTTCGTGGCCGTGCGGACCACCGGCATCTTCTGCCGGCCCACCTGCCCGGCCCGCAGGCCGAAGCCCGAGAACATCGAGTACTTCGCCACCGCCCGCGATGCCCTGCATTCCGGCTATCGGGCGTGCAAGCGCTGCCGGCCGTTGGACAACGGAGGTGCGCCCCCAGAATGGGTGGAGCGGCTGATGGACGAAGTCGACCGCGCGCCGGGCGAGCGCATGACCGACACAGACCTGCGGGCGATGTCGATCGAGCCGGCCCGCGCGCGGCGCTACTTTAAGGCCCACTACGGCATGACGTTCCACGCCTACCACCGCGCGAGGCGCATGGGTCGGGCGCTCAAAGAGATCCGCGGGGGCGGGGATCTGCTCGAGACGGGTTTGAACAGCGGGTTCGATTCCTCAAGCGGCTTCCGCGAGGCGTTCGCGAGAGTCTTCGGCACGCCCCCCGGAAAGGGGAGGGATGCAACCTGTCTGCTGGCGCGGTGGCTCGACACGCCGCTGGGGGCAATGCTCGCGGTGGCGAGCGATGACGGCCTGTGCCTGCTGGAATTTGTCGATCGCCGGGCGATCGAGCATCAGATCGAGACGCTGCGCAAGCGCATGCAGGCAACGATCGTGCCGGGCGACAACGCGCACTTGGACACGATAGAAGATGAACTCGGCAGGTACTTCGCCGGCAGCTTGAAGCGCTTCCGAGTGCCGCTGGTTCTTCCCGGCACGCCGTTCCAGCAACAGGTCTGGCAGCGCCTGCAAGAGATTCCGTTCGGTCGGACGCTTTCCTACGCCGAACTCGCAGAGGACATCGGCCGACCGGGCGCACAGCGCGCAGTGGGACGCGCAAACGGCGACAATCGCCTGGCCATCATCATCCCCTGCCACCGCGCGGTGCGCTCAGACGGCACCCTCTGCGGCTACGGCGGTGGCCTGTGGCGCAAGAAATGGCTGCTGGAGCACGAGCGAGGCAATGGCTGACGGAGCCTTCCGTGGAACTCCCGCTGCGATTCCGCGCGGCCCCCAAATGACAGGCCCGAGCCACCTGCGTGACCCGGGCCTACCACTATCTCCCTTTTCGAATCGCTACTTCTTGGAATAGTCGTACACCCCGATGCCGGTCTTGTTGCCCAGGCGGCCGGCGGTCACCAGCTGCCGCAGCAGCGGGCAGGGGAAGTACTTGTCGTGGCCCAGCTCGTCGTAAAGGACCATCATGATGTGATGGCACACGTCCAGGCCGATGAGGTCGGCCAGGCGCAGCGGACCCATGGGATGAGCCATGCCCAGCATCATGATCTGGTCGATGTGCTCCGGCTCGGCCACGCCTTCCATCCAGGCATAGAACGCCTCGTTGATCATGGGCATGAGGATGCGGTTGGCGACGAAGCCGGCCCGATCGTTGGCGGGCACCGGCGATTTGCCCATGCGCTCGGCCAGCTCGAGCGTGCGCTTGGTCGTCTCTTCGCTCGTGGACAGGCCCTTGATGACCTCCACCAGCTTCATCACGGGCACGGGGTTGAAGAAGTGCATGCCGATCACCCGATCGGCGGCGTCGCCCACCGCGGTGGCAATGTCGGTGATGGAGATTGAGGAAGTGTTCGTCGCCAGCACCACGTCCGGGCCGAAGGTCTCCTTCATCTGGGCGTAGATCTGCTTCTTCAGCTCGACGTTCTCCGTCGCTGCCTCCACGGCCCAGTCCGCGTCTTTCGCCTCGGCCATGTCGGAGTGGTACGTGATGAGCGCCTGAGCCGCATCGGCCTGCTCCTGGGTCATCTTCTGCTTCTCGACCGCCCTCCCCAGCGTCTTGGCGTGATACTTCTGGGCCTTCTCCAACTGCCCGGGCACCACGTCGATCAGATATGCCCGAATGCCGGCCAGCGCGGCGGTGTAAGTGATTCCGGAGCCCATGATCCCCGCTCCGATGACGGCAATGCTCTTTACTTCGCTCATGAATCCCACCTCGTAAAAACGACCAACAAGACACCGTGCCACCCGTCTCCTTACTCAACGGATGGGCGAGTCCGGAATGATAGCGCCGTCCGCGCCTCCCGGCGACGATCACACCGTCATCCGGGCGGGCTTAAATGTGATCGCCGCCATGTTTCCGGTTCCCCTTCCCAAACCAGATTCACAAAGCCCCGGCAAGGCTTTGCCGGGGCTTTGGCTGCTCTTGATCACCGCCCTGCGAACCTGCCTGGTTCGCCTTGGTCGCCCGAGGCCCGCCTCGTCATCTCGCGGCGAAGAGTGAGGCGGTAGGCCCGCGATCCTGCGCTTATTCATACTCCTCCACCGGCACCTGATCGGCGTAGAGCACGTACACGCTGGACGACTCGAAGGGGCGGTTTAGGGCCATCTCGATGGTCGAGGTGAAGGGGTACGGCACGTCCGGGCGGGCGTTCTTGATCTGCACGATCTCGTGCCCCACCTGGTTGCCGTTGTTGTCGAAGAACGTGATGGCCACGCCGATATTGCGGATCTCGTCGGCACCGTTGAGCACGCTGCCGGAAATGGTCATCGAGGAGAAGTCGATCTCCTGGGCATTCGGGTACAGGCGCAGGTAGTTGCCCATCCCCGGCTCGTAGTCGATGCGGCTGCGAGTGACGTCCTTGGTGCGGTAGAAATAGGCCATCTTGCCGGAGAACACATCGAGGCCCAGAGAGGTGAAGCCGGATTTGCGGTACCGGGCGGCCCGCTGCATTTCTGCCCGCCGCTGGTCGTACTCGGCACGGGCGGCGGCTTGGCGGGCCTGGCGTTCGGCTTTCTCTATTTCACGCTGCCGGCGGTTCTCCTCCGCGTCACGCCGCCTCGCCTCGCGCTCGGCGACCGCTTTCACCCCCTTGTACTGCTGGAAATCCTCGCCGTACTCGTGGTGGTCGAGTATGAACTGCTCCAGTTCCTCGAATTGGCGCTGGTAGGTTTCGGACGCGAGCTGGGCCTCCGCCAGCACCTGCCGCAGCTCCCTGATCTCGGTCTGCAGACGATCGATCTCCTCCAGGAGAATCTGGATGGAGGTGCGGGCGGGCTTGGCCGCGGCCGGCTCCTCCGCCGACTGCGTTTTGGGAGGCGGATCGGCGCTCAGGTCATCCGCGGCCGCAAAGACGCAGAGACCCAGGCAGATCACTGCCATCACGATGGTGTTTCCGTATGCAGCGGCTGAACGCATGGTCGTGCTCCTCCCTGGAAGGGGATCCGGCTGCGAAGGGGCGTGGCGCAAGGTACGCTCGCACCTGCGCTTCCATCAATCTTGATTGGCAAGACGGCCCGGATCAGTCACCAAATTCCCGAAAGATCGTTCCGCGGGGAAGCCCGATACCGCGGCCCGAGGGGGCGCTCAGCCGGGCTCGTCGGCCGTTTCCGCCTCCGCGCTGCGTGCCCGCATCTGCTGTGCCCGTTCGATGAGGGCGTCCGGATCGTTTTCGACGGGCAGCAGCTCGTAGTGCCATTCGATATTGCTGTGAAGCCTCACCGGGGCCACTTCCGCCGCCAGATCCAGCCCGGGCAGGTCCCACAAGGGGGCGTTCGCCTCACCCTTGGTCAGCAGCGGCTCGTAGCCCTCCTTCACCAGGCGGACGTCGTAGGTGCCGTAGTACAGGAACTCCACGTCCAGAGGCGTTCGGCCCACTTCCCGATCGTTCAGCCAAACCAGCGCCCCCGGCGGCTCTGAGGTGATGTTGATCGTGCGCTGCACGCAGCCGGTCAGTGCAGCGACGCCGACGATCGCCAGAGCGGCGGCCGGAAGCAAGCGGGGGAAGGTCATGGGCGGATTGTAACGACCCGCGTACATGCCCGACAGCCGGCATCTGCGGCTCTCCTGTCTCCCGGATGGACACCGGTTCGGTCCCTTCGCATCAGGCGATCCTGCCTATTCACCGAACTCCCCGGCAGAGGTGAGACCTGCACCGTCCGTTCACGCCTGCCCCGCCCACCTCTGTTGGCCAGAGTGAATCTGGGCAGACCCCTCTGCGATCGGGGCAACCGATCGGCAGGGGCAGGCGTACTAACTGTGAGCGGCCTCGGTGAGGTCGAGGCGTGCCGTTGGGGCTTTGTTACCCATTGGCGGCTTTGAGGAAGAGGATGTCATATTCGGATCCAAGCAACTGCGGTAATCGTCGATAATTCCACTCCCGCCGCCGATGACCGCACTGTATGCTGAGATCGTGCGGTAGTGCCTACGGGATGGCCCATCCATCCATAAGTCCAGCTATTCCGGGAACTTCGGTAGTATGAGGAGGCCAGTAGATGTTCAGCCCGAGTTCAGTGAACGGGGTTCTTGTCGCCACGGCGGCGGCGTTGTCTCTCACCTGCATCGCGCCGGCTTCATCCGGCGAGCGAGTGGTCGGGGTGGAGGGGTCGCC
>CP070772.1:2875013-2902256 GCA_020345805.1 Phycisphaerales bacterium | reverse complement strand
CTGACGAGGATCGGGGACGCAGTGTATGTCGTGTTCGCCGCGGATGTGGACGGGGCCTGCCGCCTGGGCATTGCGAGCACCACGGACTTTGAACGATTCGAGCTGGTGAGCTTCGACTCCGATCGCGACACCCGCAACGGCGTGCTCTTTCCCGAGAAGATCGGCGGTCGGTTCGTACGTCTGGAACGGCCCAACCTCAGCACGCTGGAAGGGGGCGTGACTTCGGGCGATGAGATCGTGCTTTCCGAATCGGATGACCTGATCGACTGGCGCATTGTGGGGCCGGTTATGGGAGGGCGGCTGCATTACTGGGATGAGTTGATCGGCTCGGGCCCGCCGCCGGTGAAGACCCGCGAAGGTTGGCTGCACGTTTATCACGGCATTGCCCGCCATTTTGCGGCGGGCATCTACCAGGCGGGCGTGGTGCTGCTGGATCTTGAAGATCCGCAGAAAGTGATCGCCCGATGCCGGACCAACATTCTCGAGCCGCGCGAGCTTTACGAGATGGTCGGGCAGGTCCCCAACGTCATCTTCCCCGGCGGGGCGATTGTCGATGAGTTCGATGATGCGGAGTTCGCCCAGCCGGACAGCAAGGTGCGAATCTACTACGGGGCCGCCGACACGGTGGTCGGCATGGCGCGAACGACCATCGCCGACCTGCTGAGGATGTGTCACGAGTGAGCGTCACGGATCAATGGACGGCCGCATGAGCCAACACCAGTCAGACCTGACGCCTCGGGAGCGTTTCATCGCCGCCCTGGAGCGCCGACCACTGCCCGGGCGCGTGCCGCATTTCGAGCTGGTCTTCTTCCTGACGATGGAGGCGTTCGGCAAGGTGCATCCCTCGCATCGCCACTACGGGCAGTGGATGCAGATGACCGAGGCCGAGCGCGACCTGCATCGCCGGGACATGGCCGGCATATACGTGGACACCGCGGCACGGTACGAGCACGACGCGATCCTCCTCCATCCCAACCCCGGCGGGCTTGAGGAGACGATGCGGCTGATCGACGCGGTGCGGGATATTTCCGGCGGTGACTATTTCCTCCTGCTGCACGGCGACACCACCCTGGCCATCCCCGACGGCGCGGGGATGGAAGCGCTGAGCGTGCGGATGGCCGAGCAGGGCGATGAGCTGGAGCGCGAAGCGGCGGGCGCAGTGAACGAAGCGCTGGAAAGAGCAGAAGCTCTGAAGCGCCACGGCGGGCTGGACGGGTTCGCACTCTGCAGCGATTACTGCTTCAACTCCGGCCCGTTCATGTCGCCCGCATCATTCGACCGATTCATCACCCCGTTCCTGCACCGGCTGGTGCGGGCCTATCGCGAGATGGACTTCTACGTGATCAAGCACACGGACGGCAACATCATGCCGATCCTCGACCGGCTGGTGGAAGCCGAGCCGCACGCCCTGCATTCGCTGGATCCGCAGGCGGGGGTCGACATTGCCGAGATCGTGCGGCGGGTGGGCGATCGCGTCTGCCTGTGCGGGAACGTCGACTGCGGGCTGCTCCAGACGGGCACGGATGAGGAGTGCATTGAATCGGCCCGCTACGCGCTCGCCGCCGGCATGCAGGCACCCGGCTACGTCTTCTCCACCAGCAACTGCATCTACACCGGCATGGAGCTGCGTCGCTACGAGCTCATGCTGGACGTGTGGCGCGGGGAAGGAAGAAGGCCGGCCGCGGAAGCCGCCGGCCCGGGCCGGGAGTGAAGTCCGGGGGCATTTCGGCTACGATCGCCTGACGCGGAGGGAGTGTTCACGCGATGAGGAGCCCGACGGCCTGATGCAAGTTCTGGACTGGGGAATCGTCGCCGCTCTCCTTCTCGTGCTGTTTGCAGGAGCGCTATACACCCGGAAATACACGCGCAGCGTCAGCGCGTTCCTGGTGGCGGAGCGATGCGGGGGACGTTATCTGATCTCGATGGCCAAGGCCATGGCGGGTCTGGGGGTGATCTCGCTGGTGTATTGGTTTGAGATCTACTACGAAGCCGGTTACACCGGATACTGGTGGGGTGCGATGACCGAGCCGGCCCTGGTCATCCTGGCCCTCTCCGGGTGGGTGATTTACCGCTTCCGCCAGACGCGGGCGATGACCCTGGCCCAGTTCTTCGAGATGCGCTACAGCCGGAACTTCCGGGTGTTTGCCGGCCTCGTGGCCTATCTTTCGGGCATAATCAACTTCGGGATCTTCCCGGCGGTGGGGGCCCGCTTCTTCATCGCCCTCTGCGGCCTGCCGGATTCGTTCGGCGTTGCCGGGGTGCAGCTGTCGACATTCGCGGCGCTCATGGCGGGGCTGCTGTCCGTTTCGCTGATCTTCACGTTCCTCGGCGGGCACATCGCGGTGATGGTCACCGATTACATCCAGGGCGTTTTTGCCAACCTAGTGTTCGCAGTAGTGATCTTCTACGTGCTCTATACCTTCCGCTGGGATCGGATGGCCGAGGCGATGCTGATGGCCCCGGAGGGCAAATCGCTGGTTCATCCGTTCCACATCGGAGAGCAGAGCCATTTCAACATCTGGTACTTCGCGATCTCCGTAGTGATCGTGTTCTACGCGGTGCTCGGCTGGCAGGGGGCTCAGGGGTACGAGTGCTGCGCGAAGGACGCCCACGAAGCGAAGATGGCCGGCGTCCTCAACGGCTGGCGGTTCCGCGTGCTGCTGCTGGTGGCGATCATCGTGCCCCTGGGCGTGCGCACGCTCCTGCATCACCCGGATTTTGCAGATCAGGCGATGGTCGTGCAGCAGTCGCTGGATTCGATCACCGCTCCGGACGAGAATCAGACGCAAACTCTGCAGACGCAATTGCGCACGCCGTATGCGCTGGCGGTCATGCTGCCGACCGGGCTGCTGGGTCTGATGTGCGCGGCGATGCTGGCGGCGTTCATCAGCACCCACGACACCTACCTGCACTCGTGGGGCTCGATCTTCGTGCAGGATGTGATCCTGCCCTTCAGGAAGAAGCCGTTCACCCCTCGGCAGCACTTGTGGCTGCTGCGGCTTTCCATATTTGGTGTGGCCATCTTCATCTTCTGCTTCAGCCTGCTGTTCAGGCAGACACAGTTCATCGCGATGTTCCTCGCCATCACCGGTGCGATCTTTGTGGGCGGCGCCGGATCCGTGATCATCGGCGGTCTGTACTGGAGCCGCGGCACCACCGCCGGCGCCTGGGCCGCGATGATCGCCGGTATGGTGCTTTCGCTGGTGGGGATCGTGGTCAGGCAGATTGATCTGCAATGGCTGACATTCGACATCGACGGCTCCGGCCCGATCGCAAGCACCATCCACTGGCTCAAGGCGTTCGCACTCACGTTGAGGTGGGATTACACGGGGCAGGAACTTACGTTCTTGGCCATCGTGTACTCGATCGGAGCGTATACGCTCCTTTCCCTTCTCGGTCCCGGCGGATCACACGACATGGACTGCCTGCTGCATCGCGGCAAGCACGCAGTCGCGGGTGAATCGTCTACCACTTTCGCCGAAGCGGGCACTTTGCTGGAGAAGCTGGGAGTCGACCGCGAGTTCACCGGCTGGGACAGGTTCGTCACGTTCCTGTCCATCGGGTGGCCGCTCGTATGGACCGCTCTGTTCATCGCGGGTACGGCCTACAGTCTGATTCGCCTGAAACTGGGGCATGAGACCACGAACGAGGCCTGGCTGACCTTCTGGCACGGCTATACCTGGATCATCTTCGCCGGCGGAGTGGCGGTGACCATCTGGTTCACCATCGGCGGAATCAAGGATCTCGGATATCTCTTCCGATCGCTGCGAACGCGCGCTGCCGATCCCACCGACGATGGGCGGGTTGTCACCCGGAATTCAGAGAATGACTCGCCGCCGGGGACACTTTCCGCAGGGATTGGTCCATCACATCAGAAGGGAAACGAAAATGTCTGACCGGACTCTAACGCTCCTCTGCGTGGTGATTCCGCTGTTTGCCGGTTGCGATGACCCCGCGGCGAATGACGCACAACCCGGCGAGGCGACGTTACGACCTCCCAGGCGGTACGTATGCCTCCGCGCAGGAGGCACGATCACTATTGACGGCAAGCTGGACGACCCGGCGTGGGAGGGGGCAGCGTGGAGTGACGCGTTTGTAGATATTCAGGGCCCGGAAATGCCCCCGCCGCGCTTCACCACCCGCATGAAGATGCTGTGGGATGACGCGTACCTGTACGTCGCGGCCCGGCTCGATGAGCCGCACGTCTGGGGAAACCTGACTGAACGCGATGAGATCGTGTTCTACGACAACGACTTCGAGATCTTCATCGATCCCGACGGCGACACGAACGAGTATTACGAGATCGAGATCAACGCTCTGAACACGATCTTCGATCTGTTCCTCGTGCGAACCTACATCAACGGCGGGCCGGCCCTGCACGACTGGGACCTGAAGGACATGCTGCACGCCGTGCACATCGACGGCACTCTGAACGATCCGTCGGATGTTGACAAGAGCTGGTCGGTGGAGTTTGCCCTGCCGTGGGATCACCTGGCCCCGGCCGCTCACATGCCCACGCCGCCCCGCGACGGCGATACCTGGCGGATCAACTTCTCACGCGTCGAGTGGCTGCATCGGGTCGTGGCGGGACGGTACGAGAAGATCCCCGACACGCCCGAGGACAACTGGGTCTGGTCGCCACAGGGCGTGATCAACATGCACGTTCCCGAGCGGTGGGGATATGTCACATTCTCGACGCGGCAAGAGTGACGATCTGGAACGGCCGCAGGCGGAACTTAGTTGTTCGCTCCGCTTGATCGTGACTGAATTGCGGCAGGGTCATCGGACGTTCGAGGATATCCACCGGTTCAACGCCTGAGACCGGCAGGTTCCATTTCAAAGTGATGTCCCCCGCGCCGCCGTGAGTCTCGACGAGGCGGACAATCGTGCGGTCATCGTCTTCCGCCGGCTTGCACGCGGCGATATCGACGTGGGCCGCGCCGTGCGTTTCGATCGTGAATGGCGCCCAGGCGCCTTTCCAGGCCCCGGTTTGATCGCGCTTCATCGCCCGGGCCAGGGGCGGGGCGTTGAGGGCGCGGGCCTGGCGGTCCACGCCCGCGGCACGCCAGTCGCCTGCGTGCGGCATGATGCTGTAGGTGAACTCGTGCTCGCCCATGTCCGCATTGGGATCGGGGTGCTTGGGGCTGCGGAGCAGGGTGATGCCGATCACCTTGCCGTCGCAGGAATGGCCGTACTTGCCGTCGTTCAGCAGGGCCGCACCGAAGCCCGGCTCGGAAAGGTCCATCCATTGATGTGCGCACACCTCGAACCGGGCCTGGTCCCAGGCGGTGTTGCGATGCGCCGGCCGATCCAGATGGCCGAACTGTATCTCGTAGGTCGCATGTCGCGACCGGGCATCGACGGGGAACAGCGCCCGCAGAAGGCGGTGGTTCTCATGCCAGTCGATGCGGGTATGAATGTCCAGGCGGGGCGAGCCGGCAGCAAGTACGTAGCGCTGGATGATGCGGCTGCGCTGGCCCAGCGGCCGCTCGAACTCGATTGCTCCCCGCAGGGGCGAGGACTCGACGATGCGCGACCGTTCAGCAGGCCCGGCCACGGGCATCGGCTTCTCCAGGTGATTCCTGTCGACATCCCAGGCGTCCCACGCCTGCGGCCGGTCTTCGTACAGCATCAACTGATTGAGCGGCAGATGCGAGCCGCCGGGGCCAGCCGCCGCGACCGGCCGGTCGTCATCGACTCTGCGCAGATCGGAGATGCCCCCCTCGCCGTCGAAGCGGGCGGAGATGATGCCGTTGGACAGGCGGCCATCGGCGACCTCCACCGGCGCGACCGGTTCTTCCTTCCCTCGATCGATTACGGCTGCACCGAGAGCGGGGATGTCGCGGACATAAGTCAGCCGGTCGTCGCATTCCACCACGCCCGTAAAGGGGTCGGAGTGCGGATTGAGGACCATGATGGGGTCGTGCAGGCCCGCGGTGCCGGCGCCGCGGGACCAGGCCGCCATGCCGGTATCGATCGCTTCGGCGCAGAACTGCTCGATCCGCCGGTACTCTTGGCGCGAGTCCTCATACACCTTACCGATCGATGTGCCGGGCAGTATGTCGTGGAACTGGTTCGTAAGAACCAGCTTCCACATCGCGCCGAGCTTTTCGAGCAGGGCAGGATCCGCGGCGTTGTCCGCCGGCGAGGCGGCATGCAGCCATTCAACGACGCGCAGATCCTGCTCGGCCCGGCGGTTGGCCCGCTTCAGCCACGCCTGTGAGGTGAGCGTACCGCGATGCAATTCCAGGTAAAGCTCGCCGTCCCAGGTCGGCAGACGGTCGCCCCGCGCGGAGAGGTCGGCCCATCGCCTGTGCAGCTCATCACAGAGGACATCGGCCCGGGCCAGCTTCACCGCGGGCAGCCCTTCGCAGTCCGCGGCGAGCAGGGCCGCGTCGATCATCTCCTCGGTGGGGCCGCCGCCGCCGTCGCCGTAACCGAACGGCTGAAGCCACGCGATCGTCCTGCCCAGGTCCTTGCGGGCGCATTCCATCTCGCCCCGGGCCAGCTCGCGCGGCGTGTTGGTCGCGTTGTAGTCTTTTCCGGGCGTGCAGTGGGCGAGCACGTCGCTGCCGTCCAGGCCGCGCCAGATGAAGGTGGAGTGCGGCCACTCGTTCATCTGGTTCCAGGACAGCTTGTTGGTGATGAAGGTCTTCAGGCCGGCCTGGGCCATGATCTGGGGGATCGCGGCGGAGAATCCGAAGGTGTCGGGCAGATACAGGTAGGTCTGCGGGGCATGATCGCCGAACTTGTCGCGCCAATAGCGCGTGCCGTGGAGGATCTGTCGGATCAGCGATTCGCCGGATGTCAGGTTGCAGTCCGGCTCGACCCACATCGCCCCGCCCGGCTCCCACAATCCGTCGCGCACGCGCTGCGAAATTCTCTCGAACAGCGCCGGCGTATCCTGCTCCACCCACGCGTACTGCTGGGCCTGGCTGCAGAGGAAATGGAAATCGTCGTATCGATCCATCAGCTCCAGCACGTTTGCGAAGCTCCGCAGGCACTTGCGCCTGGTTTCCCTCACCGGCCACAGCCAGGCGGTATCGATGTGGGCGTGACCGACGGCGAAGCACTGCGTGGTGCTGGCCGGCGTGCCTGAGTGCAGCGCGGAGGTCAGTAGCTCACACACTTCTGCGGCGCTGCGCGCAATGTCCGTGTCGTCAACGAGCCTTGTCGCTTCGCCCAGTGCGCGATACAAAGCCTGGGCCCGGGGCGAATCGGCGGGCAGCTCGGCCAGAAGCTGGCGGGCGAACTCCCAGGCGTGCCACAGCCGCCACACATCATGGTGATAGATCGCCAACTCGCATCGTTTCAGTTCGCCGGGCGCATCGCTCTCCCAGCGGGCCTGCGTTTCCGGCGTGTCCCAGGTGAAGGAGGTGATTCCGAAGGGATGATTGCAGGCGGCTTCGATATGCAGGTCGATAGTTTCGCCGCCTGCCGCCGGTTCAAACAGGATCACCGAATCGCGGTTGCGGTCGAAGCCGCGCCGCGGCGCGCCGCCTTCCCACAGCAGCGCCTCTGTCCCGCTGGAGAAGCGCAGTGCGACAGTCCGGCCGGCCATCGACTTCGGAACCGATCCGGTGACGTGAAACCACGCGGTGGACCACGCCGGCCCCCAGCGCCAGCCGACATCGACGGGGACATATTCAGCGCCAACAGCTTCCGCCGGGGGGATAGGGTCGGTTCGCTGAAGGGCCGCGACCGACAACCGGTGTGGGGATTCGTAAATCGCCGGCCGCAGCACTTCCCTCGCGTACGTTGCGAAACGATGAATGGCGAATTCCAGTTCGGTCAACATGGCGGGGGAGTGTATCAGGTCTGCCCGCTCTCACCGTCAACCATCAACGGAATTCTGCAGCATGATGAGGCGATTACTGGGTGTGCAGCTCGACGATGTCGCCGTCGGCGACCTCGTGATCGGGCCCGACCTGCTGGCCGTCGAACACTCCACTGCCCCAGATCCGCGCGAACCTGAAGCCGGCGGCGATGTCCTTGTGAACCAGCCGGGCCATGTCCAACACCGTCTGTCCGGGACGAACGGTGAAGGGGCGGTCCATCTCCGGCGGCCGGTTGGGTGCCTTGGTATAGACCCGCACAACCTGAAGGCCCTCAAACAGAAGCGACCCGATCCGATCGAGTCCCTGGCCGGTGGCGGCGGAGGTGGAAAGTGCGGGGAACTGCACACCCAGCAACTCCTCCAGCACCTTCACTTCATCCGGTTCCGGATCCAGGTCGCACTTGTTTGCCACGAGCAGAGTGGGAAGCTCAATGCGGAATGGATCCTTCAACTCGTCATCCTCCTCTTCCGCAGCGCGCTCCCACGACTTATGCCTCTTGTCGGTTGCCGGCTGCTCCGTGCCATCGTTTAAGCCCGGCCATTGCTCGTCAAGCGCGATCTTCTTCTCGGCCAGGCGCTCGCGAATGATCTGAACGTGCTCCACGCACGCCGCATCGTTCACATCCACGATCAGCAGCGCGGCCTCGGCGCGGGCCAACGCGTTGGGGAACCAAGGCTCGATGAACTGGGCGGAGATCGGCGGCAGATCTATCAGCTGGAACTGGATGTCCTTATGGGGCAGCATGCCGGGCATGGGTACCTGGGTGGTGAACGGCCCGGGAGCGATCTCGGCGTGCGATCCCGTCAGCTTTACGTGCAGGGAGGACTTGCCCGAATTCGGCGGGCCGATCAGGGCGACCTGGGCGGCCCCGGCCGGGGGGACGGAGTAGCTCGGAGCGCTGCGGCCGCCTCCTTTCTTGGGCCCGGCAATTTGCTCGGTCAACTGCTTGATGCGTGTCTTGATGTCCGCCTGAACGTGCTCCGTGCCCTTGTGCTTGGGAATGGTGCGGAGCATTTCCCGAAGGCACTCCAGGCGCTCGCGCGGCTCGCGGGCCTGGCGAAAGGCCTGTTCGGCCTTCCTGTATTCGGGGGTCACGTTCGTGGGCATGGCTGCCTCGCGGGCTTGCTGGGCGGAAACCACCCCAATCCGTATTCTACACGCCTCGCCTTCCCGTGCCTCGCCCCGCCGCAGCGAGCGCAGCCGGCCCGGCGCGGGCGGGCATTGACCCCCTCCTTGCGGCCCGCATCCCGGGCTGCGGTTGCTCGCAGGATCGCTTATGCTGGCCATACCTGCGACCGGCAACAGTCCACGGCCCGGAGAAGAACCGATGAGCACGCGATACCGGATCTCGGTCAACATGGAATACTGCCGCAGCGCGGACATGGCCTTCGAGGCCGGCGTGAAGCAGGCGGCGGAGCTGGGCTTCCGCTACGTCGAGCCGATGGTCCACACCGGCTGGGAGCTTCTCAGCGAGGTCCACTATTTCCACTCCTTTTCCATGGAGGAGGACCCGCTGCTGATGAAGGAGATCTGCGACCGCCACGGTGTGGCAGTAAGTTCGCTTTCCGCCCACAGCCCGCTCATGAAGCCGGAGGCCGCGGTGCCCCGCCTCACCCGCGCGATCGTACTCGCAAAGGCGTGCGGCTCTCGGTTCGTCAACACCGACGAGATGGTCAAGCCGGCCTGGATGGACGATGACCATGCGCATGAGGTGATGCGCTATTCGCTCCAGAAGGCGGCACTGGCGGCAGCCCGTCACGAGGTATTTATCTGCGTGGAGCCGCACGGGGTCTATACCAGGACCGCCGACGGACTGATGAGGATCGTCAATCTCGTCGATTCGCCCTGGATCGCAGTGAACTGGGACACCGGCAATTCGTACCTCGCCGGCGTCGAGGATCCTTACGAGGGACTGGCGAAAGTGAGAGACCAGGTCCGGCACGTGCACGCGAAGGACATATCCATCGAGCACAGCGAGCGAGAGCGGGGCAAGGTGACCGGCACACCGGTGGGCTGCGCGTGCGGCGACGGCGTGGTGGACTGGAAAAAAGTGTTCGAAATTCTCGATCCGCTCGATCGCGAGATCTTCCTCAGCGTCGAATGCGGCACGATCGACCAGGCGGCCAGATCGCTGGAGTTTCTCACCCAGGCGTTGGGCACGCGACTGATCGCCTAGAATCCCAACCTTCCCCGGGCCGGCTTGCCAAGGAGGATCGATGATGTTCAGGCGAAAGATGACCGCTCTTGCCGCAACGGTATGGATGCTGCTCCTGATCGAGCCGTTCGGCGAGGCGGGCGCGGCCGAGCAACTCCGCGCGCTGCTGCTGAGCGGTGCGAACAACCACGATTGGCGCACCACCACGCCGCGTCTGAAGGAGATTCTCGAAACCACCGGCCGCTTCGAGGTCGACGTGCTCGATCAGACTCACCGGATGACGGCGAAGATGCTCGCCGATTACGATGTCATCGTCAGCAACTTCAACACTTTCACTGCGCGGTATCAGGAGCCGCGCGATGCGGGCTGGTCCGAGCAGACGAAGAGCGCGTACATCGACTTCGTGCGGGGCGGCAAGGGGCACGTGGCGATCCACGCCGGCTCCTCCTCCTTCTACGACTGGCCCGAATACCAGGAGCTGGTGATCAGCAGCTTCAAGGTCGGCCAGACCGATCACGGCGCGCGGCACAAGTTTCCCGTCCGCATCGACGTGGAGGACCATCCGATCACCAAGGGCATGAAGCCGTTCACAACCCTTGATGAGCTCTGGCATGACGCGCCGGTGCAGGAGGAGGCGACGGTGCTCGCCTCGGCGCTGTCATCGGAACAATCGGGCGGAAGCGGCGACTTCGAGCCGGTGGCGATCGTGCGTCAGTTCGGTGACGGCCGCAGCTTCACCCTCATGCTGGGTCACGATGTCGAGGCGATGGAAGGCGTCGGCTTCCGGGCACTGTTTGCCCGCGGTACTGAATGGGCCGCGACCGGCGAGGTGTCGATTTCCACCACCGGCAGACTGCCAAAACAGAAGGAGGATGGAATAGGCAATAGCTGGGGCGGACTGCGCTGGCAGGCCGGCGATGACGCCATGGCTCTCATGGCCGGGGACGAGGTTGTATGGCGGTTTGACTACGGTTCGCAGGCCGGCAAGCCGCATTTCCATCCTCTGGCCCTGCCGGGTGGTCCGAGTCTCACCTGGCAGAGTCCACCCGACCATATATGGCATCACGGTCTGTGGTTCAGCTGGAAGTTGATCAACGGTGTGAACTTCTGGGAAGAGGACCCGCAGACCGAAAAGAGCGAAGGCTCCACCGAATGGTCGAGGGTGCAGATCATGACCCGGGACGACTTTTCGGCCCGAATCGGAATGAGGCTCGACTATCGAATCGGCGATGACCGGCCCGTGCTGTCGGAGCAGCGGTTCATCAACATCTCGCCTCCCGATGCCGACGGCACCTATCACCTGGACTGGGCGATGACCTTCACCGCCAACGATGATGTGCTGCTTGATCGCACGCCGCTGCCGGATGAGCCCGAGGGGAAAACCTGGGGCGGTTACGCAGGACTTTCCATTCGCCTGGCGGCGGGACTGAAAGAAAGGCAAGTCGCCAGCAGCGACGGAACGGTCGTGTTCGAGAATGATCGCTTTCGCGGCAAGGCACGGGGTGTCGATTACGCGGGCCTGGTGAACGATGAGCCGATGGGTATCGCCGTTCTTGATCATCCGGACAATCTCAACTCGCCCTCGCCGTGGTACGTGATCAAGAGTGATCCGATGAGCTTCTTCAGCCCGGCGGTGATCTGTTACCATTCGCATTCCATGAAGGCAGGCGAATCCATGACCCTGCGCTATCGCGTGATCGTTCACCGAGGCCGATGGGATCAGGCCCGCCTGTTGAGCGAGCACGCGGCCTTCGCGGGTGGGAATGACAGGTGACCGGAGAGTCGGTGATCCGGTAACCAGAGGAGGACCGGACATGGCCACGCAGAAGCTGACGCGTCGTGAATTCATCGGTCGATCGGCGATCACCGCGGCGGCGCTTCCGACGATCGTTCCTTCGACCGTGTTCGGGCAGAATGCGCCAAGCAACCGAGTCACGCTGGCCTCCTGCGGCGTGGGCTCGCAGGGATCCTACCTTATGCGCAACTTCACCCGACTGTCCGATGCGCAGTTCCTGGCGGTGTGTGACACCTTCAAGAGCCGGCGCGACGAGGCGGCGCGGGTGCTGAACCGGCAGTACGGCGGATCGGTAGTGCAGGCGTACGAGGACTTCCGCAATGTTCTGGATCGCGATGACATCGATGCAGTGATCATCGCCACGCCCGATCACTGGCACGTGCCGCTGGCCAATTGTGCAGCCAAAGCGGGAAAGGATGTGTATGTCGAGAAGCCGCTGGGGCCGGTTCTACGATGGGCCGGGGAGTTGCGGCGCACGGCGCGCCGCTACGGCACGGTTTTCCAGTACGGTACGCAGCAAAGATCCGATTGGAGATTCCGCTACGCCTGCGAACTCGCGCGCAACGGCTATATTGGCGAGCTTGACAGCATCGAGGTCTGGTCGCCCGACGTTTCCGATGACTGGAACGATTTCGCGGTGAAGCGCTACGGTTCGATGGAACCGGCCCCCATCCCCGAAGGATTCAACTACGACCTGTGGCTGGGCCCGGCCCCATGGGCGCCGTACACCATCGATCGCTGTCGGCGGGAGGGATCGTTCCACGTTTATGACTATGCACTCGGTTTCATCGCCGGCTGGGGCGCGCACCCGCTGGATATCGCCCAGTGGGGTAACGACGCGGACCACACCGGACCTGTGTCTTATGAAGGCTCCGGCGAAATCCCGACCGACGGCCTGCTGAACACGGTCGCTCAATGGGATGTGCGCTGCCAGTATCCCAACGGCGTGATCATGCGCTTCATGTGCCACCGCCTCGCCCGGCCTGTCGTCGAGAAGTACCGGCCGTGGTCAGGCCACGGCACGACGTTCTTCGGCAGCGAGGGCTGGGTGAGCGTGGACCGCGGAGGCCTCCATTTCAGCAGGCCGGCGCTGAAGGATGTTACGTTCAGTTCATGCGATTCCCGGCTCTACGAGAGCACGAATCACTATCAGAACTTCCTTGATTGCATCAAGTCGCGACAGCCGACCATCAGCCCGCTGGAGGCGGCGATCAGATCCGACACCATCAGCCACCTGTCCGACATCTGCATCCGCCTGCGCCAACCGATCAACTGGGATGCTCAGAACGAGTTGATCGTAGGCAACGAGTACGCATCCCGCATGCTCGATCGCGCGATGCGGTCGCCATGGCGGTTGTAAGTCCGCACTTTCAGCACCGCTGAAGCGCACGGTGTGAGGGGAGAAATCAGCGAGGGTCGATGTTCCCCAAACCTCTTCACCTTTCGATTCTTATTGCACTCGGGATCGCCTGGGCAGGCGGTGAGCGCGTGCGCGCGGCGGCACAAAGTCGGCCGGGTGATGCGGTGGAGCTGGTCCGAGAGGGCGATGAAATCGTGCTCCGGGGCGGTCCGCGCCCCGCGCCGCAGGTCGGCCGACGCCTGGTGCTAAGGTATCGCGATCGAGCCGTGCCCTTCAAGCCTTACGTGAAGGAGCTGTTCACTCCCGGCGGCGTGAATGTGGTGGTCGACAGCCCGGCCGACCACGTCCATCATCACGGCCTGATGCTGGCCGTCGGTGCGGATGAGATCGACTTCTGGGGAGAGGAGCCGGCGGATGCCGTGGGGCGCGAGATTACGGTCTCGACCGAGCCCCTCACCGAGGAAGGCGCGGTCGGATTCCGCTCGCGCATCGAGTGGCAAGCGCCGGATGGAAGCGCGATTCTGCGCGAAAGGCGGTCCGTTGTCTGGCGCCACAATGAAGGTAAGGAGCCCACCTACCTGATTTGGCGCTCGGAGATCACCCCGGCTCCGGGTCAGGACGATGTCAACCTTTGGGGGCGACACTACTTCGGTTTGGGCATGCGCTTCGTGGAATCAATGAGTGAAGCCACCACCTTCCTGCATGCCGATGGCGTTGAGGGCCGCATCTATCGCGGCGATGAACGTCTCACGCCCGGCCGCTGGTGCGCAGCGCAGGGAACCGCGGAAGGCAAGCCCGTCACGATTGCGATGTTCGACCACCCCCTGAATCCGCGCTACCCTGCCACGTGGTTCATTATGAACGTGCCGTTTGCGTACCTCTCCGCCACGGCCAATCTCGAAGCACAACCTCGCCTTCTCGGGCGCGGCGAAATCATTCACTTGCGCTACGGCATCGCGGTCTGGGACGGTCACATTGCCCCGGATGAGATCGAGACGGCCTATGACCGGTTTCTGGCCTCCGAGAACCTGCTTCGCGATCATGTGAATGTCGCGCGGTCGGAGCACGGAACCACCGTGCACGCCTCAAGCGAATACGGCGCAGACTACGAAGGTGGTAAGGCCATCGACGGACGCTATCTCAAGCGGGAGACCGACAAATGGAACTCGGCGGCGAACGTGACGCCTCACTATCTGCGCCTCGATCTCGGACAGCCGCGTCTCATCGATGTGATCGTCCTTCGCCATGAAGGCGCTCTGCCGGTTCTCGATGGTCATAGTTACAACACCGCCGACTTTCGATTGCAACACTCGGGACGCCCGTGGGGGCCCTGGATCGATCTGGTTCGTCCCGTGCGCAACAACACGGACAACGTTACCATACACGTGTTCGAGCCGACCGAAACCCGTTACGTCCGGCTGCTCATTGAAACCGGCGAGCAGAACGGCAGCAACACCTACGGCCGCATCGCCGAGTTCGAGGTTTATTCGCCCGATTCAAAGGTTCAGACGGAAGTAATAGAGTGAGCCATGCGCAGCCGCGCGGCAAGCTCCGCAGCGAAGCGTGCCTGTTCTCGCTCAGGAGGAAACATCATGGCCCGCCCCAGTGAATCAAAGAGCAACGGAAACAAGACCACCCGCCGCGATTTCATCAAGACCTCCGCGGCGGTGGCGGCGGGCGTGGCCGCGGCCGTGCCCTTCCGACCCTCTTCCGGCCAGGTGCTCGGGGCAAACGAGCAGATCGGAGTCGGGTTCATCGGCGTCGGAAGCCGCGGCGCGGGCCACATGCGCGAAGTCAACGCGGTGCGCGAGCGCTTTGGGATCCCGACAAAGATCGTCGCGGTCTGCGATGTGTATCGCCCTCGCCTCGATGAGGCGGTGAAAGTTCAAAATGTGCCGGCCGCGTATATGGATTACCGCGAGCTGTTGGACGATCCGAACGTGGACGTGGTGGCCATCGGCTCGCCGGATCATCATCACGGCTATCACGCGATCGATGCCATCAGGGCCGGGAAGGATCTTTACTGCGAGAAGCCCATCACGCACTGGCGACAGTTCGAGCTCACAAAGCGGCTCGCCGACGTCGTTGAGGAATCGGACCGCGTTTTCCAGCTCGGCACCCAGGGCATGTGCGATTCAGTCTGGCGGCAGATGAAAAAGCTCGTGCAGGACGGCCTCATCGGCCAGCCCGTTCACGGCGAGACCGGCTTCTTCCGCGTCGGCGACTGGGGCGAGCGCGGCATGCCCGTGCCCGATCCCAACGCCAGGCCCGGCCCCGACCTCGATTGGGACCAGTTCCTCGGGGATTCACCCCGGCGAGATTTCTCCGTGGACCGCTTCTTCCGATGGCGACTGTTTGAAGACTATGCCGGCGGGCCCGTGACGGATCTGTTCCCGCATTGCGTAACCCAGGTTGTCGATGTCATGGGCGTGGGATTCCCCGACGAGGTGGTCGGGATCGGGTCGATCGACCGCTACGAATACGAATTGCGCGAGGTGCCGGACACATTCAATCTCCTCGCCCATTACCCGGAGCAGGTGACCATCGCCGTGCTTGGCACGAGTGGCAACGATCATCAGACCACGAAACACCGCGGCTCCGGCCAGCGCTGCCCGGTCATCCGAGGCTGGGAGGGAACTCTGACCATCGAAGGCGAGGAGATCGTCTTCACCCCTGCCGGCGGCTCCAAGAAAGATCCCCAGCGCTTCCCCATCGAGCACGGCGAGGACCTGATCCTCTATTGGAAGAAGCTCTTCGACTGCGTGATCTCCCGCGACCGCGAAACCTGGAGCCCCATGGACTTGGCCTTCCGCACCCAGACCATGCTGCAGATGGCGATGCTCGCCAGCCGTGCCGGCAAGACCGCCCGCTTCGATCCGGAGAATCGCGAGATCATCGTCTGACCTGAGCGTGTCAGACGCGGGTGAGGCCGGCCTGCTCCGCAGTCATTCTGTCGTCGCGGTGAACCGGTAGTCTCCTGAACCGACGCGGAACATCGCTGCGCCATCTTCAGTGCCGAGATACTCCACGCCGTGCGCTTCCCGGACAGGCCTGCCGCCCTCCCTCACGGAGTCCGGATCGACCGTGGGCACGTACACGGTCGCGCTGGTGTTGGCGGGTACCGTGACATTGAGCATGATCCTGCCGCCATCGAGCTTCCAGTCGCAGCCGATGCGGCCGCGAATCGAATCGTAATGGCCTCTGGCCCAAGTCAGTCCGCCTCCGGGTCGGGGCCGGATGATGAATCTCTTGTACGCCGGCACCTCCGGATCGAGGTTGATGCCCAGGATCGTTCGATACATCCACTCCCCCACCGAGCCGATGGCGTAGTGGGCGAAGGAGTTCATGCCCGGGTCCTGGAAGCCCCGCCCCTCCACGTAGCCGTCCCATCGTTCCCAGATGGTGGTGGCGCCGTGGTCGATCGCGTAACCCCAGGACGGCATCGTGCGCTTGTTGATGAGCCGGTACGCCTCTTCGGAGTACCCCTCGCGGCAAAGCTCGAACATCAGCGGCGTGGTGCTGAGGAAGCCCGTGGAGATGTGGCCGTCGTAGCGATCGAAGCAATCGACCATCCTCTTCGCGGCCCGGGCGCGCAGGGCTTCGGGCAGGAGATCGTAATGCAGGGCCAGGGCGTAACCCGCCTGCGTGTCGCCCGACATCATGCCGTCATCCTGTACGTAAGCCGCGTTGAACGCATCGCGGATGTCCTCAGCCAGCCTGGCATAGCGCCGGGCCTCGTCATCCCGCCCGATCACCGCGGCCATCTGCGAGAGCAGTTCCGTCGAGCGGGCGAAGAACGCGGTGGCGAAGACTTCCTTGGGCACCTGCCCCCCGGTCGTCGGCCAGCCCTCCAGCTTCAAGGTGTCGGCGTTGAGCCAGTCCCCGTAATCGTTGCCCCGGCTGTTCTTCCACAGAAGGTCCGGGTTCTTTTCGTGGACGTATTCGACCCACCGCCGGGCCGAATCGTAATGCTTCTCCAGAATTCGTCGATCGCCGTAGTTCTCGTAGGCCCGCCACGGCACCACGATGCCGGCATCTCCCCAGGCGGGCACGCCCGAGAAGCGCTTGTTGGAGTCGAAGGGCTGAGGTGCGAAATCCGGATACCGGCCGTCCGCGGCCTGGGCGTCCCGCACATCCTGAATCCATTTCGTGAAGAACGCGGCCATGTCCAGGTTGAAGCACGCGGCCTGGGAGAAGGCAAGTATGTCGCCCATCCACCCCAGGCGCTCGTCGCGCTGCGGGCAGTCGGTCGGCGTGCTGTGCATGTTGGCCCGCTGTGTCCAGACGATGTTGGCCATGAGCCGGTTGAGCAGATCGCTGGAACATTCGAACCTGCCGGCATCGGGAGCCGCGGAGTGGAAGACGCATCCGGTCAGCGCATTCAGGGCGGGCTTTTCTTCCTGGCCCGTGACCTCCACGTACCTGAACCCGTGATAAGTGAAGTGAGGCTCGAAGGTCTCGCTGCCCCCGCCCCGCAGCGTGAACCGATCCGTCTGATCCGCGCCGCGAAGGTTGTCGGTGTAGATCGTGCCGTCGGGATTGAGCACCTCCGCGTGCCGCAGCGTCACGACGGTTCCCGTCTCGCCGCGCACGGCTAACCGACACCATCCCACCATGTTCTGGCCCATGTCGTACACGAACACGCCGGGCTTCGGTTCGGCCAGAGCGATCGGCTTGATCTCCTTGACGATCCGAATCGGCTCGTTGGGTTGGGCGACGAGTTCGATATCCGGCGGATCGAATGCCCGGACCGTCGTCCACGAATCATCGCGAAAGCCCGGAAGGTCCCAGCCGGGCATCTCCCGGCGGGCGTCGCAGATCTCGCCGTCCAGCAGGTCGCCGGTGCGGATCGGTCCTTCAGGCGTGCTGCGCCAATCGCCATCGGAGACCACGATCTGCCGGCTGCCGTCGGCGAATTCGATCTCCAGTTGCAGCAGCAGCTTGGGCAGGCGGCCGTAGATCGCCCGCGGCGGGCCGCCGGGAACGACGAAGGTCAGCCCGATCCCGCCCGCGTACCAGCCGTCTCCGAGAATCGCCCCCAGCGCATTGTCGCCGTGCCGGATGAGGTCGGTAACGTCATAGGCCTGGTACTGCACGCGCCGGTGATAGTCGGTCCATTCCGGGGCGAGCAGATGATCGCCGACCCGCCGGCCGTTGATGCTCAGCTCATAAAGTCCCAGGGCCGTGACGTAGGCGGTTGCCCGGGTGATGGCCGCGTTTCTCGTCCCGGTCCGGAACTCCCGACGGAGCAGTGGCGCAGGAAGCGAGTCCATTACTCCCGCGGCATGCGAGGTCAGATCGCCGTCGGTGAGGTTGGCCATCGCCCACGGGCCGGTCTCGATGGAATCCTGCGCGGTGACCTTCGCGCCGGCCGCGATGTTCCGGCCCTTTGAAAGAACCTGCATCTCCGCCAGGGCGACCGCGTAATTGCCCTCATCGCGCATCCGCAGGCGCGTGACCATCAGCCGCACGAACTGGGCTCTCGCCGGGGCGAAGGTGCATTGCAACGGTTCAGTGCCGGGATTGGGCACATCCGCGCCGGTCCGGTCCACCACCGTCCTGAAGTCGGCGAAATCCGCCGTTTCGGAAACGTCGATGCGGAAGCGCACGGGGAACATCAGCCCCGGCGCATCCTCCCGCCAGTCGTACGGCCGCGCGGGGAAGAGCTTCACCGCGTCAAGCGCGCCGCTTTCGCCCAGCTCGATGATCACCCACCTGCCTTCATCCGGCGTTGCCGCGAACTCGCTGTGGTAGCCGTTGTGGGCCTTCATCATCGGCGGCGGCTCCGTCGCGTCGCCGATCCATTCGGCTTTCCAGTCCGCATCGTCCCGCAGACCCATGGACCATCGGGCAGGCTCGCTCCAGGTCGATGCGTGATCGTCGCCGTCCCAGACCCGAACCTTCCAGAAAACCCGGGTTCGCGAGCGCAGCGGCATCCCCTTGTAGGTGATCTGGATCGACTCATCGGATGCGACCTTGCCCGTGTCCCAGAGATTGCCTTGATCGCGCGCCAGCAACGCCGGAGTGTCGGCCACGAGGATCTGGTACGCGGTCTGTGTCGCCCCTCGCGTGGCGGGATGCGTATGGTCAAGAACCCAGCTCAATCGCGGCCTCTGCTCGTCGATTCCCTCGGGATTGACCAGGTACTCGCAGCGCAGGTGCCGGGGCGTGATGGCGCAGGTCTGCGCCCCGGCCGCTCCCACGCACAGGCAGACCGCCAGCAACGGCGCCAGAAACATGAACGTGAATGTCTGCATTTCGGTCCTCGTTTCCTGCGCGGAGTGTCGTACTTCACACTAGTGTGTGCACGGCCGGGCATTCGCTTGCAGGTCATTGTAATCGAGCACCGGCAGGCGGGTCGAGGACTTCCCCGCGCCGCGAGGCCTGATCCCCCCGCGCCCGGCCGCGCGGGCTGCGCCGGCCCCGGTTGGCTTCTGCCCTCTGCGGATCCGGGGGTCATCGGATCCGGCGTGGGCGCGCGATCGCCGCCGGCTTCCATTCCTGTATAATCGCGGCGAATCGATGAAGAAAGGACCGGCGATGTTCAAGAAGGCGATCGTGATCGGGATCAGCGCCTTGTCACTGCTTCACATGCTGTCCTGCGCTCCGAACGCGCGGCACAGGGCTGCATTCACCGGGGCGGCCGGCGAAGTGAAGCTCATCACCCTGGACCCGGGTCACTTCCACGCCGCCCTGGTGCAGAAGACGATGTACGATCAGGTCTCGCCCGCCGTATCGGTCTACGCCCCGCCGGGATCGGACGTGGAGGACCACCTGGCCCGCATCGATGGCTTCAATCAGCGCAGCAACGATCCCACGCGCTGGATCGAACAGACCTATCGGGGTGACGATTTCCTGCAGAAGATGCTTGACGACCGGGCCGGCAACGTGGTGGTGATCTCCGGCAACAACCGCGCCAAGGCCCGCTATATCAAGGCCTGCGTCGATTCCGGTCTCAACGTCTTGGCCGACAAGCCCATGTGCATCGATCGCGCGGGATACCGCCTCATCGAGAAGTCCTTCAAAGCGGCCCGCAGAAAGGGCGTGCTGCTCTACGACATCATGACCGAGCGCTCCGAGATCACCACCATCCTGCAGAAGGAGCTGGTCAACGATCCGGAGGTGTTCGGCACGCTCACCGCCGGGTCGGTCGAGGATCCATCCGTAGTCAAGCAGAGCGTGCATCACTTCTTCAAGTACGTCGCGGGCAGTCCCATCAAGCGCCCCCCGTGGTACTTCGACACCACCCAGCAGGGCGAGGGCATCGTGGACGTCACCACCCACCTCGTGGACCTGGTGATGTGGGAGTGCTTTCCCGATCAGATCATCGACTTCAATCGCGATATCGAGATGATCAGTGCCCGGCGGTGGCCGACCCTCATCAGCCGTCAGCAGTACGAGAAGGTCACGCGTCTGCCGGATTTCCCCGACTACCTGAAGGAGGAACTCAACTCCGACGGGATCCTGCCCTGTTACGCCAACAGCGAGATGATCTACACCATCCGGGGCATTCACGCAAAGGTGTCGGTGGCCTGGGCGTTCCAGGCCCCGGCCGGCACGGGCGACACGCATTTCTCCGTGATGAAGGGCACGCAGGCCAACGTGATCATCCGCCAGGGCCGGGAGGAGAACTACCGGCCCGAGTTGTACGTCGAGCCCGCCGCCGGCGCTGACTCCGCCCGGCTTGGCGACGCGCTGGAAAATGCGATTGGCCGGTTGCGCGGCAAGTATCCGGGGGTCACCCTTCAGAGGAACAGCGCTGGATGGCGGGTGCTCATTCCGGCCGATCTCCGCGTGGGGCACGAGGCGCACTTCCAGCAGGTTACCGAGCGATATCTTCGCTACCTGGTCGAGGGCCGGCTGCCGGAATGGGAGGTGCCGAACATGAAAGCCAAGTACCGCACCATCAGCGCGGCCCTGGAAATGGCCCGGGACTGAACGCGCGGCCTGATATACTGCCCCCTGCCGAACGCGCCCCGCAGCGGAAAGGCCGGGCAAGAGGAGGAACGGCGATGAACGTGAGAACCGCGCAGACGCGCAGATCGTTCCTCGGCACCGCGGTCGCGACGGTCGCGGGCGCCGCCTTTGCTCCACACGCAGCCTTCGGCGACCGTTTCGTCAATGCCGTCGCACCATACGAGGTGGATATAGGCGTCTGCACATCGGTGGCCAACGCCGCGTTGCTGAGAGAAGCCGGGGCGGCGTACATCGAGGAGGGCGTCCGCGGCCTGCTCATCCCCGACAGGCCCGACGAGGAGTTCGCGGAGAAGCTGAAGGCGGCCGAGCAGTGCGGCCTGCCCGTGCGCGCCGCCAACGGGTTCCTGCCCGGCTCGCTCAAATGCGTCGGGCCGGAGGCGAATCACGAGGCGGTGCTTGCCTTCGCGGAAACCGCGTTCCGGCGGGCGGCCCTTGTCGGCATAAGACACATCGTCTTCGGATCCAGCGGGGCCCGCTCGATCCCCGACGGCTTCGACCGCCGCCAGGCAGAACTCCAGTTCGTCGCACTCCTGGGCAAGATGGCCATGCTCGCCCGGCCGCACAATGTCGTGATCGTCATCGAGCCGCTCAACCGCCGCGAAACCAACTTCATCAATTCCGTTGAGGAAGGGGCCATGCTCGCCCGGGCCGTGCAGCATCCCAATGTCATGCTGCTGGCGGATATCTATCACATGCTCTGCGAGAACGAGCCGGCCGAGAACATCCGCGCTGCCGGCGACCTGATCAGGCACCTGCACATCGCCGAGAAGGAAGGCCGCCGGGCACCCGGCGTGGGCGGCGAGGACTTCACGCCATATTTCCAGGCCCTCCACGATATCGGATATAAGGGCGGCATTTCCATCGAATGTCGATGGAGCGAGATGGCCGAAGAGCTTCCCAAAGCCGTGAAGACCATGCGAGAGCAGATGGGAAAGGTGCGCTGATCGCACTGCGCCCCGGGAGATCAGTGAATGTCTCAGATCCAGCGGGTTGTTCCGAAGTTGATGATTACGCTGATGGCCGTGACACAGATTCACGGTTGCGCCAACAGACCGCAGCCGGAAGTGCAGTCGCCTCCTCCGCAGACCGCGTCGTCATCCAACGAGTTGTCGCCCATTCGCGGTACGATCGCGCTGTTCGACGGCACCGGCTTTTCCCACTGGATCGGTGCCGATGGTGGGCCGGTCGAATGGGAGATCGTTGACGGAGCGATGCAGGTAGCACCCGGCACGGGCAGTATCATCACCACCGAACCGTTCCGCGACTTCCTGCTCCATGTCGAGTTCAACATCCCCCAGTCGCCGCCCGATGCCCGCGGGCAGGGCCGGGGCAACAGCGGCGTGTATATCCAGCGGCGCTACGAGGTGCAGATCCTCGATTCCTTCGGGCTCGAGGCCGGCCCGGGAGACTGCGCCGCGCTGTACAGGTTCAAAGCACCGGATGAAAACGCCTGTCGCAAACCGGGCGAGTGGCAGACGTACGACATCACCTTTCGCAGCCCACGCTGGGAAGGTCAGGGCGAGAACGCCCGCAAGATCGAGAACGCACGCATCACCGTTATCCACAACGGAGTCCTGATTCACGATGAAGTCGAGTTGCAGAACAAGACCGGGGCGGGCCGGACGGAGGGGCCCGAGCCGGGACCGATCCTACTGCAGGATCACGGCCATAAGGTCAGGTTCCGCAACATTTGGATTGTCCCGTTAGACTGATCCACCTCCACGGAATCCACGGTATGGATTGACCGGAGGGTGAATGTGCTTCGTTTCCCGCTGTAAACACTCGAACAACCGCGAATCACGTCAGTTGACCACGCCGAAGGAGCAGTTGCATGTCCAGTCAAGAAAGTGAAAGCTCGCGACGCGAGTTCCTGATTCAAGGGACGCAGGCCGCCGCTGGCATCGTAGCCGCCGGGGCTCTTGCCTCCTCCGCGGCCTCTCGGACCTTGCCGATCGTCCAGAGCCGCGTCATCGGTGCCAACGATCGGATCAACATGGCGGTCATCGGCATACGCAGCCGCGGCATGCAACTGGCCAAGGGATTTGCGAAGATTCCCAACGTTCACATCAAGACGCTGGTTGATGTGGATGAGAACCTCTTCCCCGAACGTGTCGGACAGATGGAAGAGGCGCAGGGCTCGGCCCCCGCGACGGAATGGGACCTGAGGCGCGCCCTTGATGATCCGGATATCAACGCAGTGGCGATCGCCGCCCCCGATCACTGGCACGCCCTGGCCACCGTCTGGGCCTGCCAGGCGGGCAAGCACGTCTATGTCGAAAAACCCTGCTGCCACAATGTCTGGGAAGGTCGGAAGATGGTCGAGGCGGCGCGGCGTTACGACCGGATGGTTGCCGTGGGATTCCAGAACCGGTCCATCGCCAATGTGAGGGCCGCCATGAAGTTCCTCCACGGGGGAGGGCTCGGTGATGTGTACATGGCCAGGGGGCTCTGCTTCAAGCCCCGCGAGTCGATCGGCCATCGCCAGAATGAGCCGGTCCCCGAGGGCGTTCATTACGACCTCTGGCTCGGGCCCGCCCCCCAGCGCCCATTCAATCGCAATCACTTCCACTACGAATGGCACTGGAACTGGACCTACGGAAGCGGCGACATCGGCAATCAGGGCCCGCACCAGTTCGACATCGCACGTTGGGGACTCAACGAGAGCGTGCACCCGGTGCGCATCAGCTCCTCCGGCGGCTACTTCAAGTGGGATTCCGACCAGCAGACCCCCAACACCCAGACCGCAACTTTCGAATACGCCGATGGGAAGATCCTCCAGTTCGAGGTGCGCGGCCTGTACACCAACGCCGAGGACGGCATCCGGATCGGCAACCTCTTCTTCGGCACGGAGGGCTGGATGCACGTCAACGGCTCCACCTGGAAGACCTATTTCGGGCGCAAGAACGAGCCCGGCCCGAGCTCCGAAAGCGCCGAGGAATTCGCCGACCCCGCCAACCTCGCCGGCACCGGCGGAGGCGGGCATTTCGCCAACTTCATCTTCGCCCTCCGCAGCGGAGACCGGAACAATCTCACCAGCGAGATCGAGCAGGGTTTCATCTCCACCGCCCTGCCGCTGCTGGCCAACATCGCCTACCGCACCGGAGCGGCTCTGTCCTTCGACGGCGCCGCCGAGCACTTCACCGGCCAGCTCGCCCCCGAGGCCAACGAGCTGCTCACTCGCAACTACCGCGAGCCTTACGTGGTTCCCAAGCAAGTCTGATCATGATCCAACCCTGGCGAGCACACCGAAGAACAGTATCTGGACACAACCATGAAACGCGCTCTACTCGCTTATGCCTGGTCACTGGCGGCCATGTCGATTTCCGCTTTCGCCGGCTGTGCCTCGCAGGATCACGCCGGATCTGCGCCGGCCGGCGCCGATGCGCACGTGTTCCGATGGGTCGACCAGCCCGACGGGACCACTGATCTTTACGACAGTAACCGCCGCGTGCTGTGCTACGTCCATGCCTACGACCCTTCCACCGACGAGACGCTGCACGAAACCTACAAGGTCTATCACCACGTCTTCGATGAGAACGGCGAGAAGCTCATAACCAAGGGCTCCGGAGGCCTCTACACCCATCATCGCGGCATCTTCATCGGCTGGAACAAACTCACGCTGGGCGGCAACGAATATGACTACTGGCACATGAAGGGCGTGACCCAGCGCCACGTGGAGACGCTCGAATTGGCCGCCGGTGACGGCGATGCCCGCCAGATCGCGCGCATCGACTGGTGCGGCCCGGACGGGAAGGCCGCGCTGATCGAGCGCCGGTCAATTTCCGTGCGCGAAGTGGCAAGACCGGGCTTTCTGCTCCTGGACTTCGAGTCACAGATCACCCCGATCGCCGGCGACGTGCTGCTCGACGGCGATCCGGAGCACGCCGGCTTCCAGTTCCGCGCCCACAACGATGTCGCCGACGGCGGGCCCGAGGTGAAGGCCGCCTACCTGTTCCATGAGGAGGGCATCGATCCCACCCGGGACAAGGATCTGCCCTGGGTGGCCATGGGCTTCGAACTCAACGGCAAGCGATATACCGTCCTGCATATGAATCATCCGGCTAACCCGCGCGGCACGGTCTACTCGGCCTACCGCGACTACGGCCGGTTCGGGGCGTTCCCAAGAGTCGAGATCCGCAAGGACGAAACGCTGACCCTGCGGTACCGCATTTATGTCATGCTGGGCGACATGCCTGCCAGGGAACAGATGGAGCGGCGCTACCAGGACTACATCCGCGCACGCTGAGCGGCAGGCAGGCAGGCTTGCTTGGCCGCATCAATAACCGCAGACGTGCGGCAGCCACAGGCTGAGGGCGGGGACGTAAGTCACCAGCAGCAGGGCGACAATCATCGCCGCATACAGCGGCAGCATCGGTTTCACCACCTTCGCAATCGATACCTTTCCCACGCCACAGCCCACGAACAGCACGCTCCCCACCGGTGGTGTGCACAGGCCGATGCAGAGGTTCAGGACCATCACTATTCCGAAGTGCGTGCGATCGATTCCGAGACTGTCCGTGATGGGCAGGAAGATCGGGGCGAAGATCAGCACGGCCGGCGTGATGTCCATGAACGTGCCGACGATCAGAAGAACCAGGTTGATGAGGATGAGCACGATAATCGGGTTGTCCGACAAACCCAGAAGGGCGTCGCTGATCTGGACCGGGATCCGCTCCAGTGCCAGCAGCCGCGACATGCACATGGAAGTCGCCACCAGCAGCATCACCACCGCGGTAGTCGTGGCTGAATCGAGCAATACTCGCGGCAACTGGCTGATGCGCAGCTCCCGGTAGATGAACGCGAGGATCAGGGCGTACAGCACCGCCACCGCCGCGGCTTCCGTGGCGGTGAACACGCCGCCCACGATCCCCCCGATCACCACCACGATCAGACCCAGACTGGGAGCGGCGGCGAGAAAGCGCCGGATTGCCACGCCGATCGAAACACGTTCCGCGGTCGGATAGCCCCGGGCCTTCGCGATCAGCCCCGCGACGGCCATCAGCGACAGCCCGACCAGCGCCCCCGGCACGTAGCCGGCGACAAACAGCCGCCCCACGGACTCCTCCGCCACGAGCGCATACACGATGAGAATGTTGCTGGGCGGGATGATCAGGCCGGTGGTGGAAGATGTAATGTTCACCGCCGCGCTGTAACCGGGGTCGTATCCCTCTTCTTCCATGTGCGGCGACATTACTCCGCCGATCGCCGAGGCCGCCGCCACCGCCGAACCCGATAGCGCCCCGAATAGCATGGCAGAGACGATATTGACGAATGCAAGCCCGCCCGGGAAGGGTCCCACGATGGCCTTGGCGAAATCGATGATCCGCCGGGCGATCCCGCCCCGGTTCATGATCTGCCCCGCGAGAATGAAGAATGGAATCGCCAGCAGGACGAATGAGTCGGTGTTGGCGATTACCTGGGCCATCGTGGTCGTGGCGTCCTGGAAATCCATGATCAGGCACATCGCCACCACTGTGCTCAGGGCGATGCAGAAAGCGATAGGTACCCCCAACGCCAGGAGGATGGCGAAGACGATGACCAGGATGAGCAAGGGAGGAGCCTGCATAAGGTCAGCCTTGCTGTTCGTCGTTCCCGTGCAACAGGGCACGGCGGGCGGCGAATCGTTCGATCGCGTTAAGGGCGGCGTAGAAGATCATGATCAGTCCCGCCGCCGGAAGGGCCGCATAGACATATCCCACCTTCAGACCGAGGGCGGGTGAAGTCTCACCGCCCTGCGCCGTGGTCTTGACGAAGGCAACTCCCCCGACGATGAGCACAAGGAGAGCGAACAGGAAGACGCACGTATCAATCGTCAGTTCGACGATGATGCCGCCGCGCCGGCCGGCGAGCCTGTTCGGCAGGAGGTCGATGGCCAGATGCATCCGACCACCTACCGCATAGCTCGCCCCAATCACCGATATCCACACCAGCAGGTATCGCGCGGCTTCCTCCGTGAACGAACTGGGATGATTAAGGACGAAGCGTGTGAACACTTGCCACAGCACGTTGAGCACCGCGATGCCCATCAGGGCCGCCAGCAGCCAGCCGATGCACCGGTCCGCGATTGTCTTGACCCTGCGCATGTCCACATCAACTCGGTTTCACGACGCGTGCGACA
>CP070772.1:2861865-2874913 GCA_020345805.1 Phycisphaerales bacterium | reverse complement strand
GCGAACACATCGTCGATGTCGACCATGCCGTCATCGTTGACATCGTAAGTTCCCGCGCCTTCACCCCAGTGCGCGAGGATGTCGAAGAGGTCGTCGATGTCGACCCAGCCGTCATCGTTGACATCCTCGGGGCAAGCGCCCTGAATCCTCGTCACCACCAGCTCCATGTAATCGTGGTACGACTCATCGCCGGTGCGCTCGCCGAAGAGCAGGAAAGTCATCTGGCCGCTGGCGTCGATATAACGATCGAAATCGGACTGCAGATGTCCTTCCAGGTAGCCGTCGATGTTGCCGGCCCAGTTGTCCATGTACCGGTTCTGGTTGTAAAGGCCCGCGCCGTCGCCCCACTGCCCTTCGACGTAGTCCCAGACATACAGCTCGATCTGGGTGCACTGATCGGCGTAGCCTTCCCAGAGGACGGCGATGTCGTCGATCTGGGCCGGATCCTCGTCGATGGTGAACTCGAAGGTGTGTGTGGTCCGGTAGCTGGTCGTGGGCGAGATGTAGCGGTTGGGGTCGTAGTCGCTGCCCGTGGCGTCGGAGTAGGACAGCCGGTCGTAGGCGTCGGCCACCAGCGTGCTGATCTCGTTGCTGACCGGCGTACGATTGCCATCCACCAGGGACCAGTAATAGACCTGATATCCCCACCCGAACTTGTCCACGCCCCCGCCGGTGGTGAAGTCATATAGGGTCTGCTGGGCCGGGGCGATCTGGAAGAAATCGGCGCTGACGCCTTCGCCCTGGTCGGTGTCGCTGGAGGTGGCCACCACCCTGACCATCGCCTGGGTGGTGTCTTCGTCGGGAACGGTCCAGTCATAGAAGCCGGTGTCCGTGGTGGTGGCGATGAAGTTCCAGGCCCTCCCGCCATCGGGCGAGTAGTAAAGGTCTATCTGAGGGATTTCGACGTTGTCGGTGTCGGAAGCGGCCCACTGGATTGTGTGGGTGGTGCCGGGCACCAGCAGCTCACCACCGTCGGGAGAAACGACATGGACGGTGGGAATCGACTCGGTGCACAGGGGAACCTGCATGACAATGCAGTGGATGGCGCCGGCCGCGGGGATGATCGAGTAGCAGTTGATGGGGATGATCTCGACATTGGGGCCCGCGGCCGCCTCCCACGCGGCCAGAGCCTCGGCGTCTTCATCCAGATAGCTGGGGTTCCCTTCGCCGTAGCTGATGGCCAGAATGCGATCGCCCACGCGGAAGGCATTCGTGTAGGTGTAGTGCGTATAGCCGACGTTCCAGGCCGGAGTACGATGCACCTCGAAACCGAGGGCTTCCATATACGGGACCGCGTTGTTGGTGATATCGATCGCCTGCTGGTTCGATCCTTCCTTGAACTCGGAGATGATCACCGAGTCTTCATCGACGATGTACATCCACATGTCGATGTGGCCGGTCCCGTCCACGTTGGCCGGCAGCTTGGGCATGATGTGCAGGGTGTCGATGCCCTGGTAGCGCTGGTAGAGCTCGGCGATGAGTTCCGGAGTGAAGCCCTGAGACGCCGGGTTGTCGATGTTGACCAGCGAGGACAGCCAGGCCGCGCGCTCCGGGCCGGGCAGGAAGTTGCCGCCCGAGTAGTACAGGCCCATGTCGTAGGTGGGCATGATGAAGTGGTTGTCGCCCAGCATGGTGGGGATAAAGTTGTCGTTGGGCCGGGTGGGATAGTAGTGGCTGTCGACGATGGTCAGAGCCCCATCCTGCCAGGTGAAGTGCGGGCCGTAATCGCGGAGCCAGACCGATTCGGAATACTGGATGAGGAACCGGACCTTGCTCATGTCCGCGCCATGGGCGACAAAGTCGTTCGTCGCCACCGTCTGCTGAGACGAATTGTTGACCACCACATAGGCGATGTCGTCGTGGGCCGGGTCGGAGGTGAGGGCCACCACGCAATCGGTGACCACGCTGGTCCAGTGGCCGGTGATGTACTTGAATACCACTCCCCGCGTGGGCGAATACTCCGGAGGCGCTTCGAGGTAGCCGGAGGTGGGTATGTCCCGCTTGAACTCGATGGCATAGGGCTCCAGCGCCTGATTGGGATCGTGGGGAGTCCCGCCTTCCCGCCATCGCGGCAGGGGCGGGGGTATTTCGTCATCCGCAACAGCCCCGTTGAACTGCTGGTGGGCCGAGGCGCCCTGGCCGATAAGTCCAACAACGCCAAACAGTAATAATCCTTGTAGCAGATGCATGCTCCGCCTCCTGGGGGTTGGATGTCAACTCGGGGCCGGCCCGCAGGCAGGGCCCGCTACTACTCCACTTCGAATCAGAATAACCGACAGATCCGCCCCGCCACAAGCGTTTTCTGGCCCTGGACCATCCCGCGACGCCACCAGGCGACCGGGCAGGTGCCGTGCCGGGGCAGGAAACGGAAACCGGCGGGTCAAGCGTCTCCTCCTGTTCTCCATACCAGTATGGCCCACGGACGACCGCGGAGGGAACGGAAATGCCAAATCGCGAGCCATTAGCCACGACGGCGGCCAAATTGCGGAGAAGATGGCCTTACCGGGCAGCCGGATCGCCGCCCCGGCCGACGGACCGCCGGCAGCAGGCGCCGATCGCCGTAAGTCTTTTGCCGACAGCGTATTGCGTTCTCCCCGCCGCCCGGACCGCGGGGCTGGCAGAGTCGGACGTGTCGCCACGGTCGCCACGGCACGGTGCCCGGCCGGGCATGCCAGGCCGGCAACGGGCAAAATAAAGAAGCGCAAAGGGAAGAAAAAGTGCAGAATATGTTGCATATGAGCCCATAGTATGTAGAATGAACGCCATGCGACACCAGCGCCAGCTCGCCATCCGCAAGATCCTGAGCGACGGGCCGGTCGCCACGCAGAGCCAGCTCCTCACGGCGTTGGCCAAGCGCGGCATCAGGGCCGACCAATCCACGCTCAGCCGCGATTTGCGGGAGCTGGAGGTCCGGAAGGCCGGCGGGCGATACGTCCTCCCTGCCGAAGAGGCCGCGGCGGTGTCGGAAGTGGACTACAGCGCCGCGGTCGTGAGCTTCGTGCCCTGCGGCCCGCACCTGATCGTCATGCGCACCGCCGTCGGCCAGGCCCAGCCAATCGCCCTGGCCATCGACGGCAAGGTCGACTCTTCCATCGCGGGCACCTTGGCCGGCGATGACACCGTCTTCCTCGCGACCAAGACTCGAAAGACGCAAACCGTCGCTCTGCGACGACTGGAAAACTGGTTTGGAGACAAACGTGAACGCTAAGAAATGCGTACTGGCCTATTCCGGCGGCCTGGACACCTCGGCCATGGTCCCCTGGCTGAAGCTGCAAGGCTATGAGGTCCACGCCGTCCTCGTGGATGTCGGGCAGGATGAAGACCTCCCTGCCCTCTGCGACAAGGCGTTCGATCACGGCGCCGCCACCGCGGTGATCCGCGACGCCAAGCCCGCCATGTACCGCCACGTCATCCCCATGGCGATCGGGCTCGCCTCCACCTACGAGGGCACCTACCGACTCGGCACCGCCCTGGCCCGCCCGTTCATCGCCGAGGAGCAGGTGAAGGTGGCAAGGCAACTTGGCGGTGCGACGCTGGTGCACGGGGCGACCGGCAAGGGCAACGATCAGATCCGCTTCGAGTTCGCCTACCGTTCGCTCGCCCCGGAATGCCCGGTTCTCGCTCCCTGGAAATTCTGGGAGTTCGGCGGGCGCGTCGACCTGATCAACTTCCTCAAGGAGCAGGGATTCAAAGGCGACTATGCCGTCGAGAAGGACTACAGCATGGATGAGAACCTCTGGCATCTGTCCATCGAGGGCGGGATGCTGGAGGAACCGGACAGCACCGTCGATGTCGGGGCCGTCCTGAAGTCCGTGGCCGGGCGCTTTGCCTGGGACGACTCGCCCAGACCGGCCAAACCCTCGGCGGACGTTCAGTTCGAAGCCGGCGTGCCCGTGGCCGTCAACGGCCAGAAGCTCCCCCTGCCCCAGATCATCGACCAGCTCAACCGTCAATACCGCACCGCGGACTGGGGCTGGGACCTGATCATCGAGAACCGTTTCACGGGCGTGAAGTCGCGGGGCCTGTATATCAACCCCGCGGCCAAGCTCCTGCATCTGGCCGCCGATACTCTGGCCCGCACCTGCCTGAACAAGCCCACTTACGATCAGTACGTCGCGCTGGGCGATCAGTACGCGACCATGCTCTACCGCGGGGAGTACTTCTCCGATCAGCGGATGGTCATCGAGGCCGCGGCCCACGCGTTGATGGCCCAGTTGACCGGTTCGGTGACCGTGCAACTGCAGCCCGCGCCGTACGTCTCGAAGATCCTCAATAACCAGTCGATCTTCACCAACGAGATGGCCACGTTCGAAGAGAGCGATTACTCCCACCAGGACGCGGCGGGATTCATCCGCCTGAACTGGTTGTCCAACATCGGCAAACCCTTCGTCGAGGAAACACATGCCGGCCTTGTGGAAACAAAGCACCCCGCTTCATCCCACTTTTCAGCCGCTGAACGCATGTCTGCCTGAGGACTGGTTCCTTCTGCCGTTTGAACTGAAGCTGCAGCGGGCACATGCGTGCGCGCTGCACGCGGCGGGAATCCTGTCGGATTCGGAACACGCCGGGCTCGGTGATGCGCTGGACGAGATTGAAGGGGAGTTCGTCGGCGCGCCGTGTCCGGAAAGTGATGCCGAGGACATCCACACCTGGATCGAGGGGAAGCTCACTACCATCGCCGGAGAGGCGGGGAAGAAGATCCACACCGCCCGCTCCCGAAACGACCAGATCGCCACACTGCTGAAGTTGTACGTCATCGACACCGGTCGACGCCTTGCCGCCGGCCTCCAGGAAGTAATCGTCGTCTGCTGTGAGAAGGCCCACGCCTGGGCCGACCTGGCTTTTCCGCTCCAGACGCATCAGCAGTTCGCCGCCCCCGGCAGCGCCGGCTTCTGGTCGCTCCGCTACGCGGCGAGCTTCGATCGCGTGCTCCGGCACCTCAGACTCATGTTGGTCGAATGGTCCCGCCACTGCCCTCTCGGGTCTGGGGCGGTGGCGGGATCATCGATCCCCATCGACCGCCGGATCCAGGCCCGCGAGCTGGGTTTTGAGGAGCCGTCACTCAACGCCCTGGACTCCACCTGCACCCGCGATGAATGCCTGGAGATATTGGCGCTGGCGTCACAAGCTGCACTCCATCTCCAGTCCTTTGCCACTGATGTCATCGTGTTCTCCCAGGCAGCGCTGGGCTGGACGAAATACCCGGCCGCCTTCGCCACGGGCTCGTCGATGATGCCCAACAAGGTGAATCCTGATGCGATGGAGTTGCTGCGCGGCCAGTGCAATACGGTCATCGCCGCCCACTATGAACTGGTGTCGATACTGAAGGGCCTGCCCAGCGGCTACAACCGCGACCTGCAGTGCGTCAAGCCCGTTCTGCATCGCGGCGTCGAGACATTGCACTCGCTGCTCCAGATGGCGGCCGCGTTCATTCGCCAGCTCGATTTCGATCCTGAGCGCCTCGCGGCCTCCCTTCAGAGCGGCAACATCAACGCCACGCTGCGCATGGAAGAGAACGTGCAGGGCGGCACTCCCCTGCGCGAAGCGCACCACGCCGTCGCCGCCGAGATCGCCCAATCATCCGATCCGGCCGCGCCCGCCATCGACTCCCCTCTCCATCGCTACCAGACGATCGGCGGTCCAAACCCCGACGAAGTCCGCCGCATCGCCCGCGTGATAATGGATTCAGTCACCACCTGAGCCTGAATCCGGGATTGCCAACAGGGCGCTGTCGCCCACACACGCGTACTCAATCATGGGCACGGCCCCCACTCCGCGAGAATCACGAACAGGTCATCGATGTCCACCATGCCATCACCGTTGAGATCTTCGGGGCAATCGGACGGATCGTCGCACTGCCCCCACGCGCCCAGGATCGCGAAGAGGTCGTCGATGTTCACTCTGCCGTCGTGGTTCAGATCCGCCGGGCATTCGACGGGCTGAAACTCGTAAGCACCCATGTCCACGATGGGCGGATCGCCGAACCCGGTGTCCACGGTGTTCGGATCATCGACAAACCTCGGATTGCCGTCCAGATCGGTGGTGATATCGCCAGGCACGGCGGTATTGTCGCCCGCGTCAATGCATGGCGAGGCGCCGCCGAGCCGGTAGTCGCCCCCATCGGGATCGACAAACAGCGGATCGGCATCGATGTTGCCATCGCCCTCCCAGCCTCCCTGCACGAGGCTGTACCTTACCTCGGCCTCACCGCAGTTCTCGGCGGATATCTCTTCGGGCGCATCCCCCCATAGGATGCAGTTACTCACATACGCCCTGCTGTCATCATCAGCGCAGATACCGCCTCCGCGCTCGGCCTGGTTGCCGGCGATCGTGCAGTTGTGGAGGTGGATATTCGCTTCCCATCCCGTGACCGCACCTCCGGTGCCTCCCGCCGAATTGCCCACAAAGAGGCAGTTGTCCGCCGCCACTTCGCCCATGGCAGTGCTGAACATCCCGCCCCCGTGACTTGATGCACTGTTCCCGATGAACTCGCATCGCGAGAAGGACAGGTCGTCGTCATAGCTGTAGACGCCACCTCCGTAGAGTCCCGCGGTGTTGCCCTGAAACACGCAATCGACCACCCTGGCCTGAACGTATTCGGCGCTGCTGAGCCCCCCGCCCTTGCCATCCGCGGTATTGCCGCTGAAGACGCAGCGTTCCAACGCCGGGACACTGTGATCGAAGATGCTGAGCCCGCCTCCGCGATTGCTCGAATGGTTATCCAAAAAAGCGCAGTCCTCGATGATCGGGGCGGCGTTCAGGCAGTACACACCGCCCCCACGGTCGTCGGCAGTGTTGCTGTCAAAGATGCACTGGCTGATCAGGGGACTGACATTCTCCAGGTACATACCGCCGCCGTACATCGCATGTCCGTTCCTGACCGTGAAGCCCTCGATCTGAGACTCTTCCGTCTCGCCTTCATAGAGATAGAACCCCCGGGCGGCACCATCACAGTCGAGGATGCAGCTCTCCGGGCCGTTGGCGCTGCGGACGGTGATCCGCTTGCCGCAGAGGTGGATCTCGTGGAAGCCCGGCCCGCTGTACTCGCCGTCGGCGACGATAACCGTATCGCCGTGGTCGGAGCCATTGATGGCCTGCTGGATGGTGTCGTAATCACCCGGCACATGGATGATGTCGGCATGCCCCGTCATCGCAGGGGCGGCAACCACCAGGGCCAGACAGCAGACCGTTGTTGTCATCAGGGCCGGATTCGTCCGCATGTCGCACCTCGCTTCACTGGTTATCCGCAGCCCGCCGGTGGGCTGTCATGTCTGCTTATAAGCACGGCCCCCACCCCGCCAGCACCGCGAACACATCGTCGATATCGACAACTCCATCGGCGTTGATGTCCTCCACGCACTCGTCGCACGGACCCCACGCGCCGAGAACCTGGAACAGGTCATCGATATCGACGACTCCGGTGTCGTTGACATCTTCCGGACAGAACCCCTCGCACTTCCCTGTATGCTCGATGCTCACGCCGCTCACGGCAGCTCTACATGCGTTGGCGTAGGTGAGTTCGTCGCAGCCGCACACCGGCTCCCAATGATCCGGGCAATCCACGGGCAGGGGCAGGCACCAGCCGAAATCGGTATCGCATTCCCAGAAGAAGCAGTACTCGTCAGCGTCGCAGTCTTCGTGGATCGGGCACCATGTCAACGGAAAGCACGGCCCGTGCAGCGGACCTTGGCCCATTCCCAGCGGGCTGTCCCAGAACTCGGTGAACGTGTAGTCCTCCGGCGGATCTTCGCGATGCGTGAGAAGCGACCAGCCCACATCCTCCGGCGGCCAGTAGTGATCGAAACCGAAGGTGAAGACCTCCACCGCCAGATCGGGGTCATCCGTCCACCACCGCACGCTCTTCTCGGTCGTGCACCAGCAGGGGCCGTCCGAAATCACGCCGTGGTGCGTGTGATCGCCGCAGCTTAAGCAATAATGAGGCATACTGACATCCTCGATCGCGAAGTTCCAGCCCGGCGGGGTAAGCACGTTGGTGGCTGGCCAAGCGCCCAGTTGGTTCGCGCCCACGCGGAACTCCATCATCGGATAGCTGACGGAATCCACGTGGTAGGCATAGGCCCGCGGCCCGTTGCCGCCACAGACCCAACCGGTGCACCAGATCATCGGGGCGTCGGCGGAGGAGGAGGAAGTCAGCAAGGCCAGGGCCGCGATCACGAACATTTCTCGTAAAGCGGCCATGATTCCCGCTCCCATTCATAACCGCGCCGGACACCGCCGGCGGCATCGCCCATCGTCATCCCCGCCGAGGGTCGGTTACGCTATGCTCTGCCCTACCGCACTCCCCCACGATTCAAGCCTCTCCGTGCATCCGGCAGCCACGGCAGGATTGACCCCGACCGTCGGCACAGCAGTAATATAGATCAGACAGGCTGAAGGCCCAATGAAAAATCCGAATAATCGTCTCGAAATCGTGTGATCAAGCGCAAAACGGCCCCGCAGGATGCGGGGCCGCGATACGAACGGGATGTGAACATCAGTTGCAGCGACGCGCGATTGGCGCTTACAGGCACGGTCCCCACGCGGCGAGGACCGCAAACACATCGTCAATATCAACGACTCCGTCGACGTTGATGTCCTCCACGCAGTCATCGCACGGCCCCCACGCGCCGAGGACCTGGAAGAGGTCATCAATATCCACAACGCCGGTGTCGTTGACATCCTCGGGGCAGAAGCCCTCGCATTTTCCGACATGTTCGATGCTCATGCCCGCCGCGGCTGCCGTGCAGGCGTTGGCGTAGGTCAGCTCATCGCAGCCGCAGACGGGTTCCCACATATCCGGGCAATCCACGGGCAGGGGCATGCACCAGCCGAAATCGTAATCGCAATGCTCGAAGAAGCAGTAATAGTCGCCGTCGCAGTCTTCATTGATCACGCACGTTGTCAACGGATGGCATGGTCCGTGCAGGGGGCCGTTACCCATTCCCAGCGGAATGTCCCAGAACTCGTAGAAGATGTAGTCCTCCGGCGGATCGTCGCGGTGAGTCGCGAGCCTCCAGCCCACGTCCTCCGGCGGCCAGTAGTGGTCGAAACCGAACGTAAAGACCTCGATGTACATCTCCGGATCATCCGTCCACCAGCGCACGCTGCCTGTGGTCATGCACCAGCAGGGACCGTCTGAAATCACGTCGTGGTGGGTGTGATTGCCGCAGCTTGCGCAAAGATGAGGCATGCAGACTTCCTCGACCGCGAAGGTCCAACCCGGAGGCGTGCGTACGTTGATGTAGTGCGCTGCGTTCAGATCGTTGGTCCCCACGCGAAACTCCGTCATGGGATAGCTGACCGAATCCACATGATAGGTGTAGGCCCGCGGCCCGTTGCCGCCGCAGACCCAACCATTGCACCAGATCATCGGGGCATCGGCGGTGGCGGAGGAGGCCAGTAAGGCTACGACCGCGATCACAGACATCGTTCGTAAAGCATTCATGTTTCCACTCCCAATCAGTGAGAGCCGAGCCCTGTCCCGGTCTCGTCGCTGCGACCCGCCGGACGCCAGGGAGCCGACGGAATGCGGCAGCCGGCGGGCTTGCTTCCGCCCCGGTGCAAATCACGGTTGTTGAGCACCCCCTTTCTGGCCGGCGGCCCCCCCACCGGCTTCCGGCCCGACAGCAGTATTGTGGACCCGGGCGCCGGAAATTCCAGTGCGCTGACCAGATTTCATCTCCCCCACGGTCCGAGAGGAACACGAACAAACCACGGCCGCCTCGCCGAGATGACGCGGCGCACCTTTCCCGAATTGCCTGGTACTACGGGGGATAGCTCATCACGGGCGTGGCCGCCACGAGGCGGGGAGGAATAAAGGTCTTCGATGTTCGCTTTACCACCGCCTTTCACCTGCTCGCAGCGATCGTTGCCGTCCCGTCAGGCTCGAGTCGGCGAAGTTTCCCCTAATCGCCGGGGCCTTCACCGACAGCCTCGTCCACCCGGTGTGATACCGGACGTCGGTTGGGCGGGACGTTCCAGCCGAATCACCGTGCGCAGCCGGGGCCGGGAAGTGCACGGTATGACATTTCCTCACGAGAAACCAAGGCATATGTGCGGCGAGCCGATGATAGGTTCAGCGGGTGAGTCGTTGCCGGAACCGATATCCGCGCTATCGGACCCACGTGCAGCAGACTCCGCGACACCCGATGGTAGCTGCCAAGCATGATCGCCATGACCGTACCACCGGGCGGACCGGCCGCGCGGTCCCGGATCCCGGCATATGCACAATACTCTGCCACACCGCCGACTGTTGACCTTCGTAATCCCGATCCTGCTCACAGGGTTGGTGACGTTTCTCATGGCCGGCGCGTTGTATTTCGCTCATAGACACTATGAGCAGCAGGTCATCAGCGCCGTGCAGCAGCAGCAACTGGCCACGACACAATCCATGGCCTGTGCAATCGGGGAGATAATCTCGGAGGTTAGGCAGGATCTCACCTACCTCGCCTCCCGTCGTGAACCCGCAAGCGGCATCGCCATTCTCAGCGAACAAATCGGACGCTATTACGACATCAACGGGGACATTTACAACGACATTATCGTCGTCAACAGCAGCGGCGAGCCGATTTGTCGAGTTCCCAATTCACCGGAGGAGGTGCTGCCCCCGCGCTGGCCCGAGATTGAAGAGGTTCGCAAAGGCCGGCAATCAGTGATCAGCAAGGCGGCGATCTGCTCGGTCAATGGGGAGAGCGAGGTGCGGGTGCTCGTGCCGGTCCGTTCCGGAAACGAACTCGTCGCGATTATCGGCGGCTGCATCAGCCTGAACAAGCTCTGGGACAAATGCCGCGCTTCAATGGGGACTGATCGGAACCTGTCATACTGGATTGTCAATGATGTCGGGCAGATCATCTACGGACCACGGACGGAGCACGTCGGGCTGAACTGGAGAGACCTGGAAAGTGAATGTCACGGGGCCAACACGCACGCTGATGGAAACAGGGGGGAGATTCCCCCGCACGAGCTCACGTTCGTCGACCATTCTCTGAAGGGCGAGGAAGGCGTCGCAGAGTGCTGCAACGCCCTGGCGGGAGGCAATCTCGAATTGACCGCCTTTACCCGCATCCCGCTGGACGACGCGCGCTTCAACCTGATTGCAACCGTCGACAAGCAGATCTTCACCGCTCCGGTCGCCCGCCACGCAAGAATGACCTATACCTTCCTGGCGGGTTTGACATTGCTGTTTCTGCTGGCGGCATACATTTCATATCGCAGCGCCGGGACTCAGGCCCGGCTGGACGAAGAAGGCAAGCGGGTTGCCGATCGCCGGCGGGCCGAGGAGGAATTGCGTCGGGCCAAGGAGCGCGCCGAGGCAGCCAACGTGGCCAAGAGCGAGTTCCTGGCCAATATGAGTCACGAAATCCGCACTCCGCTGACCGCGATTCTCGGATTCGCCGATCTGCTGCTCGAACACGGCAATCTCGCGAAAGCGCCGCCGGAGAGAATAGAAGCCGTCCATACAATCAAGCGTAACGGCGACTCGCTGGTGCGCGTCATCAACGATATCCTGGATCTCTCGAAGATCGAGGCGGGCAAGATGACCCTCGAGCGCACCGCCTGTTCGCCCTTCCAGATCGTCGATGACGCGGTATCGCTCGCCCGGGTTTCCGCGGACGCGAAGGGACTGCCGGTTGAACTCGAATTCGAGGGGCCCATTCCCGAAACGATTCTGACGGATGCGACACGCCTGCGTCAGGTCCTTATCAACGTCACCGCCAACGCGGTCAAATTCACCGAACTCGGCAGCGTCCGCATCATCACGCGCCTTGATGAAGACGGCAGCCGGCCTCGCCTCGTCTTTGACGTCGTGGACACCGGTATCGGCATCACCCCCGAGCAGGTCCCCCTGCTCTTTCAGCCTTTCACCCAGGCCGATACGTCAACCAGCCGCAAGTTCGGCGGCACCGGCCTCGGGCTGGCGATCAGCAAGCGCCTGGCCCGGGCGCTGGGCGGGGACATCACGGTCGTCGATACCAAGCCGGGCCGCGGCACGCGCTTTCGGATCTCCGTGGCCACGGGACCGCTCGACGGTGTCAGGCTGATCGCCAGTTCCGATCTTGCCCACGACGCCGGCACGGTCCGTACGGGGGAGGCGGGGGATAAAGCCTCGCCACCCTTGCTCGCCTGTCGCATCCTGTTTGCCGAGGACGGCCCGGACAACCAGAGGCTGATTGCCCACGTGCTGAGACAGGCCGGCGCGGAGGTTACGGTTGCCGAGAACGGCCAGATCGCCCTAGAGGCGGCCATCGAGGCAAGAGAACGCGGCCGGCCCTTTGAGATCATCCTCATGGACATGCAGATGCCCGTGCTGGACGGCTACGCCGCGACTCTGAAGTTGCGCCAGGAGGGTTTCACCACACCGATCATCGCTCTCACGGCTCACGCCATGACGGGCGATCGGGAGAAGTGCACACAGGCCGGGTGCGACGATTACGCAACCAAGCCCATCGACCGGAGAAAGCTGGTCGAGATCGTCCGGAAGTACCGGCGGGTCACCCAAGTCTCCTGAGAATGGCGCCCGCGCGCATCCTCGCTGCTTGAAACGCGGCACACGTCGAACCGCTTGCCGGAGCACCGACTGTTCAGGCGGCGTATTCGCACGCAAGCCTTTCACTCATGGGCACGGCCCCCACGAGCCGAGGACGGCGAAGAGGTCGTCGATGTTCACCTTGCCGTCGGGGGGGCCGGCATTCGGCCCGGCAAGGTCGCAGGGACAATCATCGGGGTCATCGCATGGTCCCCATGCGCCGAGGACTTGGAACAGGTCATCGATGTTCACCACCTCGTCGCCGTTGACATCGGCGGGGCAGGCGGGGACGCCATCGAGGAACAGCACCCACACTGCGCCGCGGTCGTAGCCCCCGTCGTCATCCCAGATTGCCCCCACGGCGAGGTCGCCCACGCCGTCGCCGTCAAGATCGCCCAGCGAGGCCACCGAGCTGCCGAAGAGATCCTCATTATCCAGGACGCCGGTGAAGCCGCCTTCGGTGTCGCTGATCTTCTGGTGGGCCTTGACCGTGCCGTCGGTGTTGAGGAACAGCACCCACAC
>CP070772.1:2840813-2861765 GCA_020345805.1 Phycisphaerales bacterium | reverse complement strand
GACGAAGGAGGGCAGCCCGTAATCGCGCAGGCGGGCCACCGCGCCCGCCGCATCGTTCGTATGAACGGTTGAAAGCACGAGATGACCGGTCAGCGCCGCCTGCAGCGCGATGGTCGCCGTCTCGTTGTCCCGGATTTCGCCCACCAGCACCACGTCGGGATCCTGGCGGAGAATCGAGCGCAGGGCCGAGGCGAAGGTCAGGCCAATTTCGGTGTGAACCTGCACCTGCCTCACGTAAGGCATGCGGATCTCCACCGGGTCCTCGATGGTGAGGATGTTGCGGGAAGGATCGTTGAGCTTGCTGAGGCAGGTATAGAGGGTGGTGGTCTTACCCGAGCCGGTGGGACCGGTGACCAGCAGCATTCCGTAGGGCTGAATGAGCAGGTCCCTCATCTCCGCGGCCAGCGAGGCGGGCATGCCCAACTCGTGAAAATCCTGAATCGCCACGTTGTTGGTCAGCAGCCGCATCACCACGTTCTCGCCGCACACGGTGGGGATTGTGGAGAGGCGCACGTCCACCTGCTCGCCGCGATGGCGGAAGCGGAACTTGCCGTCCTGGGGCCGGCGGGTCTGGGTGAGATCAAGATGCGCCATGACCTTCAGCCGTTGCACAATCGGCAGGTGCATGGACAGGGGCGGCCCCTGTTTCTCGTGGAGGACGCCGTCGATACGGTGGCGCAGGTGCAGCTCGTGTTCATCCGGATTCAGATGGATGTCGCTGGCCCGCTCGTCGGCGGCGTCCGCCATCATCTGATTCACCGCCGCCACCACCGGCTGACTGGATTCGATGTCAACCGCGTCGATCTCAACCTCGACGGCATCGCCGCCATCGGACTCCGCGGCGCTGAGGCTGTAGGCGCGGGCGATCAGCGCCCGGAGCAGTTCGCGATCGCACAGGACCGGGTCGACCTCGCATTTGGCCACCTGCCTTACCTGGTCGGCCGCGTCCAGGTTCAACGGATCCTCCATTGCCAGCGTGAGGACATCGTCGATCATGAAGAGAGGAAACACGAAGTAGCGCTCGGCCACGGCCCGGGGGACGAGGCCGGTGTTGGCAAAGCACGTTTCGTAGTCCGCAATGCTGACAAACGGAACCTCGCACAGATCGGCGCGGGTGAGTGCGATCTGCCGACTGGTCAACACTTCCGTCTGCACCAGGGCATCGACCAGATCGACATCGTGATCGGCGCCGTGCTGGCGGGCCGTCGCCAGTTGTTCGGGGGTGACGAGCGAAGCATCGAGCAGCGCCCGTTGGAGGAAGACGTCCTGATCATGCATCGGCGGCCCCTCCGCCAGCCGGCGCGCAATCAGGGCCCGGAGCGCGGGCCAGCAGGTCCTGGAGCTTCCGCTGGGCGTCGGGGGCCGGGTCGATGAACGACACTCCCACCGCGTAGGTGGGCTCGTGATCGGTCATGGTGACGCGGCGAACCTTGACAGGATGCTCGAACGCTACCTCGTGGACTGGAGTCCCATCCCGTCTCTCTCCCACCGCCCGAGGATCGAGAACCCGCACCGAGCCCTCGCACAAACGCGGGATGAACTGCCCCAGCTCCAGTCCCATCCCGCCGGAGCTGAGGTCCGAGGCCACTCCGCGCACCGCGTGCGGATCGGCGGCCGCCGACATGGGGCTGAACTGCACCTGTGCGCGGTGCTTTTCCGCCACCACGAACTCGATCGACAGGTGGATATCCTCCCGCTCGTACTGTCGAACCGTAAGTCCGGAATCCCGGGGCATTTGCTGATTCCTCCAGCACTGACAGCGCTCCGGAAAGTCACCCCGGGGCGCCGGCACACACAGATACCGCCGGCGCGCAGAGATGGGCGCCGGTCTGTTCTTCGACCGTTCGGGAGGTCGAATGAAGAGGCGAGAAAGCGAACCACCGGTTCTCGGAGGCGGGAATGCGGGGCGGTGCGGATCAGGCCGTTATGGGGCCCCGCCGCGGGCCGCCCCGGCCTTCTTATCGGATGACCAGGCAGTGCCGGCGGCCGATCAGGAAGGTGCCGCGGGGGGACGGGGAGGAGCCGCCCCGCGCGTGGACGGGCCTTTCCAGGACGATGGGATGGTCTGTTCCGCGGCCGCGGGGCCTGGGAGGTCGGGGGCGGGCTCAGAACTCCTTGGCCCGATGCTGCATCTGCGCCTTGAGGCGGGCGAGAATCGAGCTGTGCATCTGGCTGACCCGCGACTCGGACAGATCCAGCGTGATCCCGATCTCCTTCATCGTCATCTCTTCGTAGTAGTAGAGGATGATGATGAGGCGTTCGGCGCGAGAGAGTCCCTTGGTGATCAGGAGCTTCAGATCCTGCCGCTGCAATTCGCTGAGCGGGTTCTCCTGCTTCGCGTCGCCGATGACGTCAATCTCGCGAATGTCCTTGCTCGAGTCGGTTTCGAACCACTTGCGGTTAAGGGAGACCACGCCGATGGGTTTGGAATCCTTGGAGAGCTTCTGATACTCCGACTCGTTTACGCTCAGACGCCGGCTGATCTCGGCATCGGTGGGTTTGCGCCCCAGTTCCATCTCCAGGGCCTTGCGGGCCCGATCCACCTTGGCGGTCCGCGATCGCACGAGACGCGGCACCCAGTCCATCGCGCGGAGCTCGTCGAAGATCGCCCCGCGGATGCGTTGCGCGCAGTACGTCTCGAACTTCACGCCGCGTTCCAGATCAAAAGCGTCGATCGCGTCCATCAGCCCGAAGAGGCCCGCGGACATCAGATCCTCAACATCGACTTCCCCGGGCAAGCGCATGTGCATGCGTTCGGCGGTGTACTTGACGATGTCGAGGTAGTACTCGATGAGCCCGTTCCGCAGCGCTTTGGAACCGGTCTTCTTGTACTCCAGCCAGAATTCCTCTATGGGGACGTCCTGGTCCACAAGAGACAGGGTCGCAGTGCTTTTCGGTTTCGCGGTGTTGCTCTTCGCCTTCGACCTCGTTGTCGTCTTCGGCATGGGTCGACTCCTTGACCACGGCTGAGCCAGCCAATCTGCCCATCCCTAGCAGATCCGGGAATCACTATAGCAAAAGTGCGGGGGTCTGCACAACTCCTGTCAAGCCTCCAGCACCGTATCTTCACTCCGGCCGGTTTCCGCGCTCTTCTGCCCCGACGCGGCCTCACCGCCGGATGGCGATTGCTGCCTGGGATGGGTTTGGCAGTGCGTCCGAACATACTCATTGACGATCCGCTGGCATATCGCGCCGATAACCAGGCCCACCGGGTAACAGATGATCAATGCGATCGAGGCGCGGACCAGCACCGCTGATGCCCCGTTACCGCTGGTCAAACCGGCAACAATGGCCGTGGCAAACGCCGCCAGCGCGAAACATCCCGCAATAACCCTGCTGACATTACCGGTCATGCCGCCATCTCAGTGGATGTCATGGGTGGTTTTTTGCCGTCACTGGTCCGCCAAAGATCAACTTCATCGCATCGGCTCATGGTCAGAACCAATCAAGCTGAAGATGGATAATGAGTGCCGGTTTTTGAAGCGCCGAGCCACGAGGCCAGACGCGAAAAGAATCCCTCACGCCGCCCTGTCTCCTCGGGCAGCCCCTCATCCAGGCCCATCAGGCGTCTTGAAATCCGGTGAATGGCCGCGGTGGCCCAACCATCCGGCGCATACAGCGTAAAGGGCACACGCTGTCTAACCGCCTCCGCCACCAGCGGATCGGAGGGAATCGCCCCGCCCCACTCCAGCGGACGCCTGAGGAACGTGCGGCTGACCCGATCGAGGCGCCCGAACACTTGCCGGGCCTCCTCGAGCGTGGCCGCCATGTTCACCACTACCTGCACCTGCGCCCGCGGCGACTGGCGGAGGAGCGTCTTGATCATCGCATAACCGTCCGTCATCGACGTGGGCTCGGGCGTGGTGACCACCAGCACGGTATGGGCGGCGGCGGCGAAGGCCGAAACGTTGCTGTTGATCCCCGCCCCGCAGTCGATGAGGATGATATCGACCGTCCGCTCCAGGGCCGCGAGCTGCTCCACGAGCAGATGCCGACGCCGCGTGTCCAGGTTCGCCATCCCCGCCACCCCCGAGGCCCCGGGAAGGAGGCGGAAACCGCCCGGGCCCAGCACCATCAATTCGGCCAGCCGGCACCGCCCGGTCACCACGTGCTCCAGGTTCAGCCTCGGGGTCACGTTGCACAGGACATCAGCGTTGGCCAGCCCCAAATCCGCATCCAGCAGGCAGACCTTCAGCCCGAAGCGGCTCATGGCCACGGCCAGATTGACCGCGAGGTTGGTCTTGCCCACGCCGCCTTTTCCGGATGAAACGGCAATCGCCCGGGCAAGCTGCACCCGCTTGAGGGTGGTGCGGCGTCCACTGCGACGCCGCGGCGGGGGCGGCCCGTAGCTGACCGCGCCGATCGGAACGCTCGGCGGCAGCACGATCGGCTGGAGCGCGATTTCCGTTCCGCCGCCCGCATCGACAATGCCCCGCAATCTCGCCGCCTGATCGCTCACTGATGCACCTCACCCCCGAGTACCAACTCCGCCAGCCGCCCGGGTCGGCCCAGCTCGATGTGATCGGGAACCTCCTGGCCGGTCGTGAAGAAGCTCAGCTCCTTACCCACGCGCCGGATGACGTTGACCAATACCCCGAAGCTGACCGCCTCGTCAAGCTTGGTAAGAACGATCTTGTCCACTCCGACCCGTGAGAACGCTTCCGCCTCACGCTGGAGAACCTTCTCGCCGGCGGTGCCGGAAAGAACCAGATGCACCTCGTGCGGTTCCGCCGCGGCCATGAACTGCTCCAGTTCCGCCAGACGGTTGTCGTCGTTCTGGCTCCGGCCGGCCGTATCGATGAGGATCACATCGCAGTCGCTCAGCGCAAATACCGCCTGTCGCATCTCGCCTGGGGTGAGGACCACCTGAAGCGGCAGCCCGATGATGTTGGCGTAGGTGCGAAGCTGATCGACGGCCGCGATCCGGTAAGTGTCGGAAGTGACGAGCCCGACCTTGCGGCCGTGACGCAGCTTGAAGGACGCAGCAAGCTTGGCCAGCGTGGTGGTCTTGCCCACTCCCGTCGGTCCCACCAAAGCGATGGTCAGCGGCCTCCCGTCGGGACTGTGGGCCGGAACGGGTTCGGCGGCGGCGGGGATATAGTCGGCCAGATGTCGCTTCACCGCGGTCCGCACCAGCTCCTCGTCCTCCAACTCCAGGGCCGAAAGCTCATCTCTCACGTCATTGACGACCTGATCGGCCAGCTCCTCCGAGAGGTCCTGACCGATGAGCTTCAAGTACATCTCGAAGAGCTGCTGCGGCATGGCGGGCGCGGCCCGGCCGGTGGTGGTCACCTGGCGCTGCAGCACCTGCCCCACCATCTGCCGGATGGCGGTCAGCTCTTCCTGCATGCCCTGCATCTCTACCTCATCCACCATGGTCGATGCATCGCGGGAGACGTCGTTGTCCGACTCTTCAAAGAGGGTCACGACTCCGGGCGCGGGAGCCCCCGGGAGCGGATCGGCCGGTTGAACCTGACCGCTTTCAGGCTTCTGCTCGGATTCAGAAGCCGAAAGCGTCTGACCGTTTCCGCCCGTCCGATCGGGTGATCTGAGCACGTATCGCTTCGCCACCGGGCGAGGGACATCTTCCGGCGAAGCCGGCGGTGTGCGCGGGGCCGATGGTCGGGGGCTCTCGGCGGGAGGTGACTGCGGCTCATTGAGCGACGCCGCCGGCGATCGGCTCGCTACCTCGGCCGCGGCGTTCCGCCTGGCGCGCTCGTGCTTTTCCGCCATCGCCTGGGCCAGCCGCTGCGTGCGTTTGCGATCGTCCTCGCCCGGGCTTGTCACGGAGGGCTTGGCCGGCACAGGAGCATGCTTCGGCTCGGGCTTGCGAGAGGTGCCTGCCGTGTTGCGCAGATAGGTCTCGTGCGCGATTCGGCCCTTGCCGAAACGTCTGCTCCGAGCGCCGACATCGGCCTCGGGAGCCGCCTGCCCGCCCGTGGTGGCGGTGACCTCGACCACCGTCTTGCGCCGCAGGCCGAAGAGTGCCCGGCGTTTGAACGCACGGGTATTGAGAATCACGGCGTCGGCGCCGAGATCGCGCTTCACCGCCGCCAGGGCTTCGGCCATCGTGTACGCCTGATAGGTCTTTAGGTTCACCGCGTTGCCCTCCGTGGCAATGGTGAGACGCCCGCGTCCGGCGGGACGTCGGCATGTCGTCCGCTACGCCGCACCGGCAGGCACGGCGGCCTCGGTCGGCAATTGTACCAAACCCAGCGATTCAACGTCGAGGCCCTTGACAACCTCGTTGTAGGCAAGCACCACCGATCCCGGGACATGGGCATCGAGAATCTGTTTCACCTGCGCCCGAACGCTGGGAGAAGTCAGCACGATCAGTTGATGCCCACCTGAGACGAGCGGTCCGGCCGTCTCGCTCACCGCGCCGGCAATCCGGTTGGCCAACTGGGGCGGGATCGACATCGTGGTGCCTCCGGGCCCGCGATCGATGTAGCCGCTGATCAAATCCTCCACCGCCGGGTCCATGGTGATGCAGTACAGGCGGGTTCGCCCCTCTTCATCGGCTTCGGCATACTGCCCGCAAATGGTCCGGCGCAGAGCGTTGCGGGCGTATTCGACGAGCACGACCATGTCCTTGGTGTGCGAAGCCCAGTCGCCCAGCGTTTCGAGTATTGTCGCGAGATCGCGTATGGGCACGCGTTCCTTGAGCAGGCCCTGAAGCACCTTTTGAAGCTCGCCGGGCTTGATGACGGCGGGCACCGTCTCCTCCACGAGCTTGGGGGCGGTGTTCTTGAGCTGCTCCAGCAGGTGGTTGACCTCCTCGCGGGACAGCAACTCGTCGGCGTGCTCCTTGACGAGCTCGGTAAGATGGGTGGCGAGCACGCTGGTGGCATCCACCACCGTGTAATTCATGGTTTCGGCCCGCTGCTTGAGGTCCGGCACGATCCAGGTCGCCTCCAGATCGAACGCCGGCTCCCGACCTTGCATGCCCTCCAGAGGTCCGGAGGCCAGGCCGGAGTCCATGGCCAGGAGATGATCGGGGTAGATGGTCCCCCCCCCGATGATTGCCCCCCGCAGCTTGACACGATACGCATTGGCGTCGATCTGCATGTTGTCGCGGATGCGCACCGGGGGGACCACGACGCCGATCTCCACCGCCACCTGTCGCCGTATCATGGAGATGCGATCGAGAAGATCCCCGCCCCGGGCCTTGTCTACGAGCTGCACCAGCCCGTAGCCGATCTCGATCTCCAGGGTGTCGACGGTGAGGAGATCCTCCACGGGCTGCGGCTGGCCGGGCTGGGCGGCGGCCTCCGCCCTCGCCTGAACCTCGCGTGCGACCTTTTCCTGCCGGCCGATGTATCCGATCGACCAGGCGATCGCCGCCAGCACCGCTCCGGCAGCCAGGAGCGGGATCGAGGGCAGGGGCGTGAAAGCCAACACGGTCAGGAAACCGGCGATCAGGTACATCGCGGTGGGCTGAGAGGCAAGCTGCCTGGGAATCTCATCACCGATCGTCTGGCTGCCGCTGGCTCGGGCGACAATCAGACCCGCCCCGATCGCGATGATGAACGATGGCACCTGGCTCACCAGGCCGTCGCCGATGGTCAGAGTGGTGAAGACGGAAAGCGAGTCCCCCGCCGACCAGCCCTTCTCGAAGGCCCCGATGGCAAAGCCGCCGGCGATGTTTACCAGGGTGATGACGATTCCCGCAATGGCATCGCCGCGCACGAACTTGCTCGCACCGTCCATCGCCCCGTAGAAGTCGGCCTCCTGAGTGATCTCGTCCCGGCGCTTCCGCGCGGTGGCTTCATCGATCATCCCGGCGGAAAGGTCGGCGTCGATCGCCATCTGCTTGCCGGGCATGGCGTCGAGAGTGAACCGGGCCGCCACCTCGCTCATCCGCGTCGCCCCCTTGGTGATCACCACGAACTGCACCACAACCAGGATGACAAAAATGATGGCTCCCACGATCACCGACTCGCCGGCGACGAACGTACCAAAGGCCTGGATCACCTGTCCGGCCACGCCGACGGCCTGCTCGGGCGTATCGGCGTCCGCGGAGAGAATCAGCCGCGTCGAGGCCACGTTCAGCACGAGCCGGAAGAGGGTGGTCGCCAGCAGCAGGGCGGGAAAGACGCTGAAGTCCAGGGGGCGTCTCATATAGATCGTCGTCAGCAGCACCACCGCCGCCAGCGAGATGTTGGCGCTGATGAGCACGTCCATCACCGGAGGCGGCAGGGGGATGACCAGGACGATCATCAGCGTCAGGAACGAGACCGGCACGAGCAGATGGCGATACCGCGCCACCCAGATGAAGGGTGCCGGCAGTTTGATTTGTCCCGGGGCGGTTGCCATCCGTGGCTACTCCGTCAGGCCGCAGGCGGCCGGTGTGGGCATGGGGCCTATCCGGCCATCCTTCCGCTGAGTCGATAGACGTAGGCCAGGATCTCCGCCACCGCCTGGTAGAACGCCGGCGGCACCTCCTGACCCACGGGAACTTCCTTGTACAGCGCCCGGGCCAGCGGGGGGCGCTGGATGATTGGTATGCCGTGTTGAATCGCGATGCGCCGGATCCGCATCGCCACGTAATCCGCCCCCTTGGCGATGACTTTCGGGGCGCTCATCTCATCCGCGTCGTACTGAAGGGCCACCGCGACGTGGTCGGGGTTCGTCACCACCACGTCGGCCTTGGGCACGGTTGCCGAAACGCGCTGTGCCGAGATCTGCTGGGCCATGCGCATGCGCCGCCGCTTGGTTTCCGGATCGCCCTCGGTCTGCTTCAGCTCGTCCTTGACCTGCTGCTTGGTCATCTTCAGATCGTGCCGCCCCTTCCACTTCTGGTACACGAAGTCGATCACACCCAGCAGCAGGAGCACCAGGAGCGTGCGGAAGGCCAGGTCCAGGAGCATCCAGCCAATCTCCACCAGGGCGGGCAGGATATCCAGATGCGGCAGCAACATGATGCGATCCACGCTGCCGAGGATCGTCCAGGCCGCCACGATCAGAACGATGGTCACCTTCAAGGTGTCCAGTATCGCCTTGACAAGGGCGGAGATGCCGAAGACGCGCTGGAACCCGCTGATGGGGTTGAGCTTGCTGAACTTGGGGAGAAGTGATTTGGGAGCGACCAACCAGCCCACCTGCCAGAAATGGCTGAGGTAGGCGGCCATCCAGAGAACGATCAGGATCGGCGCTCCCACGCGGATCGCCGCGGCCCCCACGTACATGATGTAGCCGCGCGTCTCGTCCGGATCGAGCGGGTTGGCCACGGTGTCCCCGGCGAGCACGGCCCCCAGCGCGATCTTGGCCTGGCCGAGCATCCGCACCGCCAGCACCGCCGTCGCGGCCGTGGCCACGAGCAGCACCAGCGCCCCGGCCAGATCCTGGCTCCGGGACACGTTGCCCTCCTCACGCGCCTCTTCCTTGCGCTTGGGAGTGGCCTCTTCCGTTCTCTCGCCAAGATCCTCGGGCATTTCCGTTCCCAGTCAGTGTGACTCAACCCATGCAAACAGCGCAGCCAAGGCCTGATCGATCCCCTCCATCATGACCTCGGAGATGATCACCACGCCGAAGGAAACCAGCGCGAAGCCGGCGATGATCCGCAGCGGAAAACCCAGCGAGAGGATGTTGAGCTGCGGCACGGTCTTTGCGATGAAGCCCATGGCCAAGCTTTCCAGGAAAATCAGAGCCAACAGCGGCGCGGCCACGCGGAGGGCGATTTCGAAGGCCGCCAGCAGCATCCCCGTCAGCAGGGCCACAAGGTCCGCCTCCGCCGCGAAATGCCCCAACGGGATGTGCTGGAAGCTGTTGAGCACCGCCAGCACCATCGCCTCGTGCCCACCGATGGACAGGAACAGGGCCAGGGCCAGAAAGAACAGCATCTGGCCGATGATGTCCGCCTGATCGTCGATCGCCGGGTTGTAGAACCGGGCGAATCCCAGGCCCATCTGCTGGCCCATCATCAGCCCGCCGGTCTGGACCGCAACCATGGGCAGGCTGGCGACGAACCCCACGACCATGCCGACCAACAGCTCCGTCGCCACCAGCGGTCCCAGCGACCAGAGGTCCAGCGCGAGCGCCTGGTCCCCGAGGTACTGCCGGCTCAACAGGGGATAGACGGCCAGACCGAGAATGAAGGCCAGAAAGACCTTCAGCCTCGCCGGCACCACACTGCTGCCGAACACCGGACCATAGACCATCAGCCCCCCGATGCGAAAGACCACCAGCAGCGCCGGGGCCAGGTGATCCGAGATGACCTGAAGATGATTCACCCATGAGTTCCGTCGTCAAACGGCGACCGCCCGCTTCCTCTAGGTCCCGGTGAACATGGCCACGGCGAAATCCATCATCTGCATGGCGATCCAGCTCAGGAGGATCACCGCCACCAGAATCATCACGATGATCTTGGGCACGAAGCTGAGCGTCTGCTCCTGCACCTGCGTCACCGCCTGGAACAGGCTGACGATCAGGCCCACGATCAGCCCCGCCCCGAGAATCGGCGTGGCCAGAATCAGCGCCTGCATCAGCGCAACTTTTACCGTCTGAACCGCATCCTCACCCATTTGTCGTTGCCTCCCGGCTGAAGTGAACGCACACGAATCACAGCCTCGCTGAAAACAGGCCCCCTACGGCCCTCCCGTCATGACCACCGCCGCCGTCTGATACATCGCGATGTCCGGCTGGGCGATGCTCGTCATCAGGCTGCCCACGATCAGTTGCCATCCGTCAACCAGTACAAACAGCAGAAGCTTGAAGGGCAGGGAAATGAGCACCGGCGGCAGCATCAGCATCCCCATCGAGATGAGCATGCTCGCGATGACCATGTCGATCACCAGGAACGGCAGGTAGATCCGGAAACCGATCAGAAACGCGACCTTCAGTTCGCTGAGAATGTAGGCGGGGACGAGCGAGAGCATGTCGACATCCGCCCGCGTGAGCCGGGACGGATCCGACGTGTCGATGCCCCGGTAGTTGAGCATCATGTAGAGGCCCGACCAGTTCCCGGTCGCCTCCAGCTGCGCGAACATGAAATCCCTCAGCGGTTGCTTGGTTCGATCCCACGTCACCGTGTAATCGGTGACCTCACCGGTGGCGTAGGGTCGAATCCCTTCCTCATACATTCGCTGGAAGGTGGGCGCCATCACCACGAAGGTGATGAACAGGCTGAGCCCGATGATGACCTGGCTGGGCGGCAGCCCCTGGGTGCCGATCGCCTGGCGCAGCAGACCCAGCACGATCACGATGCGGGTGAAGCAGGTACAGAGGATCAGGATCGCCGGGGCGAGGCTGAGGACCGTGAGCAGGAGAAGGATGTTCAGCGAGCTGCTCAGGCCTCCCTCCACACCGGGCACCGTCTCTGCGGCATCCTCCAGCACGGTGATGGGGTTCAGCGTCGCCGCCTCGGCCGGGTCCGCCGGTTGGGCCGAGGCCGGTCCCGTTGCCACCAGCAGCAGGACGCAAGCCACCATTGCCGGCCAGAGCAGTGGTGGCCGGGGGTGATATCCAGCCTCGTCGCTCATGCGATGCTCCTGCGCCGGGCAAACCAGCCACCGGCACCTCCGCCTCCTCTGCGCGTCAGATCGATGACTTCATCCGCCCTCTCCCTGCCAGGCAACCCGATCCCACTTCGCCCGGCCTGGCGCGAAGCATGCTCCCGCTCAAACGACTTGAGAATCGATCGGAAGCGCAGCGCCTCCTTCTGCCGCGATCCGGCCTCCAGGCTCGCCAGCAGGGACGCGACCTCGTCGGGATCTGTTATCTCGGTCAGCGCGGCCATCCGCCCGCCGCCCTGATGAAGCAGCACGACGCGGCGGCCGAGCTTCAGGAGCATCAACTGCTGGTGGCGGGCCACGGGATAGCGGGCCAGCACTTCCACCACTCCCGAGGGCCTCGAGCCGCCGGCCAGGGCCGAGGCCCCGCGCCGGACCACGCCCCGCAACAGCAGCAGAAGCAGAATCACTCCGCCCAAGGCCAAGCCGACCCGCACCGCGTCGTTACGGCGGGGATCCAGCGCCCGCAGCCCCGATCTTGCATTGCGGTCCGGCGATTCGACGGGTCTGGCGCTGAGAAGGCCGTTGGGGATGCCCAAGGCCTTGTCCTCGTTCGCCGGCGCCGGCGAGCTGCCGTCCGGGGCCGATTCGGCCCGCGCACTTCTTCCCGATTCATCGATCGTCGGATGAGGGCTCTCCGTGCCGGGCGGCCCCGACAACTCCCGCTGCTCAATCACCGCAGGATCGTTGGCCACGGGCACCGCCGGCGAGTCCGGCTCGGCGAGCACAAGGGCCGGGGTTGTGATCAGAAATGAGCAGGCTGCAATGAGCAGCAACCGGGTTCGCTGAAACATGTCGCCAATCCTTGGCAATCCCCGCCGGATCCTCCGACGGCCCGTCCACAAGGGACGGGGCTTTCAGTGTGCTAATCCTGGTCAGCGTCCTCTTTGGCGCTCGCGGTCTGCATGATCTCACTGATGCGCACGCAGAAGTTGTCGTTCAACACCAGCACTTCACCCCGGGCGACGTGCCGATCATTGACATAAATGTCCACGGGATCACCGGCCGCCTTGTCCAGCTCGATAACCGAGTTTTCGTTAAGGCTAAGCACGTCTTCAACATACATCCTGGTGCGACCGAGTTCGATTTTGACGTGAAGCTTCACATCATTGAGCATCGACAGCGCGCCGGCGGTTCCCTCTTTGTGATCTTCCCGGGGGGCAAGGTCCGGAAGGTCCATGGGCCGTCCGGTTTCGGCGGCGATGTCCTGCCCGGCCTGCTCGGCCGACTGCAACGCTTCGGCCGCGATCTGCTCGGCCGAGGCCGACTGCCGATCAGTCAGGTCCTGATCATCCGCAGCCACTTCCGCCTGGGACGGAGGCGGGTCAGCCGGTGTTTCAGGATCAACGTTGGGCGTTTGCTCAGCCATCCCTGGCTCCACCTTTGACCGGGGAATCGTCACGCCGCGCCTTGGCGCGCAAACACGACCGCCATTCCATGGCAATCGGCTGAAACGGTTCCACCTCTGTACAGTGCGCCAAGAGAAGCCGGTTGTCAACTCACCTAGCTGTCAACCCGCAATCCGACCCCCATATTCACGATGCATTTCGTCACGATGGGCTCGCTGGTCTTCTGGTCCAGGCCGAACCGTTCATCCAGCAACGCGTAAACTTTGCGCGTCAGGCTCTCGTTCTTCGGCTCCTGGAACTGATGCGGGTCGCTGGTCTTCCAGATGGCCGCGATCTCCGTCTTGATCTCGTTCTGGAACTGCTCCAGCTCTTCGACCACCCGATCGGCGTACTTCCTCTTGACGTGAACGTAGATCTCCGCGTCATAAAGGTATGGGGTGCCGGTCTTGTTGTTGAAGAGCTTGTCGTCGAGCACGAGCAACTCCACGATTTTGTCGTCCTCGGCGGTTTGCAGATCGCCCAGGGACGAAGTCGCCTCCACCGCTGCGGGCCTGCCGACGAACATCAGCACCCCGATGATGACGGCGGCCTCGGCGATGAGCATCAGCGCCACCAGGATGATCACCTGCATTCTCGATTTTTTGGCCCCGGTGTCGGCGGCTTGGGCGTCAGCCATGGAATCAGCCTCCTCTCGCCAGATTCACGTCGGTTCCGTACAAATCGGCATTCAGTTCGTCGGCCAACTGCTCGGTCAAGATGATCTCTACACGGCGGTTTTCCGCCGCATCCGGCGGGGCGACCGCCCGCGGGCGGACCGGCTCCCGTGTCCCGGCCACCTCCAGCCGGAAAACCCGGTCGTCCAGCCCCATCTCCAGGAGCATGTTCTTCACGTTCCGGGCCCGCTCGAACGCCAACTGGTCCAAATCGTCCCAAATCGAATCCTCGGGCAGATACTTGGCCGCGGCGTGGCCGCGGATGACGATCTTGTTGTTGCGCCCCGCCAGCATCACCGCCAGCCGCTCGATCTGGCTCTTGACGCTGGGCCTGAGCTCCGCCGACAGCGGCTCGAAGGTCGAGGGGCCGCCGATCGTGAACACGATCCCATCCCGGATCTTCTTCACCCGCATTTGCGGGCCGTCGATCCCCTTGGTGGGACTGGCGCTGTCGTTGAGTTCCTGATTGTCCTGCTCGACGGCCATCGCCTCCATCACCTCGACAATCGACTTGAGCGGGGGGTCATTGACCGGCAGAACGCCGATGCCGCCGGCGTAGCCGAAGGCTTCCTTGATGGCGGTGACCACCCGCTGGTACTCGTGATCCTTCTTCAACTCCGAGAACATCTGGAGCAGGATGAAGAAACACAGCAGCAGCGACATCATGTCGCCGAAGGTCACGATCCACTCAGGGGGTCCCGGGCCTTCTGGTTTCTTCCGCCTGGCCATGAGTTATGCCGCCACCCGTTCATCCTCATCCACCGGCCTCTGGGCCGGCGGGATGAACGTCATGAGTTTTGACTGCACGTTACGCGGGTTGTCGCCGGACTGGATCGCCATAACTCCTTGAATGATTATGGTTTTGGTCAGTACTTCGTCGCTGGAACGCCGGGCGAGCTTGTCGGCCAGCGGCAGGAATACGATGTTGGCCAGCAACGCGCCGTAGAGCGTGGTAAGCAGGGCCGCGGCCATGCCCGCACCGATCTTGGATGGATCGTCCATGTTGGAGAGCATGGCAACCAGGCCGATGAGTGTTCCGATCATGCCGAACGCCGGGCAAAAGCGGCCCATCGAGTCCAGCAGGCCCTTGCCTGCCTCGTGACGTTCCATCAGGTTCTCCAGCTCCGTCTCCATGATGACCTGAATGGCCTCCGGGTCGGTGCCGTCCACCGCCATCTGGATCCCGCGTACGAGGAATTGGTCTTCGATCTCGTCGGTCATGTTCTCGAGGGCCAGAATGCCGTCGCGGCGGGCAATCTCCGCCAGTTCCACCAGCTTGGTGATCAGCTCCATCGGATCGGTGGTCTTGGCAAACAGAGTCTTCATCACGACCGAGGGCAGCTTCAGGAAGCGAGCAATGGGGAAGCCGGCTATCGTCGCCCCGGTCGCCCCGCCCACCACGATGAGCACGGAGGGCGCGTCCAGGTATGACGTGAAGCTGCCGCCGATAACAATCCCCATCAGCACCAGGGTCGCGCCCAAGATCACACCGATTATGGTGGCAATATCCACACTGGCCTCCTGCGCGCAATCGCGGCCGATGCGCTCGGGGTGAACGGTCCGCGACAGTCGCATCGGAGCCATATCCGGCCGACTTGAGCGTCTCAGGAACCGCAGGTCCGGCACCGCGAGCAGGGAAGTCCCCCAAACGGAAACGTCAGGGGATCAGGACCGGTAAAGCTTTGGGCTGCAACGAGATACGGACGCAGCCGACCCGCCCCGGCACCTCCGCGCGGTCCGCTGCGAACCCCCCTGCAGGTCCTGGCGGATCGCCGTCGAGCTGGAGGAACTGGGGCGGGTCCATACGCAATTCAACCGTCCGCCCGCGACGCCGCACTACCGCCGAATCGCGATCCTGCCACCCGAGTCGGTAGTAGGCCATCCGGGGGAGCAGGCCCAGCCGGCTTCGCAGCGGAACATAGACCACATCCAGAAGCCCATCGCTCATGTCCGCCATGGGGGCCGGGTTCAACCTCGCCGCGTATTGCCGGCTGTTGGCCACGATCACCCATCCCTGCATCCCGGCGGCCGCCGCCTGGTCCCCTCCCGGCGGCTGGTCGTGGGTATCCAATCGCTCACCATCGATCAGGACTTCAAGCCGTGGCGGCCGCCAGCGCAGGAACTGCCGCAGCATCGGCCCCAGATACGAAAGATGGCTGATGGACCGGCCTCGCCTGCGCGCCAGATCGTCCACCACCCCCGCGTCATACCCCACCGACGCCATCAACAGGAATGGCCGTCCTTCCGCCTCACCCACATCTACCCGCCGGATCCGAAAACGGTCGATCGCTCGCAGCAGGGTCTCGGCGGAGCGGTCCATGCCGAACTCGCGGGCGAAAAGATTCTCCGTCCCCCCGGGGTACTGGTAGATCGGGGTATCCGTGCGGGCTGCAGGCTGACCGGCCATTCGCACCGCCCCGTCGCCGCCGACAACCACCAGCAGCTTGCAGCCGGCCAACTCGTCCGCAAGCCACCCCTCGCCCGGCTCGGGTTGGGTCTCCGCCAACGCCACCGCATGACCGGCGGCGTCAAGCCGCTGCGCCAAAGACCGCGCATCCAGCTCAGACCGACCGGCGCCGGAGATCGGGTTGTAAAGCACCAGCACCTTCATGACTGAGGATCATCAGACCGGATGTGATTGCCACCTTCACCGCTGCGTGTGGCGGTGGGCAGGATCGCGGGCCCTGCCGCTCAAGGCCGCCGCGGGTTCTCGACCTCGAGCCGCTCGAGGCGCTCCATCCTTTCAATCCTGATCGGTTTCCGCGGCTCGTACTGCTCCTGCGGATTCAGGCGGCTGCGGGTGACCGGCGTGGTTCGGATCGCATCCACCACGTCACTGCCCTGAACCACCTTGCCGAACACTGCATAGGCCGCTCCGTCCGGCTGCGGCCGGTCCAGAGCGGGGTTGTCCCTGACGTTGATGAAGAACTGGGAGGTGGCGGAGTCCGGCCGACCGCCAAGCCGGGCCATGGCAATGGAACCGCGCACATTCTTCAGGCCGTTCTGCCACTCGTTCTTGATCGGCTCGTGAGCCGGCTTGTTTCGGTACTGCTCATCGAATCCCCCGGCCTGGATCATGAAATCGCGGGCCACGCGGTGGAAGATCGTCCCGTTGAAGAAGCCCTCATCGACGTAGGTGAGAAAGTTGGCGACGGTGATCGGGGCCTTGCCGGCATCGAGTTCCAGAACGATGTCGCCCTCGGAGGTGACCATGCGGACATAGACAAGCTCGGATTCCCCGACCTGAGCCGGATCGGTCCATCCCACACCGGGCACCACCATTCCCGCCCGCAGACTGTCCCATTCTTCAGGTTCGAAACGAGATGAGCCCTTGGGTTTATCTCCAAAGAACAGACGCTTCATCCCGGACCGGATGCGAATATCCCGCCCGCCTGTGGGGATGGCCAGTTCGCCCCGCGATACGAGGCAGGTCACCTGGGCCTTGGCGGGCTCGAACCGGAAGGCCGCATCCACCCCCCGCACGTCAATCTTCAGCGGTCCGATGAGGATTGTCACCGGAGCGCCTTCGCCGGCCTTGTCCGCCACCACCCGGCAGAGTCCCTTGTGCAGGCGCAAAACGATGGGCGGGCCGTAGTCGCTGCACATCTCGGGAATCAGCCGCTCAACGGTGCTGCCCCGTCCCACCGTGAGTCGAAGCGGCGGAGCGGGGTGCTTCCTGGTGAGGTTCATCAACTCAAGGGCGGCCCGGCCGCTTTCGCCGGTGGCCAGGGTTTGATCGAGCTCCAATCGGAAACCCGCCTCGACGGTCAGCGTCCCGCCTTCCTCATCCATCGCCTTGACCTGCCCAGTGCTCCCGGACACCGATACCGAAGGAATCTCAGGTGTTGATTCATCCTGACCTGCGGTCTGAAGGGTCCGGACCGGCAGGGTCAGATCGGCGCTGGTGCCTGAGACGAGAAACCCCAAGAGAGCACAGACAGGTATGAATCGGCTCTTCACGGCCGGCTCCTTTTCTTGACGGCTCGACCGCAGGCAGGCAGTGCAATCCCGCCGCCCCGGTCCTCCGTACCCGCGGACTGCCATTGTAGCCGGGACCGGGCGGCCTGAAACGGCCGCGAGTTGCCGCCAGCATTGAGGAACGCCTGCGGTCAACGTACCATCCGCACCATGGTCTTGTACCTTCGCCCGCTACTGCTCGCCCTGTTGGCCCAGGCGATTCTGCTTGCCGCCGCCGCTGTCGCCCTTGGCCAGGAAAACTACACGTTGACCGACAATGACACCTGGGCCAGAATCGACGGGGTCGAACCGGGCTCACCGGAAGGGCAACTGGTCGAGGCTCGAAGGGCGCTGGCCGCCGGCGAGCCGATCCGGGCCGAGAATCTCGCCACCCAGTGGATCGATCGCTACGAGCAACACCCGATCCTGCCGGAGGCCTACCTGCTGCGGGGTGATGCGCTCATGGCCCAGCGGGAGTATTACCGCGCTGCGTTCGACTATGAGTTCATCGCCAGGGTCTTTCCCGGCTCGGATGCCTTCATCACCGCCCTGGAGCGGGAACTTCAGATCGCCAGGCTGTTCGGCAGTGGCCTGAAAAGGAAGTTGTGGGGCATGCGCATCGCCGACGCCTCCGACGACGCCGAGGAACTTCTCATTCGCATTCAGGAACGACTCCCCGGCAGTCGCCTGGCCGAAGAGGCCGGCATGGAGCTGGGCGATTTCTATTTTCGCCGTCGCAACATGACCCTCGCGGTGGAGATGTATTCGCTCTTCGTCGAGAACTATCCCAATAGCGAACAGATCAACAAGGCCCGCAAGCGTCTGATTTACGCTCATCTGGCCGCGTTTAAAGGTCCTGAGTTTGACGCAACCGGCTTGTATAACGCACGCGCGGAGTCGGTTCGCCTGAAGGCCCTGGCTCCGATTGCCGCCGAGGAGATCGGGGTCGATGCGCTTATCGCTCGCATCGACGAATCCAACGCAAGGAAGATGCTTCACACCACGCGCTGGTACCTCCGGACCGGCGATCTGATCGCCGCCGAGTTCACCATCCGTCGCCTCGTGGAGAGGTACCCGCGTACGCTCGCGGCCGCCGACGCGTTGCGGCTGGTTCAGGAGATCCTGCCCCGTCTGCCGCAGAGCGTGCGGGAGGAAGGGCCGGATTACGAGGCGCTGAGGACCGACCTGTTGCGCGGCCCCGAGGCCGCAACCGGCCCCGCCTCGCCCGAGCGGAACGCCGAGGAGGACCGTCCGTGACGGCACGCATCGCAGCCCTCGTCCTTCTTCCGGTCACCCTGCTCCTCCTCACAGGATGCGCAACTGATCCGGCGCAAGGGTATACCACCGCCTCGTGCTTCCCGACCGAATACCGCACCGTTGCCGTGCCGATCTTCACCAATGACACATACGAACGGGGAATGGAATACGGTCTTACGCAGGCCGTCATCAAGGAGATCGAGAGCCGCACTCCCTACAAGGTAGTTTCCCAGGCTCGCGCCGACACCACCCTCGTCGGCCGGATCCGACGCATCGATCGCGAGCAACTCTCCAAGAGCCGCCGGACCGGCCTGACCGAAGAGATGCTCCTTCGCGTGACGATCGACTTCGAGTGGAAGGACCTGCGTACCAACAAAGCGATTGTCCAGCGCCTCTCTTTCACCGGTCACGGGCTGTTCGTTCCCTCCAATCCCACCGGAGAGCCGCTGGAGCTGGGGCAGTTCGCAGTGGCCCAGACGCTGGCCGAAGATATCGTTGATGAGATGCGGGCTGACTGGTAGTAGGCCCGCATCGCTACAATTCTGGCCGCACCCCCCGCCACCGGCTCCAGAACGCACGGGATCCGGTCGATTCGGGGGAATATCGAACCGGAGGATCCGGACTTCTAGAATGACGTATCGTTATTCGCGAAGCCGGTTGACGGACCGTCATGTCCTTAGAGCATCCCCCTGTATGGCCGACAATCTGAACAACGAGAAGAACCAGGGTCAGAGACCCGAGCAGGAATCCGACGGGCCCGGTAGCGGCAACGGGAAGGGACCCGCCACTCCCCCGCCCGTCAAGTTCACCCGCAGCCTCATGAGCTGGGTCGTCGTGCTCAGCGCGCTGGTCGTCCTGTTCGTGGTGCTCAAGAGCAACCGCGGCGGACAGCAGGTCGAGTGGCACGAATTCCTCGACTATGCCCGGAATGAATACCTGGTCGAGAGCCACGTGCTCGTCAAGGACGACCGGGTGGAAGCGAAGCTCCGCAAGGAGGTCGCGCCGCAGTTGTTGGAGAATGCCACGGGACAAAACGATGAGCCCGTCTCCGCGCGCATCGATGCCTCCAATCGCGAACTCATAGTCAAGGAGCTTCAGTCGCTTCAGACGCCGGATTCGAGACCCGCCAACATCAAGGTCAGCTACGACACCGGCACTTCGATCTGGCTCCCGATTCTCGTCAACTTCCTCCCCATTATCCTGATCGTGGCCATCATCTGGTTCCTGATTGCAAGATCGATGCGCTCCGCCGGCGCCGGACCGGGCGGCATGCTGGGCAGCTTCGGCAAGTCGCGACACCGCATCTCGTCCAAGGATACTGTCAACCTGACGTTCGACGATGTCGCTGGCGTCGATGAAGCGAAAGAGGAAGTCACGGAGATCGTCGAGTTTCTTAAGAACCCACGCAAGTTTCAGCGCCTCGGCGGGCGCATTCCCCGTGGCGTGCTGTTGGTCGGCCCGCCCGGCTGTGGCAAGACTCTGCTCGCCAAAGCAATCGCCGGCGAAGCGGATGTTCCGTTTTTCTCGATATCCGGATCCGACTTCGTTGAAATGTTCGTCGGTGTCGGAGCATCCAGAGTGAGAGATCTGTTCAAGCAGGCGAAAGAGAACTCGCCTTGTATTATATTCCTTGATGAGATCGACGCCGTCGGCCGGCGACGCGGCGGAGGGTTCACCACCGGCGGGCACGACGAGCGCGAGCAGACCCTCAACGCCATACTCGTGGAAATGGACGGCTTCGAGGCCAACGACCAGATCATCGTCATCGCCGCCACCAACCGCTCCGACGTCCTCGATCCGGCCCTCACCCGACCCGGCCGCTTCGACCGCCAGGTACAGGTCCCACTGCCCGATCTCATCGGACGCAAGGGCATCCTCCAGGTCCACGCCAAGAAAGTGAAGATCGGCGCCGACGTCGATCTGGAGCGACTCGCGCGCGGCACCTCCATGCTCTCGGGGGCCGATCTCGCCGCCATCATCAACGAGGCCGCCATCCTCGCCACCATGGACAACAAGGATCACGTCGAGATGGCCGACCTCGAGGAGGCCCGCGACAAGGTCCGCTTCGGCCGGGCCCGCAAGAGCCGCAAGATGGAGGAGCAGGAGCGGATCGCCACCGCCTATCACGAGGCCGGCCACGCCGTGGTCCAGGCCCTCCAGGATGAG
>CP070772.1:2832892-2840713 GCA_020345805.1 Phycisphaerales bacterium | reverse complement strand
GATGACGGACTTGCCTGATAAGGAGCCGGACCGGTGTACGCCATCATTGAAGACAGTGGAACGCAGATCAAGGTCGCCGAGGGGGAGGAGATCGCCATCGATCGCCGCGACGTCGGCGACGAGAAGGTGCTGCGTTTTGACCGGGTGCTGCTGGTGGGCGACGCCGAGTCGGACAAGCCGGCGAAGATCGGCGCTCCTTACGTCAAAGGCGCCTCGGTGGCCGCCGAGGTCCTGGGCGAGTTCAAGGGCACGAAGATCGACGTGATCAAGTTCAAGCGCCGCAAGGGCTATCGCCGCAAGCAGGGGCATCGCCAGGGCTATCTGCGGGTGAAGATCACCGGCATCAAGGCCTGAGCATCGACCGACGCAACGTGTCATCGGACTGAGCCCGCAGAGAGGAGCGGGCTCAGCTTGTGTTATGTTGTGGGTCATCGGCGCCCGTGTGCACCGGCGGGAGGTGGACGAACCGGCTGCGCCCCAGAGCGTCGGTGACGAACTGGCTGATGGTCAATCGCAGCTTTCGCGCCCGGCGGGGGTCGAGGGAGACGGTGAAATCGCCGGTCATCTCCGCAGGGGTGAGCAGATCGCAGAAACCCGGGGTCTTCTCCTGCAGCGTCAGTGACGCCTCGTGGATGGTGAGGCGGAGGGAATCGGCGCCGGGCGAGCCGTGCGGCATGACAAAGCCCGCCCCTCCGTATACGCCGACCTCGCCTTCCGAAGCGATGACCCATCGGATGCTGGCGTTGGTGGCGGTCCGATCCATGGGCGTCTTGCCGGGCTTGGGCAACCACAGCAGCTCCACATGCACTACCTGGCCATATGCCACCTTGCCGTCCCTGAGGTCCTCGGCCGGTACGTCAGTGAGCCAGAAGGAAGTTCCGCCGGCCGGGTCGTGTGCATAACAGGCCTCCACGGCCCGGAATGCGAGCGTCACCGGATCCTCGCCCAGGGATCGAATGCGAAGCGAGCCGGTCCGTCCGCGCCAGGCGCAGCCGGTGGTGACCGTGAGGGCGGTGGCCCAGATCAAGGCGGCGAGGCTCAGACAAAGCAGGCGCTGCAAGAAGGGAAGCTCCGGGGCTCGGGATCAGCAGGCATCGTCCGACACACTGACGGGAGGCTCATCGCGGCCGTGGGAAGGAGAAGGAACCTCCGCCTGCGGCTGGGCGCCGGGCAGCGTGGCACGCGCCGGGGTGGAAACCTCGGATGGCTTGCCGCCCTCCCGCAGGCTGATCTCCGCTTCGATTCCGAGGCAGAGCAGACTGTCGCGCTCCACGATCCCTCTGATCTGGGCGCGCTGAACAGAGGGTAGCTGTGTGCCTTGGGCGAAGCCGTTGACGCTGTAGAGCATCTCGATCGCTTTGGCGGGAGTATCGTGCGGAAAGCCCGAGCCGAACATCAGCTTGCCCATGACGCCGTTGGCGGAAGCGGCGAGCAGCGCGTTATATAGCTGCCAGGGACGGCCGGCGACGCCCGCAATGTCCGCATAGACGTTCTGGTGCTTGCCCAGCAGAATCAGCGCTTCATCGATCCAGGGATGGCCAAGCTGGCTGATCACGATCTTCAGGGTCGGGAAGCTTCGTCCAACCTCGTCCCACAGCGCCGGACGGCCGAACTCCAGCATCGCGCTGGGCGTGAGCGGCTCCAGCAGGGTCACGAAGACGGGAAGCGAGAGCGTGTCGCAGCGCTCATAGATGCGCATGGCGGAAGAGTGGGTGGGGTGAAACCCCTGGCAGGCGGGGGAGATGGTAATGCCCGCCAGCCCCAGGGCCACGGCCGAGCAGAGTTGCTCCTCGGCATCGTCGCTCATGGGATCAACCCCTGCCACCCCGACGCGGCGGCCGGGGTCCTTGGACACGAACTCCGCGATCAGCTCGTTGGGGATCGATGCCTCGAGCATGTCGGACCGGAAGCCGCGAACCACCGCCGCGTCCACGCAGGACATGGCCCGCTCATGGGCGGCGGCCGAGGCCTCGAACTGGCCCCAGTGCGCCGTCTGGTTCCGCCGGATCCGCTCGGCCACCTCGGGCCCGAGCTGATCCAGGCTGGACCAGATGTTTGTGTTCAGATCGACGATCATCTATGGCGATCCTGTGGATAACTTACCCGCCAAACGCACATTGTAGCGCTGATCCGGCCCCAGACACAAGCGGCCAGATACTTGTGAGGTCTGCCCCGAGCTGGCGGCGCGCGCTTCTCATGCTGGGGGTAACGCCGTCCGAACCACCATACATCGTACCTGAGGGCCTGGCCGCCGCCGCAAGGCCCGCTCCCGGCAGGTCACTTCGATGGTGCCAGAAGCGGCTTGATATCCCGCCGGAAACGGCTGGAGTAGGTCTTGAAAGCGGGGTTGTTCGCGGTGTGCCGGTACTCCGTGCCGAGCATCTGCTCCACCCTGGCCAGCCGCTTGTCGGTATCCGGATGGGTCGAAAAGAACTCCATCAGGGATCCGGATGTACCGCCCAGCTCCAGGAGAATGTTGAGGACATCCGCCATGGCGTGGGGGTCGTAGCCGGCCCGGGTCATGTATTTCAGCCCCTGGATGTCCGACTCGTATTCGTGGTCGCGGCTGAACTTCATCAGGAACCCCTGTCCGCCCACACCCACCAGCAATTCCGTCAACTGGCTGTAGTCGCCTCCCTCGGAGGCGGCGAGCAGAACGTTGGCGAAGACCTGGGCTCCCATGGCGTAGCTGAGTTGCTCCCCGGCGTGTTCGGCGGTGACGTGACCGACCTCGTGTCCCAGTACGCCCGCCACCTGGGCTTCGTTGTCCATGTACGCCAGCAGGCCGCGGGTCATGAAAACCTTGCCCCCGGGCAGAGCGAAGGCGTTGATCACCTCCGAATCCAGCAGGGTGAACTCCCAGGGCAGATCGCGGTAAGGCTCCTCGACCTGCCTGGCCACCCGCGTGCCCACGCGCTTGAAGAACTCGCGAAGCTCGGGCGACTGCACCTCGCCTCCGTATTCGGCGATCAGCTCCGGCTGGGCCTGCTCGCCCAGGGCGGTCTGCTGAGAAATGGACATGAGGTTGAACTGGCGCCGGCCGGTCGCGGGGTTGGTGGCGCAGCCGGTCAGCAGAATCAGCGACAGAATCAGTAATCCGAATCGGCACCGTTTCATGACAGACTCCCTCGCGAGTTGTGGTTCACGCCCGGCAGTGCCTCCGCGGACGGCTATCATCCGCCCTCAATGACACGCCGCGCCGTATCTTCTTCCCCGCCGGCCTGGACGGCAAGCGATCTGAGGGGTAATCCCCATCAGGAGGCCACCAAGGCCGATCGGGTGAGGAAGATGTTCGCGGCCATCGCCCGCCGCTACGACCTGAACAATCACCTGCACTCCTTCGGACGGGACCAGTTCTGGCGGCGTAGGGCGGTGAGGCTGGCGGAGGTGAAGTCAGGCGATCGTGTGCTGGATGCGGCCTGCGGCACGGGCGACCTAGCCGAGGCTTTCGCCGATGCGTGCCCGGCCTCGGTAATGGGCGTGGATTTCACCCTCGAGATGCTGGACCTGGCGAAAGCCAAGACGGCCCGCCGTCGCCGTCCGGCTGGCTGCCCGGCGCCGGAGTATGTCCAGGGCGATGCGATGCACCTGCCGTTCGAGGATGAGACATTCGACATCGTGTCCATCGCGTTCGGTATTCGCAATGTTGGGGATGCGGTCGTGGCACTGCGCGAGTTTCGCCGGGTGCTGAGGCCTGGCGGGCGGCTGGTGATCCTGGAGTTCAGCGAGCCGTCCAACGCGGTGTTGCGTCTCATCAACCGCATTTACAGCCGGCACATCATGCCGGTCACCGCGGCGCTGATCGCCCGAGACAGAGTCGGAGCGTACCGCTACCTGCCCCGATCGGTCGCGACGTTTCTTGATCGCAAGGCGCTAAGAGATGCGATCGAGCAGGCCGGTTTCGTCTCTGTGCAGCAGCACCCGTTGACGTTCGGGGTGTGTGTTGCTTACATCGCGTTCACTGAATGACGTGTTCCGGTTGGCCTGCAAGGGGCGTCACGTTGATGACGGTGGGGCGAGCAAGCTGTTGGATCGAAGGCGCATTAGAAAAGGCGAAACGGGTGTACAAGTCCCGGATCGCCTAGAGAGGGCATCAACGGTTCGAGGGCGTTCCCGTCGGATCGGCCCTGATGCCGCGGGCGGGGCCGCGGCGATTGCGGATATGCCCCGCGCCGTCGAACCGGGCCTTCTGTCGCGAGCGCAGGTCAGGTGCTCAGAGTTCCTCGCCTTCGAGGAAGTTGTCGTTGCGCTCGTCTTCGTTGTCGCTGTTGCGTTGGTTCTCGCGGTTCATCTGCTCGACGAGGCGACGGAGATATGCGTTTTCCCGCCGGGTGGCCTCGAGGTCGAAGACCAGATATTTGACGCTGAGGCGCAGATGATCGAGCGATTCCTGAAGCTGGGTGACCGACTGCTGTATGCGCTGCCGCCGCTCCTTGGTCTCTTCGGCCAATTGCTCGAGGCGGCCGCGCTGGGCTTCGGGCAGTTGTCGAATCCGATTCAACAGCTCCGCGAACTTGTCCTGGAAGCTCTGTTCATCCATCTCTTCTTTTCCCTCTCCATGCGGCCTGGGCCGCCCATGTCTGAAATTGTTCTGACAGGAGAGAGAGGAACAACGACCGCGCCGCGGAGGCGTGCCATGACGCGGAGGACTGCAAAGCGACCTTGAAGGATGGTGAGAGCGGGTCTTCCCGGACCTGCGGCGGGGGCGGGGCGGCCGATGACACCGGATGTTGCGTCAGATCAACATTCTCGTGGTGCACTAACGCAGCGCGATGAGCCGACGCACAGCCTCCCGCCCTGCAGGCGGTGCCGAGTCCAGCAGGCCGTTGAGCACCGCAGGTTCGGTGCGGACCTCCTGAAGAAGGCGCTGCAGGTGGTTGTCGCGTTCGGCAGCCCAGCGGTCGAAGTGCATTTCCAACTCATGGCGGCTGAACCGGGTGAGGGGATCGGCCAGGCCGGTCTGGGCGACGGCCCAGTCGATGAGGCTCCGGCCGTGGCGCTCGAAGCGATAAAGGTCCAGCGTCGCCGCCAGACGCTTCGGCAGGCCGATAAACGGATCCCGAACCGCCATGGGGAGGCTGGTCATGATCTCGGAGATCTTTCGTTCGGCGACCGGGGTGAGCCAGCCGGACTGGTTCATGCGGTCCAGGTCGGCCACGGTGGGGGTGCTGTAGGAGAGGTCGGCCTCGGCCTCCTCCTTCACGAGTTGAAGCTGGGCGTGCGAGGTGTTCAGCGTTTTCAGGCCGCTGTTGGGAAAACGTACGGTGACGCGCTGCGCCCGCTTGCCGCCGGAGGCGGTGTCTTCGGTCTTGACGATGACGCCGATGCCCCATTCCGGCTTTTTGAGATGGCGCACGCGCTGGCCGAACTCGAAATGGGAGGCGGTGGCCATGCTTCCTTCAGCACCCTCGCTCATCAAAGCCTGGTCCTTGTGTTTCGCGGGCTTTCTGTGCGGCGTCCGGATCAGCCGTGAGGCTCCGCAACTTGTGGGGTAAACGGCCGGCGCGGGCTGGATCCAGGCCGAACCTGCGCGGGCGAACATGTGGTCTGTTAGGCCAAGAGAAGCGCCTCGCCATGGGGACAGCGTCGGAAGGCGGTGCGTTCTGTCTCAGTCCATCAAATGCTGCCGGCAGGCAGCACCGTTGACGGCGTGGGCAAACCCCGATAAAGGCTTTCGCCGTCGCATCTCAGTATAGCAACTTCGGCGGCACCGGCCACAATACTTGCCGATCTTTCTCCAGCCCGTCGGTCAGACGGTGGCCGAGATGCCGGTGAGGCACTCTGGGGCGGGGGCGGGAACTTGTGTCCCGGTGGAGTTTCGGCAAGACTGAAGGCATGGGTTCGCTGAGAATCGCGTTTCTCGGGGATATCTTCGGAGGCCCCGGTCGCCAGGTCGTCGAGCAGCAGTTACCGGTCCTTCGGGCCGAGCATGAGCCGGAGGTGGTAATCGCCAACGCGGAGAACGTCCGCAGCGGCTCCGGGCTCTCGCCGGCGCTGTACGAGAAGATCCGCGGTTACGGCATCGACGGCGTGACTCTCGGCGATCATGTCTTTCGCGAGCCCAGGATCGTCTCCCTTCTCGAGCGCGGCGATGAGCCCATCGCCCGCCCGGCAAACCTGGCGGCCAGCGCCCCCGGCCGGCGGTACCTCCGCATCGCCCTCGGCGGGAGGAGTGATCGCAGCCTGTTCGTGATCACCGTGCTGGGGCGGATCTTCATGTCTCTGCCCGCGGGCGACCCATTCGCGACCGTCGATGCTTTGCTGGAGGAGCTGCCGGAGCCGGATCCGATCGTCATCGTGGAAGCCCACATGGAAACCACCAGCGAGAAGGCGGCCCTGGCCCACTACCTGGACGGCCGGGTTGCGGCCGTTCTCGGCACCCACACCCACGTTCCCACCGCCGATGCCCGGATTCTGGCGGGGGGGACCGCGTTCATCACGGATCTGGGCATGTGCGGACCCTACGACTCGGTCATCGGGCGTGAAAAGTCGGCGGTCGTCCGTCACATGACCACGGGGATGCATGTCCGGTTTGAGCTGGGGCGGGGCGGGGAGGCACTGTGCGGGGCGGTCGTGGAGATCGATACCGGGACCCGGCGGGCGCTGAGCGTCCAGCGGGTGCGATACGAAGCGGATCACCACCGAGCGCCGTTTGCATGATGGCCACGACGAGGGCGGAGGCGTCAAACTGGGGAAGCTGGCGGGGGGATCGGCGACGGTCCGGGCTCACTTACCGGCCGTTGGCGCACTTTTTCCAACGAACCGTCAACAATGGGGTTGACGCGGGGGCAAATATGTTGTCGCATAGTGATTAGAGAAGAGATTCCGGCAGTAACGGAATTGCACGATGCCCGGGGAGAGATGTTTGTCATCCGAGGAGAGAGCAGAGAGTACACAGAAGACTGAAGAAACAGCCACGAAGACAGGGCCGAACCCGGTCGTTTGGAGCATTGTCCCCAGGCCGGTGGCATCGAAGCAGGGACGGGCGGGTCAGCGTCCCCCGATTTAAACGGGCCGAACAAGGCGTCATTCGACCGCCCAGAGGCAAAGATGCGTTCGGCGACCTGAAGCATGGCCGGAGAAGAAGAGAGAGAGTAGAGAGATGGGACACCGGTCCAGAGCTGACATTGACGTCAGCGCGCCCACATCAAAGCGCCAACCCTGGGAAGGCGGCGCCGCATGTCCCGCCGCAATGGATGCGGATCTGGCTCGACGTGCGGCGCAGGCCGATTGCACGATTCTCATCACCGGTGAAACCGGGGTGGGAAAGGGGAACCTCGCGAAATGGCTGCACATGACCAGCCGGCGGTCGGACGGTCCCTTCGTCCCCGTCAACTGTGCGGCGATCCCCGAGTCCATTATTGACAGCCAGTTGTTCGGCCACGCCCGCGGCGCGTTCAGCGGGGCCACTACGGATCATCCGGGACTGATCCGCGCCGCCGAGTACGGCACGCTGCTTCTGGACGAGGTCAGCGAGCTTCCGCCCTCGGCCCAGAGCCGCCTGCTCCGCCTGCTCCAGGAGCGGGAGGTCCAGCCGGTGGGATACCCGGGGCCGGTTACGGTTGATGTGAGGGTTGTCGCGGCAACGAACATCGACCTTGAAGAGGCGGTGGCCGAGCGCAGGTTCCGCGAGGATCTGCTGTTCCGTTTGGATGTGATCAGGCTTCACGTCAAGCCGTTGCGGCAGCGCGGCGAGGAGTTGCCGATCCTGCTGGAGAAGTTCAACTGCGAGTTCGCCCGGCTTTACAACCAGCCGGAACTGGAGTTCGATGACGAGGCGAGCGAAGTTCTCCGCCGATACCCCTGGCCGGGCAACGTGCG
>CP070772.1:2782219-2832792 GCA_020345805.1 Phycisphaerales bacterium | reverse complement strand
ATCAGTTCCTGTGGCTGGCGGGCATCAACGCCATCCTCCTCCAAGGCCTCCAGATCCAGGTAATAGGAGTAGGGCAGCTCGTCCTTCCAGTCGTTGGCGAACATCAGGACGCCCATGTCCAGTTGCCGCATGTTGGAGGCGGAAACCACCCGGTGGGCGGCCTCCCGCAGCTGGGCCATGGCGGGCATGAGCAGCCCGGTGAGCACCACAGCCACGGAGAGCACCACCAGCAACTCAACGAGGCTGAAGCCACGGGCCGCGGATCGGCCCGGGACGTACATTTCCCCGAAGGTCCGATAAGGACCAAAAATCCTGATTCTCGGAGATTTCGGCCATTCGGCCATTGCTCGACCCGCCCAAGGTCAGGGAGTGCCTGACAAACCATGGTCAACGACACACAATTCCCGCTCGCCCCCCAGAGGCAAAGCCAAGAATCCCATTCTGTATGTAGACTACCCCAAACCGACTACGAATCGTTCAAAAAAAAGTCTGTTTTGTGAAACCAGCGTGTAAGCTGAGGAACGGGCAGCCGGCGTGTGAGCCAGCAGGCGGCTTTGTAGACGAGTCGGCCCCGCCCTGCAACCGAACGGAACTCCTTTACGGACAATACTTTGCCTGGAGCGCGTAAATCATGACCCGGCAGGATTGGCTGCTGATGCACCGTGTCGCGGCCGGCGACGAGGATGCTGTGGCCGAACTGTACGATCGGTTCGGGGCACTGGTTTACAAGGTCGCCCAGCAGTTGCTCCCCACGCGGGCCGACGCGGAAGATGCCGTACAGGAGGTCTTTGTCCGATTATGGAAGACCGCCGACCGCTACGACCCCCGCCGGGCCAAGCTGGTGACCTGGGTGATGCTCATCGCCCGCCGACACCTTATCGATCGGCTTCGCCGGTCCGCCGCTCGTCCCGTGCTCACCACCATGGAGGGAGACTCCGCCGGCACCCAAACCCACACCGAACCGGAACGGCCGACGCAGGTCGAGGAAAGGAATGCAAACCTGCTGAAGCGAATTGCCCAACTCCCCGAGCTGCAACGAACAGTTATCGAACGGACGTATCTGCACGGCTACACTCTGCGGGAAGTCAGCGAGCAGCTCGAGGCGCCTCTGGGCACCATTAAATCCGCGCTTAGTCGCGGGCTCGTACGCCTGAGGGAACAGTCCAAGTCAGATTGGGCCATCTAGCCGGATTTTCAATGCAACCGCACCGTGAAGTAGGCGAATCACGATGGGAGAGACACTCATGACCTCTTCGAAACTGATGACCCGGCAGGAACTGATGGAGCTGGCCGCCCTGGATGCTTTCGGCCTGCTCGATGAATACGAAGCGGCGCTTTACACACGCAGTTTTCATGATGCCCCTGCGGGAGTGCAGGATGAGATTATCGAACTGCAGGCGGAGCTGATCAGCGATGAGAGCCTGCTCCCGGACTCGCAGCCCTCCCCGGAGTTGCGGCAACGCGTCCTGGAAGCAGTGGCCAAGGCCATCGAAGCTGAAACTGCACACCTTAACCCTCTGGCCAGCATTGGCCGTCAACGCAACGCAGTGGGCGACATTATTGGACAGATCCCCCTGGGCCGATCGGGCCAGTTCTGGCGTGCCGCCGCGTTCGTTCTCGCAGGGGCCGTGGTGGTGATCTCTTTCTTCTGGTCCGAAGCCACACGCCACGGGCAGACGATCGCCCAGCTCGCGCTCATCAAGGCCACCAGCGCTGAACTGAAGGAGATGATCGGACCCACTTGGGAGGACTTCGTGGGCAATCCCAACTGTCGGTGGATTGAGCTGCGACCCCTTGACAGCCGCCAGCCCGGGATGATCGCCGTGCTCGTCAACGAGGAGACCAATGAGGCTTTCATGCTCGCGATGGGTCTGCCCGAGGACGCCAAACCCTACACTCTGTCCATGCAGCAAGGCGGAGAAACCACCGACCTGGGAGAGATCCGCAGTGACGGACTCGTGGCCGCACGGCGTCTGGACGGGATCGACCCGGTCAAGCTCGCATCCGCGGTCCTGCTCGTCACCGGCAATAACGGCAAGGTTCTCTTCCGATCCGCCTGATCAGTTCCCGGCGATTCGCCGCTGCCATCTGATCCCACCCGACCGGCCCCCGGCATCACCGCCGCAGGCCGGTTCCTTTATGACTGAGTTTCTGCCGGCTCACGTCGGAGGGGCGAACCTCCGTGACCGGCTAAGCGTCGTCGGCGCGGCGCGACCACTCCGCTTCCAGGGCGGCCAGCTCCTGCACCCCTTTCCCTCGCTCTGCCTGAAGCTGACGCAGCTTCTCGCCGTTCGTATAGTTCTCCGGATCGAGCATCATTTGATCGAGTTCCTCGATCCTCGTCTCGATCGCCTCGATGCGCTCTTCGAGCCGGCCCGTGCTGAGCTTCGCCAGCGGGTTGTCGTTCGCATTGCTGTCGCTTCGAGCCGCCTGCGGTTTCGCGCTTCTCCTCTTCGACTTTCGTCCTTCCCCCCTCCTCGCCTCCTCCTCCTTCCGCGACCTCTGACGATCCAGCCAGTCGCGGTAGGTTCCCTGGAACAGGTGCACATTGCCATCACCCTGGAAGATGAGCAGCTTGTCGCACGTGCCCTGAAGCAGGGCCCGGTCGTGGGTGATCAGTATCAGCGCGCCTTCGTACCCGCCCCTGCGCGTGCGTGACAGCGCCGACTCCAGGCGCTCGGCCGAGGGAATGTCCAGGTGGTTGGTCGGCTCGTCCAGCACCAGGAGGTTGTGCCCCCCCGCCACCAGCCCGGCGAGCACGGACCGGCTGCGCTCCCCGCCGGACAGATCCCCCAGCGCCTTGTCCTGCTCGTCGCCGGAAAACAGGAACGCCCCGGCCAAGTCCCGGGCCTGCTGCTCCGACGCCTTCACCTGATTCTCCAACGCGCAAATCACCGACTGAAGGTATTGCCACACCGTCAGCGACAGATCCAGATGCTTCTGAAGCTGGCGGTAATAGCCGATGCTCAGCCGCGTCCCCGTGCGCACCGATCCCTCGTCCGGCTTCAACTCCCCCAGCAGGCAACGAACGAGCGTGGTCTTGCCGATGCCGTTGGGGCCGATCACCCCGATGCGGTCGCCGCGCCTGATCACCAGGTCGAGGTTATCAAACAGGGTCAGGTCGCCGTAGCGCTTGGTGATGCCCTCGGCCGCGAGCACCAGGTCGCCACTGCGCGGCCCCTTGGGCAGTTGCAGCCTCATCACGTCAAGCTCGATCGGCCGCTCGACGAGTTCATCGCGCTTGAAGCGGTCCAGCCTCGTCTGCCGGCCGCGGGCCTGCTTGGCCCGCTGACCCGTCTTGTACTTGGCGATGAACAGCTTCTCCTGGCGGATCTTGTCGAGCTGCTTTTCATAAACCCGGGACTGCGTGAGCTGCCGCTCCTGGCGGAGCTGCACGTACTGCTGATATCGGCCCGGATAATCGCGGATCACGCCGCGCTCCACCTCGACAATGCGATCGACGACCCGATCGAGAAACCACCGGTCGTGAGTGACCAGCATCACCGCCCCGCCGTATTCCTCGGCGAGGAACTCCTCCAGCCACCGCCGGCCGGCGATGTCCAGGTGATTTGTTGGCTCGTCCAGCAGAAGCAGATCCGGCGCTTCCAGCAGCAGGCGGGCCAGACCCAGCCGCCCCTTCTGCCCGCCGGACAGTTGCGACGTGAGCAGACCGAACTGCGAGTCATCAAAGCCCAGACCGTGCAAGGTGGCATCGATCTTGTGATCGATCGCGTACCCGCCGGCGGTCTTGATCGCCGCATCCAGACGGGCCTGCCGCTTCAGGAGCCGGTCCAGCTCCGCCGGGCCGATAGCCGGGGCGGCCATCTCCTCATAAAGCTCCTTGGCCTGACGGTGCAGTTCGTGCAATTCCACGAACGCACACTCGGCTGCATCCCGCACGGTGTCTTCCGGATCGAATTCCGGATCCTGACTGAGATATCCGACCTTCGCGCCGCGCTGAAGCTGCCGGGCTCCCGTGTCCGGCTCCAATGCCCCCACCATCACCCGCATCAGCGTCGTCTTGCCCGAGCCGTTGCGGCCGACCAGGCCGATCTTCTCACCCGCCTCGACCGACAGCGTCGCCCCGTCCAGCACGACCTGAGTTCCATAACTCTGTCGGAGATTGGCAAGGGTCATCAGCGGCATAGACCAGACAGTTTAGCCGCCCCCGCCACGGCCGCCTCCCCGGCGCAACTGCCGAATTGACATCCGGCGAAGCAGGCGGCGACATATTGACACCGACACGGGCCTTCCCGGCCTCGGCAGAGGCCTCGCCCCCCTTCCCTGCACTGGCACGACCCTTGCAATATGTCATCCCGACGGTCCCTTCCGGGGGCCGTCCGAGAAGTACACACCAAGGACCAAAGCAAACAAAGGAGGTCTGCGATGTTGCTGACCAGAGCAAGAATGCCAAGAGATCCGTTCATGGCTCTGACGCGTGACATGGATCGCCTTTTCGAATCCATGTTCTCCCCGTCGAGCCGACTTACGCCGGTGGAGATTCAGCAAAGCTGGTTCTCTGCGCCTCTGAACATCTCCGAGGATGAGAACAACGTCTATGTCGAGACGGAACTGCCGGGCGTGAAGCTGGAGGATATCGAGATCCTCGCCATGCCCGAAGAGCTGACCGTCAAGGGCTCGCGTGAAATCAACCTGCCAGAGGGCAGCCGCTGGCTACGCCGCGAGCGGAGCGCCGGCAGCTTCGAGCGCAAGACGACCCTCCCCTCGGAGATCAACGTCGACGAAGTCAAGGCCGAGCTTCGCGAAGGCGTGCTGACAATCACGCTGCCCAAGATCGAGGCCAGACGTCCCAAGCGCATCACCGTCAAGGCCCTCGCCGGCGGCAAATAACCTCGCCGCCGAGTGGCAGAGTTCAGGGCGCTCCAACTCCGACTCATGTCGGCGGAGCGACGGACATGGCAAATGAAACTTCGCATGCAAGGAGAGTCAACCATGGCTCAGCATACAAAGGCCATTCAGCAAATGCCTCCGCAGGAGGTTGAGGCTCGGTCGCATGGCGAGGCCGAGCGGAGTCGCGAGAATGTAACCTTCCAGCCCAGGGTCGACATCATCGATACGAACGACGAGTTCCTCGTGGTCGCCGACGTCCCCGGCGCATCGCAGGAAACGATCGACGTGACCTACCAGGACGACGTCCTGACCATCGACGTCCCCGTCGAGCACCACGGCGTCGGTCCCGTCGCGGTGCTCCGCCAGGAATACGGCGTCGGTTCCTTCCAGAGGCGCTTCGTAGTCGAGGCCCCGGTCGATGCTGACCGCATGTCCGCCCACTACGAGCACGGCGTGCTTACCATCCACCTGCCCAAGGCCGAAAAGGCCAAGGGACGGCGGATCAAAGTGAAACAGGCATAGCCTACATAACCCCCGCGCACGCCTAAAGCGCACATTATCCCATCATCCCTTCCCCCCCGGCGGCCGTTCGCACCCACACGAGCGGCCGCTTTTTCATTTACCACCGCATCAGCCTTCGTCACCGCCGTGTCTTGATGCCTTGATGCCTCTCTTCTACGGGCACGGCCCCCAGGCGCCGAGAAGGGCGAAGATGTCGTCGATGTCCACCTTCCCATCGTCGTTTATGTCCTCAACGCATTCATCACAGGTCCCCCACGCGCCAAGCACCGTGAACAGATCGTCGATGTTCACTACGCCGTCCTCGTTCAGATCGCCCGTGCAACCTGAGGAGGTGCAGTTGAGATCCCAGACATAGACCGAGCCGGAGTTGTAGCCGGCGTCATCGTCTGCGTCACTGGTGATGATCGCGGTCTCGCCGTCCAGCGCGACCTCGGCGCCGAACTCGTCGCCATTCTGGGCATCGGAGGGGACTATTTTGTGCTCGAACGTCCATTGCCCGTCGTCATAGGCGAACACGTAGGCGGCACCGGGCCCGTTGAGATAGAAGTAGAGCGTGCCGACCACGGCTCGCCCGGAGCAGATGGCCACGTCGCTCCCGAACCACTCCTGGCTGGTGGGGACGTCGGAGGTCAGCTGGGCCTCCTCAAGCCAACTGGTCCCGTTGCGTCGGAACACGTAGGCCGCGCCGAAGTTGAGCGGCCACCACATGGGAGATCCGATCAGGGCGACGTCCTCATCCAGATCGACGAAGCGGCCGAAGTGGTAGCCGACATTGGCGTCGGAGGCCGTCAGCTTGGCCTGCTGGGTCCACGCACTGCCCGCTCCGCGGACGAAGACATATGCGGAACCGGAGTCGGACCCGTGATCATCGTCGTGGTAAGCCCCGGCGAGAACGGTGTCGCCGCTGACCGTCACGCTGTGCCCGAAGAGGTCATCGGCCGCGCCGTCCGAGGCGGTGAGCTTGGCCTCCTGGGACCAGGAGTCGCCGGCACCGCGAACGAAGACATAGGCGGAGCCGGAATCAGTGCCGTGATCGTCGTTGCGATGGCTGGATACCACGATCGTGTCACCGCTGATGTCGCTGGACCAGCCCATGCGATCGTTTGGCGCGCCGTCGGCGGCGAGCAGCTTGGCCTGCTGCACCCACGCGCTCCCCTGGCGCACGAACACGTAGGCGGAGCCGGAATCTGAGCCGTGGTCATCGTCGAGGTTCGCCCCGACCACTATCGTGTCACCGCTGATTCCCACGGATCGCCCGAAGTTGTCGTTGACCGCGCCATCGGAGGGCAGGAGCTTGGCCTGGAAAAACCAGGAGCCGTCCACTTGAGTGAAGACGTACGCGGATCCGGAGTTGTAGCCGTTGCTGTCGTCCCAGATGGAGCCGACCACGAACGTGTCGCCATCGATGTCGGCGGAGAGCCCGAAGTAATCCTCGGAGGAACCGTCGGGGGCTACGCACTTGGCGACCTGCACCGGCTGGCAATCAATCGACCGGGAACCGGCCGACGCCGCGCCGGTAAAAAGCAGGCCGGAGGATGCGGCGAGCCCGGCTGCCGCGAGTGAGGTCGAAGCGAGAAGTGGTTGGATCACGGTTCCTCGGGTGTGCATGGTGAAGTCTCCTGGCATCGAAGGTCTTAGGTCGGGGCGCTGCACTCGTGGGGCGCGGACCGGCGCCGCTTACACGGGCCAAAGACCTAGACCGCGCAAGGTCGGTTTTCCGACAAGATTCCGCCAGTCTTTCCGACCTACATGCATCCTGAGTGGAAACACCCGCGAGCGGGATGTATCGCATCCGCGTAACCGGTGTGATCGGTTTGGCTGCGCGGCCGCGTCGACCCGTCGATATCCCGACGAACTCGCATCGTTGGCCGGGCGATCGCCATCGCGGTAATCCGCGCCAGGATGACGTCCCCGGCGCCGTTGCCCGCGATGCCTGCACCGAACAGGACCGCAACGCGCTGACCTGCTTGACAAATGAAAGGGAGCCCGCACCAGGAATCAGCACGGGCTCCTCGCCTCACTTGTCCGTTATTTCTTGCCTGTGAAAGGCTTAGGAATCTCGCTTTTCGGCCTTCTCCGCCTTCAGTTTTTCTTTACTCACACGGGCCCCACGCGCCGAGAACGATGAAAACATCGTCGATGTTCACCACGCCGTCGAAGTTGAGATCCTCCGGGCATTCATCGCAGGTTCCCCACGCGCCGAGGACTGCGAAGAGGTCGTCGATGTTCACCTTCATATCGCTGTTGAGGTCGCCGAGGCATTCGCACTCATCGGGGATGCCGTTGGTGTTTTCATCATCGCTCACGCCGTTGTCGATATCGCAATCATCGGGTACGCCGTTGGCGTTGCAGTCCTCGCTCACGCCGCCGGCGATGTCGCATTCGTCGGGGATACCGTTGAGGTTGCAGTCCTCGCTGATTCCGTCGTTGAGGTCGCAGTCATCGGGAACGAGATTGGCATTGCAGTCGACGGAAACGCCGGCGACGATGTCGCAGGCGTCGAGTTCGCCGTTGGAGTTGCAGTCCAGTCCGAGGAGGCCGGCGAAGATATAGGCCGAGCCGTTGTCGGTGGCGCCGTCGTCATCCCAGCATGCGCCGATGATCGCGGCGTCGCCGCTCACCGCCACCGCCTGGCCGAACTTGTCCTGCTCGGCCCCGTCCACGGCCAGGAACTTGACCTGCTGAATCCACTGGCTGCCGTCGTAGACGAAGGCGTAAGCCGAGCCGGAGTTCCCGCCGCTGTCGCCATCTCCGAAGGCGCCGACAACGGCTGCGTCTCCGTCGATGGAGACGGCATGGCCGAACCGGTCGGAAGCGGTTCCGTCGGTGGGCAGGATCTTCGATTCGACCCAGCCCGCGGCATCGGGATCATAACGATAGATGTAGGCCGAGCCGGACTTGGTGCCGAAGTCGTCGCTGTAGCTGGCTCCGACGATGGCGGCATCGCTGCTGATGGAGACGCACCACCCGAAGAAGTCCTCCGCCTCACCGTCCGATGCCGTCAGCTTGGCGTCTTCAAGCCAGCTCGAGCCGTCGTATCGGAAAATGTAGGCGGCGCCTGCGTTGACGCCGACTTCATCGTCCCAGCTCGCGCTGCCGATTGCGACACCGCCGCTGATGTCGACCGACCATCCGAATACGTCCGAAGCGGATCCCCCGGCGGGCAGGAGCTTGGCTTCCTCGACCCAGGCCGAACCGTCATATCGGAAGACGTACGCCGAGCCGGAGTACTCGCCGTTGTCGTCATCCCGGTGTGCGCCGATGATGGCGACGCCGCCGTCCACGGCCACGGAATGACCGAACGCCTCATCGGGCTCGCCGTCGGACGGCAGGAGTTTGGCTTCCTCCACCCAAGCCGAGCCGTCGTAACGATAGACGTAGGCCGAGCCGGAATCGGTGCCGTTGTCATCATCCCAATCGGCGCCCACGATGATCACGTCGGCGTCGGCTGCGACGGACACGCCGAAGTCGTCGCCGGCGGCGCCATCGGATGCGAGCAGTTTGGCTTCCTCGACCCATTTCAGGCCGTTGTAGCGGAACACGTAGGCGGCACCCGCGTCCGTGCCGTTGTCGTCAACACCGACGGCACCGGCGACCGCCACTCCGCCCGCGATCGCCACCGCGCGCCCGAAACAGGCTTCGGCTTGGACCTCGGAAGCGAGCAGCTTGTTCATGATGCAGGTATCGCACTCATCGGGAATGCCGTTGTTGTTGCCGTCGGGGCTCGCGCCGTAGGCGATATCGCACTCATCGGGCCGGTCGTTGAAGTTGCAGTCCTCGCTGATTCCGTCGGCGATGTCCTGGGCATCGTGGACCCCGTTGCCGTTGCAGTCGAGGAAGGGATACTCGACAAAGCAGGTGAGGTAGCCGATGCGCGAGCAGTTGTACTCGATGCGCATGTACCCGCCTTCACCCCAGCCGGGGCCCCAGGAGTTGCGGATGATCCACACGCCCATGGAACCCTGGCTGTCATCCCATCCGACGATGTCGACAACGTGGTTGACGCCGTGGTCTTCGCAGGCGTTGAAGACCCCGCCGTTGTAACCGAAGAACGGGCCGTTGACATACACACACGTCGAGAGGGGACCGTACTTGAGAATCGCCTGCTTGACGTCGTTGATCTCCGGATAGTCCGATCCGACCTGCCCCCAGTCATCGATCCAGTAGGGATGCGGGTAGGGGCACTCGCAGGGGACGTCCGCCGCCTCGTAGGGGAAGTCGTCTTCCATGACCGCCCCGCTGTCGCCGCAGGGATCCTGCTCGCCGTTGGCTTTGAGGTACTGGTACGCCTTCCAGTGCCACCCGCCGGCGCAGGAACCGGCGTTGGTGCAACTGACCACCCACTGCTCGGACAGGTCCACGCTGACGCCCTCGTTGATGAGGATGGCGCACTCCAGCGTGCCGATGGCCCCGAAGGCCCAGCAGCTTCCGCAACCGGCCTGGTTTCTCACCGGCCCGCAGCCGTTGTGATCGCGCCAGTCAAAGGCGCTGGGCAGACCCAGCGGAGCGGCCGGCGGATCGAAGACCAGCGAAATGTCGATCACCGCCGGCTCGATGAAGCCGCACAACTGCTCGATGGAGTACTTCGTGGCGGAGTTCTCGCCGATGGTGAAGGTCCAGCCTTCCTCTTCGCCGCGCTTCCGCAGGGCCTCGATGTCGTCGGGAGTGAGCTGGGCCAGAGCCGGGGCGGGAATGAACCACGCCACCGCCACGGCCATCAGGGTCAGAATACGCCACCTGCATTCGCTTGCCCCCTTCGAGCAAAGATTCCGCATCTATCTTGTCCTTTTTCCCTCTGGGGCCCACGGAAACGTTCGATCAGTACAGGCGTTTGTTCGGTATATCGGTCGATTCAGGCTCGACCGGCCACGGTCCTCTTTAGTCTAGAGGGTTTGGAGAGCCGGATAAAGGCAAAACTCGGCCGTTCAAAGTGTTATACCGCATTCAGGGCGGGCCTGTTGCCCCGAATATCACCGCACAGCAAGCCGAACAAAATCCGGCCGAAGACGGGATTGGCCGGCGCGATGCGGTCGCCGCCCGGATTCATCGGTTCCCGCGTCTCCGACCAACCCACAGGCCAGGGCCGATCGCTTACGGACACGGCCCCCACGCGGCGAGGACTGCGAAGATGTCGTCGATGTCCACGGTTCCGTCATCGTTGACGTCATACTGGCCGGGGCCTTCGCCCCAATGGCCGAGAATCTCGAAAAGATCATCGATGTCCACCACGCCATCGCCGTTCACATCCTCCGGGCAGTCCGCGCCCATGTCGATCAGGAAAGCGCCCTCCCGGCCGTCAACGAAGATGGCCTCGAAGATGACGAAGCGGCCGTTGCTGGAGAGGTGGTAGCCGTCCTCCACGCCCCGGATCGTATCGACAACTGCTCCGTCGATTTCCGTCACGCCTTCCTGCACGAGTAGCGTGTCATTGAGGAACAGGCCGGTGTCGATGTCGGTGTCGGGATCGTCCCAGTCGCCGTACCAGAGCACATCACCCTTGTCGCTGATGCGCAGGGGGCCGGTGCCGAAGCCGGTGAGGACGAAATCGCCGGCGATTCCCGGAGGCGGATCGCCCTCCTGCATGAACTTCTCGCCGTTGACGATGATGACCGAGTCGGTGGTGGTATCGCCGGTGAGGCGGCCGCTGAAGACGTAATCCCCGTTGTTGGACAGGTCCAGCTCGGGACTGCTCAGCACGTACCAGTCGCGCTCGGGGATCGGCGAGGGGAAACCCTCCTGGGCCAGCAGCACGTTCATTCCCGCCGCGTGGTCATAAAGATAGACCACGCCGTCCGTCGCGGTCGGGCCATCGAGGTCGGCTCCGTACAGGACGTTGTCCATGTCGTTGATGGCCGACTCGTGCGGCCCGGTCTCGAAGTCATAGATCGGATCGACCTGGCCGGGCAGAATGTCCCCTTCCTTGGCGATCAGCGTGAAATCGACAATCCCGCCGTTGTCGGGATCGGAAACGAAGATGTACAGGGCGCGATCAACGGCGGTGGGGATGTTGGGGTCATCAACCGACGCCACGCACGACAGATGGTCAAGGTTGTTGATCTTGACGTCGAAGAAACCGATGAACGGCGTGCCGGGGGTCAACCCCGGAGCTTCCTCGCTCTCCAGCACCACCGCCACCGTTCCCTCGAAGGGGTCGGAACCGGGCCCGAAGTGATCGCAATAGACGCCCGAATCGTCGTAGCTGCCGCCCGTGCCGCTGAGGAAGAAATTGAACCCGCTGTGGGCGGAGTCGTTGAGCGTGATCGAGTCGAACGAATCGAGCCGCGCGCCGTCCGGCACCTTCACCGGGTCGTCCTCGCGCCAGTACAGCTCGCCGTTGCGGAGCAGGACCTGGTCCGCATCGCTGTTGGCGTGATCGGTGTCCGCCTCCACCAGCCACTGGCCGGAGCTGTTGACCGCAATGTTGGCGATGCTGGTGATGAGCCCCACGTCGGTTACTGAATCGCCCTCCAGCACGAGCGTGGTGATGGCCTGCTCCCTCTGCCCGGCCGGGGCGGCCCCGAGAAGAAGGATCCCCCCGGCCAGAGCGGCGCAAACGACTAATCGACGATCAGAGTGCATCGGTTTTCCCTCCTTAATCGGTCACAGTTTCACTCATCCTGTGGGGCGATTCAAGGACTAATCGGACGAAAAAGCGTGCTGCGGGCGCCAAGAGCGACCGCCCAATGAAAAAGGGCCTGCGCCGCATTCAGCACAGGCCCCTCGCCTCACTCATGTTTAACCCCTCGCTTTGTCACCGCGCGGCTCAGCTTTCCTTACGGGCACGGGCCCCATGCGGCGAGAATGTCGAAGATGTCATCGATGTCCACCAGCCCGTCATCGTTCACATCCTCCGGGCAGTCATCGCACGTGCCCCACGCCCCGAGAACCTGGAACAGATCGTCGATGTTCACGATCCCGTCGGTGTTGACGTCGGCTGGGCACGGCTCGGAGAACGGATAGGCGATCATCTTTGCCTGATAGACTTCGGCCGGGCCGAGGGGCAGGGGCTCCTGGGCCCAGACGGCGAACTTCACATCCTCCACCTGGGCCTGGCTGTCGGCATCCAGGGTGAACTGCCACGACCAGTAGGCGCACAACCCGGGCAGCAGCTCGACGTCAACCGTCTCGCCCGCCTGCTTGAAGGTGTTGCGGCTGTAGCTGGGACTGGCGGGCCAATTGTCCAGAACCTGGGCGGCATAAAGACGCGCCATCTTTCCGGTGCCGTCCGCCTCCACACAGAACTGGCCGATGACCTCGTAGGTGTTGGCGCGGATCTCCTGAACCATGATGTCGACGTGCAGATCGGTGGGAACCGCCTGGCGAGTGATGAGCTTGGACTCGTACGTGTAGTACGGCCAGGCATCGAACAGGCCGTCGTACTGGAACCAGGGCAGGAGCAGGTAGTCGGTGTAGTAGTCGGCCCTGTCGTTGCCCCAGTTGGTCTGATACCCGTCTTGAATGTGGTGCTGGATCACCGCGAAGGTGTCGGGATAGGAATCAATCAAGTCGCTGACCACGGGACCCGTGGTGGCGCAGGTCCCTCACCACGTCGCGGTGAAGTATTCGCCCAGGACGGTGCGCTCGACGGTCGCGGCGGCGGGCGAGGCCGCCAGCAGAACGGCGGCGATCCCCGGAAGCATTCTGGGAATTGACATGTCTTCTCCTTTCTGGTGTACGGCCCCGGGCCACCGTGACCCGACGGCCCCGAAACGACACAAGGGGGGCGTCGCGCTATCGAGTTTAGCCCCTTCCGCGGCCGGTACAAGATCCGAGGTTCAAAATCGCCGCTCCCCGGCCCCGGGGCAGCCATCGCATGCCCCGCGAACGGCCGTTTGGGGATCGTCAGCCCCGCCCGGCCCGCCGCAATCAGCGGGCTCGCCGGACCGACCCGGCCACGATTACCGGTCACCGGACCGGTGTTGCGGCCCGCGGCGGGCGAGCACCGCCAGCAGATCGGCCGCGTCCACCCGACCGTCCGCGTTGACGTCCTCGGGGCAATCATCGCACCGCCCCCAGGCGCTGAGAACCGCAAATATGTCCGCGGCGCCTGTTGCCTGGCGCCCCGCCCGCACCGGCCGCCCTTCGCATTCGTCGGGAATGCCGTTGTTGTTCAGGTCGTCGCTGTAGCCGCTGGCGATGTCGCACTCGTCGAGAATGCCGTTCTCGTTGCAGTCGGGTACGCGATCGGGGGCGGTGTCGTAGCGGAGCACTTCGCAGTGGTATCCCCCGTCGTTGGACAGGGGCGCGAAATAGACGTACCTGCCGTCGAAGGCCGCCCCGTCATAGCCGTCCGGATCCTCGCCCACCGCGTTGGCCCCCGCGTCGTACGCGTCCCACGAGGAGGCGTCTGCGAAATCGCCTGCCGTGTCATAGCGCAGCACTTCCCCGAACGGAGCGCTGTCGCCGGCGAAGGGCGAGAAGTAGACGTATCGCCCGTCGAACACGCCGCCGCGATACTCGGTGTCGGCGTTATGGCCCACGCCGTGCTCATAGGGATCGAACCGCGACCACGCCGAAGGGTCGCTGAAATCTCCGGTCACATCAAGTCTCAGCACGTCACTGGTCCGCTCGCCAAAGCCGCTGATCGGCGCGAAATACACGTAGCGTCCGTCGAAGACCGCGCCGTTCGATCCGCCCATCCCTTCGAGATTCGGATCGTAAGTGGTCCATGACGAAGGGTCGGCGAATTCCGCGGCGGTGTCGTAGCGCAGGATTTCAAAGTCGTAAAGGGCGCCGCTGTAATGCGGGACGAAATAGACGTATCGGCCGTCAAACACTCCGCCGCGATAACCGTCCGGATCGTGGCCCACGCCGTAATCACCGGGATCGAACGCGGCCCAGGCGGAGACATCGGCAAAATCACCGGTGGTGTCGCAACGCAGCACTTCCCCGTGCGGTCCGCTGCTGTTGTTGTCGGGCACGAAATAGACGTACCTGCCGTCGAAGACCGCGCCGTTGTACCCGACGGGATCATCGCCCACGCCGTGCTCGCCGGGATCGTAGGAGATCCAGGCCGCGTCCTGCTCGAAGTCGGCGAGCGTGTCTAGTCGCAGCACTTCGCCGTGCTCGCCGGTGCTTCCGCGGTCCGGCGCGAAGTACACGTATCGCCCGTCGAAGACTCCGCCGGAGTATCCGCCCCGCTCGTTATTCATGTCGTCGTATCCGACATCGTGCGCGGCCCATGAGGCGGGATCATCGAAACCAGCGGTGGTGTCGAAGCGCAGCGCTTCGGCGTGACGGCCCGGCGGGTTCTGATTGGGGATGAGATAGACAAACCGGCCGTCGAAAACCGCCCCGTGAAAGCCGATCGGATGACGGCCCACGCCGGCGGCGGCGGGATCGAACGTGGACCAGGAGACCGCGCCGCTGAAGCCCGGCTCCAGATCCGCAAGATCACACTCATCCGGGACACCGTTGTCGTTGCAGTCTTCGCTGGTGTGGCTGGCGATGTCCTGGTCATCGGGCACGCCGTTGCCGTTGCAGTCCCTGATGATCCCCGTCACGTAACAGGCGCCGTAGCCGACGCGCGAGCAGCCGTACTCGATGCGCATGTAGCCGCCCTCGCCCCAGCCTTTGCCCCAGGAGTTGCGAAGAATCCACACACCCTCTGCGCCCTGGTCGTCATCCCATCCGACCAGAACCGCGCTGTGCTCGGCCGGCCCGTCTTCACACTCGCTGAACACGCCGCGCTCGTAGAGGTCGAATGCATCCGTGCGATGGACGCGCACCGAAACCGGCCCATGCTCCAGAATCGCCTGCTTCAGCTCGTCCACGGCGGGCACGCCGTCGATGGTCGGGCCGACATAGGACCAGGACTCCACATAATAAGGATGCCGATAAGGGCAATCGCAGGGCGGAGGCCAGCAATGGAAGTAGCAGTCCCATTCCAGGACCGCGCCGCCGTCTCCGCAGGGGTCCTGCGGCCCGTCCATGGTCATGTAGTCCAGGGCGAGAGCGGATGATCCGGCACCGTAGAGGCCGGCGTCGGTGCAACTGATCACCCACTGCTCGGAAAGTTCGGTCTTGACGCCATGGTGGATCAGGATGGCGCTTTCCACCGTGCCGATCGCGCTGAACGCCCAGGAGGCGTCCGAACAGACCTGAGCCCTGATCGCGGTGCACGCGCCGAAGTCGCGCCAATCGAAGGCGGAGGGCAGGTTCCGAAGGATCGCCGAAGGATCGACGCCCACAGGCCTCAGGGCTTCTTCCGGGGCAAGCTGATGACTCGGTCCCGCGGCGGAAGCGACCTTGCCGCAGGCCGCCGCGGCAATGATGGCCAGCCTGAGCATCCTCTTAATCACTGCAACTTGGCTCATGTCCCGGTCTCGTCCTGACAGGAAGCGCTCGCGGCAATCATAGGGCGTCTGTGCGCTGCGCCCGCTGTCCCGTCAAGTGTACCGGCATCATCGGCGGCGTCCAATGATTTCCGGCGGCTGCCCGGATTATCGGCGCTCGATTCGCCGCGCCGACGTATTTGCCGCATCCCCGAATCAGACGAAGCCCGCGCCTTCTCGACCGCGGGCTCCGCCGATGCACAGACCCCCCGGCTCTCAATCGCACGGCCCCCACCCGTCCAGCACCGCGGAGATGTCATCGATATCGACCGCACCGTCGGCGTTGACATCCTCCGGACAATCGTCGCACGGCCCCCACGCGCCCAGCACGGCGAACACGTCGTCGATGTTGACCTTTGCGTCGGAGTTGACGTCGGCAGGGCATTCGCATTCATCGGGAACGCCGTTGTTATTGACGTCCTCGCTGGTCTGATTGGCGATGTCCTCCGAGTCGACCACGCCGTTGCCGTTGCAGTCGTAGCTGCGGATCCACTCCGCGAGCATCAACTGGCCATCGAGGAACTCCTCGCAGGTCTCGGGCATGTCGTAATCAATCGTTTCGATGGAGAAGGACCACCGATCCTCCACGCCGTAGACCCAGTTCGTGGAGCAACCGGAGACAGGGTATGCCACGTTGTATATGGTGCCGATGTCGTAATATCCGCCACCGGCCGCGGCGACCAGGTCACGGTATTCGGCCCCCAAGACGTAGTATTGGTCGTGGTCGGGGCTGTGATCGGGAATATGAGCCCACGGCCACATGATCCACGGCACGTAACCGTGGAAGTCGATGTGCACTCGCACACCAAAATGCGCAAGGAAAAAGTCGCGCATGTTCTGGGTCTCCGGTTCGGAAAACGGATACGGCCCGCCCCAGGGATCCTGTCCCGCTCCCGGCCCGTCCCAGTTGCGGTTCAGGTCCACTCCGTGCGCATTCCATCGATCGTATGCGACGTACCCGTCCGGGTTCATGATCGGAAGTATGTACCACTCGACGTTGTCCACCAGGGCCGCCACATCCGGATCGGTGTCGTAGTTCGTCAGCAGATAGTCAGCGGCGTAGACAACCACCGAAGCGCCCGCCTGCTCGTTGCCGTGCTCGGCGCCGTGGTACATCAGGCCCGGCTTGACCGTGCCGGGGCCGGTGATGCGGATCGCCCACATCGTGCGTCCCTGTACGGACTGCCCCAGATCGACCATCTGAGCCAGGTCGGGATGGGCCGCGACCAGATCGTTCATGAACTGAACGTGCGCATCGTAGGTCTGGAGGGAGTCGAAGAAGCCGCGGCCGCCGGAGTATAGCCGGTCGATGTGCTGCTGCAGGTCTTCGATGGTGACCTCATAGCGCAGGCCGCTGGCGGCGAGAGCCAGCCTCGCCATCGGCGCCACCCGCACCTCGACCGGCCCGATCTTGACCACTTCCGACCACACCTGGAAGTCGCGCGCGAGCATCTTCTGAAGGTCGTGCACCTTCTGAACATCCGCATCATCACCGACCGTAATGCGAACAACCTGATACCCCTCGTAGCCGATGGGTTGGGCGTCGGCCGTCGAGGCGAGGGTTGCCCAGAAGAACGCCGCCACGGAGAGAACAACATGGAACAGTCGGGCTTGGCACATGGATCTGTCCTCCGCTGAACGATGGGGCCGAAAGTCGCAGGGCGGTTGTCGTTGATGGCACTTCCGGCCGGTTCAGACATCACGATACCACACGGGCCCGCACAGCAGAAGCAGAAACTGCGGAACTCTCGAAGTACACCCCTTCGTTGTCCGCTCCGGTCAGAGTGTCACGGACACGGCCCCCATTGGGCCAGGACCTCGAACACATCGTCGATGTCCACGATGCCGTCCTCGTTGACGTCCCACGACCCGCCGGCCTGCCCCCAATGGCCGAGTATCTCAAAAAGATCGTCAATGTCCACCATGTCGTCGTTGTTGACATCCGCCGTGCACTGGGAAATCGGGGTCAGCAGGAACGCCCGGGTGATTCCGTCCGCGGTGGCCATGCCCACAATCTGACCGTGGTCATTTATGTCCCAGGCGCGAAGGAGGTTCACATCAAGGCCGGGGTCTATGAAGTCGTTGAGCATGTGGATCTCACCCCCGTGCCATAATACGGCGGTGTATTCCATGTCCGAAAGCCAGGTCCAGCCGACGATATCGCCCGCCTCGTTGGCGGACCACGCCGTGGCGTTGAGATCGCCGGGCAATTGAGGAAGCATCTCCAGCACGCCGTCGACCCACTGGACGGGAATCTCGATTGAGTATCCGTTGTTCACCGTGCCCACGATCAGACCTGAGTTGTTGATGCCGTAGGCGACGCTGTTGGGGAACTCTTCCGGATGCTCCAGCTCAGCGATCACGCCGTCTATCCAGGTCACTGCGCGGGACTCGATCGCCAGGTTGGTGGCGCAGCCCACCACCACGCCCTCGTTGCTGATGGCGTAAGCGGCACTGTTTGCGCCGCCGAGCGTGCCGAGATTCGTCATGTCGCCGTCGTCCCAGAGGTATGCCTGCCAGTAACCTTCGGGCAGGGGAATCTGCGCGTGGCCGACAACCTGATGCGACTCGTTGATGCCCATGGCGATGATGCTTGGTCCGCCGAAAGTGGGAATGTCGTAATAGACGCCCTCGATCCAGACCAGCACGCGCCAGTCCTGATCAAGGTTCCCGCCGAAACCCACCACGTCGCCCTGCTCGTTTATGCAGCGGGCCTCGATCTTGTTTCCCCCGAAGTTGCCGAGATCGAACAGGTCGCCATCGTGCCAGATCCAGGCGCTGTAGATCCCGCCCGGCGGTCGCGAGTAGCCCGCCACCTGTCCCTCGTTGTTTATGGACACCGCATCGGCGATGCTGTCGCCCGGATTGGTCTCCAGCAGAGTCACTTCGTACTGCGGCACCTCGCCGCAAACCGGCGCGGCGGGGGCCAGAATGCACATCGTCAATACCACCGGCAACGCCCCCGCGACCGGCCGGCAAATCTCGCTGATCAGTCTCATATCACACTCCCTGGTATCGCAAAGAGGCGCGCGGCCGGCCCATCGCGATCAGGGCGCCGCGGCCTGATCTAATTACAGCGTCAGGATGATATCGGCTGCAAAAAACTGACCGGCGTTTCTGCAGCCACGCCGGTCATACCTGCCATTTCGCCGCCCCCCCGCCAGGTTCATCACGTGCCCTTCACGGGCACGGCCCCCAGTTTCCGAGGATGGCAAACACATCATCAATGTCCACGATGCCGTCGAAATTGACATCGTACGGGCCGGCCCCTTCGCCCCAGTGGCCGAGCACCTCGAAGAGGTCGTCAATATTGACATCCTCGTCATCGTTGACATCCCAGGGACATGGCATTCCCTGCTCCACGCCCCAGATCTGCACGTCATCGATGTTCCAGCCGGAATACGCCCACGCGCCTGCGGAAGCCACTTCGTGACCCCATCGGATATAGACCGTCGGCTGGAGGTCGGCCACGGCGGAAATGTCGTACTCCTGCGCCGACCAGGCGTTCTCCGCGATCTCGCTGCTGCCGTTCTCCCAGATCAGTGTCCAGCCCGCGCGGTCGCTCGACACTTCGATCGTCTGGTACACGTACGGCTGATAGTCGCTGTTGAGCCAGCGATAGAAATGCAGCTCGACGTGTGTCAGATCCGAGCAGTCGATCGCGCCGGTGGTGAGGTAATAAGGTCCGCCCACGTCGACCGAGTAGTCGCCTTCGAGGTTGTAGCCGTAGACGTTATCGCCGGTATATCCGCTGGTGGGATCGGGATTTCCGAAGTTGTAACCTCCCTGGCCGAGGGGCTGGCCGAACCCCCACTCACCCTCGGCGTACCAGCCCGGCTCCATATCGAAATCAAACACAACCATCGGAATCGGCACGCCGACCACCAGAGTCGCCAGGCGGGTGGTGTCGCCGTCGTGATTGGTTTCGTTGGTGAACTGGACGGTGTCCTGGTACTCGCCGTTGGCCAGGCCGTTGGCGTAGGCGGTGATGGAGGCCACGACCTCGACCTCGCCCCCGGCGGGAATGACGCCCCCGTCGCTGCTGAGCTCAAGCCACTGCGCCGTCTTGCCCACCGAGAACTCCAGAGGTATCGCATCGTAGTTCTGAAGCGTGTAAGTGATCGAATCGGGCGTGAACGGCCCGCCGTTGGGCCCGTCCGAGTAAAAGCCGAAGGCGGGGAGCACCATCATGCCGGTGGCGTCGGCCTGATACTCGTTGGCCCCCATGTCCACGATGGGCGGATCGCCCAGTCCCGTGTCATCAGTGAACGGATCGTCGATGAACCGCGGATTGCCGTCCAGATCGGTATCGATCCCCGAAGGCACGGCGCCGTTGTTGCCCGCGTCGATGCAGGGCGAACCGGGGCCGATGCGGTAATCGGACTCGTCAGGATTCACGAAGTACGGATCGGCATCGATGTTGCCCGCACCGGCGTAACCACCCATGACGTTGCTGTAAGTGATTGGCGGGTTGCCGCCGAAAACCTCGTCGGGCGTGTTGCCGCGCACGATGCAGTTGGTCAAGGTCGGATTGCTGTTATAACAGTGGATACCGCCCCCGCCCGACACGGCGCTGTTGTTCACAATGGTGCAGTTGACCACGGTGGCGTTGCTGTAATCGAAATAGATTCCCCCGCCTCCGTAGGTCCCCACGTTCTCGAAGATCAGGCAGTTGACGATGGTGGGGCTCGTGTCGTAGCAATAGACCCCGGAGCTTTCGGACCCGGTGAAGGTGCAGCCGATGATTGTGGGGCTGCCGCCGTAGAGGCAGTCCACGCCCGAGCCGGTGTTGGCATCGAACGTGCAGTTGATGATCAGGGGGCTGGCGTTGTTGGTCAGGATGCCGCCCGGCAGGTTCTGGGTGAGAACGCAATTCTTGATGGTCGGACTGCTGGACCAGCAGTTGATGGTGCTGGACCCTCAGCATCCGCTGCATTTTCGGACCGTGAACCCGTCCAGGACCGAGCCGACCCCCTCTCCGTTCTCGAAGTGGAATCCCGGATCGGAGCCGTTGAGAATATCCACGATGCAGTTGTCCGGCCCGTTCTTGCTGCGAACGGTGATCTTCTTGCCGAAGAACTGGATCTTGATGTTGCCGGTGCCGGAATAGACCGCGTCGGCGACGACGACCTCATCATCATTCACCGCGACGCTGATTCCGGCCTGGATGGTTTTCTTGGGGCCGCAGGCGCCGCCGTCCCATTCCTCGCACAGGCCGTCCCAGGCGTCGTTGCCGTTCACTCCGTCAACATAGACCGTTTTCGCCACTGCCGGATCGGCGGCCGCGAGCATCAGTGCCGCGACGGCGATCGCCGCCCAGAAACGGTGGCTTCCGCGCTTCAGCCCTATCCACATTGTCGTTTCCTTTCCTTGCCCCTGAACCTGTACCCATAGCTCCAGTGATTCGATGGCCCGGAGACTACCACTGTACCACGGCGGTACCCGGACATTCCACGAAAAAGCGCGGCAATCGGCCGGCAATCAGCCCACACCACCCCGTCCCTGCGGGTGCCATCGACCCTCACGCCGCCGCGGCGCGGCTATCGATCAGGCCTCATCACACCCCACCCATTACCCATACACCCGTCACCTACCACTCACGGGCAGGGGCCCCATTGCGCGAGCACGTCGAAAATGTCGTCGATGTCCACCACGCCGTCGTCGTTGACATCCTCCGGGCAGTCGTCGCACGGTCCCCAAGCGCCGAGGATCGCGAACAGGTCGTCGATATTAACCACCAGGTCCTGGTTCACATCCGCGGGGCAATCCACCTCCACCTCAATCTCGGAGAACATTTCTTCAGACCAGGGCGAAGCCAGCAGTCCTGAATCGATTGCCTGCACGCTCCAGTAGTACTCGCCCGGAGGCAGGTCAAGAACGAGTTCCGCCGCTTGATGGACGTTGCCTATCAGCGGGCTGCCGTAGGTCCCTGACATCACATCATGCGCACCCGGCCCCGTGCCGATGCGCAGGCAGTAATAGAGCCCGTCTGCAGGCGTTTCAAAATCCGAAGCGCCGTACCAGTAAAGATGAAGCCCGTCTTCGTCGGGCTCGGCATTGAGTATGACCGGCGGGTCTGGCGGAGTATTCAGGTACCCGCCGCGCTTCTCATACAGATCCGCATATGCGTTGTACCAGTCATAGCCGGTGACCAGGAAATCAAGGTCGTAATCCTGATCGACATCCGCGAAGCTCAGAGAACCTTCGTACCGGTCGGGGAACCAGAAGGATTGTGTGAAGCCGCCGCCGGTGTTCTCGAACATATATGTCTGCAGGCTGGTTCCGGTATATCCGCTGAAAGCGACATCCAGATCGCCGTCATTATCGTAGTCGCCCCACGCGCAGGAGCTGCGATAGACATTCATCAGCTCGGCGAACACGCTGAAGTTCCCCGCCCCGTCATTCTCATAGACGCGGGCATAACGAGGACCGCCCGCGGCGGTCTCACCCACCCAGGCCAGATCCAGATCGCCATCGTTGTCGTAATCGCCCCACGCGGTATCGGACAGGTTCGCCCCGGGCAGGCCGTGATCGCCATCGTCGGTCAGCGTTCCCACGGGATCGTTCTCGTAGAAGATCGTGCGCCGGACGGTACCGTCGTATCCCGTCATCACTAGATCAAGATCACCGTCGCCGTCGTAGTCGCCGAAATCAACCGAGCCTCCCACCACGCCGGTGAGCGACTGAGCCGGATCGGGAGTCAGCATTCCGAGCGGGTCGTTGCGATAGGCGATCGCCACCCGATTCGTGCCGTCATTGCCCGTGACGACCAAGTCCAGGTCGCCGTCGTTGTCGTAGTCACCCCAGGCGAGGGATGCAGTGTTGACCGGCGTGAGGACCTGGTCCGTATCCCAGGTGAGATAACCGGCGTCATTCCGATAGACGCGCGTGATGCGCTCGACCTCGCCCATGCCGGCAATGGCCAGATCCAGATCGCCATCCCCGTCGTAGTCACCCCAGGCCAGGCAGCCGCTGCCCGTGTTGTTGACGCCGGCCAGATCCTGCGCAAACACCATTGAACCGGCTTGGTTCTCGTAAATGCGGGTCACGATCTGGTCGCTGTTATCCACGCCGCAGATGGCCAGATCGAGATCACCGTCGTTGTCCAGGTCGCCCCACTGGGCATCGCTGTAGTGGACGCCCGAAATTCCCTGGGACCAGTCCACATACTCATCGGGCCCCTCAGGACACTGGAAGGTCGCGCACTTGGTGCCGTATCCCTGCCACACGCCGCCCATGGCCACACAATCGTCCTCCATGAGATCCTCGCACATCCCGTCCGCGAAACAACAGGCGACGGAGTTGGTGGGCGTGGCGTTGATGAATCGGCCCGGCCCCACCGCCAGTTGAACCAGGTCGCCGGGGTCGGCGGGATTCATCGACCAGGTTCCCTCGTCGTTGGTCAGCAGCAGCCGCCCGTTGCCCAACTCGAAGACGCCGGATCCGTTCGGGAACGGCCAAGTGTTGTGGATGTTGCCCTCCAGATCGAACTCAATGACCAGCCCGTCGCCCTGCGAGACCACAAGGTAATGACCGGTGGACGACATCGGGGCCAGCTGCCTCGGCTGCTCCGTGTAGAACAACACGTTGAAGGTCTGATGGTCCGATTCGTAAAGGCGCACATTCCCTGCCCCGGCAGTCGTGTCCGAGAGCAGTACGCGACCGCCGGGCAGCACGTGGAAGTCGTACGGATCGCTGTCATCCTCGATGAGATTCCCCACGAAGCTGTGCGGGCCGTCGAAGAGGGCGACTCTCCCGCCCGCCCCGCGCCCCCCGGCCGGACCGTCCGCCTGGTAAGCGCCGCAGGCGATTCCGAAGAGGCCGCAGTATCGATGAATGCCGCGCACGTTCTGCAGGCCGTCGCTCTCGTCGGCATAGCTGCCCATGTATCCCCCACCGCGGTGATACCAGTAGACGGTAGTGGCGGCGCCGTCGGAGAAATACAGGAAATCATCAAGGTCATAGACGCAGTCGATCGTGGTATCGGAGTTCGCCGGGCCCTGGTTCGCCCACTGTCCCAGATCGATCGCATCCTGCGGATCGCGCAGATCAAACTCGTTGAAGGTGGGAATGATGAGATCCCAGTCCACCGGATCCCATTGGGCCTTCGGCTGCCAGTCGATTTCGACGTAGGGATCGGTCGTCTGGCCCTCGGAGTTCTCGTAGCTGGCGAAATTGCACCAGTCGCCGATGGCGTTGAAACTCGGCTTCACCATGATGGTGATGTGGCCGTCATCCTCGGTCTGGCAGTTCTGGGCCGCGGTGGTCACGTCCCAGTTGAACCAGGTGTTGACGGCGTTGATGGTCGCTGAGGACAGCGAGTTCGTGCCCCACGCAGGTTTGGATCCCCAGGTGATGGTGGACTCCAGCCAGTCGTCGTAGGTGCACTCGAAAGAGTCGGTGGGCAGGTTGCCATCGTACTTTCCGATGCAGTACAGGTACAGCTTCGCCGAGTTGATCTTGACATCAACGTAGTTGCAGAGATCGAACTTGACATAGGTGTACGAGTACTTGTTCACACTCTCCCAGTCGCCGACGTAGAGCATCCCGGTCAGGCCGTAGGGCTGCGCGTTGTAGCGGGAATAGACATGGGCGTCGGCTTCGACGTAGATCTTCGTCTTCGTCGCCTCCGCCGAGACCGTGAATGCGCAACTCGCGATGGCCGAGGCGAGCGCGCCGGACCATGCCATAATCTGCTTTTCGGCCGACATTGTTCATCCTCCGATCGTGTGCCGATACGCCTCGGCTATATTATCCGGAAACCCCCCCGGGAAGGGAACGGCAATGGGCCGGTCCGGCAACGCGGATTCCCCGACAAAAGGCCGTCGAACCTTCCGGATTCTCTGTGTCATCCGTCCCGGTCATGCCCGATTTCCTCGAACGTGTGAGGCTGGCAAGGGGCGCAGTCTAGTTCCCTGCCGGGTCGAACACTGGCCGCCCGGACGTGGGCAAGGTCCCAGGCGCTCTCCGATACCAGTGTACATCCACCCGGGCCGGGATCCAGAATCATCCGGTAAAGTTGCCGCCGCCGGAGGTGTCCCCCCGCGTCCGGAAGCTCACATCACCGACCGTTTGCGGATCCGCATGGGGTTGCCGTAGGCCATTGCACCGGGGGGGACATTGCGGCTTACCACCGTTCCGGGGGCGATCGACGCACCGTCGCCGATGGTGACTCCCGGCGCGATCAGGCACTGGGCTCCGATCATTACGTCGCTGCCGATCACCACCGGCTTGACCCGCTGACGGTTGAGGGTGAATGCGTGGATGAAGATCTTGGTTTCGTAGCCGACGATCACATTGTCGCCGAAGCTGATCATCGACGGCTCATAGGGGTCGAGCATGGAGCCGCAGGCCAGCCCGACATCACGCCCCATCTTCACACCGAAGATGCGGCTGATGAGGCGGCTCTTGAAACGCGTGCCGGGCAGCCGGCCCACCACCGACATGAGCACGTGGCGGATCGCAACCTTCCACCGCGAGGCGACATGGTCGGCGTTGAGCATCCCATGGCCGCCCCCCTTCACGTCACGGGCCAGCGTGGCAGACTCAGGCGCGGCGGGTTTCGCGGGGCCGGCGGGGTCATCGGCCTGCCGGCGAGATTGCCTTCGATCGGCCGACAGCGGGCGTTCAGGCAGGGCCTGGAAATCGGCGGAGGCCTTCAGGGTCATCATCTTGCACCTCTCTTTCGGCCTTGCGGCGTGGAGCGTGCAGGGCATGTCAAGTTAGTATTAGCTTACTATTCGGACAACCGCCGGTCAAGTTTCATTCCCCGCGAAAATCGCCCCGCGGGAGGGCCGGACCGGGCCTGTCCCGCGTGTAGGTACGACCCGTTGACGGGGCGCTGCGGGCCGCGAGGCACGCCAGTTCGGGATCTGGACGGGGTGTCGTTACCTCCCGGAACCGCGATCCGACCGGACGTATCGGCCTACGCACACCGGCTCCCCGGAGGCGGCGCAGAACTCGGCAGATGACGCCCGCCTCGCCGGGAGAAAGGGGCGATTCAACCTCCAAAGGGCATCCAGCGGCGACGGCCACCGCAACTTCCGTACAATCACCGACTCAAGATGATCAGCGACGAATGGGCATACTGGCTTTACGGGGTGGGTCTGATCGTGGCGATTGCGGGCCTGGTGTTCGCCGCCTGGTGGGCGCTGTTTGCGGACCGCCCGCGGGGCCGGCGGCGATGCCCCCGCTGCTGGTACGACATGGCCTACTCGCCCGGCATGACCTGCAGCGAGTGCGGCTTCACCGCCCGAACCGAGAAGGACTTTTCCCGAACCCACCGCCGCTGGAAGATCGGGCTGACCGCGATCCTCGGCGGGGCCATCCTCGGCGGGTTCGTGATCGATCGGGCCAACCTCCGCGGATGGCCCAGCTATCTGCCCTCTAACGTGCTCATCTGGTCCATGCCTCTCATGGACATCCCCAGCGGCGCGCTCTATCGGGAACTTGATGATCGCCTGGCCGCCAACCGGCTCACCGATGAGCAATGGCTGGCGGTGCTCAGGCGCTGCGCGAAGGGCGATGCGGGGGCGAGGCCGGTCGATGACGATTGGCTGGGCAAATACGCCGAGGTGCTGCGGGTCTATCGCAGGGCAATGCTCGCCCGAAGCGATGAACCGTTCCAACAGGAGGTCGAGAGGATCCTGCTTTCCATCCCGCCGCGCCTTGTTTTCTCCACACGCGATGTGTGGCCCGCGGACGTGGCCCCTTCGCTGCACGTAGGGGCCGGCGACTGGTGGCCGGAATGGGTGCAGATACGGGCCGCCGCAATGCCCCGGCTGCCCGAGGCCGAGTCCGATGTCCACGTTCGCCTCCGCGACCCGCTCGGTATCCCATTGACAACTTACACGCTGTATCTGCCGCCGCTGGAGGAAGGCGAGCACGAGGTGGAGATCGAAGTGAAGTTCTCTCGGCGCTTCATAGGAGCCGAAGGCCCCGGCGACTGGACGGAGGTGGGAAACCAGACGGTTACCGTGCCGCTGAAAGTCCAAGGCACCCTGGCCGAGACGATGACCCCGGTCGACAATGAAGAGCTGTCTCAGATCATACGGGCGGTGTTCGAAGGCCAGCCGCTGGCCAAGTATCCGAGCGGCAGCCTGCCGGTGCGCGTGCGCCTGGATCCGAGCCCGACCTACCGGGAGACTCTCAACGACACCGCCATCGGCATTCGGGTGGATGTGCTTCGTAACGGAGTGCTCGGGCGGCAGCTCGATCTCTGGTGGAAGGGCGGAGCGGGCAACTTCGACCGTCAGTATGACTGGGAAGTGCCTTACCTCAATGACGAGGTACTGCTGCCCCGGGTAACGGAAGACGATGTCTGGACGCTGCGGGTGCGGGGCCTGCCGGAGTTGGCCCTCCGGCTCGACAACGTGAGCAAGTACTGGTCGGGGCAGGTTGAAGTTGTGGTTCCGACCACCTCCGAGCCGCAGCCGGCGCCACCACGCGGCTGGATCCCGGAAGACACCATCCCCGCCGAAGCCGCCGATCCGCCCGGGCAGGTACAGTAGGATCGGACGGGCGTGTCGATCGCCGCGCACGCGGTGATGTAGTTCTCATCAAGCGACATGGAAAGAAAAGCGCGGCTCGGGGAGCCGCGCTTGCGCTGTGTCTTGATGTCGCAGTGCCTTGCGCGTTACGGGCAGGGCCCCCACGCGGCGAGGATCGCGAAGATGTCGTCGATGTCGACGATGCCGTCCTCGTTGACGTCGTACTGGCCCGCGCCCTCGCCCCAGTGGGTGAGCACGTCGAAGACGTCATCGATGTCGACCACCCCGCTGCCGTTGACATCGCCGGGGCAGGGCTCGTCGGGCGTCACGCCCCAGATCTGGATGTCATCGATGTTCCAGCCGGAGTAGGCCCACGCGCCGGACTGACCGATCTGATGACCCCACCTTACATACACGGTGGGCTGGTTGTCGGCGATGGCGGCGATGTCGTAGCCCTGTTCCGACCAGGAGTTCTCGGCGATCTCGTCATCGCCGTTATCCCAGATCTCCGTCCAGGTCGTGCCGTTGTTGGAGACCTCGATGGTCTGGGCGACATAAGGCTGATAGTCGCTGTTGAGCCAGCGCCGGAAGTGCAGACTGATCTGAGTTAGTTCGGAACAGTCGATGGCGCCGGTGGTGAGGTAATACGGCCCGCCGACGTCGGTGGAATAGTCGCCGTTGAGGTTGATGCCGTAGACGTTGTCGCCGGTGTAGCCGCTGGTGGGATCGGGGTAGCCCCAGGAGTATCCGCCCTGGCCGGTGGGCTGGCCGAAGGCCCATTCGCCCTGCGTGCTCCAACCGGGACTGGAATCCAGGTCGAAGATAATGACCGGAGCGGGCACACCCACGTCGAGATTGATCTCGCGGAAGGTGTCGCCGTCGTGGCTGGTCAGATTCACGAACTGGACATCGTCCTCATAGTGGCCCTTGGGCAGGACGTTGGCGCTGTCGTTGATGGAGACGGTTACTTCAACCTGGCCCCCGATGGGGATGGTTCCGCCGGTGCTGGAGAGATCGAGCCAGTCGGCGGTCTTGCTCACCTCATAATCCAGCGGGTTCTCTTCGTAGTTGTCGAGCGTGTAGGTGATGGATTCCGGGATGAACGGCCCGCCCTTGGGCCCGACGGAATCCATGCCCTCCAGGGGGGTGACGCGGAGCCCGGTCTCCAGCTCCGGCCCCGGCATGTTGTGTGCGGAGAAGCCGGCGTTGATCTGGTAATAATGAGGCGTGCCGTTGAGGATGTTGCCGTCATCATCATCGAGCGTGAGATAGTCGATGGTGATCTGGGGCGTGATCAACTCGCCGGTATGCAGGAGAATGGCGTTGACCGCGAGATTGGCCAGGATGTCGAGGTAATCGTCCGGATAGTCGTCGAGCAGTTCCAGATAGGTGCTCCAGACGCATCCGGACAGAAGCTGGCCGCAATAGTGGATCCCGCCGCTGCAGGGATACTGGAAGTCGTTGTCGGCGGTGCGCATCCACTCTTCGCAGTCGTACCAGAAGCCGAGGGCGAGCCTGGGCTCCTCGGTGATCATGGTGGCCATGGAATCGGACATGCCCTCGCCGTACTGGCCCTGCCCGCTGCCGGCCATGGCCACGAGGTGATGGCCGTACTCGTGATGCACGACCTGGGAGAAGGCGGAGTTCACGCACCCGCCGCCGGATCGGTAGAAGTTGATCGAGCTGTAGTCGTAGTAGGCGTTGCAGGTGCCGAGGATGTTGACGTTGACCGGGAATTCGTTCTGCTGCAGTCCCGGATAGGCCGGGTTGTACTTGATCACGAAGTCCCGGACGACATTGGCCTCGACATAACCGTTGACCTGCGACACGTAATACTCATCGACGTTGTCGGCGTTGTGGAGGAAATCGGCGGGTCCGGGAGGGACAACCCCGTAAAGGGTGATGGACGCGTCGGACCCATAATAGTTGTTCACGTTGAACCACGTGCCGAGGAGGGTCGAGGTCACGTCCACGGGATCGGAGCCGGCGTTGGGGATCACGAAGTCGCCGTTCTCGTCGGTGTAGGCGTTGGTTCCGCCGATGCTCACCCTGGCCCACTTCAGGGGCATGGGAACCTCCTCGTGGCAGACGTCGGCGCCCGGCCCGTCGGTGGCGCGGCCGGCGGCGTTCCCCACCACATCCACGTGCAGGATCATGTCCTCCTGATAGAGGATGGCCCCGCTCGCCGCATCGGTGACGAAGAGGAACTTGTCGGGTTCGCCGTTGTCCACGGGTCCGGCGCTGTCGCCGATGAAGGTGTAGGCCAGCACCGGCTGGCGGACCTCCCAGCCCTCCAGCCCGGCCCAGATGACCATCTCCGGCTCGGTGAATTCGACCAATGTCGGCGCGAACTTCATCGCGTTGGCGATGCCCTTTTCAGGTTGCAGTGCGCGCGGGCCGATCCTCGCGTCGAAGCCACGAAGATCGTGCAAGTCCGCCGAGGCCAGCACGAGCGGATGGTCCGGCTCGTTCCTGACCAGCAGCGTGAGGCGCGACCGGAAGACGGGGATGTCGTTCTTCACCTGCGTGTAGTAGAGGCCGGTGAACTTGTACGTATCGGTGGCGCGGTCGTACATGATGGGCTGAACGTGCCGGCCGTCGACAAACGGGCCCACGGCCGCCAACTCATCAGGGCTCACGCCGAACACGTCGGCCTGGGCGGCCAGAAACGCCTCGGCGCTGGCCTGCGGCGTGGAGCCGTGCGAGAACGCCTTGCCGTAGAGGCGCGTGGGGCGACCGTCGGTCATGTAGATCCGCGACTGCGGGTTCTCCTGCAGGAACCGCTCGGCGGCCTGGGCCGGACTGATCTGCCGGACCGGCTCGCTTCCGAATGTCGCCGCCGAGAGCACGGCCACACAACCGATACTCAGCGTCAGGTGCTTCATCACTGTTCTTCCTTTCGTTTCGGACCACTGGATCATCCAACGCGCAATCCCCCCGAGGTCAATCCCCGCTTGAGATCATTGCCCCCAAACCAGTCTCCCCTGAGCCAACCCCCAATATAGCGTCTCGCCCCCCGCGTGCCGTTACCTCTTTTTCGGGATTGGCGAATCCGAGGTTGCGGCAGAATGGGCAAACTGCGGAAGCAGCGAGTCGCCGTCGCTCAGCGAGCAGCCCCGCTCTCATTACCCGATCGCCACTGCGGCCAAACGACCCCCGAACAGGGAGGCATGCAGATGAACAGTGGCTGAAGCCCGGCGATCGCCGGACCTGCGGCCTCTCCTTTCCCCAGATCGGTGCAGGCGCGCGAGCATCACCAAAAAACAGCCGCGGGCGTCGTGCCCGCGGCTGTCGTCTGCCCTGATCGCTAATCACTAATCACTGATCGCTTATCACTTATCACTTCCTCAGCACGGCCCCCAATCGGCGAGGACCGCGAAGACATCGTCGATGTCCACGACGCCGTCATTGTTCACATCATACGTACCGGCGCCTTCACCCCAGTGACCGAGGATCTCGAACAGGTCATCGATATCCACGTTACAACTGTTATCCACATCGGCATCGCAGAAGAAGCCTTCGCACTCATCGGGGATACCGTTGTAGTTGCAGTCGGCGCTGAAGCCGTCGTCGATGTCCTGGGTATCGCCGATTCCGTTGCCGTTGCAGTCGAAATCGCCGATGCGGACGTAATAGACATCCTGCTCGCCGTTGAAGGTCGCGGAATAGGCGAGGTTGGCCCCGACGGTGTCGGAGATCATGTGATAGTAATCGCCGATCTTGTCCTGCTGGGGCCAGCCGATATGGGGGTCCCAGGCGGGACTGAGCGCCTCGTTGGGCGACCATGACGCACCGCCGTCGGTGGAATAGGAGTAATAAAGCTCCGAATCGTATCCGCCCGGATCGTTGCGGGTGTCGTTCCAGATCACGTCGATGCGGCCGTTGGGGGCGACGGACATGGTTCCGAACCACTGCCATCCGGACTGGACCTCGTTGAGCCTCACCGGGCTGCTCCAGGAGTAACCGCCGTCGGTGCTTCGCGTGAACATCACGTCCATCGGGTCGGTGCCGTCGGTATCGACGGAGCAGACGAGATAGACATAGCCGCGGTAGGGTCCGTCGGAGCAATCCACGCCGATCCAGGCCTGGCCGAGGAGACCGCCGGGGTTCGGTCCGCCCCAGGCGGCCATGGAGCCGCCTATGTTGGCGGTTGACTGGAGGTCCCACGCCGGCGCCTGGTTGGGATCCTGCAGCGTGGTGGACCTGGCCACGGTCAGGCCGCCCCAGCCGTCGCCGCAAACGTACAGCTCACCTTCCGGACCCACGGCCAAGGTGCCCCAGCTCGGCTCGCCGGGCACGTCGATGCACGGCTCGTACGTCTGCCCGCCGTCGTAGGAATAGGTGAACTGTCCGTTGCAGGAGCTCCACCACAGCGTCCAGTTGGCGTAGATGTTGCCGTCACCGATCCCGCCGGAGCGGTCGATGACCATCCACTGCTTGTCCCCGCCGTAGGCCGCGGTCTTGGATCCCCAGTTCGCCCCGCCGTCCTCGGACTTGAACACATCGCAGACGTATTCGCTGCCGACGGTGGTGAGGCTGTTATAGAAGAAGTTGCCGTCGGAATCGAAATCCAGAACCGGGTCGGAACGGAAGATGCCCGGCTCGATCACGCCGGGGAAAGTCCAGCTCCGGCCGTTGTCGGTGCTGTAGCCCCAGCCGGCCTGGCGGAAGTTGCTGTAGATGGTGTCGAACTGCCGCCAGCCGATGGCGATGATGTTGGGATCGGTGGGATCGACGGCGATGGTCGGCTCGTTGGCGGCGTCGCCCACGATGTTGTTGCCGTTCTCATCCACGTTGACCTGCACGATGAAGTAAGGGCCGTTGACAATCCTGGTCGCGGGCGTGGTGCGCACGCTCTCAGGCGGCACCTTCACGTACGGGTCGTCGGGCACCTCGTGGTGCTGGTCGAGGCGAGCGGCGTCCTGCGGCGATGTTTCGGCCGCCTTCGAAGCGGCCGGTTTGTCATCCGGCTTATCGGCCGCGGCAGTCCAGGCCGGGCTGAACAGGGCGATCGAGACGATCGCGGCAGAGATGGCGAGACTTTCCTTGATTCGCATGCTGACCCTCCTTCGGGCTTCCGGTCGGGGACGGACCGGCTGGTTTGACAGTCACGGGCTGCGGTTTGGACGCGGGGCAAACGGCAGCCGGGCGTGGGATCCCCTTAGCCTATCACGGGCGAAGGCGCACAGCCATGAAGAATCGGCAAAACGAGGTGCCCAGGCCGGTCCTAACCCCGGTTACGGGCCGGATTCGCCGCCGGCCTCCAGCTCCGCGATGAGGTTGGCAGCGTTTTCCCACTTGCGGACGACGGCGACGTCCACCCCGATCGCCTCGGCGACGTGCTCGGAGGTGTGGTGCCGCCGGTCGCCGTCGCAGCACTCCGGCCCGCCGCCGACCCGCAGCCAGTAGGTCTCGTCGGCCGGGCTGAGTGGCTCATGGTACTTCCAGCCGAGGGGCAGGAGCGGCTGATAAGCGATGCTGCCCGGCCCGACGGGCCCTTCCCGCACCGCCAGCGCCTTGATGATTTCCTCGGGAGTCATCGCCGAACATTCTACCTCAACGCTGAGGATCGCGCCTCGTGCTGCCCGACCGGACCGGCGGAATCAACCGCCGCCCGGACGCCACCGGAACCGCTCGCCATGCCGCCTGAGCCGATGAGCCGCTTGATGTGATATCGCACGATCTGTTCGGGGACGTGCGCCGAAGCGGTCGATACCGTCGTGCCGGCGGGGCGAGGCGGCAGGACGGGCGCATCCATGAACTCGCCGGTCTCCGCACCCCGTTCAAGGAGGGATTCGACCTCCGCCCGCAGCTTCTCGTCCCCGCCGCAGCGCTCGGTCAGGAAATCGTCGCGGCGCTCCGTCGGGATGTCGATGGCGGCGAAGAACAATTCTCTCGCTCGATCTTGAGGAATCTGGCTCATCCTCGGCTCTCCACCTCGCGGATGCGCCGGGGAGCCCGTCGCTTCCGCATCGTGGTCGATGGGTGGATCAGGTTCGTCGGTCATCGATCCCCCTCCTCTGTCTCCGCAGGCGAATCGCTCTCCTTCGATTGCCTTTGTGCCTCGCGCATGTCGCTGCAATGCTTGAGGATCAAGTTCAGCGCGGCACGTCGCTGCATGTCGGTGAGCGAACGATCGTTGCGGACTTGCTCTGCGATTCTGGAAGGCTCGATGCCGTCGGCGAACATCTCGTCAATGCGCGACCTGACAAAGGTCATCGCTTCGTGGTATTGATCAAGCTCAGCTTTTCGCTTCCGCCAAGGTCTGCTGTGCCACACACGCGCTGTCTTGTCATCCGAAGCCGTGATGATGCGCGAACCATCGGGGCTGAAGGAGGCAGCTACGACAGCGGATCCATGGCCGCGGAGAACAGCAACCTCCTCGCCCGTCGCCGCATCCCACACACGCGCTGTATTGTCCTCCGAAGCCGTGATGATGCGCGAACCATCGGGGCTGAAGGAGGCAGCTACGACAGCGGATCCATGGCCGCGGAGAACAGCAATCTCCTCGCCCGTCGCCGCATCCCACACACGCGCTGTCCTATCCACTGACGCCGTCACGATCTGCATACCGTCCGGGCTATAGGAAGCGCAGGAAACATGATCGTCATGCCCACTCAGGACGACGACCTCCTCGCCGGTCAACGTGTCCCACACGCGCGCTGTTTCGTCCCATGACGCCGTCACGATCCGCATGCCGTCCGGGCTGAAGGAGGCGGAGTCGACGGTGCTCTTATGGCCGCGCAGGACGACGACCTCCTCGCCGGTCAACGTGTCCCACACACGCGCTGTCCTACCCAGTGACGCCGTCACGATCCGCATGCCGTCCGGGCTGAAGGAGGCGGAGTCGACGCTGCTCTTATGGCCGCGCAGGACGGCGACCCCCTCGCCGGTCGCCGTGTCCCACACACGCGCTGTGGTATCCGACGAGGCCGTGATGATGCGCGAACCATCGGGGCTGAAGGAGGCAGCTTTGACAGCGGATCCATGGCCGCGGAGAACAGCAATCTCCTCGCCCGTCGCCGCATCCCACACACGCGCTGTTTTGTCCACTGACGCCGTCACGATCCGCGCGCCATCCGGACTGAACGACGCGGATTTGACATGCCACTTATGGCCACTCAGGACGGCAACCTCCCCGCGTGTCGTCGCATCCCAAATACGCGCCGTATTGTCTCCTGACGCCGTCACGATCCGCGTGCCGTCCGGGCTATAGGAAGCGGAGCAGGCAAGATCGTCATGCCCGCGCAGGACGGCGACCTCCTCGCCCGTCACCACATCCCAGACACGTGCTGCCCTGCCCTCTGAATCCGTCACAATACGCGCACCATCCGGACTGAACGAGGCGGAGGAAAACCGATCTTCGAGCTCGCGCAGCGAGGCAATCTCCTCGCCCGTTGCCGCGTCCCATACACGCGCTGTCTTATCCAATGACATCGTCATGATCCGCGTGCTATCCGGGCTGAACGAGGCACCAATGACCGAGTCTTCATGGCCGCGCAGGACGGCGACTTCTTTGCCCGTCACCGCGTTCCAGACCCGCGCCGTCTTGTCCCGTGACGTCGTCACGATCCGCCTGCCGTCCGAACTGAACGATGCGGACCAAACCCAATTCTCGTGCCCGCGAAGGACGGCGACTTCCTCGCCCGTCGCCGCATCCCACATGCGTGCAGTGTTGTCGCATGACGCGGTCACGATCTGCGTCCCGCCCGGGTCGAACGAGGCGGAGTGGACCGTACCCACTTGGCCGCGCAGGACGGCGACTCTTTCGCCCGTCGCCGCATCCCAAATACATACAGACTCGTTCGTCGTCGCATCCGAAATGCTCCCCATAGGGTCCGATGACGCCGTCACGATCCGTGTGCCGTCCGGGCTGAACGAGGCGAAGTCGACCCCACCCTCGTGGCCGCGCAGGACGGCGACTTCTTTGCCCGTCACCGCGTTCCAGACCCGCGCCGTCTTGTCCCGTGATATCGTCACGATCCGCCTGCCGTCCGGACTGAACGATGCGGCCCCAACCCAATTCTCGTGCCCGCGCAGGACGGCGACTGTTTCGCCCGTCGCCACATCCCAAATACGCGCCGTATTGTCTTTTGACGCTGTCACGATCCGCGTGCCGTCCGGGCTGAACGAGGCGTTGCAGACCCCATCTTCATGCCCGAGCAGAATGCGAAGGCTTCGATCGAGCCGAGAATGCAGATGATTCCATTCCCAACGCCTGAGATCTGGAGGGCATCGCTCCAGCCGTGCTCGAGCAGTCGCCACCTCGTTTACACGCAGTGAAGCGTCCGCCGCAAAGAGGTTGGCAACATAGGCCTGATGTCGTGCGTCGTCTCGTTGTCGCTCGGCCTCAACTCTTGCATCTTGTGCGGTCTTCTCAGCCTCGTAGCGCCGCGCCGCCTCTATGTTCTTCTGTACTGCGAAGGTCAGGCTCACGATTGTTGCCACTGCCAACACGGCCAACACAACCGCCGACGCGCCAAATATCACCTGATTCCGACGAGCGAACATCTTGATCTGATATAGAACACTCGGCGGTCGTGCTTCGATAGGCTCGTTGCTGAGATATCTAATGATGTCCCCACCGAGCGCCTCGGCGGATTTATAGCGGCGGTCGCGCTCCTTCTCCAGCGCCTTGAGCGCGATCGTCTCGACATCCCCACGCAACGCGCGCCTGATCGTGCTCGGCTTAGTGGGTAATTCCTCCCTGACAACTCTCGCCGCCTCGTACACTGCCACTTTCGTCACGTCATAGGGCGGTTGATCGCACAGTAGCTCATAGAGGACTACGCCCAGGGCGTACACATCGCTACGCGTGTCCAGATCGTCCGGGTCCGCCGCGCATTGCTCCGGGGACATGTACTGGAGGGTGCCAATAAGCTGACCTACATCCGTCTGCAGCGTCGTCACTGCCATGTCCGAGTCGGTCGAGCGGGCCACGCCGAAGTCGATTACTTTCGGTTCACCCGATGAGTCCACCAGGATATTCCCCGGTTTCAAGTCGCGGTGGATGATGCCCTTCTGGTGGCCGTGGTGGACGGCGTCGCACACCTTGGCGAACAGCTCCAGACGCTGCTTCGTGCTGAGCTTCTTCTCCTTGGCGTAGTCCGTGATTGGCCTATGGCTGGGGATGTACTCCATCGCGAAGTACGGCACGCCTCCTTCGCCGGTGTCGTGCGTGCCTGCCTCGTAGACCTGGGCGATATTCGGATGTCTCAGCCGGCCCAGGATCTGCGATTCGAACTCGAAGCGACGCAGCGCCGAGCGCGAGGTGATCCCCGACTTCATCACCTTCAGTGCGACCTTCCGCCGCGGGTGCTCCTGCACGGCCAGGTAGACGCTCGCCATCCCGCCGGAACCGATCAGGCTCTTGATGGCGTAGTGGCCGATCTTCTGAGGCGTCGACGGCGGAACCCGGGGCGAGATCTGCGTTTCGCCCACCGGATCCGGCGGCGAATCGTTGACTTCACCAGGGCGGTCCGGGGATGAATGCTCGTCCGCGGGCATGGACTGCTCCCACTGGGCTCCGGTGCACGGTGGCGGAACACGCGCCGGATCCAACCCCATCGCGGCATAGCTTAGCATACCTGCGGCATCTGCTGAACCTTCTCCGGCGAGCACTCGACCACACCGGCGAGTCTCGGGGACGGGGATTGCCCGATCAGCCTGCCTCCCCGGACTGCTCCGGAATCGGCCTGTCGCAGAATGCCGTCAGGCGAAGCCTGGCGGGAATGTCGGGGCGCCAACTCCGGTCAGTGGGCCAGAGTGCTCTTGCCCCGCTCGCCACGCTGCTTGTAGTAGTCGAACGCGCTTTGCCGATCCGGAAAATCCTCGACCGTGAACATCACCCGGCTCTTTCCGATTTCCAGGACATCGCCATCCGCCAGGGCAAGATCGTCATAGATCCTCCTCCCCGCGACGAACGTTCCGTTGGCGCTCTTCATGTCGAAGACGTGATACGACTTGCCGGTTTCGTCCCATCTGATCTGACAGTGCTTGCGGGAGATCTCTTCATCAAGGATCTGGACGGGCACGGCCTCGTCACGGCCGATGACCACGGTGCGCTTGCCGAGCGGGTAGTAACTGCCCTCAGCCGGGCCGGCGACGATGATCAGGGATGCCATTGCGTCTCCTTTCTCGAAGCACACGGAAGCTGCCGACAGTGTACCATCAATAGTGACCGGCAGACACCGCGACACGGAGGGCGGATCATCTCCCGATGGAGACGGCTTCCCCCCCGCAACCGGCGTCCGCGGCGGTGTCTGCAACGAGACCGGCGATCCCATGTCCCGGCGGGCACTCGACCGGCCGCTGTCGATCACGGGCACGGCCCCCACGCGGCGAGCATGGCGAAGAGATCGTCGATGTTCACCTTGCCGTCAGGAGGACCGTTGCCCGGCCCGGCAAGATCCCACGGGCAGTTGGCGGGGTCATCGCAGACTCCCCAGTGGGCGAGGATCTGGAACAGATCGTCGATGTTCACTTTCCGGTCGCCGTTGAAATCGGCCGGGCAGGGCGGAAGCTCGATGAGTCGATTCAGGAGAATCGAGACGTCATTGTCCTCGCGGTTCGATAACGCCAGGTCCATATCCCCGTCTGAGTCGAGATCCGCAACCGCCGTCGACGTGGGGTAACGCCCGACAAGGTAGGTTGTGCGCTCCGCGAACGTAGCATCCCCATTATTGAGCAGGATGGCGACGTTTGACGATATGCAGGCTGCGGTCAGATCGGCGTCGCCGTCGGAGTCGACATCCGCAATCACCAGTGAATTTGGCTTGCCGCCCGCGTGAACCTGCGTGGTCTCAGTGAAACTTCCTTCGCCGTCATTCAGCCAGATCAAAATCCGTGTAATCAGATTGGCGACCGCCAGGTCCGCGTCCCCATCACCGTCAAGATCCCCGATCCCGACCCGAATCGGCATAAAGTCCATGGGGTACACCACGGGCTCGGCGAATGTCCCATCCCCGATGTTCATCATGATCGATACACCGTAGCCGATGTGGCTGCCACCGACGACGTCGGCATAACCGTCGCCGTTGAGATCACCGAGGCCAAGTTCTTCCTTTTGATATTCCCCGATCAGTTCCAGCTCATAAACGACCGGATCGGCAAAAGTCCCATCGCCATGGTTCATGAGGACTAAGACGAAGTCCTCTGGAAAACCGCACCCGATCACCAGATCGGCGTCACTATCGCCATCCAGATCATCAATTGCCACCGATCTTGCTCCGAGCTCGATTTCGTACTCGACCGGATCAGCGAAGGTCCCGTCGCCGTGGTTCACTAGAACCAAGACCAGATTAGACGACGAGTCCACCACCGCCAGGTCCGCATGATCATCGCCATCCAGATCGGCGATCGCCAAATCTCTCAGCACACCGCCCACGGCGACAAGCACATCCTCGTCAAAAGTCCCATCGCCGCGATTCATGAGGATCGAGATGTTGTCGTGCCGATTGGCCACCGCCAGGTCCGGATCATCATCCCCATCGAGATCCGCCGCCGCCACCGCCTGCGGCTCATAGCCCACCGCGTATCCGGGATGCTCGGCAAACGTCGCGTCACCTTCGTTCAACAGCACCGAAACAGTGTTCGACGCATAATCGGCCACCGCGAGATCCAGGTCGCCATCATCGTCCAGTTCCACTGCCACCACCGAGCACGGACCCCAACCGGCGCCCTGGCTCACCAGCCCGTCGAACGATCCGTCACCCTGGTTGATGAGGACCATTACGCCGGAAGTGGCCAGGCTGGCCACGGCCAGATCCGCATTGCCGTCGTTGTCAAGGTCGGCGATCGCCACTGACTCGGGATGTGCACCGACCTCGTAAGCAGCACTCTCAGCGAAGCCGCCATCACCACCATTGAACAGTATCGACACGTTGTCGCTTTCGCGGTTCGTCACGGCCAGATCGAGATCACCATCAGCATCAAGGTCATCAACGGCGATCGAGGACGGCTCCTCGCCGGTGCTGTACATCGACTGACCGGCAAACGTGCCATCCCCCTCGTTCAGCAGGATCGACACGTTCCCGCCGTCGCGGTTCGCCACCGCCAGGTCCGCATCGCCATCGTTGTCAAGATCCGCGATCGCCACGAACCAGGGATGCTCGCCCGCACCGTATGGGACATACATCGCAAACGTCCCATCGCCCTGATTGAGTAGTATCGACACGTTGTAGCTTCCGTAGCAGGCCAGGGCGAGGTCGGCGTCGCCATCGCCGTCAAGGTCGCCGATCGCCACTGATCGCGGCCGGTCCCCGACTGCGCAGGTGATTTGCGCGGCGAACGTGCCGTCACCATTGTTGAGCAGGATCGACACGTCGTCGCTTCCATAGTTCGCTACGGCCAGGTCATCATCCCCGTCGGAGTCAAGGTCGCCGATCGCCACCGACGTGGGTCCCTCGCCCGCACCGTAGTTCACATCATCGGCAAACGTCCCGTCGCCGTGGTTCAGCAGGACCGAGACCGAGTAACCGTAGCGGTTGGCTGTGACGAGGTCCGTATCCCCATCGCCGTCAAGATCCGCGCTCGCAGCGCAACGCGGTTCCGACTCCACTCCGAGCTGCGGGTGTTGGAACAGATATTCCTCGCCGGGGCACAATCCGCATGCCGCCGCCGCTGCCGCCAATGCCGCCAGACTTGCCGTCATTTCGATCGGGTTCATGATTCCGCTCCCGCCCCCGTGATTAGTTAATTCTCACTAACGATCCGCCACCCATTGCTTATCGCTCATCACTGATCACAACTCACTTACTCTCCGGGCACGGCCCCCACGCCCCGAGGATCGCGAACACATCATCGATGTTGACCTTGCCGTCTCTGTTGATGTCCTCCGGGCAGTCATCGCACGTACCCCACACGCTGAGAACCTGGAACAGATCGTCGATGTTCACCTGGTCATCGAAGTTGACATCCGCCGGGCAGGGCGGAAGCTCGATAAGTCGATTCAGGAGAATCGAGACGGTTCTGTCGGTCCAATTGGTCGCCGCCAGGTCAGCATCGCCGTCGTTGTCAAGATCAGATATCGCCACTGAAGTGGGGAAACTACCCAGTCCGTGCTTCACGTTTACCGTGAACGTCCCATCGCCCGCGTTCAGGAGTATCGAGACGTTGCGGTAAACCCGATTCACCACCGCAAGGTCCGCATCGCCATCATTGTCAAGATCTGCGATCGCCACCGACCACGGGCCCTCGCCCGCGCGGTAGGTCATGTGCTCGGCGAACGTTCCATCGCCGTGATTCAGAAGGATCGAGACATTGTCGTCTTCGTTGCACGCGACGGCCAGGTCGAAATCGCCATCCCCGTCGAGATCCCCCCCTGCGACCTCCCTCGGCTCATCGCCTACACCGTAGGAGACCTGCCCGTCGAACGTTGCGTCGCCCCGGTTCAATAGTATCGAAACGCTGCGGCTGTCATAGTTCGTCACTGCCAGGTCATTATCCCCGTCACCGTCAAGGTCTTCGATCGCGATCGAACTTGGAGACGGGCCGGTGTCGTACGTCCCCTGCGCCTCGAAAGTCCCATCCCCTTCGTTCATCAGAATCAGCACGTTATCATCCGCCGCGCTCGACACTGCCAGATCATCATCACCATCGCCATCGAGATCCGAAATCGCCACGGAGCTCGGCTCGTGGCCCGTCGGATAAATCACCTGCTCGGCGAAGGTCCCGTCCCCGTGATTCAACAGGATTGAAACGGTGTCAGCCTCCCGGTTTCTCACCGCCAGGTCACTATCCCCGTCGGCATCAAGGTCTGAAATCGCAACCGAGCCCGCCCCATCGCCTGCCGCATATGTCACCTGCTCGGCGAAGGTCCCGTCGCCGACGTTCAGCAGGATTGACACGTTGTCGTGCCCCGTGTTGGACACAGCCAGATCATCATCCCCGTCCCCATCAAGATCATCGATGGCCACCGCGCTCGGATCGTCGCCCGCGTCGTAGTTCACCCGGCTGGCGAACTCACCCCCACCCTCGTTCAGCAGCACCGTCACGTCATCGCTTCCCTGGTTGACCACCGCCAGATCCTGATCCCCATCGCCATCAACATCCGAAGCGGCCAGGAAACACAGCCACGCGCCGGCTCCGTAATCAGATTGCGAGCCGAAGATCCCGTCGCCGTCATTCAGCAGAATCGAGACGACAAACGTGTTGGCGCCGACCGCGATCGCCAGATCCCGATCCCCGTCGCCGTCAAGGTCCGTCAACGCCACCGATTCCGGCTCGCCATCCATTTCGTATATTGCATCCGGCTGGAACGTGCCGTCACCTTCGTTCAGGAGGATGAGTATGGTGTGGCCCCCGGCGTTCGCCACCGCCAGGTCCTCGTCTCCATCACCGTCAACATCCCCGATCGCCAGCCCATGCGGAGACCAGGAGGTGTGGTAGCCCACGGCTTCGCCGAACGTGCCGTCTCCTTCGTTCGGCAGTACCCAGACGGTGTCGCCCTCGCTGTCCGCCACCGCCAGGTCCGCGTCCCCATCCCCGTCAAGATCCGATATCGCAATCGCGGTCGGAGTTTCGCCGGTTTCATACGTCACCTGCTCCGCGAACGTCCCATCCCCCTCGTTCAACAGAATGGAGGCGGTGCTGCTTCCGTAGTTCGCCGCCGCCAGGTCCGCAGCACCGTCACCGTCAAGATCGGATATCGCAACCCACTCCGGCCTGAAGCCCGTGTCGTATCTGACGTGATACGCAAACGTCCCGTCCCCGTTATTGAGCAGAATCGACAGATCACCATCGAAGGAGTTGGCCACCGCTAGATCACCGTCCCCGTCGCCATCCAAATCACCGATGGCGACCGACACCGGGCCCGCGCCCGTCAAGTACGTGACATCCGTAGCGAACGTCCCGTCTCCATGACCCAGCAGGACCGAAATGTTGTGGTTGTGCCCGTTGGCGGCAACCAGATCATCATCACCGTCCCCATCCAGATCCCCTACCGCCACGCAGCGAGGGTCCAGCCCCACCTCGTATTGGGCGGCCGGAAACAGTGCCCCGGAGCCGGCACATGGCTCAGAACAAACTACCAACATCGCCAGCAGACTCGCCGCGGTCGTTTCACTGCGTTTCATTGTGGTCCTCCCACTTGGAATTGCCTGCCCGGAAAGAACATAAACTCCTGTCCCGGCGGCACTTGCGCGCTGTTGCTCCGCCCCCCGCCGCCGGGAAACGGCCCTTGCTGAGGACCGGCCGACGATGCGACGTCAACAGCCAGCACGCACCCCCATCCATAATCTACGCCGTCTCCCCACTCGCCCTGCGCGCAAATTCCTCTTTTTTTCTCCCGAAGGGACAGTGCACGCGCCCTTGTCAATGCTTTCCCCCATCCGTGCGTCCGATCCGCAGGCGGTTGCGTTGCGGGCCCCTGCTAAGCCGCAAGCGGCCCCACGCCCATCACTCATCGCTTATCGCTTCTTTCCCGGGCACGGCCCCCATGCGTTGAGCACCGCGAAGATGTCATCGATGTTGACTTTCCCGTCGGGAGGACCGTTGCCCGGCCCGGCAAGATCCCACGGGCAGTTGGCGGGGTCATCGCAGGCTCCCCAGTGGGCGAGGATCTGGAACAGGTCGTCGATGTTGACCTTCTCATCGCCGTTCAGGTCGGCCGGGCATTCGCACTCATCGGGGATGCCGTTGTTGTTTATGTCATCGCTGAAACCGCTTGAGATATCGCACTGGTCAAGAACGCCGTTGGCGTTGCAGTCCGCCGTGGCCAAGCCGTCGAACATGTAGGCCGCTCCTGTCCAGTCATCGGCCCTGTTGGCGCCGATCAGGATATGGTCCCCGTCCACGGCCACGGCATTGCCGAAGTAGTCGTCTTCCTCGGCGTCCGGGGCGGTAATCTTCATCTCAGCCCAGTCCGCGCCGTCGTATCGGTAGATGTAGGCGGATCCGGACCAGTAGCCGCCATCATCATCCCATCGTGCGCCGATCAGCACGGTCTGGCCATCCGTCGCGACCGAGATGCCGAACATCTCGAGTGTCGCGCCATCTGATGCGAAGATCTTGGCTTCTTCCACCCAGTCCGAGCCGTCGTACCGGAAGACAGAAGCCGAGCCGCAGTAGTCTTCTGCGCCGTCATCCCCGGTTGCCCCGACCACCGCCAGATCGCCGTGGATGGCGACAGCGCCACCGAAGTAGTCCTTGGTCTCGGTGTCCGACGCCACGAGCTTGGCCGTCTCTATCCAGTCCGAGCCGTTGTAGCTGAAGATGTAGGCCGCGCCCGAGTCGTCTCCGTTACCATTATGACGAGGCGCGCCGATGATCGCGGTGTCGCCGCAGATATCGACCGATTTACCGAAGTCATCGCCCTCCGCACCGTCGGAGGCCAGCAGCTTGGCTTGCTCCAGCCGTTGAGCGAAATCGAATCGAAAGATGTAGGCGGCCCCCGCATTCTCGCCATTATCATCGTCGTTGTCGGCCCCGACGATCACCACGTCGCCGCTGATGCCGACGGATCTGCCGAACGTATTCTCCGGTGCGCCATCGCTGGGCAGCAGTTTCGCCTGTTCGATCCACTCCATGCCGTTGTGGCGATAAAGATACGCCGAGCCCGAGTCCTCGCCGTGGTCATCATCCCAGGGAGCGCCGACGGCGACCAAGCCGCCATCGATTGCAGCCGTATAGCCAAAACCATCATCGACCTCCCCATCTGAAGCGGCGAGCTTGCTTTCTTCGGACCAGAAGTCATCCGCATACCGGTACACATACGCCGAGCCGGAGTTTTCACCATTATCGTCGTCGGCGTTGGCTCCGATGACCGCGGCGGCTCCCGATATGCTCACTGTCTGGCCGTAGTTGTCCGCCACTTGTCCGTCCGATGCGAGGAGCTTTGAGACCTGGTACGCATCGCAGTCATCGGGAATAGCGTTCTCATTGCAGTCAGTGCTGACCTCGGTGGCGATGTCGTACCAGTCACAGTAGCCGTTCCAGTTGCAGTCCGGCTCGTTGATTCCCATGACGTAGGCCGCGCCGGTCCCGTTGGCGCACGGGTCTCCGACAAGAGGCAGCGTCCCCTCCAGCGCCACTGCGTCGCCGAAGTCGTGTGGATCATCCGGATTCCCGTAATCGAACGGCAGAAGCTTGGAGATCTCGATCCAGTTCGAGCCGTCAAGCTCAAAGATGTATACGGCGCCGGCATTCTCGCCGACTTCGTTGTCATCCAGCGGAGCGGCCGCGGCGATCAGATTCCCGCTTGCGGCCACGTCATAGCCCAGGTAGTCGAACTCGCCGGGGTCGCCCGCAGTGAGCTTCTCGGTCTGTTCCCAGATACCGCCGTCGCAGGTGAACACGTAGGCAGCACCACAATTCGTTTCGGGCTGATCGTGACGCGGCGCACCAGCCACCACGATATCCCCGCTCAAAGACACCGAATTGCCGAAGCGGTCGCCCGAGTTGCCTTCAGGGGGCACCAGCTTGACCTCCTCGATCCACGCTCCGTCAACGCGCCGGAATACGTAAGCTGCACCACTGTACGTATCGACGCCGAAACCCCAGAGAGCCCCGACGACGATGAGGTCTTCCTCTATGGCCACGCTCGTCCCGAACTCGTCATTCTCTTTGCCGTCGGACGCCAGCAGTTTGGCCTCCTTGAACCACTGCATCCCATCGAATCGAAAGACGTAAGCGGCCCCTGCATCTTCACCGTTTTCATCGTTCCCGCGCGCCCCGACGATCGCCACGAGGCCGGTGGCGCCGTTGGAGAGGCCGACGGAACAGCCGAAGACGTCACCTGCCGCCCCGTCGACGGCGTGCAGCTTCACCTGCTCAATCCACTCCACGCCATTGTGGCGAAAGACATACGCCGAGCCCGACGACTCGCCAAGGTTATCATCACCCGGCGCTGCGATGACCGCCGCGTTGCCGCTGATCGCCACCGAGCTGCCAAAATGATCATCTTCGTGCCAATCCGACGGCAGGAGCCTCTGCTGCTGTACCCAGTCCCACCCGTCGAGTTGGAAGACGTATGCGGCACCTGAGTCAGTACTGGAGAAGCGGTCGAACCAGGGGGCTCCGATCAGGATGTACTGGCCGCTCATCGCCACGTCACCGCCGAAGCGGTCGCCGCTGGCGCCATCTGAGGGCAGCAGTCTGTTCACCAGGCACTGCCCCCACGCCGATTGGCCTGACCCCAGGATGAGGCAGGCGGCAACCGCGATGACTGAGGTCAGACAGCAGCGACAATAAGTGTTCTCAAGCATTCCCAGCCCCTTTCCGCGTGATTCCTGAAAGCGTCCCAGCGCACCATTGGCCGGCAAGCCGGCGGTCCTTCAAGCGGAGATACGCGGCCTGTCCCCGTGCATTGCGCGCGGATCTGCTGATTCTTCTGTCTTGGAAGCACCCGGATCGGTACTCGCCGCTCTTCTGGGGGTCCACCCGCGCGTCAAACCCCCCATTTTCCCTTCCGGCGCCGGGGGCGCGCAGATTTGTCGTCGTCCGAACGGCCTTTTTGAGTTTTTTCGGCAGAATCGCCGGATTCCCCGCCGCCGCGTAAGGGCTTGGGGGGCAGCCTCTTACAGCGATTGCCCGCCGCGCCTGAATTGATTTGTGGGACGGAGGTCGATTTCTGCGCGCGCAGGAAGCGCACCTCCGGACTCTTGTGGCGGGCCCGTGCTAAGCCGCAAGCGGCCCGTCGCCAGATGCGTGGTTCAGCCACATTCCTTCTCCGCGGCTCTCCGCGGCCCTCCGTGTTTCACCCTGCCTCTCATCGCTCATCACTCTTTACATCTTCTTCATCCCAAAACGACAATCTGGCGCGCGCAAATGTGGTTCTTCCCCTTCTCACAGCCTGCAAGGGCGGTTTTTCGACCTGTTTCAAGTTCCGGGGGTGGTCGATTCTGGCGCGCGCAAAGTAAACACCCCTTGCGCGCGCGAATTTGCGCGCCCTGCGCGCGCAGAAATCGACCTGCCCACCTGGCGCCCCCGAAAATGCGGTTTTTTGACCCATATTTACCTTCGTCGATGTGCGCCCGGCGCGCGCGCAGAAATCGACCTCCGGGACGAGAGCCGGCGGTGATTCCCATCACGATTCGAAGCGCACGATTCGCCCCGTCCGACCGGCCACGCGCAGAAGCTGCGTCAGTCCGGCAACGTTTGCGTCCAACGTCCCGCAAATGGCGGGTTGCAGCCGCGTCCACCTGTCGGCGCACCGTTTGCCCCCGGTCCCGTGAGCATAAGGAGTCTCTGGGATGAACGCCCTTACTGCGATCCTGAACCCTGCTTCCGCCGTCCAGCTTCCCACCGCCGCCCGCGATGACCAGCATGTGCGGTCAGGGCCGGCCGTCCCGCCCGTTTCCGGCGAGCCCGTAATCACCCCGCACCAGGAGAATCATCTCGCCGAAAGCGGACCACCCACGCTGACGGAGAAGGCCGAGATCACCATCGACGGCCTGATCGAAGCCTGGGGCACGGACAACCCGCGTTACGACCTCAACGGTGACGGGACCGTCAACATCGACGATCTCTTCGCCCTGCTGGGCAAGATGGCCGAAGAGATGCATGAGCCGGAAGGCAAACCCGAGGCCTTCACCGATCTGGTTGATGGTCCGCAGACTCCGCCGCCGTCATCCGAACCTGCGGACACGCCGGTGGTGAGCGACACGCCCGCCGCGACGCCTTCGTTAGAGAGCGGCGATGTGGCGACCGAGTCCAGCGAGGTTCCCCAGTCTGAAAGCCAGCCGCCTCTCACCATCGACAACCTGTTGGACGCATGGGGTACGGACAACCCACATTACGATCTCAACGGTGACGGGACCGTCGACATCGACGACCTGTTCGCCCTGCTGGGTCAGATGGCGCAAGAGAACCGCAGGAACGGCGAGGTTCCTCCGCCGGTGGGCCCGCCGGAGAATCTGCCCCGCGTTGCCAGGGATTCGAACCCCCGTGCCTTGGCCGATGCGCTTATCGAGAAGCTGTCGGACATCGGCTTCACCGAGAATCCTCCCACCAACCTGCGCAGCCTCATCGACATGATGGACCTGGGGCGGCGATTCAAGGCCGAACTGATGCAGCACATGGCCACGTTCTACCGCCAGGGCCTCGGCGTGGACCACCTTGGCTGACGAGCTTAATGACGGCAATAGCGAGTAACGCCGCTGATTAATGACTCCGTGAACCGTAAACAGGACCGTGGCCAGGCCGCGGTTCTGTTTCCTCTCTAACGAGAAACATCATATTGACCCGCTCGACCTTGCTCTGATGTTCCTGCTTGCGACTTAAACGAGCCTGGCTCCTGCCGCGCGTGCGCATTCCATGATGCGCTCGGCGGTGCGGACCGCGGCGAAACCCGCTTCGGCATCCACCGTCGGCCGGCGTCCATCGCGCACCGCCGAGAGAAAATCATCGATCTGCGCCTTCAGCGGCTCACTTTCTTTGACATCCAGTTCGTCGACCTTCACCAGCTCCAGGTAGTTAATGCTGGAGAGGTCCTCGCCCGCGGCGAGTCTCTTGCGGACATCCGCAAGCTGCTCCTCGTTGGCGATCTTCCGCACCACCGTCCCCCTGCGGGCGACGAAGTCCGCCGAGACGTAGGCGTCCTCGCTGATGATGCGGAGCTTGCGCTCGGTCTTCAGGGCCAGGCGGGAAGCGGTGATGTTCGCCACGCAGCGGATGCCGTCTTCGCCGGCGGGGAAGGTGAGTCGGGCGTTGCACACGTCCTCGGCCTCGCCGAGCACGCACACCGCGTTGGCCTGCACCTCCTCGGGTTCGGAGCCCATGAGCATGAACAGCAGGTCCAGATCGTGAATCATCATGTCCAAAACTACGCCCACATCCACGCTGCGGAAAGTCATGGGGCTGATGCGATCCATCTCGATGAAGCGAGGCGTGATGTCGGGAAAATTGCGGATCCCGGTCATCACCGGGTCGTAGCGCACGATGTGTCCGACCTGGAGGAGCGAGCCGGTCTGTTTCGCCAGCGCCGCCAGCGATTCGGCCTGCCGGACGTCGGGGGCGAGGGGCTTTTCGATCAGGCAGGCCACGCCCGCCTTGAGAAGCGGCTCGGCGACCGCGAGGTGGTGGATGGTGGGGGTGGCGATGGTGACGGCATCCACTCCCGCCGCGAGCAGCTCATCGGCCGACCGGAATGCGTTTCCTCCCCATTCAGCGATGACGTCCGCGGCCGTCGCGGCATTCGCATCGACCACGCCCACGAACTCAACCCCGTCGGTGGTGGCATAGACCCTTGCGTGGTGTCGTCCCATGCGCCCCACCCCGATCACGCCGCATCGAATGGTCGAGCTTGTCATCGCGCTTATCACCTTCCTTCCGACGGCGGTTTACGGGAGGTCGCCCGGGCGCACCGAACCCCGCGGTCTTCCGCGCCACCTGCTCATCGTACCGGGTTTGCGCTCATCGCGCAGGTTGGTGTGTTCTCCTGAATAGGTGCGGGCAAAGCAGGCTGGTGAATGTTCCGGGTCTAATCGCCGATCCAGTCGCCGTCGAACTCGAAGGCGGGATTGTCGGCCGGATCGCAGCCGCATTCCGGGCATCGTCGGCCGACGGCAAGTCCGCGGAGGTTGTAACCGCAGTCCGGACAGGGCAAATCTTCCTCGATGCAAACCAGATCACCCGGATCGCTGGCCTGGCCCCCGATCGGCCGGACCTTCTCCGCCGCCTTCCTCTCCAGCCATTCCCGTTTTCTGGCGACGCGTTCATCGCGCCCGATCGCGTCCCGTTCGTGCCGTACGGTCCAGGCGGTATGCTGCCGCATCCTCCACATCGCCAGCGCCATCAGGCTGAGCAGCCAGCACCACCCCAGCAGCGCAGCGGCGGGGGGAAGGAGGAAGATCGCCTGGACCATTCCCCAGGGACCGGAGGTAAACCCCCCGGCCGGCGGGGTGAAAGCTGCGGCAAGTGCCAGCGCCAGAGGCGAGAGGATCGGCAGCAGCCACGCCGCGGTATTGAACCTTCGGGCGGCGAGTTCGATCTCCGCCTCTTCCGCCACCTGACGCATCACCACCGCCAGGGCCACCACGCCCGTCCCGGCCATCAGGCGAAGCAGAATCTGGGCCACGGTGAGACCGGTCACTCCTTTTCCGCCGGTCTGGACCACGTCGACCATCCACACCACGTAGGCCACGATCCACAACCACTGGGTGGCGATCACGAACGTCCGCAACGGGCGCACCCAGCGCCAATAGCCGCCCAACCTCGCGGGAAGAATAAGCGCGGTCGCGATGGTCCATGCGATGGACACCAGCAGTCCGATGAACAGATAGCCTTTGTATGCGTTCTCGCCGGCTCCCGAGGCCGCCAGAACGAAGAAAACCGCGCGGGCGATTACGACTGCGGCCAGGCAGAGGGCCGCCACCGTCAGCCCCGCCTCCAGGCGCGACCGGTTACCGCCCGCCGCCGCGCTCATTGCGTCGATCAGCGGTCGCCTCTCGACTTTGGATTCGGCGACTATCTTTCTCTCTTCCTCGTCAACCAGCGCCAGCGGATCCCAGCCGCATTCCGGGCAGCGGCGGTCTCGAGGCAAACCTCGCAGGTTGTAGTCGCAGTTGGGACACAAAGTGTCCTTCTCGATCGTGGTCTTGTCGATCGATCGCCCGAAGTAGCGCAGGTACTTCTTGGAGAAGAACTGGGACATTCAGATCAGATGATACCGATCAGACGGCAGCTTCCGAAATCAAGGAGCGTTTTCCAGGTTCAGACCGCCACGGCGCTGCGGGCATGGGCGACGGCGTTGCGGAACATGGCCAGCCCCAGCGGCTCCCGCGTGGCGTGATCACCGCCAAGCCTGGTCCAGAACGGATGTTGCGTCCAGCGGTAGTAGCGTTCGGGATGCGGCATGAGCCCCAGCACCAGCCCGGTGGCATCGCAGATCCCCGCCACGTTCGCCACCGAGCCGTTGGGATTGTCATCCGCCGCATAGCGGACCGCGATCCGGCCGCACTGCTCGAGATGAGCCAGCAAGTCGTCAGAGCCGGGGATGAATCGGCCCTCGCCGTGGGCGATGGGGAGCATGCGCTCCTGCTGGTCGAATGAAAGTCCCTGCGTCCAGATGCAGCGCGAATTCACCTCAAGCTCCACCTTCACCCAGCGATCGCTGAAGCGGGCCGACTCGTTGTCCGCCAGACGAATGGAAGGCCGCGGCGGTCGGTCCGGCCACGGCTCGCCTTCCTCCGGCCCCGGCAGCAAACCCATCTGGGCGGCGATCTGAAAACCGTTGCAGGGGGCGATGATCGGCACGCCGCGCTCGATCGCGCGAACAAACGCGCCGTGCAAGTGCAGCCGCATGAGCTGGGCCATGATGCGACCGGCGGCTACCGCATCGCCGTGGGCGAAACCGCCCGGCAGGCCGATGAGCTCAAACCGGTCGACGATCGACGGATCCCCGATCAACCGATTGAGATGGACCGCCTCGGGAGTTGCC
>CP070772.1:2741650-2782119 GCA_020345805.1 Phycisphaerales bacterium | reverse complement strand
ACCGGTTCCTCCAGCGCGTCTGGCGGCTGGTCGTCAACGAGGACACCGGCGAGCTGAGCCTGAAGGACAAAGCCGACGACAACGTCGAACGGATGCTGCATCGCACGATCGCCAAAGTGGGGGGGGACATCGAACGGCTGGCCCTGAACACCGCGATTGCCGCGATGATCGAATTCGTCAACCAGGCGAACAAGGCCGGGGGTCTGACCGCCGACCAGCTCGGACGCTTTGCGCAGATCCTCTCGCCGTTCGCTCCGCACATCGCCGAGGAGTTGTGGTCCAAGCTGGGCCATCAGCCGCCGGTCGCGGATGCGGCCTGGCCCGACTATGACCATTCCCTGCTGGCCGAGGACACCATTGAATTGCCCGTGCAGATCCTAGGCAAGGTCCGCTCGCGGGTGAACGTCCCGGCCGATGCGGACCAGAAAGCGGTCGAAGAGGCCGCCCTGGCCGATGAACGCGTCAGGGAACTGCTCGAAGGCAAGACCGTCCGCAAAGTCATCATCGTCCCGGGAAAGATCATCAACATCATCGCCAACTGACCCCCCACCCCCCCACAATCTTGCCCTCGCCTCATGGGGCACAGTGAGTGGGAACACCGCAAAGGACGCTTCTCTGATAACCCAAAGCCCATGGTCTCCCGACCATGGGTCTTTTTCTTGGAATCACTCTTTTTCGCCATACACTATTGACTGATGGAACCTATCTCCCCCTGGCGCCAACTCTGCCGCACGGACGATCCGCACCTGGCGGTGACCATCGTCACCACCATCGCCGCGATGGAGTTCCCCGCGCGCCTGCGCGACGCGGCGACCGGCGAGCTGATCGAGCAGCGCGAAGACATCGGCGACGGCCCCTTCATCATCGAGACTCACGGAACTCACCACGCCGAACTGGCCGACGTGCTGGAGGAGATCATTGGCGAGCAGGAGGAGTTCGACGAGGCGCTGGAGAGTCGTGATCGCTTCGTCCGCCGCGTGCGCCGCATCGTCCTGCTGGGTCTGATTATCATTGTCACCGTGCTGGCGGTGTTCAAGCTCATCACGTTATGAGGGATTGCCGTGGGGGAACAGATCGAACCAATCGAGGAATCGGGAGAGGCCGAACCGCAGGGCAAGTGTCCGGCGTGCGGGTACGACCTGCGCGGCAGCGTCTCGCCGGTCTGCCCCGAGTGCGGGGTGGCCAAGGAATGGCGGCGGCTATCGTTCTTCGAGCTCGACGACTTCCAGCAGGCCAAGCTCATCCTCGAAGAGGCGAAGATCCCCGTCCGCGCTTTTGATGCGGGGCTCGGGCAGGCGGGCTTGACTTCGCTCTACGGAGGCGGGATGAAGGTTTACGAGATCGGCGTGCTGCAACGCCACCTCCAGGAAGCCAGAACGGTGCTCCAAGCCAACGGCATCTCCGTGCCCGCGCCGTTCGTGAATCGGGAAGAACCCTTCTGCCCTTCCTGCGGCGAGCGCATGGATCCGGACGGCCCGGAACGGTGCCCGCACTGCGATACCGCCTTCTGCTGGGCCGATCAGTTCGAGGATGAATCACGTCCTTCATCGCAGCAGGACGAACACGGAGAAGACGCCCGGCGGTCGTGGATCTTCGTGCTGGTCAGTCGTTTGATGGGGCTGATCTGCATTGGCGCCCTCAGCGCAGTGATCAGCATCGTCACCCTCAACTTCATCTCGGAGGCCGATCCGGCCTTCTGGGGCCGCCGGACGCTGATCGCCGGTTACCTGGTCTTCGGCTTCATCCTCTGGCTGTTTCTCTCGACGTTCTGGGTCTTCCGCCCGATGCTGAAGGCAAAGAAAGCCGGTGCGCGCCGCTCGGGATGAGTTAGCCGCAATCTTCGCCGGCAGTTGAATCCGCGTTGCCGGTTTCAACCAGCGTATCGAAAGAGGCGGATACACTTCCCCAATCACACGCCGGAGAGTCGGCCATGACCGAATCAGCACAAGATGACCTGCAGACCGTCGCCACCGCGAAGTCCGAGTTCGAGGCCCACGCGGTGATTGCGGTCCTGAAGGAAGCGGGCATCGAGGCGTTCGCCTTCGGCTACGTCAAGCAGGCCCTGCCCCTGGATCTGAAGTTCACCGATGTCCCCGTACAGGTGAGGGCAGGTGACTTTCAGCGGGCCAGGGCCGAGCTGAGGCAGAACATCTCCGACTCGGTCGACCTTGACTGGGACGAGATCGATGTGGGCGAGCGCGAGGACAATCTGCCGCTGGCTTCGCAGCGCAGGCTTCCTTCGCCCATGCGGGCGGCCATCGTCATCGGCGGAATCATTCTGCTTGCCGTGCTCGTGCGAGTATTCATGGCGGTGTTGCGATGAGTTACTGACTAAGGCAGGATCAGCGCCGAATAGTGGTCGTACAAGCGCTGGTGAAAGTGGCGTTGGCGGGCGGTTAGATCGGGCCTGGTCATAAGTTCACGCAGGCGCTCTTGCTCGTCCCGCCACTGGCGCCGCAACGACTCGCTCGGCCCAATGCCGAATTGCGTCAGGGCCTGGCGCTGGGAGAGGATGCGCTGGATAAGCGGGTGACGTTCGATCTCTTCATCCGTCACCGGCGTTCCCGGAAGGTTGCGGATGCCCACGTAACGGACCTCGGGCGAGAATCGCCGGGCCGCCTCCTGCGCTTCGCGCCGACGGGCGATCAGGACAGGGCTGTCCGGCGTCAGCCGGCTGGACGGATCCTGCAACTCCTCGGCCGACCCGAGTGATAACGTCACTTTGAAGGTGTCATAGACGACCAGATTGCCTTCATCAGTGATGAACCTGCCCTCTTCATCGCGCCGGGGCCGTCGGACGGTGAGCAGCACATCGTCGCCCGGCTCCTTCTCCTGGACCCGCATCTGAAGCTCGTCGATCTGCCCGACCGGGCGTCCGTCAGCGTGGGTGATGCAGTCGCCGACCTGCAGCACCTTCTCCGCGGGCATTCCGGGCAGCAGTGAGCCGATCTCCACCCCCCCGATCTCGGCCGGGGCCGTGCGGCGGGTGGGCATGCTGATCCCCAGCGCCCCCCGCGGGCGCAGCAGCAGCTTCTGCCGCACCACCTCCAGCAGACGGAGGCGCTGTTCGGCCGAGAGATCGGCGCGGGAAAGCAACGGGTAAAGCTCGCTTTGATCGGCGGCGAGTTGCACGAGACGGCGCGTCGCCTCCTCCCGCACCGCAAAACTCGGATCGTCAAGCTGCGCCAACACTTCGAGAACTGCCGGATTCACGACGGCGTCGGTGAAGTCCGGTGCGATCTGACCGGCGGCCGGTGCATATGCAACGCCAAGGGCAAGCAGGCCAAACCAGATGAATCGCAAAGGTACCGTGCCCCCTTCTCTGGCGCTGCTGGTTCCGGATCGGGACGGGCAGTACATCACCGCTCACTCCGTAAGTGAGACGATCTTCTCGACGTGCGGCTTTATCCAGCGGATCTTCCGTTCGACCATCTGCAGGAAGGTGAGGCCGTTGATCTGGCCGAAGAGGCCCACGCGAGCGATGGGAAGAACGCTCTCCAGGATGAGTGCTTCGATCATGAGCCAGGGCAATGCGCGGCGTTCTTCGGGCGTGATGGGGCGGGGCGCGGCCTGGTTGTAGCCGATGAGCAGGCCCTTCATCAATCGGATGCTCAGGCCGTCCGGCCAGTTCTCGGGCGATTCAACCTTCCCCATCTTCATGGAGAACTGGAGGGCGGCGTTGGCCACGTCGGCCATCCGCGTCTCCAGCCGGCCGGAGTCAAAATCGAGCACGCTGACCACGACTCTCTGCTGATAAAGGAGGTTTCCGGGATGCCAGTCGCCGTGCACCAGGCACGGCGCCCAGCGCCGATAGCCGGTTTCGTCAACCCGTTTGGCCGCTTCGCGGTATGCATCGCCGAGGAACGCGCAGGTGTCGGCAAGAGCGGCCGCATCGCACTCATTATCAACTGCCGCCACCGCATCGGGAATCATCGCCAATCGTGCGTCGATCTCCGACAGCCCGTGGAACGTGCCCGTGGGTGGCTCGTATTTCGGGCGGTGATCGGCAAGCAGTCGATGCAGGGCCCCCAGCGTCACGCCGGCCTGCTCCGCTTCGGCGGTGCTGCGGTCATAGCGCTGGCCGGAGATGTACTCGAAGAGTTCGTAGGTGCGCCCTCCGTGCTGGAGCATGGAGTTGTTGTGGCCGCGAGTGCCGATGAGCCGAGGCACGGGGAAGCCGCGCTGGGCGAGATGAAGCTGCAGGCCGTGGGTGAATGCGACGCGATAGGGATCGTCCTTGCCCACGGCCCGCCGCTTGAGCAGGAACTCGCCGTGGCGGGTGGTGATGCGGACCTTGGGCGCCCGCCGGGAGCCCCGCCGGAACGGCTGGATCCGCTCGATCACTCCCAGGTCATAATGACTGAGCACGATTGCCAGATCGCTCGCTTCAAAGCGCTGATGCCGGCCGGACTCATCGACCATCGGCCCCAGGTGTCCTGGAGCGGCGGCGGGTGATCGTGTCTTACCGGACGGGCTCTGAGTCATGAGGAGGCTTGGAGGCGCGGGAAAGTGGGGACGATAATGCGACAACCGCGCTGAGTGTGCGCGTCAATCATACATCACCGCCCGGGATCGCCGCCGGGAAAGGCCTTGCACGCCTTCAAGTCTGCCGGTCCGCGAGCCTTCTTCCGGCCTCACTCGACGTTCTGCACCTGCTCCTTGATCCGGTCGATCGCGCCCTTGATCTCGACGATGCGGCGGCTGATCTCCACATCCAGGCACTTGCTGCCGATGGTGTTGGCCTCTCGCAGCATCTCCTGGGCGAGGAAGTCCAGAGTCCGGCCGATGGGCTCGGCGCTTTCCGAGTCGATAAGCTCGGCGAACTGGGCCAGATGCCCCTGGAGGCGTGAAACTTCTTCGGCGATGTCCGACCGCTCGGCGAATACCGCGACCTCTCGGATCAGATCCTCCTCACGTACCGCAGCGCCGGATTCGGCCAGCAACGCATCCATCCGCTGGTGCAGACGCTGCTGGTAGAGATCGATCATCATCGGCACCCGATCGGCGACGACACTGAGGTGCTCCTCGATGACCTTCCGGTGCTTGTGCAGCTCCGTATGGAGTATCTCTCCCTCGCGGCTGCGCATACCCAAGAGCTTCTCGCAGGCTTCGTCGAGCAGACGCCGCACGACCGTGCGGGCCTGCTCCAGTCTTTCCTCGCCGGTGTCGGGGATCACCACGCCGGGCAAGGCGAGAAGCGCGGCCAGATCGATGCGGGTCGCATCGTGGGTCAGCCCTTCCACTTGAAGCAGTTCCTGCATGTATCGCTGAATCGCATCGGAGTTCAGCTTCGCCGCCGCGTTGGCCGAACAGTCCGCATACCGAATCGTCAGCACGATGCTGCCGCGGTTGATGCGCTTGGCCAGGGCCGATTCCAGTTCCGCCTCCAGGGCCAGCAGTTCCTCGGGCAGCCGTATCTGTGTCTTGTAATACTTGCTGTTGAGCGACCGGACCTCGACGGCATAGTGCGCGCCGTCAACCTGGGCGGAGGTCTCGCCGAATCCCGTCATCGAGCGGATCATCGCGCTACTCCGGGGAACCGCCGTCGGGCGGCTCGGTGGTGTCCGTTTGGTCCGGCTCCGTCTCCTCGGTTGCGCCTTCGGCTGGGGCATCGGGATCGGTGGCGCTGTCGGCCGCGTCAGCGCCGCCGACCGCAGTGTCCCCGGGGGCGGGAGGAGCAGCCTCAAGAGCCTCAAATGCCGAGGGGCAGGTCACCGTTGCGCAATCCGTGTCCGCACCCTGCCAGGTGCCTTGGCGCTGCTGGCAGATCCTGTCCGTAAGCATCTCGCAGGTGCCATCGGGCAGGCAGCAGGCCCCGAGGGGGTCGGATTTCGACACCGGGACAAGGTTCAGGGTCAGCCCCAGGCCGAGGAAGAGAAGGAAGGCGATCACCGTTGCCCAGGTGAGGGCATCGCCGACCCGGCCGCCGAAGACGCTGTCGCCGCCCCCGGCTCCCGCCCCGCCGAACGCCGCGGCCAGCCCGCCTCCGTGTGGTCGCTGCATGAGGATGATCAGCACCATCGTCACCGCGACGATGATGAAGACGCCCATCAGTATGCCGAACCAGTTGTTGAATTCCATGTGCGTGTCGTCCTAATCGAACGCGAGTGTCGTTAAGAGTCCTCAGGCGTTGCCGGTTTCCGCGGCGGCGCGAACGATGGCGAGGAAATCCCCGGCCTTCAGGGAGGCGCCCCCGATCAGCCCGCCATCAATGTCCGGCTGGGAGAAGAGTTCCCCGGCGTTGCCCGGCTTCACGGAGCCGCCGTACTGGATACGGATGGCGTCGGCCGCGGCGTCGCCGAAGGAGTGTCGGATCTCATTCCGAATTGCCCGGTGGGCATTTTGGGCATCAATCGGAGTGGCGGTTTTTCCCGTCCCGATCGCCCAGACCGGTTCGTAGGCGATGGTGACCCGTGCCAATTGCTCGGGCTTGACGCCGGCCAGGCCATAGGCGAGTTGGCCGGCGTTGACAGCGTCAGTCTGGCCCGCCTCGCGCTGTTCGATCTTCTCGCCGATGCAGAGGATGATCTGAAGGCCGGCTTCCAGGGCCGCGAGGACCTTGGCGTTGATGAGCACATCGCCCTCGCCCATCACGTGCCGCCGCTCGCTGTGGCCGCAGAGCACCACGCCGACCCCGAGATCCTTGAGCATCGAGCAACTCACCTCGCCGGTGAACGCCCCGGACGGCTGGTGGTGGAAGTTCTGAGCCCCCAAAAGGATTGCCGAGCCTTCGAGGGCCTTCCCCACCGCCTGGAGGTAGGTCAGCGGGGGGCAGACCACCACCTGGCAAGCGGAGAGCAGATTCGCAGCCCCCGCGGCGACCGCCTCAGCCAGGGCGGTCGCCCCGGCCAGGTCGGTGTTCATCTTCCAGTTGCCGCCCACGTAGGGCATCCGCTGGGGCATGTTCCAAGCTCCCGGGGCCGAAGGATACAAAAATCGCGAACCACACAGGATAGCGACGGGCAGGGATCGCGACCACCGGGCTTCGCGACCGGGTCATGTTTGAGCAGTTCGTTGAGCACCACCGGCCTGGGCGGCGTCCTCACCGCTTCTATCCCCGGCCTTGGGCCGACCGGATACACTTGAGGGCCACAATGCCCTGATTCCGCCACCTCAAGCAGGTTTATCCCATGCCCGAGACCGCCCTTAGAACCGCCGCCCGGATTCGCCAGGAGTTCCTGGATTTCTTTGCCCGGAAGCACGGTCACGTGATCGTGCCATCATCTCCGGTGGTGCCGCATGACGATCCGACGCTGCTGTTTGCCAATGCCGGGATGAACCAGTTCAAGGACATCTTTCTCGGCTACGGCAACCGGGGGCATACCCGCGTGGTCAACACCCAGAAGTGCATTCGGGCCGGGGGCAAGCACAACGACCTGGAGGACGTGGGCAAGGACCTCTACCACCACACCTTCTTCGAGATGCTGGGCAACTGGTCCTTCGGCGACTACTTCAAGGCCGAGGCGATCGAGTGGGCCTGGGATCTGCTCACGAATGTCTGGGGCCTGGACAAGAACCGGCTCTACGCCACGGTGTTCGGAGGCGACGAGCGGGAAGGGCTGGAGCCGGACCTCGAGGCCGAGGAACTCTGGAAGCGCCACACCGACATCGATCCTTCGCACATCTCCCGTTGGGGCAAGAAGGACAACTTCTGGGAGATGGGTGAGACCGGCCCCTGCGGCCCGTGCAGCGAGATCCACTACGACGACCGGCCGCTGGAAGCGCTGGGCGAGAAGTCCGGACGCGAGCTGGTCAATGCCGACGATCCAAACGTCATCGAGATCTGGAACCTGGTGTTCATCCAGTTCAACCGCGACGAGAACGGCGTGCTCGCGCCGCTGCCGGCGAGGCACGTGGACACGGGCATGGGGTTTGAGCGCTTGGTGCGGGTACTTCAGGGCCGGAAGAGCAACTACGACATCGACATCTGGAGGCCGATCTTCGACGCGATCTGCGAGTGCGCCTCCGTCCGCCCCTATGCCGGCCGGGTGGATGCCCCGATCGACATGGCCTACCGGATCATCGCCGATCACGCCCGCTGCCTGACGGTGGCCATCACCGACGGCGCCATTCCCTCAAATGAAGGGCGCGGATACGTGCTCAGGCGCATCCTCCGCCGCGGCGTGAGGGTGGCGAGGCAGACCATGGGGGCGACCGAGCCGATCCTCTGCCGGTTGGTACCGGCGGTAGTTCAATCGCTCAGCGATGCGTTTCCGGAACTGGAGAACGATCCGGACCGGGTGGCGGACATCATCCGCAGCGAAGAGGAAGGCTTCCTTCGCACGCTCGATCGCGGATTGGTCCTGTTCTCGGAGGCCGCAGTGCGCGGCCTTATGAAAGCCCCGCTGAAGTCGGAGCGCTGGTCGATAAGACAGTCCTATGAACAAGGGGCGTTCCATGTCAGGATAGCCGACGCCGACGGAGAGTTGGTGACGGAAGACGCGGTCAGCTCGATCACGCCGATGTGGTCAGGTGAGTATTTCGCCCGGCCGCCGGAGATCTCGGCCGGTGATGTTTTCAAGCTGCACGACACCTACGGCTTCCCGGTCGACCTGACGCGGGTGATGGCCGAGGAGCGCGGGATGACCGTGGATGAGGTGGGTTACCAGGCGCTGATGGAGGAGGCCCGCGAGCGGAGCCGGCTGGCCGGGGCCACGGACTCGGCGACCCTTCAGATCAAGCCCCTTCCCCCCACCATCGAAGCGCCTCCGCCGCCAACCGAGGACATCGACAAGTACCACGGCCGCACCTTGACGGCGCGGGTAACCGCGATCTGGGACGGCGAGGGGATGCGGGATTCCGTCGAGTCAGGTCCCCTGATCGGCGTGGTGCTGAATCGTACGAATCATTACGCAGAGCAGGGCGGGCAGGTCGGCGATCAGGGGTGGATAATCGCCGACCATGACAGTGACGAGCCGACCGGTGCATTTGACGTGCAGGACACCCGGCTCGACGGCGGGCATATCGTGCACCTTGGGCGAGTAGCCGACGGCGTGCTTCGCGTCGGCGATCGCGTCACGGTCAGGATAGACCACGACCGCCGCCAGCCCATTCGGGCCAATCACACCGCCACTCACCTGCTGAACCATGCACTGCGCGAGGTGGTCGGCGAGGAGATTGAGCAGAGAGGCTCGCTCGTGGCGGAAGATCGCCTGCGTTTTGATTTCACCTGCAGCGGCGCAATGACGCCTGAACAGATTGAAGAGGTGGAGGATCGAGTCAATCGCGCAATTCAGGCGGGAAAAACCGTCTATTCAGACATCGTGCCGTTGGAAAAGGCCCGGGGCATAAACGGTCTCCGAGCGGTATTCGGCGAACGATATCCCGACCCGGTGCGCACGGTGTGCATTGGACGGCCGATCTCCGACCTGCTGGAGGATCCGGCCAACCCCGGATGGAGCGAGTATCCAATCGAACTCTGCGGCGGCACGCACCTGGAATCGACCGGCGAGGCCGGTCAATTCGTCCTCGTTCAGGAGCAGGCGCTGGCGGCGGGGGTGAGGCGTATCACGGCGTTGACAGGTCAGGCGGCCAGGGAGGCCGACGCGGCGGGCCGTGACCTCGAACTGAGTGCGCTGGATGCGGCCGAGCTCAGCGCGCGCCAGCTTCCGGAGGAGGTCGACCGGATCAGCCGCCTGGCCGATGAGCTGACGATCAGCGCGGTGAGGAAACGCCGCGTGCTGACATTCCTGGAGCCCCTGCGCGAGCGGATCAAGGAAGCCCGCAAGCAGTCTCAGGTGGCGGCCCGAGGCGCTGTGGTCGAGCAGGCCCGGACCCTGGTTGAGAAGACCGAGGGCGAGGTGATCGTCTCGTGCCTGCTGGGGGCGGACAAGGAGACGCTTCGCTCCGCCATGGACGCCATCCGTGCCAAACGCCCCGATGCGGCGACGATGCTCTTTGCCGGTGACGAGATCGAGAGCAAGGTCTCCATCATCGCGTCCGTGCCCGAGGCGATCATCGCAAGGGGTCTGAAGGCGGGCGACTGGGTCAAACTGGCGGCCGAGATCTGCGGCGGGGGTGGGGGAGGCCGGCCCGATTCCGCCCAGGCCGGTGGCAAGGATCCCGCCAGGATCAGTGAGGCCATTGCTCAGGCCCGGGAGTTCGCGGAAAGGATGCTGCGCTGAGTTCCGGGCAGGAAGGACCATGCCATGAGCGAGGAAGGGAAGGATCCGGGGAAGGATCTGACGCCAACCGGGGAGCCCGACGGCAAAGGCATACCGCAGTACGTAACAGATCTCCGACCGATCGAGCGGCAGGTTGGCGAGCATATCATCGCCTCGCTGCAGCATCCGGGGACCGTGGCGGTAATCAGTGCCGTGATGCCCGGCGGCGAGACGAACCAGCGCATCGTCTCCGTGCCGCTCAACCAGGATCTGTTCGAGCAGGTGCAGGAGCTCGTCGCCGAGGCTCAGGCCGCCCGGGATGAGCCGGACCAGGAGGTTCCCTGCATCGGTTTCCATTGTGTGCTGGAAGGTCGTGAGCGGGACAGGAAGGAGAAGGAGAAAAAAGAGGGGAATTAGCGAGGAACAGGGCTTCTTCTTCGCGTAACGCGATCCGGCTTCAGCGGGCTGTGGTGTCGTCCGATAGTCCTCAATGCGCCTGCCGGCGCGTTGCGGGAGGGTGCCTGCCCGTGTTCGATTCCGCTTCCCAGATTCCCGGCGATTTCAACCTCGACCGCCGCCTGATACCGCGCGTGGATCCGGCGCGACGGGCCCATGGAGATGCGATCTATACGCTGGCCCGCACCAGCGAACTGCTCAACGAGGACACTGGCGGCCACATCATGCGAATCCGTGCCGTCGTCCAGCACATCGCGCTGGCGCTGGGTTTTGAACCGGACGACGCGGAAGCGCTGGGATTGGACGCAATGCTGCACGACGTGGGCAAGCTTACGATCCCTCCCGACGTGCTGGCCAAGCCCGGCGGGCTCAGTCGCGAGGAGCGAATGCTGATGGAATCGCACACCATCCGCGGGCAGCGCATGCTGTCGGTTCGGCCGGCCATGCTACGGGCGGCGCGGATCGCTCGTTCGCACCATGAGCGCTACGACGGCGGGGGGTATCCGGACGGACTGGTCGGCGACGCAATCCCGATTGAGGCCCGCATCACCGCCACCGCCGACGTGCTCGATGCACTTTTCTCCGATCGCTGTTACAAGGAAGCGTGGACCTACCAGCAGGCGCTGGAGGAAGTGTGCCGCTTGGCCGGCACCCAGCTTGATCCGATGGTAACGGACGCCCTTCGCAAGGTCAGTGACGCGGGCTCGCTGCGCGAGGCCCTGGGGCTGCCCCCCAACGATCCCGGGCCGAGACAACCGGATCCCCATCGGCCGTCGCAGTGATCAGCGCGGCGGGCGATCGGGCAATTGGCTGTCGATCTTGCCCGTGATGGCGATGTCCCGGGGTTCAGCTGTTCCGTCAGAGCCTCGGGCAACGAACCGGACCACACCCTGGACAAATCCGTCCTCCGAGCCGGCGGTGCCCGCAACGATGATCCGATACCGATCGGCCTGCCCGCCGGGTTCGGGCACGACGGTCAGGAAGATGTCCGCCATCTGCGGATCCTGAAGTGTCACCTCCACCATCTCGAACGGCTGGAGATCGGAGCGGTTGATCGTCACCTCCTTGCGGAAAGCCTGCCCCGGCAGCAGCGGCCCCATGGACAGAACGGTGGGCGAAGCGCGGAACTCGTCGATCACCGTGCCGAGCACCAGAACCCCCGCCTGTTTCTCGACCTCCCGCCCGTCTTCAAGTGTGCCGCGGGCGGTGAACTGGAGACGGGTGTCCCGAATCGGCCCCCACGGGGCCCCGGAATCCAGCGTCACCTCCACCGGCACCCGCCCCGTGGCCGGGTTTGCCTCCATCAGCGTCGCCTTGACGTGGGGATTGTTCGAAACCACCTCTTCGATGATCAGGTCCCGATTGTCGCAGCCCACTGAGAACCGCGTCTTGCGCTCCTGGCCGCGCATGACGATCCCGAACCGAACGGTGGTCGGTTCGATAGTCAGGAACTCCGTGACGACGGCCGTGACGTAGAGCCTGATTATCGACTCGGGCTCCGAATTGGAGACGACGGCGATGACTTCCCGCCGTTGACCTCCCCTGGTGGGCTTGAAGGTGGTCTTGATCTTCCCGGATTCGCCCGGAGCGTAAGTCCATTTGTCCCCCTCCAGCTTGGTTTCGGTGCACGTGCAGGCGGCGGTGAGCTTGGTGATGCGAAGCCCGCGATCACCGGTGTTTGTGAATTCGAATTCACATTCCCGGGTGTCGGTGTCCGACATTGTGCCGAAATCGTGTACGAGCTTCTGGAAAGTGAGCGTGGGCGGGCCCGAGGGGACGGAACCGTCGTACCTTGCCTGTGAATCCGGGCTGAACCGGCTCGTGCTGAACACGCCTTCCGGATCAAGTTCTCCCGCAGGTTCATCGGAAGCGGGCGGACGGTCTCTGGGGGGGGATTGCGCCGGCTCGTTTTCGGCCGGTTCGGTCCGCGCCGTCACGGAAGTCTCGTCCGCGCTTTCCGGAGTGGTTCCGCTCTTGGGCCAGGCGATGATCGCCACCAGGATCGCGATCGCCGCGACGATGAGCACGAAGGTCATCAAACCGGGGCTGCCCCCGCTGGACTTGTCATTCTTCTTGGGATGCTTGGTCATGCCCTCATCGTAGCAACTGCCTGCCTGCCGGACAGCCCGCTGCCTGCCCGATGCTGCGGCCGCGGGCCGGTCGGTCTCTCTCCCGCTTCAGCAAACTTCACGGGTCCGCCACCCGGTTTGTGAGCAATCTGTTCGGGATCCGGGAGGAGCAGATGTCTTACACTTGTCGAAGCTCAAGGTGGTCGCGCAGCCACGGACCGCCTACAAAGTGGGTGAGCGGCGCCGATGGCAGATGCAGACCTGCACGGTTGCCGCGGGGAAAGACGGGCGCTTTGCGGAGAGGGCCAGCACGATGTCGCAAGAGCAATCACCGGTCGGCGGATCCGGAGGCACGGTGACCATCACCCGCCCGAAGACCTCACCGCCCCGGGTCAAGCAATTGCCACCCTGGAAAGTGCTGTTGCACAACGATGACGTGAATGAGGCCGGTTACGTGGTGGAGGCCATCATCGAACTCACCACTCTTGAGCCGCAGGCGGCGCTGCTGCGGATGCTCGAGGCCCACCGCACCGGCGTGGCCCTGCTGCTCACCACCCATCGCGAGCACGCCGAACTGCTGTCCGAGCAGTTCGCCAGCAAGCGCCTCACCGTGACCATCGAACCGGAAGACTGATTCTCCGGGAGCGACTTTCCGTCGTCGGTCCGTGCGCTACGGGCACGACCCCCACGCCGCGAGCACGGCCAGCAGATCCTCGGCGTTAACTGTTCCATCGCCGTTGATGTCACATTCGCCGCCGTTCTGGCCCCAGGCACCAAGCACGGCGAACAGATCATCGATCTTCACCACGCCGTCACCGCCCGGCGGAGCGCAATCGGCTCTGCAATCGTCGGCCTGGAATTCGTAGGCCCCCATGTCCACGATCGGCGGGTCACCGAAGCCGGTGTCTTCAGTATCGGGGTCGTCGACAAACCGCGGATTCCCCGCCAAGTCCGTGAGGACGTCATCGGGCACGGCGGTGTTGTCGGCCGCATCCATGCACGGCGAGCCGGCGCCCAGGCGCAGGTTGTCATCCTCCGTCCCCGGCTGGCCGTCCGGGCCGAGGGGATCAATGAAGAGAGGATCATCGCCGATGTTCCCGGTTCCGCCCATGATGCCGGTCCACCCGTCAACGCAGGAGTAGTCAAGATCGGCCCAGAACAGGTCGTAATACGATTGAACGAAGACCTGCGCCCGCTCTCCGGCCCCTCCAACGTCGCTGTTGCCCCACAGGATGGAGTTGAGGACGGTGGCGCTGGCGGTCGCTTTGGGCGCCGGGTCGTAATTCGGTTTGCCGACGAAGACGCCCCCGCCGAATTTTGCGGCCTGATTGCTGTCGAGGGTGCAGTTGATGAGCGTTGCGTGGCTGTCCCACCAGACGGCGATCGCTCCGCCGTTGCCGTCATCGGCGTGGTTGCCCGAGAACAGGCTGTTGACGAACACTGGCCTGTTCTCAAACTCCCACTGCTCCCAGCATGCAACCGCCCCGCCGCCATATGCGGTCGCGTGGTTGTCGAAGAATCGGCATCGTTTGACCACTGAGTCGTATGCCCCGACCATCGCGACCGCCCCTCCCCAATACCCCTCGTTGTGACGGAAGGTGCAGTCCGCGACCACATAACCATTGGCCGGGTACCAGAGGTAGAGGGCCCCTCCACCCGAGAATCTGGCTTGATTCCCCTCGAACTCACAACCGGTGATCGGGCTGTCGCTGTAGGCAAGTGTGGCCGCCCCGCCTGCGCCGGTGGCCAGATTGTCGCGGAACGCGCAGTTCGTCAGGGTCAGCTCATCAGAAGCCGAATAGACTGCTCCGCCGTATCCCACGTTATTAAAGTCCTGGGAGTCTACATGACCAGCGACGTTCCCCACGAAGGTGCAGCCGGTTATCGTGGCCACGGTGGCGTAATCGTTGTAGATCGCGCCTCCCGAGCCCTCTCCGTACCCGGTCCACGCGCAATTGCCGACGAAGATGCAGCGTTCGATCAGCGGATTGCTGTCTTGCCAACTGAAGATGGCCCCGCCGTACTTGATGGCCCGCAGGCCGCTGAAGAGGCAGTCCACGATGGTGGGGCTGCTTTGATCGTTGTAGATCCCGCCTCCTTTCCAGGCGCCTTCGTAGTAGATGTCGGGATAATCACCGAAGAAGCCGCACCTTGCGATCAACGGGTCGCATTGGGCGTTGTGTATCGCCCCGCCGTCCCCCCATTCCGCATCCGGCACGACGAACAGACAGTCCGTCACGCTGCCGGATCCGCCTTCGTTGTAAATCGCGCCGCCCGCTTCGGACTCGTTGTCGATGAACTCGCAGTCTTTGACCACGAAGGCGCTCTGAAGGTTAAGAATCGCCCCGCGATTGTCGGTAAAGGAGCAGTGTGAAACCTCAACGTTGCTCTGCAGACCTGCTATTCCCTTGCCGTTGTTGATGAAGGAACAGTGCGAAGCCTCGACACTGCCCTGCAGACTGGAGATCCCTCTGCTGTTGTCGGCGAAGGTGGAATCGGCCAGGGATATGGTGCATTCGGAAGCGGTGATGCCGCCCCCATCGTCCATGGAAGTGTTCCCGATGAATGTGCAACCCTGGAAACTTGCGGCGGAGTCCTGCACGTACAGGCCGCCCCCCGACTGATCTGCGGTATTCTCGACAAACGAGCAGTCGACAAGTGAGTGATCGCCGGGGGGCAGGTACAGGCCACCCCCGTTTTCGAGGGCTGTGTTCCCGACAAAAGTGCAGCCGAAAATCTCGGGGTCGCCGGAATCCACGTACAGCCCGCCGCCGCAGAAATCCGTGTGGTTGTTGATGAACGCGCAGTTGGCGATGATCGGGTCGCCGTCCATTACGATCATTGCTCCGCCGAATTGGAGTTCGGGCGGCGAGTCCCCGTCGGTCACCGCATCTTGAATCGTGAAGCCGTCGAGGCGGGTGTTCGCGTCCGCGTCCACCGCCCACACGACGTGACAGGCATTCGATGCGGTGGGAGGGCAGGTGTCCTCGCAAAGAAAGCCGGCCAGGGCGACGCACACCTCATCCCACTGATCCTCGCAGCAGTACTGGGCGTACTCACAAACGGCATCGGCACAAGCAGCGCAGTCACAGCCCGGATCGTCGTGAACGAAGCAGCACGCGCTGGGCGGCGATTCCTCCAGCAGACCGCTGAGGACAGTTACATTGGCCTGCGGATCACGCTCGTCCAGATCCTGCTCGGTTCCGTCGAATCCGCCATAGACCGCCACGCCGGAGGGAAGAACGAAGGTGGCGGTGCACCCGAGGCAGGGATCGGTCAGTGCGATCGGTACGTAGGTTCCCGCCGCGACCCAGATCTCATCGCCCGGATTCGCCGCCTCCAGCGCATCCTGCAAGTGGTCGAAAGCCAGATCCCAACTGGACCCGTCCCCGCCGGGATCGGTCGCGATATTGACGAAAATCGTTGACGCACTGGCGGGCGGTGCGGCCAGAGTCCCGGCGACGGCCGCGGCGACCAGGAGCGTCAGTTCCAGCCTCGTCAGAGCGTACATGACAACCTCCCGCAGTGGGTGTTCCGCCGCTTCCGAGGGGGAATCGCAACCACGCAGGTTCCGCGGAACAATGGCGCCGGCGCACCGGCACCGCCCTTCGTTGCATATGCGAGTTTCAGCCAGGGCCTGCGCGCAAAGGCAAAAAAACTCCCGATTGGCTCCGGCGCGAGCCCGGGGCAAGCATAAGGCTTTGTCCCACAATCACTTGCTGAAGTGATCAGCCAGCCGCTGGATCAGATTGTCAAACACCTCATCTGCGTCCACGGAGGCGTCCAGCACCAGATGCTTGTCAGGGGCCGCGCCGGCCTGGGCCAGGAATCCCTCCCGCACCCGACGCCAATAGGCATCACCCTTTTGCTCCATCCGATCGGAAAACAGCGTCGGCTCTACGACCGTGGTCCGCCGGTGATATCGCCCGGAGCCACCGAGTCTTTTCGCCGCCACCTTCTCGTCGACATCGAATATGACCGTCAGGTCCGGCCAGATAGAGCCGATGGCCACCCGCCCCACCGCGAGGATCTCCTCCTCACTCATTCCCCCGGCCGCGCCCTGATAGGCGAGCGTGGAGCTGATGAAGCGGTCGGCGAGCACCAGTTGACCGGATTCCAGGGCCGGGCGGACGATCTGCTCCACGAGCTGGGCCCGGCTGGCCATGTACAGCATCATCTCGCAGCGCAGAGCCATGTCGTGGTTTGCCGGCTTGAGCAGGATGGTGCGGATCTGCTCGCCGATGTCGGTCCCCCCCGGCTCGCGGACCTCGCAGACGGTCAGACCGCCGCTGCGGCAGTAATCCGCGAATCGGGAGAACTGCGTGGACTTGCCCGATCCATCCGGGCCGTCAAAGACCAGGAAGCGCCCGCCCAACTGTCGCATCCAGTGCTGTGACTTCATTGGGAGCAGATGATGCACAAAGGCGGCATCTTGGCAAGGGGCGAACGCTGTGTCGCAATGCACGATCGAACCTCACGGATGCAGCAAGCGTCCCTCCATCCCGCCGGCCACAGGCAGAATAGCCCCGGAGATGTGGCCGGCGAGTCGATCGGAAGTGAGGAAAACGATGGCGCAAGCGCAGTCCTCGGCGGTGGCGATCTTGCGCAGGGGCATGGTCGCGGTGACCCGGTCCATCGCCTCCTCATCCGGCAGCGACCGCATCGCCGCGGGCGTGTTCACCCAACCCGGGCAGACCGCGTTGACCCGCCCCAGCGGGGCGAGGCGGACGATTTCGTTTTTCAAACTCAGAGTCAGGCCCCAGACCATGCCCGCCTTTGCCGCGGCGTACTCGGCGTCCCCGGCCTCCCCGAAGATCGCCGCGGTGGAGCCCACCATCACGATCGAGGCGTTCTGGCGCGGCACCGCGGCCAGATGCCGGAGAAAGCCGCGGCAAGTCAGGAACGCACTGGTCAGGTCCGCATCCATGATGGATTGCCAGCGCTTCAGGGTCATCTCAAGCAGAGGCACCGAGTCGGTGAACCAGGTGCCGGCGTTGACCACCAATGAGTCAATCCGGCCGAATTCGTCGATGACCCGTTCAAACATCCCATCTGTTTCTTGTTCGTTGCCAAGGTCGGCCTGCACGGTGAGAGCGCGGGTACCGGCGAGTTCATCGCGAAGCCGCGATGCGGCGCTTTCGTTCTCGTGATAGTGCAGGGCGAGGATTGCGCCTTCCTCGGCGAAGGCCCGGGCGGTCGCCTGGCCTATTCCGCCCGATGCGCCGGTAATGAGAACGACCTTGCCCTGTAGTTCTGTTTGCATTCGATGGATCGTAACGCGCGTTCAGCCGGCTGTCCGGCGCGGCGCAAGCAAAGCCACGGCGTGCACCTCGACGGCGCGCCCCTCGCCCAGCGTGCCGACCTGTTCGTGGGTCTTGCCCTTGATGTTGACCTGGGTCGGATCGCACTGCAGCAGGCGGGCGACGTTGGCGATCATCTTCTCCCGCCGGCCGCCCAGCCGGGGCCGTTCGCAGATCACGGTGATGTCCACGTTGCCGACCGCGTAGCCGGCCTGCCTCATGCGGTGGGCGGCGACCTCCACGAAGACCGCCGAATCGGCGTTCTCGTACTGCGGGTCGGTGTCGGGGAAGAGGCGGCCGATGTCTTCGGCCCCGATCGCACCCAGCAGGGCGTCGGTGAGGGCGTGATACAGAGCATCACCGTCGGAATGACCCACGGGCCCCAGGGGATGATCGAACCGCACCCCGCCGAGGATGAACGGCCGGCCGGCCCCTTCGGGGGCGACCGGCTCCAGGCGATGCAGGTCATAGCCGTGACCGATGCGGAAAGTTAGATCAGCAGGTTCGAGCATAGCCCCAGTCTTCCGTGCCGGCTGGAGCGCCCGCGAGGATTTCTCTCAGAGGTCTGTGCCGGCGGGCCGATGTTGTAACAGACCGAACGGCCGAAAACAACGCTGGCGTAGCGCGGCTCAAGACCGCAGACCGTCCAGCGAGAGGATCGGATATGCCCAGAGGCGCGCAGAGCGATGTCTTGAGGTACAAGACTCCGGTGGAGGAAGCGTGGTCGGTCACTCGCAGCGGTGGCGCGGTCTTCATCCGCAGCGCAAACTCAGCCGAGCCGGAGCCTGCGGACTGGCGTGAACGCCTCGCCGCTTCCATCGGAACGCTCCACGACGTGGTCGCGGTGGGTGCCAAGCGCCTCGGCGGCGACGGGACGATTCTCGCGATGGGGGATTTCATCATCCACTCCAAGGGATTCCACCATCTGGGCCGGGGCGTGGAGCCCGACGCCTACAGATTCCCGGAGGAGGTTGACGCCGTAAGCGGCGGAGTGCTGGCGGTGGACGAACCCGCCTTCGACCGGGCAGGCGGGACGGATCTGCTCAAAGGTCCTCTGGGATGTATCGAATTGTGCCTCGCTCTCCGTTCCGCGGGCGGAAGATGCATCGTCGTCCCCGAGGTGATCGTCTGCGATCCCGCCAGTCCGCTTGACGAAGGAGCTCTTGCGCCGGAGGACGATGCGGCTTTCACAGCGAAATGGGGTTTCGATTGGCGCGCGGCCGATCTTGATGAGGTCCGGCGGCGGCACGGAGATACCGGTCTGATGTGGAATGTCCGGTTCTTCGGCCAGGCAATGCCGTTCGCCAAGTACGATCGGCGGCCGTGCATGCACTGGAAGAGCTACTCGGAGGTTGAGGTGTATCGCCGGCGGGCGGACAGCCTTACGCAGATCGTCCGCGACGCAGCCCCGAAGGGCACGCCTCCGGCACGAATCCTGGACCTTGGCTGCGGTGACGGATTGTTCACTCATCTTCTCGCTAGGACCGGTGTCCAGGCGATCGGGGTCGATGCGGAGGCTGGGGCGGTTGCGCAGGCGGCGGCCCGAACCGCTGAGGAGGCTGCAGGCGGGGCGTACCCCGGCCCGGCTCCCGAGTTCCAGACCGGGCGAGGTGAAGCCCTGCCCTTTGACAGTGATTCGCTGCAGACGGTGGCGATGCTGGATGTAATCGAGCATCTCCCGAACCCCGTATCGGTGCTTCGAGAGGTCCAACGTGTGCTGCTGCCCGGGGGGTTGCTCGTGATCAGCACGCCCGCATGGCAGTTCGGCGGATCATCGGATCCCGTGTACCACGTCTGCGAGTACACACTGCCCGAGCTTGTCCAGCAGATTCACGCGGCCACGGAACTGCGAGTCCTCAAGACCGGCCGTATCGGCGGCCCGTATCGCGATCTGATCGTTGTCGCACAGAAGTAGAAAGGCACCCCGCCCCGTATTGGGCCGCACGGTGTGTGCTCTAAGCCTCCGCCCTTGCCGGCGCCCGCTCGTACCCGAGTTGGCGCAGCAGATCGCCCGAGTTCGCGGCAAATGCGCGCTCCGCCTCCTCATCGAAATGCTCGCGCCAATCGCCGACGACCCCTTTGCGAAAGAAGGAGCGCGCGTCCTCCTGCCCGCGGGATCGCCCCCCGGAGAGACGCTCGAACGAGCCGCCCTCGACACAGGCCGCCACCGCATCGGCGTCGGACTCAACGCCGAGGAACTCGAGCATTGACCTGGTCGGTCCGATCGGATCCGCATGCAGGTCTTCGTAGCGCAGCTCCAGGTAGCGGCCGGACAGCGATTGGCCGTCCGCCCTGGCCCGAGTGATGTAGGGCTTCCAGTGGTGCCGGGCGAAGTAGGCGGCGTAGTCGGCGAAGGTCGCAAACTGCCCGGCCTTCCCCTGCCGCTGGAGGTGGGCCCAGCCGCTGGCAGCCGCATCCCGGCCGTCGCGGATGATGTGGATGTACTTCGAGTGCGGGTAGAGCCGGTTGAGCGGGCCGATGGCGATGGCGTATTCGGGTGCCTTGTCCCCAACCGCGCGGATCGCAGAAGGACCGGCGAGCCTGCGGAGATAGCCGGAGAGGATCCGATCGCCGAGGGTGCGGGCGGCAGCCAGCAGATCGTCCTCGGTCAGCAGGACGTCCAGCCCGGGGTCGGACCGGGCCGCCTGGCGCTGGTTGTAGACGTTGACCGCCTGCTGGAGCAGGGGAATGAGCAGGTCGGCGAGATGCCCCTCACCGCCGCAGCAGAGGTTCGGATGGGCGTTGAGCAGGTGCTGGACCCAGGTCGTGCCGGACTTCTGGCAGCCGAAGACGAAGAACACGCCCAAGTCGCGGAGGGTCGGGTCGCGGTGAGGGGCCTGGCAGGATGACTCCGGAGCGGCCATGTGAGGTGATATCGAGGCTCGGGAGGCGGGAGGATGAAGATTAACGGACGAAGTTGCCCCCGGCGGTTTTCAGAGCCGGTGGCCGATTGGCCGATAAAGTCTGCTGCCGGGGTTGGCCACCCGGGCCGGTTCCCGGTACCCTCACCGTCTTGAGGCGGCGGCTGTTGCCGTCGACACATCGCAGGAGCGAGCAGATGAATATCCGCGCCATTGGTTTGACAACGGGTCTGGCCGCCTTTCTGGCGCTTACCGCTTGCCACACGGAAAAGGGAGGGTGGATGCCCTACACCGGCGGGTCCACCACCTACATCTCCACCCAGACCGAGCCCAAGACGGTCATTCTCAGGGACGTTCGGAGCGGGGAGATCCTCTGGCAGATGGAGATCCCCCCGGGCAAGCAGTTGACGCTCGATTTCGTCGAAGGCGGCGGGGATGACCCCGACGTCACCCCCGATCTCATGCGCTGGCAGCTCTTCGAACCTGGCACCAAGTACGGCCGGCTTCGCAACAGCATCACCGTGCCCCCCGCCGACTGCCTGTCCCTGGATATGGAAGTTCGACCCGGCCCGGAGTACATCGCCGAGGGCCCTGAACAAAGGCTGAGGACAGATGAGATGATCGATCGGCCGGAGTACTGGACACCCGTGGGCGGGCCGCTGCCGGATGATCCCAAGGGCGTGAAGAACTACGACGATTGAGCGGCCCGAACGCCGAATTACAGGACTCGACTTCTGATCACCGCCCCGCCCGTGCGGGGCGTTTTCTTTGTGAAGTCGGCCGGACGGGCCGCCTCATGCCCGCAGGTCAGCAGTCTTTCGCCGGGTCCCAGTCGATGGGGACGTTCTCGACGACCTCCACGCCGAATCCGGCCAGACCCGTCAGCTTGCGGGGGTGGTTGGTGAGCACGCGCAAACGGGCCAGACCCAGGTCGTGGAGGATCTGACCGCCGATGCCCAGATCGCGATTCTCCAGCGATTGTGCGCGGCTCGCGATGCCTTCGGTGCGGGTAAGGTCCGGAGCGTTCACGTCGTCGGAGGCCGGGCGCCTGATCTTCAGCAGCCGGTCCCGCAGGCCCTCTCCCACCCCTTCCGGCCGCAGATATACCAGCACCCCGCAGCCCTCCTCCTGGATCATGCGGAGCGAAGCGCGGAGCTCGCGCCCGGATGGGTTGTCGCCTTCGTTGAATATGTCGCCCAGGAGATCGCGCCGATGAACGCGGACCAGCACGGGATCGTCAATCGGGATCGGCCGCCCGTCCGGATCCAGATCGCCCACTCCTCCAATGGCGAAAGCCAGATGCGGCAGAGGATCGATGGTGCTCTGGTAGGCGATGAGGTTGAACGGCCCCTGCGGGGTGGCGACGGCCGCTCCCTCCACCGGATCCATGCGGTGAACCAATCGCTCGCGGGCCACGCGGTACTCGATGATCTGCTCGACCGAGCACATTTTCAGTCCGTGCTTTTCGCAGATGATCTCCAGGTCGGGCCGGCGGGCCATGCGGCCATCCTCGCGCACCACCTCGATGAGGACGGCGCTGGGGTGCAGGTCGGCCAGGCGCGCCAAGTCCACCGCCCCCTCGGTCTGTCCGGTGCGGACCATCACTCCGCCGTCCCGCGCCCGGAGCGGGTTGATATGGCCGGGGCGGACGAAATCGTCCGGCCGGGAGTTGGGATCCAGCATCAGCTCGATGGTTTTGACGCGGTCATAAGCGGAAATGCCGGTGGTCACCCCGTGGCGGGGATGGCCGTCGATGCTGATGGTCAGCGGCGTGCCGCGCACAGACGTGTTCACCGCCGCTTGGGGGACCAGATCCAGCCGGTCGCAGTCCGCGCCGGTCATCGACACGCAGAGATAGCCCGCACCCACCCGGGTCATGAAGTTGATGATCTCGACGGTGACCTTCTCGGCGGCGCAGACGAAATCGCCTTCGTTCTCGCGGTCTTCATCATCCACGAGGACGATGACTTTGCCCGCACGGAGCTCTTCAAGGATTTCCGGGATGGGGGATAGCGGCATGGCCCGGTAGTGTAGTCAGGCGGGAGGTGCGGGGACATGCCCCCCAGGCCCCGGCCAAGTGAGGGCGATGTGGGCGAATCCGCCTCACTCCACCCAGTTTCGCACGATCAGAGTGTCGTTCTGCCCGCCGAAGCCGAAGGAGTTGGACAGGCAGCACTCGACGTTCGCCGACCTCGCGTCGTTGGGCACATAGTCCAGGTCCAGTTCGGGGTCCGGCTCGTGCAGGTTGATGGTCGGGGGCAGGGTCTGATGCAGAATGGCCAGCACGCAGGTGATCAACTCCACAGACCCGGCGGCGGCGATGAGGTGACCCATCATCGACTTGATGGAGCTGACCGGAATCTTGTAGGCGTTCTCTTCGCCGAAGACAGACTTGATCGCCTTGGTTTCGATGGAGTCGTTTTCGCCGGTGCTCGTGCCGTGGGCGGAGATGTAATGAACCAGCGGCCGGCCATCCTCGCCGATGGCGTGTGGATCGATGCCCGCTTCTTCCAGGGCCTGGAGAATCGCCGCCGCCCCGCCCCGGCCGGTGGGATGCATGTCGGTGATGCGGAAGGCGTCGGCACTGGAGCCGTAGCCGATTATTTCCGCCAGAGGCGATGCACCGCGAGCGCTGGCATGTTCGAGCGTCTCCAGCACGATCATGCCGGAGCCTTCGCCGAGGACGAAACCGTCACGGGTGCGGCTGAAGGGCCGGGAAGCGCCCTGCACGTCATCGTTGCGGGTGGAGAGGGCGGTGAGGCGGTTGAAGCCGGTCAGCCCCAGGACGTGGATCATGGTGTGGGTGCCTCCGCTGATCATCACGTCGGCATCGCCGCGGCGGAGAATGGTGAACGCCTCGCCGATCGCCTGGGTGGAGGCGGCGCAGGCGGTGAGGCAGTTGTAGGCGGGGCCGCGGATGTTGAACTCCCTCGCCAGATGGCTCACCGGCATGTTGGGTTCCTGCTCGATCTCCCCCCAGGCGTCCAGCTGCTTGTTGGCTGCTTCGATCCAGCGCTGATGATCGATCGCCCGCTTCGCCTCATCCCAGCTTTCCAGGTCGGTGGCGACGTAGCGGTCGAAATCCAGCACGCCCTCGCCGGAGCCGAGGTAGATTCCCACGCGTCGCGGGTCGAGGCTGCTGTACTTATCAAGCCCCGCCTGACACCACGCCTGTTTGGCCGCACCGAGCGCGAACTGGCTGTTGGCCCCGGCGTGCTCGTGCAGCGCGGGATCATCCAGGTACTTGCGATAGTCGTAGTCACGCACCTGGGCGGCGAACGTAGTCGGAAAACCGTGGGCGTCAAAGCGGTCGATCGGTCCCACGCCGCTTTCGCCGTTGACTATTCTTCTCCAGACGGTGTCCAGATCGTGGCCCAGGGGCGTGACCCACCCCAGGCCCGTGATGACGATTCGCTTGTCGTTGGCCATGAAATAAATCGCAGATCGAAAATCGAAAATCGAGAAGTGGCTCACCGCCGGTCTGATCTCTCGATACCTCCTTCAGGTCCGCTTCAGCACCACCGCCGCATTCTGACCGCCCTGACTGCTGCTGCACACGAGGATCGTTTCGAGCTTCGCGTCTCTGGCCCCGCAGGAATTGGCGTCCAAGCCGTTGGCCCCGGAGGTGTTGATCCTCGCCGGGAGTTTCTGCTCCCGCAGGCATTTGGCGGCCACGCACAATCCGACCGCTCCGTTGCCCGCATTGCAGTTGCCGACATTCGGCACGGTGGTGATCAGCGGGATGGAGGAGGCCCGATCACCGAAGACGCGCCTGACCGCCGCCGCTTCACCCTGATCCACGTTGGGAATGGAGGAGCCGAAGGGGACGATGGCGTCGATGTCGCCAATGCCCATATCGGCCTCCCGTAGCGCGCCCTCGATGGCCTCGGCGAGCCCGTCGCCGTCTTCGGGCAGTTGCAGGCCGACCGTATCGGGGCAGAAAGACTGAGTTGAAGCGAAACCCGCTACGAGCGCATAGGGCTCGGCCCCCCTTGCTTGGGCAATGTCCTGTGCTTCCAGCACCAGGATGCCACCGCCCTCGCCCAGCACCGTTCCCCTGGCTTGCGGGTCGAACGGCCGGGCGACCGTAGTCGGATCGACTCCTTCGCCGGTCGCCTCAGCCAGGCGCTGGGCGAAGATCTGTCGGGCGAAGGCCATCGGATTGAGTTTGAACTCCGCCCCGCCGGTGAGGCAGGCATCGGCCGAGCCGCGCTCGATGACCCGCATCGACTCGCCCAGCGACAGGCCGCTGGAGGCTTCGCAGCAGGTGATGGTGTTGCTGGGGCCGCGGCAGTCGTGAATGATCGTGACGTGGCAGGCGAGCATGTTGGGCAGATACTTCAGCAGCCACAGGGGCGTGAGGTTCTCCATGCCCGCGGACCCCCAGTGGCCGATGTCGAACTGCCCCTCGCCGTTGCGGCTGGTCATCAGGGCCGCGGCCAGCTCGTCAACGTCCGCGGCGATGAGACCGGCACCGATGTGACAACCGAAGCGGTGGCCGGGAACGGTCGGCTCGGCGTCCGGATCGGCGGCCTTGGTGACGAGCTGTGCGTCCTCGACGGCCGCGGCCGCCGCGCCCACCGCCAACTCGATGTCGCGGCACATGACCTTGGTGGCCTTGCGATAACTCTTGGGAACGACCTTCCGGACGCTGAACCGGTCGTCGGGAAGTTCCGCGGCGATCTGACAGGGGAAGCCGGTGGGATCGAACCTCTCGATGCGTCGAACCGCCGAACGCCCCTCAAGCAGGGCATCGAAAAGCGGCTCAATCCCCGCCCCGAACGCGGTGATTGGCCCCAGACCGGTGATGACAACGGATCGTGACATAGGCAGGTAGTGTAGATTGATGGCCGTCCAATGGCACGAGCGGGCAAAAAACCGACTCCGAACGATGGGGCGCCGCATCGCCGGAGGCGAATAATCCACAGACGGGCACGCTTGGCGGAGAAGATATTCCGCATCGGGAGGTTGGATTTATCGCCGTGGATTTCATCACGCAAACTCTGTTGGGGACCATCGCCGCCCAGGCGACCATGACTCCGCGCCTCGGCCGAAAGGTCGCTCTTTTTGGGGCTCTGGGCGGGGCTCTGCCGGATTTCGACGTCTTTCTGAGGCCCGTGGCCGATCCCGCCCTGCCGTTTGAGTTCCATCGGCACTTCACCCATTCATTGCTATTCATCCCCGTTGCCGCGGCGCTGGCGACAGGCCCGTTCCTGCTCCTTCCCAAGTGGCGCAAGCAGGCGGGGTTGATCTTCGCCGCGGCAACTATCGGCGCGGCCACCCACGGCCTCTTGGACAATCTCACCAGCTACGGCACGCACCTGTTCTGGCCCTTGCTCGCCGGCCGCACCGCCTGGGACGCCATGAGCATCATCGATCCCGTCTTCACCGGCCTGCTTATCGTCGGAGTGTTCCTCTCCCTGGCGATCGGACATCTGCGTCCCGCCGCGGTCGCTGTGGCGCTTGCTCTGCTCTACATCGTCTTCGGGTTTGTGCAGCACGAGCGCGGCATGCGGGTGCAGGAGCAGATCGCCGAAAGACGCGGCCACGTGATCGAGCGGGGACGCGTCACGCCAACCCTGGGCAATCTCGTTGTCTGGCGATCGGTTTACGAGTGCGAAGGGACGCTGTATGCCGATGCGGTGCGGGTTCGAATCTTCGCTGATCCGTTGGTGCGGGAGGGAGATTCGGTGCCGCGATTCACCGTCAACGATCTTGCGGACTCCGAAGCGGTCGGTCCGCAGCAGATGGACATGCTGCGCGATGTATTCGTCCGGTTCAGCGCGTTCGCCACGGATTTCACGGCCGTGGTGGAGGATCAAGATGATTCTTCGATAACGGTGGGCGACATGCGCTTCTCGCTGGATGCGGCGGGTTTCGCACCCATCTGGGGACTGCGCATCGGCCCGCCCGGGGCGGCGGAACCGGTTCGGTGGACTCATGTCACGGCCGAGCGCCCGGATGCGATGCGCGAATTCTGGTACGAGCTGCTCGAGCCCGGGGCGGCGTACGCCCCGATTGCATCAGTCAAATGATGCCTTGCCGGCGGCGATGATGGCGTCGATGCGCTGCAGGCGCCTGCGATGACGCGGCCGATCCGGCTCCAGCAGGGTGAGGGCGAAGATGTGCCGCCGGGCCAGATCATGACGGCCCGCCTCGATGGCGATCGCCGCCGCCAGCTCGCGATGCGCCGCGTGATAGGGATTGATCTGAAGGGCCCGGGTGATCTTTGCCAGCGCCCGGTCGGTTTCGCCGGCGCTGCGGTACAGTCGTGCCAGCTCCAGGGCGTAGACGACCGTGTCATCGGCGCGGGCGTCGAGGTACTCCAGGTGCTCGACGGCTCGCGGCGGATCGTCGCTGTTCAGATAATACTGCGCCAGCTTCTTGTGAGGGAACGGATCGACCGGGCGCAGCGCCGCGTAACGTTCCAGCAGCGGAATCAGCTCGGAGTTAATATCGCCGTTCTCGCCGATCTTGCGGCGCAATTCCATCTCCAACAGGTCCGGATGATCCGGATATAGCGTACGCCACCGTTGAAGCTGTTGATCGGTTATTTCCACCGGCGGGCGCACAAGCTCGGGCCAGTCGCGGGCCTTGAGCCTCTGGTCCGGGCGCGTGGCGGGTTGGCCGATTTGCTCGGTCAGCCGCTTCACGATCGCGTCCAGTCGTGCCTGCCGGGAGGTGGCCATGACCATTGCCAGGTCCGGATCGCTACGGCGCAGCTCGTCGGTCAACTCGGTCAGGCTGGGCTTGGCCGCCAGCCCCCAGACCTCGACCTGTTCGCCCGCCCAGGTCAGGAATCGGTGGAAGAACGTCTGTCCGCTCATCCCGAAGGTTGATCGCATCGCCCCTTCCGTACTCTCACCGGCAAGGTATCGCTGCATGAGGGCGATGACCGCGGATTCGCCGTATTCCTCGTCGATGAACTCGATCATCCAGTGGCTCTGGGCATAGGCCTTGCCGCTGTCGCCGCGCTTCTTCGGTCGGCGGAAAGCCCAGTCGATCTCGTCAGGATCAGACAGGGTCTTGTTCTTATGAGAAGAGGCGAGCATCCTGCAGCGGCCGTAGGTGCGCGGGGCCTGTTCCATGCACTCGGAGACGCCTTCCGTCAGCCAGCGGGGGATGCGGAAACGGGTCTGGTCGAGAGTGATGGTGTGGGCATATTCGTGGCGGAGCACACGCGGCCAGTCGAAGATGCCGTGATGGTCGCGCTTCATCCCTTCGCGCGGCACCTCCAGGGCGATCACCGGGCCGGTGCAGGCGGCGATGGTGCCCACCCGCGGCATGCCGGTCAGCCGCACCGCGAAACGTCGGCGATCGGGCATCAGCTCAATCAGAGTCTTCTGAGCCGGTTCGTGTTCATACCGGGAAGAAACAAGCCGATGCATCGGCTCCAGCTCATCGACCATCATGTCCGCCACCACCTGGTCAACTCCCGGGCGGTATCGGAGGACGAAATGTTCCGTTTCCACCTTTCTGAACGTGGGCAGCTCCTCCAGAAGCAGAACGGTGTTTGCCGCTCTTTTGTTGATGGGGTCCAGTTCACTGGCGGCCCGAAGATAGAGTAATGCCTGGTCATCCAGCCCCTGCCGCATGGACAGCAGGCCCAGTTCAATCCGCGGCGCGGACCAGGCGGGCAGGCGGCGCATGGCCTCCGTCAGAAGCTCGCTCGCTTCGTCGTACTGATACTGCATGGAGAGATGTCGGCCGACGATGAAGCAGGCGGCGGCGCTGCCCGGCGAGAGCGCGTCATAATGCTCAAGGGCCGCCCGCATGGAGGGCCAGTCATACAGGGAGGCAAACGCGGCCGCCTTCAGCGCCAGCGCCGTACGGAAGGTCGGCCGGAGTCTCAGCAGCGGTTCGAGCTGCGCAATCGCATCCGCCGGATCGTCCTGGATGATGCGGGCTTCGGCGGTCAGCAGCGTGGCCAAAGGATGCTCGGGGTTGAGTGAGAGCAACCGGTCCGTGGCGGCGTGGACGGAATCGAAATCGAACCGCTCAAGCGCGATCCTGCCCAGCAGGTGCCAGGCCTCGGCGCAGCGGGGGTTCAAGCGCAGCGTCTCGTGCAGGGCCTTGACGGCATCTTCCTCATCGCGCTTCTCCAGAAGCAGGCGTGCCTCGGCAAGCAGGGCGGGCCAGTAAAGGCGATCGAGGTTCTGATGAACGCGGGCGAGGAGGCGCATCATGTGATGGAATTCATCGGCCGGCGCCGCCTGCAGACGACTTCGCAGCGCCAGCACGCGGACTGCTTCGGTGATCTCCCCCGGATCCTCCCGATGAGCATCGTTGAGCCAGACGAAGGGGCCTTCAGTCGCGGCCAGCGCTTCCCCATAGCGGCCCAACTCCGCGAGGGCCTCGCAGTGAATGCGCCGTGCCCGGATCGAGTCGCTTCCCTCAGCCAGGTTGATTGCCTGCTCCAGCTCGCCGAGAAGAAGCCTCGCCTCGGCCCGGATCTCCGCTGGCACCGCGGGATCGGAGAGCGCCGGGTCGTCAAAGTCCCAGGCATTGAGGGCGACCATCGCCCGTGCGGCGGGTTCGACCAGATCCGATTCATCCCACACGCCGTGGAAAACGCGGAGGCGGCGTCGCTCGCCGTCGGTCAGGTACGGCGCATCCATCGCCTGGCTCGCCGCTTCGTCCAGAGTGGTCGACTCGGGAATCAGCGGCGGCGGGCCGTCCGGGCTCTGCCCCGGCGCTGGACTGCTGCACGCCAGCGTTGCCGCCAGCACGGCCATCAGCAGGTTCGGATTGTGACTTCGCCGCCGGACCATCACCTGAATCATATTGTCTGGGGGCATGGAACCGTAAGCACAACCGTGACGATTACGCCCGATGCACCAAACCAGGCGCAGATTCGCCCCGCACGACCGCTTACGGCCGATCCTGCCACGGGCGCACGTCGATGCGCCACACGGTCGGATCGGGCTCGGCGACGTTGAAATCGTCTTCCAGCTCGGGATTGCGCTTCAGGTTCTCCAGCCGGGCGATCTTCCGGTCGCCGTTGGTTTCGATCACCTCGACCCCCGCCGGCAGGAGCGTGTTCTTGTCGTAGAACAGGTCGATGTGGTCGTAGTCCTCGGCCTCGGCGGTTCCCGCCTTGGGCTTCAGCCGCAGGCCGTGCACCTGAAGCGTATCTCGGAGCCGGGCCAGCGAGCCCTCTTCCGGCAACTCGATCAGCCCGACATCGAAGCGGGCCAGAACATCGGCGCGGGCCTGGCCGATGGGCAGAGGGAACGGGCCTTCGCCCAGCTTCAGGGGATCGAATTCCTTGCCCGGCGGGACGATCTCGCGCTTGATGAACGTCTTCTCCGCGTGATCGATCTCCACCAGCCACCGGTCGCTGAAGATGTAGTGCTTCTGCCGTTCGCGCAGGCGGCCGGATTCGATGATCTGATTGAATCGGATGGCGAACTTCTTGCGGTTCGTCTCCGCTTCAACCGCGTAAGCGATCGCGCCCCTGCGGCTCACCTTCTGCCCCAGCAGCGCGTCCTCGGTCTGGTACAGGACGTCGGCGGTGAAAGTGGTGAGATCGGCGGCGCTGCCCTCCAGTTCATCCAGCAGGGACACCACCGGATCGTCGGCAGTTTCGACCTGCTCCGTCTGATCCGGGTCCGACGCCGGCCGCTCCGGGGCGCTTTCATCATCCGTCTCGTCGATCTCGATATCGGCCGGCTCTTTGACGGGTGGAGCAGGGGGCGGGGGCTCCTCGGTCTTTTCGGTCCCGGCGGGCTCGTCGGTGCCCTCATCAACCTCGCCTTCCTGATTCGGCGGCGGCGTGACCGATTCATCCGCGGATGCCTCGGCGAGTTCCTCAACGGCTGATGCGTCGGCGGCCACTTCCTGCTCAAATGGCGCCGGCTCCGCCAACACCGCTTCTCCGTTCGGCGTGGAGGTCCCCTCGGTGGTCGAAGAAGACGAACTCTCGCCACAGCCGATCAACACGGATACGGTCAACAACACGATGGAAGGGCGCAAGGGCATTCAGCAACCGCCTTTCGGAAACCGGTGAACCGGCTTTCAAGACACCATCCGCATGGGCTTGTTCCCAGTATGACAGATCCGGCCGCGGGGGGCCGCAACCGGGGCCTTCCGATCAGCTATCCGGAATCTCCGCTTGGACCCGGGTCATCAGGTCGCGCAGTTTGCGGCAGGCATCGGTCAGTTGTTCATCAACGGCGGCCAGCCTCAGGGCCCGCTCGCCGCGATCGATGATCTTGCGCTTGCCCGGAACGGTCCGGGCGTCGGAGAGATTGTCATAGACATCGGCCAGCTTGATGAGCCGGCCCTGCCAGGGACCGGCGGCGAGCTGCTCGTCATAGGCCCACTCACGATCATCCTCGATGAGGCGGGTGTCCTTGCTCATCGCGGCCACGTAATCCGCCACGTCCCGTCCGAAGTGTTCGTGAACGTCGTCGTAGTCCGCATCGGCGTCCTCGATCACGTCGTGGAGGTACGCAGCGGCGAGGATCTTCTCGTCGGTGAAGCCGAACCTGATGGCGATGATCATCGCCACCCTGGCCGGGTGGGCGAAATACGGGGTCTTGTCGTCGTTGCGGTACTTGTGCTCGTGCCATTGCGCGGCCATGGCCGCGGCATGGTGCCAGAGGTGATTGTCAGTCATAGAAGGATCTTAGCCGCCGCACAGGGGCGGCGATCTGCGGTTCTTGATGACCGGTTATACAGCCCATGGCACCTGCAGGTACACTGCCCGCCATGCAGGCGTTTCATGCCACCACGGTTATCTCTGCCCGGCAGGGCCCCCACGTGGCCCTGGCGGGCGACGGGCAGGTCAGCCTGGGGGACACCATCGCCAAGTCCGATGCGGTGAAGGTCCGCAGGCTGGAGGAGTTCGGAGCGGACAAGGCCGGGGTGCTGGTGGGGTTCGCCGGCTCCGCCGCCGACGCCTTCGCATTGCTGGATCGGTTCGAGGGCAAGCTGAAGGAATCGCCCACCAACCTGATGCGGGCCGCGATCGAGCTGGCCAAATTCTGGCGCACCGACCGGGCGCTGAGGAGGCTGGAATCGCTGCTGATCGTGGCCGACCGCGAGCACACCCTGATGCTCTCGGGACAGGGTGATGTCATCGAGCCCAGCGACGGAGTCTGCGCGATCGGATCCGGCGGTCCCTACGCACTCGCCGCAGCCAGAGCGTTGCGGCGACATACGGATCTGCCGCCGGCCGACATCTGCCGGCGTGCGATGGAGATTGCCGCGGAAATCTGCGTCTACACCAACACCAGCCTGTCCGTGCTGGAACTGGGTTCTTGACTTGGAACCCCCGCACATCTCAGACGCGCCGGAAGCGGCGCAACCTTCAAGCCGCCCGCCGGGTGCGCAGCCGGCCGCGGAAGCGACGGGGAAGAACGCCACGGGCGGCTACCATTCACGATCGGCTGGCGAATGCGGGTCTGATTCTGGCCGCGGCGGGCCTGGCCATGGCACACCTCTGCCTGATCCGAATCGGCCCGCCCCCGGCGGTCCGAATCAATCCTCTGTGGGTGCTGGATCACCAGGGGATAGTAGAGGCGGTGATCTGGGCGACGGTGCTCGCCGGCGCGGGATCTGCGTTGCCGATCACTCTGGGCCGCCGTCGGGTGGCGGTGATTGTGCTGTGGGTTCTCGCTACTGCGGCCGCTTTGGCGTTTTTCTCGGACCGACTGCTCATCATCGGCCGCATTCTGCTGAGTCGGGCCGGCTGATTCCCGGCCCGGTTCAGCGGGTGGTCAGAACGGTCGATTGGATTTTTGTGGCAGGCTGGCTGTCGAAAGTGCGATCCGCTCTTGGTCTCGGGTCCGGGCAGAAGGACGCCGCGCGCCGATTGCTGACGGCGGCCCAACGCGCACGGACCAAGCTGGAGCTTTGTGTCCGGTCACACGCGTCCGACCGGAAAGTGACGATGACCGCGACCATCGAGCAGGTGGAAGATAATGATTTCATCATCAGCCGACCGGTAGTGGGGGGGGTGGCGCATCAGTTGGGAACACACGAGCGGGTCCACGTTGCCTTCGTCACGGCGACAAAGCGCCTCAGCGCCGAGACCTGTTGCCTGGGGAGAGCGAAGATTCCCTCCGGGGGCAAACGGATGCTCTACGGCTACCGGATGCTGCTTCCCGAGGCGCTGGAAATCGAGGAGCGGCGGGTCGGGCCGCGAACGACGGTCGGCCCCCAACTGGCGCTGATCGCGGAGCTAGCCTCATTCTGCTTCAAGAGTCCGGTGCGGGCGAATATCGTCGATCTCAGCGCCGGCGGCCTGCAGGTGCGAAGCAACGCCGCCGCCGGTCGATTCGTCCTGGATCAGCAGGTCTATGTCACGGCCGAGTTGCCCGAACCGGCGGGTAAGATCGGCCAGATGGGTCAGGTGGCCTGGGTGCGGAAAGGCAAGACTCAGAAACAGATGCTCCTGGGCATCAGGTTCCTGGAGCCGGTCGAGTGCATCGACGAGTACGTGCGAATTTCGGGGCAAAGGCAGGCCCAGCGCCGGCGCGCCGGTTGACGGGGCTCCTTGCGGCCGTCAAGACTTCTTCAGCATCTCCGCAAGCTTCTTCCGTGCGTGTTCGTTGCGGGTCTTGTCCAACTCCCGCTGGATGAGGGCGCGCAGATGCGTCCAGCCGAACGCTCGGGTCAGATGGGGCGCCAGACGTTTCAGATCGACATGCGGCAGGGGTTGGCGAATGGTGGCCTGAAGCTGATAGAGCCAGTCCTGTTTCGCGCCCTCTCCCAGGCGGGGCAGCAGAAGATGCCAGAGCATGTCAACGGCTTCGTCATCGCGGGCGGGCAGTTGATCCCAGGCCAGCATGAACTGATCGGCATCGCCCCTGCGGAACAGCGCGCCCAGCACCGGGCGGGCGACGGAGGCCTGCGCGTCCTTCTGCTTCGCCACCGTCCAGAGCTTGATGAGCAGGTCATCGCGCCCCAGCAGGTTCAGTGCCGCGGCCGCTTCCGCGAACGCCTCGCGATCGCCATCCTCGGCGATGCGGCGCATGGCGGCCTTGGCCTGCTCGCCCAGGTCCCGGCCGCCCGGAATATCCTGACTCGACCAGGACAGGCGTTGCATCGCGTCCGGTTCCGGCGGGTTGCAGAGCATCAGGGGGTCGCCGAACGTGCTGATCCGCCAAGGGCCGGAGTAGGGTCCGTTCCAGTGTCGGGCCGCGACGAGGAACGGCACGTAGGCAAGCCAGCGCTCCGCCAGCACCCGCGGCGGGATGAACGCACCCAACAGCGGTTCGTGCGCCGAAGCCACCAGGGCATAAGCACCGCGCTGAAGCCACCTCCCGCCCACGGTGTTGCGGTTGACGGGGTTGCGCATAGACCAACTGTGGATCAGGTGTAGGGCTACGGGCCGGTTGAGGATGGGTACGTCAACCGGATACCCCTTTCCCGAATAGAGATCGAAATCGTTGGCGTGGCCCTTGGAGTTCATGACGAAGACGTCGGTGCTGAGGCCGCGGGGAAGCATGCGCAGCCATGCCCGTTCCGTGGCGTTTTCCCCGCCGGCCGTCCTCACCTCAAAGCCCTTCTCGCGCATGACGGAGGCGGCTTCGGAGACCCCGTAAGTCAACCAGAAGTCCTTCTCCGGATAGGTGTTGTAGAGGTGAATGTTGTGGGCTTCGAGGAACAATGAGCACATCGCCATGTACGCGCTCCGGGCTTCATCGCCGAGGATCCAGCCAACGAAGGCGTACCGGCCCCGCTGGCGGGTTCGCCCCAGCAGATCGGTGATCGCCACCGGGCCGTCCTGGAACTCCGGAGGGGCCGGCGCCTGGGTCCAGGCCGCCCGATCGATCTCCGCCTTGCCCGCCATGGTGCGGCAGATCGTGATGGCGTCGATCTGATCGCCCAGGCCCGCGTAGGAGTAGCCCTGCTCGGCCACGAGCGACTCGACCCGCCTCGTCAGCTCCACCGCCTCGCCCGTCGCCAGTGCAAGGTGCGGTTTGCGGGAAGGCCCACTGAGCCAGGCCAGCGGCTGGCCGTGACCTGCCGCCAGCGCCACCGCCGCCGTCCAGGCAGGGTCGGCCGGAGACGCGATCACCACGCCGGCGGGGATGTGACGTGCACGGTCGAACGTCTCGCGAAGCGAGTCCTGGGTCGGATCTCCGCCGAAGACGCGAATGACCACCGACTCCATCAAGTCCTTTTGCTGCTTGGGGGTTTCGGGCAACTCTCCCACACTGTCGCGCCGAATGACCTGCTCCGGCTGAAACGCCCGGATGAACATCGGGGCATATTGATCATCCTCGAACAACACCGGCCAGCGACCGGCCGCAGACCATCGGCCCAGCTCATCCAGATAGGTCGCTCCATCCGGGACCAGCACCACCCGATCCACCAGCGGGAACATCCTCGCCGTCTGATGCGATCGAAGCCCCAGCAAGGTAGGCCAGGGAATCTGCCGCGCCGCAGCCGGGGGCGTCTGGGCCTCGCCGGGTGCTGTCGGCGTCTGGGCGAAGCTCGCAGCGCCGAGCAGCGTGGAGATCGCGATGATCAGGCGGAGCGACATGTTCACCTCACGATGCGGGATGGGGGCTTTTGTCATGGCGGAGTCGTCGCGGGTATTGGCTTGAGGATCGGGATGCTGCCGCCCGGTTTGACCACACCCGGCGGCGGCCAGAGGATACCGGAGCAGGCCGAATCACGGGCCGTTGAACGACCTGGTCGTATCAGGCACATACGCGTTTTTCGGCGAGGAGATCATTATGACCGACAATACGCCCGACGGCACAACTCTCCATTCCCACTCCTGCTCCTGCTGCACGGGCAGTCAGCGGGCCGACGGCCGGCGAATCGAACTGTCACGCCGGGGGTTCATCGGCGGAATGACCTCCATGGCCCTGGGCACCTCCGTCCTCGCCGGCCTGACCTGGCCGCTTCTGGCCTCTCCGAGCTCGGCCGTCCCCATGCCCTCGCCCCGCAAACCGCTCACCGCCAAGCCGGTGTTCGTCTATTCCATCCCCCAGCGCCGCCCGCAGACAAGCTGGCGGTCCTGGGGCGGGATACAGACTCAGTCCGATGCCTTTGCCGAGACCGCACGCATCCGGAACGAACTGAACAAGCTCCGTGCCGAGGCGGACTTCCCTCTCGAAATCCTGCCCATCGCGGCGGTCACCAACGGCGAGCAGGTCGCCAACATCAAGCCGGATAGCGCCGATGTGCTCATCGTCTATGCCGCGGGCGGCTGGACGGACATCTACAACCGCATCGCCGCGCTCAAGAAAGACACCATCATCTTCGTCCGCCACAAGTCCGGCCCGCTGTATCTCTGGTACGAAATCGTCAGCCCTCGCTTCCTGCGCCAGCATTCCGATGATCCGGCGGTGGAGAACATCGACACCGAAGACGTGGTGGTGGACGACCAGGGCGACCTGATGTGGCGTTTGCGGGCGCTGTGCGGTTTGAAGAACACGATCGGCACCCGCATCATTGCCATCGGCGGGCCCGGCGGCTGGGCATGTCCGGAAGCTCCCCAGCGCACCATCGAGCGCTTCGCCTTCGACATCAACACCGTTTCCTATGACGAATTGGGCAAACTGATCAAGGCCGCCCGCGCCGATGAAGCAACCGTCGCGCTGGCGAAGGAGCGCGCCGCGGACTATCTCGCCGATCGCTCCGTCAAGCTCGAAACGAAGAAGAACTACGTCGAAAACTGCTTCCTGCTGGACCAGGTCTTCCGCTCCATCATGGCGAAGTACGACGCCTCGGCCATCACTGTCAACAACTGCATGGGCACCATCATGCCCATCGCCGAGACCACCGCGTGCCTTACTCTCTGCACGCTCAACGATGACGGGTATCTCGCATACTGCGAATCGGATTTCGTGATCATCCCCGCCGGCGTTTTGCTTTCCAACATCTCCGGCAGGCCGGCGTTCCTCAACGATCCGACCTACCCTCATCACGGAATCATGACCCTTGCACACTGCACCGGCCCGCGGAAGATGGACGGGAAGAACCTCGACCCGGCCCGGCTGGTGACGCATTTCGAATCCGATTACGGCGCCTCGCCCAAAGTGGAGTTCCGCAAGGGGCAGGTCGTGACCATGATCGATACGGATTTCAATTTCGAGAAATGGCTGGGCATGTCAGGCGAGATCGTCGAAACGCCCTTCCTGCCCATCTGCCGGGCGCAGCTCGATGTGAAGTTCAACGCCGACACCGACGAGATCGCAAAAAAGATGCGCGGCTTCCACTGGATGCTCGCCTACGGCGACTACCTCAAGGAAATCGGCTACGCCCTCAAGCGCACGAACATCGCCTACGAATGCCTGGGATGAGCGACAGCGGGGGATAGTCCGGTGCCACGTGTGTAATCCGCTTTGGGATTACACACGTGCATAGGCGCAGTCTCCGCGAGACCATCTCGGTCACATTACCCGCAGAGGATTAAAGACGAGATTATCCCGACCCGGGATTATTATGTCCGCGATCTCGATCGCTTCGCGGAAGGAGTCCTGGGCCTGCTCGATGCTTGCCGAGTGCGGCAGGACCTTGCCCTGCTGAAGGTGTTCCAGAGTAGCCACCGCGTCGCCTGCGATGAGGACGGTCTGGCGGGGCAGGGCCAGCAGCAGGCCGCAGGTGCCGGGGGTGACCCCCGGAAGGGGAAAGAGGTCAACGCCCTGAACAAGCGAATCCTCCGCGGCACGGCAGCGGCGGATGATCTCCATGTGATTGCGGACGGTTTCGATCAGCCCTTCATCACCGCCCTCTTCGGCCCGTTGAAGCTGATCGCGCAAACCAGCCAGGGCCGCGATGCCCTCGGTCTCGTAGGCGTACCACTCGGCTTTCTCGAAAGCCGGCAGGGCGCGGTAGTGATCCTGCGATAGCGCAGTGAGAAAAACGTGGGTGATCTGATCGGGGCGGACATTGGTGCGCTCGCCCATGCGCGCCCCGAGGATTGCCGCGGGCAGGCCGGGGTTGACGAGGATGTGTGTTTCACCGGAGGAGATAAGCGTGGTGGTGGGATGGCCTGTGCGGACCTCGCCCTTCTCGTTCCAGAGCGGATGAGCCGCCAGTGTGCCGATGGAGATGATGCGGTATTCGATCGTCTGCATGTGGGGGCAGTTTACCGGATGCGACCCGGTATTTCTTCGACAGGCGGCGATCGTTCAGGTCGGGACTATCTCGCAGAAGATGCTGGAATCATCCACTTCCGTAATGTTCGCTTGCAGGCCGAGGGAGGCGGTAAGGGAGGCGAACTCATCCGGGTCGATGGTGGTGGCGGCGAAGCCGTCCTTGCAGCGGATCACGCCGTCGCCGGTCGCTTCCTCGTCGATCTCGCCGATCAGGCCGTGGGCGGCCTGGATGCGGAACCATTCCAGGCGATGCGGCCAGAACTTCGCGGCGTAACTTGAGAAGAGCGCCATCCCGCCGGACCGGGTGACGCGTACCGCTTCTCCTATGAGCTTGCGCTTATCGACGTGGAAGGCGGAAATGCCGTTCTGGATGCAGATAACCATATCGAAGCGCCCGTCGGCGAACTTCAGATCCGTTGCATCCATCTCCATAAGCTGACAGTCGATGCCGGCAAGAATCTGCCGGGCCAGGCGCAGACTGTCGGAGGATGTATCGATGCCCACGATCGACTTTGCGCGGCCGATCAGTTGCTGAAGCACTCTGCCGTGACCGCATCCAAGCTCCAGCACGGCGTCATCCGGCCGGATCTTCTCCAGCACGAAATCGATCTCCGCCTGCAGATACTGCTGCACGCGCGGCGGGGCGATCTCATAACACAGACGCAGGCGCTCGGCGGAGAGAGTTTCAGAGTAATAGTCGGCCATCGTTCTGACAGAGCAGTGGGGGGCGGAGAGCGGTCTGACTGAACGAAATGATTGTATCTTCCGGCCAATACGGCCGTCACGCGCTGTATGATTGAACTGGTTCTTGGAACATGGTCGACAGCAATTCGAGACAAGGCGAACAGCCCGGGGGCGAGGCCGGTGCTTCTCAGGTGTCCTGCGCGGATTGCGGCCGCGCCTATCCGCGCGAGATGTTCGCTTACGGCCGCACCATTCACTGCGCCTGCGGCGCGAGGGTGGGGACGGACCCGCAGCCGCGCCCGGGCTGCGGCGAAGCATCCGGAATGCGCTTCTTCGTCGACGTCATGCTGGGCCGACTCGCCCGCTGGCTGCGCATACTCGGATTCGATACCGCCTACGAAGAGGACATCGAGGACGAAGACCTAATCCGCTGCGCGGTCGATGAGCGCCGGATAATCCTCACCCGCGACCGCCTCATGCCCGAGCAGTGGAGGGTCGACGGCATTCATCTTGTGAATGCGGAAGAGCCAATGGCGCAGCTGCGCGAGGTCGCCGACGCGTTCGGACTTGCCGAAACTGCCCGGCCGTTCACCCGGTGCAGTCAGTGCAACGCGTTGCTGTCGGAGGCTTCAGAGGATGAAGTCGCAGTACACGTGCCCGCCGATGTGCTGGAAGCGGTGAAGTATTTCAAGCACTGCCCGGGCTGCGATCGATTCTACTGGGAAGGCTCGCACGTCAAGCGCATGCGGCGGATGCTCGATCGAGCGCTGGGTTGGTGAAATCGGAAAGCCGCATGGCCTTCGAAGACTCAGACCTTGGCAACCGTTCTCGTCAGCGCATCACCTACCCCACTTGACTTCCAGGCGATAGTTCTTCGCATCCGTGCTCAGGGCCTTGCCGGAGAGGCGGACCGTTTCCTTGGGCAGCAGGGCCATCATCTTCCAGCCCATCTGCGGCTCCAGCTCCGTGCCGTTGGCATCGTAGAACAGGATTCGGTAGTCGATGAGGTACTTGTGGTTGGAGAGGTTGCGCACGGGAACCTGCACCTGCATGGGGCGCTCGCCGTCGTCAATCACGGTGGCCACGTGAAAGCCCAGCCACGGCTGCAAGTCCGGCGCGAGAACGCTGATCTGCGGGTCGTTCGGCGGCGCCGGATACGGATCGCCCAGGCCCGGCGAAGGGGAAATGTCGGCCGGCTGCTGGCATCCCATGATCAGAAGCAAAACAAACACAAGGGTGGTGAGTGCGCGGGTCCTGTTATGGAAAGTCATCGAGAGGCTCCTCGTTGCTCGTCATTGTGGACGCGAATCTGGCGGCGGGTATTCCGCAGGAGTTCCGATTTCGGTTCGTAGGGTCCGTAAGGCGTGAAGAACAGCCGCTTGTAACCCATCGAGTCGGGCTGGGGGGTGAACAGCCCCGTCCCGCCTTCCAGGATGTGGCGGAAGGAGGGATTCCGCCGCACGCCCGGACGGTTCTCCATCCCCGAGCCGATGAGTATGCCTTCAGCCTCGTAAAGAGCCTGAAGGTCCGACACGGTCATGTCCAGCAGCCGCCCGCCCGCTTGGTAGGCCTGGAGGGTCTTGCGCGTGGGGGTGGAGACGTCGCGGCCGCCGAGAATCCAGGGATAGTCGCCCGGCCTGACACCGGTGTGATCGTTGCCGTACAGAGGCTCGACAGCGGTGAGCCATTCCGGGTCGGGGCTGTCGACGCCGTGCAGGCGCAGATAGACCGCACGGGGCGCGCCGGGCCGGCCGGGCGCAAAGTCGGGAAGCACCATCGCCGAGCCGGAATCGCCTTCGACCATAACCCGCAGATCGCACGTCTCGTTCAGGCGCAGCGGCACGAGGTACACCGACTGCGGCGCGAACTCGAGATAGCGTGTGTCGGCCTTCGCCCCGGACTTGCTGAGATAGCCGGCCAGCATCATCCC
>CP070772.1:2735053-2741550 GCA_020345805.1 Phycisphaerales bacterium | reverse complement strand
CGCAGATCTTGTCGCCGTCGGCGAAGTCCTCGGCCAACTGGAGGGCATCGGCGATCCCGCCTTCGCCTTCCTGGTAGGTGTAGTGCAGGTCGCGGACCCCCAGGTGCTTGCCGTTGCGGAGCAGCTTGAGGAAGTCGCCGGCGTGCTCGCCGCCGGTGACGATGAGGATCTCGTTGATTCCCGCGTTGAGCAGGCACTGGATGGGGTAATAGATCATCGGCCGGTCGAAGACCGGCAGCAGGTGCTTGTTGGTGACCAGGGTCAGTGGCCGAAGCCGCGTGCCCAATCCGCCTGCGAGAATGATGCCCTTCATTGAACGCCTCGTTTCCGGTCCGTTTCCACGGGGGACGGGCCGCCCGATGGAGCACGATGGATGATACATCGGCTCGATCGGTCCGTCGGCTTTGGGCGGCCGATGCTACGAGTCGACCGCGGCCCGGGCCTGTCTCAGTCTCCGCGACAGCGCCTCGGCCCGCGCTCTCTCGGCCTCACCGACAGCGGGGGATTCCTCCAGATGACGCCGGGTCTCGTCCAGCACCTCTTCGGCGGCCGCGTATTGCCGCTGTTCCAGCAGCACATCGACGAGATTCAACCCGATCGACACGTCCTCGGGCCGCGAAGCAAGCGCCCGTTGCAGGCTTTCAATCGCCTCGGCCGGCCGGTCCAGGTGCCGGAGAACCTGCGCGCGGGTGTCCAGAAAATCAGGATTGTCCGGAGACGCTTCCAGTGCCCGGCGAACCAACTCCAAGGCCTCCTCGTGCCGATCGGTGGTGGTGGCGGTGAGCACGAAGGCGAGGTTGTTGAGCGCCTGGCTGTTGTCCGGGTCCAGCTCCAGGGCCGCGCGGTAAAGCGACACGGCCGCCTCCGGCTCCCCGCGGGCTTCCGCGATGATCCCTCGCAGGATCAGCGAAGTCGCCTGGAGCGGTTCGGTTTCGCCGGCCTTTCGCGCCAATTGTTCGGCCCGATCGAAACATGCTGCGCCCCCGCCGCGCCGCCCGTGATGGTTGTATTCCGCGGCCAGCAACAGAAGCTCCTGCGGGTCCTCGGCCGACGCTGCTTCCAGCAGCCCCAGCGCCGCCTGTGCGTCGCCGACATTCATCTTTCGCGCCAGCGTTCTCCATAGCTCCCGCCATCCGTGATCTTCACGCAGCAGCGGCTCGATGACGCTCGTTGCCTGCTCAGTGCGGCCTGACTCAACCAGGGCGCGAATCCAGGTGGCCTGCTCGCGTGGAGATTTCAGGCGCTGCGCGTAAAGCCGATCGGCATACGGCTCGATTTGTGCAACCGCATCCGCGGGTCGATGCAGCTCGAGCAGGATCGAGGCGATGGCCACATCGGCCTCAATCGCATCGTCGACGGTTCGCCGCCGCCATTCCTCGGCCTCGATCAGCGCTTCCTCCCAGCGCTCGGCCCCCGCCAGCAATTGGGTGGTCCACTGCGCCGGTTCGGTCCGGGTGGGGAAATTCCTCAGTGCGCGCCGGGCCAGCTCTAGCGCATCCTGCGTGCGACCGACCTCGGCGTGAAGAGTGACCGCCAGGTGCCAGGCGGGGAGGAACCCGAGGCGCTGCTCGGCCAGGCTGCGGGCGGCGTCCAGATGCTCTGCCGCCGCCTTTGCCTTGCCCTCGACGATCGGAATCCTCTCCAGCAGTTCCAGCGTGGCCAGCAGATCGTCGTTCTCCGCCCCCAGCTCCCGCAAGACCGCGAGGGCCTTTGTGCGCTCGGTCTCGCCCAGGCGGAATCCCGCGGCGGCCAGAGTGCTGCGCAGGGCCCGATCATCCGGGCTTAACCTCAGCCCCGCGGTCGCCTGCTCCTGGGCGCGGATCGGGTCATCGGTTGCGAGGTAGTAGCGGGCAAGCTGGTTGTGCGCCGCCGGTGACTGCGGGTCCTCAACAACGGCGCGATTGAGCCACCTCCCGGCTTCCTCCATCGAGCCGTGGCGCAGGTTGAAGGTCCCCAGCAGCGTGGACCTGGTGGCCGATCCTGTCTCCGCTGAAAGCGACTCGATGATCTGTGCCCCTTGTTCGAATCTGCCGGTGCGGGCATAAAACTCCGCGGCCTGGGCCACGACCAGTTCGCGCTGCGCGTCCTGCTCCAGGAGCTTCGCGTAAATTGCCTCGGCCTCCGGGTATCTGCCCGCCTGCTGGTACATCATGGCCAGGGCGAGCTGTTCCGACACCGTGGCCTCATCATCCACCAGCTCCGAGGCGAGAACCAGCGCGGCCTGGAAGTCGCCCTGGGCCTGCAGCAGGTTCATCTCCGCCCGCATCAGCTTTGCATCACGCCGGGCCAGTTGCGAGAACCGGTTCAGGTACTGTCCGGCCGACTCATAATCGCCCTGCTGCTGCAGAAGGCTTATTAGCCTGGGGTAGAGCAACCCCTGTCCCGGGTATTGGGCGATGGCCCGCTCCAGGTGCTCGATTGCACGATCCGGTGAGGGGTGTTCGCCGCGCAGGGAGGCCTCCGCCATCAGGCTCAGCGCGGCCAGGGAATGAGGTGACTGCTCGATCACGCCGTTGATGATCACGATCGCTCGCGCCAGGCTCGCATCGTCGTCGGACTCGAACCGGACCAGTTCTCTCGCTTCGGCCAGACGCACTTGCTGGGCATTCTCGCCGAGGATGTTTCTCAGGTTGGTGATGGCCGCCGCGATGATCTGCCGGTCTTCCCAGGCCGCGGATTGGGCCAGGGCGAAGGTCTGAATGGACGGTTCGGCGGCGAATCTCTCGATCAGTTCCTTCAAGGAGTCCGGCGCATCGGGATGATCGATCGCGATCAGGAACGCGACGCGCTGTCGCTGCGCGGTGGCGGAAACCGCCTCCTCCGGATGGGAGGACATTGCTTCTTCGATCAGCCGCAGTCCCTTCTCCGGCTCACCGTCCCGGGCCAGGCAGTCGCCTTGGGCGAATGCGATCGACAGGGTCAGGCCGTCGATCTGCTTCGCGCTGCGGATCAGCGACAACTCCAGGTCCAGCCCGTGCCGGCGACTGACTTCCGCCAGAGCCATCAAGACGCCGGTGGGGGCCGCTTCGTCCTCGCGAACCTGAAGGAGAAAAGCCTTCGCCCGGTCAGTCCGGCCGGTCAGCACGTAAGTCTCGGCGATGAGGCGTGCGATCTCGGCATGATCCGGCAGCTGCGCCCGCGCCGCGAGCAGAATCTCGACCAGGTCCCTGGGGGCGCCGGTTCTCGTATCCGTCAACGCCGGTGTACCGCCCGCCTGCTTCAGGGCCAGGTATGACCGGCTGTAAAGCAGCAGGATCGGCAGGCGGCGCTCGGGAGGCGTGCGGTTCAGCAACCGGGCGGCGAGATCGTGGGCCTCCTGCACCAGGCCCTGTCTCAGCAGGGCATTGGCGAATGCCGCGGAAGCGGTTGCCCAGTCCGGTGCAACCTGGTGCGCCAGTTCATAGCTGCTCAGAGCCAGGGAGTGTTCGCCTACCAGCTCGTAGGCCTCGGCGATCAGATAGTGAATCACCGCATCATTCGGCTGCAGCGCCAGGGCGTTGCCGAAGGTCTCCAGTGCTGACTGCTGCGACTGCGCGGTCAGAGAAAGCCTCGCCCGAAGCGCATCTGCCCACGCCCGATCGGCCGCCGCGGACTCTCCGCCCGCGCCGGCGCTGCGCAACTCGTTGAGGGCGGCGACGGCTTCCTCGCGTCGATCGCCCGCGGCCAGCGCCAGCACCTTGAGGCGCAGAAGTCCTGCAGTGAGCGATTCAAATCTCTCCTCGGCGGCGGCGATCTCGATCAGCGCTTCGCTGACGTAGCCGGTCTGCCAGAGGCGTTGGGCGGTCGCCTCCGCCACCCACTGCTCCCGGGGGAACTCCTCGCGGGCTGCGGTGATGACCTGCGAGGCCAGATCACGCTGGCCAAGCCGATCCATGAGGGAGACCATCTGCTGAAGCACGACAAGGGAACCGGCCCCTTTTCGTGCAGCCACGACCAACTCTTCGCGGGCTTCATTGACCCGGCCCAGCGGGGCCAGATACGCCGCTTTCAGCAGCTGGAAGCGGCCGTCCGTCCCTTCGTACTGCTCGATCCATCGATCGCATTGGGCGAGCAGTTCGGCATCGGCCACGTTCTGCCGGTGGCGGATCTCCAGTTCCAGCTGGCACCAGGATAAATTGCCCGGCTCCAGTTCGATGAGTTTTCGCGCAATTGGAAGAGCGAGGTCGAACTCACGATCAACATACAGCGCGCCGGCCTTGGCTTTCAGGGCATCCACGCGATCCGGGTCGGTCTTCAGGATCCGATCGGCGGTCTGGATCAGCTCGAAGCGCATGCCCGCCGCTTCATAAAGTCCCAGCAGACGGTCGAGGATGTCGCGGTGCACGCGATCACGATCGGCAAGGTGCGGCGACTGTTCGAGCAGCTTCAGGCAACGCCGATTGAACAGGTCGATCGCCTCGTAGATGTGCTGGCCGTTGGCCAGGGGCACTTCGGCCCGGGCGTCGGCGAAGGCGAGATTAACCTCCAGATCGTCCTTGACATAAGTGAAGTACTCGCTGAACCGTTCGAGGGCGGTGTCAAGATCGCCCCGGCGTTGCGCGGTCAGTCCCGCGGCGCGGGTTTCGTTCAGCATGCGCTGCTGCTGCAACCGGCCCAGGATCTTGTAGGCCGCCGCCCCTCCGATGCAGATTACCGCGATCAGGCTCAAAGCCAGCAGACGCCGCTTGCCTCGTCTAGTCAGATGCACGGTCGGATCTCCCCAGCAGCATCGCCCGGACGGTTCCGGCGATGATGTTCAGGTCCAGCAGGAAGCTCGCCTGCCGGACATACTCGATGTCGTACTTGATCCATTCCTGGAAGTCCTCGCCCGGTTCCCGTGTCCGATGGAGTTGCCACAGGCCGGTGATGCCCGGCCTCACCGACAGCCGCACGTCGCGCCACGCCGGACAGAACTGGTTCTCATCGTCGGGGCTGGGCCGGGGTCCGACGATGCTCATCTGCCCGAAGATCACGTTGAGGAACTGCGGCAGTTCGTCGAGGTGGGTGTCCCTGAGCACGCGGCCGATGCGGGTTACCCGCGGGTCATCCGGGATGAAGACCTGCGGGCCGTCACATAGGTTGTAATCCTCCAACCGCCGGACAAGCCTCTCCGAATCGCGATGCATGGTGCGGAACTTCCAGCATCGGAACGGCCGGCCGGATCGCCCCTGCCGGCGATGGCCGAAGAAGATCGGCATTCCGTCCTCCAAAAGGACCAGCACCGCGATGATGGCCATGATCGGGCTGAGGCATGTCAGGGCCACGGCGCTGACGATGATGTCGAACACGCGCTTGCAGAAGGCGTAGGTTGCCCCGGGGGCGCGAGAGTGGTGGTCGTGGGGCCGGTCCGTAAGCTCCACATCGATGATGTCGAGAACTGCGGGGGCGGGCTCGCCACGCGACAAGTGCGCCGGAGAGTCCCCGGTCCAGTCCGGTCCCACGATGCACGGGCGGTGCGACTCATGTCCGTCAAAGCCCAGCCACAACGGGCCGATTCGCACTTCGTCATATCGCGCGGCCCCATCGGCGGGGCGCCAAACGCCGGGATCGCTCTCCTCGATGCCGCTGATGCTCCGTCCCGGGTCGGGCCAGCACTCCACCAGCGTGCTGATCAGTCGCCGTTCGTGGTCCGCATCGCCCAGCGTGAAAGTCGCTCCCGCGCATTTGCCGTGGTCGACCCGCGGCCAGGGAACGGATCGCCTGACCCGATCCCAGCCCTCGCGGCGGCTGTGGGCCGCCATCCAGATGCGGGCCACCCGCCGGTGGGGGGTCAGGACCACCCGCGATGAGCGCTGCGAAGACCGGCGATAGCGGCGCTCGATGCGGAGCACGAAACCTTCCTCATCGGTGACCACATGCTCGGAGTAGCGGGCTTCATGCCCGTCGATCAGCCGCAGCCGGGTGACGATCGCGTTGTGCCAGGTGAGGCGTCCGCAGATTCTGCCCAGATCAAAGGCCACGAGCTGATCCGGTTCCAGGAGCAGGTAAAGCTCGGCGCCGCGCTGCCACGTCTGTCGTTGTCCGCGACGTATGCACTGCACGCCTCGGGCACGCCAGTAGGCATCGTGCAACTGACCCGCCGTCAGCCCCCAGACGCGCGGCGGGTCCGTCGGGGCGCGGCGAGTGATGCTGCTGCGAGCTGTCTGGAGCTGCTGGATCATGATGCCGCCCGTTGGGGTTGATCCTCCTCATCCTGCCCGCGCTTGGTGTTCTCCATGGCCAGCATGAGCACGTTGCGCTCGCCGCGTGCGGCGCGGATCACCGAGTGCCGGTCGCCGCGTTGCCGTTCCTCGGCCGGAGCGAGCGATGCTTCGGACACATAGCGGTGGCAGTCGGAGCGGACCGCGTAATTGAGGATCACTCCGATGCAGTTTGCCCCCAGGGTGCGGAGCTTGTTTCTGCATTCCTCCAGCCGGGTTCGCGAGCGGCCGCGTCTCACCGACAGCACCACGCCGTCGGCGGAGGCCGCCACGGGCGTACTCTCCAGCGACCCGAGCATGGGACCGGTGTCGATGATG
>CP070772.1:2695629-2734953 GCA_020345805.1 Phycisphaerales bacterium | reverse complement strand
GTCTTTCTATCGAACGGCCCCGGCGATCCTGCGGCGGTCACCTACGCCATCGAAACGGTGCGCGAACTGCTGGGCCGGATCCCCATCTTCGGCATCTGCCTGGGGCACCAGATCCTCGCCCTGGCCTTGGGCGGGAAGACCTTAAAACTTAAGTTCGGCCATCGCGGGGCGAATCATCCCGTGCGCCATCCCGACGGCGGGCAGGTGTGCATCACCGCCCAGAATCACGGCTTCGCGGTCGAGAACGATCTGCCGGACGGCACCGCCGTCACGGAGATCAACCTGAACGACCACACGGTCGAGGGACTGGAACATCGGGTGTTGCGAGCGATGAGCGTGCAGTATCACCCGGAGGCGGGGCCGGGCCCGCACGAGGCCTCGCACCACTTCCGGCGGTTCCGTGAGCTCGTCGAGGATTCTGCAAAGGTGACCATCCCGGCAGCCGAGGTGGAGATCGTTACGTCGAAACGCGGGGGCAAAGAGAAGGTCCAGGCAAAGGTGAACGCGACGGAATGAGCAGGGGCAGTCGTGGCTGGAGGAGCAATCGGATGAGGAGGGAACATGCCGGCACGCGGTGATCTGGAAACGATCCTCGTTCTCGGGTCCGGTCCGATCGTGATCGGCCAGGCATGTGAATTCGACTATTCCGGCACGCAGGCGGTGAAGGCCCTGAAGAGCCTGGGATATCGCGTGGTTCTGGTCAACTCCAATCCCGCCACGATCATGACCGATCCGGCGCTGGGGGATGCAACCTACATCGAGCCGATGACCCCCACCATTGTCGAGAGGATCATCGAGAAGGAGCGGCCGGAGGCGATTCTTCCCACGGTCGGCGGCCAGACGGCGCTGAACCTGGCGGTGGCGCTGTCGGAGCGTGGCGTGCTGGAGAAGTACAACGTGGAGCTGATCGGAGCCCGCATCGAGGCGGTGCACACGGCCGAAGACCGCCAGCGATTCGCCGCCGCCATGCGCGACGCGGGCCTGCCCGTGTGCGAGGGCGGCTTCGCCCACACTGTCGAGGAGGGCGAGGAGATCCTGGAAAAGACGGGCTTTCCCGCCATCCTCCGACCCAGCTTCACCCTCGGCGGCGAAGGGGCGGCCATCGCCTACAACATCGAGGAGTTCCGCGACCTGCTCGCCCGCGGTCTGGACCTTTCGCCCACCCGGCAGGTGCTGGTGGAGCGCAGCGTGCTCGGCTGGAAGGAATTTGAGCTGGAAGTGATGCGCGACCGTGCCGACAACGCGGTGGTGATCTGCTCCATCGAGAACCTTGATGCCATGGGCGTGCATACCGGCGATTCCATCACCGTCGCACCCGCCATGACCCTCACCGACCGGGAATACCAGCGCATGCGCGACTGGGCGTTTGCGGTGATCCGGGCCGTGGGGGTGGAAACCGGCGGGAGCAATATCCAGTTCGCGGTCCATCCCCAGACCGGGGAGATGGTGGTGGTGGAGATGAATCCGCGGGTGAGCCGCTCATCAGCCCTGGCGAGCAAGGCCACCGGCTTTCCGATCGCCAAGATCGCGGCCCTGCTGGCGGTGGGAATGACGCTGGATGAGATCCCCAACGACATCACCGGCGAAACGCCGGCGTCGTTCGAGCCCACCATCGATTACGTGGTGGTGAAGATCCCCCGCTGGGATTTTGCCAAGTTCCCCCGCACGGGGCCCTGGCTGGATACCTCGATGAAATCGGTCGGCGAGGTGATGGCGCTGGGGGCCAACTTCAAGGAGGCACTCCAGAAAGCCTTGCGCTCGCTGGACGTGGGGATCGCCGGCCTGGAAACCGCAGGCGGAAAGATCGAGCTGGAAGCCGATCGTCTCATCGCCCGGCTTCGGACCCCCACCTGGGACCGGATCTTCCACGCCCGTGAGGCCCTGATGCAGGGAATCTCGGTGGAGGAAGCGGCCCGGCTCACCCAGATCGATCCCTGGTTCATCGAGCAGATCGCGCAGATCGTGGGTTGTGAGCAGGAACTGTCCCGATACGGCGTCGATTCGCTGCCGGAGTCGCTGCTGCGGAAGGCCAAGTCCTGGGGCTTCTCGGATCTTCAGATCGGCCGGCTGATCGGGACAGACGAGGCGAAGATTCGCGCCCGGCGCGAGAAGCTGGACGTCAGGCCCGTGTTCAACCAGGTGGACACCTGCGCGGCCGAGTTCGAGGCGCACACGCCCTACCTCTACTCGACCTACGCGACGCGGTGCGAAGCGAACCCCACCGATCGGCGGAAAGTGCTGATCCTCGGCGGTGGTCCCATCCGCATCGGCCAGGGAATCGAGTTCGATGACTGCTGCTGCCAGGCGGCCTTCGCACTCAAGGAGCTGGGCATCGAATCGATCCTGATGAACTGCAATCCGGAGACGGTCTCCACCGACTACGACACCGCCGACCGGCTCTATTTCGATCCCCTCACGCTGGAAGACGTGCTCAACGTGGTGGAGGTGGAGAAGCCCGAGGGCGTGATAGTGCAGTTCGGCGGGCAGACGCCTCTCAACCTCGCCCGGCGCCTGGAGGAGGCCGGCGTGTGCATCCTGGGCACCAAGCCGGATGCCATCGACTTGGCCGAGGACCGCGAGCGGTTTGGTGCGCTCATCAACCGGCTCGGCATCCCCCAGCCGGAAAACGGAATGGCCAGCTCAGAGGATGAAGCCCTGGCGATCGCGGAGAGGATCGGCTACCCCGTGCTCCTTCGCCCCTCATATGTGCTCGGCGGCAGGTCGATGGTCATCGCGCACGATCCGGAGCAGGTGACGCAGTATCTGCGTCACGCAGTAAAGGCCTCGGAAGATCGGCCGGTGCTGATTGACCGGTTTCTCGAGGATGCCGTGGAGATAGACGTCGATGCGGTCTGCGACGGTCAGCGGGTGATCATTTCCGGCATTCTCCAGCACGTGGAGCACGCGGGGGTCCACTCCGGCGATTCCTCCGCCGTCCTTCCCCCGCACACTCTCACGGAGGTGCAGATCAAGACGCTGAAGCGCTACACCCGCTCCCTGGCCCTGGCGATCGGGGTGCACGGCCTTCTGAACGTGCAGTATGCGATCAAGGACCGCGAGGTCTACGTGCTGGAAGCGAACCCGCGGGCATCCCGCACCGTGCCGTTCATCTCCAAGGCCACGGGGATCGCCTGGGCGAACGTGGCGGCGAAGATAATGACCGGCGTTTCGCTCTTGCAGCAGGGAGTGACGCGAGAGGTCACGCCGGACCGCAAGTTCGTCAAGGAGGTCGTGCTGCCTTTCAATCGATTCCCGGAAGAGGACATCATTCTCGGGCCGGAGATGAAATCCACCGGCGAGGTGATGGGGGTGGCCGACGATCTGGGCGAGGCCTTCGCCAAGGCGGAGCTGGGCGCGGGGCGAATGCTGCCGGAGGAGGGGACGGTGTTCGCCTCCGTCAACGATCGCGACAAACCCGGCCTCATCGGCGTGATCAAGGCCCTGCACAACCTGGGTTTCAAGGTTCTCGCCACGCGGGGGACCGCCGAGAGGCTGGAGGAAGCCGGCCTGCCCGCGGAAGTCGTGTTCAAGGTCAACGAAGGCCGGCCCAACGTGGTGGATTACATCAAGAACGGCTCCATCCAGCTGGTAATCAACACTCCCCTGGGACGGGCCTCGCGCTTTGACGAGGTCGCCCTGCGCCGGGCGGCCAAGCGCCATCGCATCCCCACCGTCACCACCATCCCCGGTGCTCGGGCGCTGCTGGACGGGATCCGGGCCGTGCGCCGGGGGCCGCTGGAGGTTCGATGCCTGCAGGCGAGCCAGCCGGCCGCGAACTGAATCGTCCCTTCCGAACTCCGCGCACGCGGGTGCTTCGCGCCATTACAATGCCGGATACCATCGCGCTGCCGTCCCGCGGCGTGCGGCGGCTGATGCAACATATCGGGAGGCGCCGATGTCGATTACCGAACGTATCGCGACCGCAGTCCTGACCGGGGCCGACGATCAGGCGCGACAGCTTGTTGAAGAAGCGCTGGCTTCGGAAATCTCGGCGGTGGTGATCCTGGAGGAGGGCCTGCTCGAAGGGATGGCCGGAGTGAGCCGGCGCTTCCGCGAGGGCGAATACTTTCTTCCGGAGGTGCTGGTCGCCGCCGACGCCCTGAAGGCGTGCATGGACGTGCTCCAGCCGCGCATGATTGCCGAGAACGTCAGGCCGCGGGCCACCTCGGTGATCGGGACGGTCAGGGGCGATCTGCACGACATCGGCAAGAACCTGCTCGGCACCATGCTCCAGGGCGCGGGCTTTGAAGTCATCGATCTGGGGGTGGACGTCTCCGCCGAGGCGTTCATCGACGCCTGCCGCGCGCAGTGCGCTCATGTCGTGGGGCTCAGCGCGCTGCTCACCACCACCATGCCGCAGATGGAGGTGATTGTCCGCGAGATCCGGGCCGCCCTGAACCCGGCCCCGGCCATCATCATCGGCGGCGCGCCGGTGACCGAGGATTACGCCCGGCACATCGGCGCCGACGGGTACGGCCCCGACGCGGCCACCGGGGCCGAGCTGGCGAAGCAGCTCTGCCTGGGCACGGCCTGATCGACTGGAACACCTCGCAGACGAATCGCAGGAGCGAGCATGAACCCCGCATCTTCCGCTGCGATGACTTCACGCCAGCGCGTGGCCCGGACGCTGGCCCGGCAACAGCCCGACCGCGTGCCGATCTACGACTCGTTCTGGATGGAGGCGGAATGCGAGTTCCGCCGGCAACTGGGCTGCTCGCTTCCCCCCGATGAATCCAAGCTCTTCACCTGGGACAACTCCCTGGCCGCCGCCCGCAGCCGCACCATCTGGGAGATCTTCGACATGGATCTCATCCAGATCGGCTGGCCGGACTGCTACCTCCATCAGCGGCCCGAAATCGTGGTGGAGGAAACGGACGAGTGGGTGATCTACCGCAACGGCGACGATGCCCTGTTCAAATCGTGGAAGCACAAGATGGGCACGCCCGAGCGGGTGAGCTTCGCCGTAAACAGCCCCGACAAGTGGCGCGAGGTGCGGCACCTGCTGGTGCCGTCCCGGCAGCGCATCGACTGGGAAGTCTGCCGACCCGTCCATGAGCGGGCCCGGGCCGACGATCGCTATGTCTGCTACGCCACCCTGGAGGCCTTCGAGGCCGCCAAGAACCTGCTCGGTCACGAGATGATGCTCAAGGCGATGATCAAGCAGCCCGAGTGGCTGCAGGAAATCTTCGAAACCTACACTACGCTCCAGATCGGATTGTTCGAACTCTGCGAAGCCGAGGGCCTGCACTCCGACGGGGCGTTCCTGTACGGCGACCTGGCCTACAAGAACGGGCCCTTCATGAGCCCGGACCATTACCGCCGGTTCGTCAAGCCCAGTCACAAGCGCATGGGCGATTACTTCGCCGCCCGCGGCATGCCCGTGATCTTCCACACCGACGGCGACATCCGGCCGCTCATCGACGATCTCATCGATGCCGGCGTCAACGCCCTCAATCCTCTGGAAGCCAAGGCGGGCGTGGACGTGCGGCAACTCGCCGGCCAGTACGGCGATCGACTCGGATTCGTCGGCAACATCGACGCACGCATCCTCGCCACGAACGACCGCGAGGCGATCCGGGAGGAGTTGCGCACCAAGCTCGCCGCCACCATGCCATACTGCGGCTACATCTATCACTCCGATCACTCCGTCCCGCCGGGCGTCACGCTGGAAACCTATCAGCAGTTGCTCGATGACGTCCGCACGCTCGGCCGTTACGACTGATCTCCACGGGAGTCGATCATCTTCTTCAGTGCGCGTATGTGATCCGGGGTGGTGCCGCAGCAGCCTCCGATGATGGACACGCCGATGTCGACAAGCGCTCCGGCCTTGTCGGCCATGAATTCGGGCGTCTCGGAATAGACCAGCTCCCCGTCCTTCATCTCCGGCAGGCCGGCGTTGGATTGAATGATGATCGGCAGATCGGTGCATTGGCGGAAGAGCCTGGCCACCTCGATCATCTTCTCAATGCCGTTGCCGCAGTTCGATCCCACCACGTCCGCCCCGGCTTCCTGCAATCCCGCCGCCGCCTTCTCCACGGACACCCCCATCATGGTGAAGAACCCCCGCGCGGTGAGATCGAAGGTCATGGTGGCGATCACCGGAATACCCGGCGCCGCTTCCTTCGCGGCCTGCAGCGCCAGCACCGCTTCGGCAAGATCAGTCATCGTCTCGATGCAGATCACATCCACACCCGCGTCCGCCAGCGCCCGCATCTGGGTGACGAAACCTTCCCTTACCAGTTCCGGATCGGCATCGCCATAAGGTTTCAGCATGCGACCGCAGGGGCCGCAGGAGCCTGAGACGTAAGCCCGCCCCCCCACCTCGCCGCCCACCGCCGTCCGCACCGCCTCCACCGCGCGGCGATTGATTTCCTCGGTCTTGTTCTCCAGGCCGTGGGCGGCCAGCTTCAGGGGCGATGCCCCGAAGGTGTTGGTTTCGATCAGCTCCGCGCCCGCATCGAGATAACGTCGGGCGATCTCCTCCAGCAGCTCGGGCCGTTCGAGGTTGATCGCTTCCGGACAGGTTCCGATCCCGCCCGGCGCGCATTGCTGAAGCATCGTGCCCATCGCCCCGTCCCCCAGCAGCGTCTCCCCGGCCCGAAGTCTTTCAAGAATTGATTCCATGGTCATTCCCGACAAAGCAATCGTGGGTCAAACCGTCATTCATCCGCCATTATCGCTTCGATCCTCCGATGACATGTCTGGTTCCGGCATTCAGGGCAGAACGGATACGAGCTGGCGAAGACGTGAATGTCGCGCCGGCCGGCGATGAGGACGCCCGATACCGATTTCAACGGCTGCATGAGGCAACTGTCGTTGAGGGTGATTCCGATCTGCCCGGGCTTCAGAAACTCAAAGAGCCGCCTCTGGCCGCTGATGTGCCAGCCGCAATAGCCCGGACTGTATGCGAGCACGCAAAGATCCTCCGGCACCCCGCCGGCGCCGGCGAGCTGTTCGGCGAACCGGCGCTCCAGCCGGCGGGATAATCCATCGGCGGCGGCCGAGGCCGCCGAGTCCAGCATCGCTCCCACCGCGCAGTCGCCCGCCGCGAAGCACTCCGTGATTCGCTCGCTGACGTCCTTCCCCACCGTCGCGGCATAAAGGGCCAAGGCCTCGGCCTGCTCGGATATTCCCTCCACCGGCGTCTCCGGCTCGTTGGCACCTTCACCTTGGTAGAGCGAGGCGAACTCGGAGACGGTAATCCCGGCGGTGATCGCCGCAGGCGATGCCAGGTCCCCGAGCATGCCGATCGCCTCCTCGGCCATCGCCCGAATGCGCGCAGAAGCGCGGTCGATCGACTCGATCCCCTGGAAGCCGAGGACCGATGCGGGCTCGGGCAGGATTGCCTCGATGTCAAACTTCACGATTTCAGTCATGTTTCGATCGGCGGCATGCGATCCATCCCGCATCGCTTCGCCTCGTGCTCCATGCGTTGAACAAGTTGCTTTCTCACATCCGCGGGCAGGCTGGATGCCGCGCCATCACCGGTGAGCCGCGCCACCTCCGCCCGGGCCTTGTCGGCGAGACTTTCGCGGCCGAGCGCTTCCCATTTCGATCGTTCCGCCCGCTCGATGAGGGGGCCGGGCAGATGCTGCTCCTCGCGCAGGTGGTGCCGGGTGTGCTCGGAGATCATCAGATGCTTCTCGGCCAGCAGCTCCTCGAACCGCCGCAGGGAGGGAAAGTCCTCGCACGGCTCGATGCCCCGCGCCAGCCGCAGGGCCATGCCGCACATCTCGTTGTCTAGGACCAGCTTCTCAAGGCTGAAGCAGTTCTGGTAATCCATCATGCCGGGACCGGCGACGCTGTTGATTCCCGACAGGGCCGCCATCGTCGCCCCCATCGAAGCTTCCAGCCCCGCCTGGGCGTCGACCACTTTCGCATCCGTCAGGCCGATATAGGCCTGCGTGGGGAGATGCAGGTGCTTGCCGATCTCGTTGCAGGCGCAGGAGAGCATGGCGCTTTCGACCGCCCCCATCGGGGCGGTGGCGTGACGCACATCGAATATCGTCGCCGAACCGCCGAACAGGACCGGAGCGCCCGCTGAGGCGCACTGGGAGATCACGACGCCGCTGAGAACCTCCGCGGTATGCTGCACGAGGGTTCCCACCAGCGTGACCGGTGAGGTGAACCCCGCCATGGGCATGGAGATTATCTCCGCCGGGATGGAGGCCCGGGCGCACTGGATGAGGTGCGCCGAGGTCACCTCGCTCCAGCTCAGCGGGGCCAGGGCACAGCAGGAAAAGACCGCGAAAGGTTTTTCCTTCAGCGCGCTTTCGCTGCCGCGGACCGCAAGCAGCAGGTCCTTCATGACGGCAAGCGAGTCCAGGCCGAAACCACCGGTGATCACGGGCTTGTCGCAGAACATCAGCGACAGGTACAGGCGATAGCTGTCGGAGATTCCCTCGGGCACATCGGCGGGGATGAACGCGGTGCTCTGGGTGGCGATGTGCTCCAGCCGGCCGACGAGCCTCGCGTACCTGACATAGTCTGCGGTGTCGGGCGGGCGGGCCTCGTCACGCTCGCCGTCCAGCAGCGTCAGAGCGCTGGAGCCGGGGGTGAAGTGGACGCTGCCGCCGGCAAGCTCGACGGCGTTGCGCCCTTCAAGATCATAAAGAGTCACGGTCCGCGGCGCGCCGGACAGCGCGCGGTCGATCATCTCCTCCGGCATCTGCGCTTGATGTTCATCACGGTCAACATGCCCACCACAATCCTCCAGAAGGTTCAGAACCTCATCGTTGTGAACCCGCACGCCCAGCGTCGCCAGGACGGTCCTGGCCTCGGCGTCGATGCGCTCGATCAGGTCAGGGGAGAGAAGGGCAAGGGTGGGCCTCATCGCGCCTCCCCCACATCGACGCCGGCATGCTCCGGATACAGCGAGGCGAGCCCCTCCCGGCCGGCCGGGCAGATGCCCCGCTCGGTGATGAAGGAGGTGACCAGGTGGGCGGGTGTGATGTCGAACGCATAGTTCGCCGCCGGACTTGCCGCGGGCCCGAGCTGAATGCGCTCGACCTCGCCCCGCGCGGTCAGGCCTGCGATCCCGGTGACTTCGGCGACATCCCGCTGCTCGATCTCGATTCCCGCCGTGCCCTTGCCGATCGACCAGTCGATGGTGGAGCCGGGCAGGGCGACATAAAACGGCACGTTGTTGTCGCGGGCCGCGAGGGCCTTGAGGTAGGTGCCGATCTTGTTGCACACATCGCCGGCCGCGGTCGTGCGGTCCGTTCCCACCAGGCAGCAGTCAACGAGGTTCCGCTGCATCAGGTGCCCGCCGGCGTTGTCGACGATTACGGTATGGGAAATGCCGTGCTGCAGAAGCTCCCAGGCGGTCAAGCTCGCGCCCTGATTGCGGGGTCGAGTTTCGTCCACCCACACGTGCACGGGCATTCCGTGGTCGTGCGCCAGATACACGGGCGCGAGGGCGGTGCCCCAGTCCACGGTCGCCAGCCAGCCGGCGTTGCAATGCGTGAGAATGTTGAGCCGGTCGTGCTGTCGGCGATGTTCCCAGTGATCGCGCAGAAGCGTCAGTCCATGCCGGCCGATCGCCTGATTCGTGCGCACATCCTCATCGCAGATTTCTGCGGCGCATTCGTAGGCCGCTTCAATGCGCTGCCCTTCGGGCAGCGGCATCACTGCATCCTGCACCCTGCGCACCGCCCAGGTGAGATTGACAGCGGTGGGCCGGGTGTCGATCAACCGTCCCGCCGCGGCCCGGAGACTGTCGTCGCTCGGATCCTCGCGCAGGGCCAGGCACAGGCCGTAGGCCGCAGTGGCCCCGATCAGCGGGGCCCCCCGCACCACCATGGTCCTGATTGCCTCGGCCGCTTCCTCCAGGGAGGTGAGACGGGCTGCGACAAACTCGTGCGGCAGCCGGGTCTGATCGATCACCTCCACCGACCATCCGTCGGATGCGAGCCAGATCGATCGATATGCCTTGCCGTTCACATTCATCGAGGAATCTGTTCCTTCCGCCGATTGCCGCGCTGTCGTCGCGAAGATATCCGTGCCATTCTAACGGGCAGACCAAACCCCGCAGCCGGCCATTCCGGCAAGATTCGGTCGATGGCTTCTCTGCAACGCGACTGCTAGACTGCGGCTGACGGTCGATTCATCTTCCAGACTTCGTTATCAGCGGGACATGGTGGCGGCAGCATGAGCAACCCGATCGCCGGTGGATATCACGGCAGGATTCTGGAAATCGACCTCACCTCCGGTCGCATCGGCGAGAGTCCCCTGAAGTCCGAGTGGATCGAGGAGTACGTGGGGGGGCGGGGGCTCGCCACCCGCATCTTCTGCGAGGAGATAGATCCCGCATGCGATCCGCTGGGCGAGGACAACATCGTGGCCCTGGCCACCTCGCCCCTGCTGGGTACCAACGCCCCCACCTCCTGCCGGGGACACATGGTCTTCAAGTCGCCCCTGACGGGCGTGATCGGCAGCTCCAACTGCGGCGGGACCTGGGCGCCGGCATTCAAAAGCACCGGTTACGACGCGCTGGTGATCAAGGGACGCGCACCTGAGCCGGTGATGGTGGACGTGACGCCCGAAGAAACCACCATCCTGCCCGCATCCCATCTTCGCGGGCTCGACGCTCATCAGACCACCGAACGACTCATGGCGGAGCGCCCGGACCGGAAAAAGCAGCGCATCCTCTGCATCGGTCCGGCGGGCGAGAACCTCGTGCGCTTCGCCGCGGTCATGAACGACAAGAACCGGGCCTACGGCCGGGGCGGCCCCGGGGCGGTGTTCGGCAGCAAGAACCTCAAGGCGATCCGCGTATCCGGCGACATGAAGCTGGATCTGGCGGATCCGGAAAAGTACCGGTCGGGCCTGGAGCAGGCGCGCTACCTGATCCGTGCGGTGCCCATCGCCCGGAGGCTTCTTCGCGACCTGGGTACCGCCGGGCTTATTCGCCTCATCGATCTCATCGACATGCTGCCCGCCCGCAACTTCCAGAGCAACGTGCATCCGCATCTGGAGAACGTGTCAAGCCGGGCGCTGTGGGACTCGATCCTGACCAAGCCGGGGGCGTGCGGCATGTGCCCGCTGGTCTGCCAGCGCCACACCGAGATCGGTGATGAGAAGGGCGAAGGGCCGGAATACGAGAGCCTTTCACTGCTGGGGCCGGCCTGCGGAATCTACGATCTTGCCGCGATCACCCTGGCCAACTATCGGTGCAACGAGCTGGGCCTGGACACCATGAGCTGCGGGGCGACCATCGCCTGCGCGATGGAGCTGTACGAAAAGGGCATGCTCACGTCCGAGCAGACCGGCGGGTTCGATCTCAGCTTCGGCAACCACGACGTTCTGGAGCAGCTCGTGAAGAAGATCGCGCTGCGCGAAGGCGTGGGCGATCTGCTCGCCGAAGGCTCGCTGCGCATGGCGCAAAAACTGGGGCATCCGGAACTTTCCATGACGGTGAAGGGGCTGGAGATTCCCGCTTACGATCCGCGGGCTTCCTACACCCAGGCCTTGGGTTACATGACCTCCCCGACCGGGGCGTGCCATCTTCGGGGGGGATACGCGGTGTCGCTGGCGTTTTTCGGGGGTACCAAAGAGATCCCCCGCTTCAGCCTGCTCCAGTCGCCCATCGCCATCCGCAACGTCCAGAACCTGGGGATCATCCAGGACAGCCTGGGCATCTGCCGTTTCACCGGCTTCGCCTTCGGCACCGAACCGTGGGCCCGCATGGTCAGCGGCGCGACCGGCGGCGACTTCTCCACCTCCCGGCTGGAGGAGATCGCGGACCGCATCGCCACCCTGGAGAGGCTGTTCAACCTCGCCGCGGGGGCCGGCTGGCAGGATGACACTCTGCCCGATCGGTTCAGCGACGAGCCCATCGTGGTCGAGGAGCGGGAATCCGTTGTTTCCAGAGAGACGATCGCGAGAATGAGAGGCGATTATTATCAGTTGCTGGGCTGGGATAACGAAGGAAGGCCCGGCAAAGAGCGTCTGCGCTCGCTGGGCCTGGAGAACCGATGGGCATGACCGGCGGCAAATGGAAAGCGGGCGAGGAACTGGTGCGACGCTTTCAGAGTGTCGGCCGGGCACTGCTGCTGTGCGATATCGAAGACAGTCACAGCGGTAATATCGCCATGCGCCGCCTGGATCCGGACACCGGACAACCGCAACTGGTGATCACTTCCACCGGTTCCCAGAAAGGCGACCTTCAGCCGAATGACATCTGCTTCCTGTCGTTGCAGGAGACCGACCACGGCTACTACAAGGCCTCCTCGGAGACGGACATCCACGCCCGCATTCTCGCCCTGGAAGGAGTCGAGGCTTCGGTGCATGCGCACACGAAGTACCTGACGTTCGTCACGCTCGACGACGCGGACAAGCCCAGCCAGCCGGAGCCGTTCCTCCCGGTGGATCCGCTGGGCTATTACCACCTGGGTGAGATGGTTCCGGTTGACTGGGTCGCGGTGCCCAGCGGCTCGAAGGAGATGACGGAGACGATCCCCCGCCGCCTGGCCGACCATCGGATCACCGCCATCCAGGGTCACGGCGCCTTCGCCAAGGCCCGCACCATCGAGGAAGGCCTGTTCCGCCTGTGCATTGTCAACAGCTCGGGCTACATCGCCTACCTCGCGGAGAAGGTGGGCGTGGACCTGGCCAAACTGCGGGCGGGCATCCACGCCGATCCGGCGGCCCATTTCTCGTACGCGCCGGATGATTACACCGTCGGCGACGACGGCGTCTGCGACTTCCCGGAGGAAGAGGAGCTGGTGCGGGAGTTCCGCAGGACCGGGGCGAGAATCTTCGAATCGCGCATCTCGCCGTTCCACACCGGCTCGCTCTCCGTGCGCGGCGTGGGGTCGATGCTTTACGCCCCCAAGGCCTCCATGCCCCGGGAGATATCGGGGCCGCTGAGGCGCCTGCCCCTGAAGGCCGAGCCCGGCGACTCACCCGAGCTGGCCATCCACAAGGCGATCTACGAGGAGAGCAACTTCCAAACCGTTGCCCACTGCTACATCCCGGAAGCCGAGGCGCTGGCGCATTTCGTTTATCCCGGCGAGCGCGAGCCGAACGACCGCATCGTGCCCGTAGATGCGGAGGGAAGTTTCCTGTACCTGGTGATTCCCGTGCTGGGGCCTGAGGCGGATGTCGAGACGCTCATTCGCCTGCTGCACGACTACAAGGTGGTCATCGTGCGGGGAGGCGGCGTGTGGGGAGTGGGCGCGCAGTCACTGTCAGAGGTGCTGCACCATCCGTCATCGGTGCGGGAGATCTGCCTGTACCGCGCTGCGGCATTTGAGCGAGGATTGGACTTGCGGAAGCTGGAGCCGGAGAAGGCCGGGAACTGGTAGCCGGTTTCCGCAGACCACGCCGAGGCCCGCTGCGCATCGAGGCAATCATCGTCATCCGGCGGCAAGAAGCGTGCGCATCCTCTCCTCCGCGCAAATCCAGGCGTCGGTGTCCTGCGGTTCGTAGCGAGCCAGGGGGAAGGACCGGGCGACGATCGTTCGCAGCTCGCTCAGCGAGCGGACATGTCCCGCGGCCATGGCCTGGACCGTGGCGTTTCCGATGGTGGTCGCCTCCACCGGCCCCGCCACCACGGGCCGGCCGCAGGCGTCGGCGGTGAACTGGTTGAGCAGCTTGTTGCGGATTCCGCCCCCGACCATGTGAATGACCTCGATGGGCCGGCCGGCGTGGTGTTCCAGCCTCCTGATCACGCCGCGATAGCGCAGGGCGAGACTTTCAAGAATGCAGCGCACCACCTGGCCCACGCTGACCGGCTGAGGCTGGCCGGTGTCCGCGCACCATTCCCCGATCCGCTCCGGCATGTCTCCCGGCGGGCCGAACACGGGGTCATCGGGATCAATCAGTGACCGAAACGGCTCCACGCCCGCTGCCATGTCCGTCAGATCGGCGAAGGAAACATCCTGCCCCTGCTCGGCCCAATTACGTTGGCATTCCTGCACCAGCCACAGGCCGGCGACATTGCGCAGGAAGCGCACCTTCCCGCACACCCCCACCTCGTTGGTGAAATCATCGGCCAGCGTCGCGTCGGTGCGGAGCGGCCTGTCCAGCTCCAGCCCCACCAGCGACCAGGTGCCGGAGCTTATGTAAGCCCAGTTCGTGGGCGAGCCTGAATCACCATAAGTGGCGGGTACCGCTGCCACCGCAGCGGCGGTGTCGTGTCCGGCGGAGGCAATGACCGAAGTGGCCTGCTTCAGGCCGGCCTCCGCCGCAATCGACTCAACCAGCGGTCCGATCACCGTGCCCGGGGGATTGACCCGGGGCATGATCCGGCTCGGTATTCCCAGCCGATCCATCAGCTCGCCCGCCCACTGGCCGGCGGCCGGATCGTAAAGCTGAGAGGTGCTGGCGATCGTCTCCTCGCTGGACGCTTCGCCGGTGAGCCGGTAGCGGAGATAGTCGGGCATGAACAGCAGGCGATCGGCCCGGTTCAGCAGATCGGAACCTGATTCGACTTCCGCCAGAAGCTGGTAAATGGTGTTGAGGGCCATGAACTGTATGCCGGTGCGGCGGTAGATCTCCGCCTTCGGTACGCGCTGAAACGCGCGCTCCATGATGCCGGTGGTGCGGGGATCGCGATAATGCCGCGGAAGTTCGACCAGTTCACCCTGCTTGTCCAGAAGCGCGTAATCCACGCCCCAGGTGTCGATACCGATGCCGTCAAGACGATCGGCACGGCGAGCGGCTTCGCGCAGGCCCACGACAATCTGCCCGAGCAGATCTTCCACGTCCCAGTACAGCCCGCCGTCGCGCTCCAGCGGACCGTTGCCGAACCTGTGGGTTTCCTCCAGGGTGATCCGGCCGTTCTCGAGATGAACGATCGCCGTCCGCCCGCCCGATGCTCCCAGGTCAGCGGCAAAGAAACGGGCGGCGTCGGTCACGGTCGGCTTCTCCGTAATGGGGCGGGGATCTGAGGATACCGAGGGGCCGACCCTGCCGCCAATCACAGCACGAGGCAGAGGCTATGGAGCGGTCTGAACTCCGCCGCAGTGATGCTCAGGCGTATGCGCCGCCGTCGCTTTTCTTCCGCGGGCCGCGTTCCGCCGCGGCGGCCGCGCTGTAGCCGCTCTCCCGGAAGGCGGTCAGCGGATCTTCGGGAATCGACCTTGCCCGCCGGTACTCGGCGAGGAACGGCCGGACATCCGTCTCGTAAGCATCCAGCAGCACACGCTCCGCTGCCACGACATCATCCTGCCGTCTCGCCTGCTCGAGAGCTTCGTGGTCAACCAGCAGCGCCCGCGTGAAGAGGCCCTGCGCGGCGAGCACGCTCTGGATCATCGCCTCGATCTTCGGCTTGAGGTTGTGCGACTGATCGATCATGTAGGCGATGTCCAGATCCGCGCCACGGTCGCGTTCGGCAGAGGTGATCTCGAAGAAGATCCTGAAGAGCTGGTATGGATCGATGCTCCCCATGGTCAGATCGTCATCGGCGTACTTCCGATCGTTGAAATGAAAGCCGCCGAGCATGTCCTCGTCGATGAGGAACGCGACGATCTGCTCGATGTTTGAGCCGGGGAGGTGATGACCCGTGTCCACGAGCACCCGCGCCCGCGGACCGGCGTGCCTGGCCAGCGCGTAAGCCATACCCCAGTCGGCGATATCCGTGTGATAGAACGCCGGCTCGAAGGGCTTGTACTCCAGGAGCATTCTCATCCCGGCGGGCATCGACTCGTGAATCTCGCGCAGGCCTTCGGCAAACCATCGCTTGCGCCGACGGATGCTCACCTGCCCGGGATAGTTGGAGCCGTCGGCGAACCAGAGGCTGAGCAGATCGGAACCGACCGCCTCGCCGATGGCGATGCTCCGGCAGATATGATCGATCGCCCGCCTGCGGACCGCTTCGTCACGGTTGCCCAGCGAGCCAAACTTGTAGCACTGGTCCTGGAAGACGTTGGGGTTGATCGAGCCGATCCTCACGCCGCAGGTAATCGCGCAGGCGGCGACAGTCGCCGGGTCCTGCCCCTCGGGGAAATCCCACAGCACATGGACCGCCACCGTGGGGCAGCAGCCGGTGAACCGATGCACCTGCCCGGCATCAGCGAGCTTCTCCTCGGTGGTCGTTGCCGCGGCCGCCTGCAGGAACTTCCCGAAGCGCGTTCCGGTGTCGGCGTATCCCCAGGACGGGGTCTCGATCGCAAACCGGTCCAATCGCGAGGCGATCGTCTCTTCGCTGGCATGCCTGGGCAGGGTCATTCACCGTTCTCCTTTCAAGTCCGTCCTTGAGAGTCGAGGCCGGTCTCGGAATCCGCTCACGAACCGATATGCGTCAACATATCTTCTGGCAGCGGCAGCGTCCGCGCCCGGCGTCAGGATTCGCTCTGCTTGAGAATCCGCCCCTCCGCCCGGTGCGGGCGAGCGGAGGAACGCGAGCCGGCGCGCCTGCGACTCAGCAGCACCGACAGCAGATACACGGCGGCCGCGGCAAGCACGATCGCCGCCTCCGGACTCAGGCGCGTGCCGTAAACCGCGATGCGCGGCACCGTCGCCAGCAGTATGCAGAGAACGGATGAGGCGAGCATCATGGGCGCAAGACGCCGCAGATGATGGCCGGCCGTCGCGGCGGGAAGCGTCAGCAGGGCCAGGACCAGGATCAGACCCACCACCCGGATGAGGCAGATCACCGTCAGGGCGACCAGGCACAGCAGCACGATGTTCACGGTCGGGACGTTGATGCCGCTCAGTCTCGCGTGCTGCTCGTCCAGGCAGACCGCCAGCAAGCGCTTGTGCAGCAGAAGCACGACCACGAGGATGATGGCGTTGAGCAGGAGCATAAGACGGATTTCACTCCACGGCACGAAGGCGATGTTGCCGAAGAGGTAGCTCATCAGCTCCGTGTGATAGCCGGGAGTGAACTTGATCAGAAGAACGCCGATCGCCATCCCCACCGCCCACATCGCCCCGACCAGCGTGTCGATGCGCTCGCGGACCCGCTGATGGACCAGTCCGATCAACACCGCCCCGGCCAGCGCGGCCGCGAACGCCCCCAGGGTCGGGAGCAAGGGATCGAGCCTCGCGAACAGCGGATGCTGCTCGTACAGCGCGGCCAGGTCCATCGCGTCGGCCCCCTCACCGAGGCGGCGCCGCAGGTGGTATTGAATGAAGATCGCCGCTCCGATCCCGCCCACCGCGATGTGTGCGATCGCCCCGGCCAGAAACACCATGCGTCGGGTGATCACGTAGGGGCCGATGAACCCGCAGGCAAGTCCCGACAGAACGCCGGCCAGAAGGCCCGTGATGAGGAAGGGATTGGCCGGCATATCCTGAAAGAATCGGATCATCGATCGCCCCCTCCACTCGGGCCGTCCGGATTTGCCGATGCCCGCGGGCCGGAACCGCTTGCGGGACCATCCTCATCATCCGAACAGCCGTAGTCGCAGCCGGGTTCGGCCAGCGGACAACTTTCGTCGTGAAGTACCGCACGTATATCGCCGTGATACATCTCGGCGATCACCTCTTGCGTCACCTCGGCCGCCGGATGGGACGTCAGCCTCCGGTTGAGACACGCCACCCGCTTGAGGTGACGGGAGACAAACGAGACGTCGTGGCTGACCATCACGATCGGCAGCGATTCGTTCAGGCGATGGAGCAGATCGGTCAGGCTCTGTTCCATATGGGCGTCAATACCCGCCGTCGGTTCGTCCAACAGCAGCGCCCGGGCATCGGCGGCCAGGGCCCGGGCGATCAGGACCCGCTGGCGCTGCCCGCCGGATAGGGAGCCTATGGGGCGTTTTGCCAGGTCTGCGGTGCCGGTCTGCTGCAACGCGCTCTCGGCGGCTTCAAGATGCCGCCGTGTGAACCTCGGCCCCCACGACGATTCGCCGACTCGGCCGGTGAGCACCACGTCCAGGACGCTGGCAGGCGCGGACAGATCGATCCCCGCGTGCTGCGGCACATAACCGATGCGGCGCCGGCCCTGTGCCGGCGGCAGCCCGAACACTTTCACTGAACCACGCTGGGGCTTCAGCAGCCCCAGTATTAGCAGCAACAGAGTGGTCTTTCCCCCGCCGTTGGGACCGATGATGCCCAGGAAGTCTCTCGCGTCGACGCGCAGGCTCACATCCTCCAACGCCGGCTCGCCCATTTCCTGGGAGGGATAGGCGAAGGTGACGTTCTCGACCTCAATCACGTTCTGATCGGAAGTCCGGTTCACCGGCATCAGAATACGCTGCCCGCAGCGCCTCGGCCACGCGTAGCAGGTTCGCGGGGACGTCGGCCGCAAGCGGATCCAGGACTTCCACCCGGCCGCCGATGGCCTGGGCGACCGCTTCCGCCGATCGTGCGGATATCTGCCTCTGGACAAACAGCACCCTGGCTCCGGCCTCGCGAGCCTCCCGCTGCAGCCGGGTCAAGTCCGCATCCCCCGGCTCCTTGCCCTCGATCTCCACCGCCAGTTGCTTCAGGCCGTACTCGTCGGCGAAGTAACCCCAGGCGGGATGGAAAACGAAAAACATCCGGCCGCGAACCGGCTCCAGCTTCGCCCGCAGCACCGCATCAAGCTCATCGAGTTCCGCTTCCAACTGACGCAGATTTCGCTCGTAGTCCGCGCGTCGATCCGGATCGAGGTCGTTCAAGGTCTCGCTCACGGTGCGGGCCTGGATCTTCAGCAGGCCCGGGCTCAGCCAGATGTGCGGATCGCCGCCCGCGGCATGATCATGCTCTTCTTCGCCGTGATCGTGCTCGTCTATCTGTCGCAGCGTGATTCCATTCCGGACATCGACGATGCGCAGGCTGCGCGCCTGGCGGATCGCCGAAAACCACGGGCCGTTCTCGAAGGGTACTCCAATGCGGAAGTACGCTTTAGCTTTCATCAGCGCGGTCACCTGGACGTCCGTGGGCTGATAAGTGGCGGGGCTTTCGCCGCCGGAGACGATCGCCAGCACCTCGACGTGATCGCCGCCGATTCGATCCACCAGCCACTTCTGCGGAAGGACGCTGACCACGACCGGAACGCGTCCGGCGTCTTGTTCGGGAAGCGGTTGCTTCTGACAACCGGCCAGTGACATAACGAGCAGGCAGATCGCGATTGCACCGCGGCAGGCACGTTCCATCGGTACACACTCCACGCCGGGGCCCGCGTTGGTGCCTCAGGTCCGGCCCGCGGCCCGCGAGCGACATGGCTCATCCGGTCAATCGCATCATGCCGGGCCAGGCTGATTTGGTCAATTCCCTGCTCACCCATCCGAGCCTCCCCGCTCACCGGTTATCGGCGGGGCGGAGGCCGCGTTTATGTGCCTCGAAAGGTGAATGAAGCGGTAGAACTGCCCGACGGCTGTTACACTGGTGTTTTCATCCGCGAGGCCCACCGGAGAGGCACATGGGCGCGTCCGATGACATCACCCGCCTTCTGGGGGAAGTCGATGCCGGCCGCGAAGGCGCCATGGACGATCTGATGGGGGCGGTCTATACGGACCTGCAGCGGGTGGCGGAGCGGCACATGGCCGAGCAGTTCGGGCGGGGCCTGCCCGGCATCACGCTCGAACCGGCGGCCCTGGTCAACGAATCGTTCCTGCGACTGATAAAGCAGCGCAAGTCCTACGACAACCGCGGCCAGTTCTTCGCCATCGCCACCAAGCTGATGCTGAGAGTGCTGGTTGATTATCAGCGCAAGCGCCGGGCCGCCAAGCGGGGCGGCGGGCGGCAGCGAATCACCTTGTCCCTGGAGGGACCTCCCGGCACCGGCGCCGTGGGGATGGAGACTCGAAGCATCGAAGTGGAATCTCTGGTGGATGCGCTGGGACGTCTGGAGAAGCTGGATCAGCGCAAGGCCGATGTTGTCAGGTTGAGGGTGATCTGGGGCCTGGAGATTCGGGAGATAGCGGAATCGCTCGGCATCTCGCGGGCCACCGTCGAACGGGACTGGTCCTTCGCCAAGGCCTGGCTGGGCCGCGAAGCGGCCATCTCAGACTGAAGGGCAGCCTGATGCATCCGATCCTCCCCGTGAGCCATGACTTGAGACCCGATCACCCCGAATCCCGCGTATCGAAGCGGCGCAGTCCCCTCTGAATATGGTTGGTGTTCTGAAATGGAACAGGACAAATTCCAGAGAGTTGAGGAACTCTTCCACCGGGCCAGAGTACTGGAACCACCGGACCGCGCGTCCTTCCTCGACGAGACCTGCGATGGCGATCTCGAGTTGAGGGGCGAAGTGGAGTCGTTGCTCGCCCATTGCGACAACCGGACCGAGCGTATCGAGATCTCTCCCAGCGGCGAAGGTTTCCGGGCCGTCATGGTCGATCGCGATTCGTCCGGTGCCCCGCTCGTGGAGCGTGGCCCGTTGACCGAAAAGGCCGGCACGAGGATCGGCAACTACAAGATTCTCCAGCAGATCGGCGAGGGTGGGTTCGGGGCGGTCTATATGGCCGAGCAGGAGGAGCCGGTGCGCCGCAAGGTCGCCCTGAAGATCATCAAGCTCGGCATGGACACCAAGCAGGTCATCGCCCGCTTCGAGGCCGAGCGGCAGGCCCTGGCGATGATGGATCATCCCAACATCGCCAAGGTGCTGGAAGCAGGAGCGACGGAGACCGGCCGGCCGTACTTCATCATGGAGCTGGTGAAAGGAATCCCGCTCACCGAGTACTGCGACAAGCAGAAGCTGTCGACGCGCGAACGTCTGGACCTGTTTCTCCAGGTCTGCGGGGCGGTCCAGCACGCTCATCAGAAGGGCGTCATTCACCGCGACCTGAAACCCACCAACATCCTGGTGACGCTGCACGACAGCCGCCCGGTCCCCAAGGTGATCGACTTCGGCATCGCAAAGGCCACCGGCCACCGCCTGACCGAGAAGACGCTGTTCACGGAGTTCCGACAGTTCATCGGGACGCCCGAATACATGAGCCCGGACCAGGCCGAGATCAGCGGCCTGGATGTGGATACCCGCACCGACATCTACTCGCTGGGCGTGCTCCTCTACGAGCTGCTCACCGGCACGACTCCGTTCGATCCCAAGACGCTGAGGCAGGCGGCCTACGGCGAGATCCAGCGAATCATCCGCGAGGTCGATCCGCCCAGGCCGTCCACTCGCGTGGACACCCTGGCGACCGAAGGGGGCGACGAGCAGATCTCCAAACACCGCCGCGCCGAACCCGGCTCGCTGAGCAAGCTCATGCGCGGGGATCTGGACTGGATCGTGATGAAGGCGATGGAGAAGGATCGCACCCGTCGCTACCAGTCGGCGAGCGAACTGGCCAGCGACATCGTCCGTCACCTGAACAGCGAGCCGGTGATGGCCGGCCCGCCCAGCGTGTTTTACAAGTTCCGCAAGTTCGTCAATCGCCACCGGGTGGGAGTTTCGGCGGGCACTTTCGTGGCCGCAGCCCTGATCGTGGGCCTGACGCTGGCCACCATCGGGCTGGTGCAGGCGACGCAGGAAGCCCGGCAGGCCGAGATCGCCAGAGCGGAAGCCCGTATGGAAGCTGAGCGTTCGCAGCGCATCGCGGACCTGCTGCAGGACCTGTTCATCTCCACCAATCCGGAAGTGGCCGTCTCGCAGGACGCGGACGTCGAGGGGGTGATGGCCGCGGCCCGCGAGGTGTTCGGCGACGACCACGCCACCGTCGCCGCCACCCTCTGCAGCCGCGCCGTTCAGCTTCAGTCCTCCGGCGATCTGGTGGCTGCAGAGGGGCTTTATCGCGAGTCGCTGCGCATCTGGCGCGACCTTTACGGCAACGACAACATCAACGTGGGAACCACGCTCAGCCGTCTCGGCATGTTGCTGATGACCAAGGGTGACGATCTGGCCGCCGAAGAAGCGCTCCGGGAATCTCTTCAGATCATCCAGGCCCTGCCCGGGAACGAAACGCTGGCGGCTTGTGAGACCCTGGCTTATCTGGCCCAGGTGCTGACCAACCGCGGCGACTTCGACGAGGCCGAATCGTTGTTGAGGGAGGCCCTGCGCATCAGGCAGACCGTTGCCCCGCACCAGCGGCTCCAGATTGCCCTGACTTACCATGCTCTGGCCAACATCCTGGCAATGGCGGGGAAGGCAGACGAGATGAGAGCCCTGGTCCCCGAACACATCGAGGCCTGGCGGCAGGCGCTTCCGCCCCCCAATCTCCTCGTCGCCCGGCTTCTCACCGAGTATGCGTTCATGTATCTGGACGAGGGCGATCTGGACACCGCCGAATCACTGCTCCTCGAGGCCGCGGAAACCTTCCGGCAGGACGGCGATCTGGCCGCGCGGCACCGGACCATGGCCCTCCGCGGCCTGTGGCGCATCCTGGAGAGCCGCAAGATCCCCTACGACCAGTACCTGCCCTCCCGGCTTGAGTTCATCGCGTATGCCCGTCAAGTCGCCGGGACCGACCGGCAGACCATGGGAGTGATCCTCAACGACATCACAATGGCGTTCAGGAAACTGGGCTTCACCAAAGAGGCGATTCCGCTTTGCCGGGAGGTGGTTGAGGCCGCCCGGTCGATCGGAGATGCAGGACTTTTTGACAACGCGGTGAGGAATCTTGGCAATCTTGCCTGGGACATTGCCCGAATGCCGGGGCAGACCAAAGCGGACTATCTCTTCGCACTCGCCACCATCGAACAGGCCCTGGCCGATCGCGTCGGCGATCCCGCATTCACCAACACGGTGGGCGTGCTTCAGTATCGTCTGGGGCGGTACGCCGAGGCGCTGATCACACTGGCGCGGTCCGATGCGTGGTATTCAGAGCAGTACGAGGGCGGCGTGCCGGCCGATGTCGCCTTCATCGCCATGGCCCATTATCAGCTCGGAAATGAAGCCGAGGCGCTCGCCGCTCTGGAAAGGCTGCGCACACTCATGCTTCAGCCCGACATCGGGAAGATCGATGAGAATCGTTCGTTCCTGGCGGAAGTGGAGGCCCTGATCGGTGATTCCCCGCCGCCGGCGGAAAGTCAGCGGTGATTCGTTTGCCGGTCCTTTGAGTTCGCCCCATGAAGGCCCCCCACCACCAATCGCGAAGGCGGCGGTTCTGATCTGTGCGTGGTCCGTTTTTCACGGCGGACAAGGAGTGGCTTCCCGTCGGATCCCATCGGGGTATCGCGCCGCCGATCTGCCGACGGGTCTCGGGGCAGAGCCGCCGGCACGACATGCCCGCCTCGATCCTGCGCCACCGTTGCATTCGGCAGTCTGACTATCATTTCAGAGTGCCCTCGATACGATCCGGGCAGCGGTTCCATGACGTGTGCGGAGTGCAGTGTCGCGAGACACGCCCGGCTAAGATGGGGTGTTGTCCCCGCCACCGGCAGGGCCTGACATGTCCGGGCCGCTGAGGTACAGGACACCTGCGATCCGCGTATTCTCCCGGACCACACCCCACGAACCGCCTCGGAGATCGAACATGGGCATGAACGGACGACAGGCGGCGGCAATGGCCATCATCGCGGCACTCTGCCACGCCTTCCCCGCTCATGGACTCGGTGATTCGCAGGAAGTCAAGTTTCTCAGCGAGGTCTTCGAGTACGACACCGCCAACCCCGCCAACGGAGCGTGGCTCGGGAACATCAACCTGCCCGGCGAACCCGTCCTCGCCGGCTCTCTTCTGATTGAGCAGAAGGAGGACTGCCCGCTTGGCGTTCGCCTCACCTGTCTGCAGATCAACGCTCATGACACCACCTGCGCCCAGGCCCACATCGACGGGCGATCGGTGGCCTTCCGCATCTCCTCCGGCTCCAGGCACACCTCCTTCACAGGCGAAATCAGCGGGGACGGTCAACAGCTTGCGGGCGTCATCATCCGGGACGGAGATTCGGAAAAAGGATCCTTTGTCTTCAAGCGCATGCCTCGCCCCATGGATCTGCCCGAGCCGCTGGCCTTCAGCGGCCGTTCGAAGATCACCGAGGGATTCTCGCTTCCCATGTCGATCGTGCTGGCAAGAACACCGGGCGGCAACTGGGTTGGTCATCTCGACTCGCCGCTGGAGGGTCTCTACCGGCTGCCTCTGTTGAATTTCACCACCGCCAAAGTCAAATCGGGCACGGCAATCCAGTGCACGGTCCTGGGCCTGCCCGCCACCATCAAGGTGGTCCTCAGCGCCAATCGCGAGCAACTCATCGGCGAGTGCGTGCACGAGTCATACGCCCTCCCGATTGTCTACGAACGCGCCCGCGGATACGCCGGGGGCGAGGTCAATCGCCCGCAACATCCCAAGCCGCCGTTTCCTTACGAGGCAATCGAGGTGATCGCCGAGCACCCCGAGGGGCACGTCCTCGCGGGCACGCTGACGATCCCCGATCGCAAGCGTTACGGACCCGGGCCGTTCCCCACCGCGGTGTTGATCACCGGCGGCGGGCAGCAGGACCGCGATGAAACCGTCTTCGGCCACAAGCCGTTCCTGGTCATCGCGGATTTCCTCACCCGCAGCGGCATCGCGGTCATGCGCTACGACGACCGGGGCGTGGGAGGGTCGGCCATCGAGGGCGAGACCGCCGAGATGATGCACCTGACCTCGGAGGACTGGGCCACCGACACCCTGGCGGTCGTTAACCGGCTGAGGACCATCGAATCGGTCGACCCGACCCGCATCGGTCTGATCGGCCACAGTGAAGGCGGCATCATCGCTCCCATGGTCGCCCAAAAGACCGGCGACACCGCCTTCATCATCATCCTGGCCGGCCCAGGCGTGCCCGGCCGCGAACTGCTGCCGATGCAGATGTCGCTCACGCTGCAGTCAATCGGCGTGCTGGACGAGAACGTCGAGTCCTTCCGCACGCTGGCTGCCGAAGCCATAGATCTGGTGTTGACCGAGGCGGACGAAGAACAACTGGAAGCAGCCTTCACCGAACTGGCCAAGATCCGCTCCGCGGGCGGCGATCCCACCCCGGTGGACAAACTGGTCGGCGCATATCGGGAGTCTTTCGATCGGCCATGGCTGAAGTTCTTCCTGGCCTACGACCCCAGACCGGCTCTCGCGGCTACCACCTGTCCGGTGCTGGCCTTGAACGGCACGCTCGATCTGCAGGTCTGGCACGAGCAGAACCTGCCCGAGATCGAGCGCATCATCACCGCCGCGGGCGGCGACATCACGGTCATACGCTACGAGGGCCTGAACCATCTCTTTCAGCCGGCCGAAACCGGAGCAATAGCCGAGTACCTGGACATCGAAACCACCTTCGACAAGCGAGTGATGAAAGACATCGTCAAGTGGATCTACGCCAAGGTAGGGAGAGCCTCGTCCACAGGCTGAAGTTGGTTGAGCCGCCCCGTGATTCCACGAAATAACCGGTTACCTCATGCCGCTTGAATGCCCCGTCTGTCGGTATCCCTTCTCCCGCCTTCGGGCGCTCGCCCGCACCGCTTGGTCGCGGTGGCGATGCCCATCCTGCGAATCACTGCTCGGCATCAGTCTCAAGCGGCGGTTGATCGCCACCCTCCCCTGGATCGTCATTCTCGTCTTCCTGCTTCTGGTGCTGAGAATCATGAGTTGGGGAATGTGGATTGCCATACCGATTCTGGTCGCGGCAGGGCTGGGCATCTACATGCTCTTCGAGCGCATTGTCGTTCATGAGCGCTGCGGCTTCCGGTGCAGGAGCTGCGGCTACGACCTGCAAGGCCAGGTCGACCCGCACTGCCCGGAATGCGGGCGGGCGCTTGATGAGGATGAGATCGAGCGCATGAACCTGGCGAGGCCGGGCGAATTGCGGCAGGCCGTGACAACCGGGCGGATGGGTCGGTGGGCCGCGATCATCCTCATTGCGCTTTTCACTCTTGCCGTGCTGGGGCAGCTGGTGCATCTGTATTATCTGAGAAGCTCCGCCTTCGGGCCGCGGCAGGAAACGAAGCGCGTACTGGACGGCGTTTTGCGCTACGCCGCGGACCACGGCGGCCAGGCCCCCGCCCATGCCCTGGAGCACTGCGCCGACAACTGCATGATCGTGCTCTCCTTCGACTCCCGCACCACCCCCGACGCGGTACCCGTACCCGGAGGCAATCTCGAAACGCTGGCGAATCTCTCGCCCGATCAGCAGAGCAGGATCGTCGAGCAGGCCGTCGCGGCTTTGCCGGAAGGCGTAATTGCTCACCGGCTGGGTGACTTCGTATTCCCCTATCACTCCATCCAGATCAGCTCGGCCGATCCGGACATCTGGCTGGTGATCCTGTGGCCCGACCCGGACAGCAACGCCCCCCCGCTGCCGGACGATCACTTCTATGTCGGGAAGTGCGACGGCGAGGTGGAGAAACTGCGGGCCGAGGAGTTCTCCGCCGCCATCGCCGAGCAGAACACGCTGAGGGCGGCCTCCGGCCTTCCGCCCCTGCCGCATCCCGCGACCATCACCCATGCCTCGCCGGCCAAGGACTGAACCGTCACGGGAGTGAGGCGAGGGAGGCGGCTATCTCGCGTGTTCGACCGGACAAGTTGCGATCAGTGCACTCCCGACCGGCGCGGGATGAGCGACCACTGGCCTCAATCAAGGGAGTTCAGAGATGTCGACGATAATCCGTTTTGTCGCGTCAGCCGCGGTGAGCGCGGCGATCGTTTTTCCCGCCGCGGCCGGGGAGATTCACGAGGCCGCAGAGGCGGGCCAAATGGCGGCCGTGCGGTCAATCCTGACCGCCAGTCCCGACCTTCTGGAAAGTCCGGATGAGCAGCAGAATCTGCCGCTGCACCTGGCCGCGCGGGCCGGTCACGTCGAACTGGTGGAATTCCTGCTGGATCAGGGTGCGGCGATTGACGCGGGCGACCGCGAGAACACCACCGCTCTGGGCGTGGCCGCCAGCCGGGGACACCTGGCGGTGATCGAACTTCTGATTACCAGGGGGGCCGATTCCGGCTTCGCCGATGACAACGGCAGCACCGCACTCCACTTCGCCTCCGGCGCCGGTCATTCCCAAGTCGCACGCGCGCTGCTCGATGAGGAGGTCAATCCGGACGCGGCCAACGGCACGGGCCACACCCCGCTGCATTGGGCGGCCAGCATGGGTCATCTGGAGGTCGCGAGGATCCTGATCGAGTCCGGCGCCGATCTGCTTGCCCGCGATCAGTGGGGCAACGATCCGCTGGCCCTGGCGGCGATGCGAGGGCGCGGGGATATGATCGAGTTCCTGACCGAAACACAGCCGAATCTGGTCACCATCACCGGCAACTTCCCCACCGCGCTGCACCACGCCTCCCGGCAGGGTCATTCCGAGATCGTCTCGTTGCTCATCGACCGCGGTGCCGATGTCAACGCCACGGTTGATGGGGAGACACCGCTGCATTGGGCGATTGGCGAGGGGCAGGTGGGGATCGTCCGTCGGCTCGTTGCGGCCGGAGCGGATGTCAACGTGCACGACGATCAAGGCGTCACGCCCCTGCACTGGACGAGCTGGCGCGACGATGTGGAGCTTGCCGGGGTGATTCTCGAAGCCGGAGCGGAGGTTGATGTTGCCGACGTGAACGGTGTCACACCACTGCTGGTGGCGCTGCACGACGGGCAGGGAGGGTTGGCCGGCATGCTTCTGGAGCACGGGGCAAGTCTGGACCAACGCGACGGTCACTACGGGCTCACGCCCCTCCATGTCACGGCAATCCAGGGCAGCGCGGACATCATGGAATTGCTCCTTGCCAAATCCCCTGATGTGAACGCCCGGGACAATCGAGGCTGCACGCCGGCGTGCTATGCCGCGAAGTACGGGCACGAGAAGGTGTACAAAGCTCTGCTCGCCAACGGCGCTGATCCGGACACCGCAACGGAACGAGCATTCGGTTTCTCTTCGCTGCTGAGCAGGGAACTCGCCGACGGCCAGGCGGTGATCTGGCACCTCGGACACTCCGGCTGGGCGCTGCGAACGCAGAGTCACCTGTTGATCTTCGATTACTTCTTCTCAAGGGGAGAACCGACCGAACCGCGGCTGGCCAATGGGCATGTCTTCGCCGAAGAGATTGCCGATCAGAACGTGTATGTTTTCGCGACGCACGAGCACCGCGACCATTACGATCCCCAGATCTTCCAGTGGGCCGATCAGGTGAACGACATCACCTACGTCATTGGCTGCCCGCTTCAGGATGCGCCGGAGCATGTTGAGATCGGCCCACGCGAGCATCGATGGATCGACGACATCGAGGTCCGCACGATTGAGTCCACCGACGGAGGCGTCGCGTTCCTCGTAAAGGTGGACGGGCTGTGCGTCTTCCACGCGGGCGATCATGCCACCTGGAACGAGGAGTCAACGATCGCCTACAACCGCGAGATTGATCTGCTGGCCGCCGCCGGTGAGCCTGTGGACCTGGCCTTCTTCCCGATTTACGGCTGCGGGGCACACGATGAGGTGATCGTTCCCCGAGGGGTGTTCTACGGGATCGAGAAACTGAAGCCGACAGTTGTGTTCCCCATGCATCGGCAGTCGGAACCCTGGCGCTACTCTCAGTTCGCGCAGATGGCTGCGGACCGGGGCTGCCCGGCAAAGGTCAATGTCGCACTGCATCGGGGTGATCGGTTCTTCTTCAACGGCCGGGGGACTCGACCCTGATGCCGGCCGAGTCTCGGTCCGGGGTCTCTCGACAGCGTTACTCAAGCTGTCCATGCCCGACCGTCCGGCTCCCCCCCGGCCCCCGGTGGTAGGGTGAGATTCGACGGCCCCGGGGATTCCTCGCCCTTTCTTGCCTATGATCCTGCGATCCGGGATCGAACTGGCCGAAGAATCTAAGGCTGGAGAGGCCGTTAATGTCCCCAGGCAGCGGAAAACGCAAGACGCACAAGTTCGATGACATCGACCGGCGGATCATCGAAGAGCTTCAGAAATCCAGCAAGATCACCAACGCCACTCTGGCCGAGCGAATCGGCATCAGCCCGCCCAGCACTCTGGAGCGAGTCCGAAAGCTGGAAGCCAGCGGCGTGATAACCGGTTACGTGGCCCTCATCGATCCCGAGATGGTGAACAAGCCGGTCCAAGCCATCGTTCACGTGAGCATGAACCGTCACAGCCGGGCCAACCTGGAAAAGGTCAAGCGGGCCCTAGCGGGGTTTGAGGAGGTGCCGGCGTGCTGGCACACTGCCGGTGACGAGGATTTTGTCCTCCGTGTGGTGGTGAGCGACATGGAGGAATACGAGCAGTTCGTGACCAAGAAGCTCTCCAGCGTGGGCTATATAGGGAAGATCCGCACCGCTTTCGTCCTGAGCACGCTCAAGCAGGCCACCCAGATTCCGCTGGACGCGGTCTGAACCGAACCACCGGCAGCGGCAATACCCCAACTTATCCCGAACATTCTTCCGGGCGCCACCCGCCAGCTGTGCCATCGGGCGGTGCGGGTCGACGTGCGGTCAAACTGGGAGGGCGCACCCGGCTGTGTGCGGCCCGATCGCTCGAACCGCACAATTTGCACGCGATTTGGCGAATGCCTGCCATATCACGTGGCATGATTCGTTCAACTGCCGTGTCGCAACGGCCGTGCTAACATCGGCAGTGCGCTGTGCATCAGGCTTGGGGGGAAATCAACAGGATCGGGCGACGATCGCCCTCCGGAAGGAGAATGATAGAGATGAGTGGATTGAACTCCAGCCTGCGTTCCCTCCGACACGCCGGCGGTGCGGTCGCCCTGGCTGCGGTGATCGTCTTCACCGGTTCTGCCGCAGCGCAGTTCGGCGAGGCCGCGGGCATCGCCCAATCCATGCAGCAAGAGTACTTCAACCGCGACATCACCACCGTCGTCCGCGAGCTCGAACTGGACCAGATCCAGCGCCTGATCGTGGAGGCGCTGTACGAGGACTACCAGACCGACTTCGAGGCCGGGCTCGAGCAGATGAAAGAGCGCTTCAAGTCGATGCGACCGAAGATGGTGGCCGGCGACGAGAAGCGGGTCATGAAGATGGTCTTCGGACCCTGGGAGGATTGGACCGTCGAGCGCAAGCGCCTGGGCGAGCAATTCATGGAGAACATCAAGGTCATCTTGAATCAAGAGCAGGTCGAGCTGTGGCCGGCCTTCGAGCGGTCTCTATTCCGCGAGAAGAACATCCTGAAGGGACAGTTCAGCGGTGAATCCATCGACCTCTTCAACATCGTGCGCGACCTGCACCTGGGCGAGCCGATCGAGACGCTCATTCAGCCCACCATGAACGACTACGACCTGGCGCTGGACGCCGCCTTGCGCAAGCGCGAGGATGTTCGTCGCCGGAGCGTGCAGCCGATGCTTCGCTCGCTTCAGGAAAGCGACGCTGAATTGAGTATGCAGGTCATCGACGAGCAGATCGCCGCCCGCCTGGAGGTGCGCGATGTCAACGACCGGTACATCGAGGTTATCGCCGCCGCCCTCCCCGCCGACCTGAGCGAGGAATTCCGCCAGAAGGCGCTGGCCCAGGCCTACCCCAGAGCGTATAGGCCATCGCCGATCCTGCGCCTGTTCAAGGCGGCCCGGGAGCTGGAGGATCTTTCCGCAGCCGTGGTCCAGGAAATCGAAGATCTGGAGCAGGACTTCCAGAGGGAAGTGGCACCGCTGAACGACGCACTGAAGGAAGCGATCCGCCGACACGATCCGGAATCGTTCCGATGGCGGGCCGAAGTCTCCGCGGCCCGGATGACCGGCAAGTCGAACCCGACGAAGTCGAAGCTGGAGCGCCCGGATTTCAACCAGAGAGAGAGTCTCTGCCGGAGATTCGCCCTGCTTCTTCGCGGCCTGCTTACCGAGGAGCAGTACGATTCGCTGCCCGGTTCGGAGCGCTGGATGAGGAGACTCGACCCGGTGCAGAAGGAGCGGAAGACCCCGGAGTCGCCCCGTGACGCGGGAACCGGAACCATTCCCAAGCCCAAGGATCCCCGGGATCCCAGCCGTGGCCGGGGAGATCTGGGGCGGGGCGGCGGCCGCGGCTCGACCTCCATGTGACCTTCACGGTCCGCGCAGACGGCAAGGGGAGAGCAGAGGCGGCGAGCGTATCGCCGGCACAAGTGGCCGCATCTATGCCGCCGGGCGGTTGATGCCGGTATTCTCCGCACCTTCTCACCCTGTGTGCCGATAACAACTCAGCATCATGACCGACCCCAGACCCGTCCCCGTCGTATCGTCAAGCGCTTCACCCGGAATCGCTCAGCCGACCGTGCCACCTCTGGCCGGTCCCGGCGACGACCCGGAGGCCCTGCGCCGTCGCTGCAGCCTGCTGGGAATCGAGTGGGCAGAGAAACCGCCGAGTGCCGCTGCGGAGGCGGTGTCCCTGATCGACGCGGAAATCGCCGTTCGCCTTCGGGTCATTCCGCTTCAGCTTGACAACGGCCGTCTCGTGGTGGCCATGGTAGACCCGCTGGACATCGCGGCAATGGATGAGGTCGCCACGATCACCGGCCATCCGGTCACACGAATCGGCATGGACCAGAAGGCCTTCTCCGACCTGATGCGCGAGCACTACGGAACCACCGCCGCCCGGATGGCCGAGAGCCTGGCCGGCGAAGCGGACGAGGACACCGAGGTCGAGCACAACCTGGACGCCATCGAGGCTGAGGACATCCATCGGATGGCCGAACAGCCCACGTTGATCAACCTCGTCAACCTCCTGCTGCTTGAAGCCATTCAGCAACGATCGTCGGACGTGCACATCGAGCCGTTCGAGAACGAATTGAAGGTCAAGTACCGCATAGACGGCGTGCTCGTGGAGGAGCCCCCGCCCCCCAAGCACCTCCAACCGGCCCTTATCGGCCGCATCAAGATCATGAGCGGAATGAACATCGCCGAGCGCTATGTTCCGCAGGACGGCCACATCACGCTTCGCTTTGAAGGGCGAAAAGTCGATATTCGCGTCTCCACCGTACCCACGCTCTACGGCGAATCGGTGGTGATGCGTATTCTCGACAAGAGCACGCTGCCGCTGGATCTGGAATCCCTGGGCATGGAGAAGGACCTGCGGGCGGAGATCGACCGCCTCATCGCCAAGCCTCACGGCATGGTGCTGGTGACCGGTCCCACCGGGTCGGGCAAGACCACCACGCTCTACGCCGCCCTCTCCAAGCTCTACGACCCCCGCAAGAAGATCATCACCATCGAGGACCCCGTGGAGTACGAGTTGACCGGAATCAACCAGATCCCGGTCAACCCGAAGCGCGGCCTGACCTTCGCCACGGGTCTGCGGCACATTCTGCGCCAGGACCCGGACGTGATTTTCGTCGGCGAGATCCGCGACGGGGAGACGGCCGACATCGCCATCCGTTCGGCCCTGACCGGCCACCTGATCTTCTCCACCTTGCACACCAACGACGCGATCAGTTCCATCGGCCGGCTCATCGACATGGGTGCCGAGCCTTACCTGGTGGCCTCGGTTCTTGAGGGCGCCCTGGCCCAGCGGCTGGGCCGCCGGATCTGCCCCAATTGTGCCGAGCAGACGGAGATGGCCGAGGATGTCGGGCATCGCCTCACCTCAAGCGAAGCCGCTTCGTTTGAGGGGAAGGCGTGGCACGGAGCCGGCTGCGATCAGTGCAACAGCTCCGGCTATTTCGGCCGGGTCGGCTATTTCGAGCTGCTCCGCATCAATGCCGCCCTGAGAAAGGCTATTTCCGATAATCGCCCCGTGGCGGAACTCGCACCTTTGGTCGATGAATCGTTCATGACCATGCGCGAAGACGGTTTGCGCAAGGCCGTCAACGGTTACACGACCATCGAAGAGGTCCTGCGGGCCACGCAAGATACGGAAGAATCAGGCGTTTAAACGGCGATGCCGAACTTCCAGTACGAGAGTTTGACCACCGGCGGCCAGGTTCGGACCGGCACGATCGCCGCTCTGGACCGTGCTGATGCTGTCCGGAAGCTGCTGGGGCGGGGCGAAACCGCCACCAGCGTGCTGGAACTGGACGGTCAGGCCCGGCGCACAGCAAAACCCGCCAGGCGATGGACGGTGGCCTCACCCAAGGCCCCGCCCGCTCCAGGGACCGCCGGTCTGGCGGCGCTCGGTTTCGGCAAACCCCGCCTGCGTCGGGCAGAGATGGCCAACCTGGTGCGGGAGCTGGCCACGGCCATCGAGGCCGGCCTGCCCCTCATGCAGGCACTCACCACCGTTCGCCGCCAGGCTCCCGGCCGGGCGATGCCCGTCATCCTCGACCACCTCATCGAGCGGGTGGAAGCGGGCGATCAGCTTCATCAGGCGGCCCGGGACTACGGGCCGCCCTTTGACGACCTCATCCTCGGCATGCTCCAGGCGGCCGACGCTTCCGGCCGGATGAGCGAAGTCCTCCACCAGTTGGCCGACCTTCTGGAGAGATCCCTGGAGTTGCGCCGTGAGGTGCTGGGGGCGACGTTCTATCCTGCGATCGTCGCCACCCTGATTGCCGGCAGCGTGGTCATTCTCGTCACCGTCCTCGTTCCCAAGCTCATCGGTCCGCTGGTGGCGGAAGCGAACTTCACCCTGCCTTGGCCCACTCAGGTGGTGCTGGGCTTCGCCAACTTCCTGTCCTCCTACTGGCATCTGTTTCTCGCGGTCATCGCCCTGGCCCTGTTTGGATGGCGGGCTTGGCGGAAGGTGCCCGCCAACCGCCTCCGCCTGGATAGATTCAAGCTCCGCCTTCCGGTCCTCGGACAGCTCCTGCGGGATGTCGCGGTAGCCCGCTTCACCCGCACGCTGGGGACTCTGTCCTCGGCGGGCCTGCCCATTCTGGAGGGTCTGCGCATCACCAAGCACACGCTGGCCAACGCCGCGCTGGAGGAGGCCATGGACCAGGTGCAGGATCAGGTCACGCACGGCAAGGCGCTGGCGGATCCGCTGGAAAGGAGCGGCCTTTTTCCGCCCCTGCTCATTCAGGTGGTGAATCTCGGCGAACGATCGGGTCGTCTGGAGAGCATGCTCCTCCACGCCGCCACCGCATTCGACCGGCAGGTCAATACGTCAATCAAGCTGTTCACCAAGGCTCTGCCGCCGGTGATGCTGATCATCATGGCTTCGATCGGCGGTTTCATCCTCGCGGCGATTCTGCTGCCGCTGCTGGAGCTGCAATCACTGGTCCAGTGAATCCGCGGGCCCGCGGATGCACACCTCGAACGGGAGAACCGAAATGTCACGCAAGAGAACCCCACATCGCGGCCCGCTTGGCCGGTCGCGGCGCGCGTTCACTCTTCTCGAGGTCATCGTCGTGGTCACCATCATCGCCCTCCTGGCGGCGCTGGTCGCCCCAAAGCTGCTGATTAACGTTGAGAAATCAAAGCGGAAGATCGCCCAGGCCGACGTCTCGAGCATCGCTCAGCAGGTAAGTCTGTACCTGCTCGACAATGGAATGAGCAAGCCTTCGGACGATCTGGATCTGGAAATGCTGGTCGAAGGCCCGGAACCCTACCTGCGGGCCAAGGATCTGCTGGATCCGTGGGGCAATCCCTACGTCATACGCACGGGGATCGACGCGGAGAACCCGGACTTCGACATCGTGTCCTACGCCGCCGACGGTCTGCCGGGGGGAGAGGGTGACGGCGAAGACATCGTCAACTGAGCGGTAGCAACCCTTGATGCTCAAGACATGGAGGACATCACGACCGGCTCACGCCACCGGACGCGCCGGCGGATTCACTCTGCTGGAAGTCACCGTCGTGGTGGTGATTCTGGCCCTGCTCGCCACCATCGTCGTGCCACGCTTGACAGGCAATCAGAAGCGCACCTTCCGCCTCGCCACCGAGCAGGTGGCCGACCTGTTGCTGATGTACGCCCAGCGCGACAGTATCAGCCGCAAGCCGGTGGGCATCCGTCACGAACTCTACGGACCCGATCACAACTGGATACTCCTGGTCACCCTGGAGGCCAGCGACGATCCGCTGCTGGAAGGGGCCTCGGAATGGAAGCCCGACCGGGCCGTTGCGCCGGTCAAGCTGCCCCTCTTCGGCCGCGAGCCGCTACCCGTGGAGTTCCGCGCCGACGGGGAGCTGATGAACGTGCAGGACTGGCCGCTCGCCAGCACGCCGGGTCGCGACCGGCCCACCATCGACATCACGCTCTACGGCCCCGACGGCCTGACCGCTACCGTCTCCCTCGCCTCACACGCCGTCGCTCCCGATGTGTATGGGCTGGACGACCGCCAGGCATATCACCCGGAGCCGATCGATCTGGACGCCATCGGCCACAGCCGGGAGGACTGGTGATGCGCCTCCCCGCCACACCACGACGCGGTTCGCCGAGGCATCGGGGCATGGCCCTGATGGACGCGATCATCGGCGGCGTGATGCTCGGCGTCGGCCTGGCCGCGATCATCAGCATTGCCAGCCGTTCTCTGGCGGTACAGGCCGACAGCGAGAAGCGCATGCAGGCGGCGTGGCTGGCTGATGAGCTGCTGGCCATGGTCCTCGTGGAGGGGCCCAGAGATTACGCGGAGATCCACGAAACCTCGGACCACTTCGACGACCCCTTCGCGGAGTACAACTACGACGTGGACATCGAGGACCAGGGCTTCGACCAGCCCTACAAGGTGACGGTCACCGTCCGCTGGGGCGATCTTGCCGAGCGCCCGCGGGATTACGTGCGGGTGGAGACGCTCATCGCCCAGCCGCAGTACACCGAAGAGCAGCTGGACGACGAGCGCTACAAGCAACGGGCTCCCCTGGAGCCGGTTGATCGCGAATCAAGGTGGTATGGCGATGAGATGGAGTACTGACCCGACAACTCGTCGCCGCGCCTTCACCGTGGTGGAGGTGATGATCGCCGGAGTGATCACGGCGTTCGTGCTCGGCAGCGTGTCCATGAGCATCTCGCAGCTCGGACGTGCCAAGTCGGTCAGCAAGATGCGCTTCGACGCTTATCACCGCGCCGACGTGGCACTGACCGCGATCCGGCATGACCTCATCTCCATCATCCGCGCCGATGATCTGTTCTACACCCGCCTCCTGCTGATGGACGACTCCGAGCGCACGGGCATTGACGAACCTTACGAAGTGGCCCGCGACGAAATCCTCATCTTCTCCAACCGCCTGCGGGAGATCCATCCCTCCGACTACTCCGGCGAGGGGATCGAATACGAAACGCAGTACCGGATCGAGGAGGATGAAACCGGTTTCATCCTCTGGCGGCGCCGGGATGCGGTGCCGGAGGAGTTTCCCCTCGGCGGTGGAATGGCCACGCCCCTGGTCGAAGGCATCGTCGGCCTGTCCATCGAGGTCTACGACGGCGACGAATGGGAGGAGGTCTGGGAATCGGATGATGAGGGCCTGCCCCTCGCCGTGCAGGTCATGGTCACCGCCAGCGGGCACCGGGCCGGCGAGGATCCCTACGACGCCCCCTTCGCCGTTCTCCGAACCATCATCCCCATCGACCGCGTGATTCCACCCAAGGACATCTTCAAGGCCGATGAGGAAGCAGCGGAGCTGGAAGAACAGATGGCTGAAGAAGAGGCCGCGATCGAGCAGGCCGAGGAACTTCAGGAGCTTTTCGACGGCCAGCGCCTTCCGCCCGAGGGCGTCAGCGAGATCGAGATCCGAGGTCCCGACGGATCAAGAGAGATCCGGCAACGCGGGGGAACTCGCGACGGAGGCGTGCGGGAGTTGCCCGGCGGCGGGGGCGGAGGCGGAGGCGGCGGTCAGTCCGGATCCCAGGGCAGCGGCAGCCCCGGTCAAGGCACCACGAACAGGGGGGGCAGCTGATGACTCGCCCGGCGTCCGGACAACGTGGATCGGCGATCATCGTGGTTCTATGGGCCATCGCCATCGCCGCTCTTGTGGTCAGTGCCGTGCAGCTTTCGGCCCAACGCCAGGCCTTGCTCGGACGTGAGGCTCTGAACCGTATCCAGGCCCGTTGGGCGGCCAGGGCGGGAATGGAATCCACCATCGCCGTCATGGCTTATCACACGCTGAATCCGGTCCCGGATGATGCCTGGGCGATGGTGCGGGAAATGGAGTACGTCCACCGAGGCGAAACTCTCGACGCCCGCTGGGAGATCCTGCACCACGCTGACGGCCGGGACTGGGAAGGTCCCATGGATGAGCATTCCAAGTTCAACATCAACCGCGAAGACCGCTCGATCATTTTCCAGCTGCTCGAGCCGGAAGGGCTCACCATCGACAAGGCCGCGGAGATCATGGACTGGATCGACGAGGACGACGAGGTGACGGCCTTCGGGGCCGAGCGGGACTATTACCTCAGCCAGATCCCTCCCTATGAGCCGCGAAACGGCCTTTTCCGCACCACCGCGGAATTGGAGCTCGTGGCCGGAATCTGGCCCGAGGAGCTCCGCGGTGAGGATTGGAACCTCAACAACCGACTCGACCCCAACGAGGACGATTCGGAACGATCCTTCCCCAGCGACGACCCGGACCGCAAGCTCGAAGCGGGCTGGTTCTCCTACCTGACCGCCTACTCGGTCATAGATGGGGCGACCGCCTCCGGCCAGCCTCGCATTCTGCTCCGAATCGCCGACCCGAACGAGCTCGCCGAGCGCCTGGGGATCGACTACGCCCAAGCCGAGGCCCTCAAGGCCTTCGGCAAGCAGGATGGCAACCGACTGGAGCAGCTCGTAAGCGTCCAGGGGACCTCCGCGGGAAGCGGGGCTCTGGCCAATCTCACCCGGGAGCAGCTTGACGCAGTCTTCAACGAGACCGCAATCGACAGCCCGCTGGACCGCCTGCCCGGGAAAATGAACATCAATACCATCTCGGCCGATCTTCTCCGCGATCTCTTACCCGGAGAGGAGATCCTTGCCGATGAGATCCTCTACATCCGAGACAGCCGGCCGGAAGGCATCACCAGCCTGATCGAACTGACGGAACTCCGCGAACTGACCAGCGAAACCTGGGAGCGCCTCTCATCGCTTCTGACCACCACGAGCAACGTCTACACCATCACCTCGCGGGGTAAGTCTGCTTCCGGCGACCTTGAAATTGAAATCGTTGCGGTGGTGGATCGTTCTACCGTCCCCGTCCGCATCATTGAGTATCGAGAACAGTGAAAAACGCCGCATCCGGACAATTCGACTCCTCTGTGCTGGCCGTCGTGCACCGCGCCGGCCGGGTCTGGCGGCTGCTGATCGCCGATACCCGCAGGGGCCGCCCGGAGATTCTCGACTCCCGGGAGGTCCCCGACCGCGATTCCGAGGACCTCGACCGCTGGCTCGACCCGCACCGGGTGGGGCGAGTGATCTGCGTGCTGCCGGCGGCGGCGGTCATCTGCCGATCCTGCACGCTGCCCGACGCCGGCCCGGATCAGCTGGAGCAGGCTCTGAGTCTGCAGGCAGAGGCGCAGCTCCTGGGCAGCGCTCCGCCACACCGGCTGGCCATGGCCGTACTCCACGCCGCCCCGGGCGAGACCAGCCGGGCGGGGATCATCCTGGTGTGGCCCGAGTCGGCCCTCTTCCGGCCGCCCCGGACGGCTCGACCAATGGTTTTCGCGCCGGACGTCGCCGCCCTGGCCGCCCTGCTCAACGGCCTCAGGCCGACCGTACCCCTGTTGTGGCTGGATCGGGCTGACGGATCGATCGCCGCCGCCATCACCCACAGCAACGGCGCTGCCTTCCGGGCCGCCAAGGAGGACCCCAAGGACAGCGAAGCCTGGCGGCGGAGCGTCACCCGGGCCCTGGCCGAGACTGCTCTGAACGTCGGTCACAGCGATTCGTATGTCGAGTCGCTCATCGATTCCATCGAACCAGCCCTGGGTGCGCTGAGGCCTTTCGAAAGCAACCTGCTTATCGACAGCGAAGTGCGCGGCAGCGCCGCGGACCGACTGGACGGAGCGACGAAGGACGCGGGCTGGTGGTCGGAGTACGGCATCGCCGCCGGCGCCCTGCTGGCCACCACCGATCAGCTTCGACCTCTCACCGAGCTGAAGGCCGACCCGCCGCTGGTGCGCCCCTCGCGCGTCCGGGCGACGGTCGACAAGCTGAGCCGACCCCGCACCGCAACCGCCACCGTGGTGGTATGCGCGCTGATCCTGGCCTTCGGCCCCCTGCTCATCAGCGGGCTCCGACTCCAGCTTCTCAAGTGGCGGCATTCCGACCTGGACGAAAGAAAGGCCAATATCGATCAGATCAACCATCAACTGGCGATGTACCACACGCTGGGGGACCGCGCCTGGTCCATGACCAAGCTGATGAGCGACATCGCCTGCAACACCCCCCGGGGCATCGAGCTGGAATGGATCCGCCTCGATCACGGCCAGCCTTTCGTCATCAAAGGGAACGCCAAGAAGGACGATGAGAAGAACCGGGAGCCCACCGAGGTTGTGGGCCAGATGCAGAAGAACCTGGAGGAATCCGGCATCTTCGATGACGTCCGCTTCACCTGGGAAGAGCCCGAGGCCTTTACCGGCACCTACACGTTCGAGCTTTCCTCGCGGATAGTCCAGCCGCACAAAATGCGGAATTACCCAACCGAGCAGGACTGGCAGCGGTGGACTTTGCAGCAACGGGTGAATCGCGAACCGCCGCCCGGCGATGAAGCGGTCCCCGCCGATACCCGACAGCCGGAAGATACGCCTCCCGTCCGGGTCGCGGACGCATCGGAGGGAACCTCGCCACCGGACGTCGAG
>CP070772.1:2671149-2695529 GCA_020345805.1 Phycisphaerales bacterium | reverse complement strand
CCACCGCTCCCGTCGCCTGCTCGGCCTGCAGGACCGCCAGCAACGGGGCCGAAGATGTGCGGGAAACCTCCTTGAGGCGGCCCAGCACCGCGGCCCGCTGCTGATACTTGTCCGCAAACCGGCCGAGATTCTGGATCTCCTGAATCCCGACCTGATCCCGCATGACGATGCTGATGGGGATCAGCTCGTTCGGGGCGGCCTGTTGCACCACGGTGGCGAGATCGCCTTTCAGCTTCCAGGCAGCCGTCGCTTCTTTCTCGACCGCGGGCATCGCAGCGGCCGCAGCACCCATGGCGGCGGTCGCCAGCAGTCCAAACAAAATTCTCATTGCTACTCCTCCAGGTTGGGCCCGCTTCGGGGCGGGTGGGATCAACAAAAATCTTCCACGCCAATAATATACCCGGTTCACGTCGTCACGCGAGGGGGATTTATCGCACCGAGGGGGGTCCCCGCCCGACTGGCCGCATGGGGACCGGTAATACGCCCCACCGTGCGCAAAAAAGGACCCGAGCCGCAGCCCGGGTCCTGTTCGCATTCCGTTCGATAGCCGCGGCTGGAAATCAGCTCCAGTTATCCAGCACGAAGAAGACGTCGTCGATGTCCACCACTCCGCTGCCGTCGACGTCCTCTGGGCATCCGTCACATTCACCCCACGCGAAGAGGATGGCGAAGATGTCGTCAATATCGACCACACCGTCCTGGTTGGCATCCCCGGGTATCGAGGGCATCTTCCCCGTCGTCTCATCGACGTAGTAGGCGTCGAAGGGATTGTTGTAGGGCGGATAGGCATATCCCTGATGCCACTCGTCGTTGAACACCGCCGCGATCACAGTGGTGTTGTCCATGGTGATTCCGCCGAAGTTCACGCCGTAGCCGTTGTCGTAATCGTTGCCGTTCCAGATCACGGCGCCTTCCCACGTTCCTCCGGCGGGAATCGTCAGGTCCTCATTGAAGGCATAGTCGAGCAGCGGGAATGTGTACGGGTAACCCCAGGTGTCGTACCATCCGAGCGTGGACTCGTTCTCGGTCACATAGACCCGGAGGTATCCTTCGTAGTCGTATGCCTCATTGTTCACGATCGACAACTGGATATCCATGGTCGCGTTGCCGAGCCAGACAACGGACAGTTGGGCCTCGATATCCGGCACATCCCGCGCACCGCAGTTATTGATGGCGGCCTCATAAGCCGCCTTGGCGGTGGGCACGCTGCCGGCCCCGACTCTCACGTCGTAACCGCCGTCGAAGAACACGGTGGGGAAGCCGTAGATGTTGTAGTCGTTCCTCACCCGGTTCTTGGCCCACAGATCCTTGTCGTCAACCAGCGATACATAGAAGAAGTCGTACAGGCCTTCGGCCCAGATCTCCTTCAATGCCCCGTGGGCGTACTTGCAGTAACCACACCAGGTGGCCGTCCCGTACTCCGCGAAGACGGTATGGGTCGCTTTGCCCAACGGGGCGGCCTGAGATTGATCGCTCGACGCTTGCGGGCCCGATGTGCCCTCCGGGGATACCGACCCGAGGGCCGGAGAACAAAGCAAGGTCAGCGTCACCGCCGCCCCCACAATGCTCGTCGTGTTCTTGTACATCTTGACTTCCTTTCCAGTTTCCTGATTAGCACCCATCAGCTGTGGGCTACGTCTCACAGACCCCGGAACAGAGAGCGAAGAAATCGGATCTTCCCAAGAGAATACGGAGAATAGAAAAGACCTCCTTGTTTCAGTATCGATCAGGTCCAGTTTGCCAGCACCTCAAACAGATCGTCGATGTCGACGACCCCGTCGCCGTTGACGTCCTCGGGGCAGTCATCGCACGGCCCCCAGGCGGCAAGCACGGCGAAGATGTCGTCGATATCCACCACTCCATCACCATTGACGTCGCCAAACACGCCGCATTCAAACTCGAAGAACTTCACCGCGTCGATCCCGGCTTCCGTCACCGAATCGTTGGGATTGTCGGTGGCGCTGAAGCGCAGCTTCATCGTCGCCGTCGGCGTGACGTAATCCGCGACCCGCAGCTGAACCACGACCCAGCCGTTGACATGTCCGACCGACTCGATCGGCGTCCAGTTCGCACCGTCGTCGTTGGAGATCTCGACGTCGAGGCGGTCGGCGTCCTGATCATCGTTGTTGAACCAGCGGGCGTAGGAAAGCTGGGGATCGGACAGGCCTGAGAGATCGATGGTGGGCGAGATCAGCCGGGTGGGGCCGCCATCGACATCGGAATCGCCATCGGCGTTGTCGGTGACGTAGCAGGCGCCGGAACCGTCGTAGTCGGTGGGCGGATCGCCGCGATCGCCGCCGCCGGCGGGCACGCCACGCTCCCACTGGCCGTCCTGAAGATCGAAATTCTCGACCGTCCATCCGGTGTCCGTCTCGAAGTCATCGGCGAAGCCGAAATCGATTCCAATCGCGGAGTACGCGGTGTAAAACGCGTCGGGCGCGGTGACGGGATCGGTCACAACCTCCGCATCCGTGGTCTCGGCGCTGAAGTAGTAAGCCACGAGTGTGGGGCAATCTATGGCGGGGAAGATTGCGTCGTACACGTTGTCCGAGATCTCGTTCATGGGCACCTCGACGAAGCCGGCGCCGGCGTTGTAGTGGAGCACGCCGGTGCCGGGCTGCGGCACGCCTTCATTCTGCCCGGACACCTCGACGCGGATGCTGTCGCCGGCCGGATTCAGATAGTCCGGCAGACCGTCGGGGTAGGTGAACAGGAGATTCGGTTTCGGGATGCAGACTCCCTGGGGGTGAGCGAGGGCGTACTGGAGCCCGTCATGGTTGGCGCCGGTGCCGTGGTTTCCGCCGTAGTCGTTGCACCCGCCGTGGGTGTGGATGCCGATCGCCTCGCCGGTATCATCAAAGATGACGGGCGAGCCGGAGTTGCCCCCGGTGGTGTCGGTGGTGTACATGACCGTGGTGCCGTAGAAGTCGAAGTACGGCCCTACGTGCGTCTTCTGGGCCTTGTTCCATTCGGGGGGGACCGGATAACTGGTGGTGCCGTAACCCGTGATGCGAATGTCCTGGCCGTCAGCCGGAGGCGGGAACACCAGCACGAAGTAATCGCCTTGCGCTTCGTAGGGCGTGAGACCGGTGTTGCTGTTGGGAAAACAGCCGAAGTACGCCCAGTCGTCACCGACTCCCTGTCCGCCGTTGGTCTGCACGGACACCGGATCGACCGAATACTGATCTTCTGGCCCGGGATGATTGATGGTGCCATCGGGGTTGGAAAGAGGCACGTTGAACTCCACCACCTGCAGCCCGTCATCGGCGCAGTGGCCGGCGGTGAGGTTGCAGTGGTTGGCGTCGTCGATCAGCCAGGAGGTGCAGCCGGTGGGATAGTTGCGACCCACGCGGGGATCGTCGGAGAGCTCGCGATCATCGGTGGGTCCGCAGATAGACAGTTCCGTCGTCCCCATCGGGCCTGCCCAACCGCGGGGGATCATCACGCGGCTCTCCGCCGCGCCCGGATCGGCGATCACCTCCACGAGCAGCCGGTCGCCGTTCATGTAGGCGCTGGTGAACTGCCACTGCCGGAGGGTGGTGGAGTTGAGCCGATGGGCCGCCCCGTCCCTCACCGAACTGATGCGAAGCACGGTCGGTGCGCCTCCCTCGGGAGCCTTGCCCAGCCTGGTGCCGATAAGTACCAGCCTCAGCCAGGATGATTCAGGCACGCTCACGGTGGTCGAATAGACCACAGTCCGCTCGCTTGTCAGGTTCACGATCGGGCCGGAGTCGATGCCGATATCGACCACCCGCTGCTCCAGGGGGGCCCTCTGGGCGGAGGCCGCGGCGGTCAGGGCCAGCCAGCCAACGAGGCACCACAGAATCCGAGCCGGTTTCCACATAGTCGTATCCTTCCTCTACCTTCCGATATTGACGATTTCGGGCCAGCCCCAGTCTGACGGATCGGGCGATATGGATCAACCGAAAATCGGCCAAACGACGGATCATAATGTCCGTCGGGGGATCATCCGTATCAGCCGCCGGCGATTCTTCCCTGCCCCACAACCGTATGAAACGCGGGCACCGGCTCCACGCCGATGCCCGTGGCATTCCTGAATCGGGTGCACCGTTGATCCGTTCACGTCCAGTTGGCGAGCACCTCGAAAAGGTCGTCGATGTCGACCACGCCGTCGCCGTTGACATCCTCGGGACAGCCATCGCACGGCCCCCAGGCAGCAAGGATGGCGAAGATGTCGTCGATGTCCACCACGCCGTCGCCGTTCACATCGCCGAAGACTGTTCCCGAGAAGACATAAACCGCCCCGGTATCATCATTGACGCCCGGTGCGCCGAGCATGATCGTGCCGCCGGAGACGGCGACGTCATAACCCAGATCATGGTCAGGATCGATGTCCGACGCCATCAATTTTGCGTTCTGAACCCACTCATCGCCCTGGCGAGTGAAGCGGTAGCCCGAGCCGCCATCGTCGGCGCCCGTGAGTCTCATGGAGCTCACGACAACCGAATCTCCATCGATGTCCACGCTCCAGCCGAATTCGTCCCACACACATAAGTCGGACGCCAGGAGCTTGGCCTCCTCGACCCATGCGGATCCGTCGTGGCGGAAGACATAGGCCGATCCGCAGTCGGTGCCGAGATCATCGTCTTCCGGGGCTCCCACCACCATGACTGCGCCTTTGATCGCGACTGATCGTCCGAACCGATCACCTTCAGCGCCATCGGAGGCAGTCAGTTGAGCCTCTTGGACCCACTCTGTCCCGTCATACCGGAACACATATACCGTTCCCGCATTCTCACCGTTGAGGTTGTCGTCGTGCGCCACACTCGTGACAATGACCTGGTCGCTGATTGACAGCGGTGCTCCGAAACTATCATCGGCTTCCCCATCCAGAGCCAGAAGCTTCTGCTCCTCGACCCAGGTCGAACCGTCGAAACGATAGACATAAGCGGAGCCGGAGTCTTCGCCATTGTCATCATCGTGTGACGCACCGACCACAACCACATCGCCCTGGATGGCGACCGCGTCGCCGAAGTAATCTGCCGGGGCACCGTCCGAGGCCAGGAGTTTGGCCTCCTCACACCATTTCTTTTTCTTGTGGTCGAATCGGAACACGTATGCCGAGCCGGCTCCCCCTCCATTTTCGTTGTCGTCCCAATCCGCGCCCACAACCACGGTCTCCCCACTGATCGCCACACTCCCACCGAAGAGGTCCGTGTCCCCTGCATCCGACGCGGTGAGTTTCTGCTCCTCAATCCAATTCGAACCGTCGAAGCGATAGACGTAAGCGGCGCCGCACTTGTTGACCGGGATATCATGCCACTTGGCGCCAATGATCGCCAACTCGCCGTCGATCGCCACGGGCAAGCCGAAGTCATCGTGGTCCGCACCGTCTGAGGCCACGAGAATCTGGTTTTCGTAGTGCGTGATCGGCCCGATGGTCAGCATTTCTGTCAGCGCATCATTGTCCGGATTCTCATCGCCAGGCAGTTCGGTCATGACATCCAGAACGTTGAGCCCTTCCGGCGCACTCCAAGGCGGACCGAACTCCACCTCGTCCTCAGAGACCGCCGCCACATACACCGTCTCGTCCGCGATATACACCGGATCAAGATCGTAGATCCTGACGTCATTCAGATACCAATCGTAGAGGAATCTACCGAGCGGGCCGCCTTCATACGCGAAGCGCAACTGTGTTGCCGGTCCGATGTCGTGCCCGATATCGATCCTGACCAGTGCAGGTTTGTAGACGTAGGGAATCGGGTTCGGCCACGGGCTCACGTCCGTCCAGTCATCTTCATTCGAGGATCTGGAATACACAATGACCGTCTCATTCTCGACGCTTAAGCGATGCTTGAATTCGAGGATCAGGCGTGTCGCCCCGGTGGTGTCAAGGGGCGGGGTGTCCAGATACGCAAAGTCTCCAATAATATTCTCATAGGCCAGGTGTGCATTCGGCGCGGTGCCTCCAGCGTCGTTCTCCCAGGTCTGCCGCCATTCGCCGGCCTGCTCCTGTGTCCATCCGGACGGGGGGAACGCGCCATCGAAGTCCTCATTAAGGAACGTGAGGCCCCGCTCGGAGATCTCGCAATGCACCGGCACATCCGCACCATCAACGCCGAAGTTTGCGATGGTGGCGTTGACAATGCCGTCACCGGCCGGGAACTCCGACGGCGGGGAGTTGATCGCCTGAACGCCCACATCAACCGTGGGCCCGGAACCGGTCAAGTCCAGGAATACAGAGTAGTCCATCTGGCCGTCGGCTCCGCTTGACCAGGCGACACTCTCAGCAAAGAGGTTGTACTGCTCGCCCTCCTCCAGAAGCACCTCAACGGAGAACGCCAGCGTGTTATTCTCGCCGAGCAGTTGCCATTCATGCAGTACGCCGCCTGGACCGCTCAGCCGAACTGTGGACCTGCCGGATGTTCCGTAGTAGTCGTACTCCGTGGAGATCTCCCCCGACAGCGTGCACCATTGGGTCGAAGGCGAGTCAAAGACAACCTCGTAGACCGATTCCGCTTCCCCCTGGCCATGGTATCCTCCCCCGTCAACACCCTTAGCATAGGCATAGCCCACGGCTGACAACGATGTCGTCCTGATGTACGACTGCTGGCCGGCCCTGCCCACGCCGATCCCGCAATCAGCTACGATCGTATTGTCATAATCCTCGAAGCCTTCCGCGGCATCGGAATCGGTCTCGTGGCATGGGTCGTAATCGTTGAAATCGTACGCCTCAACCCACAGTGTTCGCGTGGAATCGATCGGGACGATCTCGCCGGGGCTTCCTCGCTTGCCCTCTGCCGGCGCCAGCCGGGCTTCGCCGCTCTCGCCCCACAAGAGCAGAAGCCCCAAGCCAAGCGCGGCAATCATGACAGCCGCACTTCTCATCCCGCATATCGAATCCCGTCTCTTGCCGCACTGTTCGTGTCCTTGTCCCATCGCGCTTTTCCCTATGGGTTGGTCAGGTGATCGGGAGCGTCCCGCCGCGTCGCGAGGATGCCTGGATCGCCGCACGCTTCGCGTACAGCATCCCCGCGGCTGCACTGGAACCTCCGCCATCTCAAATCACCACTTAAATGTGGGTTGCCCGTCACCAAGGCCTCCTCCCCCGGGGCAATCGCCTCAAGCTCGCGGCGGCCTCGTCCATTCCGACGGGGCCGCCGGACCCCCACTTCTTATCTCCAGAATACCGGATGATGCGATTTCCGGCAAGGAATATCGGCGGTTTTCTGGCCCGCCGACACTCCCCCGGGACCATTGTTGGTCTCAATCCCGCCGCGGGAGTCCCAAACGGCTGATCTACCGCCCGAACTCACTGCTACCAACCGACAGCAACGTGCCGGGGAGGCTCATCCTTACGACCAGTTCGCCAGCACCTCGAACAGATCGTCGATGTTCACCACGCCGTCGCCATTGACATCCTCGGGGCACCCATCGCACGGCCCCCAAGCGGCGAGGACTGCGAATACATCATCGATGTTCACAACGCCATCACCGTTAACATCGCCGTACACGCCTCCGGCGTTGATCGCCGCATCCACCGCGGCATAAGCGTTGATTCGGCCGTAGCCGAACTGTTGATCCCATCCGGCCGGCCCCAGGTCGTCCGCGGTCGACTCGATGATGTCGCGCACCTCATCGTTGTTAAGATCAAGATTCGCCGACCAGATGAGCAGGGCGAGGCCCGAGACGTGGGGGCAGGCCATCGATGTGCCGTCCATGTAGGTGTAAGTGTTATAGCCGTAGAGTAAGTCGTCGATGCACGAATAGACGCTCACGCCGGGGGCGACGACCGACATCTCCGGGCCGTAAGAGCTGAAGCCGGCCAAGTTGTCGCGGTTGTCGGTTGCCCCGACGGCGATGGTGTTCTCGAAACGGGCGGGGGGAAGGACCGGCGGCGCGCCGTTGTTACCCGAGGCCGCCACCAGGACCATACCCTGGGCGTGTGCGTAATTGATGGCGTTCTCGAAGTACTGGATGCCCACGGGATAACCCAGACTCATGGAGCCGACGTGCGCGCCGTGGTCGGCGGCCCAGATCACTCCGTCGGCGCAATCCTCTTCGGTGCCCATACCGAGGGCGTCCACAACCTTGATGGGCATGATCTTCGCGCCCCAGCTCACCCCGCACACGCCCTGGTTGTTGTTGCTCTCGGCCGAGGCGATTCCGGAGCAATGCGTGCCGTGGGAGATGAGCCAACTGTCCTCGGTGTTGCTGTTGTTGTCGATTATGTTCCAGCCGGGGATGAGCTTGTCGTTGAGATCGGGATGGCTGGTGCTGACTCCGGTGTCGATCATGGCCAGGATCATGGCGTCGGTGCCGGTGTGCAGGTCCCAGGCCTCGGGGGCGTCGATGTCCGAATCGGCGATGCCCGTCTGGCCGTTGATGTACTGGCCCGTATTGTGCAGGCCGTACTGGTAGTTGAAGTAAGTGTCGCTGGGGAAGGTCTGGATGATTCCGCCAATGCCGCTGACTTCCGCGATCTCGATGAGATGATCGAAAGCGCTCAACTCGGCGGCCAGTGCTCTGGTGTCGGTGCCTTGCGGCACGCGGATCGTGTAGTAACGATCCAGGCCGAACTTCCGGGCCAGCATTTCGTTCTGCGGCCGGACCTTCCCGGTAGGCGCGATGCTCTGAGCCTGCCAGCGCGTGAGCATCGCCGCGAGCTGCGGATCCGGTTGACCGTCGGCGGCCAGCGTGTGCGCTCCCGAGATCGTGCGCCCGAGGTTCACGCCTTCGCGGACGCGGACAATGACGTGCGTCGAGGCATAGCCGCCCATCACGTCCATCTGATCAACGGGGCCGGTGAACGGCGTAACCTTCTCGACCTGACCGGCCGGCGCCGCAGAGACGGCCGCGAGCACCACCGCGACCGCCGCAAAGAAGAATGTGCGGGAAGTCGTCATGTGTCTTCTCCTCCGGGTATGTCTCAGATTCCGGTTGGGCCCGATGTGGCTGACTTCTGCCAATCAAGCATACTCTCTCCGGTCTTCGCGGCAAGAACAATGATGAATGCAGGCGCAGTTCCGATTGCATCGGCTTCGCTTGACTGCCAACCCCTGCAGGAGGAAGGATCGGCCAGTTCCTTCTTGCTCTGATCGCGTCCGGGAGCTCCAGCCATACCGGTGGCCAGATCGTCGGTGCGTGATGAGCCTCCCAAAGAAAGAGCTGCTGTTCACTGTCGGCAGTCGCGTGCCGGGAGTCATGGTCCGCAACCACCGAGGATCGCAACACCCACCTGGCGGTCCCCAAACGCTTGTCACGTCAGGCTGTCCGGCTGCGCTGTCATCTGAAGCCTCGAGGCGGAGCGGCCGTGGACCGCGGACCGGCCTTGTCGATTCCAGAAAAGGCGCTTAGACTGAGCCTCGCAGTTTCATCCAATGATCCGGATAAATGAATCATGCACGAACCCCCCGGCCACGACATGTGCTGCCGTCGCCGGCACGGGATGCTGAAAGGCTCGCCATGTCCTCACGCCCCTACCTGTTCACTTCCGAGTCGGTCTCCATGGGTCATCCCGACAAGATGGCCGATCAGATTTCCGACGCCATTCTCGACGCGATGCTCCGGGTCGACCCCTGGTCACGGGTGGCTTGCGAGACGTTGGTGACCACCGGGATGGCAATTGTCGCCGGCGAGGTCACCTGTGACGGGTACGTGGATATTCCCAGGATTGTCCGGGATACGGTTCTCGGCATCGGGTACGACGATGGGGCCAAAGGCTTCGATGGCAACGCCTGTGCCGTCCTTGTCTCCCTGGACCCGCAGGCTCCGGACATCGCCCAGGGAGTTGATGAGGGCGTCGGGCTGCACAAGGAACAAGGCGCCGGTGATCAGGGGCTGATGTTCGGGTTCGCCTGCCGCGAGACGCCGTCACTCATGCCGCTTCCCATCCATCTCGCCCATCGCCTTATGGCCCGACACGCCGAAGTGCGTCGCACGATGGTCATCCCGCACCTCAGGCCCGATGCCAAGAGCCAGGTCACCGTCAGGTATCAGGGCGATCGTCCGCTCGCCGTCGACACGATCGTCATCTCTTCCCAGCACGGTCCGGAATGGAACAGCAAACAGGAAGACCTCGCCGAGCAGATCACCGAACACATCGTCAGGCCCGTCCTCGGCGACAGCTACCACAACGACATCACCATCCACGTCAACCCCACCGGCAAGTTCGAGATCGGCGGCCCGCACGGCGACTGCGGCCTCACCGGGCGCAAGATCATCGTGGACACCTATGGTGGGCGCGGCAGACACGGCGGCGGGGCGTTCTCCGGCAAAGACCCCAGCAAAGTCGACCGGTCCGCTTCCTACATGGCGCGCTATATCGCCAAGAACATCGTCGCGGCCGGGCTCGCCGACATCTGCGAGCTTCAGATCAGCTATGCCATCGGCGTGGCCGAACCCATCTCCGTGATGGTCGACTGCAAAGGCACGGCGAAGATCGAAGAGGCGAAGATCGAGAAGCTCGTCCGCGAGCACTTCCAGCTCACGCCGCGCGGCATCATCGAGACGCTCGATCTTCTCAAGCCGATCTATCAGGTGAGTTCGTATCACGGCCACTTCGGCCGCACCCCCGGCGAGGGCGCCGCCGGATCCTTCTCCTGGGAGAAGACCGACAAGGCCGACATTCTCAAGAGCGCCGCGATGAATACCAGCACCACATCGGTCTCCGCCTGAAACGCTCCCGATCCGGCGCGGCGGCGTGTTCCCCGGCAAGGCGGGCAAGCGAGGCAAACTGGGCGCGTTGATTGGCGCAGTGTTTTCTGTATGTCCGACCGTGCTCCGTTGCCAAGAGCCGCCTCACGCGTCACACTGACCTTGTACTTCTGGGCCGGCGCGCCCCACCCTTCCGGTGGATGCGCGCCGGCCGGTTCTTCAGCGATCAGGAATGTTGAACTTCCCCCGCGTCAGCGGGTTGGGCCGCGCTCGCGTGGTCTCGTCGATGAAGATTGTCGCATCGTCTAAGAGCACTTGCACACGAGCACCTGCAATCCGGCAGGCCGGGAGCGATTCAACATCAGGCCGCATCGTGCAGGTGTCATCGTCGCCTGCGGTGACGGCGGCGCCCGAACCGCGCCTCAACCTGCTCAATCCTCCAGGGAGAGGCAGCTCTCGGTGTCCTCCTCGATCAGCCAGGTGTTCGTGTCGCGGACGAGCTGGTTGAAGTCGCCTTTGCCTCGCTTTTCGACGGCTTGGGCGATCTGATTGTGCACCAGTTCATCGTAGGGCGGTTTCTCCGGGCAGCAATGCAGAACGCCCAGAGGCTCGGGGAAGTCGGGGTGGGCCATCTGAGCCAGGAGATAGGCCCGACCTCGGTCACACTCATCATGGATCAGAAGCTCATCCTCGCCGAACCCGTGCCCGAGATCCACGATTTTCAGGCGACCATGGAAAGACCGAATGCCCTTGTCGCGCTCGCGGCCGAAGATGATCGGCTTGCCGTGCTCCAACGCTACGGTGTGGTCATCCCGCTTGTCTTTCTGCGAGGCGTGGAACCAGGCGCCGTGGTTGAAGATGTTGCAGTCCTGGAGGACCTCGATGAACGCGAGCCCGCGATGGGAGGCGGCCCGTTTCATGATGTCGGTGAGCATCTTGACATCGACATCGAGGCAGCGGGCGATGAAAGTTGCCCCGGCGGCAACGGCCATGTTCGAAGGATTGATCGGATAATCCACCGAGCCCATGGGCGTGGACTTGGTGATCTTGCCGAACTCGCTGGTAGGCGAATACTGGCCCTTGGTCAGGCCGTAAATGCGGTTGTTGAGGAGGACGATGTTCAGATCGATGTTGCGGCGCATCGCGTGCATGGTGTGATTGCCGCCGATGGACAGCAGGTCGCCGTCGCCGGACACCAGCCAGACCTCCAGCTTGGGATTGGCCAGCTTGATCCCGGTGGCGAACGCCGGGGCCCGGCCGTGCACCGAATGCATGCCGTAGGTGTTCATGTAGTAGGGGAACCTCGCGGCGCATCCGATGCCGGATACGAAGACGTAGTCCTCCTTGCGCACGTCAAGGTCGGGCAGAGCCTTGCGCACCGCGGAGAGAACGGCGTAGTCGCCGCACCCGGGACACCAGCGTACATCCTGATCGGTGGCGAAATCTTGCGGCTTGTATTGCGGCAGTGAAGTATCGGTCATCGCGGTTTCCCCGCAGTCTGGGGTTGATGCTCCACCGGGATGCCGCTGTCCGGCATGATCCGCAGGGTTTCCTCGATCAGGTCCTCCACCGAGAACATCCTTCCTTCCATTTGATTGATCCCCGCCGCGTCGATCAGGAACCGGTCGCGGATCAGAACGCGAAGCTGGCCGAGATTGATCTCGGGGATGATGATCTTCCGGAATTGGCCGAGTATCTCGCCCAGGTTCTTCGGGAAGGGGTTGAGGTGGCGCAGGTGGGCCGAGCTCACACGATGGCCCATCTCGCGAAGCGAATCGGCGGCGGTGGTGATGGCCCCGTAAGTTCCGCCCCACCCCAGCAGAAGCACATCGCCGTCCTTCGGACCGCGGACCTCGAGCGACGGGATCGCGTCCGATGCCCGGGCGATCTTCTCCGCGCGCGAGCGCACCATACGATCGTGGTTCTCCGGATCGTAGGAGACGTCACCCGTATCCTCGGTCTTCTCCAGTCCTCCGATCCGATGCTCCAAGCCGGCTGTGCCCGGGATGGCCCAGGGGCGGGCGAGCGTTTCAGAGTTCCGTAGGTAGGGGTGAAACTCCCCGTCCGCGTTGGGCTCGGTGGCATGTTCGCAGACGATGGGAGCAATGTTGTCAATGTCCGGGATGAGCCAGGGCTCGGCCCCGTTGGAGATATAGGCGTCCGACAGCACGATCACCGGACACATGTGTCGTATCGCCATGCGGAAGGCTTCGATGACGATCTGGAAACAGTCGGCCGGGCTGCGCGGGGCGATGACGATGCACGGGCTTTCTCCCGGCCTGCCCCAAAGCGCCTGGAAAAGGTCGGCCTGCTCGGTCTTGGTGGGCATGCCGGTGGCGGGCCCGGCCCGCTGCACGTTGATCACCACCAGCGGCAGCTCCATCATTACCGCCAGACCGATCGCCTCGCTCTTCAGCGCCAGCCCCGGACCGGAAGTTCCAGTGGCGGCCAGGTCGCCGGCGAAGGAGGCACCAATGGCGGCGCAGACGGCGGCCAGCTCATCCTCGGCCTGGAACGTCTTCACACCGAAATGCTTGACGTGGGCCAGCCGATGCATGATCTCCGTGGCGGGAGTGATGGGATAGCTGGCGTAGGTGAGCTGCTTGCCGGTCAGAACGGTGGCGGCAACCATCCCCAGTGCCGTCGCCCCGTTGCCGGAGATCTGTCGATACAGCCCCGCGGGGTGCTTGGCGGGGGCGATGGAATAGCGCACGGTTATGAGCTCGGTCGTCTCCCCGAAGTAGTAGCCGGCCTTGAGGGCCTCTTCGTTGGCCCGGGCCACTTCCGGCTGGTTCTTCTTCTGGCCGAAGTAGTCGTGAAACCACTTGATCGTGGTGTCCATCGGCCGTTCGAAGATCCAATAAACGATGCCCAGAGCGAACATGTTCCGGCAGCGGTCGATGTCCTTGGCCCCCATCCCGGAGTCGACGAGCGATTCGCGGGTCAGCCGGCTCATGGGCACCTTGAGGAGCTTGAACTGCCGCAGGATCGAGGGATCGTCCAGCGGGTTATAGCCCGGCTCATAACCACACTTGGCAAGATTGCCTTTGTCGAACTCGTCCTCGTTGACGATGATCAGCCCGCCGGAGACCACGTCCCCGATGTTCATCCTGAACCCCGCCGGGTTCATCGCCACCAGGGCGTTCACCTTGTCCCCGGGGGTGTAGATCTCCTCCCGGGAGAACTGCACCTGAAAACCGGAGACCCCGAAGGTGGTTCCTTTGGGAGCCCGGATCTCGGCGGGGAAATCGGGGAAGGTTGCGAAGTCGTTGCCGAACACAGCGGTGGTGTTGGCGAACTGGCCGCCGGTTATCTGCATGCCGTCGCCGGAGTCACCGCAGAACCTGATGGAGACGGCATCGGGGGACTGCGTCTCCTTGGCCGGTCGCTGATCTGAAGCGGATTCCGTGGTCACCAAGCGTTCTCCTGTGTGCGCGATCGGGCCCAGATTCTCCCGGTAGCAGCACAGAGCGCCGAACACAGTGTACGCAACCTCGGCACATCGGCGCTTTGTTCCCGACTCACAGGTCGCGACCCGGAATAATCCGGACCGCCACATCCCGCTGCCCGGGACGATCGGCGGCCAAAGCCAGATGCCGCCGCGGCCGCCGGAAGTTGCCTCTCAGCACAGCCCTCTCCCGGTACGCCTGTCGGCACCTCCGTGGGCCGCATCCACTCGCCTGCAGACCCGAGGAACCCGCGACGCTGAGCACGCGTGGCGGCAGAGCAGGTGCTGGTCTCCCGGTCGCATCCTTATCTAAGCCTGGACCGAGGACGCGGGGGCACCTACCCACCACGACAGGCGGTGAACAAGGCACACCGAAGCAAGTTTGACCAAAAACCTAGCAATGCAAGGAACAATACCGATTACTGTTAGTGTTGATTTCGCGAAGGAGATTCCATCATCGCACCGCCGCGCAGAAAATCTCAACAGCGGGACCTCATCCTGCGGGAGCTCCGGCGGCTTGCCTCCCACCCCACCGCCGCCGACTTGTACCAGGTCGTCCGTCGACATCTGCCGCGCATCAGCATGGGTACGATTTATCGAAACCTCGCTCAACTCGCCGAGGACGGGGAGATCCGGAAACTGGAGACGGGGCCCGGATCGGCTCGCTTCGATGGAAACACGCTTCCCCACTACCATGTACGGTGCCAGCAATGCGGCCGGGTGGATGATCTCCGCAACGTGCCCGCAGATGTGGTCAGGGATGACGTTGGCGCGCTATGCGGCTATCAGATCCTCGGACATCGCCTCGAGTTCATCGGGCTTTGCCCGGCATGTGGACCGCGGCCGGACGGAGATGGAAATGTAGATTGATCAATCCGGCCCGCAAACGTCACCGCGGGCGGACACTCTTACTCTTACGGTTCTCAGCAAAAGGGACGGATGGATGTTCGGCGTAAGGCTTCAAGACTCATTCAATCGGCAAATCAACGCGGAGCTGTACTCTGCCTACCTCTATTTGGCCATGTCATCGTGGTTTGACTCACAGAATTTTCCGGGCATGGCGAGTTGGATGCGCATCCAGGCCCAGGAAGAGCAGCAGCATGCCCTGAAGTTCTACGACTTCGTACAGGAACGAGACGGCAGGGTAATTCTGACCGCGATCGAGGCACCGCAAGGCGAGTGGTCCTCCCCACTTGCGGCCTTTGAAGACGCCCTGGCCCACGAGCGCAAGGTGACAGGAATGATCAATGATCTGGTCGACCTGGCCATCGCGGAGAAGGACCACGCCGCCAATGTCTTCCTCCAGTGGTTCGTCACCGAGCAGGTGGAGGAGGAAGCCACGGCAGGTCAGATCGTGGACCGGCTCAAGGTCGTCGCGGACAACCCCGTCGCCCTGCTGATGGTTGATGATCAACTCGGCAAACGAGCTCCCGAGCCGGGCGCCGAGTAGGCACCCACCGGTCGTTCACATATCACCGACAGAATCTCAATTAATAAAGGAAAGACAATGTCTTCGTTGGTTACCCAGCAGGCTCCCGACTTCACCGCCCAGGCGGTCATGCCCGACAACACGTTCGCGGAGTTGACGCTCTCCTCCTATCGCGGAAAGTACGTGGTGCTGTTCTTCTGGCCCCTGGACTTCACCTTCGTCTGCCCCTCGGAGATCATCGCCTTCGACAAGGCCCTGGAGCAGTTCCGCAGCAGGAATGCGGAGGTCATCGGCGTGTCGATCGACTCGCATTTCACCCACCTGGCGTGGAAGAACACTCCGGTGACCGCCGGCGGCATCGGTCAAGTGCAGTTCCCCATGGTCTCCGACCTCAGCAAGGCCATCTCGACCGACTACGGCGTCCTGGTCAACGACTCCGTCGCCCTCCGCGGCCTGTTCCTGATTGACCGGGAAGGGGTCATTCGCCACGCGGTCATCAACGACCTGCCGCTGGGCCGCAACGTCGATGAGGCGATCCGCATGCTCGAGGCCCTCCGGTTCTTCGAGGAGCACGGCGAGGTCTGCCCGGCGAACTGGAGGCCGGGAGAAGACGCCATGAAGCCCACCGCCGAAGGCGTCGCGGAGTACCTGGCCGCGCACGCCGGCTGATCTTTTCCATCGAGGCCGGCCCCGTGCGCAGCGCCCCGGCGTCGGTATCCTATTCAGGCACCGCCCGGTTACCATGCCGCAGTCAGTACGGAAAGGAAACCTGTGATGAAGAAGAAGTGGAAATGCGTCTGTGGGTACATCCATGACGGCGACGAGCCACCCGCCGCGTGCCCCAAGTGCGGGGCGGGCCCCGACAAGTTCACCGCCCTGGACGACAAGGCCGCGGAACTGGTGGAGCGGTCCCGCCACACCAATGCCCTGCACTGCCGGCTCGTGGATCTGGCCCGCCAGATCGAAGCGGCCTGCAAGGACGGCATCGCCGACAACCTGGATCCCGCCTGCGTGAGGGTCTTCCAGGGCTCTCTGGAGCGCAGCTACGAGATCATGAAGATGGCGATGACCGAGATGCAGGGGCACATGGGTAAGGGCAAATGGGGCTGAGCCGCCACGGACCGCCCCATTGTTGAAGCCCGTCGGGTGTCAGAGTTTTGCGGAGATGAGCAGTGAAGACCCACTTGCTTGAGTTCTTTCAGCAGTTTCATCCGGTCACCATGGCTCTGATCGCGACGCTCTTCACGTGGTTCGTCACCGCCGCCGGGTCCGCGCCCGTGCTCTTTGCGCGAAATGTCAACAAGAGGATGATGGACGGGATGCTGGGGCTGGCGGCGGGAGTGATGATCGCCGCCAGCTTCTGGTCGCTTCTGGCCCCCGCGATCGAGATGTCCGACGGCGACTGGAAGCCGGCCGCGATCGGCTTCATGGCCGGCGGTCTGTTCCTCTACCTGGTCGACAAGATCCTCCCCCACCTCCACCTTGGCCTGGAAGTGTCCGAAGCCGAGGGTATCAAGACCCCGTGGCAGCGCAGCGTACTGCTCGTGCTGGCGGTGACCTTGCACAACATCCCCGAAGGCCTGGCGGTGGGCGTGGCGTTCGGGGCGGTCGCCCACGCCGCGGACGCCGCCGAAGCCCGGCACGCGATCCTTGCCGGCACGGCTCTCGCCATCGGCATCGGCCTGCAGAACTTCCCCGAGGGAATGGCGGTGGCCATGCCCCTTCGGCGCGAGGGGTTGGGACGTTTCAAGGCGTTCCTGCTGGGGCAGGCCTCAGGCGTGGTGGAACCGATGGCCGGCGTGGTGGGGGCCTGGGCGGTCCTGTCCATGAGCGCGATGCTCCCCTACGGCCTCGCCTTCGCCGCCGGGGCGATGATCTTCGTGGTCGTAGAGGAGCTGATACCCGAATCGCAGCGCGACGGCTTCTCGGATTTCGCCACCTTCGGTGCGCTGATAGGGTTCACCATTATGATGATGCTCGACGTCGGACTGGGATAGGATGGCCTGTCTGCATCGTCGCAACAAGCGCGTGCAATGCGGTTCTGCGATCCCGGGAAGGAGCGTGTCACGATGGGCGGCAAGGAATTGAATGCGTTGGTCACTCAGCGGATAGAGCACGCTCCCGGCCTGGTCACGCTCCGCGTCATCCCCGACGGCTGGGAGCTGCCGGATTTCACGCCGGGGCAGTTCACCGTGCTCGGGCTGCCGGCCTCGGCCCCCCGCGAGCCGACCTCAGATCCCGAGCCTCCCCCGGCCAAGCCGGACAAGATGATCGTCCGGGCCTACTCGATCTCTTCGTCCTCCAAGTCCAAGGAATACTTGGAGTTCTATATCTCGCTGGTCCGCTCCGGTGAGCTCACGCCCAGGATCTTCAATCTCACCATAGGTGATCGTGTCTATCTGTCACCCAAGTTCCGGGGCTTCTTCACGCTGGAGAACGTGCCGGCGGACAAGAACGTGGTCCTCGTGGCCACCGGCACCGGACTCGCCCCCTACATGAGCATGATCCGGTCGGAACTGAACCGGGAGAGCCGCCGGAAATTCGCGGTCATTCACGGCGCGTACCACTCCTGGGACCTGGGTTACTATCGCGAACTGGCCGGGCTTGAGCGTTGCAGTTCCAACTTCACCTATTTCCCGATCATCAGCGAGCCGCAGGAAGAGCCCGGCGGCTGGACCGGACGCGCCGGGTTCGTGCAGAAAGTATGGACCGGCGGCGAACTCGCCGAGGTCTGGGGCAAGCAGCCCACCCCCGAGGACACCGACGTCTATCTCTGCGGCCATCCGGACATGATCGAGGACTTCGAGAAAATCCTTCAGGCCGAAGGCTTCACCGAGCACACCCGCAAGCAGCCGGGCCAGTACCACCTCGAGCGCTACTGGTAGACCGCCGGCCCGGGCCGGACGGACGCGGTTGACAAACCGGCGCAGTACGTTAATGATAATCAGTAGTATCAGTGAGGAGCCTCAAGATCACCCTACCTCAACGCAACACGCGACAGCGGGATGTGATCCTTCAGGAACTCTGCCGGCTCACCTCCCACCCTACCGCGACGGACCTGTACGACATTGTCCGCAGGAGGCTGCCCCGCATCAGCCTGGGAACGGTCTATCGCAACCTCGACCAACTGGCCGAAGCGGGCATGATCCGGAGGCTGGAAGCAGGCGGCGGCCAGGCCCGCTTCGACGGCAACATCGAGCCCCACCACCACGTGCGCTGCATCCATTGCGGACGGGTGGGCGACGTGCATGACGTGCCGACTCTTCCCGGGGCCGGCGACGTCGCCGCAGCCGACGGCTATGAGATTATCTCCTGCCGGGTGGAGTTCCTCGGGGTCTGTCCCGAATGTCGTGAGGAACCGGCGAGCGGCGGTGGGCGTGATCGGGTCGATCGGGGGGGGCGAATGAGTCGGGACGGCTGATGCGCCGATCCGAGCCAACTGCAAGCGCTACGAGGCGACCGTACCAGAACATAGGAGCCGTAACGTGCCGGCCAATCGCCAAGCAACCGCCCGATGTCACCGCCGCAGCGTTCAGCGCCGGGAAGAGGGTCGGCGGCTCTACGTCTCCGCCGACAGCCGGTGGAGTCGGGCTTCTCTTGCGGAGACAGGACGGCTCAGTACCATGTGCAGCCGGCGGAAAGACGGCAACAGTGTGTCAACGACCGGCGCGGATCATCCACCGGATCAGACATGATGGGCTTGTACCGGACACTTCGCTCGTTCAACCAGGGATACATGCTGACGGTGATGTGGCTGTTAATCACGGCCATGGTCATCGCCATCTTCTTCATGTTCGTCCATCCGTTCGGCACGATTCTGCTGTTCTGGCTGGGGCTGATCGTGCTGGGGCTGGCGTATCTTGCGGGGAAGCTGTCCATTGTGATGCAGCGCCGCATGGCCCGGAGGAACCTCACCGCAGGCCGGTGCCCGGCCTGTGGCGGCACGGTGGCCCACGCAGCCCGCGGCGACGTGCAATGGGCCTGTCCGAAATGCGATCTGGATTTCCTGCCCACCGGCGCCGAATCCCCGCGAGAGGGAGAGCCCGCATGAGGGCCAATCAAGGACTGATCAACTCATATCTCAATCTGCAAGGTTTTGTCGGAGACTGACGGCGGATGGCCCGCGTGCACCACGTATTCCCAAAGTGGACCAACCTGCTTCTGCCGGGCTCGATCATCGTTCTGGCGGTGGCGCCCTTCTACGTGCTGCTGATGGTGACCTACGGCTTCAGCCCCAGGGCGACCGACGTGGGATACCAGCCTCCCCAGCCCATTCCCTTCAGTCACGCCGTCCACGCCGGGAGACTGGGACTGGACTGCCGGTACTGTCACAACACCGTCGAGCATGCCGCCAAGGCGGCGATCCCGCCCACGGAAACCTGCATGAACTGCCATACGCAGATCAAGAAGGACAGCGAGCTGCTCAAGCCGTTGTTCGAAAGCCACGAAACGGGCAATCCCATTCCGTGGGTGCGGGTGCACGATCTGCCCGATTACGCCTACTTCAATCACTCGGCCCATGTCTCCCGCGGCATCGGCTGCGCTTCCTGTCACGGGCGCATCGACCGTATGGAAGTGGTCTACCAGCAGCAGCCGCTGAGCATGGGCTGGTGCCTGGAGTGCCACCGGAATCCCGAGCCGCATCTCCGTCCCCTTGATGAGATCACCAACCTCGCCTACGACCCGCTCGTGGAGCTGACGCCCCAGCAGAGGCGGCAGTTCCGAATCGATAACTCCATCAACCCCTCGCAGGACTGCTCGACATGTCATCGCTGATGAGCCGGTCGCAGACCGGCAGCGCATACTGGCGAAGCCTCGACGAGCTGGCGGACACCCCGCAGTTCCGCGAGTTCCTGCACCGGGAGTTTCCCGCGGGGGCCTCGGAGCTTCTGGATGGAAGCGGCGAGGGGCGACGCAACTTCCTCAAGGTCATGGGCGCATCGTTCCTGCTCGCCGGGCTCGGCCTCACCGGTTGCCGCCGCTGGCCGCAGGAGAAGATCGTTCCCTATGCCAAGCGTCCCGAGGGGCGCACGCCCGGCGTGACCGTTCGCTACGCGACCTGCATGGAGTTGGGCGGGATCGCGACGGGGTTGCTTGCGACAAGCTACGACGGCCGGCCCATCAAGGTCGACGGCAACCCGCAGCATCCCGGCTCGCGCGGAGCCGCCGGACCCCTCGCCCAAGCCGGCATCCTGGATCTTTACGATCCGGATCGCAGCGCGACAGTCCGACGCAGCGGCGAGGCGGTGGATTGGGCGGCGTTCGAAACGTGGGCGGAGGCGCATTTCGGCGAACTCCGCAGCGCAGGCGGCGGAGGCCTGGCGGTCCTTTGCGAAGCGACGGCCTCCCCCAGCCCGCTGCGACTGAAGCGGCGGGCCGCCGAACTCTTCCCGCAGATGCGCTGGCACGAGTACGAGCCGGTCAGCGATGACAATGAGTTGGCCGGCTCGGTCATGGCCTTCGGCAGGCCGTATCGCACTCATTACTCGTTCAATCGGGCCAGGATCATCGTGTCGCTTGACGCGGACTTCCTCGGCACGCATCCCGCGGCGGTGACCTACACGCGTGATTTCGCCGCCACCCGCCGGGCCGATGATGCGGACCGTTCGATGAGCCGCCTGTATGCGTTCGAAAGCGCTCTTACGCTCACCGGGGCCAACGCCGATCATCGCGTGGCCCTAAGGCGGGGTGATGTGGCGGTGATCGCCGCCCGGCTGGCCGAGCGAATTCTCGCGGAAACTCCGCAAGAGGTGCAGACCCTGGCGGGGAAAGCGATTCGCACGAGCCTGAGCGATGCCGAACTTCAGGCGCTGCTCGATCAGTTGATGCATGATCTGGAGGGGCATCGCGGCGAGGCCGCCATCGTCGCCGGTCCCGCCCAGCCGCCTGAAGTGCATCTGCTGGCGCATCTGATGAACGCGGCCCTGGGTGCGGTCGGGCGGACGGTGACCTACACCGCGCAGGATGAGCGCGAGCCGCACGTCGAATCCCTGCGGTCACTTGTCGATGACATGAACGGCGGGCGGGTTTCGACCCTGCTCATCATCGGCGGCAATCCCGTTTACGACGCACCGGGTGATCTCGACTTCACCGCGGCGCTTGCGAAAGTCGAGCAGACCATCCGTCTAGGGCTGTACGAGGATGAGACTTCCGCCGCCTGCGCCTGGCATCTGCCGAGGGCCCATTACCTGGAGGTGTGGGGCGATGGGCGCGGCCATGACGGAACGATCAGTATCGCCCAGCCGCTGATTGAACCGTTAATGGGCGGCCGCAGCGCGATCGAAGTCCTGTCCCTTGTCTGCGGCGAGGATGTCCGGAGGGGCGAGGACATCGTGCGGGCGACGTTCGACGGAATTACCGGTCTTGCCGCTTCGGAGTCAGAATGGCGCAACACACTGCACGCAGGAGTCCTGGCGGGAAGCGCTTCGCCCAGACAGCAGCCCTCAATCGACTTCGTGTCTGGTCACTTGCAGGCATTGGCTGACCGCCATAGTGCAGCGTCGAATGGCTCGCTGGAAATCGCCTTCAATCCCTGCAACTCCGTTTACGACGGCCGGTTCGCGAACAACGGCTGGCTGCAGGAGATGCCCGATCCCCTCACCAGGCTGACGTGGGACAACGCTCTGCTGATGGGAGTGGGCAAAGCGAAGGATCTGGGCCTGAATGACGGCGATGTCGTGCGCGTCACCGCCGGCGGAGCTTCCATCGAAGCCCCGATCATGGTCGTCCCGGGCCAGTTCGATGAGTCGATCACCATCGCTCTGGGTTATGGAAGGCGATTCGAAGGCCGGATCTGCACCGGGGCGGGCGTCGATGCGAATCCGTTGCGCCGATCCGACGCAATGTGGCACGCGGGCGGTGTCACGGTCGAAAAGACCGGCCGAACCGTCCCCATGGCGACCACCCAGGACCATCACGCTATCGACGTAGAAGGAACCGGCGGGGCCGACATCCAGAAGCGGCTTCCCATGCTCTTCCGCGAAGCCAGCCTCGATCACTACCGCGAACATCCCGAATTTGCCAAGCACGGCGCGCACGTGGTGCATCGGCTGTCGATGTGGGAGGAGAACAACCTTGCCGGCGCGGACCATCGCTGGGCGATGGCCATCGATCTTTCCGCATGCACCGGCTGCAACGGCTGCGTAATGGCCTGCCAGGCGGAGAACAACATCCCCATCGTGGGCAAGGACCAGGTCACCCGCGGCCGGGAAATGCAGTGGATCCGCGTGGACCGCTACTACAACTTCGGCAAGACCGAGGGCGAATACGATGCGGGCAAGCTGGAGGGCGTGGCCCTTCAGCCGGTGACCTGCCACCACTGCGAGAACGCCCCCTGCGAGCAGGTCTGCCCGGTGGCCGCGACGGTGCACGACAAGGACGGCCTGAACGTGATGGTCTATAACCGCTGCGTGGGCACGCGGTACTGCTCGAACAACTGCCCTTACAAGGTGCGGCGCTTCAACTACTTCGACTTCCATCGCCGCGACCCACACCGCGATCCGCCCGGCGAGCTGCTGCAGGTGCAGCCGGATTACTACACCAGGGGCCAGGCCAAGGCCGACGAGCTGCACCAGATGCAGTTCAACCCCGAGGTCACGGTGCGGATGCGCGGCGTGATGGAGAAGTGCACCTTCTGCACCCAGCGCATCGCGGACGCCAGGATCAAAGCCAAGAACGAATGGGTTCAGGCCGATCCCGCGACCCGCGGCGAAGCGCCTCACATCCCCGACGGCACCATCCAGACCGCCTGCCAGGAGACCTGCCCGGCCCGGGCGATCGTGTTCGGCGACCTCAACGATCCGGAAAGCGAGGTCTCCAAGCTCCATCGCCACCTGCGGGCCTACGGGATGCTGGAGGAGTTCAACGTCAAGCCGCGGCTGCATTACCTGGCCAAGCTGCGCAATCCCGCCCCCGGCCTGGTGCCGCACGATGTGGACGCGGCAGGGCACGGGGACACGGATTCGCACAACTCCGGTGGTTCCGGTGGTTCCGGGGGTGGTGGACACTAAATGAGCGACGTCACCGTGGACAACACGTTTGAGGATCCGCAGCGCCGAGCGCCGCTGGTGTTGAACCACGACCGCTTCGACACGGTGACGAAAGAGATCTGCCGGGTCAACGAGGCGCCCAAGCCGCCCAAGGCCTGGTACATCTCGTTCATCATCTCCGGCTGCCTGGCGAGCCTGCTCGTGGGGCTGGTCGGGTACCTGGTCGCCACCGGCGTGGGGGTGTGGGGCAACCGTACGCCGGTGATGTGGGGCTTCCCCATCGTCAACTTCGTCTTCTGGGTAGGGATCGGCCACGCGGGAACGCTCATCAGCGCGGTCCTGTTCCTGTTCCGGCAGAAGTGGCGCACCGCGATCAACCGCTTCGCCGAGGCGATGACCATTTTCGCGGTGGTCTGCGCCGGGCTGTTCCCGGGCATTCACATCGGCCGCATCTGGCTGGCCTACTGGCTCTTTCCCATTCCCAACCAGATGGAGATGTGGCCTCAGTTCCGCAGCCCGCTGCTGTGGGACGTCTTCGCGGTGGGCACTTACTTCACCGTGTCGCTGCTGTTCTGGTACATCGGCATGGTGCCGGATCTGGCCACGCTGCGCGACCGGGCCACGAGCAAGTTCAAGGCGATCGCCTACGGCCTGTTCTCGCTGGGCTGGCGCGGCAGCATGCGGCACTGGCACCGCTATGAGCGGGCTTACCTGCTGCTGGCGGCGCTCGCGACCCCGCTGGTTCTGTCCGTTCACTCGGTGGTGTCGTTCGACTTTGCCGTCTCCCAGCTTCCCGGCTGGCACACCACGATCTTCCCGCCTTACTTCGTGGCCGGGGCGGTGTTCAGCGGCTTCGCCATGGTCAACACCCTGGCCATCCCCTCCCGCCAACTGTGGG
>CP070772.1:2660323-2671049 GCA_020345805.1 Phycisphaerales bacterium | reverse complement strand
TCCATGGCCACCACGTTGCCGCCGGCATCAAAGATGTCGAAGCTGTCAACGAAGTAGTTGGCCAGCAGGGCGTTTGACGGGTTGCCGAAGCCGCCCGACGGGCCGACCACAACCAGGCCGTTGCCGGCGGGGCCGCGGCCGTTGGGGCCACCGGTGCCCCACGGGGTGTAGTTGGAGTCAAACGCCAAGTCGAAGGGGATTTCACCGGGGTTGATGATTCCGTTGTTGGTGTTGAAATCAACGGGACCACCCATGCCCTGGATGCCCCAGTCCGGAAGTGCGCCCCAGTTGGTCTGGGACTGCATTACGTACCCGTATGTCGCCAGGTCGGCGTTCCACTGCGCCTGCCCGCCGCCATCCAGGTCGTAGAAGAAGACCGCGCCCTGGGCTGAACCAGCCAGCAGCGCGGCCGCACCAAGTGCCAGTTTAAACCTCATTCTTTATTCCTCCAATATGAACTCACAAAGCATCCTTATCGACACGGCGCAGCACGTCGCTGGCCGATTCGACCAACACTGCCACCCCCGCGGTCTCTCTCTCTTCAGGATTGCTCTGCCCCGGTCAGGGCGGGAAGCTCGACGCCCGGCGTGACGGAACCGTCCGCGCCGGTCGAACCTGACTGTGGAGGACATGTATCGCGGTCCAGCATCTGCTGCGGACAATCGAGGTCCGCCGGGTTCTCTGGACGGGATCGTGGTCCAGAGATGCGCACACAGCGGCACCTTGCCTTCTGATGACGCGCCGTCGCGCGGTCTCACCAGCGCAAAGCGTTGCCATGCATCATTGCAAACTACCTCCCGAAGTCCTCGGGAGCAAGGGATTAACGGCAAGTAAGTGAACTAAAGATCGAGTTGCGGCCGGGCGAGGCCGATGGTCGTGGGGAGTTGGGGCAAAGTGGGCAATCCAGCGTCAGTTCGTCGGGAGGGCAGTCTCAGGAGGGCGCGACGTGCCGAGGCGGGGCCTGCCGAACTCATATTGCGGGAGGCGAATCACATAAACCATTGTAAATAAATAGCTTGGGATGACATTCCCCTCCCTGGACCGTTGCGGTGCAAAAGTCATCGCGCTCCATCGCCTCCGACAGGCCGCCAGAATGCGATGTGGGCGCTCAAAAAAAGAGCCACACCGCGGTATGGGACCCGCGGTGTGGGATGTGTCGTGTTATCGACGCGATGACGCGGGGCGTATCAACGACGACGACGACGGGCCAGACCGGCAAGGCCGAGCAAGGCCAGAGCGCCCGGAGCGGGCACGGTGTAGGTGGTGACAGCCATCACACCCTCGGCACCGCCGCTCGGATCATAGACGTTGAGGATGCCGATGGTGTCGGCTCCGGTCACCAGGACGCCGTAGCGGTTGCCGCTGGGAGGCGCGGCGCCGCCAAACGAACCGATAAGGGCACCATTGTCATCGTAGAGCGTGAGATCGACGGTGTTGCCACCCAAGAGGGTCAGCGCGTTGATCTCCATGGCCACCACGTTGCCGCCGGCATCAAAGATGTCGAAGCTGTCAACGAAGTAGTTGGCCAGCAGGGCGTTTGACGGGTTGCCGAAGCCGCCCGAGGGGCCGACCACGACCAGGCCGTTGCCGGCGGGGCCGCGGCCGTTGGGGCCACCGGTGCCCCACGGGGTGTAGTTGGAGTCAAACGCCAGGTCGAAGGGGATTTCACCGGGGTTGATGATTCCGTTGTTGGTGTTGAAATCAACAGGACCACCCATGCCCTGGATGCCCCAGTCCGGAAGTGCGCCCCAGTTGGTCTGGGACTGCATGACGTACCCGTATGTCGCCAGGTCGGCGTCAAACGCCGCCTGCCCGCCGCCATCCAGGTCATAGAAGAAGACCGCGCCCTGGGCCGATGTGCCGGCCAGAAGCGCGACTGCCCCCAGTGCAAGCTTGAATCTCATTCTTGTTTTTCCTCCAATGCAAACTACAAAATACCCAGTATCGACACGGCACAGCACGGCGCTGGCCGACTCGACCAACACTACCACCCCCGATGTCTCTCCCTCATGGCAAGATAACAGCGCCCGGAGGCGGTTTATTGACAGGAATGGGGGATGCGGCGAATCAGACTGTTGCCCGGGAGCCGTCACTCCGCGGACTCACCGCATTTTCATGCCGTCAGCCTAGAGTACTGCCGCGTAATGGGTTACGCAAGGAACAAGTTCTCAGGACAGAAAAAAAGACTCAGATAGAGCCAGATTCGCCCACGCTCCACGGGAACGGGCGGATCGGCGAGGGCGGTAATGGTGGCCGCAGCTGCGAAATCGACGACAGCGAGGTGGGACCCCGGGGGTGGTTGCCGGCGTGAGGAGCCGCGAGCGTCGTAGCATGTAAATGCTTGTAAATAAACGTGTTAAAAACGATGCCGCCCGCCCGGGCCCGCGGGGCTCAGGTCGCGCAACCCAACGCCTCGAACAGCGGGCCGAGGTACGGCCGATATCGTTCATACCGGCCGATGGCGCTCTTGTACATCGGCTTGGAGACCTGATGGTAGCTGAGAGTCATCACGGTCCGGCCGGAGGAATGGGGGTTTAGGCAAGATTCGTGCCAGTCCAGCGAGCAGAAATCGATCATCCGGCGCGTTTCCGGCTCCTGATCGGACACGAGCTGCTCGTATCGGACCTCCAGAACCGGCAGATCAAGCACCTCTTTCCAGTGATTGAGCAGCCGCTCCGCCTGCCGGTAGGCAAGACCGATGTGGGCGAGGTCCGTCGAGTAGGGATGCATCGTGGGGTGCAGGTCGTTCATGTAGATCGAAAGGCAGACATCCACGGGGTCTCGCCAGGAGTACAGCACGCGGGCGCCCGGGAAGAGCCGGGAGATCAGGCCCAGGCACCGATAGTTGAGCAGGCTCTTATTGACCACCCGCAGCGCGTCCCGGCCCGCCAGCTTGCGGAGCTTCTGGAGGTACGGCTCGGCGAATCCCTCCGCCTCCTCCGCGGCCAGCTCGGGCAGGCAATGGGGGTAGGGGGTGGTGGTACCCAGACGCTGGGGCAGGTCCAGGTAGAGCGCATCGATGTCGGTCAGCTCGCCCGCCCCGTGCCCCCGGGGATGGGCGTCGATGATCTGCTCGATGAGCGTGGTTCCGGAACGGGGCATGCCGGCGATGAACACCGGCAGCTCGGAGTGGTTGGTGGCTGAGGGAAGCCGCTCCACCGTGGACCTGGAGAAGAACTCCAGTTCCCGGTCCACCGCCCGACGATACGCCTCCGGATCGAAGGAAGTGCGGATGAGGCGGTTGGCCATGTCCCAGGATTCCATCGCCCGCTGCGGCTCGCCCAGATGGTCGTAAGCCCGGCCGCGAATGAAGGCGAGCTGCATGGTGGTCTCCAGCCCGAGGCCGGGCTGATCGATGATGGCGTTGGCAAGATCGACGGCCTCCTGGTGCCGGCCGGTGTGGAGGGCGATCCGGGCGAGGATTCGAGTCAGGTAGCCGGCATCCTTGCCCCGTACCGGGAGGTTGGCGATTGTCTGCCGGGCCTCGTCGTAGCGGCCGATGCGCTCCAGCACCGCGGCCTTCTGAATCCGCGCGGTGTTAAAGGATGGCTTGAGGCGCAGGGCCTTGTCCAGCCGGTCCAGGGCCACCGCGGCCCGGCCCTGAACCAGGGCGAGTTCGGCGAGGAGGAAATGGACCGCCGGATCCCTCGGATTGTGTTTGAGGCTCCGGTTGAAGTAGGAGATTGCCTCCTCGTCCCGGCCGCTCTGGGCCATGATCCGCCCCATGAGCTGAAGGGCGTGCACGTCCTTCTTGTTCTTCTTGAGGATTTGCCGGCAGATTTCGCTGGCGCTGTTCCAGTCGCCGGCCTCGAAGGCCTGCTTGGCCCGGGCGAACTCCATCTGCGTGCGAGCCGAGGTAGCCCCGCGCTGGTGCGTCTTCATCTGCGGTTTCTGCGGCTTCCTCATGCGGTATTTCCCGGACGGTCGTACGGCTGCAGGGCGGCGGTCATCTCACCGGCCAGCATACAGGCCCCTCGAAGGACTGCCAATCATTTCCGCGTGCCGGCACTGTCCGGCGAGCTGCGGCAATTGCCGGGAACCGCGTGCCCCTCCGATGGGCGGCGGCGGTGTTGACCGACGCGCTGATCATTTGCACGGGCGATCCGCAGTGCGCGTTGATGTGCCAACGGATGTCGCTTCCGCATCGGAGCGCGAGGCGCTGATACCATTCGATCTCGTGATTGCTGATTCCGTGTCGTCCGCGCTGCCGCAAGCACATCGCATGAGCGGATGTCGAGGGACCGCGCGAAAGGGAATGCATGATGCCAGAGAACCGGCGCGATGCGCTGTCACGGATTGCCACGGAGACGCCGCCCGAGCCGGCGATTCACGCCCCGCGGATCACCGGGGCCACCCCCGGCCTGCCCTTCCTGTTCCGGATCCCCGCCATGGGCGAAGGGTCGCTTCGGTTCAGCGCTGCCGGTCTTCCGAAAGGCCTGTCGCTGGATCCGGCGACGGGAATCATCACGGGGGCGCTTGCGGCCGCCGGAACCACCGAAGTCGCTTTGGCGGTTGAAGGTCCACGAGGTCTGGCACGCTCCACATTGACGATTGTGGGGGGGCATCGTCTGGCTCTGACGCCCCCGATGGGATGGAACTCCTGGAACGTGTGGGGGCCGTCCGTTGATGACGCAAAGGTCCGGGCCGCGGCCGAGGCGATGGTCAACACCGGTCTGGCCGCCTGCGGCTACCAGTACATCAACATCGACGATGCCTGGGAGGGCGAGCGCGACCGCGACGGCCGCATTCATCCCAACGAGAAGTTCCCCGACATGAAGGGACTGGCAGACTACGTTCACAGTCTGGGGCTGAAGCTGGGCATCTACACCTCGCCCGGCCCGAAGACCTGCGAAGGTTTCGAGGGCAGCTATCAACACGAGCATATTGACGCGCGGACTTATGCGGAATGGGGCATCGACTATCTCAAGCACGACTGGTGCTCGTACCGGCAGATCGCCAAAGACGACAGTCGCGAAGAGTCCCGCAAGCCGTACGAGATCATGCGCGACGCCCTGGACAAGTGCGGCCGCGACATCGTCTACAGCATCTGCCAGTACGGCCACGGAAGCGTCTGGGAGTGGGGAGCGGACGTGGGCGGCAACCTCTGGCGGACCACCGAGGACATCTTCGACGCCTGGGAGAGCATGGCCTACATCGGCTTCGCCCAGAACGGCCTGGAGCAGTTCGCAGGACCCGGACACTGGAACGATCCGGACATGCTGGTGGTGGGACGGGTCGGCTGGGGTCCGACACTCCACGAGACGCGCCTCACGCCGGATGAGCAGATCACCCACATCACGCTCTGGTCGCTGCTGGCGGCGCCGCTGCTGCTGGGTTGTGACCTGGCCCGGCTCGATGAGTTCACGCTCGCGCTGATCTCGCATCCCGAGGTGATCGAAGTTGATCAGGACCCGCTGGGTAAGCAGGCCGGGCGTATGAGCATTGATGGCGAGCATCAGATCTGGGCCCGGCCGCTGCACGACGGTTCGATGGCGGTGGGGCTGTTCAATCTCGGGGAGGATGAGGCGACGGTCACCGCGGATTGGAAGATGCTGGGGCTCACCGGCGAGCGATCGGTGAGGAGCCTCTGGCTGCGCCGTGATGAGGGCGTCTTCGACGACGAATACTTGGCAGTGGTGCCTTCGCACGGGGCGGTGATGGTGAAGATCGCCGGGGCTTAGGCTTGGCGGTTCGAATCGTGTCTGATTCTCCCGGCCGGGGGTGGCGTTTTGACTTGCCGGCAGGCGCGGATTATTTTCCGGCCTTCCGGCGATCGTCCAGCTGTGCCCGCTCCTCCATCTTCAAATCGAGAGGTCCCCCGATGAACAAAGAACGATTGTTCCTGGGCAGTTGTTTTTCGCTTATTTCCACCTCCGTCTGCTTCGCGGTCATCGGCGCGATCATGGGCGCCTTGAAGCAGCAGTTCATCCTCTCCAACGAGGAGGTGGGGTACATCGGGGGCGCGGCGATCTGGGGATTCACGGTGTCGATATTCGTGCTGGGGCCGCTTGTCGATGCGCTGGGGATGAGACTCCTCATGCGCTTCGCGATGCTCTGCCACCTGGTTGGGCCGCTGGTGATGATCTTCGCCAACGGTTTCTGGATGCTGTTCTTCGGAGCCCTCATCGTGTCACTGGGCAACGGCACCGTGGAGGCGGTGTGCAATCCGTTGATTGCGACCCTCTATCCGGATGAAAAGACAAAGAAGCTGAACCAGTTCCACGTCTGGTTCCCCGGTGGCATCGTTCTCGGGGGCGTGACCTGTTATCTGCTGGATCAGGTGGGGATCACGGACTGGCGGGTGAAAGTGGCCCTGATCCTGCTGCCGACCATCGTCTATGGCATCCTCTTCACGGGACAGAAATTCCCTGCCACGGAGCGCGTCCAATCAGGCATTACCTTCAGTGGGATGGTGTCCGGGGCGTTGCTGAGGCCGTTGTTCCTGATCCTGCTTCTGTGCATGTGCATCACCGCCTCGCTCGAGTTGGGGCCCGGCCGCTGGGTGCCGGCGGTGCTGGAAGCGGGGGGGATCGCGGGCATTCTCGTTCTGGCCTACATCAACGGCCTGATGGCGATATTGCGATTCTTTGCCGGGCCGGTGGTCCACCGTATCTCACCCACGGGGATTCTGGTGTGCTCGGCCATTCTCGCGGGCATCGGTCTGTACTGGTTCAGCTTCGCGGAAAACACTCCGATGGCGTTCGCCTCCGCCACGGTCTTTGCGGTGGGAGTCTGCTACTTCTGGCCCACGATGCTGGGCGTGGTCTCCGAACGGGTCCCCAAGAGCGGGGCACTGGGCCTGGCGCTGATGGGCGGAATGGGCATGCTCATCGTCGGAGTGGTCACCGCACCTCAGATGGGTCGCCTCGCGGACGGTTACCTGCATGGGCAACTGCAGCGCGAACAACGCGAGCAGACCGTGGCAGTTCTTCAGCGGGTCGTGGATGAATACCCGGCTCTGGTCGCAAACGAACCTGAGACCATAAGGGCCGAGATCATGGGCGCCGTGGACAGCGCCCGGGAGGTGCTTGCGCGGGCGGCGACAGGTGACCTGCCGGAAGGGGCAACGGCAAACGCGCTGCGCAGTACGATCGCCAACCCGCCCAAGGCCGATGCGGCCGAGGCGATCGTCCAGGAACTCAAAGGGGTGTTGAATCCCTCGGACAACTACGGCGGGCGCATGTCCTTCCGCTACGTTGCCCCGTTCTCCATCGTCATCATCATCGTTTTCGGCATCATCTATCTGCGGGACCGGGTCACGGGCGGATACCAGGCGGTGAAGCTGGAAGGTGGCGGTGAACGCGGGGAGTAGGCGGGCCGAGGATGCGCGAACCGGCTACGATTGGATGTCGGGCCGAACGGGCCCGCAAACCAGGCAAACTCCGGCAGACGCAGTGTCTGCGAAGGGAAGGAACGATGAACAGGAAAATGTCTTTACTGGCGACGACGGTATTGCTGGGAGCCGCCCTTCAGGCCGGCGGGGCTGCGGCCGGCGCCGATGCTCCCAAGGGACTTACGCCGGCGGAGAAGGCCGCGGGCTGGAAGATACTCTTCGATGGCACATCCACCAAGAAATGGCGCGGCTACCAAGGTGAATCTTTCCCGGAAAACGGATGGGTGATCGAGGACGGCTGCCTGAGAGTGGTCGCCGGAGCCGGGGGAGGCGACATCGTCACCACCGATCAGTACGGCGACTTCGAGCTCGTCCTGGAGTGGCGGGTCGCGGAGAAAGCCAACAGCGGCATCATGTACCGCGTCACCGAAGAGTACAAGGCGCCCTGGCACACCGGGCCGGAGTATCAGATCCTCGATGATGCCGGTTATGGCGGGGCGGCCGCAGCTTCACACACCGCCGGGGCGCTCTACGACCTTTACGCGCCGCCGGAGAACAAGGTGACGGTTCCCACCGGCGAGTTCAACAATACCCGCATCGTCATCAGGAACAACCAGCTTCAGCACTGGCTCAACGGCGTAAAGGCCGTGGAGTGCAAGCTGGCGGGCGAGGAGTGGAAGAAGCGAATCGCCGACAGCAAGTTCCGTGTCTATGAGAAGTTCGGCCTCCAGCCCCGGGGCCACATCTGCCTCCAGGATCACGGCAACGACGTCTGGTTCCGAAACATCAGGATCCGTGATCTCGATGCCCCCATGCCCGGCGAGGTGAAGCTCTTCAACGGCAAGGACTTCACCGGCCTGATCGCCTTCCTGCTTGAAGATGGCAAGATGGAGGATGTCTGGACCATCGAGGACGGAATCCTCATCTGCAAGGGCAAGCCCGCCGGCTACATTCGAACCAAGGCCGATTACACCAACTACGTGCTCAAGCTGCAGTGGCGGTTCAACCCCGTCACCAAGGAGGCGGGCAACAGCGGCGTGCTGCTCCGCATGATCGGCGAGGACAAGGTCTGGCCCCGCAGCATCGAGGCCCAACTGCACAGCGGAAATGCCGGCGACTTCTGGAACATCGACAAGTTCCCCATGAAGGTGGTCGAGGAGCGCACCAGCGGCCGCAACACGAAGAAGACCCACTTCGCGGAAAACCCCATCGGCGAGTGGAACGAGTACGAGATCATCGTCGACGGGACAGATGTCATTCTCAAGGTGAATGGCGAGGAGCTGAACCGCGCCTGGGAAGCGATGGAGGTCCCGGGCAAGATCTGCCTGCAGTCCGAAGGGGCGGAGATCCAGTTCCGCAGTATCCGCCTCGCGCCGATCAAATAGCGGCAGGGCGGGACGAGGCTTCGAGCCGACCCTTCAGGATCGGCGCGCGCCGCCGTTATTGACGCCGGATCAGTCCATCGCGGAGAATCGGAACGATCTCGAAGCGGTCGCGGGTGAAGGCGAACTCTACATCCGCGTTCAGCCCGTCGTCGATCAGCTCCGCGGCGTGCTTTGAGCAGAGTGCAGCCTCCGCCGCGGACAGGTCGACCACCTCCGCCGCGGCCAAGCGAGCCGCGTCATCCAGCTTGCAACGCCCGGCAAGCACCGCGGAAGCGAGTCCGGCGAAATACCGGTCCTCGAAGGCCCTCGGCTCCACCGGCTCGCCCGCAAGCATGATGCAGATGTCACTTCCGCCGCCGCGGGCAAGATCGAACGCGCGCTCCGCGGTCGCGGTGACGTTCACCACCGCCCCGACCAGAACGTGCTCCGCCGCCCGGGCCTGGTGCAGGGCGTGGGGGAAGTTGGTCGAGGTGAACGCGACGCCTCTGCCCGTAATGTCCTCGTGCTGCAGAACCGACGGACTGCTGCTGTAATCGAAGCCGTCGATGATGCGGTTGTTCCGTTCGCCGATGAGCAGGTAATCGTTATCGGCGGCGATCTTTCGGGCGTCCTCGATCTCCCGGGTGACGGCGACCTCCCGCGCCCCGCGCGAAAACAACGTGGTAATGGTGGTGGATGCGCGAAGGACATCGACCACGATCGCCACGCACCCCGGATCTGCGTCCCTGCCGTCAACCCGCCATCTGATCCTGACCCTGGGCCTGCTCAACTGCCGTCTCCTTTGGCGCGGCAGGGGACTGTAGGCAATCCGAGGTTCGAGTGCCGCCGCCCCGCGGCGGCGAACCGCCAGAACCGGCGGATCACCGCGGCCGAAGACCGCCCGCTCATGCGCTCGGCGATCCGCACCGCCATCCTGCCGGCCGGGTCGGGCGGCCTGAAATGCCCGGGGTCAAGTCATTCCTGCCGAGAAAGATCCCCTCCCCGATTGTCTCACCAGCATAATCGAACGGCGGCCGGTGAAGAAACGATCCGTCGCGGAGCACCGACTGAGCGCGAAGGCGGCGGTGATTATGAGACAGGACCGGCGGGAACCGCGTTGACGGGGCAATTACCGAGTCAAGCGCAATCCAGTTAGTTGACACGATTATTTCTCGCCCGGGAGATCGCGGGCTAGTCTTTGACCGTCATTCGGCTTACGTCGGATTCACTACGCACCAACAGTTAGTGAATATCGGTCAGGGGTGGAGATCCGCGACCGGCTGGATAGGGCGGTCGCCTTACTCGGAGGGACGTCATGGCTTTTTCGACGATCTCTGGAATGGGTCGCCATCTTTCGGGGTTCGCGGCTGCCGTGGTCGCCGCTTTGGCAATGCCTGTAAACCCGACCGTGGCCGACGGTCCGGTCGGAACGACGCATGTCGTTGGGAGCGCCACGTTCACCTACGATCCCGGCACCAACACCTGGCTTATTCTCCAGCACTCTCCAAACGCCATCTACGAATACACGAGCTTCGACATCGACTTCGGCACGCAGGTGATCTTCCTGCAGCCGGATGCGACGGCGAGATTCCTCAATTACATCACCGGCGAAGCCGGGGCCACGTTGATCGACGGTTATCTGACGTCCAACGGGATCCTCTACTTCGTCAATGAGGCCGGCATAACCTTCGGCAGCAACGCGGTGATCGACGTGGGCGGGATTTATGCCGCGGCCGGCAGCATCGACTACGCGGACTTCATGGATGGAATCGATCTGTTCACGAATCTCACCGGCGAGGTGGTGAACGAAGGCCACATCAGCGCGGCCCAGGCCGGCGGCGCCAACATCGTCCATCTGCTGGGTGACCGCGTGCGCAACCACGGCACGATCGACGTAGGCCCCAACGGCGTGCTGACCATGATTTCCGCCGGGCAGGTCCAGCTTGTTCCCATCGGCGGGGGGAAAGTCTCGGTGGTGATGACCCCCGGCAGCGGTGCGCCCGCCGACGGGACGGGGGTGCTCAATACC
>CP070772.1:2645182-2660223 GCA_020345805.1 Phycisphaerales bacterium | reverse complement strand
CTCCGGACTGGATGACGACCTCCAGGCAGGTAAGCGGTTCGCTGCCGGCGGGCGGAGCGAGGCGCACTTGCATCTTGTGACGGGCATCGCCCTTGGCCCCGGTCGCGATCAGCAGTACGGGATCGCCGTCGGAGGAATCGGCGAGGTCGCCGTTGGGACCAAGATCGTGGGCCTCGATGGTGAAGGTGCCATTGCCGATGGGCTCGTCCGTAATCCAGACGCCTTCGGCCCGGGAGGTCCGCCAGGACGGCTCGGTCTGGACCCAGTACCTGGCCAACTCCAGGCCGGAGTGGGCGTAGAGCCGCGCTTCGGCGGCATCGCTGGTGAGGTTCGCAGCCTGCCGCTGGGACCGCACCGCCAGGACCGAGCCTACGCCGATGACCGTCAGGAGCATCGCCACCCCCAGTACGAGCAGATAGACGCTTCCTCGTCGGCGGACCATTCGCCTGCGCATCGTTCGTTCCCCTTCCGAATCCTCTCTTGACTACTGCGCGTCGATGGTTCTCAGCGCGGTCAGAGTCCCGACCGGCACGCCGTTGTGGGTGACGGTGACGGTGATCATCTTTACTCCGGTCTCGGTTGCGCCGATCTGATTGAGGTTGGCCTGGGACACCCAGTTGACCTCCACCTGTCGCCCCCACCCCTTGAGATCCGGGATCTCGCTGCCGTCCTTGTACTGAGGCGGCGTTGCGGACCATTTGCAGTAGTCGTCCACATCGTCCCAGTCGGCGCGGCTGGTTTCGAGCTCGGCCCCTTCGATTCCAAAATCCGGCTCGTCATCAGGCTCCTGATAGCTCCGGGCCATGATCTCGGACATGAGCTGCTGGGCGAGCAGTTCGCCGCGCTGGCGTTCGGTTATCTTGAACACGGCGACGCGCGATGCGGAAGATGCACTGAGGGCCGCGGCGAGCATGACGGCTGTGATGACAATGCAGATCACCGTCTCGATGAGCGTGAACCCGCGAAGGTGCGACCGGCCTGACGCGGCCGGCGTCAGTTCTGCCGTAGTGCGAATCACGGCGTCACCTCCGGTTCGTTGAGCACCCGGGCCGCCGTCTCCACCCGGGTGGCGGTGTCCGGGCCGATCTGAAGGCTCACGATTGCCGAGCGCAGCCAGCTCCTGATCTCGGGCGGCTGGGCCACGGACTTGGCTGTCTTGCCATAGACGAAGAACTGCATCGACTGCCCCGCCGCGACCGTCCAGGAGGAGCCGGCGTCGGAGGTGGTGAGCAGTCCGCTGCCTCCACCTGCGTCATATTGCACGTCCGCCAGATCCGCGTCCTTCTGGTGGCGAGCCAGAACGAGGCACAGACCTTTACCGGGAGTCAGACCGGTCACCTGAGTGAAGTAGAACTCCTCCCATGCGTACGAAGCGTCGAGGTTGGACTCATACATCAGAACCTCTTCCAGGACGGTGCTGCTGGGCTGATTGCTCGCGTCGGGCGAGCGAAGCTGCACCGCGGTGATGCTCTTGGTCCCCCCGTGATACCGGACCATGACGAGCACGCGGGTCACCACCCACTGCTCCGCGTCGACGGGAAGGACGGGAACGAAGTACTGCGCTATCCAGTCCCTATCCTTGATTACGTAGTCGGCGGCGATGGCCACGGGATCGCGACTGGCAAGAAGGAATTCGTCACCTTCAACAGTCTCGGGCGGCAGCTCCGTGGTTTCGGTCCTCAGATCGCAGGCCAGGTCGAAGGCATGGACATCCTCGGCCACGTCGAGTTCCCCGCCGCCGTTGTACTGCCGGGTGAGCGGATCGCCCGCGGTACCCGACCAGGCGTAACGGATCGTCTCGGGGTTGGAGTCCGAATCCCGGTCCGCGACGGTGAAGGTCACGGCGGTTGAGGTAAGTTCGGTGACGCTGATCGCATAGGTGAGTTCGGAGGCGATCTGCTCGGCGACATCCGCCGCGGCCGTGATGCGATCGGTCCGGCTGTCCTCACCCGGCAAGGCCTGGGAGGACATCAGCAGCGCCCCGCCCATCCCCACCATGATGATGGACACGATGACGAGGCTGATGATCATCTCCACGAGGGTGAAGCCGCCTCTGCGTTCGCGGCGGATTGACCGAACCATCCTCGAACCTCTCGCGGGGGTCATAGCTCGACCTCCTTGGCGGCGACCACGATCTTACTGGTGGCTCCATCCAGAGTGATCAGCTTCCTGAATCCGCCGGACCGGACGATGACGGTACCGCCGCTGTCGGCAACGCCGTAACCGTCGAAGATCACCTGTGCATCGCCGTCGAAGTCGGGCGAGGCGATCGAGGCGTGGTAGGGCGGCTCCGTGAGATCGACGGCGGTCTTCTGGGTGGCGCTGGCGAACGTCGTGCCGTCGAAGAACGTGTAGGTGTCCGCAGCATCGTTGAACGAGACCGTCCACGAGTTGCTTGTCGCCTTGGCCTGGGCCTGAGCGAGCGAGAGATCGGCGATGACGCGTTGAGCCGCGAGATCCACCCGATAACGCGAAAGAGCGTTGGCGTAGCGCGGAGCGGCGATCAGAGCCAGAGTCGAGATGATGGCGAGTACGAGCACCAACTCCACCAGGCTGAACGATCGCCGCGATATACCGGACAGAGACCGAGGAAACGACCGCGGACCGGACACGCACATCCGGCCCGCGAGTAATCGCGTTGATCGGGTCAGCCGCCTCATGAGCACCGCTCCGACAAGTGCTGTGTTAGAGCGCAGCGCGGTGCTGCTCCGACCACCGGCCTTAGTAAGCGGTGTAGAGCTTTCCGCTGGCGTCGGTGGCGGTTCCGCCGTTGGCAATGATGGTGCCCGCAGCCTCGTCATAGATCCAGGCCACGCCCGCGGCAGCGGCCGCCGCCACGGTGGTATCTCCCTTCACGCCGGCAGTTGCACCTTCCCCGCTGATGGGGAACGGAGGGACCGTCCGCAGGTACGGGCCATAGACGAACAAACCACCCTTCGCCGCGTTGGTGTTGCCGTTGATGTCGCTGTAGATGGTCATCTGGTCGACAAAATCGGCGGCGGTCGGCAGCAGTCCCTCGTGCTCCGTGGTGTAAAGATCGATGGCATTACGAAGCACCGCGAGGTCCGCAATCAGCGCGGAGTCCGCCGCACCCTCGGCACCACGGCTCAGTCGGGGGATGGCGATCGCCCCGATAATCGCGAGGATTACGACGACAATAACGAGTTCGACGAGACTGAAAGCTCGAGTTCGTTTCCGCATGCGCATGTCTGTTCCTGCCTCCATGCTCGAATGCCGCAGCGCGAATTCCCGGGCGCCTACGGCCGGAATGCTGCCGACAAGGCAACCGTTGGGCGTTACAACCGTGTACCTCATCGTCACGATCGGACGCATGCATGAACCACTGGAGCGACTTGGCGCGTCCATCCCCTCCGAACCGGCACAATGTACCGTTTCGGGGATTATCGGCCTTCCCCCGGGGCGATCGAACCTCCTACGACGGGTCTGCGGGCGGATCCAGCTCGAGCACCACCCGCTCGTCCTCACCCTCAAAGACCACAGAGCGCTCATTCACCTCGATCAGGGTGAAACCGTCGACTTCCTGTCCAACCGCAATCAACCGCTTGTTCACTACGGCCCCGGGATTCGAGCGGCTCATCATCACCGCATTAAGCCGATGCGTCGCGCCGAATTCATCGGTGGCACTTGCAGCCCGATCGGCACCGGCCGGCAGATCCGACCCTCCCAGCCACGAATCCGACGGGTTGAAGACATTGGAAAGACCGGTGATGTCGCTACTGCCGCGCTGTGCATATTCCTTGAACCGACCGGCCAGTGCTTCGGTTGCGCTCTCGGTGCTCTCATGGATGGCGACGGGCTCCGGGTCAACCTCCCCGAGCGGAGCCTCGAGCGATGCGTCGACTTCGAACTCGCCCACCGCGGCCGAGGCCTCGGCAGGTCCCGTCAGACCGGAACTGAAGAACATCCGATCGGCGCCAAGGCCGATCAGTGCGACTCCGAGGATTCCGATAAAGACCTTCCGCTCCCTGGATAGCTTGGTAGTCATGGCCTCCAAGCAGACAATACATTTCAACCCAATGCAAATGGCGAAAGGTCGCACAGTATCAGGGGCGGTCCTCCGGAGCCGCATACCACGTAAGGTTGAACGCGCACGTGGTCGGGGACTCCGGTTCGCGGGGATTACCGGACAGGTTGAACGACCAGACCCCGATATCCGGCGCGGTGTCGTGAAGACGATTGAGGAAGGTAACCGCGGCCTGAAAATCCGCCCGCCCCTTCAACTCCAGGGGCACGGTCTGGTAATGTGAGCGAGCTTCGGCATCGCCGACGCGGATCTCGTCGATGGTCAGGCCGCATTCGGTGGCCAGGTCGCCCATCCGTGCCAGACGCCGGTTGAGCTTTGCGGTATCGTCCAATGGCAAAGCATCGTCACTGAGCGTCTGTCGTAATGCCTCCAGTCGTCTCGACATTGATGATTCCGATGTGGCCAGCTTCCGCGCGCCGGTGATGTGAGTCGCCAGTTCAGCCTCCCGGGCAATTCGTTCGGTCGCGGCAACGGTGTGCGGATGCACCGCGCCAAAATAGGCGAGCACCGTCAGGAGAACACAGACCGCAACACCGGCCGCGTCCACCGAATACAGTGATCCCGAACCGCGACGTTGCGCACTCATCATTCGGTCCTCCCGGCGCCTTCAATCGAACATCGAACCTCAAAGACGATCGCGTGATCGGACAGAAACGGCTCGCGCCGGGAACTCACCAGCGAGACCGCATCCAGAAGCATCATCTCCTCAAGACGAAGGACGAAGTCCGACACATCGCGTTGAGTCCGGCCGAAGCCGGCGAGGTTCAGCGTGAAGCCATCGACCCGCTGCGGATCGTTGCCGGGCGCTTCGGCGGTCTCCTCAGGCTGAACCGGCGACACCGCACAGGAGCGCAGAACGATGTTCTCTCCAGTCTGTGAGGCCAGTGCGGTCAGGAGAATGCTCCAGTCCGGCTGAAGCCCGACGGCGTTGGCGGCCTGCAGCACCCGTTCGGCTTCGGCGTGCTCCCGCTGTAGCCGTGCCAGATTCTGCCTGCGGGTGGCGATCTCCGCCGTTACGGCCTGAATGCGGGCTTTCACATCGTCCTCGTTTGACGCCTGATTACGCGCGAGAAACAGGATATAGAACACGACCACCAGCGCGCCGTAGAACGTGCAGACCGTCATCCATCGGGATATCCGCAGGGCTCGTTTGCGGCCCCTCAGCCTGTGCGCCGGGATGAGATTGAACGAGTGCATGTTCACGTCATACGCCATGCAGGGCAAAACCCACCGCTTTCGCGAACGCTGCGGATGTGCCGAGCTTTTCGTGCTCCCCGGGGCATTCGACGTTTTCGGACGCCGGTGCCGGATTCACCTTCACCCCCAGTTGCTGCGAGAGATGGTCGGACAGCCCGGCGATTCTGGATCCGTCGCCGATCACGCAGGAGTCCACCTCCGTCTCCTCTCGGTACTGATGGTCCACGTACGACAGCGCGGTCTTCAACTCCCGGGCCATTCGGTCGAAGTGAGCCGCCATTATTTTCCGCACATTCGACGCCCCATCCGCCCACTCATTCCCGTCGATCTCATCGCGGACTCCGGCTTCCTGCAGAAGCAGGTCGAACATCTCCTCGGTCAGGCCTTTGCGCCTCTTGAGTTCCTCGTAGAGCATGGCAAGTCGCGCGTCGGAGATGGCCCGCTCATAGACCACCGTATCGTGGTGCACCACAACGACGCCGGCGGAGTTCCATTCGACGTCCACTACCGCCGTCATGGCCGGGCGACCGGAGAGGCAGCTCAGCCAGCGGGCAACCGCCGCACTTGACGCATCGAGCGCCACGACCTCCAGCCCCGCGCTTTCGGCCGCATCGAGCAGTTCTTCGGCGTCGGCGTGCGCGCATCCTACGGCCATCACGTCAACGGTGTTGTCACCGCGCGACGGTGCCGGAAGTTCCCAATACGCCATCTCGCTCCGGCGTAAATCCAGCGAGGACGCCCGAGCGAATTCATCACAGATGAACTCATCGCGGCTCTGCGCGGAACCTTCACGCGGGGCCTTAATGAGGGCCGACGCAAGCGCCTTTTCGGGCAGGCCGATGACGGCTTTGGCGCCGGCGAAGTTCCTCCGGCCCAGCACCTCCCACAACCGTTGCGCATCCGGTTCGGACAGCGCCGCATCGACCTGTAACCTCGGGACGGAGGCGACGGCCTCCAGGCGCCACCGGCCGATGCCCCGGCTCAACTGAACCGCCCGCATGCACCTCCCGCTGAGGTCAATACCGATGGGCGATCGATTTGTCTTCAGACTCCACACGGCCGGCGTTTCCTTCAAGTCATTGCCGTAAGGTCGAATAGCGGCAGGAAGAGGCTGATGGCCACGAAACCGACAATCAGACCGAGAAGGATCAGAATCACCGGTTCGAGGATACTGGTGAGCGAACGGATTGCGGTTCGATTCTCCTCGTCGAGAAAATCGGCGATATCCACGAGCAACGAGCCGACCTGGCCGCTCTGCTCCCCGCTTCGCACCGCTTCGTACACTGAAGGATTGATCAGCTCGGCGTCGGCGAGGACCGAACTGATCGGCTCGCCTCGGCTTACCGCCTGCTCCGCGGCTTCCATCAGTTCAACGTAATGAATATTCTGCATGGCTTGGCGCACCAGGGCCATGGCTTCAAGCACCGAGACATTCGAGGTGATCAGCACGCCGAGCAGCCGGGCAATCCGCTCGGTCGCGAAGTCCCGCACCACGGGCCCGATCTTGGGCAGCTTGAGAGCGAGCGTGTCCCGCAGTCGGCGCCCGCTGTCCGTCTTCAGCGCGTATATGAAGAGTCCGATCAGGAACGCGGCCAGCACCGCGATCAGCCACCAGTAGCCTCGCACGACGTCGCTGATGAACAGCAGCCATTTGGTCGTCGGGGGAAGGGGAACATCGAGGGTCTCGAAGAGCCCCGCAAACTTGGGCAGCACCCCCACCAGCATGGCGACGAGCGCGCTGAGAGCGATGACGATCAGAAGTGACGGATAGACCATGGCGCCGACGATGGCCCGTCGCGTCCCGAGCTGCTGGGCCATTAGATCGCTCAGGCGCTTGAGCATGACGTTGAGTTGTCCGCCGGATTCACCTGCCGCCACCAGACTCCGAAAAACGGAATCGAAATACTGCGGGTGCGACTCCAGCGATTCTGCGAGCGACGAGCCGCCCTCCAGATTCAGACCCACATCGTGCAGTACGCCTTTCCACCGCTCGTCCGTCCCCTGGCGTTCCAGAGCGGCGATGGCCTGGACCAGCGGCATTCCGCTGATTACCAGAACGTAGAGCTGTCGTGTAAACCACGAAAGCGTTTTCAGCCGCTGGCCGAGGTTTACCCGGCGATGTTCGGACCGACGGCCCGAACTCACCGGCCTGTCAGCCGTGGGAGTCCGCGTGACGCCCGAGACCGCCACCACGTCATGATCCGCCGGCTCGGCGTCGCGCTTCCCCTGCCGCGGTGAGATCTGAGGCTTCCGCGTGACCGTCGAGGTTCCACTGCTCATGCGGCCTCCCTTCCGTCAGGCTGCGACCGGCGTGACGCAGGCGCCGGCCGCTCATCTGACTCCGAACTCGTCGAGTCAAAGTCGGTATGCGTAACGCGGAGCGCTTCTTCGAGGCTTGTGTGACCTTCCTGCGCGAGGGTGATTCCTTCATCCCGGAGCGTAATGCCGCCCCGTCGGCGGAAAGTTTCCCGTAGTTCCTGCGCCGATGCTCGTTGATGTATCTGGCGCTGGAGATCCGGTGTAATCTCCATGACCTCATAGATGCCGATGCGCCCCTGGAAGCCGCTGTTATGGCATTCCTGGCAACCCACACCCTTGCGGAACGCCCGGGTGCGGCTCTCGTCGAAACCGGCCACCCGCAGCAGATGCTCGTCCGGATAGTACTTGGTCTGACATCTCGGGCAGATGCGTCGTGCGAGTCGCTGGGCCACGATGCCGTTCAAAGCGCCCGAAAGCAGATAGGATTCGATGTTCATATCCTGCAATCTGGCGACCGTGGCCGGCGCATCATTAGTGTGCAGCGTCGCAAGCACAAGATGGCCCGTCAACGCCGCCTGCACGGCCACCCGGGCGGTCTCCTCGTCGCGAATCTCCCCCACCATTATCACGTCAGGGTCTTGTCGCAGAATGCTGCGCAGGGCTTTGGCGAACGTCATTGATATCGCACTGTTCACCTGGATCTGATTGATGAGGTCCAGCTGATACTCGACCGGATCCTCGACCGTTACCAGATTCTGCTCCGGGCTCCGCAGCAAATCGAGGGCGGAATAGAGCGTCGTCGTCTTCCCGCTCCCGGTCGGCCCGGTGACCAGGGCCAGCCCGTTCTGCCTCTTGAGCATTCGCTTGAACGCCTCGAGTGAGCCGGATCGGAATCCAAGATCCTCCATCCGAACATGCAGATTGGCCTTGTCCAGAACACGGATGACGAGCTTCTCGCCGAGAAGCGTCGGCATGCTCGACACCCGCAGGTCGATCTCTCTTCCCTCCGCGACGATTCGCACGCGACCTTCCTGCGGCAAGCGCTTCTCCGCAATATCCATCTTCGCAATCACCTTCACGCGCGAGACGATTGCGGCGTGCATGCCGGGCGGCGGGTTCATCAGACCTCGCAGAACTCCGTCGAGGCGGTATCGTATTCGCGTTCCGGATCGATCCGGCTCAATGTGGATGTCACTGGCGCCATCTTTCACCGCCGTAAGCAGTGCCATGTTGACGAGCGTCACCACCGGACTTCCCGACACCATCGTGTCCAGGTCCGTCACCGGACCTTCATCCACGGTTTCCTGTTCGACAACGTCGACATCCGACTCGGTCAGCGTGGCGAGGAACTCGTTTACATCCGCATCCTCCGATGCGTACTTGGTGATGTATTCCCTGATGTTCGATTCCAGGGCCAGCACCGAGTGAATCCGGCAGCCGGTCAACTGCCGCAGGCGATCGATCGCCGGAAGCGATTGCGGTTCGGCCATCGCCACCGTGACGGTGTCGCGGACTCTGAACAACGGAATCGCGCAAAGCCGCTCGGCCTCCTCCGGGCCAATAAGCGGCAGCAGAGCCGGATCAATCAGCCCGTGCCGGAGCGTGCATCCCTTGACGCCCAGCTGACGAGCCAACGTCCGGACGGCGGCGGACCCGCTCAGAACCCCCTGCTCCACGAGCAACTCGCCAAGCATCCGGCCGGATGCCTGTTGCTCTTGCAGCGCCGCCTTGAGTTGATCCTCCGAGAGGACTCCCTCCTTGACCAAGGCATCGCCGAGACGTACGCGTTCACCGTGCATCGCTACAGGAAACTCCGTACGGCCGTGTTCGTGTCTTCGTAGAGGTCGAACTGCGGCGCCAGGTCGGTCAGGTCAAGCACTTCGCGAACTGTCTCGTTCAGGCCGCAAAGCTTCAGGCTGCGACCGCTCGCGGCCATCTCATCGTTCACCTCCTGCAGCGCCTCCAGACCCCTGCTGTCCACGTAGGAGATTTCCGAGCCGTCGATGATCACCCGCCCGAAATCTCTCTTGATGGTTTCATGCGCTCTGGTCTTCAGCGCCTCGGCGCTGTCCTGGGCAAGCGGCCCCTGAGGCCGAAGGATGGTCACCGCGCCTTGTTTTTGTTCTTTGATTTCCATGGCTGGCTACGCCGCTTTATTCACCGGGATGGTCGCCGCGAAGGTCGTTCCCTCATCGAGCACCGACTCAACCGTGATGTCACCTCCGTGCAGTCGGACCACCTCGCGGGCCAGTGCCAGGCCCAGGCCGGTCCCGGTGATCGAGGCAATACGCGGATCGTTCGCCCGGTAGAATCTCTCGAAGATCCTCTCCGCATCCTGATCGCCTATTCCGATCCCCGTGTCGCGCACTTCGACCATGACATGATCCTGGTCGGAGCTCACCACAACATGCACCGTCCCGCCCTCCGGTGTGTACTTCAGGGCATTGCCGATCAGGTTGTGCAGCACCAGCGCGATCTTGTCGCGGTCTCCCTCAATCGTCGGCAGCTTGGGAGGCAGGTTGAACTGAAGCGAGATCGTCTTTTCGGCCGCATGGATCTGATATTCGCGCTCGAGTTCCGAAAGGAGGCCGGCAAGATCCACATCGTCGGTGCGCAGCCGCATCGAGCCGGCCTCGATCTCGGCCACGGTCAGCATGTCGCTGACGACACGCTCCAGTCGCCTCGCTTCGCCGTTGATTACGTTGATCGATTCGGCGCGGGTGGCGGAATCCTCTTCCCCGGCTTCGATGGCCATGTCCACCGACAGCCTTATGTTCGTCAGAGGCGTCCGCAACTCGTGCACGACCTGATCCATGAACGAATGCTGCGCTTCGTTGGCAACACGCTGCTGTGTGATATCTTCAATAACAACGAGGGCCTGGAGCCTCCCATCCCGCTTCATCGGACGGACCGAGAACCGCAGGACGCCTTCGCTGTCCCCGTCTCCCATTTCGACTTCGACGGTCGACCGAGCGCCCGATGATGAGCTCAGCACGGCGTTGATCGGCTCGGCCGCAGCCGCCGGCAGCAACGATCGCACGTCGCCGTCGATAAGATCCTCACGGGACGATCGGAGCATCACGGCCGCGGCCCCGTTCGTGCACTCGATCCGGTAATCATCGCTGACGATGAGGATTCCGTCCCAAAGCGCATCGTACGCGGTGGCGAGATCCGTCATCCCCGTCGAGCGGGACTGAAGCAACTCGGCGGCCTGTTCCTTCAGAGTGGATTCCCGAGCCGTTGAAAGTTGCTGCAGGAGTGAATTCCAGGCCGCCGCTTCATCGCCGAAGCTGGAACTCACCGCCAGCACCGACTCGGCCGTTTCTCCCCGCGTCCAGGCCAGCAGCGCGCCCCGTATGGCCGTCAGACCTCCGAGCCGAGCGCGAAGGTGCCGATAAGCGAATAGCACCCCAAGCAGGGCGGTGGCGCCGATGAGCCCGATGCCCGTGAGCATGTCGAAATACCCGGCGCTGTCGGCCGGCATGCCCTGCACCAGCTCCAACTGCGCTTCACCCCGACCCGGCACCACAAGTCCGTATCGCCGCACGCCGCCATCACCCGCTGATTCTGTTGATTCCGCGATGACGTTCGCGTTGGGTTCCCACCGGTCCGGTAACTCCGTCAACTCGATTTCCGAAGGATCGCTGTCTGCGATCACTCGTCCGTCGGGGAGCAGGATGCGGCAGGCGTTCACCGAATCGCTGCGGGCGGCATCCGCGAGTAGACAACGGAGTGCCGATAATTCGTCCGCCGCCAGGAGCGTCTCCCCCGACCGCTGGAGCAACGTTCCCAGCGTTTCCGCCTGCTTGTCCCCGGCCTCCTGAACCGCCAGACGATGTGTGCGGCTCGTCCACCAGGCTGACGCCCCCATGGCCAGCAGGAGTATGGCCGCTAATATCAGCCCCCAGGAAGCGATAATCGACTCCCCTCTTATCAGGAAACGGCTCTTTGGTGAGTGCATTACTGCCCTTCACTTTCGTCGGCCATAGCGATATCCGAGCGCACGGTCGGCGCTCTGTGGCTCGATTAGCAAACATCGGACGCTCAGCGCTCGGCCTGAAGCTCGCGTGGGCACGCCGACCCCACCATTTGGAACCCGCTGCCGCATCTCTCCCCGTTCAAGCCCTCCCGACCGCCACGCGCTCGAGTTACAGGAAAGGTCCGAGACCGGGAAGCCTGCAAGCCGTTGCCGGCCAAGGGTTGAGCGGCTACGCGGGCCCGGGCAGGGCCGATGAGGAGCGCGCGTGCCGGCTCAATCATGATGCGCATCGATATCTGCGGGCTTGCCGGCCGATACCCTCCGGTCCAACCGGCCATTCAACAGCGCTAACTCCGCGCGGTGGGGTTCCTGGACAGGGCGGGCTCGTTCATCGGCGTGGAAACCGCCCAGCGCAGGTGATGGTCGGGCAAGCTCGTGCTTCGCCTCCTACTCGTACCGAAGCGCGATCATGGGATCGACCCGGGCAGCGCGGCGGGCGGGGATGTAGCAGGCCAGCAGCGCCACCGCCAGGAGAAGAAACGCGATGGCGGCGAAGGTCAGGGGATCGTACGGGCTCACTCCATAAAGCAGCGTACTTAACACGCGAGTGCAGCCCAGTGCGACGGCGAGCCCGAGGACGATGCCGATGAGCGTAAGGGTAAGACCCTGCCTGAGGACGAGCCTGATCACCTCGCCCCTGCCCGCGCCAATAGCCATGCGAACGCCGATCTCGTGGGTGCGCTGCGAGACCATGTACGACATCACGCCGTAGAGGCCGATCACCGCCAGCAGCAGGGCCAGCCCGCCGAAGAGGCTGCACAGCGCCGCCGACAGACGCGCGGGAATGAGCTTGAAGCTGATCATGCCTGTCAGCGACCGCGTGTCGCTGGGCGCGAAGTTCTCGTCGATGGAGCGCATGATGTCGCGCACGGGGGCGAGCCGGGCCATCGGATCGCCGCTCGCGCGCACAAGCAGTACCACGCTGGGGCTCCATGACTGAAAGAGCGCGCGATACACGGCCGGCTGGGGCTCCTCGTTGAGCTCGCCGTACTTGACGGTCTGCACCACGCCGACGACGGGGTGATACTCACCCGGGCCGTACCGCCCCTCCTCGGTACGCGTGGTGAAGGCGATGCGTTTGTGCAGCGGATTCTCGCCGGGCCAATACGTCTCGGCGAATGTCTGATTGACCACGAAGACTTCCCGGTCGTCGGGCCCATCAAGCTCGTCGAAGTCGCGCCCCACGAGGATGGGGATACCGAGCGTCTCGAAGCTGCTCGGGCTGACCGAGGCGGTGCGCACCATCCGGGGTCTGAACGAACCGTCATCATCCACGGCCTCCTCGCCCTCGATCCACACGCTCGTCCTGTGAAGGCTGAAGCCGAACGGGACGGAGCTGTCCAGCGCCGCCGCCTCCACGCCCGGCAGCGCGCGGATTCTCGCCAGGAGCTCGTCGCAGTACGCCCGTCCGCGCTCGCCGCCGTATCCGTGACGGGCGAAATCGAGCGTCAGCGCCAGGGTGTTGGCGTGCACGAAGCCGGGGTCCATCGTCGTGGCGCTGAGCAGGCTGCGCAGGAAGAGGCCCGAGGAGACGAGCAGCACCAGCGATGCGGCCACCTGCGCCACCACCAGCGAGCTACGCAGCCGCGAGCGCTTGAACTGCGTCGGACCCGCACCATCGTCCTTGAGGGCGGGAACGAGATCGCCCCTCGCCGACTGGATGGCCGGGAACAGCCCGAACAGGATCCCCGTCAGCGCCGAAACGCCCAGCGCGAAAAACAGCACGTTGCGGTCGAGTTCGAAGTCGAACACCATGGTCGTGCCGAACGGCATCTCCGGAATGAGGAGGTTCGCGCCCTCGATCGTCCACTGCGCGAGTATCACGCCGATGGCTCCGCCGGCCAGCGCCATGAGCAGCGCTTCGACCAAGAGCTGGCGCACCAGGCGCAGGCGCGACGATCCCATCGCCAAGCGGATGCCGATCTCCCGGCGCCGGGTGACCGCCCTCGCCAGCAGCAGGTTGGCGACGTTGGCGCAGGCGATGAGGAGGATGACGCCGACCATGGCCATGCACAGTGCCGACATCGCGTACGCTTCGGGGCGATCGTTGGGGCTGAACGGCACACCGCGCATCGGCACGACCAGCGCGTGCTCGCGCTTGCTCGTCTCGGGATCCTCTTCGCGAAGCCGAGAGGCGATCAGCGCCAATTCGGCGCAGGCCTGCTCCACCGAGACGCCCGGCTTGAGCACCGCGAACGCGTCCATCCACGTCGAACCGCGCTGCGCAAGCAGTGCATAGGCAGGTCGGATGACCGACTCCATCATCATGGGAACCCAGAGATCCGTGTGCAGGATGGGAACGAGGCCGGTGAATCCCTCCGGCGCGACGCCGACGATCGTGAAGTCATGGCCGTTCAGCGCGATCGGCCGTCCGACCACGTTCGGGTCGCCCTGGAAGTGCAACTGCCAGAAGTGATACCCGATCACCGTCACCGGGTGCCCTTCGGGGATGCGGTCGTCGGCGCGCGTGAAGAAGCGTCCCAGCACCGGCCGTGCGTTCAGCGCCTGAAAGTAATCGCCGCTCACGAGCTGGACCATGCGCGATCGCGTGGAGTCGCCCCGGCCCACGATCGCCTCGCTCCCGGTCCACGCCACGAAATGCGCGAAGCTCTCGCTGCGGTCGCGGTAGTCCTCGAAGTGCGGGTACGACCACCGGCCGTACTCGGAGGTCTCGATGTTTCGCCGATGCACCGCCACGATCCGATCGGCGTTGTCGTAGGGCAAGGGACGGAAGAGGATTACATTGATCGCGCTGAAAATGGCGGTGTTGAGCCCGATGCCCAGGGCGAGCGTGAGCACCGCCGCGACGGTGAAGCCGGGACTCTTGGCCAGCATGCGCAGGCCGTAACGGACATCTCCAATCAGCGATCTCATAATCGGCTCCTCGTTGCCCTCATGCGCGTTATTTCAACCGGCGTCTTACGCCGCGGTGGCTGCGGCTTCGTCGCTCTGTATCCAGCCGTCGCGCAGCTTCACGATGCGCCGGCTGTATGACGCGTTCTCCTCGGAGTGCGTCACCTGGATGATCGTGGTCCCTTCCGCGTTCAGCCGTTGGAAAAGCTCCATGATCTCCCGGCCGTGGTCCGAATGAAGATTCCCCGTGGGCTCGTCGGCGAGAATGAGCCTGGGTTGTGCGATGATGGCCCGCGCTATGCCGACAAGTTGCTGTTGCCCGCCGGACAGTTGATTGGGAAACAGGCCTTTCTTTCCCACGATCTGGAAGCGGTCCAGCGTGTCGGCGACCCTCGCGGCGGTCTCGGACGCCTTGTACTTCCGGTATGACAGCGGGATCGCGAGGTTCTCCTGCACCGTCAGGTCATCCAGCAGGTGATACTGCTGAAATACGAAGCCGATGTTCTCACGTCCCAGCCGAGCCCGCTCCTGCGGTTTCAATTCGTGCACGGCCCGGCCGAGGAAGTGATATTCGCCCTCGAAACCGCTGTCGAACATTCCCACGATGTTGAGCAGCGTGGTCTTTCCGGCTCCGGACGGCCCCATGAC
>CP070772.1:2639911-2645082 GCA_020345805.1 Phycisphaerales bacterium | reverse complement strand
GATCCGGCCCTGCGGATCCCGGTCATGCCCACCTTTCACCCGGCGTATTTGCTGAGGAACTACACCCGGGACACCCGGGAAAAAATCTGGTCTGATATGAAAATGGTGGGGGAGGAAGTCGGATTGCGGTAAGTCTCGCGACAGCAGTGAAATATTTTTGTTTTTTCCGCACCTTTGGAACCAATTACCGGTTTACTGCGGATGGACAAGCGACAAAGAGGTGGTATACTTCTCTTGTCCCCGAATTTGATTGCCCCCCCCACAAGGAGCCCGTTTTCGCTGTCCCCAGCGACGGGCTCTTTTCTTGCGCCTCCACTGCGGGATACCGCTGAGGCCGGATCGATCGCGAACGCAGCGAAGAATTTCAATGCGTTCTGAGCGCTGCCGCGTGCGAGCGATCAGCGCGCCGAACTGATGACACGTCGTTATCGGCGCTGAGTCTGACGCGAACAATGCGGGCCGTCCCCTCAGGCGACTCGCGCCGCCGCCAGACCGGACGTTCAGTGTTGATCTTCGCCCGGTTGGCGTTGCACGATGACCGTGACGGGACCGTCGTTGACGAGACTGACTTCCATCATCGCCCCGAACACGCCGGTCTTTACGCGCACGTTGTGCGTCTTCTCCAGTTGGTCGCCGACCCGTTCGTACAGTCGGACTCCGAGTTCCGGATCGGCGGCGGCGACAAAGCTGGGTCGGTTGCCTTTGCGACAATCGCCGGCCAGCGTGAACTGGCTGATCAGCAGCACTTCGCCGCCGATGTCCTGCACCGACCGATTCATCTTGTCCTGTTCGTCGCGAAAGATGCGCAGGCGGGCCAACTTGCCGGCGATCCAGTCAGCCCCGTTTTCCGTATCGCCCTCAACCACGCCGAGCAAAACGCACAACCCCGGACCGATCTCGGCGCGATAGCCGTCGGCCCGGACCGTCACGGATGCTCGGCTCACACGTTGAACGACTGCGATCATTGCTGGCATAAAAAGGCAAAAACGAGCTCATCGGCGAGGGGGCGCTTGCCGTTTCCGCGGTACGGCGGTTCTTGGCTCAGGTCAACGCCATCGCTGCGCAGGTGACCATGACCATGCCCGGATCGTCGAAGGCCTGACGGTAATCAATCAGTTCGACGGTCCGGGGCCTGGCCAGCTCCAGCAGGGCCGTCATGTTCCCGATGCTGCACCATCGCGTGGGGTTCTTGTTCCAGCGCATCGCGGAAAGGAACTCTTCCGGATCGCCGGTGAGGAACTTGGCCATCATCTCCCGGTCGATCCGCTCCACGTCGAAGCGGCGCTGCTCATCGACCGGTCGCGGTTCGCCGAATTGCGGGCCGACGTGACTGAGATCGCAGGAGGCAACGAAGAAGTTCCTGCCGCCGACCGACTCAAGCACCTCGCCGAATGCCTCAACGAACTGCTCCAGCGTCGCCCGCTGACCGTCCTCGGCGACCATTGGCTCCAGCGGGTCGGGAAAGAGAACCGCAATGACGGGCACGTTGCCCCAGCAGTATTGGATCCAGGGAAGCTGCAGCTCCACGGAATGCTCGGCCAGGTGATCGAGCTGGTCCACGATGATCGGCCGGCCCAGGCGCTGGACGAGCTTATCGATGATCTCTTTGTCCGCGGGGCATCGGCCCAGCGGGGATTCGAAGCCGAACTCCGTCAGTACCACGCCGTCGCCGAGTCCGTAGTGGTTTGTTCCAAGGATCACCACGCGGTCCGGAGCCGGTGTTCCCTGCAGCGCGTAGTAGGCGGCGGCGTAGTTCGGCCAGCCCCGTTCGTAGTCCAGATGGGGGGCGACGATGCCCACCACCGAGCCTTCGAGTTCCGGATCTTCAGTCTGCCGGAAGTATTCCTCCAGGGCCGCCCGGCACTGCTGCTCGTCGCCGCCCAGGTTCGTCGTCGCCCGGATCGGGAAAGTGCCCTCGGCCTGAAGCTTCTCCTTGGCCTGAGCCTCGAGCTTCTCAAAGGTGGGCCCCCAGAGCAGGCCCAGCTTGTCCAGGCCCTTGGCCAGCTCGATAAACTGCTGCACCTCTCCCTTCAACTGCTCGGCAATCTCGTCCACGGACCGCTCCCCGCGGAAGAGCTGGATGACCTGCAGTGCCGGCAGGGGCAGGACCATGGTCTGGTTGGTGAGCATCGCCGGATCCCGCAGGGCGACAAACGGCTTGCCGGACTTGTCCTTGACGGGGACCGGCTGAATGGGCCTGAGGTGCGGGCGGCGGATGTGTTCGGGTAACGATTCGCTGGTCATTACGACATATCACTCGGCGTCTATTCGTGTGTTCTTGCTTCGGTCGAGGCGTCGGTCATCGGGCATTGGAGCATATCCGCCGACACCGCTCCAGGACAGGCTCCCGCCACTGATTGGCCGCTGACGCCCCCCTTTGTCTGCAGCTTGCCTCGATTACCCGCAAGCGAGGGCGCGGGGATCTCGCCCGGCCCTACCCGATCGCGGCCGATGCGGTGGCGGTGGTCACCTCGTCGGCTTCCGCCTCGCGGAGCAACTGTCGGCTCAGTGTCTCGATCTGGACCATGCTGGGGATGAGAAACAGGTCGGCCACCGCGCCGATGCCGAGAAGTCCGCCCGTGAAAAGCCACAGAAGGCCCGTGCGGTGGCGGCCGAGGTAGAACCGGTGCAGCCCCAGCAGGCCCAGACCCCCGAGGAACCAGAGAAGGTAAGTCGTGGAGGTGGTCTTCACAGCAATACCTTGGGGGCTGGGACGTTGAGATTTCTGACCAATTCATTTCGCGGAATCGATTCGTCGGTGTAGAATGCCGAATTCCTCAATTTCGGGGCCGTGAGCCGGGTTTTGGGCGTAGGACGGCCAGAGCGAGCCGTCGCCCGGCTCCTGTGCCGGAGCCCCGAGAGGACCAGACGAATCCCAGACCTGGTGGAAAAGACAATGTTCACAATCATGAATCGGAGTGTGCCCGCCGTGCTCTGCGTGGCTGCGGCACTGGCCTTGGCGGGCTGCGAGTCTGCCAACGACGGGTCCGAGACCGCCGACGCGCAGGTTGCGGCCAACAAGCCGGCCGCCGCCGAGCCGGCGCAAATCCCGGTGGAGGCGAAGCCGATGGCGGAACCGTCCGCTACTCCGGCGTCGTCGGGGCCTCAGGAGTCTCCGGCTTCCGCCGGGCCGAGTCCCGAGGTGGATCCGGCCGACATCGTCAAGTCCCCGGAGCGCACACCGCTCGCTCCGCCGACGGAGGGCCCGCGGAGCTTGAGTGCGGAGTTGGCCGGTGATGATTCGGGTTCCAGGCCCGGCAGAATCGCGCCTCCACCGAATCAGAAGGAGATGTCGCTCAACCGGCCGCCCACCGCGGCGATGACCAGAAACAGCGCCGCCGGCGACGCCAGCACGAGCGATGCCAAGGGCCTTTCCCGGGTCCGCGACGCTTCCTTCAACCCCAATGCACCCCCGCCCAACCCCGAGGATCTCTTCGTCACGGTTGCCCCGGACAAGGTGGAATTGGGCGAGATTGCCACCGGTGATACCGGCGTTGGAACGGTGACGTTGACCAACCACGGCGAAGTGGAAGTCATGCCCAAGGCCAAGAGCAGCTGCGGCTGCACCACCACCGGCCTGAAGAAGGGCACTGTTCTCAAGCCGGGCGAGTCCATCGACGTCGACATCCGGCTCAGAATCGGCCAGTCCGCCCGCAAACTCGCCAAGACCGTGAATTTCACCTTCGAACCCAAGGGCGTCCATCCCCCTATCCGCGTTCCCGTGAGCGGTGAGGGCAAGAGCTTCGTCACCCTCGCCCCCACCACGATCGACCCGGAGAAGACCGACCAAGCCCGGTTCGTCCTCAAATCCGAAGACGACCAGCCGTTCCGGATCACCAGCATGGTTCCCGGCATCATCGAGGAGTTCCCGAACGAGGCCAAGACCGAGTACGAGGTGACTTTCAGTTGGGATCGCTGGCGCGAGCTCGGTCAGGCCCGCAAGTTGATGTTCTATACCGATCACCCCCGGTGTGCCCGCGTCATCGGCACGGTAACGGTGCGTCGGAGAGCCGCCGCTCCCCCTCGGGATGCAGAGGCGGCGCCCCAGCGGGTGGTCAGGAGCCCGGAACGGCCCGATGCGCAGCGCCCGCCGACCCCGCCCCCGCCGCGTGAGAAGCCGACGGTTTATGAAGACCTCCTCAAGGTCGGCAAGGGCGCCGAAATCACCGCGAAGGTGAGAGACGGCCTGGATCCGGACACGCGGGACGGCACCGGCGTGCCACTGCTCGGCCTGGCCGCCCAGTACGGTGATCTGCCTCTGGTGCAGGCTCTGATCGATGCCGGCGCCGATGTTGATGCGGTCGATACCCGCACCGGACGCACGCCCCTGATGCAGGCTGCCGAAGGCAACCAGGTGGAGGCGATTCGCCTGCTGCTGAATGCCGGGGCTTCTCTGGAAGCCAAGAACAAGATCGGCGGGACCGCGCTGTCCTGGGCCACCGGCTTCGGCAAGGCCGAGGCGGTGCGGGAACTCATCGACCAGGGGGCGCAAATCGAGGTCGTCGATGCCGTCCTCGGCTACACGCCGCTCATCTGGGCCTCCGGCTTCGGCGATCCGAGATCGATCGGCATCCTGCTGGATGCCGGGGCCAACATTGAGGCCGCCGGGATGTTCGAAGGCGCCACCCCGCTCATCTGCGCCGCCCGCACGGGCAAGCCGGAGGGCCTGAGAGTACTGATCGAGCGCGGCGCCAACCTCGAAAGCGCCCAGTTAGACGGCCGGACGGCGTTCCTGGTCGCCTGCGCCGGATCCGGCGGCACCGCGGAGAGAGTCCAGATCCTGATTGATGCCGGATGTAACATCCACGCCAAGGACAACCAAGGGCTCGGTGCGTTGGATCTGGCCCGCCAACGGACGGATCTCAACGCCCCGGACGTCCTCGAACTGCTGGAGAGACTCTTTGCAGATTCAGGCGAATAACCGAGGCGCAAGCCGCGGCAGAAAGTGAATAAGCACGGCGGCGCTGAATCGACCGCCTGCGAGAAAAGAACGGCGACGCGCTCGGAAAGGCCTGGTACCACCAGACAGGCCGGCCGAGCGCGTCGTTCTTTTGCCCCGGCAATAAGCGCCGGTGTGACACGTTTTCCATGTGAGTGCACGACGATGGCCGCCGGGGCAGGTGGAGAACGTCGATGCCCGTGAAACGAAACGTATTGGCCGCTCGGCTTCT
>CP070772.1:2626855-2639811 GCA_020345805.1 Phycisphaerales bacterium | reverse complement strand
CGAGGTCGCCCCCATCACCACCAGGTCCGCCTTCCACTGCTCGACGTGCTTGAGCAGGCCGCACTCGGGATAGCCGGGCAGGCTCTCCACTTCTGGATCCAGCCCGTGGGAGCGCAGATAGACCGTGGCGTCGGTAAGCAGCGGCAGGGCCCTGTCATCGTCGAAGCCGAAGCAGGCGATCTTTACGGACACATCGGGCCAGAGAACGAGCTGGCCGAAGCGCTTCATGGCCATCGCCGATTCCATCGAGCCGTTGTAGGCGATGAGCACGCGGCGAATGGGCTTGTGCTCGCGGGCCACCGCGATGAGCGGCCTGACTCCATGCTTGATCAGCCGGATGATCTGGTCATCGGGGTTGTGGACCACGCCGTATTCGAACAGGCCGCGCAGGCCTAGGATGGTCACATCGTGATAGCGCCACAGCTCCAGGAGCCGGTCGAAGGCATCGCCGGTCTCGCGATCGACAGCGAAACTTATGCCGGCATCCTGACAGGTTTTCTCGAAATCGACGATCTCCGTCTCGATCCGCTCGGCGGTGACCTCGGCGCGATGTTCGGCCAGTGAAGCGGCGGCGGCCCCTCCGCCCAGGGGGACCGGGCCGACATCCGCCAGGCGCTCGATATCGACGAGCGTTACGCCCGTTACGGACGCGTCAAAACGCTGGGCGATCTCCACCGCCTGGGCAACGGCGGAAGCCGTGAACGGGGTGCCGCTGAGGGCGACCAGTATGCGTTTTACCATGGGAGTCGGGCTCCTCAATGTTCGTCAGCCGGCGTTTCGTGCTCCTGCGGGGCGATGTACTCGACCTGCGCGGCGGGAGTTGGGTGGTCTGCAGCGGCCTCTCCGGCCCCGTGATCTCCACCCGTCAGGAACACCAACGTCACCAGCACGAAGGCCGGGATCAGGCAGGGAATGCTGTATTTGACCATGTATCCGAAGAAGCTGGGCATCTTGACCCCGGACTGCTCGGCGATGGCCTTCACCATGAAATTGGGCCCGTTGCCGATGTAGGTCATCGCTCCCATGAACACGGCACCGAGGCTGATGCCGATCAGCAGCGGCTCGGATATCACCGTGGCCGACAGGTCCGCCCCGGGCGGGGGCGCCAGCGAGCCGGCGGTCTCGAAGAACACCACGTAGGTTGGCGCGTTGTCGAGGAAGCTGGAGAGAGACCCGGTGGCCCAGAAGAAATGGGCCGGCTGGGTCAGGCCGAGTTGATCACCATAGACCTTGAGCACCTCGATGGGCGCCTGCATGGCGATGAAGATGCCGATGAACAATGCGGCCACCTCGAGGATCGCCGCGTAGTTGAACTCGTTGGCTTCCCGCGCGCCCTTGGGCGTGGTGATCAGCGACAGCCCTACGAGGACGAACATCAGGACCTCGCGCAGGAAGGGGAAGGGCGTCCAGCCGGGGTTGATCTTGTTGCCCAGCAGGCGGCCTTCGGCGACGGAGGCGTTGAGGCCCAGGTCTTTGATGGTCGTCGCGTGGCCTCCATGTCCCTCATCGGGCGGTGCTTCGGAGGCTGCGTGCTCATCCTCGTGATGCTCGGGGTAGGCAACAGCGAGAGCGCCGGGACCACCGGCGTTGTCGGTAAGAAGCAGGCGATTGTCCTCGATGGACGCGGTGACCTGAAGATGGTCATCGGCGTTGATGCGCTGGCAGACCGCGCCGATAGTGGCCGCTCCCGCCAGGTCTATGGTGGCGTGACCGCCGGCGCTGTTGGTGATGGCGATCTCGCCCAGCGACGCCCCCCGGCTGCCGTTGAGCTCCTGAATGGCGGTCTGCTCGGTCAGTTCAGCATGGATGAGGGTGCTCTCGTGATTGACGGTGGCGACGCAGGCCACGATCCCCGCCAGCCAGAGGATGTTGACCGAACCGATCAGACGCAGCGGCTGCTTGTGCGTCTCGTCCTTCTGCAGGTCAAAGAGCGCTTCCTTCTTATAGAAATAGGTGTCGATCGCGAAGTACAGGATGAGCAGGATCGCACAACAGAATGCCCACTCGACCCAGAGGTTGAAGGTCCAGAAGAAGGCCACGCCCCGCAGGTAGCCCAGGAACAGCGGCGGGTCGCCGATGGGGAGCAGGCAGCCGCCGATATTGCTGACCAGGAAGATGAAGAACACCACGGTGTGGACCACGTGCTTCCGCTCGTGGTTGGTCTGGAGGAGCGGCCGGATCAGGAGCATGCTTGCCCCGGTGGTTCCGACGAAGCTGGCGATGATCGCCCCGAAGGCGATGAAGCCGGTGTTGGTGATGGGGTGGGCGGCGAGATCGCCCTTGAGGCATATACCGCCGCTGATCACGTAAAGACTGAACAGCAGAACGATGAACGGTACGTACTCGGCGGGCACCGCGTGGTTGAGTACGGGCAGGAGTTTCTCCGGGCCGTCCACGATCAGGTAGTAGACCAGCGTGCCCAATGCGCAGATCAGGGCGATCAACAGGCGGTTGACGTTGTTTTCCCACCAGTGATGGGTCGCCGGAAGCAGGGGCAGGACGGCGATGCAGCCCAGGAGTGCGACAAACGGCAGTACGCCGATCCCCCACGCCGCGGGCGCTTCCGTGGGAACATGTGGGGGGGCGTGCAGATGCACGATGTTGTAGTAGATGAGGAAGCCCATGGCGGCGGCGCCGAGGAGGATTGCGATCCAACCGACGGGGCCCGTGCGCTTTCTCTCCGCTTGATGAATTGTGTCGCTCATGGTGTTTACCGATTGCCGGCGCGGGAAATCGCGGGATATTAGCGACTCCGCCACTGTTGGCCAGCCGAACCCCGGATTCGCCGGCACTTGGACCGGTCGTGACGCAACTTTTCCCTGATGGGTTTTGTGGCTCCCTTGACGCAGAGGCCGGACGTCAGGGCCGCGCCGATCGTCGGCACGGGATCGGCCCGATCGTTGATTCAACGACTATCGACAAATCACCGATTGTCCGTGAAAAACGAACCGGACCCGGAGTTCGGCGCCGGGTCGCGGTCTGATTTCTATAGCGATGGATCTGCCGCGGGCGGTGGGGGGGTGAGCTCCACATCGGTCACCGGCCGGGTGAGGTGGACCTTCCCGCCATATCGCACCAGCCCCGCGGGGCGGTCAATCTCGGCCAGCATCGCCAGAAGCGCCTCATCGTCCAGAATCACCGCGGTGGACTGCACGGGCCGGGCCACGCGGTCCAGAACGCTCGGATCGGTCCTCACGATCCGGATCACACAGCCTCGCGGCTCGGACACATCCGGAGACGGCCGCAGGGAGGGATCGCCGGCGAGCCGGCGGTCGGGGCGCTCGGCGAGGGGGATTGACGCGGGCAGAAGCTGGACGGCAAGAGAGGCGAGGACGATAAACGCGATTCCGGCCGCCGCGGCGGTCAGCCGCCTCCGCTGTCTGCGCCGGCGATGGATCCTGTTCATCGCCGCGGTGAGTTGCCTGCGCATCGATTCGCGTCGGGCGAGACCGGATGGTGAGAGGTCGTTCACGGTTCACCTCGTTCCTGAAAGATCCTCGCCCCGCGGCGCCTGAGGGCGCCGAGGGCGCGGCTGAGCCGGCCGTCCACCGCTGAGGGCGAAAGCCCCACCGCCGTGCCGATCTGCTTCAGCGTCCAGCCGAAGCGGTGGCGCATGGTGAGCAGGCGGGCGGTGAAATCGTCCAACTTCCCCAGTTCGTCGCGCAGCCAGTCCAGCCGTTCCCGCAGGTCGTCGACGGTTTCGTGGTCCGGCCGACGATCGGCGGCGACCTGCTCGCGGGCCTTGCGCCGGGATTCGGACCGCAGCCGGTCGTAAGCGCAACTGTTGACCACGGCCGTCAGCCACCGGCGGAAGCGAGCCTCCTCCTCAAACGGGCGTATCGAGCGGATCACCCGCATCATCGCATCCTGCACGATGTCCAGGCAGGTGGTTTCGTCCCGCTGCGTTGCTCGTCTGGCCTGGGCGTACATGAAGTCAAACCACATCTCGTAGAAATGGCCGAACGCCTCGGTATCACCCGAGGCGATGGCCGCGGTAAGTTGCTGGATCGTGACATCGGGCACGATCTCGGGTTCCGTGGCGCTGAAGCGCGCCGTTATGAAGCGGCGGATTAGTCCTTCTTCAGTTCGAGCAGCTCACTTTGCAGCTCACCGATGACTCGCTCGCGCTGCGAGAGTCGAGCTTCCAGGTCGGCGATCTTCTGCTCCATCCGCGTCATCATCAGCTTGTGCTCGTTCTGCATCTGCTGCAGGGTCATCTGCAGGTGCTGAATCTCGGCCTCGTATTCTGCCTTGCCCGCCTGCTGCTGCTCCTGTGCCTGCCTGCGAACACCGTTGCGAAGCTGGTCGATGACTCTTTCGATGGTGTTCATCTGCTCGGGGTGACCGCGGGCGATGATGAGGCCGGTCTCTTTGTGAAAGCGGATGTCGGCGGCGGGGAGAATGCCCTTCGTCAACTCCATCGCGGCCTCCACCGCGCTGAGCAGATCCTCGGCCGTGATGGGTGTGCCCGGGCCGAGCAGATCCGAGACGGTCGTGACCATAGAGGTGGCTGGCTGATCGCGCGCCATGTCCCGGACATTTCCCCGAATGACAAAGATATCCTGCCCTTGCTCGGTGCTTGAAGGATTCAGTTCCACCTTGAGGCGGATTATCCTGGCGGCCGTCTGCTCCTCTTGATCATCGAGCAGCATGACGGAGGCGAACAGATCGGCCTGCTTCAGCTCAACGGGGCCAAGCCGGACATCCTCGACCTCCGGCATCACAACGATGTTGACCCCTGCGGCCGCCTCCCGCAACGTCTCGACATACTCGCCCACCGTTCCCCCCGCGAACTTCAGGTCAACCGGGGGCAGGTCATAAATGTCGCTCTGCCCGATTGCCGGGGTGGCGATGCAGGTCGATACAAGCGCAAAAAAGAGGGCGATTGTGCGTCTCATGGAACTGCTCCTTGCTCAGGCGGCGGGCCGGTCCGGCCCGTCGAAACTTCACGCGTATTTCAGGAGAGGAACGTTCCTGAACCGGCGATTTCGCGCGCCGGTCTTACTTTTTCGAACCTTTATCCGGATGAGCGGGTTGCAGTCAATCGCCCGACTGCGACCGGATCAGGGGCAACTGATCGAGCAGCCACTCCGCGAAAGCGGGCTTTTCCAGGTCCCGGGGGGGCTGGAGCGTCTCGCCCGAGCGCAGGAGAACCACGGCGGTGACCCGATCGCTGTCCATGGTTTGCAGGGGATTCGCCACGATTGCGTGCAGGTTCTTCTTCCGCAGTTTCCGCTCCGCCTCCCTTTGCAGCTCGGCCTCCGGCTCCAGGGCGAAGCCGATTACTGTCTGCCCGGGGCGGGTGTGGGGGCTGAGGGCGGCCAGCAGGTCCGGAGTAGGCTCAAGCTCCAGAGCCAGGTTCCGATCGCGCCGGCGGATCTTCCCGCCCGTTTCGGATCGCCGGGGCCGGTAATCGGCCACCGCGGCGGCCATGATCAGCACATCATGCTCCGGCCAGTGCGCGGTTAGAAGGGCCTGAAGGTCTGCGGTGGTGAGGAACCGAAAGGTCCGCAGATGCGAAGATTTGGGCGGTTTCAGGCCGGTAGGTCCCAGGAGCAGGGTGGTGGGCAGGCCGCAATTGCAGGCCGCTTCAGACAGAGCCAGACCCATCCGGCCGGACGACCGGTTGGCCAGATACCGCACCGCGTCGATCGGCTCATGGGTGGGACCGGCGGTTATGAGCAGCCGGCAGGGAGCGGATGGCCTGTGATCGGGGTCGTGGGGCATCTGCGAGAAGGTCTCCGGGGGCGGCTGCCTTGGGGTCAGATCTTCTCGGCCTTGATCGAAGATGATGAGCGCAACCGTGGAAAGGGCTTGAAGGGTTCGGACAGCGAGACAATACTAGGTACGTCGGCCGCGTGCCGATCTACCACGATCCGGAGCGGCACCAGCGACAAGGGCAGAGTACTCCATGGCACGACAGCGGAAGAAGCTCGGCGAGATCCTTCAGGAATGGGGCACCGTCTCCGATTCTCAGATCCAGCAGGCGTTGGGTATCGCCAAGGGCAGCGGCAAGCGACTGGGCGAGGCCTTGGTAGAGGCGGGCTTCTGCAAGGAGGAGGACATCGCAAAGGCCTTGGCCGCTCAGTTCGACATGGAGTTCATCAACCTTGGCGGGGGAGAGGTCACGGACGCGATCGACATGTCCTCCGTGCCTGAGGATCTGGTCAAGAAGCACCTGATCCTGCCCTTGGGCAAGGTTGACGGCCGGTTGAAGCTGGTCATCCACGACCCCATGGACCTGGAGTTGCTGGACCTGCTTCGCTTTCGCCTGAACTGCGAAATCGACACCGCCATCGCGTCCAAGGGGGCGATCAAGTCCTACATTGACGGCATGGCCGGCCCCGGAGGGGGGGCGAGCATCTTCTCTGAAGAGTCCTTGGTGACCGAGTCCGTGGACGTCTCCATGGACACCTCGGTGGACACCTCGGTGGACATCGCCGCCGGCGAGGACGCTCCGATCATCCGGCTTGCCCACCGGGTCATTACGGAAGCGGTGCGCAACCGAGCCTCGGACATCCATATCGAGCCCATGGAGGACCGGGTCCTCCTGCGCTATCGGATCGATGGCGTATGCCATGTGCGCGACAATCTTCCCAAGCGCATGCAGTCGGCGATGCTGGCTCGTTTCAAGTTGATGTCCGGCGTGAACATCGCCGAGCGGCGCATCCCTCAGGACGGCCGCATCAAGATGCCCGTCGACGGCGAACTCATCGACTTCCGCGTCAGCTCCTGCCCGGCCTATCACGGCGAATCGATCGTCTTGCGTATTCTGCGGCCCGAGTCGGTCAAGATCGGTCTGGAGAACCTCGGCTTCGAGCCGGACAACCTCGCCGAATTCAACAAGATCATCCGCCGGCCCAACGGCATCTTCCTGGTGACCGGCCCCACCGGCTCGGGCAAGACCACCACGCTGTATTCGGCCCTGGACGTGCTGAACCGGCCGGACCGTAAGATCATCACCGCCGAGGACCCCGTGGAGTACAACTTCACGGGCATGAACCAGTGCCAGGTCCGCGAGAACATCGGCCTGACCTTCGCCTCGATCCTCAGGGCGATGCTCCGCCAGGCCCCCAACATCATCCTCGTGGGCGAGATCCGCGACCACGAGGTGGCGGAGATTGGGATCCAGGCGGCCCTGACCGGCCACCTGGTCTTCTCGACCCTGCACACCAACGATGCGCCGTCGGCAATCACACGTCTGATCGACATGGGCGTCAAGCCGTTTCTCGTGTCCAGCTCAATCCAGGCAGTCATGGCTCAGCGCCTCTTCCGGCTCCTCTGTGAACGGTGCAGGGAACGGGACCCGGATCCGGAGTCGCGGCTGATGCAACTCATGCGGATCAATGATGAGGAGGTTGACAAGGGCAACGTCTGCCGGCCCAAGGGGTGTGGTCACTGCGGGGATACCGGCTTTCGAGGCCGAAAAGCCATCTTTGAACTGATGCGGATGAATCCGGAACTGCGGGAGTTGGCCTTCAACCAGGCGACCATCGGGGCCATCCGCGATGCGGCGGTCCGGGCGGGGATGAGGGATCTGGTCGGCGACGGAAAGATCAAAATCCTCCGCGGCGACACCTGCGCCAGCGAGATTGTCCGATTTGCCCAGGCGGAGAACCTCATGGAGAGTAACATTGACATTTGAACCCGGCGCGGTCCGGGCCTCGGTGGGGGTGTGAACACGAACTTGCTGGAAACGGATAACCGATGTCAACCGTTCAGATCGACCGACTCCTCGATACCGTGATTCGTCAGAATGCCTCCGACCTGCATCTGACCGTGGGGCGGAAGCCGACGCTGCGCCTCGACGGCAGTCTTCGAAACCTCGACACCAAGGTGCTGGATTCGGATGATTGCGTGGCTCTGATGAAGGCGATTACGCCCGAGCGTGCGCAGCAGGAGCTCCAGGAGGAGGGAAGTGCCGACTTCGGCTTTGCCTACGGCACGGAAGCTCGATTCCGCGTGGCGGTATTCCGCCAGAGAGGCGACGTCGCCATCGCCTTGCGGCTGATCCCCAACAAGCTGCTCACCTTCGAGGAGATCGGCCTGCCCATGATCACCAAGGAGATCATCCGCCGCCCGCGTGGGCTGTTCATGGTCACCGGTCCCACGGGCAGTGGCAAGACCACGACTCTGGCCACGATGATCGACTTCGTCAACACCAACCTCGACCGGCACATCATCACGATCGAGGACCCCATCGAGTATTACCACTACCACAAGAAATCGCTGGTCAATCAGCGCGAGGTGGGGGTGGACGTGCCGAGCTTCGCCGAGGCTCTGCGGCGTGCGCTGCGTGCCGACCCGGATGTGATGCTCGTGGGCGAGATGCGTGACTTGGAGACCATCGAGGCGGCAATCCGCTCCGCAGAGACCGGCCACCTCGTGTTCGCCACGCTTCACACTACCGGGGCTGCCGGCACCATCACCCGGGTGATCGATGCTTTCCCGGTCAACCAGCAGGCCCAGATCCGGGTCCAGTTGTCGGTGTCGCTGATCTGCGTGCTCAGCCAGGTGCTCCTGAGCCGGATCGATCGATCCGGGCGCGTGGCGGCCTACGAGTTCCTCGTCATCACCCCGGCCATCTCCAACCTCATTCGAGAGAACAAGACCTTCCGGATTGACTCGGCCATCCAGACCGGGCGGAAATTCGGCATGCAATTGCTCGATGACCACCTCTGGAGCCTCTATACCCGCGGCATCATCGGGGCCGAGGACATGATCGACAAAGGCAAGGATCCCGGTGAGCTGACGGAGAAGGTCCACCGGGCGGGCGGGAATGTCGGTCGCACGGAGCTTGATCAGCGGGAGGCGGATTAGGGGGGTGACCGGCGTGGCACCGGGCATCACCGAGGGTGCGTTTGTCAACCAATCGGGAACTGATGATGCCAAACGAGCGAACCTCCCTAGGGATGTGAGGTTGCGTTGTGTTTGAAAACCCAGGTGACCCAATGAATGCATTGGTCACTTTTGCAAGTTTGTGAGTCGATTCTCGGCTATTATGGCGACAGAGCCGCCGACGGTGGTTGGGGCCAGCCAAGGGTCGCCTCCCGCCGGGCTGCGTGAGCGAACAGGGCCTGGCGGGGTCATTGGCAGCGAGGATTAGTACGATGGCGAAAGTTGCAATTGATCCTGCTCAGTTGAAGGGACGCCGGTTCGGGCGAGTCCTGACCAAGCTGGGCAAGGTTACGAGAGATCAGGTCCACGAAGCCCTGGCCCTCCAGCGGACTCGCAAGGAGAAAGGCCAGAAGGAGTTGCTGGGCAAGCTGCTCGTCGAGTTGGGCTACATCGCCGAAGCCGACATCATGGAGGCGCTGGCCGGGCAGGCCGGCATGCGGATGGTCCAGATCGACAAGGATGCCATCCCGGAGGAGGCGATCGCGGCCCTGCCGGCGGAAACCGCCAACACCTATCAGATCGTCCCGCTGGAGTTTGATGCCGCCTCCAACCAGATCACCGTGGCGATGAAGAGTCCGGACAATTTCCGGGCCGTCGATGACCTGCGGCTGCTGATGAATTTCAAGGTGGAGGCGGTGGTGGCGCCCACCGATCAGATCGAGGAGGTGCTCCGCAAGCACTACAGCGGCGAGGGCAGCTCGATCGCCACCATGATGGCCGACCTGACCGAGGATGACAGCCTCGCAGCACTGAGGGGGCGGGGCGACTCGATCGACCTGGAAGAGCTGGCCCACGCCGCGGAGGACAACAAGGTCATCCGCCTGCTCAACCTGGTCTTGCTTCAGGCGATCAAGGACCGCTCCTCGGACATCCACTTCGAGCCGTTCGAGGACGAGTTCAAGATGCGCTACCGCATCGACGGCATCCTCTACGAGATGATCCCGCCGCCGATGCACCTGGCTCTGCCGATCGTCTCCCGCATCAAGGTCATGGCCAATCTGGACATCGCCGAGCGTCGACTTCCCCAGGACGGCCGCATTGAGCTGGTGGTCAACAACAACCCCGTGGACCTTCGTGTGGCGGTCCTGCCCACTCTGTTCGGCGAATCGGTAGTGCTTCGTGTGCTGGACAGGTCCAACATTCAGCTCAGCCTTGACAAGGTGGGGTTCCGCGCCGACGAGCTGGAGATGGTCCGGCAGCTCATCACCAAGCCCAACGGCATCATCATCGTCACCGGCCCCACCGGCTGCGGCAAGACGACCACGCTGTACGCGGCCCTGAGCGAGCTGAACTCGCCCGCCACCAAGATCCTCACCGCCGAGGACCCCGTGGAATACGACATTGACGGACTGATTCAATGTCAGATCAACGTTGACCAGGACCTGACCTTCGGCCGGCTGCTGCGATCCTTCCTTCGCCAGGACCCGGACATCATCCTGGTGGGCGAGATCCGCGACCTGGAAACCGCCCAGATCGCGGTGCAGGCCTCCCTTACCGGCCACCTGGTGTTTTCCACCCTCCACACCAACGATGCCCCGTCGTCGATTCTGCGTCTGACGGACCTGGGTATGGAGAAGTTCCTGCTTACCGCGACGATCGAGGCCATCATCGCCCAGCGCCTGGTCCGGCGCATCTGCCTGGGCTGCAAGGAAGAGTACGTCCCCACCGACGAGCAGCTCATGGAACTGCAACTGAGGCGGCACGAGGTCGAGGGACGGACGTTCTACCGTGGCCGGGGCTGCGAGGCCTGCAACCACAGCGGCTACAAGGGGCGCATGGCTCTCTTTGAGATAATGCAGTTGGACGACCAGTTGCGAGATCTGGTGATGAAGGACGCCTCGACCAACGTGTTGCGAGTAGAGGCAAAGAGGCGCGGCATGCGGTCCCTGCGTGAGAACGGCCTCTTGGCCATCTATGAAGGTCAGACCACTCTGGACGAGGTGGTTCGTGAGACGATCATCGAGGAATAGCGCCGCCTGACAAAGTGGCCGGCCGAGATCTGGAAGCAAAGAAAAAACCTGGAGTCTTTCGATGCCCACGTATGTATATGAAGCGCTGAACTCCGCCGGGAAGCCGCAGAAAGGCACCATCGAGGCCACCTCGAGCGAGGAGGCCATTCAGCGGATCAAGGGGCAGGGCTATTTCCCCACTTCGGTCCGGGAGCAGAAAGTCAAGGGCGGTGTGGCCGAAGCGGGCGGAGCGGTGGCCGTCAAGAAAAAGAAAAAGAAGGGCGCCAGCATCGGCTCGCTGTCAATCGGGGGCGTGAGCAACAAGCGAATGACGATGTTCACCCGACAGTTGTCCACGCTTCAGGACGCCGGCCTGCCCCTGCTCCGGTCCATTCAGGTTCTCGAGGCGCAACAGCGCCCCGGCCTGCTGAAATCAATTCTCTCGCAGGTTGGAGAGGACGTGGAGGCCGGCACCACGCTGTCCGACTCCATGGCCAAGCATCCCAAGGCCTTCGACCGCCTGTACTGCAAGATGGTCAACGCTGGCGAGATCGGCGGCGTGCTGGACGTCATTCTCCAGCGACTGGCCAACTTCCTGGAGAAGGCCCAGCGCCTCCGCCGACGGATCATCGGCGCGATGATCTACCCCTCGGTGGTGATCCTCATCTCGGTGGCGATCGTCACCGGCATCATGGTGTTCGTGGTCCCCAAGTTCCAATCGATCTTCAACGACTTCGAGGTGGAGCTGCCCGGCCTGACGCTGTGGCTGATTGACACGAGCATGTGGGTCGCGGGCAAGCTCCACGAGAACCAGACCATACCGGGATGGGTGTGGATCGTCTTCACGCCCATCGTGGCCTGGCTCACGTTGAAGCTGATCCGCTGGACGGAACCGGGGCGGGCGGTGACGGACATGATCCGGATCCGCATTCCCGTGATCGGCAACCTGATCAAGAAGACGTCCGTGGCGCGGTTCACGCGAACGCTGGGGACCCTGATCGCCGCCGGCGTGCCGATCCTGGAGGCGATCATGATCACCCGCGACACCTCCGGCAATTACGTCTTCGAGAAGGCTCTGATGAAGGTGCACGATTCGATCCGCGAGGGTGAGACCTTCGCCGGGCCGTTGAGAGAGGCAAAGGTGTGCGATGCGATCGTGGTGAACATGATCGACGTGGGCGAGGAGACCGGCGACCTGGACTCCATGCTCATGAAGATCGCCGACAACTACGACGAAGAGGTCGACGTGGCCGTTCAGAGCCTTCTGAGCCTGCTGGAGCCCCTGCTGGTGGTGGTTCTGGGAACGGTCGTCGGCACCATCGTGCTGGCCCTGTTCCTCCCGCTGGTGAAGATGATCGAGTCCGTCTCGGGCACCTGATTGCCCCGGCGATCGGGCTTCGGCCCGGTGGTCGATCTTGCGTTGCCCGCCTTCACGGCCGGGCATGGAGATGTTCGATGAAACCGCGACGACAACCAATCAGGGTTCCGCCCCGATCCGCCTTCACCATCGTCGAGCTGCTGATCGTCATCACGGTGATCATCATTCTGCTGAGCATCCTGATCGTCGCGGTCAACGCGGCCCAGCGCACCGCCCAGCAGGCCAAGACCGAATCGGTGATCAACGCCATCACCCAGGCCCTGGTGAGGTTCAAGGAAGACATCGGGTACTATCCACCCGTTCTGGATCCGCTGAGGAGCCTGCCCGTGGCCGGGGGGCAGCATGACATCCCCAGGCCATTCGATGCGAACTACGACGTGCGGGTTCAGGACTGGTATTCCATCACCACCCTGCCCGACTATCTGCTCGGCTACGGCAACGAAAAGCAGGACGGCTACGACGGGATGGGCATCCGCCAGCCGGAAAGCGACGGGGTGTGGTCCGCTACGATCAACGGCACGGGCAAGCTGGAGCACCGCAACACGGGCGCCGTCGCCCGCACCGCCAAAGTCTATGGACCCTACCTGGAACTGAAGGATGAGCGGCTGCTGGGCAGTATCGATCCGTTGGCATCGGATGAGCTGATCATCTATTTCCCCGGCGATGCCGGTTATAAACCCGACGATCCGAAAGTCATCGTCGACTATTGGGGCCGGCCTCTGCGCTACTAC
>CP070772.1:2596817-2626755 GCA_020345805.1 Phycisphaerales bacterium | reverse complement strand
GCCGCGGCCAGCCCGATGATGGTCTCGGGATTCTCAGGTTCCGCCTCGACGGCAACGACCGCGTCGGAGACGGCCAGGTCGGTCTGTTCCACCGCGGTGCGGGCGCGGGATCGAGCCAGCCAGACCCGGCCGGCAGAATGCTCCGCCACCTGCGGGGCAAGCGCGTCGATCAGTTCCGGCTCTTCCAGAAGTCCGGCCAGTTCGATCTGACGAACGAGCAATTCGACATCATCAGGGAACATGCGGCGGGCCATCTCGCACACCGACCAGGCCTCGCCGAGCGCTCCGCACTCGGCCAGCAGGCGGGCCTCCACAATGGCCCGGGCCGGGCTTGCTTCCAGGGCTTGCAAGGCGGCAATCGCCCGGGCCGGGCTGGCCACCGATACCATCAGATGCTGGGCAAAGCGGTCGGCGAGATCAGGTCGGGCCTTGGTGAGGGCGACCGCTCTGGCGGTGGCCTCTGCGGCGTCCCGCGAGCCCAGGCGCCGGAGCAGATCGGCCGCGGCCGCGACCTCCTCCGGGTGCCGTTGCAGATACTCCTCCAGAAGCGCTTCCGCTTCTTTCTCGTCGAGAAGCGCGGCGGCGCATCTGGCGTGGTGTGCATCGTCCGGCCCTGACCGATACCGCCGGACCGCCGCCTCCGCCAGCAGTTCTCGTTGCGACACGTGCCGGGCCAGATAGCGACAGAGGCGAATGACCTGCCCCCGTGCCGAGGGGTGGTCAATCTCCAGGGCCGCCATCAACTCGACCTGCGCGTCGAAGATGCGACCGAGCCGTAGATCGGCGTAGATTACTCGTGGATGCAGGGCCGCCGGATCGGGCGTTGGAACCGAGACGGCTTCTGCGTAGGCCTGGCGGGCCTCTCCGTATTCTCCCAACCGGCAGTGGGCATCGCCGATGGCTCGCCGAATCACACCCCGAGTCTGATAGACCGGCAACGCTCGCTGGCGATAGCGTGTCGGGGCGCTGACGGTCTCAATGCCCTTCAGCACCGCCAGCCCCGCCTCGATCGACGCCCGGTCGTATCCCAGATCGCTCATGGCCCGCCAGAGCACGTGATAGGCCAGGACATCGGCCAGAGCGTCGTGATTGAACGACTGCCCGGCGAGCATCCGTACGGACAGGTGGGCGGTGGCGGAGACGAACTGGTGTCTGGCCGCATCCGCCAGCGCGAGGGTGAACCGTGCCTCGGAGTTGTCCGGCTCGATGAGGATCAGCTGTTCATAACGCGCCAGCGCTTCCTCGGCCTGACCGGCGGCAAGATGGTTTTGAGCCGAATTGAGCAGAAGTGTCGGGTTGCCCGGGTTGAGCAGGATTGCCTGATCCAGTTCCCTGACGGCGAGTCGATAGTCTTGCCGCAAGGCGGCATCCCGGCCCCTGATGTAGTGCCGGGTGGCTTCATCCCGCGTGGCGGAATCGATCTCCGGCAGCCGTTCGGAGACCGGTTGGGGCAACTGCACGGTGGCGGCCACCTCCGCGATCGCCTCCCGCAGGGGCATGCGCGCTTTCGGCGCCTGGTCGCTCCACTCCTGGAGCACCTCCGGAGCGACGCCCGGCGGCACGGGCGGTTCGAGGGGGACCAAATCCTCGGTTGATCCGGCCTCAACGGTGGCCCAACGCTGGAGGTTCTCCACCGCGGAAAGCGCCGGATCGATCGTCAATTGATCGAGTCGGAATTCCGTTTGTTCGCCCGGAGGTGGTTCGGTGGTCGGCCTGGCGGCGCATCCGCCGATGAGGATGCAGATGATGACCAGTGGCCCGGTGCGATATCGTCGTGACATGGCCCTACCCGGCAGGAGCGTTCGTTGGCGCACGCGGATCATCCGTCGCCGGCCGTTCTTGTCGCGACGGTCTTCTTTGCGGCGGATGCCCTCTTCTTCGTTGCAGGTTTGGCGGCGGAGGATCTCTTGCTGGACTTGGCGGTGCGGGGTTCCGGTTTCGCGGCGAGCTCGTCAATCCACCTCTGGAAGGCGTAGTGCGACTGCAGACCGTCTTCGGCCTTGATCTGCCGGGTCAACCAGGCGGCAAGGCTCGGGACCTCAGCCGAGACGTCCGCGGCGCCGGCCTGGATGAGCCGGGTGCGAAGCTGATCATCCACAGGCACCGCGTGCGCGCCGAAACAGAGCAGCATCACCCTCGCCGCGACGTAAGGGAGAATCCCCTCCAGCGATTCCAGGTACTTGCGCACCTCGCGCTTCCCGAGCTTCCGGAGCCGGTCGAGGCTGACGGCGTGCTCGCGAAGATAGATGCTCCGCAGCACGGCCCGGAGCCTCTGAGCCCGATCGAGGGCCCGGGGGTAGTCGGGGCCGAGCCACCCGGCCACTTCATGCGGCATCGAGACCCGCAGGTCATTGAAGTCCACCACCTGCTTCATGATGGCCTCATAGCCCGCCGCCGCCTTCTCGGTGGCGGATTCCCACATCAGGAACGACATCACCAGAACCTCAATCGGGTCGTCGGGAACGGGCGGCCGGGGCGGGAGTGCTCCGCCGATCTTCTTCAGCAGGGTCGTCAGGTTCCTGGCGCAAATGCTTGCGTTCTTCACGGACGGGGATCCTCCGATTCCGCCGGGTCTGCTCGCCGCGCGTTCAACTCTTCGTCCTCCCGGCGGACCCTGTTGAGGGCGGCAAGCACGGCGGCTTCCTTCTTCAGAGATTCGTCAAGATGAAAAGTGAGCCGCGGCAAACGGCGTAGGCTCACCGTGGAAGATATCGCATGACGGATGTGACTGGCCGCATGACGCAGCCCGTGCATCGCCAGCTCCTCGTGCTCGGCGGGGGTTACCGAGATAAACACGCGGGCCTGGCTCAAGTCCGGCGACACGTTCACCCTCGTCACCGACACCAGCCCGCGCACCCGCGGGTCGTTGAGGCCGCGCGTAAGCACCGCCTGCACGGCCCTCTGAATGACGGAAGCAACCTGGTCGGTGTGAAGGCTCATGAGCGGGGAAGGGTACCGGTGATCAGGACGGAAGAAGCGCCGCGGTCAGACGCGAATCAGGGCTGTGCCGCGGCGGCCTGGTTTCAAAACATTATGCCGGTGACTCGTGAATCGGGGGGGTCGGCCGGGCAATCAGTGCAGAGTTCGTCTCACCTCCAGCGTCTTGTAGCACTCCAGCACATCACCGACCTTGATGTCATCGTAGCCGTCGATGCGCATTCCGCAGTCCTGGCCGGCCTTGACTTCCTTCACGTCATCCTTGACCCGTTTGAGCTGTTCGAGGCGGCGGTCTTTCTCAATCACGATCTCGTCGCGCGTGACCCGGATCTGAGCGTTGCGCTCGATGGTTCCTTCGGTGACGTAGCAACCGGCGATCATGCCGACCTTGGAGATCTTGAACACCTTACGAACCTCGGCGTGACCGATCACCTCCAGCTTAAGCTCCGGCTCCAGCAGGCCTTCGGCGGCCCGGGTCACGTCGTCGGTAAGGTCGTAGATCACGTCATAGAACCGCACGTCGACGCCTTTGGCGTCGGCGGCCTTGCGGGCGGCGGAGGCGGCGGTCACGTTGAAGCCGATCACGATGGCCCCGGCCGCCTCTGCCAGGGCGATGTCCGACTCGTTCACGCCGCCCACTGCGGCGTGCTTGATCGCCACCACCACTTCGTCGTTGCGGATTTTGCTCAGCGTGCCTCGCAGGGTCTCCAGCGAGCCCTGCACGTCGGCCTTGACGATCAGGGGCAGTTCCTTGCGTTCGCTTTCCGACAGCTTCTGGAAGATGTTGTCCAAAGTCACCTTCTCGGTGACCAGGTCGCGCTCGCGCTCCTGCTGCTTGCGCTCCTCGGCAGCGGCTTCAGCGGCCTTGAGGTTCTGGACCACATAGAACTTGTCGCCGGCGTCGGGCACCTCGTTGATGCCCGAGATGGCCACGGGAGTGGACGGGCCGGCCTCCCGGATCCGCTTGCCCCGGTCGTTGACGATGTCGCGCACCCTGCCGAAGGCCCGGCCCACCGCGACGAAATCACCTTTCTTCAACGTGCCCTGCTGGACCAGGAGGCGGGCCACCGCACCTCTGCCTTCCTCCATCTGAGCTTCGATGACCGTTCCCTCGGCCGGTCCGGCGAAGTCGGCGGTCATCTCCAGAATCTGGGCCTGCAGATCGAGCACCTCCAGCAGATCCTGAATCCCCTCACCCTTGACCGCACTGGTCCGCACCACCTCGGTGTCGCCTCCCCACTCCACGGGATTGAGCTCGTGTTCGGCGAGCTGGCCGAGGATGCGCTGGATGTTGGTATCCGTGGCTTCCGGCTTGTCCATCTTGTTCAGGGCCACGATGATCGGCACGCTGGCCGCCTTGGCGTGGTTGATGGATTCGACGGTCTGTGGCATCACGCCGTCGTCGGCGGCCACGACCAGCACCACGATGTCCGTGACGTGCGCCCCACGGGACCGCATTTCAGTGAACGCCTCATGGCCGGGCGTGTCGATGAAGGTGATCGTTCGTTCATCGTCGCCGACGCGTACGGGTACGCGGAAGGCGCTGGTGGCTTGGGTGATGCCGCCGGCTTCACCCTCCGCAACGTTGGTGTGGCGGATCCCGTCAAGGAGCGACGTCTTGCCGTGGTCAACGTGGCCCAGGATGGCCACCACCGGGCAGCGGAGTTGCTCATCGGCCATCTTCCGCTCTTTGAACTGCTGAACGATCTGCTCTTCGGCCGTCTTGTGCTCGGTGATCTCCAGCTCGATCTCATGCTCAAGCATGACCTCCACGGCCGTGTCCGAGTCGATGTAGGCGTTGATGCTGGCGGGCTTGCCGGCCAGGAAGAGGGCTTTGAGGATATCGGCGGTCTTCACCCCGGTGGCGGCGGAGAGCGACTTGATGCTGAGAGGCTCGGCGATCTTGACCTTGCCACCGGCCTGAGCGGCGGTGGGGGCGCGGAGACCGGGAGCGGCGGCCCGCTTGAGGTTGTCGCGGCGGGCGGACTTGAGAAAACCGCCGGACTGGCGCAGTCGCTGTTCGCGTTCCAGCAGATCCTGCTCGCGCCAGTTGAAGGAGCGGTCGCCGGCGGAAGAGCCGCGGCCGGGGCGGGGCCCTTCCTCTCGAGCCACGGCGCTGCGCCTCTTGTTGCGTCGGCTGGCACCCGCCGCCCGACCGCCCCGACCGCCGGGCGGTCTCTCCATGGGAGGCGGTGCGAGGGGGCCGACTCCGCGTCCGCCTCGGGACGGACCGGCAGGCACCGGCGGCATGCGTCCGCCCCCTCGAGCCCGGGGCGGGGGAACCACGTCCGGGCTTTCCACCCTCACCACGCGCGGCCCGGCCAGCTTCGTCCTGCTGGGTTGCTGGAGCTTGGGCCCGGCCGGTTGGATCACCTCCGGACGAGCCGGGACATTCATCACCGGCGCCTCGGGAGGCGGGCCGGCGTCCGGCTCGCCCGGCCCGGCGGGCGCTTTGGCCGCGGCGGGCAGAGCCTCCGCTTCGGTCCCGGTCGCCTCTGTCACGGCGGGAGGCTCGATGGCTCTCTCCTCGGCGGGCGGGGCCTCGATTCCCGCTTCGCCCGGCACGATCGCCGGCTCGGCCTGGGCCGGAGCAGCAACTTCTGCCGCCGGAGCCTGGGCAGGCGCTTCGGCCGGTGCCGCAGGCGCGGTGGTTTCCACCGTCTCAGGTGCCGCTTTTTCTTCTTCTTCTTTCTTCTTTGCAGCCTTCTTGCGCGTGGCCTTCTTCTTTTTCGCCTTGGCCCGCACCTCGGTCAGATCAACCTTTGCAGCCGTCTCGATCGCGGTGGCCACCGCGCCTTCCCCGGCGCCGCCGAACCACTCGCGAATGGTCGCAGCCAGACCGAGCGAGACGGCGGACATGTGATTGGTGATTCCGGGGATCTGCTCCGCCTCGCACTTGGCGACGATGTCCTTGGACCTCACGCCAAGCTCTTTGGCGATTTGGAAGACGCGGGTTGTTGTTCCCTTCTTTGCCACGTTGAACTCCACGTTGCGTGCTGCTCAGACCTCAGTCGGCCCGCTCCTGCGCGATCGTCTCCTCATCAACTTCGACTGCTGATGGTTCGGGTGGGGATGAGTCGGATGGTTGGGGGTCGCCTGCGGTTGAGTCCGCCGGGGCCGCCGATTCGGGCTCCGGCCCAAGGATGGAGTCGGCGACCGATTCGGCACGGGCATCGGGCTCGGCGATCGCATCCTCCGGCAACTCGCCGAGCAGAGCGGCTCCCACCGCCATCTCTTCGGCCCGCTTCCGCTCGGCTTCCTCCTTTTCCTTCTGCTGTTGCTCGGCCACGATCTTGGCCTGCTCTGCGCACTGCTGGACCACAACCTCCGCGAGTTCCTCGGACATGCCCAACTCCTCGGTGAGCACGCCGGGGCCGACCTCCTCCACGTCGAAGACGCTGATCATGCCCAGAGCGCCCATCCGGTCGAGGACCTCATCGGAGACACCCTCCATCGGCCGCAGCGTCTGCTCCAGTGTCTCCAGGCTCTTGGCGAATTCCGCCGGGGTGAGGATGTCGATGTCCCAGCCGGTGAGGCGGGCCGCCAGTCGCACGTTCTGACCGCGCCGGCCGATGGCCAGGGAGAGCTGATCCTCGCGGACGATGATGGTCGCCCGGCCCAGCTCGAAGCAGAGGCTGACTTCCTCAACCTCCGCAGGTTTCAGAGCGTTGGCGATGAGAATCTGGCTGGACTCGTTCCAGCGGACGATATCGATCTTCTCCCCCCCCAGCTCATCGACGATGTTGCGGATGCGGCTGCCGCGCACTCCCACGCAGGCCCCCACGGCATCGACTTTCGAGTCAATGCTGGAGACGGCGATCTTGGTCCGGAATCCCGCCTCGCGGGCCATCGCCTTGACCTCGATGACATGCTCGGCAACCTCGGGAACCTCCGCCTCGAAGAGCCGGCGGATGAAGTCCGGATGGCTGCGGGAGAGCACGATCTTTACCTGGCTTCCCGCGTCCCGCACGTCCAGAATGAGACAGCGCACCCGGTCCCCGGCGTGGAACTGCTCGCCGGGAATCTGCTCCGAGCGCGGCATGAACCCCTCGGCCCGGTCGACCTGCACGACCAGCGCCCCGCCCTCGTAGCGGTGGGCGGTTCCGGTGACGATCTCGCCCCGCCGCTTGGAGAACTCCTCCAGGAGACTGGACCGCTCATCCTCTCGGAAGCGCTGGATCATCACCTGCTTGGCGGTCTGAGCGGGAATTCGCCCCAGAGTCTCCATGGGGATGTCCTCGTGGGTTCCGTCCTCCAGGTTGCGCCACATCTTGATCTCGCCGGTGACGCGGTCCATCGAGCAACCGAACTCTTCGGCGTCGAGAGAATTGAAGTGCTTGCGGGCCGCGGAGATCATCGCCTGCTCCAGATCGCGGATCAGCAGGTCACGGTCGATGTTCCGATCGCGGGCGATGGAATCCAGGATGCGAAGAGTTTCAGGGTTCATGGCAGTGGTCTTCAGTTGTCAAGTTATCTGGATGTTTAGTTGTAGGTTTCCGACGTCAGGTTCCCTCGGAGTTCTGAACAGGCGGCTTCTGGGCCTGTGGCCGCTGCGCCCAAAACGTGAAAATCACGGGCGTCTCCCAGAAAACGGGAATCGCCCGTGACCCGCGGGCATTCGGGGAGGAGCCATGCCTCCGCCGAATCGTCGACCTGGTGCGTGCGCTCAGGTCAAGGCCGCCACCTCTTTCGAGGCCCGCTCCGGCGGGCGGTCAGCGCCGCCACCGAAAGCAACGCGGCACACGCGGGCCAATTCTTCCCAGCACACGACATGACGCAGTTCAATCGTCATGGCGTGAAACTGGATAAACCGAAATCGTGCTCACGACGGAGCTCCTCAACAGAAGCCGTACCGACAGGGAACATGAACCACATAAGATAAGGCTGCTCACCATCAAATGTCAACGAACAAGCCGTCCCGCCCGGCAATTCCCGGCCGTGGACGGATCAGACTCAAAACCGCTCCGCCGGACCGCTACCCGCGGTCCGGCGGCTGAATCGGGCGCAGGATCCTCAGCGCCCGGTTGCCCTTGAACTGCCCGATATGGGCGAGAAACTTCGGTATTCCCTCGGCGGAGAGCGTCACGGGGCTGGAGGCGGGCTTGTCGGTGGTGATCACGTCCCCCACCGCCAGCTCCCGCAGCTCGGCCATGGTGATGGTGGTTTCCGCCAGCACCCCCGCCGCGTCCAGCCTCGCGTCGGCCAGCCGATCCACGATCAGCCGGCCCCATCGGCGGTCGCTCCGCAGCCGCCCCGCCAGGGCCCAGTTCTGAGCGCTGAGGTCGTCCATCAGCGGCTCGATGACGTTGAAGGGGATGCAGAGGCTCATGGTGCCGGCCCGGTTGGTCATCTTGATCTCAAAACCGATGACCACCACCACCTCGTTGGGCGGAACCATCTGAACGATCTGGGGGTTGGACTCCATGTCCCCCAGCCGGAAATCGATCTTGCGAACGCTCTCCCAGGCCTCGGCCAGCGCGGTCATCCCCCGCTCGAGGATCCGGTGGATCAGCCGCGTCTCGATCAGTGTCATCGCCCGCTGGGGGATGAACAGATCATGGCTGGCCCCGCCCAGCAGCCGATCGATGATCGGATAGATGATCAGGGGCGACAGCTCCAGGCACATTTGGCCGTCCAGGTCGTCGCTATCCACCAGGTTGAAGCTGGTGGGGTTCGGCAGGCTGGAGATGAACTCCGAATAGGTCATCTGCTCGGCATGGGCGACCCGCACCTCCACGATGGTGCGCAGGAAGCCTGAGAGGGACGCCCCGAAGTTGCGGGCGAAAGTCTCGTGCAACGTCTGCAGCGCCCGCATCTGATCCTTGCTGATACGCTCGGGGCGCTTGAAGTCGTATTCCTTTATCTCCACACTCTCCAGGTCGCGCCGGTAACGGGAGAAGATCTGCGCTTCGGCAGTTTCCTCCTCGATCTCTCCGGTGGTGACCGCGCTGAGCAGAGCGTCGATGTCGGATTGGTCGAGGATGTCTGTCATCGTTCACACGCCGAGCAATCGCTGCGATCTTCCTTTCCTCTCCAGCCGGCCAGGGGAAGCGCGGGCGTCCCGCGCGAATCAAGGCACCGCCGCAATAGGGGCGCCCGGGAAGCGGTTAATCACGGAGCCGCGGCCAATCGGCGAACTTCGCCCGTCGCCGCCGCGTCCAGACGTACACTCCAACCACGGGGCAGCCGAGGCGGCCCCACTCAGTCTTTATCGGAGCAACCAATGGTGCGGCTTGAGGGCCCGCGAAACTCGGGTGAGATCCGGATGATGAATGGACCCGTTTTCACACCCTGCTCCGCCCTTGCGGGGAGATTGGGGCCGCTTTGGATCGGGCTCCGACAGCCGCCGGGGAGGATTGTTCCGCGCAGATGGTCGTCGCGGTCGGGTGGAGGCGATATATTGCCCCGTCAGGCGGTCAGCAGGGAGCTGGCCGCGTTCAATATGGGAAGGGGCGGTTGGGGCCTCGAAGCGAATCATCACGCCAGAGGCGAGAATCGCCGCCACCGGCCACGGTCTTCCCCTGTCAGAGGTGAACATGCGACATAGTGCAGCCACTTTGCGAAAGGCCGTTCTCGCCGCGGTCGTCGCGGCCGCCGCGACGGTATCGGCTTCGGCCCAGCCTTCCGTCAGCGTCGATACCGAGTGGGTCTTCGACGCCACCGCCGCCCAGCCGGGCAGCACGATCCGCGCGGCCTTGGGCGTGAGAATCCAGGAGACTTGGCACGTTCACTCCAACAAGCCGCTGGAAGAAGGCCTGATCCCTACGGTTCTCAAGGTGAACGCGCCCGAAGGGTTCGCCGTCACCCGCGTCGTCTATCCCGAACCGGTCATGCTGACGCTCTCGTTCTCCCCCGATCCATTGTCGGTATTTGAAAACGAGTTCGTGATCGGAGTGGAGCTTGCAGTGGGCGAAGAGGTTGCGCCCGGAACGTATTCAATCAAGGGCGAGCTTCATTACCAGGCGTGCGATGACAAAACCTGCGTTGCGCCTGACTCGCGCAGCCTGGAGTATGCGCTGAACGTGGTGGCGGATGCGGACTCGGTTGAGAGAGTCGAAAGCCCGCTGTTTGACGAGATCGCCTCCTGGGAAGGGGGCGAGGTTCCGTCCGACGCCCCTCAAGATGGGCCGCCCGTGGCAGTCACGTTTGACGAGGACTGCGATGTTTTGGCCGTGCTGGAAGATTTCGACATACTGGCCACTACCGGAGGCTATCTCGGCGCGGACGAATTCCTCGCGTTCATCGACGCGGCCGAAACCGGCGTGAAGCAGAAGGGCATGTTCGAGGGCAAGGGGATTCTGGCCGTTGTGGTACTGATCATCGTGGGAGGAGTCCTGCTCAACCTCACTCCCTGCGTGCTTCCGCTGATCCCCATCAACCTCGCCATCATCGGGGCGGGGGCCCAGTCCGGATCGCGCCTGCGCGGCTTCGCCCTAGGCGGGACTTACGGCATTTCCATGGCTCTGGTCTACGGGGTGCTCGGTCTGCTGGTTGTGCTGGCGGCCGACAAGTTCAGCTTCGGCCAGATCAACAGCACGATCTGGTTCAACGTGGCCATCGCGATCCTGTTCGTGTTCCTGGCTCTGGCGATGTTTGACGTGATTGCCATCGACTTCACGAAGTATCAGGGCAAGCTGGATGTGACGAGCAGAGCCCGGCAGGGGACGTTCGTGCTGGCCTTCTTCATGGGCTCCGTCACCGCGCTGCTGGCCGGGGCATGCGTTGCCCCGGTCGTGATTCAGGTCATCGTGTACTCGGCTGACCTCAATGCCAAGGGTCACAAGATCGCCCTGGCTCTGCCATTCCTGCTTGGCGTGGGTCTGGCCCTCCCATGGCCGATCCTGGGAGCGGGCATCTCCGTCCTGCCCAAGCCGGGCATGTGGATGGTCCGGGTCAAGCAGGCCCTGGGCGTGTTCATCCTCGTGTTCGCCGGTTACTACGGTTACCTCGCCTGGGAGATCTTCGACAACACCCGAGGCGTGACCGAGGCTGACGTGGCAGCGGCGGCGGAGCTTGAGGAGGGTTGGACCGCTTCCATCTGCGAAGGGCTGGCCAGGGCCGGGGTCGAGAACAAGCCGCTGTTCGTCGACATGTGGGCGACCTGGTGCAAGAACTGCCTGGCCATGGACAAAACCACTTTCAAAGACCCGGCGGTCGTCGCCCGACTCGAAGGTTACGTGAAGGTGAAGTTCCAGGCGGAGAACCTGAAGGCATCGCCGGCCAAGGAACTGCTCGAACAATTCGATGGCATCGGTCTGCCCACCTACGCCATCCTCAGACCGAAAAACGCCGCAGGAGGTATACGCTGATCATGCGCTGCGATTACTGCGAAACGAAAAAACTGCCTCCCCGTCGTGGCAATGCACGATCGCGGCGAGCGGCGCTCGGTGCCGCGGTGGGTCTGTTCCTGATGCTGGGCACCGCATTCGTGATCGCCTTGCTTCTGACATATTGATGCGGCTGACGAACGCGCTTTGTAATTGAAGATGGCCGCGTGCCGAGCGACCCGCGGCGCTCTTATTGCCCGCCCGCCTCTGCCACGCGTCTCTCGATCTCGATCCGGTCACCCTCCGGGAGCTGCTTGAGCGGATCCAGCTCGAAGTTGGCGTTGGCTTCCAGCGCTCGCTGATAGGCTGCGATCGCTTCTTTCGTGCGGCCGAGTTGCCAGAGCACATCGCCGAGACGCCGCCAGGGAGCCAGACCGTTCGGGTCAAGCTCCGCCATCGCCCGAGCCAGGTCGACCGCCGCTTCGTTGTATGCATCATCGCCGGTCAGTTCGCCAAGCTTGAGCTGAACGAAGAACGCGAGGTTCATCGCTTCGGCGGAGCGATCCAGATCGATGCACATCTGCAGTCGCTCCATTGCTTCGCGCAGAAGCGCGATTCTCTCGTTGCCTCGCTCAATCCGGCTCGCCCGCTCCAGTTGCTCGCCCGCGGCAAAAAGCGGAGTGCGATCGATCGGCCAGGCGCGATGCGCTGCATCGAGCGTCTCCGCCGCCTGCGTTCTGAGCGCGATCTGATCCGCGGCGCTGAGGGCGCTGTTCTCCTCAGCGACCGGCTCAAGGATCTCCGCCGCCTCGATCATCAAAGATTGTTGTCGTGATGCGGGGATCGCCGCGGTGAACGCTATCCACACGGCTCCAAACAGCGCGACCGCCGCGCCGATCCAGCCGGCGGGTTTCCTGCCCGCGGCCCGCGCGCCACCGGCCAGCCCCAGCACACACATCGCCCACACCACCGAACCGGGCCGGGTGAAGGTCATCTCGATCTGGCCGTGCACCAGCAGCGCAATCGCCCCCGCCGCCAGGGCGGCCTCTACAAGGCGATGGTCGACCCGAACCAGTATGTAACCGATCGCCAGCGCTGCCGCCGCAAACCCCATCACTCCGACCGACCGCAGGAAGAAGCTCAGCGCATCAAGCACATCTGCCTCAAACAGGATTGCGGGAATCAGTCCCAGCCCGCACACCACCACCACGGCAACCAGCCCGGTCCGGCTACCGGGCGGCCTTTCCTCTTCCGGTTCCGATCCGAATCGAAGTCCCTTTCCCGCCCGCCATGTCTGAATCAAGACAAGTGCTATCCAGGCCACCGCGACCAGGCCGACCGTGCACAGCCAGTCGAAGAACATCGAGTGGGCGCTGGCGACCTCCTCCGGATTGCGGGGCAGGCGGTGCTTCATGTAGGCGACCTGATAGCTGTCCGGCCCCACGCCCGTCAGCGGATCCTCTGCGATGATCTCCGCGGAGCTGGCCAGGTAATGCCAACGGTAGAGAAGGCTCCGCTCCCCGGCGAACCCTTCCGGCAGCGCCGCGCCGCGTACCGCGACCGCCACCAGCGCGCCAAGCACGCACAGCACGGCGATGCCCGGGCCGAAGCGCTTCATGATTGCGCGAACGAAGGCGATCTTCCACCCCGCCAGGAGCAGAACGAGTCCCCCGAACCCCGCCACCAGTGCTCCCATGGAACCGGTCATCCACAGTCCGGCCGCCGAGGCGATGACGATGAGGCCCGCCAGTCCCGCCCAGCCGCCGGTCAGTCCGGCCCGGATCGCCGCCAGCCCGATGCCGAGCCAGAGGATCACGCTGAACGCGGCCAGCGCTCCGAAGATGTTGGTAGAGCCGAACCATCCCCGCGGCTCACGATGTTGCATTCTGCGCTCGTAGATCAGCGCGTTGGGCGAATCGGGTTCCCATCCTTTCTCCGCGAGGAACTGCGCTTTGTTCTGCTCATACTGTTGGAGGGTGTCTTCGTGCTCATAGGTGACGTTCGCCGCGCCGCGCACGAGCAGAGGTATGATCACCGCTGCCAGCAGGGCAAGAAAGACGATGCGCAGGGCGCGATCGCGGGCCAGATGTGCCACGGTCGCGCAGGCCATCGCCGCCGCCAGCCAGGTGCTGCCCAGCCACAGATCGCCGCCATCTCCGTAACCGTGCCACAGCACGACGGGCAGGGGCAGACAGGCGAGCAGCAGCAGCAGCCAGTCGATGCCGCGCTTCGACAGTGCTTCGCCCGCGAAGCCGCAAGCGGCGGAGATCATCAATATCACGTCCAGCCACAGACTGCCGGCGGGTCCGAGACCGGCCAGTGGATACGGATCGAGAGCAGGATCGAGATCGAACACCACCTGAGGCGCGAAGAAGATCACGCATCGCATCACCGCGACGGCGGCGATCCCCAATGCGCTAATCCAACGCAGTACGCCGGGCACATAGCTCCGGGCCTGCCCGGGGCGATTGTCCGAACCTGGGCGCTCCGGGCTCATCACCCGTTCCCCCGATCCGCGGCCCGGCGCGAAGCGTGCTCCAAGAGCGCTATCACCATCAGCACCAGCACCGTCTGCACTCCCACCAGGATCGCCTGCCAGGGCTGGAGACGCCCCATTGATATGCCGCCGATCCCGGTAACCGCGGTCGCGCCCCAGATCACGATGACCGCCCCGCGCTTGGTGAGTCCCCTCTGCACCAGACGGTGCGAGAAGTGCTGCTGGTCCCCCACGAAGGGGCTCTTGCCCTGGGCCAGGCGAATCAGCGTCACCGTCGTCAAGTCATAAAGCGGAATGGCCAGGACCACCACGGGCATGAACAGCCCGTACCACGCCGTGCCCAGCGCGTAATCTGTCTGACCGGGGTTGTAGAAGGTCGTCCTCGCGGTAAGAACCGCCAGCACGAAGCCGATTACCAGCGATCCGCCGTCGCCCATGAAGATCTTCGCGGGCGGGAAGTTGAAGACGAGAAACGCGATAAGTGCCCCCAGGAGCAGGGCGAGCGTGCCGGCGATAAACCACTGGTGGTTGAGAATGGTCGCGGCCATGAACAACGCCGCCGCGATCGCGCTGACTCCCCCCGCCAGCCCGTCCATGTTGTCCAGGAAATTGGTTGCGTTGGTGATGGCGACGATCCAGAGAATCGTGATCAGGACGCTGGGAATCGGTCCGAGCAGCTCCAGCAGGCGAACTTCAAACCAGATCGTCATCACCGCCGCGGTGGCGATCTGCACCAGCAGCTTCGGCCCGGCCGACAGGCTCCTGCGATCGTCGATCAGGCCGGTGATGTGAAGGGCGGTGAGACAGAGGAGCAACGCCACTGCGGTCGGTGTGGACTGCCGCACTCGTGGCAGGTGCTCGGCCAGCGATGGGAGCCGAGACTGGAAGAACTCCTCACCGGCGAGGTTCAGGATCAGCAGGCCGCCGGCCAGGGGCAGGGCGAGGGCCAGGTAGATCGCGATGCCCCCGATATTGGGGATGGCCCGCAGAGCCGCCTTGCGGTGCCCGGAGGCGCCTGCGGTGTCCAGCGTGCCCAGCCGGCCGCCGGCCCTAACCAGCAGCCAGGTTGTTGGCAGGCTGATGATGAACCCGAGGAGAACCAGAGCCAGAACCGGCCACAGCATGTCCCTCATGGTAGCGAGGGAAATGCCGCTCGCGAAAGTTAGGCATTTGTACGGAATCGGGCCGTAGCGTCGTACTACTGAACGATCGATCGAGCGAAGGTTTAGAGCAGCCGGTTCCCCATGACCCGGTCCCTCACGTTCCCGGGCCTTGGCTTGCTCTCACGGATGCGTGTGTCGGCGACTCGACGAGGTTCTGCAACCCGATGTTTTGCAGGCACTTGTAATGAGGCGTGAGTTCGTTCCAACATTAGGATGTCATGAATACACAATGAATAAAACATGAAGACAAATCTCCGCGGCAATTAGCGCATTCTTTGTCTTGACTTGTTGCCGGCTTCATTTAGATTTTCGGTTACGGGGAGTGCAACGTCGGTGCAGGTCAGGTCATGCCTGCCGCCGAGCGCAGGAAACTCGCGTCACAAGAGAGAGAGCGTAACCAGGAGCAGGGATAGCTCGCTGGGCGCTGTGTGATTGACCTATTGCCGGCGCGCCGCGTGGGGCAAGCCGGAGGGTTTCTAGCTAGAAACGGAAGGAAGCATAGGAGCAATGAAGACCATGAAAACGCTACCTGTATTCTGTGGGCTTGTCCTCGCCGCGGGCGTGGCAAGCTCCGCCAACGCCGGCTTCGTGAACGCCGATTTCGAGACCGGCGACTTCACCGGCTGGGATATCGCTTACACCCCCAACGGGATGAGTGCGGTTGAAAACGTGGTCCTGTTCGACCTGGGCTACGGTGAGTCCTATGCGGCTCAGTTCGCCGTGGGCGAGATTGACTACGATGGAACCGAGCAGGGTGTCATCCTCACGCAGAACATGTATCTGATCGGTGGTTTCACCTATGACCTCGGGTTCCACGCGGCTGCCCATCGGCCTGTTGGCGGCGGCAACTATGACGGCGGCACCTTCTGGCTGATCGTCGATGACTATGTCGTTGCCTACTGGGCCTCCGGCTACATCCAGGGCGGTGAACCGCCTCTGACCGCGTCTGTGGACGGGCAGTACACCCCGGCCGCCGACGGCTACTACGATGTCGGCTGCATGATCACACGACACTACATTCTCCCGTCCGACACCATCTACCAGTATGTCGATGATTTCTATATCACGCCTGCCCCCGGCGCTTTGGCGCTTCTGGGTCTGGCCGGCCTGATCGGACGTCGTCGTCGGTAAGCTCCGCCGCAAGGCGACAACTCAGAAAGCCAACGGCCGCTCTCCACGCAGAGCGGCCTTTGCATGCGCGGGGGGTGCGGGATGAGGTCTGCCGCTCCTCCCCGGTTCCCCCGGTCCAGCGCAACTCCTCTCGGGTCGAAGCCATGATCATCCCCGGAGATTTCCTACGAATTGATCAGGGTCGAACTCAGCCGTCTAACGAGCGGCTGTGTGCGGGCGAGGGGGGTCTAAATCATTGATTGGCAATGAGTTAGTAGCGCCAGCAGACATTGAGTTATAGGACCTACCGGCCGCTCGGCTGGAGGCTGCTTCGGGCCGCGTTGATCAACTGGAGATTTGATCCTTGACACGGGTCTCCATTCACTTAATTTTAAAGCTCGGGAAACTAGGGGATCGCCACGTCCGCGCCGGCCACGAATGCCGCCGCCAGAGTGCTTGAAAGCCCCAAGAACGGAAGAGAGAGAGCACTGCCGGGAGCAGAGATGGCTCCCTGTGTGGTGTGTGTCTGTCGTTTCACCGGCATGCCGCGTGGGGTGTGCCGGCTCGTTTCTAGCTAGAGACAGATTGAAGCAATAGGAGCATGAAAGAATGAAAAAGCTACCTGTATTAATGGGGCTTGTCCTCGCCGCAGGCGTGGCAAGCACCTCCAACGCCGGCTTCGTGAACGCCGATTTCGAGACCGGCGACTTCACCGGCTGGAACATCGCTTACACCCCCAACGGGATGAGCGCGGTTGAAAACGTGGTCCCGTTCGACCTGGGCTATGGTGAGTCCTATGCGGCTCAGTTCGCCGTGGGCGAGATTGACTACGATGGAACCGAGCAGGGTGTCATCCTCACGCAGAACATGTATCTGATCGGTGGATTCACCTATGACCTCGGCCTCCACGCGGCTGCTCATCGCCCCACTGGCGGCGGCAACCTTGACGGCGGCACTTTCTGGCTGATGGTCGATGACTACGTCGTCACCTCCTGGGCCTCCGGTTACATCAACGGCGGCGACCCGCCACTGACCGCCAGCCTGGACGGGCAGTACACCCCGGCCGCCGACGGCTACTACGATGTCGGTGTGATGATCACCCGACACTACATTCTCCCCAGCGACACCATTTACCAGTATGTCGATGACTTCTATATCACGCCTGCCCCCGGCGCTCTGGCGCTTCTGGGCCTGGCCGGCCTGATCGGACGTCGTCGTCGGTAAGCTCCGCCGCAAGGCGAAATAATCAGACTCCCATTGGGCCGCCCGCCACGTACGGGCGGCCTTTTGCATTGCCTCCTGGCGAGGGTTTCGGGACAGTTTCCGCCCGGCGGCGGCCGCCATTCTCGCCAGCACCCTGCTAACATTGCCGAATGTTGAACGCCATTACCGTCTACTGCTCCTCCTCCACCCATCTCGATCCGGACTTCCACGAACCCGCCAAAGCGGTGGGGGCGGAACTGGCTCGCCGCTCCATCACTCTCGTCTACGGTGGGGGCGGCATCGGACTCATGGGCGAGATCGCACGCTCCTGCCAGGCCCACGGCGGGAAGGTCGTCGGCGTCATCACCCGCATCCTGAAAGAGAAAGAGCAGGGCTACGACGACTGCGATGAGCTGATCGTGGTCGAGACCATGCAGCAGCGCAAGAAGCTGATGATGGAGAGGGGCAATGCCTTCCTCGTTCTCCCCGGCGGCGTGGGCACTTGCGAGGAGTTCTTCGAGGTTCTGGCCGCCCGCCTCGTGGGCGAGCACGCCAAGCCCATCGGCATCGTCAACTCCGACCACTTCTACGATCCGCTGATCAACATGATGCTGCATGGCATTCAGCATCGCTTCATTAAACCCGCGGTCTACGAGGACTTGCTGCATATCGATCTGGATCCCGTGAAAGTGATCGAGGCCCTGATCGCCGATGAGCGGCGGGCAATCGAGGATGACCGTTTCCTGCCCATGGGGAAGACGCTTGGCCCGACTGGAACGACCCCGGGTTTGCCGGGAGCCGGTTAGAATGCGCTTCCCGATGGCCACCCGCGCAGAAAGACTCGGTCTTATCGCCGGGCAGGGACGACTGCCGATCATTGTCGCCCAGGGCATGAAGGCCGCGGGGGCGGCGGTCTGCTGCGTGGGCCTGCGCGACCAGTATGATCCGGCGCTTCCGGAGCTATGTGATGAATTCCGCGGGGCGGGGATCGTCCAGATCGGACGCTGGATCCGCCTCCTCCGCCGGGCCGGGGTGACGGAGGCCATCATGGTCGGCAGGGTCGAGAAGGCCCGCATGCACGACCCGCTGAGGCTGTTCCGTCAGCTTCCCGATTGGCGCGCGGTCAACATCTGGTACCGTCGTCTGCGCCATGACCGCCGCAACGCGGTGCTGCTGGCGGCCGTGGCCGATGAACTTGCCGCCAATGGGATCAACCTCATCGACTCCACCACCTACATTTCGGACCACCTCGCCACCCCCGGCCCGATGGGGAGCATCGACCCCAGCGAGCAACAGAAGGCGGATATCGAGTTCGGCTGGCCGCTTCTGGAGAAGGTGGTCAATCTCGACATCGGCCAGTCGATCGCGGTGCGCGACCGCGATGTGATCGCGGTGGAGGCGGTGGAAGGCACCAACGGCCTGATCGAGCGTGCAGGCGCGCTTTGCCGGGCCAAAGGATGGACGCTGCTCAAGACCGCATCGGCGAATCACGACATGCGGGCGGATGTCCCGACCATCGGCGTGGACACGGTCGAACTGGTCGCGAAGTCCGGCGGCCGATGCATCGCCGTGGGCGCGGGAAGAGTCATCCTCATCGACAAACCGAAGGTGATCGAAGCGGCGGACAAGGCGAAGGTGGCGATTGTGGGAGTCGAGTGATTCTGGCAGCCTCTCTTCAGCAAGCCGTACCGTCCCCGGCCACGGCGCCGTGCGGAATCGGCGGGCGGGCTTTGCGCGAAGAGCGCACGTGGTAGTCGCAGGCAGCCCGGCTCGAGGACGAGCGGGCTCGCTGAGTCCCGCCGACGGAGACTGGCGACTGCCGGGCTTGCCTCTTCGCGGATCACAACTGGCGCGCATTCGCGGATGGCGCGATGATGTCAGCAATCGCCTCCACCGTCCCCAGGAATGATCGCAGATCGGCAGGCTTACAACGAATGTGATGCCGATAGACCAACAGCCATTCACCCACACCTTCGACACACCAGTCGTCGATGCGTGTGAGTCCTTCGCAGATGTCGGGCGCAAACACTTCCTCCACACGTTTCTGATCATTGGTGTGAAGTTCGTACTTCTCGCCCAGCTCGCGCCATTGCGTCAACTCGACGGCCATGTCGCCGCGGCGGCGCCAACCGACAATGCGTGTTGCGAGGTTGCGCGGCCACAGCGCGAAGGCGGGCAGATCTGCGCCATCCAGTTGAATCGCCGCAACGGTCTGCGGGCTGTGTCCACCGTGGCCGGCTAGTGAGTCGTATTCGAACACGATGATCCGCCGGCCGGTCCACACGCCCAACAGCACATCGCGCGTGAATCCGCGCACGCGTCCCTTGCGGCGACGGAACATCGGCAAGCCGGCGATCTCCACCGGCGGCATTCGCGGATCGCGGCGCCGATACACAAACCCCAGTTCCGCGCCGAGACGCGCGATGCGCCGGGATCGCCTGACGTCAAGCAGGAGGTGCACGGCGATCGCGGACGCAATCAGCGCCAGGCAGACCACCAGCCCAATCACCAGTAGCACGATCTCGGACAACGACAGCATCGCGCCCGCAGTATATCGCGACAGGCGAATCGTAACACTGGGCGATTGCCGACTATCATGCACACGATGGCAAAGTCAGGCGAGCAACCATTCGTCTCCCGCGCGGGGTTGAAGCTTGATCATGCGCTGAATGAGTTCAAGCTCGACGTGACCGGCTTCATCTGCGCGGACTTCGGCTGCAACGTCGGTGGCTTCACCGACTGCCTGCTACAGCGAGGGGCGAAGCTGGTTTACGCCATCGACACCGGCTACGGCGTGCTGGATTACCGCCTGCGAACGGACGATCGCGTTTTGGTCATGGAACGCACCAACGCCCTCCACGCCCAACTCCCCTCTCCCCCCGGGAGAGTAAAAAAGGGGTCGGGAGTCTTTTTCCGGTCGACGAAAAAGACTCCCGACCCCTTTTTCGGGGTGGATCTGGTCACGATCGACCTGGCGTGGACGGTGCAGCGGCTGGCGGTGCCGGCGGCGCTGAGATGGCTGAAGGCGGATGGTCGAATCATCACGCTCATCAAGCCGCATTACGAGTTGAGCGAAGAGGAGAAGCGGTCGCTGCTCGTCGACGGCCGGTTGGATCCGGCCGAGGCGGAGCGCGTGGTGCAGAGAGTGTTGGATGACATGCCGGGGCTGGGCGCGGCGGTGATCGCCCATACTCTGTCCCCGATCACCGGCGGCAAGACATCACGCAAGAAAAAAGGCGCGGGCAATGTCGAATACCTCGCGCTCTTGAGACCAACGGCGTCCGGGCAGCCCGGGACCGTCTCCTAAACCGAGTCATCATTGTTGCCGTTTCGCTTCCCCGCCGGGCCGATCGGCTGGCCGAGGCGCGGCTTGACGCGACCGAAATACACGATCGGCAACATGGCGAAGAACGCCAGCAGTAGTATCAGCGACAGCCGGTCCCAGATCAGCGGAACTTCCGCGATGCGGGCGGGCTTGTCCAGCGCCTCGTGGAGCAGCCGGGCGGTGAACCGCCCCCAGAGATGGAATCCCCCGACCAGAACCACCACCAGCGGAATCTTGACCTTGAACCATCTCATCCGCAGGAACACCCGCGGCATCTGCAGCCACAGACACCCGCCCGCGGCGAGGGCCAGGATTCCGCCCCCGACCATGCCGGGAATGATGATCCAATGGAGGTATTCGGCCGCGAGCTTCCACTCGGCCCGGTCCGCCGGTGCGGGGCTTCCGCAGGCCAGCCCGGCGGCGGCGGCGAGGCCTCCGATGAAGCAGAACAGGCCGATGAGCTTGGCCAGAATGAGCCACGGCCGTATGCCGCGCCCACGTCGGCGTCCAAGTTCATTGACGTAGTCAACCATGCCGCAAGTGTAGCGTGGCCGCAGCGCGACCACCCCGTCACAAGGAGGAATCAGGTCCCTCGGCGGGCAAGCCACATCGGTCGAAAGTGGCTAAAATAATGATTCTCCAGGCGGCGGAGGAGCCAGATCCCGGACCCGACCCATTCCCCGTTCCTTATCCCCCAACCACCATGGCTGACGCGCCCCAGATCCCTGAGAGCCCCGAGTCCGGCAATGGCGAAGCTGATAACGCCGCACTGGGGCTGGTCGTGGACCGCCACATCGAGCGTGAGCTTCACGACAGCTACCTCACCTACGCGATGTCCACGATCATGGACCGCGCCCTGCCGGACGTGCGGGACGGTCTCAAGCCGTCCCAGCGCCGCATTCTGGTGGCGATGAACGACCTCAACCTCACCCCGGGGAAGAAGCACCGCAAGTGCGCCAAGATCGCCGGCGACACCAGCGGCAACTACCACCCGCACGGCGAATCCGTCATCTACCCCACCCTGGTCCACATGGGCCAGGACTGGAAGATGCGGGTCCCCCTGGTGGACAAGCAGGGGAATTTCGGCTCCATCGACGGCGATCCGCCCGCCGCGATGCGATACACCGAGGCCCGCATGACCGCGGCCACGGTGGCCATGCTCGAGGACATCAAGCTGGAGACGGTCGATTTCCAGCCGAACTATGACGAGACGCGGCAGGAGCCGTCGGTTCTGCCCGCCAAGTTCCCCAACCTGCTCGTCAACGGCTCCAGCGGGATCGCGGTGGGCATGGCCTGCTCCAGCCCGCCTCACAACGTGGTGGAAGTCTGCAAGGCGATCACTGCGGTCATCGACAATCCCGAAATCGACTTGCAGGCCCTGATGGAGATCATCCCCGGTCCGGACTTTCCCACCGGAGGGGTGATCCAGGGCAAGAGAGGAGTCATCCAGGCATATGCCACCGGCCGGGGCCGCATCACCGTCCGGGGCAAAGTGCATTTCGAAACGGCGGGCAACCGCGACGCGATCGTGATCGACGAGATCCCCTATCAGGTCGTTCAGAACAACCTGATCGAGCGGATCGTGGATGCCGCCAAGTCCGGTCGGATCGGCAATATCTCCGATGTCAAGAACTTCTCGGGCAAGACGCACCGCACGCGGATCGTCGTGTATCTCAAGCGCGGCACGGATCCGCAGGTTGTCGAGAAGCAACTCTACCAGTTCACTCCCCTACAATCGACGTATTCGATCATCAACATCGCTCTGGCCGGCGGCCGGCCGAGGACGCTGCCGCTGAAGCAGCTCATCAACTGCTATATCGATCACCGCCGGGAAGTGATCCGCAGACGAACCGAGCACTTGCTGCGGGAAGCGAAGAAGCAGGCCCACCGGCTGGAGGGCCTCATCTATGCCGTCTGCGACATCGAAGAAGTCATCGCCCTGATCCGGGCCAGCAAGACACGGGAGGAAGCCATCGAGAAGCTGATGGCCCGCCGGTTCCGGATTCCGGCTGATCACGAATATGCCCCGCTTGTTCCGTCCAAGCTCATCAAATCGGCTTCCGAAGACGAGGGGGTGTCGCTGAGCCGCGTGCAGGCCGAGGCCATCGGCGCCTTCCGGCTCATTCAGCTCGTGGGTCTGGAGATCGAGAAGCTCACCGCCGATTATCGCGGGCTGCTGGAGGAGATTGAGGCCTACGAGCGCATCCTCGCCGACGAGCAGTTGCTGCTGGACGTCATCCGCGAAGACCTCAAGGAGATGAGAAAGAAGTTCGGCTCGCCTCGGCTGACCGAGGTCGAGGATGCCGACGTCGAAGACTTCGACATGGGCGATCTCATCGCCGAGCACGATGTTGTGGTCACCATTTCGCACCAGGGTTACGTCAAGCGGCTGCCCATCGACACCTACCGCGAGCAGAGGCGCGGCGGGCGGGGGATCAAGGGTTCCGGCGCCCGGGAGGGTGATTTCATCGAGCACATTTTCGTCGCCTCCACGCACGATGATCTGCTCTGCTTCACCAATACCGGGCGCGTCTTTCGCCAGAAGGTCTATTCGATTCCGGAGATGCCCCGCACCTCGCGGGGTCGCGCCATCCAGAACCTCCTGGAGCTGCGGGCCGACGAACGGGTCGTCACCTTTCAGAACATCGAAGACTTCGAGTTGTCCGAGGATTACCTGTTCTTCGCCACGGAAAGCGGACGGGTGAAGCGGACCGCGCTGAAGGACTACCGCAACGTGCACCGCGCCGGCATCATCGCCATCAAACTCAACGAGGGCGACCGCCTGGTAGATGTCATTCACACCACCGGGCACAACCACATCCTGCTCGCCACCCGCAACGGCATGGCGATCCGTTTCGATGAGAACGACGCCCGGGTGATGGGCCGTACGGCCGCGGGCGTCAAGGGCATCGATCTTCGCGGCGACGACCAGGTGGTTGGAATCGTGCGCGTGGACACCGGGGCCGACCTGCTCACGGTTACCGAGAACGGCTTTGGAAAGCGCACCGACCTGAAGGAATACCTCGTCCAGTCCGAGGAGGGGATGCGTCCGCAGAGCCGCGGAGGGAAGGGACGCATCGACATTCAGACCACCGCCCGCAACGGCAAGGTGGTCGGCGTGCGCTGCCTCAATGAGAATGACGGGGTGGTGTTCATCAGCGAGGGGGGCATGATCGTCCGTGTCGCCGCCTCCTCCATCTCCCGCATCGGCCGAAACACCCAGGGCGTGCGGGTCATCAATCTCAAGCCCGACGACCGGCTGATTGCGGCCGGCCGGGTGGTGGAATCCGACAACGGGGGCGAAGTGGGCTCCGTCGAGAAGCCGGCGGAGTCCGAATTGCCGGGCTGACCGACCGGGGGCGGCGGAGACGCCTCGGTCGACCTGTTGGGCACTCCGATCACGTTCCTGCTATCCTGCGTTCCTCCGGCCGCGTCATCGGCCGCATCGCATCATTGATTCGCAGGGCGGGTCGCGCATGCCTCTCAACCAATGGTCTGAGACAATCCTCATCGCCGAGCTGAACGACGAGCCGGCCTTCTCCGACGACATGGACTCGCTGGGCCGCCGGCTGGGGGAGATCTCCGGCCCGCTGCCGGATGTCATCGTCGATCTGAAGGCGGTGACTTATCTCAACTCCTCCAACATCGCCCAACTGCTCAGCCTGCGCAAGCAACTGAGTGTCGGTGACGCCCGGCTCCGCATCTGCGCCCTCAGCGATGCAGTCTGGTCCGTCCTCGCCACCACCGGCCTGGACAAGATGTTCCAGTTTACTGACGACGTCAGCACCTCCCTCGCCTCGCTGCAGATGCGCGAGCAGTGATGGGTGGTCGCGCGTATTGATGGCGGTTGAGTATTCTCCCGATGCACGCACTGCGCCGGACCCAACATGAAGCACGCATCGAGATCATGCCCCTGATCGACGTGATCTTTCTGCTGCTGACGTTCTTCATTTATGCGATGGTGCTGATGGTTCGGGCAGAATTGTTGCCTGTACAGATGCCGGCGTTCGCCGCCGGCGAGCCGGCCCGGCCCGCCCCTGCCGTGACCATCAGCATCGATCAGAGCGGCCAGTTGTTCTTCAATCGCGAGCCGGTGGAGATTGACCTCGTGCTGGAGCGGATCAACGCCGCGATGGCCGAGGATCCGGAGACGGTGGTGTATGTCGCCGCCGACGAGCGGGGGGATACTGATCGCCTTCCCACTTTCCTCAGCCTTTACGATCGCCTCGCCCACGCGGGATTGAACATCAAGCTCGTGGGACGGCCCTCGGAAGAGGAATGACGCTCACCCCCGCTGGTCTTCCAGTTGATGATGTTTCCGTGCGCCGTAAGAGGTCGCGGCACCAGACGACTGAAGTACAGGAGAAGCGCGACTCCACCGCGCTCTCCCCGATCAAGTGCGCGCCGCACAATGCCCTGCACAGCGGCCGCCGCGCCGCGTCAAACGCAGACGGTTGCGTGCAAACCACGAGTAAGCTTGATCGCACGCCGTTCGCAGGACCGGCCACGCCGTCGGGGCGAGCACCCAACCGAGCCCCACCGCCGCGTAGGCCCGTCGGAACACCTCCATGCCCGTCACCATCGGGCCGTCGGCGGGCAGACCGTGGATCACGGCCACGAAATCCGCCTTCGAGCGACCGTAGCGCGTCGCGTCGAAATCCTCGGACGTGATGTCAACGAATTCCAGCCGACCGCGGCGCCAGTCTAGGCGCTTCAGAAAGCGCGCTTCACGGCTGCACAGAGGGCACTCCCCGTCGAAGAACAACCTGAACGGCAAGGATCTTTTCTTGGATTCACTCATGGGCTTCGGAGCGCTCTGGCATTGCGACGGCCTCACTCGCCAACTTCACCACCGGCACCTGAACCTCCGCCCACTTGTTCCGACTGGCCACATAAGGTCCGTTGTAGAGCAGAGCCCGCACATCGCCGGCTATCTGCCATTCATCCTGCTGCTCCAGCCACGCCGCCAGCTCGGCCGCCGCGGCGTTCAGGCGGTCCATGGTGTACGCGCCCCGCACGCCGATGGATAAAACCGTGATTGGCTCGGCATCGGTAACCCGCACGCTGCCGTCATCGCCGACCGGTCCCAGGTCGGGCGACCGGTAGAGAAAGGACATGGTCCAGCGCGGATCGACGATCTGGAATCCTGTGCCTGCATCCCAGCCTTCGACATCCAGCTCCACCGGCGAGGTCATGGCGATATCGCGGCTCTTGATGTGCTTGAAGAGGGGCCAGAAAGCTCGATTCCGGCCGCGATCGGGATTGCCGGTCTGGGTGAACTCCGCCCGCCGCACCTTCGGGTACTTCTTGAGCTCGATGACCGCCGGCGGGGTGGGAGCCGGGTAATCAACAGGCAGGGAAGCCTCTACCACCATGCTCTGGAAGCGGTACATTCCGCCGGAGACGATCACCCCGGCCGCCGCGTCACCTTCGACCCGCTTCACGATCCATTCACCGGTGCCGCCCCCAGAGGTGGGGACGGTGTCGCCGGCGCTGAGGTCTTCCACGATAAGCTCCTCTGTAGCAGGCATTTGCGCAAACAGTCGAATCAGGATCATCCCGATCCCGAGGGTGATGGCGGTAACTGACATGACGGTCTCCTTTGCGTTGCCCGCTCCTCGGGCTACGCAACAGTAAACCCACATCTTGCGCGGCCTATTCGCAAAAAACGTTCAAATCGTTCACAATCAGGCACGAGCCCGAACCGCGATCACAGCCATTTGGGAAGGCCTATCGCGGCTTGCCGACCGTCACCACCCGCTCGATCCGGGCCACCGCTCGGTAGTCCTCGACCGCCAGGATGAGGGAGTTGGTCAGCGAGCCGGCGTTGAAGGCGATGCGGTCGTTGGAGAGGATCGATTGGTCCAGGTATAGCGGGAAGGGCAGGATGGGTTCGCCGAACGGCGGCACGCAGCCGGGCACCAGCCCGGTCAGCTCCCGCAGCTCATCGACCGTGGCGAAGCGGAGCCGATCCACCCCCAGTTCGTGCCGCAGGGCGTTGGAGTCTAGCTTCAGGGCCGCGCTCATCACCACCAGGACGAAACGATCACCGGTGCCGGCCTTCATGAGCAGGGCCTTGCCCCCGATCTCCATTGACAGGCCGCGGACCCTGGCCGCTTCGGCGCTGGTGCGTGTCGGCTCGTGGGTGAGGTGCTGATACTCGATGCCGCGCTCATCGAGCATGTTCAGGATGGCCTGGAGGATTGACTGGGACATGTTTCAACCGGATGCTGCCGGGAAGAGTTTAGCCTCTGATTCATCGCACGCGGAGGAATCGCCGTGAAGCTCGCCGTCATCCAGTTCTGCCCGGCCTTCTGTGATCGGGAGGAGTCCAAACGCCGGCTGGACCCGCTGATCGACTCCTGCCGCGGCGCGGACCTCATCGTCCTGCCGGAACTGTCCAACTCCGGCTACAACTTCAAATCGCGCGAGGAGGCGATTAGCTGCGCGGAGCCGGTCGATTCGGGACCGTTTCTGGATCATCTGACGAAGAAGTGCGGCGAGCTGGACTGCGAGATTGTCGCCGGCTTCGCCGAGCGGGCGGGCGATCGTCTCTACAACTCCGCGGCCCTGCTGTCCGCCGGAGGACTGGAGGGCTGGTACCGCAAGATGCACCTGTTCGTGGACGAGCCGGACTATTTCCACCCGGGCGACCTGGGGCTGCCCGTCTTCGAACGCGCCTACGGAACGATCGGCATTCTCATCTGCTTCGATTGGTGCTTCTGCGAAACCTGGAGGATCCTCGCCCTGAAAGGGGCGGACCTCATCTGCCATCCGTCAAACCTGGTCATTCCGGGCAAGGCCCAGAAGGCCGTTCCCGTCCACGCCATGACCAACCGCGTGTTCATCGCCACCGCCAACCGCATCGGAACCGAGCGGGAACTGACCTTCACCGGACTGTCCCTGATTGCCGACCCCGGCGGCGAGGTTCTTTCCCAGGCATCGCAGTCGAATGCGGAAGCGGTGGTCGTTGAAATCGACCTGGCGGAGGCGAGAGACAAGTCCATGACCCGACGCAACGATGCGTTTGCCGATCGCCGTCCCGATTGTTACGGCGAGTTGCTGTCCCCGTCCGGTTGACTGTCCGGACTCACCGATTCGGTATAACCGTATGCGGCCACCGGAATCTGCAAGGAGAATGCCGTCTTTGATACCTACTGCCGTCGTGTTCACTGATCATGTAGTCGTTTGCCTGAAGGTGATCGCCGCGCTAATGGTGCTGATCATCGGTTCATGCGCCGCGAGCCGATCCGACGGACAGGCCGGCGGGACTGCCCCGACTCCCGCCGCGTCAGCCGGCGGATTGCGGGTCGAGCCGATTACCGATGAGGTGTGGTCCGCGTTCGAGCTGGATCCGTTCTACCGGAAGATGGTGAACCTCGCAGGTCTGCCCGTGATCGGGTCGGCGCGGGTCAACGACTACGCGCTCCTGGAAGGCGCATACCTGATCGGGAGAATGCTCGGGGACCGTGACGATCTGCGCCGGGTTCTGATCGAGCGGCGGATCCGGGTGGTGATCATGGCTTACAACGAATACACCACGGACATCCCCGAGCACAGCGATCTGGATCCGGCCGAATTCTGGGACCGGCGCGCCCGCGGTCTGGGGGCGACGCTCGTTCGCCCGGCAATCTCCGGGGCCGAAGAGAACCTGCTGGGTTATCCCGGCGATCACTATGCCGCCGAGTGCATTCTCATCCACGAATTCGCCCACACCATGCACGAGATAGCCCTGGCCGCGGTGGATCCGACGTTCGATGAGCGCCTCGCCGCGGCCTACGAGGCGGCGATCGCCGCCGGTCTGTGGCAGGGAACGTATGCCGCGACCAATCGCAGTGAATACTGGGCCGAAGGCGTGCAGGGCTGGTTCGACACCAACCGCCAGAACGATGACCAGCACAATCACGTTGATACCCGCGTCGAGTTGCGCACATATGACCCCGCCCTGGCAGAACTGCTGGCGGAGATCTACGGGGACGGGGAATGGCGCTACGTCCGCCCCCGCGACCGGGCAGAAAGCCGGCACCTGGCGGGTTACGATCCCGCCGGGGCGCCGTCGTTCGAATGGCGCGGCGAGTGAGATTGCGGTCATGTGCGATGATTCGAGTCGGCGGCGGCCCGCAGAGGGCGGGGCGGGGTTGCCCGTTTTGCGGGCCGGCGCTATCCTTGGTCCGGCCTGATCGGTGCCCGGCCCCGCCGCACCTTTTCGGCCCGAGGTGATTCATGTCGCACGTTCGTCTGGACGACAATCTCTACCGAGGCGCCCAGTTGAGCTGAGCCTCGTTCGCCCGACGCCGGCTGCGGCGGTCACTTTGAATTCCAACCGTTCTCCAGTGGTTCGCACCTGTGGCCGGCCGTCGTTTCACCGACGCACTGCCCTTTCATTGATTACCCCTCCATCGCACGACGCGAGATTCCATAATGCCCGAGAACCCGAAAACGAAGCTGATCATCATGGGCGCCGCGGGGCGCGACTTTCACGACTTCAACGTTCACTGGAAGCACCAGGACGACATCGAGGTCGTCTGCTTCACCGCGACGCAGATTCCCGACATTCACGGCCGGGTCTATCCGCCGGAACTGGCGGGCGAGAACTATCCGAACGGCATTCCAATCCACGCCGAAGAGGAGCTGGAAAGCCTGATCGCCGAACACGGAGTGAAAAAGGTCGCCCTGGCCTACTCCGACCTGCCCTACGAGTATGTCATGCATCAGGGTTCGCGTGTGAATGCCGCGGGCGCCGAGTTCGTGATGCTCGGGGTCGAACAGACGATGATCCGCTCAAGCAAGCCGGTCATCGCGGTCTGCGCCGTTCGAACCGGCTGCGGCAAGAGCCAGGTCGCCCGGGCGATAACGAAGATCCTGAAGGACATGGGCCTGAAGGTGGGGGCGGCTCGGCATCCCATGCCCTACGGCGATCTCGCCGCGCAGCGCTGCCAGCGCTTCGCGGAACTCGCCGACATGGACAGGCACGAGTGCACCATCGAGGAGCGGGAGGAATATGAGCCGCACATCGTTGCGGGCAACGTGATCTTCGCCGGCGTGGATTACGAGATGATTCTCCGCGAGGCGGAGAAGGAAGCCGACGTCATCCTCTGGGACGGCGGGAACAACGACACTTCCTTCTTCAAGCCCGATCTCTACATCACCGTCGCCGATCCGCACCGGCCCGGACACGAGGTGAGCTATTACCCGGGCGAGACCAATCTGCGCCTCGCCGACATAGTCATCATCAACAAGGTGGGCACCGCCGACCCCAAGGACGTTCAGACCGTGGTCGAGAACACCCAGCGCGTGAACCCGACCGCGATCATCCTGAAGGCCAACAGTCCCTGCACGGTCGAGGATGTATCCGTGATCAAGGGCAGGAAGGTGCTCGTGATCGAGGATGGCCCCACGCTGACGCACGGCGAGATGAAGTACGGAGCCGGACACG
>CP070772.1:2587093-2596717 GCA_020345805.1 Phycisphaerales bacterium | reverse complement strand
GAACCAGAACCGGGATGCTTCCGCCTCGCCCACGCGCGTTGGCCCAGGCTCATATCAGCCATCCAGGTAGTAAGCGCCCGGCGGGAGCACCGCGAGCGTTGAGCGTCATTTTTCGGCCTGCTCGAGGTTGCGCTAGGCGGTCTGGAGATCGATGAGGGGCTGGGGCGTTACCGCCCGCCTGTGTAAGCAGGCTCGGCCGTGCTCCAGATCCTGATCGTCGCGTCAGCGCTGCCTGAGATGATCCGCCGCCCGTCCGGGGTGAACACTGCGGATAAGACTCGATCATCGTGTCCGCGAAGTGTGAGCAGCTCATCCCCTGTCTCGGCGTCCCAGACCTTCAGCGTCCTGTCTTCGCTGGCGGAGACGACCCGCCGACCGTCCGGGCTAAAGCAGGCTGAGAGCACCGCACGAGAATGCCCGTTCAGGGTCATCAGTCGATCCCCCGTGGCCACGTCCCAGACGCTTGCCTTCCAGTTCCTATTGGCCGAGACGATTAGACTTCCGCGTGGATCGAATGCCACCTGGGTCACCTCTCCACCCGCGTTGAGCCTGGTCAATTCAGCGCCGGTTCGGGCATCCCAGATACGGATCGTCCCATCCAACCCGCCCGAAACAACCCTCTCCCCGTCGTGGTTGAACGCGACCGACTTGACCACGCTGTCATGTCCGCGGAGTGTTAGAACCTGCTCTCCGGTGGCGGCATCCCAGAGTCTCAGCGTCTTATCCTCGCTGCCGGAGACGATACGGTCACCATCAGGGCTGAACGCGACCGACATCATCTGGCACTCACGGTCGCCAAAGGTTCGGACCTCCTCGCCGGTGCGCGCGTCCCAGATCTTGATCGCGCCGTCCTCACTGCCGGAGGCGATCCGACCGCAGGTGGGATCCACGGCCACGGCCCACACCGCCTCCCGGTGACCCTCGAGTTTCAGAGGGCTTCCCACCGAACCTGAGTTCCATATGGTGCAGGTCCCGTCGGCATTGCCTGACACGACACACTGACCGTCTGCGCCGGCTGCAACGGAAAGAACCTGGCTGTCGACATCGAACACTTGAACCGATTTGCCGCCGACTACGTCCCAGAGTTTGATCGTCGCGTCGTAACTTCCCGAGGCAATGCGTCGGCCATGCGGACTGAACGCAACAGAGAGGATCTGATGCCCATGTCCATGCAGTTCGCGGATCTGCTCGCCCGTTGCGGCATCCCATACCACCAGCCTGTCATCCGCTCCCGCCGAGACGATTCGCCGGCCGTCGGGACTGAAGTTGACACTCCAGATCGATCCCTCGTGCCCGTCAGTGGAATGGAGTTCGGCGCCGGTGCTGACATCGCGCAGCGTGAGGATGCCGAGGAAACTCCCGGAAACGATCCGCCGGCCGTCCGGGCTGAATGCCACTGTGTTGATCCGGTTGCCAGCCCCGCCGGAGAAACTGAACAGTTCATTACCTGTGTCAACATCCCACAGCCTGAGCGTTTTGTCCCAACCCGCCGATGCGACGTGCCGACCGTCCGGACTGTACGCGACGCAAAAAACCTCTCTGCTGTGCCCGGTGAAGGTCGTCAGCTCCCGACCCGTGCCGACGTCCCACAACTTCACCAGCGCATCGTAGCCTCCTGACACGATCCGCCGGCCATCGGGTCCGAACTTCGCACAATTGATGCGGTCTTTGTGCCCGTAGAGCGTGAGCAGTTCCCCGCCGGTAGTGGCGTCCCACACCCTGAGTGTGTTGTCCCAGCCCGCGGACAAGATCCGCCGTCCGTTGGGGCTGAAGGCGACCGAATGGACTGCTTGCTCGTGGCCATGCAGCGTATTCAGTTCCTCGCCGGTGGCGGCATCCCAAATATGGAGTGCGCGGTCGAGGCCACCTGAGACGAGTCGTCGCCCATCGGGAGAGAAAGCGACGGAATAGACCCGACCCTGGTGCCCGCTAAGGGTCGCGACGCTCTCATCCGAGAGATGGTTCAGGTATTGCCATTCCCAGCCGCGCAGGTCGGAGGGACATCCGTCAAGAAGCTGCTTCATGCGTCGAATATCGTGGGCGTCGAGGGCGGCATGGGCCAGCGCTATGTCACCAACATAGACTCTGCGACGAAGCGACTCGGCCCTTTCGTTGGCGATCCGGGAAGCCTCTTCCGCTCGCTCGGCGTTGGCATCGGCAACTATGCGCTGCTCGGCCTCCAGCTGCCGTAAGGTCTCCGCCTCCGCCCTTGCGGCATTAACGATGAAATACGCTGACGTACTGATGACGGTGGTTACCACCAGAACTACAAACACGATGACAACCGCCGCAACCAGCGCTCGGTTCCGTCGTGCGAATACGCGAAGCTGGTACACGAAGCTCGGCGGACGGGCGACAATCGCCTCCCCGGCCAGAAATCGCCGGATGTCCTGGCCCAGTTCCGCCGCGGACTGGTAGCGCCGCCCGCGGTCCTTCTCCAGTGCCTTCAGCACGATCGTCTCGATATCTCCCCGCAGTGCGGGCTTGATCGCGCTGAGCCGCGTGGGCGCCTGCTCCCGGATGATGCGCGTGCTTTCCAGCAGCGGTGAATCACTCACATCGTAGGGCAACTCATCGGCCAGCAGCTCGTAGAGCACCACGCCCAGCGCGTACACATCGCTGCGGAGATCCAGATCGTCCGGATCGGCCGCGCACTGCTCCGGCGACATGTACTGGAGTGTGCCGATGAGCTGGCCCACGCTCGTCTGGAGTGTGGTGAGGGCGATGTCTGAGTCGGTGCCGCGGGCCACGCCAAAGTCGATGACCTTCACATGCCCCTCTGCGTCGATGAGGATGTTGCCCGGCTTCAGGTCACGATGAATGATGCCTCTCTGGTGACCGTGGTGCACCGCATCGCAAACCTGGGCGAAGAGCTCCAAACGCCGGGGCAAGGGAAGGTCCTCCTCACGGACGTAGGCCGTGATCGACCGGGCATCAGGCAGGTACTCCATGGCGAAGAACGGCACGGCCCCGAAGCCGTCATCAAACGTACCCGCCTCGTAGATCTGGGCTATCCCCGGGTGGCGGAGCCGGGCAAGGACCTGCGATTCATATGTGAACCGCCGCATGGCAGAGCGCGAGGCCGCTCCGTGCTTCATCACTTTGACCGCGACAGTGCGGTGCGGATGATCCTGCACGGCCTCGTAGACCGTCCCCATCCCCCCGGATGCGATCAACCGTTGGATGCGGTAGCGACCGATTGCCTTGGGAGGGGGGCGCTCCGGTTCGGACCGCATCGTTTCAACGCCCAGCGCATCATCAGACTGCCCGGCGGTCTCCTTCAGCCGGGACAGCACCAGAGCGTCATCCTGAAACCATTCGGGGTCCGTGGTCATATCTCGTGCCTGACTGCCTTCCGGCTCCCTCGACCCCGACGGACAGGCCTCAGCCTTCCTCCCGCACCTGGAGTTCGATCACATGTTTGAGGCGTTTGAGGATTCGTGATTTCGCGTCGTACACCCGATCCACACTGATTCCGAGTTCGGCGGCCGTCTCCTGGGCACTGGCATCCTCGATCGCGTATCGTCGAAAGGCCTCGCGATCGGTCCGGTTGAACTCGGAATCCAGCGTCTGCATGGCCTGACGAAGGTGGTATCGTTGCCATTCCAGTTCCCACGCTTCGTTGACCGCAGCGTCGGCTTCGGCGATCCGCGTGGCCTCCTCAATAGTCCCTAGCGCCACCTCACCGCGCTTCTGGAAACTTTTCCGGAAAATCGCGTGCAAGGTCGCGGTCTTGAGGTAGGAGCGGAACTTGCCCTTGCCCGGGTCGTACTGGAAGTCAGGCATCACCTTGCTCAACGAGAGCAGGACTTCCTGAGCTACGTCTTCGCAATCGGCCGGCTGAAGGCCACGCCGATGCGCGAAGCGGCGGATCAGGCCGCCGTAGCGCTCGTGGAACTCGTTCCAGGCGACGGTTCCCGCGCCCTCTCTGAGGCGGATGAGCAGACTGGCGTGCGTGGCCGACTGTCCTTCCATCACAACAGAATACATGGCAATCCCGACAATCCTGACTGTTTTCTGGCCGGAACGGCGCAGCCGCAGGCCCGCGGCCTGGAGGGGCAAGTCGGCGGTCAAAGGCACATCGCGCGGATTCTCCATCCGGGCAATGTCACCGTCTTGCGGAGTGACATGCCCTAAGTCCTTGATGCCACGAGCTTTACGGCGGCCAGACCCCGCCAGCCAGTGACAAATAAGGACACCGGACTTCTCCAGGTAAGCCCATGGGTTTGGGGGGTCGCTTTCCTTCCCGGCCCATACGCTTCCTGGCAGACTCCGGAGGGGCGGGCAAGAGAACCGGTCAGTCCCCGTCGGTTCCCAGACCCTCGCGAATGCGCTGCGAGTACTCCGGTCCGTCGCCGTAGTCCTGCGCCCGCGCGCTGATCGCGTAGCGGCTCTTCACGATCTCGAAGGGCGTGTCCCGGTCGCCGATCTTGCCCCGACTCCATGCCATCTCGGGAATGTGTCCGTTGAGGAGAAGGTCGAGGCTGAACCGGATCGGCTGGTCGCGTACCTTGTTGAGGTGGCCCACGAGGGACGTGGTGCAGTTGTCTTTGATCGTTCCGTAGAACTCCGGCGTATCCGCCAGGCTGTTGACCCGCGCGAGGATGTCCGTCAGCAGCGCCCGGACCTTCTCCGGGGGCAGCGGGGATGGGAACAGATACACCTCCTCCTTGCGGTGGTTGCTGCGGAGCGCGACGAGGTCGCGCTCGTCGCCGATAATGTAGATCAGCTCGAACTTCTTGAAGAACGACGCGATCGGCGAGTACTCCTCGCCGGCTTCCTTGCGCACCTCCACCGAGAGGCAGAGTTGCTCGCCATCGGCAAACCCAAAGGTCAGCATCGTGTGGGCGATGTTCTTCGGCCCCCAGTAGCAGAAGTAGATCTCCAGCTTCTCCGGCTTCGAGAGGTCGTAGGTGCGCACCTCCCAGTTCTCGGTGAAATCCTCCTCGGTCCGGTAGCGGAAGTTACGGACGTTCTCGATCGTGAGCCGGTCGCCCTCGACCGCGGCGCGGGGCACGCGGGCGACTTCCGCCCTCCAGTCGCGGTCGTTCGAAGGCGGGAGGAATTGATACCAGGCCAGCACGGCCACGACCAGGAGACAGACGACCGCCAGCGCCCTGGGATGCCGTCGCGACGCGACGATTACCGCGATGATCGTCCCGACGAACAGCACGGCCGCAGCCCCTCGCGCCAGCGCCCACGGCAGGCTCGTCTTCCACAGGAAGAGAGTGTTGAACGCCGTCAGAAGCAGGATCACCGGCGCGAGCAGCATCCAGGCGATGACGAGCAGTATGATCCGACGCAGCTTTGTTCGCTCTTGGCTCACGCCATCATCCTACTCGACGGGGACGCGGGCCCGCCAGCCGAGGGAATATAGACCGTTTCGCCTACCGGCCCTGATTGGCGACCCGGCCGGCGATCTGAAGACCGACGAGACGGGCTACGATCACGGCCAAGTATGCCTGCCCGATGATGGCCTCGATCGCGGCGAACAGGCGTGCGGACGGGGAAGTCGGAACAACATCCCCGTAACCCAGGGTCGAGAGCGTTACGAGACTGTAGTACAGCGCCGCACCCGACCCCGGGTCACCAAACCGGCCGGGTTGTACCTCCTCGGCGTAGGCGAATGCGAACGATCCGGGCACAAGGATTTCCGTCAGCGTGAAGACGCTCGACCACAACAAACCAAGCAGGATATAAATGCACAGTGACGCTGCGATGGTGTCCATGGTCACCGTGTGCACGGTGAACAGGTATCTCAGGCCCTGCGTGATGAGGTAGCCGACAAACAGGATTGTGGCGAGCTGGTTCGCGGCACGCACGCCGGGCCCGTCGATCAACAGCACGAGAATCTGCAGAACCCCAACCAGAGCCGCCAGTGTGGATGCCACGATGAGCATGCGAACACTGCGCCCGACCGCGTAGCCAGCCGCGACGAGCATGATCATGAACACGATCGCCACCACAACTCTGGCGGCGCCGGGAGTTGAGGCCGGAGCGAGCAGGCGCCACACGGGCGTTATCACGAGCACCAGCAGCAGCGCGATCAGGAGAACGATAAATCGCCGCTGCGGCGCGATCCGAGATGGTTCGTTGCTCCGAGCCTGCATCCGTGTGACCCCCTGCCGGTCATTATGCCGCCGATTCCGCGGGAGTCGGAACCCTGAAGAAGATCGAGTACACGACCGGCAGGAGGATCATGGTGATCACCGAGCCGATCGACAAGCCGAACATGATCACGATGGCCATCGACGCCCAGAACACATCGGGAAGCAGCGGAATGACTCCGAGCACCGTGGTCCCCGCGGCGAGAAGCACGGGGCGAAGTCGCGAGCACGCGGCATTCATGATCGCGTCGTATTCGCTGCGCCCCGCAGCCTTCTCCAGGTTGATCTCGTCAAGGAGCACGATGGCATTCTTGATCATCATGCCCGCCAGCGACATCGCGCCGAGTAAGGCGACGAAGCCAAAGGGCTGACCGGTTGCGAGCAGGCCGACGACGACACCCACAAGTGCGAATGGCACAATGCAGAGAATGACCAGCGGCGGCCGGAGCGCATTGAACAGCGCAACGACGATGATGGCCATAATCAGCAGCGCCGGGATGATGCCCGGGACGAGCGATGCCTGCGAATCGACGGTCGAGCGGTACTCACCGTCCCACATCAGGTCGTACCCCGGCGGAAGCTCGATCGCGTCAATCTTCGGACGGACATCCGCGAGAAGATCCGTTGCGAGCCCGACCGGCACCGCCTGCGCCGCGATGGCCCGCCGCCGATCAAACCGGCAGATGAGCGGATCTTCCCACTGCACGCCGATGTCCCGAGTCGCCTGGGAGAGGGGAACGGTCTGATCGCCGATCGCCGGTCGCACCGGGACGAGGTCGAGATCGCGGGCCAGCTCCTCACGCGTGGATTCCACGTTCCGAGCAACAATGGGAATCAGCTTGTCGCGCTCCCGGTAGAGCCCGATCACCCTGCCGTCATAGGAGCGGCGAAGCGCCGCCGCGATATCGGTGCGACCAATGCCGGTCCAGCGTGCGTTGTTCTGATCGTACTCGGCGACCACCTTTGGCGTGCGATCGCGCCAGTTCGTGCGCACGGCAAGCGAGTGCGGGCTTTCGCGCAGGATTGCCTTGGCCTCTTCACTCAGCCGCCGGAGCACATCCGGATCCGCCAGCGCCGGGCCGCTGATCTTGACATCGACCGGCCAGGACTTGTACGGACCGAGACCATACTTCCGCGTGATCACGGTCGCGCCTTCCATGTTCTCGTCAGCCCAGCCCTGGATGTCCGCGAGCAAACCGTCAACGACCTTGGGATCATCGACATTGACGATGAGCTGGCCGTAGGAGGAGTACTGCGCCTCCGGCTCGACCGGAAGGTAGAACCGGGGCGGCCCCTTGCCGATGAACGTGTTGATGGAGGTCACGGCTTCCATGCCATCGATCCGCTCCTCGAGTCGGGCGATCTCACTCGAGGTTATGTCGATGCGCGTCCCCTGGGGCAGCCAGAGATCGACCATGAACTGGGCTCGCGCCGATGCGGGGAAGAACATGTTGTCAACGAAGCGGAAACTCCAGAGCGACGCGACCAGGATCCCGATCGAGATCAGGAGCACGAGCCAGCGAAGCTTGAGGGCCGCGCGGAGACCGCCGCGGAAGAGCCGATAGAACCAGCCTCCGAACGGATCGCCGGCGTCCGCCTTCGGCTTCGGCAGCGCGGCGACGCAGACGAGTGGCGCCACCGTAACGGCCAGAAGCCAGGAGATCATGAGTGAAACGCCGGCAATCGTAAAGAGCGCGGCGCAGTACTCACCTGCGTTCTCCGTGGAGGCGGCGATCGGAAAGAAGGCCATCACCGCCACGATTGTCGCTCCGAGCAGCGGCATCGAGGGCTGGGTCGCGGCCTCGCTTGCCGCCTTGATCCGGTCCATGCCTCTCTGCATGCGGACGATCACGCCATCCGTGACGACGATTGCGTTATCCACCATCATGCCCATGGCGATGATCAACGCGCCGAGCGACATGCGATGCAGGTCCTCGCCGATCAGGGCCATGACGAGGAAGGTCACGATGATCACCATGACCAGTCCGGTGATGCCGACGATCAGGGAGGAGCGGAGGCCCATCGCAATCCACAGTACGAAGATCACGATTCCGACTGCCTGAGCCAGACTGATCAGGAAGGAGCTGATCGCCGACGAGACCTGCTCCGATTGCCACGAGATCTTCTCGAACTCGACGCCAACGGGGAGTCCGGCCTTCAACTCGGCGAGCCTTTTGTCGATTGCCTGGCCGAGCTTGACAATGTTCACGCCTGACTTGTTCGACACGGCCATACCGATCGCCGGGTAGCCGTTCGAGCGCATGATCGTTGAGGCCGGCTCGATATACCCGCGCCGAACCTCCGCGATGTCCCGAACCCGGACCAGCCGGCCGGTATCGCCTTCGCTCAACGAGCGGCCGCGAATCACGACGTCCCCGATCTCCTCGACGGACGAGAATTCTCCGGTGAGTTCGAACCGCAGGCGTTGCGAGCCGATCTCCATCGCGCCGGCATCGATCACGAGATTCTGCTCCCGGAGTGCTGCTTCGACGTCGGCCCGCAAGAGCCCGAGTTGCGAGATCCGCGCGGGCGAGACGTCGAGATAGATCGCCTGTGGTCGAACACCCCAAAGCTCGACCTTTGCCACACCCGGAACGACTGCGAGCTCCTTCTTGATCCCATCGACCCGCCGCTCGAGCTCGGCCCACGTGAAACTGTCGGTGTAGACCGCGAACAGGAACCCGTACACGTCGGCGAACTCGTCGAACACCACCGGCGTGCCGGCGCCCGGCGGCAGTTCAGATTCCGCGTCACGAACCTTCTTGCGGAGTACGTCCCAGATCTGGGGCAGCTCGGCCGAAGGGTAAGACGCCTCGACAGTCACCTTGATCGACGAGATGCCCGCCCCGGTCGTCGATTCGAGCTCCTTGACCTCGGGCATCTCCTGAATCGCCCGCTCGATGACGTCCGTCACCTCCAGCTCGACCTCCTCGGGTGAGGCGCCGGGATAGGTCGTCGCCACGACGGCGTTCTTGATCGTGAACTCGGGATCCTCGAGCTGGCCGAGCTTGGTGTAGGCGGCCAGGCCCGCGAGAACCAGGATCACGGCCACGAATCCGGTCAGCGTCCGCCTGTCAATGGCCTTTGCAGTGAGACTCATGCGTCACCCCCGGCCGGGGCCAGATCGGGAAGCCGGACCTCCTGACCTTCGGTGAGGAATGACGTTCCGGCGGTGACGACGACCTCCCCGATCTCGAGACCGCGGACGCGGACACCACCAATCACCATCTCGATGACTTCAATGTCGCGACGTGAGATCTTGCGGGTCGTTTCATCGACGACGTAGACGAATCGGGTGCCGTCCACATCCTCGGCCACGGCTGTAATCGGGATCTCGAGGCCCCCCTCTTCTTCGGGTAGTGGCGCGAACCTCAGCACCCAGGCATTGCCTGTCATGCCCGGGAGGATTCGTCTCCCTTCCGGCTGATCCATGATGATGGTGATCGGGGAGGTCGTCGTCACCGCCGGAACGTCATTCCTCACCGAAGGTCAGGAGGTCCGGCTTCCCGATCTGGCC
>CP070772.1:2566178-2586993 GCA_020345805.1 Phycisphaerales bacterium | reverse complement strand
GGCCTCGACCATGTCCCGGGTCCGCAGGAGCATCTGCCTGCGGGTCTGCGCCACCCCCACGGACACCCGGTCTCCGGGCCCCAGTCCCAGAGGTCGGTCCAGCCTGAGGAGCAGACCGCCGGAGGACACGTCGCAGGTGGTGCCGGCAAGGTACTTGCGGGCTTGGGGGTCATAGACCTTGCAGGGCCGCTTCACAGCCGTTCGCGGTGACTCGCGGCGATCCTGCTCGATGTTGATCATGTCGCCTCCTTCGGCCCTCGCCGACCCGTATTCACCTCGTATCGGATGATTGGGGCGGCGACTTCTGTCGGCGTCCGAGAACGCAAGCGGACCGGGGCGGCGGTTCTCGGACCTGGCACCTCTCACCGGCTCGGCGGGGGGGATATGCTTATGGCCATGCCCGAAACCGTCACCGTCTCCGCACCCGCCAAGCTGAATCTGGCCCTTTCCGTCGGTCGGCCGGATGAAAACGGCATGCACCCGGTCTGCTCCTGGATGGTCACGGTCAATCTGTTTGATGAGCTGGAGGTGAAGCGGCTGGAGGCGGACTACTTCTCGCGGTACGCGGTGATCTGGCACGCCGAGGCCAAGCGCCGCAGCGAGATCAACTGGCCCATCACCTCCGATCTGGCGGTTCGGGCCCATCTGGCTCTGGAAGACCGCGTCCGACGACGCCTCCCTTTGCAGATGAAACTCGAGAAGCGCATTCCGGTGGGGGGTGGCTTGGGAGGCGGCTCGTCCAACGCCGCGGCCATGCTCATCGCCGTCAACGAACTCTTCGAGCTGGGCTTGTCGGTGGAGGAACTGGCCGAGATCGGGGAGGGGCTGGGCGCGGACGTGCCCTTCCTCGTTTGTGGCGGCTCCGCCATCGTCGAGGGTCTGGGTGAGCGGTTACAGCACCATGATGAATGTCCGGATCTGCACGCGGTGCTGGTATTCCCCGACGCCTTGTGTCCGACCGGGGAGGTGTATTCGGCGTTCGATCAGATTGAGTCGGGCGGTCTGCAGGCCGATGCCGTTCGCCGGCTTCCCGACTCGCCCCTGCAGGCAGAGACGCTGTTCAATGATCTGAAGGATGCGGCCATTCGCGTCACGCCGACGCTGAAGCGCGAGCTTCAGCGGGTGAGCGAGCTGGCGGAGCGACCGGTGTGCGTGTCCGGCTCCGGGTCCAGCATCTTCATCGTCTGCGATGAGCCGCTGCACGCCGAGGCTCTGGCGGCGGCAATCGAGTCCAAACTCGATCTGCCCGCCGTCGCCGTCAAGGCCGTGGGCGCCAAGGGCGGTCAGATATCGTGACGGTCCGTGCGCCGCGGCGGCACTTCCCTCCCTCTTCGTTCCTGCCATCAGCCGGTATCAAACATGACCAGCACAGTACACAGTGAAGACGTGACTGATTTCGTTCCCGCCGATCTTGACGCGGCCAGATGGAAGAACCTGCAGCCGCTCTACCAGGCGCTTCTGGACCGTGAGCTCGCCTGCGCCGGCTGCCTGGAGGCGCTGCTGCTGGACCGCAGCGAGCTCGATGCCGCGGTGAGCGAGGCCCAGGCCAACCTCTATATCAACATGACCTGCCATACTGATGATGAAGGCATCAAGCAGACTTATCTTGACTTCGTCGAGAACGTGGAGCCGCAGGTCAAGCGCATCAGCTTCGAGATCGACAGGAAGATCTTCTCCTCTCCTCACACTGCGGATCTTGATCAGGCCCGTTATGAAGTGATGTTGCGAAACATCCGGACCGACGTGGAACTGTTCCGGGATGAGAACGTACCACTCCAGACCGAGGACACGAAGCTCTCCCAGCAGTACGAAGAGGCGTGCGGGGCGATGATCGTGGAGTTCCGGGGCGAGCAACTGACGCTTCCGCAGATGGCCCGGTTCCTCGAAGAGACGGACCGACAAGTTTGCGAGGAGGCGTGGCGGGGAATCGCCGAGCGGCGCTTGGAGGATGCGCCACGGTTCGATGAGATCTTCGATCAGATGGTGAAGCTGAGGCACCGGATCGCGCACAATGCCGGCTTCGATAACTACAGGGACTACATCTTCAAGGCCATGCACCGCTTTGATTACACGCCCGGGCACTGCGAGGCGTTTCACGAGGCGGCCGAGGAGGTGTGCGTGCCTCTGCAACGGGCCTTGAACGCCGAGCGGGCGAAGGCGCTGGGAGTCGATCCGCTCAGACCGTGGGATCTGAACGTGGACGTGCAGGGGCGTGATCCGCTGAGGCCGTTTACGCAGGCTGATGATCTGATCGACAAGACCTCGCGCCTCTATCATCGAATGGAGCCGTCGCTGGGAGAAATGTTCGACCGCCTGCGCACGGGCGATTGCCTGGACCTGGAAACCCGCAAGGGCAAGGCGCCGGGCGGGTATCAATATCATCGCGACCGTAGCCGCCGGCCGTTCATCTTTATGAACGCCGCGGGGTTGCAGCGCGACCTGGAGACGATGGTTCACGAGGCGGGCCACGCGTTCCATTCGATGCTCTGCGCTCAGGATCCGCTGCTGGCGTACCGACACGCCCCGATCGAGTTCGCGGAGGTTGCGTCCATGTCCATGGAACTGCTTGCGTATCCATATCTGGCCGAGTTTTACGACGAGGCGGAAGCCGCGAGGGCCAAGCGCCAGCACCTGGAGCAGCTTGCGAAGATGCTGCCGTGGATCGCGACCATCGACGCCTTCCAGCACTGGATCTACACCCACCCGAATCACACCGGCGAACAGCGGACGGAGCACTGGCTGGAGCTTGACGATCGTTTCGGCCCGGCGGTGAGCTGGGAGGGCCTGGAGGAGCATCGCGCCTCTGCGTGGCAGCGCCAGCTTCACCTGTTCAGCGTGCCGTTCTATTACATCGAGTACGGCATCGCCCAGCTCGGGGCCCTGGGGGTGTGGCTGCAGTCTAAGAAGGACGAGAAGCAGGCGATCGAGAACTACCGCCGGGCGCTTACGCTGGGCGGATCGCGCCCGCTGCCGGAGCTGTTCGCGGCGGCCGGGTTGGAGTTCGATTTCGGGCCGGAGACGATGAAGCGGCTGATGGATGCGGTGCAGGCGGAACTGGCGACGTTGCCGCTATAGATGCGCCGTCACTCCGACCTCAACCGTACCGGATTGCCCCATCCGCCGGACCAACTACGATATCGTCATGCCGCACGATGAAAGCTATCACATGACGCCGGATGACTTTCGCACCCACGGGCGGGCGGTGATCGACTGGATCGCCGACTACATGCAGCGAGTGGAGGATCTGCCGGTTCTGTCGCAGGTTCAGCCGGGCGAAATCCGCGAGAAGCTGCCGACGGGTCCGCCTGAGCAGGGCGAGTCCTTCGATGCGATGTTGCGCGATGTCGAGGAGATCATTCTGCCCGGGGTAACGCACTGGCAGTCACCCAACTTCTTCGCGTACTTTCCCGCCAACGGTTCGGGGCCGGGGATCCTGGGTGATCTTCTGTCATCAGGTCTTGGCGTGCAGGGCATGCTGTGGGCGACCAGCCCGGCCTGCACGGAGCTGGAAACGCACGTCCTGGACTGGGTGGTGGACATGCTCGATCTGCCGGGATCATTCAAATCCTCCACCGCGGGCGGGGGGGTTATCCAGGACACCGCTTCGGGTGCGACCCTCTGCGCGCTTCTGGCGGCACGCGAGCGGGCAAGCGGGTTCAGGATCAATACCGCTGGCATGAACCTGCCGCTGGTCGCTTACGCATCCACGCAGACGCATTCCTCGATGGAAAAGGCTATACGCATCGCGGGACTCGGCGATGAGAATCTGCGTTCGATAGAGGTGGATGAGAAGTACGCGATGCGCCCCGATGCACTTGCCAAAGCGATCGAGGCGGACAAGGCGGCCGGGCGCTTGCCGTGCTTCGTCTGCGCGACCGTGGGTACAACGTCATCCAACGCTGTGGATCCATTGAGGGCCATTGGGGCGATCTGCCGCCAGCACGATATCTGGCTGCACGTGGACGGGGCGATGTCGGGCACCGCGGCGGTATGCCCGGAGTTCCGTTACATCCACGATGGACTGGAGTTTGCCGACAGTTACTGCTTCAACCCGCACAAGTGGATGTTCACGAACTTCGATTGCGATTGCTTCTACGTCGCGGATCGGGCGGCATTGATCCGCACGCTCAGCATACTGCCGGAATATTTGAGGAACAAGGCCACCGAGTCCGGGGCGGTGTTTGACTATCGCGACTGGCACATTCCCCTGGGCCGGCGCTTCCGGGCGCTTAAGCTGTGGTTCGTCATCCGCCACTATGGGGTCGAGGGATTACGGCATCACGTTCGCCGGCACGTGGCGCTGGCGCAGGAGTTTGCCGGCGGGGTCGAAGCGGATGATGACTTCGAGTTGGCCGCACCCGCACCTCTCAATCTCGTGTGCTTCCGCCACAAGGGAGGCGACGACATCAACCAGCAGATAATGGATGCGGTCAACTCTTCCGGCAAAATGTTCATCACCCACACAAAACTCGATGATCGTCTCACGCTTCGCATGTCGATCGGCCAGACGCACACGGAGCGGCAACATGTCCAACGCGCCTGGTCGCTGATCCGCGAGGCTGCGGGGTCCGCCACCGGATTACCAAGTCAATCGGAGCAAGACGGATGAGCACGCTCAAGGGACTGAATGCACTGGTCTGCGGCAGCACCCAGGGAATCGGCAAGGCCTGCGCCGTGGAGTTGGCCCGGTTGGGCGCAACGGTGACCCTCATGGCTCGGGATGAAATGGCGCTGCAGCGGGTGACAGATGAACTCCACGCCGAGCACGGACAGACGCATGGTTACATCTGCGTCGACTTCATCGACTGGCAGGCAGTGCGCGACAAGGCGCGCGAGCACGTCTCGGAGACCGGGATCGTTCATATTCTCCTTAACAACACGGGCGGGCCGCCCGCGGGACCGGCGATCGAGGCTGCTCCCGAGGCCTTTCTCGCCGCGTTCCAGCAGCACCTGATCTGCAACCAGGTGCTGGTGCAGGCGGCGGTCGAACCGATGAAGCGTGCCAGGTACGGCCGCATCATCAACATCATCTCATCGTCGGTGATTCAGCCGATCCCGAACCTCGGCGTTTCCAACACGATCCGCGGGGCGGTGGCGAACTGGGGCCGGGCCTTGGCCGGCGAACTGGCGGAGCACGGAATCACTGTCAACAACATCCTCCCGGGCTATACCGACACGGCCCGGCTGGCCTCGCTGTTCGAGAAACTGGGGGAAGGCGACGCGGCACGGATCGAACAGGCCCGACTTGCCGCCCACGCCAAGATCCCGGCGCAGCGGTTCGCCGATCCGGCGGAGATCGGGATGGTCGCGGCCTTCCTCGCCTCGCCCGCGGCGAGCTATGTGAACGGCGTAAACCTTCCCGTGGACGGCGGCAAGCTCGCCCGGCAGTAGGGTCGTCAATCGTCAGATCAAGGTACGCAGCACAGCGCGGACGGGGCTCGCGTCGAAACCGACCAGCTTCAGTGGCAGGGCGATCAGTTCGTAGTTCCCCTCTGGAACATCCTGCAGACACAGGCCTTCGAGGATGGCGATGTCGTGCGCGGCACAACGATGATGCGCGACGTGCTCGTCATCGTCGAAAGGATCCACGCTGGGGGTGTCGATGCCGATGAGCCGCACGCCCCGGCGATGCAGGTCATCAACCAGATCGGGGCTGAGACCCGCGAAGTCGCGGTTAAAACGGGTGGAATCGGGATATGTTCCCGTGGCGAGGAGCACGCGGGCTGCGCCCAATGCTCCCTCCAGCATCTCAGGCATCACCCGGCCACCCGCGGGCACGCTCACATGGATAACCCGGCATGTACCGAGGTAGAGGTGCAGGGGTTGTTCGTCGATCGGCCGGCCGTGGAGATCGAAATGACTCGGCGCGTCGGCGTGGGCACCGAGGTGACTGGTGGCGTTGAGACTGGAGAGGGTCGTCCGGTCACCACGTGCCAGATCACAAGCGAGGCGTCGGGCCAGGGGCGTATCGCCGGGCCAGACCGCCACATCGGGACCAAGCGAGGGGGATATGTCATATATCAAGGCCGTCCTCCGTTCTGCCTGCATCCATCTTCTTCATGAGGGGGCGATGAGGATATACTGGCGCCGGCCACGATGTGAGTATTCGGGTCAACAGGGCTGGAGGGCCGATGAAGATGCACATGACCGGCTTGCCGTTGAGGTGGTTGATTGCATCCGTTGCTTTGTGCTTGGGCGCGGACGAAGCGAGCGATCCTCAACGCCTGGGACCGATCGAGCAGGGGGTGGGTGATGTCGGGCCGCTTTCCGAGAGCTTGCGGGTGCTCAATCCGGACCTGCAGCAGCCGGTCGATTTCGCCGGCGTTTATCACCTCCCCGGCCGGCCGGACTGGCTGATGCGAGCCAGCGGCGGGCTCTATGCCGTGTTTCAGCGGTCGGTCTATCTCCGGAGCGACGCGGGGGGAGTGCCGATCATCCCCAACGACACCGTGTTCTACATCGGCCGGGCGAGCCTGGCCGGCGTACCGGGCCCCCAGGCCGAACCCGCCACCTTCGAGGAGCCCAAGGCAGTGCGGCTGGAAACACGCTGGGAACCGCGGTACGGGGACGGTGGGCTCTATTCGCGACCGCTGGCGGTCGAGGAGAGCAGCCCCTTGGCGGAACGAGCCTCGGACACAACGGGGGCGGACCGATCAAGCCGGAGCCTACATGCGACTCCCCGCTCAGATCCGGCGGGTCATCCGACGCGGTTCTCCTCCGGCGGCCGGCTTCCCCATACTGCTTCGGGGATGACTTGGGCAACCGTATCGCAGGGATTGGCAGTCCGGACAATCGAAGGCGATCCGGAGTACCGTGCCGCGCGAGTGCGGACGCTGATGGAACGAGCCCTGCGTGCTGAACGGGCGCGCAATGCGACTGGCTCGTAGCGGAAACCCAAAATAACGATCGAGGAGTGCCTGATCCACCGCGCAGGCGGTCAGGCGGCCCTCGGCCGGTCGTCGTCGTCGTCGAAGAAGCCCAGACAATTGAGTTCCCGGGCCAGGTCTTTGATCGACCGACTCATGGAGTCAAGCGTCGTATGGATCTGGCCGACTGAAGCGGGCAACAGATGCTCCGGCCCACCGCGATCGCTGTGGTCCGAAGGTTCCTCGTGCGAGTCGTCAAATGGGATCGGCTTGGCGGCCTGATGGCGATGCGGCTTCTGACGGTGCGACTTGCCCATGGAATGATGCACTCCTGTTCGGCCCGGAATCGCCTCGGATCGGCACTCCGCGCGCACGGCCTACTCGAACACAAAACGATCGGATGTTTTTGCGCCTGCGGTCGGCGGCATCCGGCTTTGCCCTAGTTCTCGCAGCCGTGCATCCGACAGAGCTTGACCAGTCTGGCGCAGTTCTCGGACGCAGTGCGAACACGGGCCGGAACTCGAGGTCGGGCAGTGCGGTGCGCGGAACCGGCTCGCCGCAGGTGCCTGAGGTTACTAGTCATCCGTTGTCGGGTCCGGAAGCGGGCCCTGCTCGTCGAAAACACGTTTGGCCCTCACCAGCCGCGCATAGACCAGGCAGATGATGAGCACGCTGACGACAAACACCCCGCCGAAGACCGGTCCGAAATAGACAAGTCGCTCATCCTTCACGGGCAGACGGTTGATGCTGGCGTAGCGGGTGAGCCCATGCTCCTTGCGGGCGCCGAGGATCACGGCCCGCGCGCCGTCGCTGCGCCGGGCCGTTTGACGCTTGGATTCCTGCATCAGCGTGGTGGCGATGATGTCCAGGACCGCGGCGGTCTCGGTCTTGTTCTTGCCGGCCAGGGTCAGAGTGAGGCTGCCGGGTTCGCCGCTGTAAGCCGTCAGGTCGTTGTCCAAGCGAACGCCGATTGCTCCGGTGCTGCCGTATTGTCCCAGCTGACGCTCAGCCATGCGCTGGGCGAGCGCCTCGCGGAAGCTTTCGTCGGAAAGCACCTGCGTGTGCCAGATGCGCCATTTCTCGAGGTCTTCCTCTTTGAGAGGCTGATGAGTGCGGGATTCGGCCTCCAGGGTCACGGAAGCGGAAATGGTGGCGGGGAAGTAATGATCGGTGACGAACCAACTTCCGAAGCCGACCACGGTGGTCAGCAACAGGATCCAGGCGAAGGTTATGACGGCCCGGGGGCGGGCCCACTTGCGTATCATCTTTTGCTCGCTCGCGGCGAGCATCTCACGCACCTCGATCAGTTCGCGGTGTTGTTCCTTAACGCGTCGCATCTGGTCGAAGCGCAGTTGTCGATCCGCCGCTGACAAGGTTTGCCTCGGCAGACCTTCCCGCAGGAGAGCACGCACCCTCTTGAGTCGTCGCCTTCGTCTGCGGAGGTGATCCACCACGACGGCGATACGTTCGGTCTTCTGCTGCAACTCTTCCTTGAGGCGAGCCTGCTCCGCATCGTCTGTCCCGCGGGTCCCGTCCGCTTTGCGAGCCGAGGCTGCCGCCGCGCGGGCCTCCGCCAGTTCCGACTCCAGTTCCTGCACCCGTTCCTGAAGATCCGAGTCGGCAGCAGATTCGGCCGCTCTGGCCTCTTCCAGCAACTGCTCCTGCAGGCGCAGGTGATCCTTTAGCTGCTCGACTTCGGAGTTCAGTTCGGCGATGCTGCGGTCCTGATCGGCCCGATCCGCCTCCCGCGACTCTGCCTTCGCCACGTGTTGTTCAAGCTGCTCTCGTGCCTCCCGGGCGGAGATTGCGGCGGATTCCAGTTCCACCCGCACGCGATCCAGTTCGGCGGCCAGGTCCGCATTGCGCTGCTCCAGCTCGGCGACCTTGCGACCGCCGGCGGTCTGACCCCGGGCCTGCCGCAAAGCCTCGGTAAGCTCTGCGATCCGTTGATCCTTTCTCTGCTGTTCCTCTGGATCGGCACCGCTCTTGAGTTCGGCCAACTCCCGGGTCAGCCGCTCGATCTGCTGCTCCTGCTGTTCGACCATGGCAATGGCGGCTGCGCCACGCTCCAGCTGAGGTGCTTGCTCGGCCAGTGTCGCGGCGAAGTCCGCGAGCTTCCGATCGACGACCTTCAGCTTCTCCTCATAATCGGTGATGACTGTGTTGCGCTGCTCCAGCTGTGCCTGCAGCTGATCGATCTCTTCGGCATGTGAGTTTGCCAGTTCGCGCTGTCTGGCGATTTCGGCCTCGACGGCCTCCTGCCGTTGATGGGCCTCGTCAAGCTTCTCCTCCAGCTGAAGGCACTCGCCGGTCTTCTCAGCGGCTTCCTGCTGGTACCGGATGGAGGATTGCCGGGCCTCGTCCGCTTCATCCTCTGCGGTCTGCACCCGTCGCCGCAGATCCGCCTGTTCGGCCTCAAAGGCCGCGGTCTGTTCCTGAAGTTCCTCGCCCTGCGTGTCCAGCTTACGTTTCTGGACCTGTATTTCCGAGTCGAGCGATTCGATGCGCTCGCGTTCCAAATCAAATGCCGCCAGCCGGTCTTGCAGTTCCCGCTCGCGCTCGGCGAACTGCTCGATCCGCTCGGTGTGAATCGCATCGTCCTTCTTTCGCTGCTGCTCCCAGTTGGAGCGTAGCGAGTTGAATTCGTCCCGTTGCCGGTTGAAATCTTCCTGACCGCTGGAGAGTTCGGCCTCGGCTGCGTCCAATGCCTGCTGCCGGGTCTTAAACTGCGCCTCCCGGGAGTCGCACTCTTCCGACTTCTCTCTCAGCTCCTTCTCTCGACCGTCCAAATCGGTTTCGCGCTGGTTCAGTTCCTGCAGACGATTCTCAAGGTCGGCCTGCCGACCATCCAGGCTTCGCCTCAGATCCTCGTGCTGTGTTTGTTGTGAACTGAACTCCTGCCGCTGCTGCCCGAGCTCTTCTTCTCGGCTGGTCAAATCGGTTTCACACTGGTTCAGTTCCTGTTGAAGACGTTCCAGATCAGCCTGCCGATCGTCGAGGCTCCGCTTCTGAGTTTCGTACTGTGTTTGTTGGGAACTGAGCTCATCCCACCGCCGACCCAGGTCCTCCTCACGGCTGGTCAGATCACTTTCACGCCGGTCCAGCTCCGTTCGGTGATGCTCCAGGCCGGTCTGTTGCTCATCGATCTCGCGCTGCCGGGCTTCCAATTGCGTCTGTAGCTGCTGGAAGGCCTCATGCTCGGCACGGAGTTGACCGGCTCTCTCTTCGAGCTTCTGTTCAGCCTCACTCAGAATGCGGGAGCGCTCGGCCAGGGACGCCAGCTCGACGTTGTGGCTCTTTTGCGCGTCCCGCAACCTCTGCACCTGTTGCTCGACGTCGGCGAGGATGTTCATGACCTGATCACCGAGGGGTCGGGCGGCACCTTCTGCCAATGATTCCGCCGGAGACGATGCGGATTGGTCCCCGGGGGCGGTTTCTGTCTCGCGTTCGGAGTAATGAGGATGGTTACTGTCGTGCTGGTGCATCATTGATCGCCTCGGAGCAAAGCCGTGCCGGCCTGCCACACCTGCGCGGACCGCGGCGCACTGGATATCGACGCCTCGGGATGCGTTCTGAAGCCCCCCGTTCGGGAATGGCCAACCTGGTGTTAAGCAGCGCCGGAAGAGGCACTTATGGCCCGACAGACCGAATGGCCGGCCGCAGCCGGCCGGGTCGGCATGGGTGGTGTGTGAGCGATGTGTCGAATGTGACGGTCGCGCGAGTTGTGCAGGTCGGGCGATGGCGGGGTGCGACGGCTCAGTCGCCCCGCCTTCCGAGCGCCCACCACAGCTCCGGCATCTTCAACGCCCCGGCGAGGCTGAACACCGCGAGCATCCCCGCGCCGACGGCCACCAGCAGGACAGTGAACGAAGGTCCCCAGCCATGCGGCTCGGGCAGCAGCCACGTCAACGCGCCGACCAGGGCCGTCATCGCGGCGGTAAGAGCGACGGTCTTGGTCCAACTGGTGATGACCTCGCGATCAACAATGTGCTCGGTGCGCCGGCGGAGGATGCTGACCAGGAAGACGACCTGCACGACCGAGCAGATCGCAGTGGACCAGGCCAGCCCCGCTTCCTTCAGCGGCGTCCAGATCAGAATGCAGTTGAGGACAAGGTTCAATGCCACGACGCCCATCACGATCCTCATTGGCGTCTTTGAATCGCCTCTGGCGTAGAAGGCGCGGGTGAGGATGGGCGCCATGGAATAGGACCAGATCGCCGGGGCGTATCCCAGCAGGATGAACCCCACGCGCTCGGTGTCCTCGGGGCGGAAGTCGCCGCCCTGTAGGATGACGGCGGTGAGGGGCACGCGCACCAGGATCAGACCGGCGCTGGCGGGCAGGCCGATAAACACGACCAGGCGCAGGCCGCGGCGGACGGTGGCGGCAAATGCCGGGCCGTCATCGGCCAGTCGGGCCAGGGCGGGGAAGATCGCGGTGGCCACCGCGATCCCAAACACCCCCAGAGGGAACTGATAGAGCCTTTGGGCGAAGCTGACGGCCGCCATCGCCCCTTCCCGAAGCGGGTAATCGATCCCGAAGATGGTGGGGCCGATCGCGGTGGGGTAACTGGCAATTACCCCGTCCAGGGCCGTGTTCAGTTGCAGAACGCCCAGCCCCACGATCATGGGCAGGGCCTGGCGTATTACGCGGGCCATCGGATCGCGGGCGGCCTTCAGTTCGCCCGACCACCATTTCTGATCGCGCAGCGCAAACAGAGACCAGAAGATCTGCAACATCCCGGCCAGCAGCATCGATCCGGCGACACATCCGATGTGGATGAGCCGGTGACGGTCGTAGTCGGCGGCAGTCACGTCCCGCTCAAGCACAAAATGCAGGCCGACGGCGGTGCCGATCAGGCAGAGGTTCAGGACGATGGGAGCGGCGGCAGTGGGGCCGAACCGCCCGTGCACCTGGAGCATCGCCCCCAGCACCGCCACCAGGCACACCAGGGGCATGTAGGGCAGCATGACCATCAGCAGCCACACCGCGAGGTTGGAGTGGTTCGCCTGCTTGGAAATGAAAAAAAGGGCGATCTCGCCCAAGAGCACAATCGACCCCAGCACCGTTACCAGCAGCGATACGGTCAGGGAGGCCAGACGCCGCGCCGTCTGCGGGTCATCGCGGTTCAGCTGCGTGTAGACGGGCAGAAAGGCCGCGGCCAGCGCGCCTTCGCCGAAGAGACGGCGGAAGAGATTGGGAATCATGAACGCGAAAAAGAACGCGCTGGTCAGGCCGCCGGCGCCGAAGATGCGGCTGATGGAGGCGTCGCGGGCCAGACCGGTGACGCGGCTGAGCATGGTCAGCAACGAAACCGTGCGGGCGTGGCGTTCAAACCGTTCGCTCATCTTCAGGCGCTTATCGGCAGTGTGACGGCCGGATCATTCATCGCGGCAGAGTATGCGGACGAAGGGCACGCCGCATTCGCCGCAGCGGCCCCGGCCGCGATCATCGGTTGGCGTCCCCCGCAGGTCGTGCCCGCACTTGCGGCACTTGAGGGCCTGATCGTAATAGCGGGCTAGGGCCCCGCGATACACGCGCACCGCGACGGCGAACAGGACCAGGTACGCGGTGAGATCCACCACCTGCGTCACGCTTCCAGGAAGCGTGCCGATGGTGTGGGCCACACGCAAGACATGGGCGCCACCGACTTGGCGCTCCAGCAGCAGGGCGTACACGATCGAACTGGCGGCAATAAGGCCGAAGCCCGCCACAAGCACGACGATGAAGATCATCGCGGGCCAGAGACTGAAGGACATCATGATCCTCAGCGACGGCGTTGCCGGCTGGGACCACTGGCTTACATGGACCAGCTCGCCGCAGGAGGGGCATTGCGCCTGGCCGGAATCGTCGGGGGAGATCCCGGCGCAGGATGTCGTGCAGACCGGGCAGGGTTTCCGCGCGATCCAATTGCGGAAAGCACTGTGCCAGTTCGCGACCCACAGGAGCGTGACAAGTGACATCCAGGCCGCGACCGCGATGAACACGGGGATGCTCTTTTCGTCCGCGTCGAACCGTTTCCATACCAGTGCGACGGGCACCGTGCAGGCAGCGCCGGCCATGAAGCCGATCAGCCACGTCAGCCGTCGGCTGGAGAATTCCTCGAAGGCAAAGCGCAGACAGGCGAGGCGCATGCGGTTGGGACCGCCTCCAATGGGTCGCAGGGCCCATAGCCAGACGAGAACGACCACCACCCCGAGCAGGTTGGACAACCCGTCCTCCCAGGTGACGTGGCGATTCAGGCCGGGGATGCCCTGGCTGTATTCGTCCAGCACGGACCAGAGGCCGGCAATGATCGCCACCAGCCAGCGGCTCTCGATCCACTGAGTTCTCCACAGGAGGAAAGCCAGGGCAGCGAAGGCCAGGAGATGCAGCCCCTTGTCAGAGATCGGCACGGTGGGCGGCAACTCCAGCGCCGGCCAGTGGGTGCCGATGGTCAATGCCAGCGCATAAGTGACAAAGGCGATGCGCCAGGGCCGACTCACGCGCCGGGGCCGGGCATTCGCCTCAGGCATCGCCGGTCCAGTCCGGTTGGCCTTCTCGCGACTGCGTTGGCTCGATCACCGCCGCCGCCGCGGGCGGCTCGTCACCCGCCAGAAGCGTTGATGTCTGCGGTGCGGGTTCCGCGTCAGGTTCGGAGACAGGCTCGGATTCCGTCGCGTCGGACGACGGCGGTTCCTCATCCGGCTCAAGAGCAGCGGGCGCTTCGGATACCCTCGCGGCCTGGTCGGCCACGGGCGCCGGTTCCTCGGCCTCCTGCGTCATCGCGGCAGCACTCGAATCGGCCAGCAGTCGCTGCGCCAGCTTGCGGTAGTCTTGGGCGCCTGCGCACCACGGGGCGTAGTCGAAGATCGTCTTGCCGAAACTGGGCGCTTCGGCCAGCTTGATGTTGCGCCGTATGGCTGGTCTTAGCACCCGGCAGTCGCGCCAGGGCACGGTCTGATCCCGTGCCTGCTCAAAGAACTCGTCGAGGTCCGCAACGACCTCCCGGGCCAAAGTCGTCTGCCCTTCGTGCATGCACAGTACGATGCCGGTCACGCGCAGGAGCGGATTGACGGACTGGCAGACGAGCCCGACGGTCGCCAGGAGCTTGCCAACGCCCTGCAGAGCCAGGAAATGGGCCTGCATCGGTACGAAGACTTCCCGGGCCAGAGACAGGGCGTTGAGAGCCAGAAGCCCCAGGCTTGGCGGGCAGTCGATGAAGACGAAGTCGTACCGATCGGCAACAGTTGAGAATTTGGGGCTGAGTATGCGCTGACGATCAGGTGTGACCGCCAGCTCGGTCTCCGCCCCGGCCAGATCGACCTCCGAGGGGATCAGGTCCAGATTCGGCCGGGCCGTCACGATCACCTCGTCCGCGACGCAGTCGGGGTCGAGCAGGAGGTCGTAGGCGGTTCGCGGGTTGGGAGCATCAAGCGCGTCGATACCCAGGTGGAGCGTGAGGTGAGACTGGGGATCTAGGTCGATGACACAGACCCGATGATCGGCGGCAGCCAGCGCGGCGGCGAGGTTGACCACCGTGGTCGTCTTTCCCACTCCTCCTTTCTGGTTGAGCATCGCGATAATGCGAACGGGTTTCTGCGCGTCGCTTGCACTGGCAGACATAGATGTGAGTATAAGGGATGGTTGGACGTGCCGGGTCGGCCGGGCTGACCGGCTGATGTCGCCCGACCGCTGTTCTCGGCTCCCTCCCGTTTTGAGAACCTCGAGGGCCGGTTATTCAGGTCGCCCATGCCCACCATCCGCGACAACGCCGTGTGCATCCGCCGCTGGGACTACTCAGAGACGTCCCAGACGGCCAGCCTCTTCACCCGCGAGCACGGGATCATCCGCGGCCTGGCCAAGGGAGCCAAGCGCGGTCGGGGGAAGTTCTCCGGAGGCCTGGATCCCCTGACTCGGGGACAGGTCGTGGCGGTCATCAAGCCGAATCGTGATCTGGCCACTTTGACCGAATGGCACCTGGAAGAAGTCTTCTGGGCCGTTCGGCGGTCGCTGGCGGCGAATCGGGCCGGGCTTTTCATGGCGGATCTGATCCATCACATGCTCACCGGCCACGATCCTCATCCGGGGCTTTTCGATCAGTTCACCGCGTCACTTGCTGGCTTGAATGAGGTCGGCGGGATCGAACCGGCGGTCCTGAGGTTTCAATGGGCCTTGCTCCGCGAGACCGGGTATCAACCGCAGCTGGAGCGGGACTCGGAGACCGGCGAAGCGCTACCGCCGGAGGCAACAACGCTGGCCTTCAGCGCCCGAGCCGGCGGGTTGGCGGCAGATACTGGGGCCGCTGACCGGTGGCGAGTGCGGGCGGAGACGGTGGGGGTCCTGCGGTCTCTGGCGGCCGGCGATACCGACTGGCGGGCCACTCCGGTGGTGGTTGGCCGGGCCAACCGGCTGCTGGCTGCCTATTGCCGTGAACTCATAGGTACCGAGCCGGCGGCGATGCGCTGGGCGTTCCCGGACCCCGTTCGGCCGGCCGAGCGTACGAATGGAATCGATTCGGCGGGTGCCGAGTCGGCTCAGCGTGGGCCCGTGGAACAGGGCCGATGACCAGACGGTACTCCTGACGTTGCTGCTCCGAGCGGCGAGGAGTGCCCGGCGATCACTTAGCGATCGAGCAGGGCCTGGACCGCCGTAATGGTCAAGTTGCCGAGGCGGGCAATGGCGGGGGGTTATCGACTTCAGTGACCGGGCGGGATGGTGTGCGGGCTTCAGTTTTCGGAGTCAGGGCATACTGCGATCTGGAGAGGTCACTTTGGCTGGGAGCGGTGCTGTTCGGGGGACTTCGCTTCTGTTTGTATGCGCGAGCGCCGATAGGTCGCGAGTATCCGCGGGGCCGGGACGCGCCAAGACGGTCGAGCCCTCCGCTTGAAGTCGATGCCTGCCAAGGTGCTGATCACACGCGCAGGAAGACTAGAGGACCCGATCGGCCGGGTTCAGGGAGAGATCCCTTGCGCGAAACCAGTTTGACTGCTGAGGAAGTAGTGGCCCACACCAGCCTGCCCTCCCTGCCGGCCGTGGCCGTATTGATTCTGGACATGACGAGCAACGCCGATGCGGGCCCGAAGGAGATCGTCCAGGTCGTTCAGCAGGACCAGGTATTGAGCAGCAGGATCCTTCGGGTTGTCAATTCCAGCTTCTATGATCTCTCCAAGCCGTGCGCGAGCATCGCCGCGGCCATGGCACATCTGGGGTCGAGGACGATTAATTCCCTGGCTCTCAGCTTCGGCCTGGTGGACATCTCCCGGCAGGCGGACGGAGGTCTGGATCTGACCGGTTATTGGCGTCGCTGCGTCCATTCCGCGGCCGCTGCCCGCCGGATCAGCCTGCTCACGGGCACGGGCGATCCGGAGCAGTGTCTTCTGACAGGGCTGTCGCAGGACATCGGCATGCTTGCTCTGCACGCGTCGCTGGACGCGGTCTATGGCAGGGTGGTTGCCAAGACCAGGGGCGACCACTCCCGGCTGCCGGAAGCGGAAGAGGAGGCGTTCGGCTTCAACCATGCCCGGATCGGTTCGGAACTGGCCGGGAGGTGGCGTCTCCCCGCGTACCTGGCGGATCCGATTCGTCATCATCACGATGCACAGATGACGGCGGTGGGCGACAGGTTCCTCGCGGCTGCCGTTATCATGGCCAACCATGTTGCGTCCGCCATCGACAAGCCCGACGAAGATGCCCTGAGGCCTCTGTGTTCCACGGCGTCGAAACTGCTGGGCATCTCCCCTCACCAGGTCAAGCCCCTGATCCTGGAATCGGCGGTGGATGCATCCAATCTTGCCGGCCTGCTGGAAGTAGAGATTGGAGCTCAACCTGCGCTGATCCGTGCCATCCTCGCTCGGGAGTCAGTGCGCGCGTATTCGCCGCGACGTTGATCTCGATCGTCAGCACCAACTCGACGGGGAGCAAGGAATTGGTGGGTCCAGCCCATTGCTTTCCGACGCGCTGATCAAGACTGGCCATCGCAGGCATCCGGAGCGGGAGCTGAGCCGACGGTTCAGCGAAGCGGTGGCGGGCGGAGTTCCTCTGGCTGTGGTTGCCGTGGACGCTGACGAGCTCAAGACGTTGAACGATACACGGGGGTGCTTGGCCGGGGACGCAGTGCTCGTGGAGGTCGCCCGGCGCATCGTGGATCACGTGGGGGAGACAGGGAGCGTGTCCCGACACGCCGGCGATGGGTTCATCGTGGTCCCGCCCGGCCAGAGGAAGTCCGAAGCCGCCCGACCGGCCGAAGACCTGCGTCGGGCGATCATCGCCGAACCGGTGGACCTGCGGCACGCGAGCTGCCGCATCAAGGAAACCAATGTCGTTGCGAGTCTGGGGGCGGCGGAGATGGATGCCGACTCATTGGCGGCCTCCGGCCGGCCGGACGTACTGCTCCATGCGGCCGGCGGGGCGCTTCCCGCGGCGAAGTGTGCGGGTTGAAACTGCGTGCGGGTGTTCGAGCCCGCGGATTGGGACAGTTCTGCGGCCTGAGAGGATCGGGCGGGATGAGGCCGGGGGACCGGTCTGGCGTTTCCCTGCAGCGTCAGGTTGGCCCGGCCGATGTTGCCGCTGGATCCCTGGCGGCACAGACCATGACCAGTCTGTGCTGGGTGGTGTTCTCCTGCCCGGGCGTTGATCGCGCCAGCAACCGAAGTCCACTGCATGTTGCTCACCGGACGGATTGCCACCTATGGCTGAACCAATCGGTATGGAGGATGTCGTCGCCTGCCCGGCTCTGCCGTCGCTTCCCGCCATTGCGGTGCAGGTCCTGGATCTGACCGCCGATCCGACCGTGCGTCTGGAGGAGATTGCGCGGGTGGTGGGCAACGACCAGGCGTTGGTGGGGAAAATCCTCCGGACCGTCAACAGCAGCTATTACTCTCTGTCCAAGCCCTGCCCGAGCATCTCACGGGCGATGGCCTACCTGGGATTGAACACCGTCAAGGCTCTGACCCTCGGTTTTTCGCTGGTCGACGTGACCAGGCAAAGCAAGGGACTGAATCTGATCGACTACTGGCGTCGATGCATTCACTCCGCGGTCGCCGCGAGACGAATCAGCGTAGTTACCGAACGTTGCGATCCGGAGGAGGCATTCCTGGCGGCCTTGATGCAGGACATCGGTATGCTCGCGATTCACGCGGCGCTGCCCGATCCGTACCCTGAGGTGATCCGGCGGGCCGGGGGCGACCACGGCCGGCTGCTCGAGGCTGAGCGGGAGGCTTTCGGTTTCGATCACGCTCAGGTGGGCGCCGAACTGGCTCGGCGATGGCGGTTCCCGGACCAGCTGGTGGAGCCGATTCTCCATCACGATCACGCCAACGTCGAACCGGGCGAGTACGAGGCTGTTGTCGAAACGGTCCTGTTGGCCGGACGTATTGCGGCCGTCCTTCACTCCTGTAACGCCTCATCGCTTGGCGCGGCGTGTGACACCGCCTCACGGTTCTTCGGTATGCTCTATCAGGATGTCAAAACCCTCGTACTGGCCTCCGCGGAAGACGCGGCGAACGTGGCCGGTTTGCTGGGGGTGAAGATCGGCGACCGGGCGGCGGACGTCCGGGCCATCCTGGCCGAGGCCGATGATGCTCGCATCCGACTTCAACTTGGCCAGCAGCGCGAAGCCGAGCAACTGCGGCAATCCAACGAGGAGCTCACAAAACAGGTGCTGACCGATGCCCTCACACGAGTGGGGAATCGCCAGCGGTTCAATCAGGAGTTGGCGGAACAATTCGAGCTGGCGAGCGCCAACGGGAGTTGCCTGGGCGTGGTCATCGCCGACGCCGACAGATTCAAATGCTTCAACGACACCCACGGGCACCAGGCCGGAGACGCGGTGCTCGTGGAGATTGCCCTACGAATGAACAGACTGGTCGGCGACGCCGGGACAGTCTGCCGCTACGGCGGCGAAGAGTTCGTGGCGATCCTGCCGGGGGCCGATCGGATGGCGTCGACCCGAACCGCCGAACGCCTGCGGCAGGCGCTGGCCACAACCCCGATCGACTTGTCAGAGGTGAAGTGCGATGCCTCGCATGTCTCAGTGACCATCAGCTTGGGCGTCGCGGTGCTCGAACCGAACGCAGGCGGATTCTTTACGCGGCCTGAGATGCTCGTTCGGGCTGCCGACCAGGCGCTGTACGCGGCAAAGAGCGCAGGCCGGAACTGCGTGCGCATTTTCTCCGCCCGACGCGGACCCTCTCAAACTCAGCATGTGGCCTGAACCTGACCGCAAGGCGGCGTCGGGGGCGGCCACATCTCCGCCGTTGCCGCCCCCGCGCTCAGAATTCCTCATCCAGCTCCGAAGAGGGCATCGGCCGCGGTAGCCGCGTCTCCCCCGAGTCAACGGACGGCTGATCGGTGGGCAGGGTGATGGTGATGGTCGTACCTTCTCCAGCCTGCGATGAGAGGGCAATCCGCCCGCCGTGTTCCTCGACGATCTTCTTCGTCACCGCCAGGCCCAGTCCGGTGCCTCGCTGTCCCTTGGTCGTGCGGAACGCCTGGAAAACCTGCTCCTCGACCTGTGGTGGAATGCCGGGGCCGTTGTCCGAGACCTCGATCTGGGTGAAGTGCCTCTCGGCGTCGTAGCGCGTGCGGATGGTGATCACCCCCACCTTGGGGGAAACCGCTTCCAGGGCATTCGCCAGCAGGTTCATCAGCGCCTGGTGCAGGGCGTTGGCGTCGAACGGTACCGGCGGCACATCGTCGGCCAGGTCCAGGATCAACCCCACCCGCTTGCGATCGCATTGCCCCTGCAAGAGCTCGGCGACCTCGCCGATCAGCGCGTGCAGCGAGTTCAACTCGATGTCCAGGGCCCGCTGCTTGGAGTAGGCCAGCATGTTCAATGTCAGCGCATAAATGCGGTCGAGATTGCGGCTGAGGATGGGCCAACCTTCCCTGGCCAGATCAAGATTGCCCCTGTTGACCGCCAACTCAACCGCGTCGGCTCCGCCGCGGAGCCCTTGCAGGATGTTCTTGATCGAATGGCTGAGGGAGGCCACCGCTTGTCCCATTGCGGCCAGGCGCTCCGTCTGCATCTCTGACCGGACCAGTTCGGCGTTGAGCATGGCCAGGCCCGCGTGCCGGCCTATGGCGTTGAGCAACTGGAGCTGGGAATCGGTGAAGGTGAAGTTGGCCAGGGACGAGTCGATGTGAATCACCCCGAACACGCGCTCGGAGGCCTGGACGGGCACGCAGATCGCCGAGCGAATCCCGTACTCGCGCACCGAATCGCCGGACTGGAAGCGGGTGTCATTCATCGCGTTGGTGGAGAGGATTCCGTCCCGCCTGGCCAACACGTGCTGAACGATCGTACGGCTGACGGGAATCCTGCCCTCATCCACCGTCTTGGGTTTCTGTTTGTAACGCACTACGGCCGGCTCGGGCCGATCTTCGGGCGCTTCCTGGAGCAGGATGAATCCCCGGTCCGGTTCGAACTCCTCGAAGATCAGGTCCATCACCTGCTCCAGAAGCTTCTCGCGGTTATATGTGCCGCTGGTCAGGGCCGTGAGGTCATAGACCACGCGAAGATGATCGGCGGCGGCCCGGAGCGGGTCAGGCGAGGCCAGGATCATGGATTCGGCGCTGGCGTCGACGCGGCTTTCGATCGAAACGTCAAATGCTTCCTGCGGCAGCAGGCTGATCGGGCTGGGCTTGGGCTCCTCGGGCGTGATGGTGAACACCAGGAGCGTGGAGCCGCAGCGGATCTGGTCGCCCGCGGCCAGTTCCACACGATCGTCAATCGGCTGACCGTTGACGAAAGTGCCATTGGAAGAGTCCAGGTCCCGGAGGAACCAGCGGCCACCATCCGGGGTCAATTCCGCGTGTCTCCGGCTGACCGTGGTGTCCTTGAGCGGCAGGGCCTCGCTGGACCGGCCGATGAGCTGCGGCTCGTCGGCCGGCAGCTCGAATCTCATGCCGCGATCCGGGCCTTGAAGGACATGCAGGACAAGCACGGCGGGTAACTCCTGATCTGGCCGCT
>CP070772.1:2538940-2566078 GCA_020345805.1 Phycisphaerales bacterium | reverse complement strand
TCGTGGGGAGGGGAGGCAATCTGCTGGTTATCGCCGATCCGGCCATTGACGGCGACAGCACGCTCGTTCTCAACGCGCTGGCCGGTCGATTCGGCGTCACCTACGCCGCCTCGGGATCGGTCATTGAGGACGGACGCATCGAGCGAAGCGCCCTTCCGGAAAGCCACGTGCTCCTGCGCGGCGTCACTTCCGACGTCGTCTTGCGCACCCACCGGTCATTCATCCGCGACGGTGGCAAGGAAGCGGCCGTCAAACGCAAGCAGACCCCGTCGGAATCGGTGTTCATGTCCTTCATCAAGGGCGTTGACGGTGCCGGCCACGTCATTCTCCTCACCTCGCCGCACCTCCTCGGGGCAGGACCGGACGGGGCGGACAACGAGAGCCTCGCTCGCGCGATCATGAGCGTCTTTGTGGCTCCTCACGCTCTGCTCAATGATCCGGTGGGGATTCTCGCCGCGCTTGCGCTGGTGCTCACGATCATCTTTTGGATCGGTGAGACCGCCGCCGGCAAACGCGTCTTCGGAATCATCCCCAAGCTGGTGTTCTGCTATTTCGTGCCGACCACCCTGACCACCTTCGGGATTCTGCCGGAGGAGTCGGTCCTATACGACTGGATCAAGATGTACATGCTCCCGGCGAGCCTGCTTCTGCTGATCCTGGCCCTGGACGTGCCGGGCATCCTCCGCCTGGGGCCGCGGGCGGTGATCATGCTCCTGGCGGGAACGACGGGAGTGGTAATCGGCGGGCCTATCGCGCTTCTGATCTGCGGGGGGTTCGTCCCGGTTGACACCTGGCAGGGAATGACCGCGCTGTGCGGAAGCTGGATCGGGGGCGGGGCGAACATGGTCGCCCTAGGCGACATCGCGGGGGTCAGCGATGACATGTTCTCCATGATGGTGATCGTCGATGTGTTCGTCGCCAACATCTGGATGGGTGTACTGCTGTACCTGTCCGGCCATCAGAAGCGAATTGACCGATGGACCGGTGCAAACACCACGGCGATCGAGGATCTGCAGCGGCGGATCGCCGATTTCCAGGCCCGCACATCACGCCTGCCGACGCTCACCGATCTCATCATCATTTGCGCTTTCGGCTTCGTCGGGGCGTGGGTTTGCTATGTGGCGGGGAACTGGCTGGCGGAACAGCTCACCTATGTGGATACCGAGGCGACGCGGAAGCTCATTGAGGAAACCGGAGATCCGACGGCTGAAGCAAGAGAGCCATACCTCTCCGCCACCACCTGGAAGTTCATCCTCATAACCACCATCGGCGTAGTCCTGTCGTTCACCCGCGCGCGGAATCTCGAAGGGGCCGGGGCGTCGAAGATCGGATCCGTGTTCCTGTACCTGCTGGTTGCTTCCATCGGCGCGCACGCGAACTTCCTGAAGATCACCGAGGCCCCGGGCCTGGTGGCGATGGGCTTCATCTGGATGGCGGTGCACATCGTCATCCTGCTGTCGGTGGGCAAGCTGATCAGAGCGCCGATCTTCTTCGTGGCGGTGGGCTCGCAGGCGAACATCGGAGGCGCCGCCAGCGCCCCCATCGTGGCATCGGCCTTCCATCCCACCCTCGCCCCCGTGGGCGTGCTGCTCGCCGTGGCCGGTTACGTCCTGGGCACCTACGCGGGCCTGCTCTGCATGGCGCTGTTGAAGCTCGTCGCCGGCGCCTAAGAAACCTGAAAAAGGGGTCGGGAGTCTTTTTTAAAGACTCCCGACCCCTTTTTGTGCTTTTCGCGCAATTCGGAGGTGAGGTTCGGATCAGAATCCGCGGTCGGATCCCGATTCAGCCGTGGCGTAGGCAGTAGCCCCGGAGGGCTGCTGGGTCCTGGTCATCCTAACATCGGGGCGCTCGGGCGTATGCATGAACGGCCCGCATGAATCGGGGCCGGGATTCGCGAAGACCTGAGCCGTCTCGGGGTTCGGCGTTGCGGACTGCGCCATGAACTGGTCGATCGCCTGGCCGATGGCCTGGCGGTTGGCGAAGGCCCGGGCATAAGCCGCGTTGGGCGCGTAGTTGGGACTCAGCGAGCCGGGGTACGCGTAGAAATAAGGGCCGAAGGTCGAGGCAACCGTGTCATGCTGCTCAAAAGGCGGCAGAGACGCGAGCTTCACCACTTGCGGGGTCTGGTCGTACACGGAGATCGTTTCGGGCAGATCGAACCCCTGATGCCACAGATCATCCTCGAACCAGTACCAGGTGTGGGAATAAGGCTCGAAGTAGACCTGGGGCTGGGCGTAGTAGACATACTGATAGTTCCACCACGTCTGGGCGGGATGGAAGTGCTTGGGCGTACCGTTGTCCTGCCAGGATACGGTGGTGTCGGGGCTGCAACCGGCCAGGCCGAGGACGGCGGTTGCGGTGAGGGCGGCGAGAGAGGTGAGCTTCCTGCGGAGCATGGTCGATTCCTTTATTCCGAACGGATTCTTCAGTCCGATCCGATCCGTCGTCATCGCCGCCCGGTCCGGACGGACCGGCAGGATGCGACTTTCGGTTATCGACCTGTCCGCGGGACGAGGTGAGCGGGAACCGGGCGGTGAGAGGCAGGAACCGGCTGCCCAGGCCGCACAGGCGGCACAAATGCTACATCTTCTGTTGGACGCTGCGGACCTTGTCATCCATGGTCTGGGCCCGATCGCTGCGGGTCCCGAACTTCAGCGTGGTGGAGATGCGGGGGGCGCCCATCTCGTGCACCACCTCGTGGCAGCGCTTGATAGCCGCGAAAACCTCGTCCCACTCGCCCTCGATGTTGGTGCCGTAGGCGTGAAGCTGCGTCTCGAGGTCGGCCTCGTTGAGGACCTTCTCACAGGCGACGACGTATTTGGACACGGACACACCCACGCCGATGGGCACGACGCAGAGATCGGCGATGACCTTCATGGCCGGCTCCTTCTCAGATGACACGAGGGCCCCGCCCTCGGGGCGTGGCACATCGAACATCATAGACCAGAAGGCGGACGGGCAGGCCGCGGCCGGGCGGGCCTGAACGGCCGGTTTGCCGCCGCGGGAGACGATTCCACAAGACCGGCCCCCGATCGCCGCCGCCGGTGGTACGCTAGGGGCATATGAGCGACACGAAAACCGGCAGCGGCCGGCCGGCCGCGGAGAAGATCGAGACTACGGAGGCGGAGATCGTCACCCGCCCGCGGAGCGAGCCGTGCGGCGATCTGCCGCTCGCCGCCCGCGTCGAGGCCCTGCTCATCAGCGCCGAACGTCCGCTGGGCGAGGCTCGCATCAGCGCTCTGCTTGCTCTGCCGGGCAAGGGCACGGCCAGGCAGGTGGCCCAGGCCGTGGACAAGCTGAACGGCGAGTACGAGAAGTCGGAGCGGTCCTTCCGCATCGAGCGGCTGGCCGGGGGCTGGCAGATCCTCACCCGCCCTGAATACGGCGAACTGCTGGTCCGGCTTCACGCCGACCGGCAGCAGTCGCGTCTGAGCCAGGCGGCCCTGGAGACGCTGGCCATCATCGCCTATCGCCAACCCATCATGCGGGCGGAGATTGAGACCATCCGCGGGGTGGCCTGCGGCGAGGTGCTGCGCGGGCTGCTGGAACGGCGGATGATCAAGGTCGTGGGACGGGCCGAGGAGTTGGGGCGCCCCATGCTCTACGGCACCACCAAGGAGTTCCTCAAGGTCTTTGGACTATCCGGCACCGATGACCTGCCCGCGATCGAAGGCGCCAAACCCCGGCCCGGAGCCGCGGCCTCCGCCGCGCCCCCTCAGGAGGCCCCGGCCGGCGGGCCCGACAAACCGCCAGGCTTCGAGAGTCCTGAAGATCCCGAGGCGGACACGCCCCCGGAGGAAGGGTGAGCGGCCGGCGCCATCGAGAAGCCGGGCGCTATCCCGGCCTGAGACATCGCGTCGGGCGATATCGCCCGCGAATACCCGGCCCATGCCGATGACTAATATCATGTCCCTGCGAGGATCTGGTCCGGCGGACGGGTCCCGGCGACATCGTCGCGTTGGTCCGACCGAGTGATGAACGCGCGAAGCCAAGCGGTTATTGTGGGACGAAAGCGGAGAGCAGCACGGTTTGAAACGGCGTTATCACCTGCACATCCCCGGCTTCATCTACGTGGCGTTGGTGCTGGTCATCGCCGTGACCGCGATGAACAGCCAGAACAACCTGCTGTTCTGGATCTTCGGGGTGCTGTTCTCCGGGTTGCTGATCTCGGGCATCTTCTCCGGGTGGATGATGCTGGGTTTGAGGGTCAAGCGCCTGGACCCGGAGCACGGCACGGTGGGCGGCGCTCTGGTGGTTCGTTATGCGGTGACCAACCGCAGCCGGTTCTTTCCCGCCTTCAACGTGCACATCGAGGAGCGGCCAGCCAGGGGGCGGACAAGTTGGAACAACGCCCTGCGCCCCGGCGGTGCGTGGATCATGCACATCGGGCCCCGGGAGACGGTTCACGGAGAGGCCACGTTTCCGGCGGTTCGCCGAGGCGAGGCCCGGTTCGAGAAGCTCCGCATCTGGACCACCTTCCCCTTCGGAATCGTAAAGAAGTCCATCACCTTCACTCAGCTTCAACACACGTTTATCCATCCACGGCTTTACGAGCTGCGACGGCGGGTGCTGGACACGGTGGTTCCTCATTCGGATGTCGGCACCCGGATCTCTTCGCGCCCCGGCGCGGGTGACGACTATTTCGGTCTGCGGGAATACCGGCCCGGCGACAGCCTTCGGCACGTGGCGTGGAAACGGACCGCGACGCGCGACGAGCTGATCTGCATCGAGCGTAGCCGGCCCAGCCCGCCGCGCATTCGCGTCGTTCTGAACCTGTCAAAAGCCACCGCGGACCTTTGCGGCGACGAGCTTGCCTTTGAGCAAGCCCGGGATCTGGAAGAGCAGGCGATCAGCCTCGCCGCCTCGTTCGTTCACCTGGCGGACCTGGCCGGATACGCGGTGGGGCTGACCGTTTCCGGCGGAGATCTGCCGGCGATCCCCGTGCGGGGAAGCCGGCGGCACCGCAGCCGGATCATGGCCGGCCTGGCCTCGATCGATCTCGACCGGGCCCGGAAGTCGACCGGGACATTACCGGTTTCGGACGCGGACCGGTCGGCAATGGTCATCATCCATCCTCACGCCATCGACCCCAAGCTGGGCCGGGTTGACGGCTGGCATCTTTCGGCCGTCCAGCTCGCCGCGCTGGTGGTGGCGGAGATCGGGCGGGACATCACGGTGGGAGCGCCGGCTGCGACCGGGGTCATCGCCTCCGACCGGGCGGCCCAGCCGAAAGCGGAGGTGGCGGCATGAGGCTCCTGCGCAGCTACCCCCTGCTGGCCTTTCTGTTGATTCTGCTGAGCATACTCGGCGCAGCCATCGCCCAGAGCCGCATCGATCTGCTGGTGGCCGGCACCCTGGCGATGATGAGCTGGTACATCACCGAGGGGCCGCGGGGGCGATCGCTGCCCAAATGGGTCTCCAATGTCTTGGTCATCGCCGTCTCGCTCTTTGCCGTGGTGGATGTGCTCAACCACCCGCAGGCGGAAGAGATCTTCGGCGTGGTCGGGCGCTTCTGCGTGTGGCTCTCGCTGATCAAGCTTTACGAGCGCAAAGGGCCGCGCGACCATGCCAACCTGCTGATGCTGAGTCTGCTGATGATGCTCAGCAGTTGCCTGCAATCTGCGAACCTGATCTTCGGGATCGTGCTGCTGCTCTATGCGGGCCTGGGCATATACGTGCTGCTGCTCTATCAGTTATACGCGTCATATGAGACGGTGCGGGCCCGTGCGATTGCCGATCCGGGGCAGGCCGGGCTGCCCCCGGCGGTGCGCCCGATCATCGGACGCGGGGTGAGACTTCATTTCCGAATGCTGATGAGCAGCACGGCGGTTGCGGGCATTGTCCTCAGCGTGCTGGTGTTCGTGATCTTCCCCCGGAACGTGGGGCAGAGTCTCTTGAGTCACCTGATCGCCCCACCGGTGGCGCGGCATGCGGGGTTCAGGCCGGAGATCGATCTTCTGGCCGGGGGCCGGATCACCACTTCCCGAAAGTCCGTGGCACATCTTCAGTTGCTGGACCGGGCCAATCAGCCGATGGGCGACGGCCGCTCCCTACTCCTGCGCGGGGCGGTCCTGGGCAAGTACGAAGGGGGAGGCGTATGGAAACCCGCCCCGAGCAACCTGAAGCGAGTCGAAACCGAGCCGGTCGGCTTCTCGCCGGTCAGGACGGGCATCGTGGTGCCGGAAGAGGTGACCACGTTCAGGTTTGACTTCCGCACCGGTACGGAGACGCTGTTCACCGGCTACGCCCCGCTCGCCATTTCCACGGGAGACCGCCGCCATCTGTTATACGATCCGGACGGCCAGATCATCCGCACCGTGGAAGATACGGGCCGGGTGTACGGTTATTACCTCAAGGTTCATTCGAACCCGGACGGAGGCCTGCTCCAGTCCATGGGGGCCAGCCCGCGCTGGCGGCGGTGGAGTTCGGAGGTCGGTTTCCCGGGTCCCGATCAGCGCTACGACCCAGAGGGTCGGGTGCGCGGGCTGGCCACGGACCTGCTAACCCAGGCCGGCCTCTGGCCCCCGCCCCGCCGGGCCGAGCGCCTTCAGTGGAATGCCCGGGCCGCGACGGTCCTCACCGACTACCTTCACTCCGGCGAGTTCAGCTATACGCTCGATACCAGCGACGTCGTGTACCGCGATCGCACGGAGGACCCGATCGTTCACTTCCTGTTCGAATCAAAACGCGGGCACTGCGAGTATTTCGCCTCCGCCCTGACCGCGATGTGTCATTCGGTGGGGATCGAGGCGAGGATTGTGGTGGGCTACGTTGCCTGCGCCTGGGACGAGATCGCCCTGCGATACCACATCGTGGAGGCAAACGCCCACGCCTGGGTGGAGGTGCGGACCAGTCGGTACGGCTTCTCGGAATTCGACCCCACCCCTCCCTCCACCATCGAGCAGATGAGGAGCGATCCCACCACTCTCGCCGATCGCCTGAACTGGATGTATCAGAGCCTGGAAAGCACCTGGAGCAGCAACGTGGTGGACTTTGACTACGGCTCGCAAACCCGTCTGGCCTCCGCCCTTGACGTGGGTTGGGCCGAAAGGCTGGGCGGGGCGCTGGACGCCACCCGCGAGTGGATGTTCAGAGTCAATCGCGCCTTCCATTTCGGGCCCGCCGGCTACGTCTGGATGGCGTTCGTGGGCTTTGCCCTCATCATCGCGGTCATCGCGTTGATCAAGCTCATGCGCCGCTCGCTGGCGATTCGGCGCACGTTGCATCTTCAGCATCTGAAGGGCAGCGAATATCAGCGCATGCTCCGTCAGCTCGGTTTCTATCTGGACATGCTGCGAGTTCTGCATCGCGGGCGGCTCGGCAAGCCTCCCTGGCAGCCGCCGCTGGCCTACGCGATGGTGATCGGCGAGGAGAAGCCCGAAGTGGCGGCAACCGTCAGGCAGATCACCGATCTTTTCTACGCCGCCCGCTACGGCCGGCAGCGCCTGACCGGCCCGCAGGTGCAGGAGGCGCGTTCGCTGGTGCGCGAACTGGCCCGCGCTCTGAAAGTGAAGCTTTAGCCCCCCCACTTCCCTGACACGTTTATAGATCTCAAGCGAGCCCGCCTGTCCTCAGGCCGGGCGCTCTTGGACTGCCCCGTGCATCGTTTGCATCTTCTGTTACGCTGAACACCTCAAGGCATGTGCAAGTCAAACAGTAATCCTCCCTGGCTGGACGAACAACAGCCGCACGATGAGCAGCGGTCCGCGGCACAGATCGCCGCGTTGGTGGAAATGCTCGGACCGGACACGAAGCGGGTGCTGGACCTGGGCTGCGGGGCGGGCCGGGTGCTCGTGCCCCTGGCCGAGGCGGGCCATGATGTGACCGGGGTAGATCGGAACGAGGAAGTGTTGGCGATCTGCCGGCAACGTCTGGATGAATGCGGCCGCTCGGCCCGGCTGCTTCGGGACGACTTTCTGGAAGACTGGCCGGCGCTGGATGGGACATTTGACGCCGTCTGCCTGCTGGGCAACACGATCATGACGGTGGCGGAGATCGATGACGCGGTTCGCCTCATGCAGCGCATCGGCACCGTGCTTGGCGAGGACGGCGTCTTGGTCATCGATGATTGCCCGGGCGACTTCTGGCCGGAACTCACGGAAGGCAACTGGACGAGCGGGATAAGCGAGGACGGGTCGGCCCAGCTTCTGTGGGAGGAGGATGATGCGGTCTTCGCCCTCCGCTTTGGCGACGAGGTTGACGCCGAATGCTGGCGGTTCAAACCGACCGACCGACTCTGCCGCCTGTGGACGTTCGGGGCGCTCCGCCTGACGACGAGGCTGGCGGGGTTATCGGATCCCACCCGCGTCGCCGACGGCGGTTTATTGACTGCGCGACGCGCCACCGTTTGACTCAGGCGGGTTTGGCCACTTGCCGTGAAGTGCCGCGGGTCGGCGGACGATAAGCCACAAAGCCTCATCCCGGCGTTTTCTGTAAAGAGGGAACCGGAACGTGCCAGCCAATCGGTCACGCACCGTCGGATGGCGGAGATGCCTCCGACAGATCAAAGAGCGCAACGGCGCGGTCGAAATCGCGCTGGCCCGCAATTACCAGGAGGCCGAGCAGGGACACCACCTCGTGTGGCGCGTGCATCTGCTGGACGTACGCGATGATGCGATCCTGATCGAGCAGCCGGCGGCTCTGGGCAAGACCATCCCCCTCCAGCCCGGGGCGGCGCTGGTGGTGATCATCTCCATCGGTCAGAATCGCTGGATGTTCCCCACCACCCACGGCGGAATGACTCCGCACCGGGCCGGCGATTCCCGGACCGTGGAGGCGATCCGCCTGCCGCTGCCGACAAACGTCCAGCGCTGTCAGAGGCGAACCCACTACCGCGTGGAAACCGCCTCGCTCTATCTGCCGGAGGTGGAGGTCTGGCCGCTGTTGGACCCCAAATCGGTCCTGGTGGCGGAACGGGCCAACGAGCTGGAGTTCGAATCCGCCGTTCGTGCCGCTTCCGGCGAGGCACCGCCGTCCGATCCGCTTGCGGATTCGGACGATCTCATGCCGGAAGTCGGTCCGAAGTTCGCGGCGACGCTGCTGAACATCGGCGGGGGCGGCGTGGGGATTCGGGTCCGACCCGATGCCGGCGGCGCCCTGAGCCGGCACAAGCTGTTCTGGCTTCGCATCGCCCTGCCTCCGGAACTGATCACGCCCATCTGCGCCTCGGCCCAACTGGTGCACACGCATCTGGAATCGACCCAGGACACCTACGCGGGTCTCGCCTTCGATTTCTCCTTCAACCCCGCGCATCAGCGGTTCGTCGCCGACCAGATCTGCTCCTACATCGCGCTGCAGCAGAAGGCGATGCTCGCGGACGAAGTGGATGAGACCCGCCAGCGCCGCACGGCGTAACGGCGACCGGCGGCCCGTCAAATCACCGCGCACATCGAGGGAGGATCAGGACTTGCTCTCGCGGGTATTCTCGCGGCGACGGCGACGCCTGCGCTTGCCGCGGGCGGCCCTGAACACCCTGCGCGCGTATTCATCCGAGACCTCCGCGAGCTGATGCTGGCGCACGTCGAGCGAGCGGTGCTTGCCGCCCGGCATCTTGACGAACACGAAGGGCAGGCACACGGATTTCACCTTCATCGGCGAGTGCTCGCCGGAGGGCAGCCAGCGCACGCGGAGCGGCTGAACCGATCGCCAGGACGCATCGTCTCCGCAGAGAATTTGCGGGAGGAACTCGTCGATCACGTGCAGGATGGTGACATACGCGCCGGGGCGAATGTCCTCGGGAGCGATGGCGCGGGAGATGTTGCTTTTGCTTGACATGACAGTATCCGTGCTTCGGGGGCACGCAGCGCAGAACACGATCGCCAGCGCGGGAAGCGCGACAGACGAGCATCACGCCATGTTGGCGATGGGACGGGTCAGCCAAAGGTCCGCGCGCCGGCGGCAACGGCGCGCAGGGCGGTCCCACCCGATCGCATCGGGCCAACATGGAACCGGGATGGCTTTCTGTTACTCAGCAGAAGCATGGCCGTACCTTTCCCTGTTGCGGGGAAGGCGACATCATGCCGCGTCATTCACGCCTGTCAAGCTCTTTTGCGGGTTTATCGTGGTCTTTTTTTGACCCGCTGAGATCTCGCACGCATATGCCGCCGCCCCGAAGTCGGATCTTAATAAACAAGCCCGGGCAGACGCCCGGGCCTTTGAGTTATCGCGTGCATTGTGTTGCGGAGGATTCGTCAGGACATGAGTATTCCGCGCTGCTCGAGGACATCCAGAAGCATCTGCACGGACTCGGCGACGGAGAGCTTCTCGGTGTGCAGATGCAGTTCGGGGTTCTCCGGCTCCTCGTAGGGATCATCAATGCCGGTGAAGCCCTTGAGCTCGCCGGCGCGTGCCTTCTTGTAGAGGCCCTTGGGGTCGCGCTCCTCGGCGACATCGAGGGGCACGGCGACATAGACCTCGATGAAGGGCAGGCCCGCCTCCTCGTGCAGCTTGCGGGCGTTGTCGCGGTCTGCCTTGTAGGGGCTGATGAAGCTGGTGATAGAAATGAAGCCGGCGTCGGCGAAGAGCTTGGTCACCTCCCCGATGCGGCGGATGTTCTCCTCACGGTCGGTGGCGCTGAAGCCGAGGTTCTTGTTCAGTCCGTGGCGGACGTTGTCGCCGTCCAGTCGATAGGCGTGATAACCGCGCTGCATGAGGACCTGCTCGAGGGCCACCGCGATGGTGGACTTGCCCGAGCCGGACAGTCCGGTCATCCAGAGGGTGACGCCTTTCTGTCCCAGATTCTTCTCCCGCTCGGCGCGGGTGACTTCGCCTTCGTGCCAGGTGATGTTGGTTGCAACCTGTTCAGCCATGGATCAGACTCGCTCTCACTGCTGGGGTGTTTGATTCTTCTTGATGGTCATCGGTCAGGGGAAGGGGGTGCTTTACGCCCCGGCGGCGACTTCGGCGGTCGCCCACTTGATGAGGACGTCGGCGACCTCCGGGCGGCTGAACTCCATGGGCGGGCGCTCGCCGCTTCGCAGCTTTTCGCGGACCTTGGTGCCGGAGAGGAAGATCTTCTCCTCCGGTCCGTGCGGGCAGGTCTTGGAGCTGGTCATGCCCTCGCAGGCGTTGCACCAGGCCGCGTGCTCGAACTTCAGGGGCGTGATGCCGATGTCCGCCGGATCGATGTCGTCGAAGATCTCCTGGGCCTCGTAGGTCCCGTAGTAATCGCCCACGCCGGCGTGATCGCGCCCGACGATGAAGTGGGAGCAGCCGTAGTTCTTGCGGACGATGGAATGGAGGATCGCCTCGCGCGGCCCGGCGTAGCGCATGGCCGCGGGCATCACCGTGAGCATGGTGCGATCGGCGACGTAGTACTTGTCGATGAGTACGTTGTAGCACTCCATGCGGACATCGGCGGGGATGTCGCCGGGCTTGGTCTCGCCCACCAGGGGATGGATGAGCACGCCGTCGCAGATTTCCAGAGCGCACTTGGTGAGGTACTCGTGAGCGCGGTGAATGGGATTGCGGGTCTGGAAGGCGACGATGGTCTTCCAGCCGCGCCTGCTGAACTCTTCGCGGGTGACGGCGGGCGGAAGGCGGTAGGTGGTGAACTGCTCACCGGGCTCCTTCTCGGGGGTGACGGTGATCACCTCGATAGGTCCGGCCACGCACCAAGGCCCTTCCTCGACCACGCCCGACACGCCGGGATGCGCCTCGTCCTCGGTCCGGAAGACGGCGGGGATCTCGAGCTTCTTGTCGTGGGGGTAGATCTCCTGGACATCGATGACCGCCAGGAGCGTGCCGTCGGAGTGGTACAGCGCGGCCTTGGATCCTTCCTGGAGGGAGGCCTTGGTATGGTCGTCGACGGCGAGGGTGATGGGGATGGGCCAGATCACGCCGCCGTAGCCTGCGAGGCGCATATTCGTGCAGATCGATTGGAAGTCGGCACGGCCCACGAAGCCGGTGAGCGGGCTGAAGGCCCCGATGGCGATCATCTCCAGGTCGCAGGCCTGCTTGGCACTGAGGGTTATGGCCGGGAGATCCCCGGACAGGGCGGTCAGCTCCGCGCCCCGGGCCGAGTCGACCAGACGATTGACGAGCGTGCCTCCGTGAGGCGGGATAAGCGTGCCAGCGGACATCCGATTTGCTCCTCCATTCCCCGCAGACCGGGGTTAGCGGTGTGTGAAAGAACTGATCCTAGCGCCCGCGACAAACCAGAGCAATACCGGAATCAACCGCCCCGGATCGCATCCGGGTATGCGATCCGGGGTGGTCGTGCAATCCCGTGCGAGGGGCGCGTCGAATCGGAACCAGAGGGAATCAATCCCGCGGCCGATCCACCCGGCGCCGGAGCCGGTGATCCGAGGTCTCCGACAGCCGCCCCCGGCTGGTCGATTGCGGCGGCTGAGGATCGGTCTCTTCGCCTCCGCCGATTGAAATCAACTCGCCCAGCATCCGGAGAAGTCGGGTATTCAGCACATCGAGATAATCATCGTAGCTCAAATCCGCAGGTTTCTCCTCGGTATAGACATCAACCAGTCGCAAGTAGCGTATGTATTTCTCGTCGCCGGGATCCGGGGGATTCTTAATCATGTCGACCGCGTAGATGTCCCCGCCCCACCAGACGATGCCGTCGGCACCCGCATCCAGCGCCCAACTGACATACCGTTGGATCTCCTCATCGGGCAACAACAACAGGTGAGGCGGCTGATACCTTAGCTTGTGACTGCTCGGCGGACGACGATGCCAGACGTAAGGAAGAACGGGGCGATCGCCGGCGATCTCACGACACAGTCGGATCACGGTGTTTATGAACTCGCGCTGTTCATCAATCCCCGGCTCCTCATCGTCCGGGAACTTGTCGTAGATGGACGGTGACAGCCAGTCCAGTTCCGCCAGCAGTTCCGCCGGCGGGGAGTACATCCCCCGTTCCAGACGAATGAGCGGCTGGCTCCACACCGTCCACTTGGCGTTGGGCCTCATCGACTTGACCATCCGGAGCGCGCCGACCAACTGCTGCTCTGCCTGAATGTATTTCGGATCGTCCGGCTCCTTCCACAGCCAGTCGTTGTAGGGGTTCTCAAAATCAAGGCACACGAACCCGGTGTAGTCGGCGGGGACGTAATTCTCGATCCTGTTGCGCAGCTTGTCGAGATCCAGGACGCCGGTCTCATTCGGATCGGCGTGCACCTGGTAAACGAGCCTGCCCTGCTGTGCGCCGACCTCGCCGAGAATCGGCCGCACTGTCTTGCTCAACGGTTGATCGACGATGAACAGCGGATCTTCGACACGTGACCCCTGCCCGGATCCGGAATCATCCGACTCAGCGCTTAACGCGGTGCAGGCCTCGCGCAAGGCCTCGGGGTCCTCAACCACCTTCCACGTTCTGCCCGTGCGATAGAAAACCGGACGCTCCCCGGCCAGAGCCAGAGCCTCAGGCATTGCTTCCATCAGCGAAACGGGGTCATCTCCGTTACCCTCGACCGCGACCTCCCATGAGATGACGAAGGCATCGAGCTTCGACATCAGCGATGCGTAGCGCTTCCGGACCTCGGCCGAGACCGGCTTGCCAGCGGGGCTCTTTTCCAGGGGAAGATCGGCCACGCTCAATCCCCCGCCGGCTGAACTCCCGGCCTTGCGGATCAGATACCGATGCAGGGTGGCCACCTGGCGCTCATACCAATCTCGGGGATCATTCCCATTGCCCGCGAGCTCGCGTACCAGGCGGCGCTTGGAAGCGGAAAGCTCACCGTACTGGAACTTGAGATCCACGATCCGGATGGTGATCAAACGGCCCCGCCGGCTACGGGCAATGCGCTGGAGCTTGCTGGCGAGGCTTGACTTCAGAGCTTTGTGACGCGGGGAGGAAGAATCGATCGCAGCCCGGAACGAGCCGACACGCAGCTTCACGATTGTCGGAGGTAGGCTCGTATCGACCTTCGCCGCTCCCAGGGCCGGGGGACCGCAGGACAACACCAGCAGCACCGCGGTCATCAGGGTCATCCAGCGCCGCATCCGGCCGGTGGGACTTGAGGTCCCGCCGCCAGGGAGCGCCACAACAGCCACATCGCACCGGGGGGAGTTGCGGCAATCTCGATGGTGACTCAACATCGGGGGTTCCCTCCAGAATTAGAGCGGGCACAGACAGGGCTCGACGGAATGAACGTAAAGAACAGGAACCCCGTGGGCAACGAGAATTCGGTGAATCCGGGTAATCTGCGGAAGCTACCGGCCGGGTTCGTCCCCACTTATCCATACAGCTTGCCGGACCGGCAATACTCGCCAAGATGGCGGGAGCAGTGGAACTCGCCGCCGGGGGGCACAGACCAACGCGGAGACCGCTGCCGGCGGTGAGAGGGAATTGGCGATGAAGCGCCGCCAGTGGCGCGTTCGTGCGGCCGGTCAACGCGGGAAGGGGGCCGAATATCCGGACTTGAATATCCTGCAAAATGCGAGCCGGCTCGACGGCGTGAAGGCCGCCCCAGTCGCCTCCGCCACCGCCCGAGGCTTGGGCGCGGCAACAGCCCGCCGCCCGAAAGTGGCCGGGGACGGGACGGCAGCGAGGCCGCGCAGGTAAAGCGCGATACTTGCGCGAGAACGAAACGGACGGAGGGTCGATGATCTTCGTGGCGAGGGGACTGACCGCGATGAATCATCCCACTCCGCCCACCCGGCCCGGCGGTCAGAGCCCGGAGCAGTGCGTTTGCCAATTGTCGCGACCCGGCGTAGGGTCTTCCCGCAAGCAGGAAGAGGAAATTCGGCCGCTCGGCGTGAGGCGACCGATAGACTCAGCAGCGGGCCCGGAAGCTCGTTTTTTGGCCTTGTGAGCGAGGTCGCCACGAACTCGCCGGACGATAAGACCGAACTAACAGAGAGCCGGGATCGGGTCCAGGGCGCCAGTCCGGCCTCCAAGCCTCGGCGACAGACGCCGCCAACCAAGGAACAGCGTCCATGTTCGAACAAGTGGATACCCTGGCCTGGCTGATTCTCATCGTGGCGGCGGTGGTGGCCCACGTCGTTCTGGTGATTCTCGCCCGATACGCCAACGTGATGGCCCTGCTCACCGGGGCGTTCGTGGTGTTGTCACTGGCGAGTACGGCCAAGGACGTTCCATACCTGGACCTGCTGCGACTGGCCCGGACCTATTGCGCCATCCTGGCGGTGGGCGTGGGAATTCTGCACCTGCGGCTGCTGAAGTTCCAGGCGGCGAGCATGATCTACTTCGCCTTTATCCTGTTCTACGTGATCGCGGGGACGTGGAGCGACGACCCCACCTCCGCCATGTTGCGCAAGACGATCTATGCCGGCCCGATGTTCATGGGAATCCTGCTGGCCTACAGCATCCGCAGTCGGCGTGATCTGGACATCTCCATCCGGGTACTGGCGATCTCCGCGGCCATTCTGGCCGTCTTCCTGCTGATTCCATTCCTGCGAGATTTTGGAGCGGCGAATCGACTGGGACCGTGGGGTATCAATCCGAATCGTCTGGGCACCGTCGCCGGGTCCATGACCTTGATCTGCGTTTACGTCGCCCTGTACGACAGCTCCAGGATCTGGAAGGTGGTGTCCTGGGCCGCGGCCTCCGCGTTCTGCATGATGATCCTGTATACGGGCAGTCGCAGCGCGGTTGTCTACACCCTTCTGGGCTGCTTCGTCATCGCGATGCCGCTGATGCGCCGCCCGCTGGCACTGGCCCTTCTGGTGCTGGCGGTGTTGGGCACGGGTTGGTTCCTGCAGGATGTGATGGTTCCCACTCGGGCCACGGAGCGTCTGACCGAGGAAGCCAGCCTCACCGGTCGGGACGTGATCTGGGCCGAGGGCATGGCCATGTACTCGGAATCGCCCTTGATCGGAGCCGGGTGGGCCACGGAGCGGCAGATCGGAGGGGGATTGGCCGACACGATTAACCTGCACAACATATACGTGCAAGCGCTGGCGGAGACCGGGCTCGTCGGCCTGAGTCTGCTGCTGCTGGCGCTGATCATCGCATCCGTATACGCGCTGGTTGCCTTGCGGGGTCTGCGCGGGGTTCGTGAGTTCCAGCCGGGGCTCTACTTCGCCGGCGGGGCGTTCGGGGCGGCCTTGGCACACGGCCTGGTCGCGTCATCGGCGCTCAGCGGCAGCAACATCCCCGCGGTGTTGCTCCCATTCTGCATCGGCCTCTTTGAGCGGTTGCCCATGCTGGCCCGTTCGGAAGAAACCCGACTTGAGGAAGAGCCGCTGGACAGCTGGGACGCGGCGGGGTTGGCTGAATACGGTGTGGATCTGTATCAGCCGGACAGCCAGGTCAACGCAGTCAGCTGATCGAATCGCCCGCCAGCGGGTCAGACCTTGAGAAACCGCGGTGACCGAACCTGAAGGAGGCCGGCGGCAAGGACCTCATGCGGAGATCAGCCCCACCGAAGCCAGAGCCCGGCGGGTCCAGTCCACAGGATCTCGCTGCTCCCGCCAGCGGGCGAGGGCTGGAGAGGCGCGTTTCTTGTACTGCCGAAGGTTGTCCAGGTCGGTTACCTCCAGCAGCGCTTCGGTGAGCGAATCGACGGAGCCGGCCTTGAATAACCGTCCGGAAACCCCGTCCTCGCAGATCTCGTGGGCGGCTTGAACGATGTCGCTGGCGATGACCGCCAGACCTGCAGCCATTGCCTCGATCACCACGAGCGCCCACGGTTCGAAATCGCTCGGTAGCACAAAGACATCGGAAACGGCGTACGCCGGGGGCAGATCCTCCCACTGCCGAAAACCGAGCCATTTCACACGATCGGCAAGATCTTCGCGCAGCCGCTTCCTCAGTTCGTCTTCCAGTGGGCCTCCGCCGGCAATGATCAGATCCCACTCCGGGCGATCGACCGCAATCCGCGCAAAGGCATCCAAAAGCAGATCGACCCGTTTCGCCCGGTTCAACCGTCCGCAGAACAGAATTCGACGACGGTCCGCGTCCAACCCTTCTTTGCTCATGAACTCTGCTGTCTTCTCCTCCGGCACATCAGCAAACATCTCGTAGTCTGGAATGCTGGGCGACCAGAAAAGGCGATCCGTGGTCGCCCCATATCTCTTGTAGTACTCCGCTCCGAGACGGCCCATGGGCATTACGCCGTCGCACTGGCTGACAAGCCATGTCACGATGCGCCTTTTCAGCCAGGAGAGTATCACCCCCCTGGAACTGTCGCACTTGATATTGGAATCGCTCCGGACAAAAACCGGAATCCCCTGGCGACGGCACCACCGCAGGATGCGGGCAGAGACCAAACTGGCGTAACCGTTCAGGATCACCACCTTGATGTTGTTCTCGCGGCAGTAGCGGATGATTCGACTGGCCTTCCGCCAGTCGTGGCAAGGCCTACCCCAGAGATTTCGGTACAAGTCTGTGCCAACGGCAAAGCTGACCGGGTGGATACGCTCGGACATCTCGACCTTCCACGCCAGATCCCAGCCGCTTCGTGTAAAAAGGCTGTGCAACGCCAATTCGGGAATCCCGTCCGCCAGAAGTTCATGCACGTGCACTCGATCCGGCCGAGGAACATTGGAGATGATGGCCAGCCCCGGTGGCATCTCGATCCCGACGGGTTGTCCGGTCGCAGCTTCGTGTTGATCGGTCGTGTACATGGTCACCTGATTGATCGAGGATTAGACTGGTTGAGGCGTCACCACACATAGATGGTATGCCCCGGGGCGTCAGACCGCGGGACCGAGGGAACCGTCACAGCGTGTCGACTGACTCCAGCGCCCGACGCACACCTTCCACTGGGTCTGCCTTCAGCCGCCACTGTCTCAATGACTCCGGAACCGCCCCCCGGAACGCTTGGAGCCGTTCTGCGTCAGTCGCGTCGCTCAAGGCACAAGTCAGCTGCTCGAGATTCCCGGCGGCGAAGATCCGCCCGTTCACCCCGTCGCGCACCAGTTCATGCGCGGCGGCCACAACGTCGCTGGCCACTACGGACATGCCCGCCGCCATAGCCTCCATCACAACCACACCCCACGCTTCCGAGTCGCTGGGCAGCACCAGAACGCGTGACGCGTGATAGAGAGCCCGAAGATCTTCCCAGGGGAGGAATCCGAGCCACCTGACGCGGGTCGTCAATCCGGGGGGCACCAACGCCCGCAGCCGATCCTCAAGCGGGCCCTCCCCTACCATGAGCAGGTCCCAATCCGGTCGGTCTCCGGCAATCCGGGTAAAGGCCTTCAAGAGCAGATCCAATCGCTTCACGGGAATGAATCGCCCGGGGTAGACCAGATACCGGCGGTCTGAGGAAAGTCCGAATCGCTCCCGCACGTTCTGAACCTGGCCTTCGGGGACGTTGGTGAACAGGTCGTAGTCGGGCACGCTGGGCACCCAGAAGCACTGCTCGACCTTCGCTCCGTATTTCATGAAATACTCCTGACCCCAGGATCCCATCGGCATGAAGCCGGTGGCGTTGCGGACAACCCACCCCACGAGCAGACGTTTGAGCCAGGCGTGGAGGGCGGTACGAGGTCGGTCGTTCTTGACGTTCGAATCGGCCCGGATGAATGTGGGGATACCCCGTCGCCGGCAATGGTGCAGAAGCCTAAGGATGAGGATGCTGGCGTAGCCCTCGAAGATCACCGCGCAAACGTCGTCCCGGCGCAGGTGACGGATGATGGGCCCGGCCTTTCGCCAGTCCCGCAGAGGTTGGCCCCACCACCGGGGCGTCCATTCCTCCTCCGGCCCGGCAAGAACCATGGCGTTTAGCTCTTGGGGCAGTTCGACCGCCGACAGGTAGTCCCGCCCGGAGCGGAAATAGAACATGTGCACGGTCAGATCTTCAATCTCTCGGGCGACACGGGTGTCGATGTGAACCCGAAAGGGACGGGGGAAGTTGGAAACGATCACCAGGTCACGCGGCGAATCGGCGGTGCGGCGACCCGGCCCCGTTCCCCCATCACTGCCGGTGTTTCTGCCCATGCCTGCGGTCTCCTGAATCCGTGAGCATACCCGTTGACGCGCATGCACCCGTTCTGCGATCGGCGCTGACGGCCGGCGCCGATGACCCCTGTCCTTTGTCGATTCTATACAATTATCCTGCAAGCCCCCTTTCCCCGTGGCCGTCGTCCGGTAGTCTGCCCCGCCGAGCCGGATGGTGTCAAGAGCCGTCGGCCGACGTCCGACCTATTCAGCAGACCCGGCATCGCCCCCGAGCCACCGTCCGGTAACCCGCATCTCATGCGCCGAAGAATCAACAACAGATGGAGCCTGGCCGCCCGCGAGTTTTTCTTTCGCCTGTGCTGCAGCCACAAGCAGGGCGAAAAGCCCAACATTCTCCTGCACTGCATGCCCAGGAGCGGCTCCACGTGGATACTCAACACCGTGTCCGCCCACCCCGGAATGCGCTATATCGGCCGGCCGTTCATGACGGCCCTGAACTCTCGCTGGCGGGGGTCAATCCCTGATCTGACTGCAACGTACAACGACGGTCCCGATCACGATATCGGCCATTTCATTCACTTCGAGGGCGAGGAGTTGAAGCGGTTCGAGGAGTTCGCACGCCGGATCGTGATGGCCCAATGGCACATATATCCCACCCTCCACTTCCGCGCCCCCTATTTCAACCGCAAGACCGACCGGGTGATCCTCCAGGTCCACACGATCTTCGCGATGTGCCAATGGTTCCACGAGACGTTCCCCGTCAACACCGCGCTGCTGCTGCGTCATCCGATACCCAACGCACTGTCGATCATCGCCCGCGACTGGCGTGATGAAGGGGCGGCCTATCTCCATCACCCGTGGTTTGTGGACACGCACCTCACCGGCGCCCAGGTGGATCTGGGGCGAAAGATCCTCGCGGAAGGTTCGTTGCTGGAGCGGCACGTGCTGGACGGGTCGCTGCGGACCCTCGTCCCGCTTCGGGCGATCGAGTCCGGCGAACATCCCGACTGGCTGCTGGTGACCTACGAACAGCTTACGCTGGAGCCGGAGAAGGTGGTCGGGGCGATGTCCAGGTACTGGGATCTTCCGGACGTGGGGGCCATGATGAGGCAGGTTCGTCTGCCCTCAAGGACCGTCAGCGCCGACACGGCCGGCAAGGTCACCGACCCCGATTACCTGCTCAAGAGATGGCGATCGAAGATCGGCAAGGACGAGGAACGGCGGGTCATGCGCATACCCGCAGCGATGGGCATCGATATTTACGAATGCGACAGTTTCATGCCCGCGGCGAAGGCTCTGCACTGATCGCCTCCCGCGGAGACAGTGATTCCCGCCCAGATACAGGGGCGCTGACCGCTGAGCCGCACTGATCCCACCGACTCCACGACCGACAACGCCAGACCGACTACCAGGATGAGCCATGCCTCGCCAACGAACCGCCGCCCGCAGATCGAGGGAGCTCCGGACCCGGGACCGGGGAGGTTACAATAGCTGCTTTGCACACGGCGTGAGGCGGGACGACCACCGGGTGTCACCGCCACGGTGCTGAACCTTTACCATCCCGCTCATCCAGAGGCGCACCGCCTTGGCATAGAAACGGCAGGAAGCAACTGATGGCCGCCCAACAAAGGCACCGGGACTACCGAACCCCGCTCAGATTCACGTTGAGGAAGCTGAGGCAGAAGATCACTCGCCGGATCCTCCAGCCGAAGATCATCCGGCAGGACCGGCTGGTCGTGGTCGACGAATCTGATCGCTGCACCAACCCGATCTTTCTCATCGGCCTGCACCGATCGGGCACGACGCTGATGCGGCAGATCGTCGACTCGCACAGCCGCATCGCCTGCCCCGCCGAGTCGTTCTTTCTCACCGGCTTCAATCAAGTCCTCCAGAACGTTCGCTATCAGCGCGGCCTACAGGGCATGGGATTCGATCGGCAGGCAACGGCGCAGGGGCTCAATCGCGCGGCCGGCTATTTCTTCGACAATTATCGCCGCTCCAAGGGCAAACCGCGATGGGCGGACAAGACACCGGAATACGTGCGGATCCTGCCTTTCATTGAAGAGGTGTTCGGCCCGACTTGCCAGTACGTCATGCTCTACCGACACCCGCTGGATGTCATCAACTCTCTCCTCGCCTCGGGATGGGACTTCAACACGGAACAGTGGGAGTGCCTCACCTATCACGAGGACCACTTTCTCAACGTCGTGTCTTATCACGCCGACGTGTTGCAGCGCCAACTGGACTTTCAATACGAGCACGAGAGCCGCTGCCACGTCATCCGCTACGAAGAACTGGTGGCTGATCCGGCGAATATCCTGCCCCCGATGTTCGAGTTCCTGGGCGAGCCGTGGGAGCCGGAAGTCCTGGCATTTCACGAGAAGTCACACGACCGGGGCGTAGGCGACGGCTATGCGCCCGCGACCAAGGGTTTCCGTCCCAGCGTGGGAAACTGGAAAGACTGGAACGCCCAACAGATCGAGCAGGCGAGGAGCATACTCGCCCGTCAACTCGAACAACTCGGCTATAGCATCGATGATTAGAAAGTGCGCCAGACAAGCCGGTGTGGCCCGATCAGCCGGCACCGGTAACGAATCCATGCCGGCAGAGTCCGGTTCCCTTGTCCACGATCACGCAAAGAACCCGGAACGTACCCCGGACGTAGTCAATCAGTGACTGCAGAAGCGGCCGCGCTTGAAGGAGCGCATGCTCCGCCGGACCATCGCCTTCAGTGAGCAATCCAGATCCGCAAATCCCTCCGCCTGAACCGTCGCTCACACGCCGAACGACCAGAGGTTTCGTGTGGCTGATGGGGCAGACGGCGGTGACCAAGACCTGTGATATCGTCGCCCATGTCTGGCTGGCGGTGCTGCTGGGTGGTGACGAGTGGGGAGTCATCGGCCTGGCCATGGCGGTGCGGGTGTTCACTGATGTCCTGCGGCGGACGGGACTGAGGCAGGTGCTGGTGCAGAGGCACCTGAAGTTCAACCGATGGGCCACGCCCGGCTTCTGGATGGCCCTGGCGATCGGGCTGGCGGCGACGGTGATCATGGCCGCCGCCGCTCCCGTGGTCGCGAGGATCTACAAGGAGCCGGAGCTTACGGCTCTGATTCTGATTCTGGCCCTAGTGCCTCCCGTCGGGGCCCTGGGCACGGTGCCGCTGGCCAAGCTGCAATCCGACCTTCGCTTTCGAGCGCTGGCCATCAGCGACTCGGCCTGCCGGATAGCCCAGGTTGCTCTGCGCGTCCTGCTGGTGCTGCTTCTGAGGGACTCGGGGCTGGGGCCGCTGGGTTACATCCTGCCTGAGCCGCTGGCGGAAATCGGACGCACCAGCGCCTACTGGTGGATGGCCAGGCCGAAGATCCGCCTCGCCGCCCAGTGGCGACGCTGGAAGTTCCTGCTGGCCGACAGCGGCTGGATGTTCATCGCGACCAACGCCAACAAGCTCGTGGAGCAGGCCGACAAGCTCATCCTGGGACTGTTCCACGCCACCGATGTGGTGGGGGCCTACTACTGGGCATACATGATCTCCCGACAGACCATTGACGTTTTCGTCTGGAATCTCGAGAAGATTCTCCTGCCCGCTCTGAGCCACCTTCAACTGGAACCGAGGCGCCAGGTGGAGGCGTTTCTCCGTGCCGCCCGACTGCTGGCAGTTCTCGTGGTGCCCGCCTGCCTGATGCTGGCGGCGGTGATCGATCCGGTGCTGCATATTCTCCTGCCCAAGGGCCAGCGCGACGATTCGATCCCGGTCATACAGGTGATGAGCGCGGCCATGTCGATGTGGGTGATCTACGGCCCCACCGCGAGTCTGATCAAGGCCCAGGGACGGTTCAAGCTGTTCATGGTGATCACCTGGCTCTACGCCATCTTCTTCGTGGCGGTCATCACCTTCGCGGCCTGGCTCGGCCGCCTGATCGAGTTCAACGGCGCCATCGCGGTCGCTTTCGCAGTCGGCGCCTGCATGTTGATCTTCGGTCCAATCCAGGCGTACATCGGGATCCGACCCGGCGGCGGAACCTGGCGCGACGTGGCGGGGATCTACCTGCCGCCCATCTTCTTCGGCTTGATTGCGATCGGCATCCCGACGTGGTTGTCCAACGCTCTGCCCATGGTCCGCGAGAGCAACGTGGGCCGCATGGTGGTGATCGCCCTGATCGGCGGGGGTCTCTATCTGGGCAGCCTGCGCATGTTCATGCCCTCGACCTGGCGGGCGCTGCTGGAACAGGCTCATCATCTCGTGCCCTCGCTGAAGATCCTGCAGAACATGGTCGGAACGCGCGAGCAGCAGTCCTGAGGAGGTTGGCGATCCGGCGCCGCGCGGGGGCTATGATTCGGCCATCGCCAACCCCGCCCCGCGTGGAGAAATCACATGGCCCTGACTCCCGAACACGTCCGCGATGCCCTCAGCACGGTTGAGGATCCCGAACTGCACCAGGACCTCGTGTCGCTGGGGATGGTCAAGGATGTCGTGGTGGACGGGAAGGATGTGTCCATCGTGGTCGAGCTGACCACTCCCGCCTGCCCGTTGAAGGACAAGATCGGCGGCGACGTGGAGGCGGCGGTAAGAAGCAAGGCCGCAGAACTGGACGAGGAGATCGGCGAGGTGAAGATCGACTTCACCGCCGATGTCCGCAAGGCCAACGAGCGGGTCCGCGACGCCGACAACCCTCTGCCGAAGGTCAAGAACATCGTCGCGGTTGGCGCGGGAAAAGGAGGAGTGGGCAAGTCAACCGTCGCGGTCAGTCTCGCCGTCGGTCTGGCCCGGCACGGGGCGGCCGTCGGCCTGTTGGACGGGGACATCTACGGCCCGTCTTTGACCACCATGCTGGGGCTGGATCAGATCCAGCCGATGATGGCCGGCGAGATGCTGCTCCCCTTCGAGGTGCACGGCATCAAGGCCATGACCATCGGGCGGCTGGTGAGCCCGGACAGTGCACTGATCTGGCGCGGGCCCATGGCGCACGGCGCGTTCAGCCAGCTCGCCACCCAGACCGAGTGGGGTGAGTTGGATTATCTCATCGTCGATCTGCCGCCCGGCACGGGCGACGTGCCACTTACGCTCGGCCAGCTCCTGCCGTTGACCGGGGCGGTCATCGTCTGCACGCCGCAGAAGGTCGCGGTGGACGATGCGGTGCGTGCGGCCCGCATGTTCCAGCAGCTCGGGGTCGACGTGCTGGGGATCGTCGAGAACATGAGCTACTTCATCGGCGACGACGGCAAGGAATACGACATCTTCGGCCGAGGCGGGGCCGAGGCCATGGCCGAGCGGCTCGGCCTGCCGTTTCTTGGCGGCGTGCCCATCAACACCGCCCTCCGCGAGAACTGCGATACCGGCAACCCCCTGGCCAACTTCGCCGGTGACGACGGCTTGGCCCGGAACCTAGATGACCTGTGCAGGAACCTCGCGGCTCAGATCTCCATCGCCGCGGCAACCGGCGGCTCGGCAAAGCCGACCATGACCATCAGTTAGTCGAGTCAGAACGTCGGCGCGGGCGGAGTTCCCGACCCGTGTCGAAGCGCTGCATCGAGGAAAGCGTCGCCCGGGATTCAGCGGAGCTTGAAACTGTCCACCGGCGGAGGACCGTTAGGGTTGGCCGGCGGCTTCGCCGGACCTTTGCTACCCTCGCCCGAAGCGGGCTGCCCGTCCGAACCCGAGCCGGAAACGGGCGGCGGGTTCGGGGGAGGGCTCTGTGGTTTTCCCGGCCGCAGTGGAGGCGAAGCGCGCGGCGGCGTCCCGGCAGTATCGCCCCCGCCACCTTCACCGGCGGGGTTAGCCGGAGGAGAGTCCTCGTCCTCAGTCGGCGGGGCAATCGGTGGCCCACCGTCCGGCGGCTCGCCTTCCGGAGCCGCCTCCCCCGGGGATGGAGCTTCATCGGGACCGCCCGCCTCGGTAATCGCGTCACGCTCAGGGTCGATCTCGATCGTGGTCTGGTAGCTTGCGCCGTCGGACAGTTGCTGCTCGCCTTCGATGCGCTCGATCAGCATGGACTCCGGATCCACGAACAGATCGAACGTGGCGTCGCATTTCTCTTTCCGGCCGTCACCGCTTTTCAGTTGCAGGTGGACCATCTCCTTCTGGTCGATGGTGACCGGGCCGACCTCCGTGGCGGTGAAGCCCTGCTCCACCCCGGGCCGGAAATCCTGCAACGGCTCGGCGGCGAACTTCATGGTCATGTGCGGGGCCAGCCAGCGGTCGTAGTCCTTTCTGGCCTTATCCATGACCGGGCTCTGCCTCATGGGCAGCACCAGGCCGAGACGACGGAGGAGCTGTTCGGCGGGAGTGGTAACCTGAAGCTCGCCGTCTTCGATCTCGCAGGCGATCCGCTTTTCAACCCGCTTGGGGGCCTGGCCCTGTCGTTCGGTGATCTCCACGATCTGGGCGGTGTCCCGGTAGGTGGTCAGCCTGCGATAGCGCTCGACCAGCTTCTGGAAAAACGCCAGCGGATCCGGCAGTTCCTCACCGACGCGACCGAGAGTGGGCTGCTCCGCGGGCTGTGGGCACCTCGCCCCCTCCGCCTCGGTCGACAAGACATCCTTCTGCTCCGCGTTGAGCGGAGCACTAAGAGCCAAAACCGTAACCGTGCCGACCAGAACGGACCTTCCGCCCATCAAAGCGCCTCCGGGCAAGTCAGTTACTGGATTATCACCTGAAACGCGTGATGCGCGCCCTGTTTCCCGCAAAACGGGGCGATTTGATTGCCCCTCGCCCCCGCGCTCACCCCGCGGTCACGGGCCCAGGACCCGACCAAGCCCCAACCTGCGCCGCAGATCGACGATCTGACCGCAATGCGTGCCGTTGTGGAAGACCATTCTCAGCACCAGGTCACGGGCGCTGATGTTGCCCAAAGGCCCCCATTTCACCATTCGATCCAACCCCCCGCCACCCGCCTCGCGGACGGCGTCGGCCAGCCGGGCGATACCGGAGCGGAAAAGCTCCAACATGGTTGCCAGGGGCGGGTATTGATCGGGGTCATCGGCCGGCTCGGATCCGAATGCGAACGGCTCGGGATCCCAGCTCATCTCGATCTCCCGATCAAGCAACAGCTCGGCCGCCCGGTGCAGGTACAGCGAAAGGTGACCCAGGGTCCAGATCAGGTGGTTGGGCAGACCCTCTGCCTGGCGCGTGGCGTTGGAGTCATCGAAGCCAGCGACATAGCGAAGGAACAGGTCGCCGGTCTCCCCCACCGCATCGGCCAGAGCATCGGTTGCGGACATGGCTGTCAGGCTCCCAGCAGGGCAATCACCATGGACATGACCAGGCCGTTGGAGATGCCGTGAACAATGATGGAGGGGATCACCGTGCCGCGCCATTCGCGGAGGATGATGAACGAGTAGGCCAAGGCCATGAGGGCGGGGATGGCCACCCATCCCTGGGGATGGATGGCGGCGAAGATGAAGCCGTTGATGGTCGCGCTGATAAGCACGCTGCCCCAGATCCCCATCCTGCCGGTGGCATCGCGCAGATGGCGATACAGCACGCCGCGGAACATCGTCTCCTCGACGATCGGAGCGGCGATGGCCGCCAAGAGGAGAATCTGGACTTTCGGCCACCAGCCGCCGGCCAGTTCCAGGATTACCGGATGGGCGGGGCCCGCTGTGGATTCGAACGTCCCCGGTTCACCGGCGAACAGTGTCTGGATGGCGATCAGCACCAGAGTGCACAGCACGCCGATGGTGAGAAGGGGGATGGCCATCGCGTAGCCCCCGACACCGATCAGCGGCTCCAGTCCGGGCGCCCGGCCGAGCGTCCAGCCGATGTCCCGTCTCACCGACCCCCACGACGCCCCGCGGATCACCGGCCAGACCAAGGCCACGAGGCTGGCGAAGAACCCGGCCAGAAGCAGCATCATGCCCGCCTTGGGCAGGGCCAACGCCACCGCCCCGGCCACCAGTTGCATGCACAGGAACAACACCATCCACACTGCGAAGGTCTCGGCATAGAGACCATGGTGCGCACCACCCGGCTCCATGCCGTCCCGCAGGTTCCCAATGCACGCCAACACGAGCAGAACAATCAGGCCCACAAAGCCCGCCAAGCCGACCACCGCCGCACCGCCCATCGCGCCGGCCAGAACGTGAAACACTCGCACCGCCGACCGAACCACCTCCGCCCGGGTCGCCGCATCCGGTTCCCCCGGCGGATTCAGAGCCAGCCGGCCGAACCAGTCCAGCTCGCCAACCAGGAGATTGCGATCGGCGTCCGTCAAGGCGTCCACGGCAGGTCGGGGCGGTTCCGCGCCGTCCGTCTCAGCCTCCTCCGCCTCATTCCCGGCCGGGTCGTAGAGCTTGTGCAGAATCTCCTGGATCTCCTC
>CP070772.1:2524554-2538840 GCA_020345805.1 Phycisphaerales bacterium | reverse complement strand
CTGATGACGTGCGTCAGCGGGTCGCCGGCGGTGATGTAGACGATGCCGACCAGGCCCATGATCACCGCGGTGATCGCGGTGCAGAGAAGGATCGCCTTCTGGGCCATGGGGGGATTGCCCGCCCCGAGGTACTGGCCCGCCAGCGCGCCGGCGGCGGTGCCGATGGCGAAACCGGGCAGGATGGAGAACATCTCCCACTGCACCGCGATGATGTGCGCGCCCTGCATCCCCGCGCCCTCGGCAGTTTTGGCCGCGATCATCCCGATGAATACCAGCACGAACAGGTTCGCCGCCCACATGCTTATCCCGTCGAGAAAGCTGGGGACACCCACCCGCACTACCCGATTCACCATCGCTCGCTTCGGGGCAAGCTCGCGCGCCTTCAAGCGCAGGTCCTTCACCCCCCGTCGTTGAATGCCCAGGATCAGCAGACCGCCCACGAGATAGCTGATCGCGGTTCCCGCGGCGATCCCCTGCACGTGCAGATCAAACGGGAATGGATTCTTCAGGACCCAGTTTCCGAAGCTGACGTCCGCGCCGCAGAGGATCCAGGAGAACACGATATTGACCGCGTTGGAGAAGATGTAAACCGCCGAGGGCTTGGTGGTCTCCCCTGCCCCGTACAGGCACATCGCCCCCACCATCATGATGCCGCAGAACGGCATCCCGTAGGAGAGGATCCGCACATAATCGATGCACATCACCGTGGCGGCCTCGTTGAGCCCGCAGATGCGGGCGATCGCCGGAGCCGCAACCCACAGCACCACCCCGACCAGACCGCCCCACAGGACGCTCAGCGTCATCGTCTGACCGAGTGCGTGATGTGCTTCCCGCGATTCACCGCCCCCGATCGCCCGGGCAATCAGGGCCTGGCCGCCCACCCCCAGCCCCGCCATGGCGATGCCGATGAACCAGGTGATGTAGGAGCCGATTCCCAGCCCGTCCAGTGCCGGAACCCGGACGGTCTCCGGCAGGTTCCCGGCGAGGATCTTGTCCGCCAGGCCGAAGCACGCCGCCGCCAACTGCTGGAGGAACACGGGAAAGGCGAGGATCCAGATCGCCGCCCGCAAGCTCTTGCCCGCCAGCTTCCCCGACTGGATCGTCCCCTCGGCCTCGGAGAGCGCTTCGGCCTCCTCCAGGACCATCTCGCCTGCCGGAGTGTCCGGATCGATCGCCGATCCGAAGTCCGCGATGGATCGCCGTTCCGGGTTTTGCCCGTCGCTGGTCAAGACCGGCGATTGTAGGGCAAGTTGATGGGGTGGTTTTCCCCGCCCGGTATTCACTTGACCCGGCATTACAATCTCCACCGCGAATTCCTGATGGAGGAACAACATGTCCAGACAGTGGTCGGCGGACAACATCCTGACGATGGCTCGGTTCTACCAGCGGTCCTGCGTGCTCACCGCGGCGGCGGACCTGGATCTCTTCACCGTGCTGGCCGACGGTCCACGCACCGCCGCCGAGGTGGCCGAGGCAGTCGGGGCCGACCGACGCGGTACCGCCACCCTGCTGGACGCGCTCGTCGCGATCGAGCTGATCGACAAGGACGAAGATCGCTATACGGTCTTGCCGTCCGTCGCCGAACTGCTCACCAGCGACGGCAAGCAGTCCGTTCTGGCCATGGTCCGGCATCAGGGAAGCTGCCTGCGCCGATGGGACCAGCTTGCCCATGTCGTCAGATCAGGTCAGCCCGGCCAGCGGCGGGCGAGCGTTCGAGGCGAGGCGGGGGACGAAGAGTCCTTCATCGAGGCGATGGACAACGTCAACCGCGGTACCGCACCGGCGCTGGTCGCCGAGCTTGACCCGCCGGCCTTTGGTCACCTGCTGGACGTAGGTGGAGCATCCGGCACCTGGACCATCGCCTTTCTTCGCTGGCACCGCGAGGCGAAAGCGACAATCTTCGATCTGCCGCACGTGATGCCGCTGGCGGAGCGGAGGATCGCCGCCGCCGGGTTGGCCGGTCGAGTCACGCTGGTGCCGGGCGATTTCTACACGGATCCTCTTCCGCCCGGCGCGGATCTGGCCTGGGTCAGCGCGATCATCCATCAGAACTCGCGCCGGCAGAATCGAGAACTGCTGGGAAAGACGTTCGAAGCGCTGGAAGACGGAGGCCGCATCTTCGTCCGCGACATCGTGATGGACGAGACGCGCGTTTCCCCCCGGGCCGGGGCCCTGTTCGCCATCAACATGCTGGTGGCCACCGAGGGCGGCGGGACGTTCACCTTCAACGAGATCCGCGAGGATCTCGAAGCCGCCGGGTTTACCGATGTCCAGTTGGTTCGCGAACACGAATGGATGGATGCGATCGTCAGCGCTCGGAAGTGACAGGCCCGATGTTCGCGAAGTGACTTTCTCGTATCGGCTTCTACACGTTAACCAACACCTTGACCACATCCGGCTGGACTGCGGCCTTGAGAATGTCCACGCCGTCGGCGAGCGACATGCGTCGTGAGATCAAACTCACCACGTCCACCTCGCGCCGCGCCAACATCGACAGCGCCTCGGCCAGCGGACCCCGGTGTGACCCGATGATCTGGACCTCATTGAGAACCAGGGGGTTCAGATCGACGCCGGGCTCCGGCTGTCCGTTCGGGGCCACCAGGCTCTTCATCATGATGGTCCCCCGCGGGCGAACAAGCTGCATCGCAAGCTCCAGGCCGGCCGGCGAGTCCGTGCAGTCCACCACCACGTCCTGGTCGGCCCGCCGCCCGATGTCATCCACGTGCCGGTGCTTGATTCCCCACTTCTCGCACAGCGCCAGCTTTTCCGGATAGCGGCCGATGAGCCGAACCGAGGCGTTTAGCCTGCTCATCACCTGGACCATGAGCAACCCCAGCCCTCCATCTCCCAGGACGGTGATGTAGGGATGACCCTCGATGGTCAACTGCCTCGCGGCCTGGATGGCCGACGCCAGCAGTTCGGTGAAGACCGCGTGATCATCGTCGACAGAATCAGCCACCGCCAGCAGGTTCTTCTGCGGAAGCGTGAAGTACTCCGCCAGGCAACCGTCGCGGTTCTGGATTCCCAGGATCGATCGCTCGCGGCAGTGAGCACTCAGGCCTGCGAGGCACATGTCGCAGGATTCGCACACGCAAGTGATCGATCCGATGACGCGCTTGCCCGTGAGGGCCATCGTGTCTTCGTGGGCGACGGACTCGACGCGTCCCACGAACTGGTGCCCCAGTATCCCGCGGAAGCCCAGCAGCCCGCGACTCAACTGCGCGTCCAGGCCCCCCACCGCCACCCGGGTGGTGCGGATGAGGGCCTCGCCGGCCGCCGGCTCGGGAACCGGGCGATTGGATTCCAGAGTCGGCGACTGCCCACCTACGACTAATGCCTGCATCGATTCGAAACCCCTTGCCGCCATGTTGCGTGCTTCCCGGACGGGCCAACCGGATTCACCCGCCGGATTCCTCTCCCTGCTCTTCCTCGTAGGTCCGCCGCTCCGTGCTCGGCCGCAGGCCCGCCGGAGGGGCCGGGTATTCCACCACCGGGCTGGACCAGAAGGCGAGCTTCTCCAGCCAACTCTGTCGGCGTGAATAAGTCGGGTACAGGTAGTCTTGCTCACCGGCAAACGGCTCTTCAGCGGCGTCATACCACGCCAGCCACATTCTCGGGTCCGGCCCCAGGGACTGACCGGTCAGCGTCCGGAGCGATTGCTCGGCGGCCAGGTTCACCGCCAGCTCGCGGGCATCCAGCGCACTGATCAGGCCCTGGAACACACGGTCTTCTGCATACTGCCCCAACGCAACGGCGACCTCCAGCCGGATGTCGGCATCCTCCACGTCATCGCCGAGCACACGAAGCAGGTCCCCCACCACTGCCGGGTTGTGCAGCCGCTGAAGGCCCTTGGCCGCCTCCCATCGCACCTGGTAATGCTCGTGGGTGAGCTGAGAGGCAATCAAGGGCGCATCGTCAACCGTTCCGTGACGGGCCAGAGCCCGTACGAACGCCGCCTTCGCCAGCGGATCGTTTTCGTACGTCACCCCGTCGCGGTAGGCCCGGACGTAGACCTCCACCCCTCCGAACGTTGAGTTGCTCAGCAGAACCGTCCCCTCCCGCCGATCGTCCGGATCGTGCGGGTTGAGCATCTTTTGTGCCGCCTCCCGGGGGGTGGGCGGCACCAGAGATCGGCCGAGCGCGTTCAGGTCCTGCCCGATGGTCGCACAGCCGGCCAGCAGCACCGAACAGGCCAGCCCCGCCATGAGGCCTGGCCTAGCCCCCGGACGACGCCTCTCGCCACTGACTTGGGCCCTTGTTGTTCTCGGCGGGAGCCTCATACCGCGGCTCAGTCTAAGGGATCGGTCACGAAACAGCGAGCCGCGAAGGCCCGGTCCGGGCTGGTCTCAGCCCACCTCGGCGCTGTCCACGGTCTGCTCGGCACGCGCGCGAAGAACCTCCAGCATGGAGCGGACCTCGTCGGCCATCTTCGTGTTGGGGAATTCCTCGATGATCGCATCCCCCAGGCGGATCGCCTCGGTCCAGCGCCGGTCGCTGACGGCGAGTTTGAACTGCACGCCGAGATTGTCCCGGTGCTTGGCCACCACCTGCCCCGCCATCTCCGAGAGCCTGGCCGCCTCCTGTTTGCTCAGGTAGCGATCGAGTTGCCGAAGCAGCGACATCGCCCTGGGGATGTCCTCCCGCTGCGAGGCCTCGATGAACTGCTGCTCCAGGTCCATCTTGTGAGCGTTGCGGGTCTCGACAATCCGCTGCTCGATCTGGTGGGTCAGGTAGGCATCCGGATACAGCCGCTTGAACCGAGCGGCGTGCTCGTAGATGGCCCGCCAGTCCCGCGTCTCCAGCTGCTGCTCGAAGACCGCCATCGTCGCGGCGATCTCCTGCTCCCGCCGGTCCGCACTGGCCTGCATGATCTTCGTGCGATAGACCTCGGCATCCTCCCGGTAGCCGAAGACCTCGGCCATCTCATCGCACAGGGCTAGGCCCGCGTTATATGCGCCTTGAGCGATGTCCGACTCGATCGCCTGACGCAGCAGCCCCAGTTCGCGGTCGCGGAAGAGGACCCGCTTGGCGCTGTCTGAAAGCATGGAATGCTCCCGGATCTGGTGCAGCAGCGTGGTGGCATCATCGGATGACTCACGTCCGGTGATTCCCCCACCCTGGCTGAGATCGCTCAGCGCGAACGCGATCGGCGCGGCGGCAACGGCGATCACTTGAATGAGCATACCTTGCAGAATCGTGCCCCAGTCACCATCGATGACGCCGCCGACCATCACCGCCGCACCCGTGAGCAGAATCACGCCGTAGATCGCGGCGTTGTGAGACCCATTGAGGGCCGCCAGCACGATCACGATCACGCAGAGCACCGCCAGCACGAACGGCACCGGCGCAAACGGCTCGCCGAGCGATATCACGCCAACGGCCAGACACCCCAGACACCACAGCCCCATCACTGAGTACACCACGAGCGAACGAACAAGCTTTGCCTTCCGTTTGTCTGCCGTCATTGTCAGACCTCAGAGCCCGGTAGTTGGGGATCCATGACGTTGCGTCAACTGCCCGGAGTCGGTTCCATTTGCCCGCCGCCGGCTTCGAAGCTCACCGGAACCAGACACAGGAACTCCAGCGGCTCACTCCCGGTGTTCAGGAACTGGTGCTCCTGGTTGGCCTCGACGAACAGCACATCGCCGCCGGTGATATCGTGGAACGCGTCCTCGTAGAAGACCTGCCCGGTCCCGCTGAGAATGTAGTTCTCGTGTTCGTAGTTGTGTCGGTGCCGGGGGGTGTGGCCGCCCGGCTCGACGGTGAACTGCCTCAGGCTGAAGTTCGGCGCCCCGTCGCAACGCCCCACCAGAATACGCATCGTCACGTCTTTCACGCCCTTCATGTGAACGGGCGTCGATTCCACGTCCGCCGCTTTTCGAATCACCATCGGATTGCTCCTCTGCCGCTACGATATCCCGCTACTTTACCGCGCTCACTCCCCCTCTGACCACCACCAGCCCTCCGGACCGAGACCGTGACCACCCCCCATATCGAAACCTTCATCCTGGGCGATTTCTTCACCAATTGCTTCCTCATCACCATCCCGGACCACCCCGATCCGGACCGGGCCCGCGAGTGCTGGATCGCGGATTGCGGTTTCCAGCCCGAGCCGATGATCGAGCACATCGAGCGGAACAACCTCCAACCCACCGCCCTGCTGCTCACGCACGGCCATCCGGATCACATGGCGGGCATGGATGCCCTCCGCGACCGCTTCGGCGAGTTCCCCGTCTACATGCATGAGGGCGAGAAAGGCTATTGCTCCAATCCCGCCCTGAACCTCTCGGCGATGATGGGCATGCACGTCACCTGCCGCGAGCCGGATCGCTGGCTCAAGGGCGGCGAAACTCTCGATTTCAACGGTACAGAATGGCGAGTCATCCACGCCCCCGGCCACAGCCCCGGAGGTGTGCTCTACGTCAACGACGAATCAAAGCAGGCGATCGTCGGTGACACCCTCTTCGCCGGCTCGATCGGGCGAGTCGACTTTCCCACCTCCGATCCGGACCAGATGCGCCACACGCTTACGCACGTAGTGATGAGTCTGCCGGATGACATGACCATCCATTCCGGCCACGGACCGTCGACCACCATCGGCCGCGAACGCGTGAGCAATCCCTTCATCGTGGGCGGCTTCTGAGCAAGCCGTGCCCCCGGAAGCAAGACAAGTATGCGTGCGCATTGGGCGCGTAGACTGATTACGAATTGCCCGCGTCGAGGACGACCGGGCTCGCAAGAATCTCTGATAAGCGCGTTGTGTGCCCGCTCAGACGAAATATGCGTTCAACACGTACTGCTGCATCATGCGGTGGGTGTTGAAGAATGAGCCGTTGAGGGCGATGGCGGAGCGCATGATATTGGCGAACTGCTTGCGGTCCTTCTTGAACATCGGAAAGATCGTCTTCTGAAGCTTGTCATAGAGCGCCTTGGCGTCGGCGACGGATTCGTCGCCCGATTCCGGCGGCTCCTCCTTGCCGATGGACCAACCGGTCACGCCCTCGATGCAGCCTTCGAGCCACCAGCCGTCGAGCACGCTGAGGGATGGCACGCCGTTGAGGGCCGCCTTCATGCCGCTGGTGCCGGAGGCCTCCATCGGCCGCTGGGGGGTGTTAATCCAGACATCCACGCCGGCGGTCATCCGCTGGCCCAGCGAGAAGCCGTAGTTTCGCAGGTAAGTCAGCTTGACTTCGGGAGCCAGCTTGGGAATCGCCTCGTGGATCTGCCGGATGAGATCCTTGCCTCCGCCATCGTGCGGATGGGCCTTGCCCGCGTAGATGATCTGAAGAGGCCCGTGTTTGGCGGTGATCGCCTTCAGCCGGTCGATGTCACTGACGAGCAGGTCGGCGCGTTTGTAAGTCGCGGCCCGCCGGGCGAAACCTAGTGTCAGCACGTCGACATCCATGCCCGCGTTCGTCTGGCGGTTGACGAGATCGATAAACGCCCGCTTGGCCACCCTGTGCGCTTCCCAGATCGCATCCCGCGGAATGTTCAAGGCGTAGCGAAGCGCGAAGTTGTCCTCACGCCAGCCCGGAATGTACTGGTCGAACAGTTCCTGAAACGGCGGGCTGGTCCAGGTGGCCGCGTGCACCCCGTTGGTGATGGAGTCGATGGAGTGCTCGGCGAACATCAGCCGCGACACCTCGCCGTGCTTCTTCGCCACCCCGTTGACGTAGTGGCTGAGGTTCAGGGCGAGGTAGGTCATGTTCAGCTTGCTGTCGGAGACATAGTCCTGACAGGTCGCGAACTGATCCGGCTCCAACTCCTTCATGACCATGTCAAGCGGGAACTGGTCGTGTCCTGCGGGTACGGGAGTGTGGGTGGTAAACACGCACCGCTCTCGTACGGCCTTTATCTCCCGTTCGGTGGGCGAGCCGTTGCCGGCCTTGGCCATCTCCTCGGCCAGCACCTCCAGGGTCAGGAAGCTGGCGTGTCCCTCGTTCATGTGGAACCGATCGATGTTGTGATACCCCAGCGCCCGGAGCATGCGCACACCGCCGATGCCCAGGATGATCTCCTGCTGGAGCCTGTGCCGCTGGTCACCGCCGTAGAGCCGGTCGGTGAGGCGCCGATCCTGCTCTTCGTTCTCCGGCAGGTCCGAGTCCAGCAGATAGACGGGCACTGGATAGCCGTTGATGCCCTGCACGGCATAGCGCCAGGATCGAATCTGCACGGCCCGGCCACCGATGTGCACAACCACCCTGGGGGCCATCTCCTCCAAGAAGTCATCCAGCGGCCATTCCACCGGCTCCTCTTTCTGCATGCCCGAATCATCGAGTCGCTGGTAGAAGTAGCCCTTGCGATAGACCAGGGTCACCCCCACGATCGGCACCTCCAGATCGGCCGCGGCCCTCAGGGTGTCGCCGGCAAGGATGCCCAGACCGCCGCTGTAGGTCGGAACCGCCGACTGGAGGCCGATTTCCATGGAGAAATACGCAATACGCTGGGGGAGATCCACGATCTGACATTCCTCGGTCAGGACCCTCGACACCCTTTGGCTCGGGCCCATACATGGGCCTCGGACTGGGCGGTGGAATATAGCCTCCCTCCGGCGGGCGAGGCAAGAATATCGCGGCGGAGGCCGGAAACCGAAGCGACATTGCCGGCCCTGCGATGAGTATCGACACTCCCCCGGTTGATCTTCAGGGTCTTACCGGCCACTCACCCGGTCGCCTCGATGCCGCACACACCCATCCGCCCGACCAGCAGCTTTGGGAATACATCAGCGCCGGGCCGATAATCCGCCCCCGCTTCAACCCGATCGCAATCCCATCCGGGCGCTGTATCACTTGGCTTGACGGAGCCGGCGCCATGATCCGGAACTGATCGCCCCTGCCGGCATGTCCGATGCCCGCAGGGCGACCGGATGGTCCGGCAGTCGAATTGATAAAAGGCGTCTGTGCCATCCATCGAGAGGGTGTCGTTGGGGCATGGGGCAGGTTGGGAGTATCCGCCTTCCCCGCATCCGACCGATCCGGCCAGAACTTGCAACCGGGTTCCGCCAGGTTCGGATTGCCTGGACTCCTGAACGCACAAAGCTGCCGTCGAGATGCAACAGCCCGCGGAGCAGCCCCCAACCGCGGGACCGCCGGCATCCGAGCCAGCGAGCCCCACACTGCCGCTCTTGAGGTTTGCGGTCCGCCTGCACCAACTATCAGGGCGGCCCCGGCAGCTATGAGAAGACACCCGATGACGACTCGTCGCGGCTCCCGCCTCCGCCGCCCGATCACCACCAGGTGCAGGCCGTTCAGCTGCATGCCGCACTCGGGACAGCGCAGCGGTCGACGCGGGTGCCCGGCAAGGTTGTACCTGCATCGCCGGCAGTAGGGATGATTGTCAATCGGGTGGCCGCGCAGACCCCGCCAGCACAGCCGGCCACCGGCGATGGCAATCGCGGCCATCACGGACGCAATCACAAAGACCAGCGCGGTGGCGAGCACCATGGCGAAGCCTCCCTCTGATCGCCGTTCGTCCAACGCCACCGGCTGGTGGCGCAGGCCCCCCGCTCACCGCCTTGATCGGCTCAGATGAAGCCCGTGCTTGGTGAGGCATAAGAAAAGCCCCGGTATAACCGGGGCCGGTGTTCTGAATCGGGCGGCGATCAAACGCCAAGGGCAAGCACAATCAGTCCTCGTCTTCCTTAGGCTTGTAAGCCTTGATGACTTCGGCCTGGATGTTGGGCGGGGTCTGCTCGTCGTGGCTGTACTCCATGGAGTAGGAGCCGGCCCCGCCGGTCATACTCTTGAGCTGGCTGGAATAGGCCATCACCTCCGCCAGAGGAACTTCGGCGGTGACCACCGCCTGGTTGCCAGGAAGCATGTCGGTGCCCTGGATGCGGCCGCGGCGACCGGAAAGGTCTGAGGAGATGTCGCCGATCTGGTCGGCGGGCACGGTGATCTCCATGGAGACAAACGGCTCCAGCAGCACCGGGTTGGCCTTGAGCACGCCGTCGACGAAGGCCTTGCGGCCAGCGGTCATGAAAGCGACTTCCTTGGAATCCACCGGGTGGTGCTTTCCGTCATAGACGCTGACCTTGATGTTCTGCATGGGATAGCCGGCCACGGCCCCTTCGCTCATGACCCGTCTGATGCCCTTCTCGATCGCGGGCATGAACTGCTTGGGAATGGACCCGCCAAAGGTGTTATCCACGAAGACCAGGCCGTTGCTGATGTCCTCCTCGTCGCCGGTAAGCGGCTCCACGCGAAGGTAGACCTCGCCGAACTGGCCGGCTCCGCCGGTCTGCTTCTTGTGGCGATGGTGCCCCTCGGCCTTGGCGGTGATGGTTTCCTTGTAGGCCACCTTGGGCGGGCGGGTTTCGACCTCCACCCCGTATCGATCCTTGAGAAGCTTGAGCTTGACGCGAAGGTGCTGCTCGCCCAGCCCGCGGAGAACCGTCTCGCTGGTGGCCTGCACGCGCTCATACTCGAGCGTGGGATCCTCCGCGGTGAGCTTGGTCAGCGCCTCGCCGATCTTGGTCTCGGCGCCCTTGCTGGTTCCCTCAATCGCCAGGCCGAACATCGGCTTGGGCAGGGTGATGGGGAGCAGATGCAGGTCATCGGACACCTCCCCGGTATGCAGGACGCTGTTGTAGTCGATGTCATCGATCTTGGCGACGGCTCCAATATCACCGGCGATGATCGTGTCGGTCTCCGTGTGTTCCTTGCCCATGAGCTTGAAGACGTGGGCGATGCGGGTGGCCTTCTTCGCGTCATCGATCCGGGGGTTGGTCTCCGAGCCGACTCGACCCTGATGCACCTTGAACACGCTGAGCTTGCCCACGTAGGGATCGGAAGACACTTTGAAGACGTGGGCCACCGCGGCTGCATCAGTATTCAGAGCGGGTGAGAACTCGTGCTTCTCGCCCCCCTTGGTGTATTGCAACGGGCGGGGATTGCCCTGACCCGGATTGGGGCAGAGCTTCGCCATGACGTCGGCCAGCTCCTTCACTCCAACATTCTCTCGGGCGCTGGTGAAGACGATCGGAATCAGATGGCCTTCGCGCAAAGCCCGCTGGAACGGCTCCTGGAGTTGCTGGGGCGAGACTTCGCCCGTCTCCAGGTAGTGCTCCATCAACTCCTCGTCCATCTCGACAACCTGATCGACGATGCCGGTGTGAAAGTCGGCCACATCGCCCAGATCACTGTCTCCCTCGGCGTTGTTGAAGCAGTCTATGACGCCCGTACCACCTCCGGTGGGAAGGTTCACCGGCTGGCAGACACTTCCGAACGAGTCGCGAATGGCCTCCAGCAAACCACTCAGATCGGTGGCGTTGTCGATCTTGTTGATGATGATTAGCCGCGGCAAATTGCGCTCTTCGGCGATCTTCATCATCCGCCGGGTGGTGGTTTGAATCCCCGCGGTGGCGTCTATCACCATGGCGACCGTCTCCACCGCCGGGAGCACGCTGATGGCCTTGCCGATGAAGTCGGGCATTCCCGGCGTATCGATGATGTTGACGTGCGCCGAGTCGTGATCGAAATGGACGATGGCACTGTCGAGGCTGTGGTGAAACTCCTTCTCAAGGTCCTCGAAGTCACAGACCGTGTTGCCGTCCTCGACTCGCCCGATCCGGCCGATCACCCCCGCGTCATGCAGCAGCACCTCCACGATGGTGGTCTTTCCCGCGCCGGCCGCGCCGGTCAGGGCAACGTTTCGAATGTCCGCCGTGGTGTATTTGGGCATCTAAGTGGGGCTCCTGCGGCGAAGCCGCGACCTCGCCGGTCACAGAGTCTTGTGGGTTCAATGTGAATAGCCCCTGACTATAGCCAATCTTCACACCCTCTGCCGACCGGATCCACCAGACAATTCGGCCCGGGTGCTCTCTTCCGCCGCCGGCCGGGGAGACGGATAGACTTCCCTGCCCATGCCCGAGCCTAACTTCCACATCGTCCTGCTGAATCCGGAGATCCCCAACAACACGGGGAACATCGGGCGGACCGCCGCCGCCACCAACTGCCGCCTGCACGTCGTCCATCCGCTCGGCTTCGACATGTCCGAACGGGCCCGGCGGAGGGCCGGCCTGGACTACTGGGATCTGGTGGACTGCCGCGAGCATCCCTCCTGGGATGAGTTCCTCCAGGCCGAGAACCCCGCCCGGCTCTGGCTCTACACCACCAAGACCGATCGCCCGCACTGGGACGCCGATTTCCAGGCCGGCGACTACCTGCTCTTCGGCCGGGAGACCGCCGGCACACCCCAGGCCGTCCACGATTGGGTCTGTCGCGCGCACGGCGAAGACCACCGCGTCACTCTCCCCATGACCCCCGGTGCCCGCAGCCTGAACCTGGCCACCGCGGTCTGCTCGGCCGTATATGAAGGGCTGCGGCAGCTCGCCTCGCGCGACGAACTTCCCGGATCCTGAGCCGGTCACCACCCACCTCAGGCCAGGTTATCCGTTTGCGTCCCTCCGGCGGGCGGTCATAGCGCCGCGACAGCGGCGGCGGCCGCCTCATGTACGACCCGCACGGGCAGGCCCTGCTCTTCGGCGAGTCGGCGGCAATCCTCGTATTCCGGGACCGCCGCCACCACTTTCCCGCCCACACGCTTCAGCTTCACCGCCACCAGGCCGTACGGCGTATCCACCCTGCGTTGCCCGCGCTCCGCTTCATGCCGATGCGTCTGGTGAACGCGCACGCCGAGAGTGGTGGTTTCCCGCAGGAGCAGATCCGCCAGCTCCGTCTCGCGCGACGCCGGGGCCAGTACGCTGAGCACCACCCCGGGCCGCCCCTTTTTCATCTGAACCGGCGTGAGCCACACGTCCACCGCCCCGGCCGCGAACAGCCGATCGCTCACCGAGGGGTAGAACTGCGGGTTCATGTCGTCGATGTTGGTGTCGATCTGCACGATCGGCCCGTCCGCGGAGGCCTCGCCCAGCCAGAGGCGGGCGACGTTGGGCCAGTTGAACTCCTTGCTGCCGGCGCCGACCGCGATGCGATCGATGCTCATCGCCGGCTGACTGAACCGTGCGAACTGGGCCACGATCGCGGCCCCGGTCGGCGTGACCAGCTCTCCCGGTCCGGGCGCCGCCCGCGACGGTGCCCCCGCTCCGGCCAGCACTTCCAGGGTTGCGGGGGCCGGCAGGGGCAACCGGCCGTGCTCCGTCTCCACCCACCCCTCGCCCAAGGGAAGGGCCGAAGCGTAGAGCCGATCAATGTCCAGGGCGTGCAGGCCCGCCGCGGCCCCCACGATGTCCACTATGGCGTCCAGCGCGCCGACCTCGTGAAAATGCACCTCCTCGACGCTGCTGCCGTGCACTCTTGCTTCCGCCACGGCCAGGCGCTCGAAGGTCGCTATCGCCCGCTGCTTCACGACCGACGGCAGTTGGGAGGAATCTATCATCAACCGGATGTCGTGGAGACGGCGATGAACCGCTTCCGGCTCCCGGACGGTTACGTTCACGAGCGTCGCCCGGAGCGGTCCGCGCATCACCTCCTCGGACCCCACCTCCCAGGATCGTTCCGGCAGGCCGAGTTGCCCCAGCGTGTTGCGCAATTGTTCGACAGGCCAGCTGGCATCGACCAGGCAGCCGAGAACCATGTCACCGGAGATGCCGGAAGGCATGTCGAGATAGGCGATCATCACGGACTCCCGTTCTTCTCCGACCTCGCGGCGTTCGCTGCGGAAGCGGCGCTGAGCGATCCGCTGCGGAAGCCGGCCAGGTCCAGGGCCACGAAGCGATAGCCCAGCTCCAGAATCGGCCCGGTGATCCTCTCCCGCACCGCCACCGCAGAGGGGAGATCTTCCGCCGGGAGTTCGATGCGGGCCACGTCACCGTGATGCCGGACGCGAAACTGCCTGAACCCCAGCCCCGCCAGAACATCTTCCGCTTTTTCTATTCGCGCCAGCAGCTCCGGCTGCACCGCCGTGCCGTACGGCACGCGGGAGGCGAGACAAGCCATGGCAGGCTTGTCCCACACGGGCAGACCCAGGTGTCGGGCAATCTCCCGCACCTGTTCCTTGTTGATCCCCGCTTCGATCAGGGGCGAGCGCACCCCCCGCTCCCTGCCTGCGGCCATACCCGGCCGGTCGTCGCCAACATCGGAGGCATTGTTGCCATCGGCGATCACCGCGCATCCCTCTTCCGCGGCGACCTCGTGCACCTTCTCGTGCAGTTCGAGCTTGCAGAAGTAGCAGCGGTCCGGCTCGTTGACCACGTAGCGTGGATCGAGGTGCTCCATGGTTTCGACGATGTGATAGCGGATGCCGAACTGCTCGGCCAGTTCGATCGCCTGCTGCTGTTCGCGCTTGGGATAGCTGGGCGAAGTGGCGATGCAGGCGACGGCCCGG
>CP070772.1:2514568-2524454 GCA_020345805.1 Phycisphaerales bacterium | reverse complement strand
TCTGGATCGAGTACTGGGTGGATCCGGACTTCATCGGTCACTGGGGTGTATACGGCCAGATGTACAGCGGCACAGGCGAGCGGCAGTGGACCGACAGCGGTCTGGTCATCGCGCCCCTGGAGACCATCGAGCGAGTACAGGCCAGGACCATAGCGTGCGATGACGGGGCGATGGTCTTCTGGGCGACGGAGACCGGTGCCACTGACAAGAAGCTCGAAGCGATGCGGCTCGATCGAATCGGCGAGCCGGTCTGGGGGCCCGATCCGCTGCTGGTTTCCTCCCGCAACGCATCCAAGTCCAGACTCCACGCCATGCGCAACACCGACGGCGACGCCTTCCTCGCCTGGGGCGACGGCCTATGGGAGATGAGCGACATCTACGCCCAGAACGTAACTCTCGACGGCACGCTGGGCGCGCTCTACGGCGACGTCAACGGCGATGGGGTCGTGGACATCGATGATGTATTCGCGGTTCTCGCGGCGTGGGGATCTTGCGACGACTGCCCCGAGGACCTGAACGGGGACGGCGTGGTCGACATCGATGACCTATTCGAGGTGCTGGCGAACTGGACATGACGAAGGTGGCGACAACCCTCTGAGAGGTAACGGGAGCCGTCTCGTCTACGAACGGTCCCCCGAGGTTCCTTGTGCTTCGGCGCGCAGAGCCGCCTCCGTTACGCGAGGCGGCTTGTGCTTTCATCGGCACACGAGGGGGATTTCCGGGCTGCCGCCCCGGCGAAACTGTTCCAATTCACCTTTTTTGGGCTTGAAACCACCGGGCGGCGGCAGGACATTATGCTATATCGCGGCCCTGCGCGGTCGCGGATCGCATGTTAGGCGGGAACTCTCATGCCGACGCGGGGTGCGGGGAGCGCAATTCAAGTGGGACAAAAGGAAAGAAGGTGCGTGATGACTGGTAACTGTCGTTTGGTCTCAGTAGCAGTTTCCGGGGCTCTTCTTATCTCTACCGGCCAGGCTGGCAACGCCGAGCCGGTGGACGTGTTGTTGCTTGGGGACGGTGATGCCGAATATCAGGTGCAGCCGGCGCTGGAGGAAGCCGGGCAAAATGTCGTATTCGGCGGTCTCTTCCACCAGTGGGATGGTGTCAATCCCGATGTGAACGATTTCGACGTGGTGGTCTATCTCGACGGATGGAGCTATGGCTCGGACCTGACCCCGGGGGCGGAGGCGGCGCTGGCGGCCTTCATCACCGGCGGGGGTGGACTGGTCATCACCGAGTGGGCGGCCTATGACAGCGAAGACCCCCTCTGGAATCCCGTCATACGGGAGTACATGCCCGTTACTTACGCCGGTGACTATGACTCCGGCGGGCACTGGTTCGTGCTTGATCCAACTCATGCACTGACAGCCTGGCTGCCGGAGCAGTGGGGAGATGCGGCGGGATTCAGCTATGTGAACGTCGATGCCAACGCAGCGGTGGTCGTCAACAACAACTTCGGCAACCCGATGATCACTTACCGCACAGATATGGGCGGTGCGGTGGTGCACCTCAATCACGACATGACCTACACCACCGAGATCATCAACCCCCGCAGTATGCTGGCCCTCATCAATGCCGTGGAGTACGCCGGCGGCGCGACTCCGGCCGACTGCAACGAAAACGGTTTGGCCGACTACCTCGAGTTCGCCAACGGCCTGGGCACGGACATCAATCAGAATCAGCTTCTGGATGAGTGCGAGGACTGCAACGAGAACGGCATCCCGGACGAGGTTGATATCGACGCTCTTCTGTCCGCCCCGACCGAGTTCGAGTTCGACGGCATTGTGGAAGGACTTGACTGGCTGTGTGCGGGCGATGAATCATTCAGCCAGGTCACATCCCTGCCGGTTCCCGTGACCTTGGGCGGGGAGACTTTCGTGGCCTTCACCCAGGACTCCAACGGTTATGTCGAGCTGCTCCGCGCGGGAGAGCAGCCATACCATCACGGCTACGGGTACGTAGACGAACTTGTCAACTACACGGAAGACGACGGCCCCACCCATACTTTCCTGATGGCCGCCTTTGACGATCTCACCTCCGAAGAATACGGGCTGTTCGGCTATCGTTTGGAGGCGGACCTCGCCGCCTTCTACTGGAATACTGAAACCTATTCCGACGTCGGCGGCAATCTGATGAACGAGTTTGAGATCGTGCTGTTCACGGACGGAACGGTGCAATGGAATTTCAACACCGCCGACTACGCGGGCTACGACTACGATCTGTTCTCCGGAGTCTACCTGGGCTATGACAGTCAGACTCTGATCGAGGTCGCGAGCGGGATGATCCCCGCCGGGCAGAGTTGGGAGTTTGAAGAGTCCGTGGGGACGCCGCAGTCGATACCCTTCGAGTTCACCGAAGTCGCCGGCGATTTCGACTGGCGCGATGCGGACGACGAGGGTCACTCCGGGGTCACGTCGCTGCCGTTCTCGGTGACACTGGGCGGCGAGACGTTTGTCGCCTTCCTTCAGTACGCCAACGGTTACGTCGAGCTTCTTCGCGGCGGCGAAGATGCCTACTACTACGGTCACGGCTCCGTTGATGACCTGGTTCATTATACAGACGGAGTGAACCCCACCCACACTTACCTGATGGCCGCGTATGATGATCTGTGCTCCTACTGGTATGGCCTGTTCGGCTACCGGCTCGATGCGGACCGCGCGGTCTTCTACTGGAACACGGAAACCTACGACGACAATGATGACGGCCTGCTCAACGATTTTCAGATCATTCTGTTCCCGGACGGCACCGTGCGATGGGACTTCAACAACGCGTCCTACCACAGCTACGACTACGACCTGTACAGCGGAATATACCTGGGTCATGGGATCCAGGAGCTCTACGAAATTGTGGCCGGATGGATCCCGGTCCATGAGAGCTGGCTCTTCCATGAGGACGGCGTGATCGGCGGAGGCAGCTCCGACGACAACGATAACGGCATCCCCGACGAGTGCGAGGACGACTGCCCCGAGGACCTCAACGACGATGACAAGGTCAATATCGACGACCTTTTCGCCATACTCGGCGCCTGGGGGTTCTGTGATGATTGCCCCGAGGACCTCAACGATGACGGCAAGGTCAACATCGACGACCTGTTCCTCATCCTCGGAGCCTGGGGGCCCTGCCCGTGATGAGTTGATCGACTGAACCGGAAGGCATGCTTACCTGTCCCGGCCCGGGAGCCTCCCGGGCCGGTCCTTTATGCGCTGCTCGGCCGGTTGCCGGCCCTTGGCGTATGCTATCGGGTTGTGATCGACGATCTGAACATGCAGAACGCGGAGGCGGTGTGCGGGCTACTGGAGCAGGCCGCGGAGGCAATGCTCTCGGCCGACAACCGGCGCGGGTCGGTGGTGCGCCTGCCCGCCCGCGGGCGGCTCATCGTCACCGGGGACCTGCACGACAACCCCTTCCATCTCCGCAAGCTCCTGCGCCTGGCCAAGCTCGATACCTCGCCGGACCATCACCTGATCCTGCAGGAAATGATTCACGGCGAGCGGCTGCTCAACGGAATGGACTTCTCCCACCGCATGCTCATCAAGGGCGCCCAGCTCGTCTGCGAATATCCACATCAGGTTCATCCCCTGCTGGCGAATCACGAGCTGTCGCAGATGACGGGCGTGGGGGTGAGCAAGGGGGCGGGCAACAGCGTGGACCTGTTCAACGATGCCCTGCAGTTCGTGTACGGCGATCGCTGCGAAGAGGTGGCGGAGGCGATCAACGCATTCGTTCGCGCCATGCCGCTTGCGCTGATCAGTGAAGGCGGTGTGTTCTGCGCCCACAGTCTGCCGGCCGAGAGAATGATGAGGCACTTTGACGAAACAGTGTTCGACCGGGAGTTAACCGACGAGGATTACCGCAAGCCGCACGGGGCCGCGCACCTGCTTGTATGGGGTCGGGATTACTCGCAGGATCAGGTGGCAAAACTCGCCGAAGCGCGGAACGTAAAGCTGTTCTGTCTTGGGCATGAGCATGCGGAGATGGGCCTGGAGATGCGCATGCCGCAGGTGCTGGTCCTGAACACCGATCACGAGCGCGCTGCGGCGCTGCCGCTGGATCTGGCTGCGGTCCCCGAGGCCGAAGAAGCACTGCCGGGGGCGATCCCGCTCAACGCGCTGCCTGAAGGCGAGGAAAGGGGGGACGGATGAGTCGGCCCATCGTGCTGGCCATCGAGACCTCACAGCACCGCGGCTCCGTGGCTCTGCGTGACCGGCGGGGAGACGTGCACGCCGAACCGCTGGGCGCTGAGCTGCGCCACGATGATGACCTGCTGCCCGCGATCGACCGGCTATTCAAACGCCTGGATCTGAAGCCCGAGGACCTGGGAGGCGGCGGGGCGGTGGGCGTGTCCGTCGGACCGGGTGGATTCACGGGCCTGCGCATCGGCGTCAGCACCGCGAAAGCTTTGAGCGAGGCGCTGGGAGCAAGGCTTGTGGCGGCGCCCACGGCGCTGGTGGCGGGGGAATCGGTAGAGCGGGAACAGGCGGGAGACGGGCCGGTGCTGGTTGCACTGGCCAGCAAAGGCGAGACGTTCTGGGCTACGCTGCTGGAGCGTGATGAGCAGACCAGTTGGTCCGTAAGCGAACCGCCGGGACTGGCCGATGCTGCGGATGTGACGATCGAGAACCTGACGGCGGTGGTGGGAGATGAGCATGTGCCCCGGAGGCTGCGGGACCGCTGCGAGTCGGTCGGGACATTGCTGATCGAACCGCGGTTCGAGGCGACGGCCTGTCTGGCAGTGACCTGCCGCCTTCTGGAGGCGGGTCGAACCATCGATCCGCTGGAACTGGCCCCGCTGTATCCGAGGGAGCCGGAGGCGGTGTCGCTATGGGAGAAGCGGCGTTCGGGGCGGTAACAGGCCGTCCCGAGCGAAACAGGGCCGAAACCGGCAACAAAGCGAGACTCGGGATGGTTTGCCCAAGGCGGTAGCGAAGAGCCTGCGCCGACCTCAACCGTCCCATAAGCCTACGGGACGGTCGGGTGTGCGGCGTGTGACCTCTGCGCCGCGCCGGGTGGGAGGCCGGGGAAGGAGGATGTGAATTCAAGTAGTTGTGGAGACGATTACAACTCCGGCAAATTAGGGAACTTATGTAAGGCTTCCCAGCGACGGGCTGCGTACTGTCCAGGGAGGGAGAGTCATGGCGAGGAACAATGGCAGCCGATCGTGGGGCGACAAGCAGGTCTTCACCACCGGTGAGGCGGCGGAGATTTGCAAAGTCTCACAACAGACGATCATCCGCTGCTTCGACAGCGGCCGGCTTCAGGGCTTCCGCGTGCCGGGCTCGCGGTTCCGCAGGATTCCCCGGGCCGAACTGATCCGGTTCATGAAAACCAACGACATCCCCATCGACGCCCTGGAGAGCATGAAGAAGCGGATCCTGGTGGTGGATGACGATGAGCAGATCGTCGAGCTGCTGGTTGATGTGCTTCAGCGCGATGAGCGGTTCGAGGTAAAGACCGCCTCGACCGGCTACGACGCGGGCCTGCTCACCGAGCAATTCAGGCCGCACGTCATCCTTCTGGATTACATGCTCCCGGACATCAACGGCAACCTCGTCTGTGATCGGATCCGGTCCAACCCCGAACTGAGCGATACAAGAGTGATCATTGTCTCGGGCGTGGTCAGTCAGGAAGAGATCGGCGCGCTGACCAACAACGGCGCCGATGATTTCATCAAGAAGCCCTTCGACATCGAGAAGCTGGTCGATCACATCAGCGACCTGCTGGCGCTGTGAACGCGGGGCCATGGCTTCCTTAGCGCAGGACTCCTGGATGGACGGCCAAGAGAAGAACCCCGATCCGGTTCAGATCAGGCGCGTCGAACTGATCCTGCAGCAACTCGACGAGTTGCCCACAATCAGCGCCGTGGCGGTGCGGCTGCTGGAACTGACGACGGCTGAGGACTCGGAAGCAAGAGAGGTGATCGAGCTGGTCGAGTCCGACCCTGCGCTGGCGGGCAAGGTGCTGGCGCTGTGTCGGTGCAACACGCGGGGCCGGGCCTCCAACGTGGCCACCGTCGAGCGGGCGGTGCTGCTGTTGGGCTTCGACGCCGTGCGGAGCGCGGTGCTGTCGGTGCAGGTCTTCGAGGTGTTTGACCGGATGGTCAGCCTCGGGGGCGAAACCCGCGATTCCGAACCGGTGTTCGATCGAGTCATGTTCTGGCAGCATTCGCTGGCCTCCGCGGTTCTGGCCTCGGCGATGGCGTCCCGCAAAGGGACCCCCGGCCCGCCAACCCCGGGCGAAGCGTTTACCGCCGGCCTCCTGCATGATCTGGGAGCGCTGGCACTGCACGTGCTGCTGCCGGTCAGCTTCGATAAGGTCTGCCGTTTTGCCGAGGCCCACGGAGTGACTCTCGACGAGGCCTGCAGTCGCATTATCGGCCTGGACACTCGCACCGCCGGCAAGCGGCTGGCGGAGCACTGGGCGCTTCCCAAGTCGTTGACAGATGTGCTCTGGCTGCACGGGCAGCGTTTTGAGAGCCTGCCGGATCTTCCACATCGGTGGCTGATCGGCGTGGTGACCCTCGCCGACATCGTGGCACGTCAGCAATACTCGGCGCCGGCGGGGCACGTACCACGCGGCGACGATGGAAAGCTCCTGTGCGGGGCTTTGGGGCTGGAAACCACGATACTGGAGGACTTGGCCGAGAACCTCCATGAGGCGGTCACGGCCCGGGCCGCAGGCCTCGACCTGCGCATGAGGCATGACCAGACCATCCTCCTTCGCTCGGTGAGCCGAGCCAACGAGGCGCTGGGGAGAGCCAACAATGCCCTCCGGCATCGAGCCGCGACAGCACAGCAGCAGGCCCGGATCATCCGGGCGATCGCCGGCTTTCATGAGTCAACCGCACCTGGCCAGTCCGTGCTGGACACCCTCGGCCAGGTCGTACGGTCTGCCAAGGAGATCCTGGGAGGCTCGTTCTTCGCCACGATTTATCAGTCCCGGGACGGCGAGCCGTGGGAGTTGGTTCGTCTGTCCGACGCGGGCCGACCGCTGGAGACGCGGCTGGTCGATCCGCCCAGTGCCACGCGACTGCTGACGGATCTGGCGGATCGGGCCCAGGTGTCGATGCGGGCAATAACCGTTCTCCCGCTGCTGGAGGAGTTCTTGAACGGGGTGACGGATCTGGAGCAGATCAAGCTGATGCCGCTCCGCTGCGGCTGGGGAGTAAGCGCGGTGCTGGCGCACGACTGTCCGGTCGATGAGGACGAAGACCTCGACCAGCTTGAGGCGTTGAGCCGGACCTGGGCGGCGGCAGTGGCGGCAGCGGCGCAACATGCTGGGGCAAAGGGACTTGGCGAGCAGCTCGCCGATGCCAACCGGGTCCTGGTGGAAACCCAGAGCACGCTGGCCAAGCACCAGACAATGGCCGCGCTGGGCGCGATCGCCGCCGGCGCCGCACACGAGATGAACAATCCCCTGGCAGTGATCTCCGGCCGATCGCAGCTTCTGGCCGAACGCTTACGTGAGCCGGAACAAAGACTTATGGCGGAACAGATCGCCGAGCAGGCCCATAAGCTCAGCGACATGATCAGCGCACTGCGCGATTTCGCCGAGCCACCTTCACCCAAACGCTCCAAGACGGATCTGAGAGAGCTGGTGTTCCGGATCGTTCAACGGCACTGCCCGACCGACCCGGACGGGCCGAGCATCAACACCATCCTTCCCGACATTCTCCCCCCGGCATTTATCGACCCGGATCAAATAAACGTGGCCCTTGGTGAGTTGATCCGTAACGCAACGGAATCGAAAGGGGTGCGGCATATCGAACTGCGCGTTCAAACCGATCCCCTAGATGACCGATTGAAGATCCAAGTGACTGACGACGGCGAGGGTATGAGCCTCAGCACACTGGCGCACGCCTTCGACCCGTTCTTCAGTGCAAAACCCGCCGGTCGCCAGCCCGGCCTGGGATTGGCCCGGGCCCGACGCATTGCCGAGGCGCACGGCGGACAAGTCGAGCTGGTCAACGGCCCGTCCGTCGGAGCAATCGCCACCTTCTGGATCAACCAATGGCGGGAAAACAAAGATGAACAGCGCCACGTCGCATGACGTTGACAATCAGAAGCAGCCCCGCCGGCCGGAGAAGAACCCATCCTCCGCCGCCGACGGCCACGATCCGGAAGATCTTGATCGACGCCTGGCCGAGGCCCTGACTGACCGGGCCCCCAGACGCGGGCCGGCGAAGATCCTCATCGTCGGCGACAAGAACCTCTGCACGGGGGATTTCACCGCCTGGCTCGAAGAGCGCCGCCACAAGTATGTCACCGTCGAGCGGCTTGATGAGGCCCGCGCCGCCGTCGCCCGTCGCAGATTCGATCTGATCATTCTCAACCCCGATCTCCCCGACGGCGATGGTTTCGAACTGGCCCGCCTCGTGCAGAAGACCGCCCCCACCACCAAGACGATCGTTCTTTCGGAAGACGCCACCGCAACCACCGCGACCACCGCCCTCCGCTGCGGAGCCGTCGACTTCCTCAACGCGCCCGTTGATCTCGCGATCCTCTCCGACCGCATCGACTCCGCCCTCATCAAGGCGCGCCTCGAGCAGCAGCGCGAGGAGCGCTTCGGCTCTCTCCAGCGCATCTGCCGCGAGCTGAACGAAGCCCGCCACGAGATTTCCGGCCAGGTGGATGACCTGTGCAACGATCTGGTTATCGCCTACCGCGACATGGCCGACCAGATGAACGAGGTGGCGATGACCGCCGAGTTCCGCACGCTGCTCAAGCAGGAGCTGGATGTGGAAGAGCTGCTGAGAACGATGCTGGAGTACGTGCTGGCCAAGACCGGCCCGACCAACGCCGCAGTCTTCCTGCCTGACAGCGCGGGCCAGTACGGCCTGGGGGCTTACGTCAACTACGACTGCCCCCGCGATTCCATGAGCCTTCTCCTGGACTACCTCTGCCAGGCGATCTGCCCGCAGATGGCCTCCGAATCCCAGATCGTCGCCTTCGACGACGCCGAGGAGTTCGCCAAATGGGTCGGCCTGGAAGGCGGGTTCCTGGCCGATTCGCAGGTCATCGCCTTCTCCTGCCCCCACGAGGATGAAACCATGGCCGTGGTGGTGCTGTTCCGCAACCGGTCCAATCCGTTCCTGGAGGACCTCGCCGGGTCGCTGGACATTCTCCGGACAACCTTCGCCGAGCAGTTGGCCACGGTGATCAAGGTGCATCATCGCGCCTCCCCGTCCTGGCCCAAGGACGCCCATGAGGATGATGAGAGCGAATACGGCGACGAGTTCGACACCGACTTCGGCGAGCTCGCCGCATAAGCCATCCTCGCCCGCGGCTGACGTGAACCCAATGTAAAGATGGGGAACAGCACGAAGCGTAGGTCGATCTCTGCGCGCGCAGGAAGCGCACATTCGTGAACGTTGAAAAGGCTCCAAAAACAGCCTTCCTGAGGGCGCCAGGTGGGCAGGTCGATTTCTGCGCGCGCAGGGCGCGCACTTTTGCGCGCCGAAGGGGTGTTTACTTTGCGCGCGCAGATTTGTCGCACCCCCGGACGCCCCCGGAAAAGGAATCGCCCGCAAAAACCGCATTTCCAAGCCTTGTGTGGGGGGTGAGGTCGACACTTGCGCGCGCCAGATTGTCGTTTTGAGATGAAAGGGAAGTGATAAGCGATGAGCGATGCGCGATGAGGGGGAGAGGTCATGGGGGGTGCTTCATGCGAGGGGCCGCTTGCGGCTTAGCACGTCTCCCCACAGGGGACTGAAGGTGCGCTCCCTGCGCGCGCAGAAAGCGACCTCCCGGTGTTTTTGGGCTCTCGTCACGACCGGCGCTTTTCGTAATGACTTGCCGGTCAAGACATTACGTGCGGCGCCAGAATCCGCAGGTTTTCCCGGGAATCTTCAAAACGCCTTTTCGTCGACGACATTTCTGCGCGCGCCCCG
>CP070772.1:2504599-2514468 GCA_020345805.1 Phycisphaerales bacterium | reverse complement strand
TCAGTGGCGAAGACGAAGACACCGTCGTCGAAGGCTTCACCATCACCGGCGGGGCATACGAGCATGGCGCCGGCATGTACATCAAGAGCTCGTCACCGACTGTGACCGACTGCTGGTTCGTGGAAAACACTGCCACTTACCATGCTGCCGGCCTGGACATTTTTGAGTGTCAGACACCGCCCACGGTCAGCGGATGTCGCTTCATCGACAACACCGCGGTGCAAGACGGCGGAGCGATGAAAGTACAAGACGCCAAAGCAACCGTGTCCGACTGCCTCTTCGAAGGGAACTCTTCAGACCGGGGGGGAGCGATCTACACTGAAACCTCCGACATTGATGTGATTGACTGCTCGTTCATCAGCAACGAGACCGGTACCGGCGGCGGCGTTTGCGTCCTGGACGGCAGCGGCGCGCGGTTCCTCAACGCCACGTTCACCATGAACACCGCCGGCAACGCCGGTGGCGCTGCGTACCTGTCCGGCGACAGTGAACTGGCCTTTGTGAATTGCGAGTTCCTGCACAATGAGCATACGGGCGGCAACGGGGAGGCCGGAGGCATATACATCGCCTCTGCGGGCGCGGCAAAGCTCGCCAATTGCACCTTCACCGGAAACACCAGCACGCAGAACTACGACGCGATCTTCGTCCATCCCGACAACGACATACCCACCGTCCTTACCAACTGCATCGTCTGGGCCAACGGCATCAACACGCCCATCGGAGGGGGAGGCCCTGTCAACATCACCTACAGCGATCTCCAGGACCTCCTCCCCGGCCAGGGAAACATCAACTCCGATCCGCTCTTCGTCGACCCTGACGACGGCGACTGCCATCTCGCCGCCGGCTCGCCGTGCATCGACGCGGCGTTCAACAACGCTCTTCCCGCCGATCACCACGACATTGACGGCGATGGCCTCAAGTGCGAGCGCGTCCCAATCGATCTGGACGGCGAGCCACGTTTCACGGATGATCCGGCAACCGATGACACCGGCTGCGGACTGCCCGTGATCGTGGACATGGGGGTTTATGAGTTTGCGGGCGTGCCGGCGGATGTGGTCTATGGCGATGTTGATGTCAGCGGCACGGTCGACCTGGACGACATCTATGGCGTGCTCGATGACTGGGGTGCCTGTGACGGCTGTTGTCTTGGCGATGTCAACGCCGACGGCAGTGTGGACATCGACGATGTCTTCGCCGTGCTTGGCGCGTGGGGACCCTGCCCGTGAGCAGGAGAATCGCCAGGTAGCGTCGAACTCAGGCGCGGGACGCACTGCGCCATGCCGCGCGGCCCCACCCGCATTCGGGGCAGGCCGTTCCGGGGGTGCCGCGGAGGTCGTAGCCGCAGTTGGTGCACCGGCCGTTGAACGCACGCACCGCCCGGCGGACCGCGGGCAGGCCGCGCAGGAGCAGCCACAGGACCGCGGCGTAGATCAGCGTGTTGATGACAAAACCCGGCCACATCGGTCGGCAGGGCAGGACCAGCGCGGAATAGAAATCCGGATTCTGCGGCAGCATGCCGGGCCCGGGCGCGATGGTCGCAGGATCATGAATGTTGGCGATGCCGATCCCGCCCTCGACCTCCACGGCATAGCAGTCCGCGGTGTCCGACATGGTGTGAATGCGGCAGGAAAGGCTGAGCATGGGCAGGCCGCGGGCATCCTCCACCACCGGCGGGTCATCCACCTCGCCCCCCCCACTCAACGCCCCCCACTCCATTGCCTCCCATTCAACCCGCCTGAATGCGCCCGCGCGGCGCATCTCGTAGAAATACGCCTCAGGCGGATTGCCGACACTTTGCACGGCAATCGCCGGCGAGTCGGGGTCATCTTCGTGCACTGCCACGAGCAGCGCGCAGCTCCAGGCGTTGATTATGTTGGCGAGCACCGCCACAAGCAGAAGGACGAGGATGACGCCCAGCCGTCTCACGGGATTGGATCATATCCCCCCCACCCCCGGCCGATAAGGATTCCGGAGCAAATGCGGCTCCACCCCGCTCCCCTAGCATCGAACCTCGTACCGAACACCCTGCAACCACCGGAACGCACGTTTCCGCAACTGAAGTCTTGGACCGGCGGTATTGATCGGTACACTGGGGGAGGCCGGCGACGGCCGGCCGGGCTGTGCGGCCACCGACCCGGCACGTAAGATCACACAGCCCCGTGCGGTACGAATTGCCACTCTTCGACGGAGGCCGAGACATGTTCATCAAGCGATCAGCCCTCAAGTGTGCGACACCGATCACCGCGGCGTTTGCGGTCCTCTGCCTGTTGGCGCCGGGCGACGGAGCCGGCCCGCAGAATCAGTCGCCGCCGGCAGATCGGACCGGTCCCCTGCTGGAAGCCGCTTCGGGAATCGCGCAGGTGGGACAGCCGCTGGAGTTGCGCCTGACCGACGCGACAATCGCCGGGGAGGATGTTCGCGTGGTGGTGAGAAGCGGCGGCAGCCAGACGGTGATCAGCCGCCGGACCGAAGAGGAAACCGCGCTTTGGACGTTCACGCCCGAAGATGCGGGCACGGCGGTCATCGTCACCGAAAGCGCTCCGCCTCTGGTCAGCGATCGCGAGCGGGTGTTCTTCTATGAGAAGCTGTTCGTGCGCGTCGGCGGCGGCGAGGGGCCCCCCACTGCCGGCGGACCGTGCGCTTCGGCAACCGCCAAGTTCGGCCATCGCCTGGAGCTGGTCCCGATGGTCGACCCGGCCTGGCTGGCGGTGGGAACGGATCTCCCGTTGCGTATCAGGTTTGATGGTGGAAGCGTGGGAGGGATTCCCGTGGCGCTGTCCTCCCCCGCCAGCGGCGATCAGAATGCGGGCCAGGCCCAGGACCTGGGAGCGACGCCGACCGTCACCAAACTGAAATCGAACACCTCCGGCGGAATCAACATTCCGATTACCCACACCGGCCGCTGGTCGATCACCGTCGAGCACCAGATTGCTCTGGACACATCGGTCACGGGACCGGAGGAAGTTATGGAATTGCGCGGTCCGGCCCACTTCATCGCCAGGATCGTGTTTGACGTGCGCGAAACACCACCCGCCCAGATCGCCGAAGACAGGCCGGCGACACCCGCCGGCGGGCGGGCAGGCTCGGGGTGGCAGCCCTGGGGGCCGGCCCCGATCGGAGGCGTGGAATACACCGGCCGCATCGCCGCCCTCGCCGCCAGCCCCACCGATCCGAATCTGTATTACGTGGGCGCCGCAGACGGCGGGGTGTGGCGGACGACCGACGGCGGAACCACCTGGACGGTGCTGACCGACGAGATGCCCACCTCCGCAACCGGCGCTCTGGCGCTGGATCCCAACGACGAGAACACGATCTACGTCGGCACGGGAGAGGCGAACTTCGCCTACCACAGCCGGTTCGGACTGGGTATCTACAAGAGCACCGACGGCGGCGACACCTGGCAGCACCTCGCCGAATCGGATTTCGGGGGGCGGTGCATCTCGCGGATCATCGTTGATCCGTCCGATTCGTCGGTGGTGTATGCGGCCGTCACCCACGCCGGCGGCTTCCTGCCCGCGGCCTCGGCGGCGAAGAACCATCCCGACGCCTACGGCCCGGTCGGAGTGTTCAAGTCCACCGACGGCGGGTCAAGCTGGGCGCAGTTGACCAACGGTCTGCCGAATCTGGACGCCACCGACATGGCGATGCAGCCGGACGACCCGCAGGTGCTTTACGCGGGTATCGGCAACATCTTCGGCGATTCACAGAACGGCATATACAAGACCGAAGACGGCGGCGCGAGCTGGCACAAGCTGGCCGGCGGACTGCCCACCTCCAACGTCGGACGCATCTCTCTGGCCGTCGCTCCTTCCTCGCCGCTGCGCCTCTACACCGCCATCACCCAGCAGGCCACCGACACCGGCGGCTCGGCGGAACTGCTGGGGATCTATCGAACGGACGACGGCGGCGCGGTCTGGACGCAAAAGTCAACCTCCAACTACATGTCCACCTACGGCTGGTATCTCAACGTGGTCACCGTGCAGCCCACGAATCCCGAGGTGGTCATGGTGGGCGGTCTGAACGCAAGACGTTCTACCAACGGCGGCACCAACTGGTCGGACATCACTCCTCCGCACGTGGATCTGCACGCATTCGCCTGGGATGCTTCCGGCCGATTCCTGGCCGGCGACGACGGCGGCCTGCATCGCTCGACCAACCTGGGCACTTCCTGGCTGCCGCTGAATACCGGGCTCGGTCTGGTTCAGTTCTATGCCGGCTTCTCGCTGCACCCAACCTCCGATGAAGTCGCGTTCGGCGGCACGCAGGACAACGGCACCAACAAGCGAACCGGACCGGATTCGTGGATTCACGTCTTCGGAGGCGATGGCGGCTGCACCGCCGTCAATCCCTCCAATCCCAACATCGTCTTCTGCGAGTACCAGGGGACCGGCAATCTCTATCGCTCCACCAACGGCGGCACCGGCTTCAATTACTCCGGCAACGGTATCTCCTCCTACGACCGCAACTGCTTCCTCCCGCCTTATGAAATCGATCCGGTCAACAACGATCGCATGATCTACGGCACGCATCGCGTTTACGAGAGCACCAACGGCGGAACGTACTGGACACCCATCAGCGGCGACCTGACCTCCACCAACTACGGCGCGATTCACAGCGTCGCCATCGCCCCGTCCGATCCCCAGACGATCTGGGTCACCACCAACGACGGCAACGTGCAGGTCACTTTCAACGGCGGCACTCAGTGGAACCTCGTCCGACAGGACCTGCCGGGATGGATCCGGACCATGCGGCAAGTGTTCGTCTCCCCGGAGAATCACCTGCACGCGTATCTCGCCGGCTCGGCGTTCGGAGCGGAGAACGTGCTGCGAACGGAAGACGGCGGACAGACCTGGGAAGCGCTGGACGGCGATCTTCCCGACCAGCCGGTAAACACCGTCACGGTGGACACCCGTCCCGATGTTGATGTGCTGTATGCAGGCACCGAAATCGGCGTGTACCGATCGCTGGACGGCGGAGCATCGTGGCACCGCTTCGGCGAAGGGTTCCCCAACACCGCGGTCATCGATTTCCGTCTCGATGTTATCCGCAATCGCCTGCTCGCATCCACCCAGGGCCGTGGAGCCTGGATGATCGGCCTGTGCGCGGCCGACCTCGACGGCAACGGCACGGTTGATATCGACGATCTGTTCGCGGTTCTCTACGCCTGGGGTCAGAGCGGCGTGCCGGAAGATCTCAACGGCGACGGCGTCGTCGATATCGACGATGTGTTCTTCGTCCTGGCCAACTGGGGGCCATGTTCGTGACCTCTAATCAAGGAATGACTGGGGTGGGACGTCGGCGATGCCGGGTAAACCGCTCTGCGACGTTATTGATCTGAGTGGCCAGGAGGCGACAGCGTCCTGTTGTCTCGGCTCGGACGGCGGTCTATCGGCGACCCTGAGATGTCCGGTCCCGGGATTCACAATCCCAAATGCGGACACCTGCGAAGTGCGCATTACCTGACGAATCGTCCCAGCTACAGCGTTTCCGCCGCGCCACGCCCGTTCCGGACGAATCGCCGGCACTGGCACGCAATCTGCAAATGCACAGGATGACGGACGCATATGGATGTTCCGTATCCTCCGCGTTCGTCTCCGATCGGTCTGCCCATTGGTCCCGGCGGGCCGCCGTCGCGGCCGCGCACGCCGTTTCCCGGATTGGATCGGGAGTCACAATGAAGGGAGAACGCGCTGATGATTGTTTCCACGGTACATGCGGCGGTCTGGGCTTTCTTGTCCTCGCTCATCATGCTTTCGGGTTGCGGTACGAGCGAATCGTACGTTCCGGCGGACGGCACGCGGATCAAGTTGACCGATAGAGGCCAGCGCGTGGGCGACGCACGTACGTTCGCCATCGACGTCGGCGACCTGGACGGTGATGGCGATCTCGATCTGTTCAGCGCCTGCTACATCCCGGCTCCGTGCACTTGGTTCAACGACGGCACAGGAGCATTCACCAGTGGCGACCAGATGCTCGGCGCGCCGGGGGAGCAGCATGGCGTCGCACTGGGCGACCTCGACGGCGATGGCGACCTCGACGCTTTTGTCGTCATGCACGGCGTGCCGGACGGAGTCTTCCTGAACGACGGCTCCGGCAGGTTGGCGGACAGCGGCCAGGGCCTCGGAAGCGGCGACATCGGGGCACTGTCAGTCGAGCTCGGCGATCTGGACGGCGATACGGATCTCGACGCCGCAGTCGCGGTCTTCGAGCTCGAGAACCGATTCTGGATCAATGATGGCCGCGGCACGTTCACCGACTCGAGCCGCAGCCTCGGCGATGCGCAGTCGCGGTACATGGAGCTGGGCGACCTCGATGCCGACGGGGATTTCGACATCTATCTTTGCAACGCCCGGGCCGCGGACCGGATACTGCTCAATGACGGAACAGGGATCTTCATCGACAGCGGTCAATCGCTCGGCCCCGTCAACGGTTACGGTGACGCCGCCCTGGCTGACCTCGACGGCGATGGCGACCTCGACGCCTTCTGGGTCAACTCGGAACAGGGCAGCGGAGTCTTCCTGAACGACGGAACCGGCTCATTCACGGACTCGGGCCAGGTCCTGGGAGGACCGAGCACCAGGGTCTGCCTCGCGGATCTCGACACCAATGGAACGATGGACGCCATTGTCTGCCATCACCGGGAGGGTGGCCGGATCTGGGTGAATGACGGAGCTGGCGTCTTCGCTTCCACCGGCAGGCTGACCGAGAAGGACGTCATTGCTATTGCCGTCGGCGACCTGGACAGCGACGGCGACGTCGATGTTGTTCTCGGCAAACGCGAGGACACTGGCGGGAACCACGTCCTCCTGAACGAGACGCAGCGCGGCGGATAATCGGGACAGAAAGCGCGCCACGCGGAGTGAAAGAACACCCAGATGAAAGACTTCAAGGTAGTTACGGCCGTGTGCGTACAACTTTCTTCGCTCATTTTCCTCGGTGCTTGCGGGGAAACCGGTACGTCTCCTGCAGACAACCCTCGCGCGCGGCTACCGCTCTTCGAGTACCTCGGTCAGGCGCCGCCGGGTGAGACGCCGGAGGTCTTCGCCGACGAGGTCTTCTCGCAATTCGATCACCTGCACAGTTGCCCCGTCTTTTCTCCGGATGGAACAGAAGCCTACTGGGCGGTCGCTTCGCGTGACTGCAGGTCGTGGTACATGACGCGAAGCGGCGATGAATGGTCGTCGCCGCAGCAAGCGCTGTTCCTGCACGACGGCATGGGCGATTCGCCGATCATCAGCCCCGACGGACATCGGATACTCTTCCTGTCACAGGAGCCGACGGGAATCGACAAGATCCGCCCCGAGAGCATCTGGTATGTGGACCGCGCCGAGGACGGCTGGTCCGAGCCGAAGGCCGTTGGAGACGAGGTCAACACCTATCTGGTGCATTGGCAGGTGTCCGTCGCCGAAAACGGCAACCTCTACTTCGCCGGGTCGAAGACGAATCCCGATCAGCGCGACATCGTCATGGCCCGGCTGATCGACGGCGAGTACTCGAAAGTGACGGTTCTCGGCGATGCGATCAACTCGGCGGAATCCGAGAGCAATCCGTTCATCGACCCCGATGAGCAGTACCTCATCTTCAGCCGGCGCCGATCCTCCGGCTTCACCGATCTGTTCATCAGCTACCGGCGGCCGGACGGGTCGTGGACGAAGGCGCGGAGCATGGGCAGGCGCATCAATACCGGCTCGCATGAGCTCTGCGCCAACGTATCGAGGGACGGCAAGTACCTGTTCTTCATGAGCCCGCGTGACGGTCGAGACAGGATCTACTGGGTCGATGCCGGCATCATCGAAGACCTCAAACCGGATGAACTTAAGTAGGAGCGTCGGTGTCGGCGTCCGGGCGGCGTCCGCCGTCATCGAAGCAGTGCACTTCGGCGCGCCGCACGCGATATTGCACATTCACTCGTCCAGCCGGAAGGATGAGTGGCTGGCGGCCCGCGGGTGTCGCACCAGGTTTCATGTTGGCTGAGCGACGTGCTCCTGTGGCAGTTGAGCCATGCGCCGCGGAGCGGAGCATGGCTCGGCTGGCGCGATCGTCCCCGGGGAGGGCGGACGGTGGCCCAGCGAGCTGCGCGGCCGCATCGTGTTATAGTGTCTTCGCCAGCGATCGATCCGCACGTTCGCTTCGCGTACCGCTGACGTTGTCATAGAGATAGCCAGCGTTGTTACAGAGAGAGTGTTGGTCTTTGCATCTCGAACCACCGGTCAGACTTATCTGTGGTCCTATTGGAGTAATCATCCCGACCGCTGTGCCTTGACGACCGATCAGTTTAAGAAGTCCGCCGAGCTGCACCAGACGGTGCCGCGGATCGGGCGGAGGCATCCGGCTGTTCGACAGCGAGGCCGTCATCGTCAACTGCACCATCGTCGACAACCACGGCGGCGCCGGCGGGGGCGGGATAGGCGGCTTCAGCAGCGCGCCTGCGGTGGCCAACTGCATCATCCGCGGCAACACTCCGAATGAGATTTGGGTGGAAGGCGGCATCACCGTTGAATACAGCAAAATGCTGGGTGGCTACGCGGGTTGTGGCAACATATACGCTGAGCCACTGTTCGCCGACCCGACCTCCGACGGTTCTCACATTCTGGCCGGGTCGCCGTGCATCGACGCGGCCAACAGTGATCAGGTGCCGGGAGATGTCACTACGGATCTCGGGGGTAGCCCTCGCTTTGTCGATGATCCGGACACGGAGGACACCGGAATCGGTGATCCGCCGATCGTCGATATGGGTGCATACCAGTACCAGTTGGAGGATACCTGCCCCGCCGAACTCAACGGCGATGACAAGGTCAACATCGATGACATGTTCCAGATCCTCGGCGACTGGGGCCCCTGCCCGTGAGGTGAGTGGCGACCGCCCATCGCCGTGGATCAGGTAGAGCACTCAGGCCTCGCTGCCGGCGCGAGACGGCCTGCGGAGGCCGCCTGCCAGCCGAGTAGGCACGACCACCGCTCGCCCCGACTCCCGCCGGCCGTGCCCCATACCTCCGAGCCGCCCCATACTATCCCGGCCACTGGCCCTCCGGATCCCGCCCGCACCGCCGGGCGGGAAACCGGCTACAATGTCGCCGCAGCCGCCCCCCACCGGCCGGCTGCCGCAGACTGCCCTCCGGCAGTGCCCTGCGGGTGTAGCTCAGTTGGTAGAGCGTCAGCTTCCCAAGCGGAAAGGCCCTTCCGCAAGTTGTGGTATTTCAAGCACTTCCGAGAGCGACCGCGCCACCACCAGCAGTAGCAACAGCAGTAAGGACGAGAATCCGCCCGAAGACGCCGGTCTGCGCCGGGTGATCGACGCGTGGCCAGCGCTCCCTGAGCCAATGCGGGCGGCGATTCTGGCCCTCATCAACTCATCGGAGAACAAGGAATGAAGTCACCGTCACCAAACGGCCCAAACGGCCGGGACGATCAAGGCCGGTTCGCCAAGGGCAACCCCGGCGGCCCCGGCAACCCTCACGGCGAGCATGTCGGCAAGCTACGGGCGGCGCTGCTGGCGGCCGTCACGGACCGGGACATGCAGGCCATCGCCGCCAGATTGGTCCAGATGGCCAAGGACGGCGACATCCAGGCCGTCAGGGAACTGTTGAATCGGACGATCGGCAAACCGCAGGAGCCAGACTTGCTCGAGCGGATCGAGCGGCTGGAGAAGATGCTGGCCGAACGGACGGAGGTATGGCAATGAGCGACACGCATCAGCGAGTGAAGCGAATCGAGCAGAAGCTGGGCGTCACCGGCCCCTGCCCTGTATGTGGCGGCAAGGGCTGGCCCGCCGTCGTCTTGGACAAGGGTAAGGAGGATCCCGTCGACCCGACGGGCTGCCCCCAGTGCGGCAAAGTCTCAGCCGTCAGGCGGATCATCCTGTCAGACGA
>CP070772.1:2477305-2504499 GCA_020345805.1 Phycisphaerales bacterium | reverse complement strand
TTTGTCAATCGGAGGCGCTGGATTCCGCGAGCAGAACGAGCGAAATCCAGCCGTCCTGCGAGGCCTAATGCCGTGCCGGGCGGAACATCACGATCCGGTAGCTCTTCCTCGCGCCCCCTGTAGTCGCCAGATACCCTTATCGGACGGCGGTATTTGGCCCGGCACTTCTGCCATGTTTCCGGATCTCGCTCGGTCTTCTTCTGGATCGGGTGCAAGCCCTCACGCCCGCCCCCGTCTCCCCCGGGCAAGCCCGGGGCTATGTGATACTGTTTTCACGTCCGCGGGTGCACTCCCCGGATCCGTAAGATAAAACACGCGGCGGCCAGCGCAGAAAGAAAGCGGCGACCCTGGGGAGGTCGCCGCCTTTTGCGTCATGCTTCTATCGCAATCAGCGCTGATCAGGCGGTGATCAACGACGACGCCTGCGGGCCACACCCGCCAGCGCCAGCAGCGCCAGGCTGCCGGGGCCGGGGACGGTGTAGCCGTAATAGAGCAGGTTGCGATGGAATTCATCGCAGTTGGGTGACCACAGGTCGTGCTCGCCGAAGAACGGCAGAGTAAGCCCGTGGAAGATCGCATGGCCGGCGCCATAGGCCTTCTCGGCCAGCAGCACGTGGTCCGTGCCCCCGTCGCCGTACATCAGCGGAGTGAAGTCGCCGGTGAGGTGGTCGTGGGCCAGATAGTCGCCATCGAAGTCAGCTCCGGTGAAGCCGTAGGGGCCGTCGTACACGGGGTGCGAGGTGTCGAACGCGTGACCAAGGTCTGATGCCATGTCGTTATATATGTTCACACCAAATCCCAGGTCGAGGCCATTCTGGCCACCCCAACTTGCGCGACCGATGATCAGACGACCGCCGGCTGCAACCCAGGCTTCCATGTCAGCACGGTTGGCGTTCACGAATGCATCGAATTCATCCGTGGCGCCGTCACCGCCGTCCATGAGGATGAAGCTGTTGTCCCACAGGCCGGCTCCCACCGCGGTGGGGAAGTCGTACCGGGTCCAGTTGCCCACGCCGAACACGTCGTTCATGGCGTTGACATTGCCGTTCATACCCCAGGGCTCACCGCCTGTTCCGCTCACGTAGGCGTAGTCGCCGACAGCAAGCGGCGTCCATGACATGGCCGCCGCGACCGCGCCGGCGCATGCCACCTTTATGGCCATTTTCATAACGATTTCCTCCTGTTTTCTACAACTCTCATGGGCCCAGATGAGTCGCGGAAGGGAGAGAGAAAACCCTCCGCATTGAGTTCAATCTACACCTCCAGCGGCTCTCGTCAAGGGTATTCCGCTCGAAGGCACGGGCTTCATTGAGTTCAAGGGTGGCGAGACAGAGGGGAGAGATGTTCGATCGGATCGGTCGTACTGCCGACGCGCGACCATAAGTGGCAGTGATAAAAAGACTTACGAAGATAATACGATCGGGTTCACAGCTCAGCCACCAGGCCTGTTTACTCCGAGGCCGCCAGCGAGGATGACGGGCACTGCGGCTCTCCAGGGCCGTATGTGCGTCCGGCCGGCGAGCTGTCACGGCCGGCGAGGAACCACAGGACAACGAGTAACGGTAGGGTGTACTTGTCCCAGGCAATGTGGGCGAACATCATCACCGCCGCGTTGATCAGCACCAGCCAGCCGATGAGGTCCAGGCGGCTGAATCTCGCTCCTGCCGCGAGGGCCAGCACCAAGAGCACCGCCAGTCTGATCGCGACGGGCAATCCCAGGCCCCCGGGTTTCAGCGCCTTGTCGAGGAAGCCCATCGTCTCGATGGGATAGGGCAATTCGTTTCCCAACGGAGGGAAGACCAGGAACAGCACAAGAAGAATGCCGCCGACCGCCACGCCGGGCAGCGGACGTACATTTCTCCACGGTCTCAGCCGCGCGTGGACGATCAATTCGGGGATTACGAAGTACGCGCCGAGGCAGGCGAGGAAATAGAGGCTGTGATCGGGATGGAGTGAGAACGCCGCGGTGTCGAGGTGCTGCTGGATCATCTCCGCGGCCGGGGCAGGTCCGCCGAAGAATGCGAGCCAACCGAGTATGGTCGCCGCCGCGAAGGCCGGGGCGATCCACGCCGCCCGCCAGAAGCGAGTGTCCCGCCGCAGCGACCTGAGACCCTCGTGAACCGCGATCGCTGCGGGGAACGCGAGCATGTATTGCCGGCACGCGATGGCGAGTGCGAAGCAGAGTGCCGCGATTACGTGCCGCTTGCCTCGATAACCCCACACACCAAGCAAAACGAACGTGCAGGCGAGGACCTCGGTGTACAGATGCGCGCTCACCCCGAGGTAGTAGGGGCAGACGAGCAGGCCGCAGGCCGCGAGGACTTCCCGCCATCGGCCGCGGGCGGCGGGGAAGCCGATGAGCAGGACGATGCAGAAGGACAGGATGAAGTTGAGATACCGGCCCGGAACCTGCTCGCCGCCGAGGAGATGATCCAGCGCGCCGAAGATGACGAACGGCAGAGGGGTGCTCAACTCCCCGTAATCGCGAAGCTGTTCGATCTCCGGCAGGAGACTGTGGCTGAACTTCTCGCTCGTGCGCCAGAAGTGTCCCTCATCCTTCTCACGGGGGAATCTAAGCTGGTCCATGAACAGAAACACCGCGGCGTAGAGTGCGATCAGGCCGAGCAGAAAGACGAGGCGATTCTGTCGAGCGAGAAAACCCGCTTGGGGCTTCGCGATTGAAAGCTCAGGTTCCGATGGTGTGCGGTCGGTGGTCATGGCGCTACCGGGCGGCGATGGTACTTCCTCAACAGGCGGAACGGCAGTGTATCCGCAACGCGGCCCGAATCGGACGTGCGGCCGGTGTCCCCCCGCGGGGCAGCGACGCGTTAGTCTTGACCGGCTCCCCGGGCGTGGATACGGTCGCAGGTCACCGTGGGCAGTGAGTTGCGGTGAAGTCATGTCTGTGTGAATCGGAAGGTGGAAAAATGCCCAAGGCGATCGTGCTCGGAGCGGGAATGGTGGGGTCGGTGATGGCAGCCGATCTGGCGGCTGACGATGATTTCCACGTGACCATCGCCGATGTTCGGGAGGAGAATCTCAAGGCGGCCGCGGCCCGCTGCCGGGGTAAGGCGGCCACCATCGCCGCCGATCTTTCCGATCCCGAACAGGTTAAGCGACTCGTCGACCCCTTTGACATCGTTCTCGGCGCGCTGTCCAGCCGCATCGGTCTGTCCACGCTGGGGGCGGTGATCGAGGCGGGCAGGAACTACTGCGACATCAGTTTCATGCCCGAGGACGCGCTGGACTTGGACGGAGCGGCGAAGAAGGCCAGCGTGACCGCGGTCGTCGATTGCGGTGTCGCCCCCGGCCTCAGCCACATGATGGCTGGTTACGGAGCCGCCCGGCTCGACTCACCGGAAAGAATCGAGATTTATGTCGGCGGCCTGCCCCGCCAGCGCCGCTGGCCCTTCCAGTACAAGGCGGGCTTCGCCCCGCACGATGTGATCGAGGAATACACCCGTCCTGTGCGGATCGTCGAGGGTGGTCAGGTCGTGAAGCGTCCTGCGCTGAGCGAGCCGGAGCTGATCGATTTCCCAGGCCTCGGCCATCTGGAGGCATTCAACACCGACGGCCTGCGCAGTCTGGTCTTCACGCTCGACGTGCCGTTCATGAAAGAAAAGACCCTGCGCTATCCGGGTCACATCGAGTTGATGCGGGTGTTCCGCGAGATGGGTCTGTTCAGTCACGAGCCGATCGAGGTGGGGGGCGTGGGGGGGGTGAGCGTGAAGCCGATCGACGTGTTCAGCGCGCTGGTCTTCCCTGCGTGGACCTACGCGGAAGGCGAGGAAGACCTGACCGTGATGCGGGTGACGGTCGAAGGCGAGCAAGGCGGCCGGCGGGCGCGGTACGCCTGGCATCTGCTGGATTATTACGATCGGAAGAGCGGGGCCACGAGCATGGCGCGGACCACGGCCTTTCCGTGCGTGATAGTGGCGAAACTGATCGCCTCGGGCCGCTACGAGAGTCCGGGCGTGGTCCCGCCGGAGCGGATCGGCGAGCAGGCCGACTTGTTCGAGCATGTGCTGTCGGAGCTGGAAGCGCGCGGCGTCAACTGCACCGGGCCGGTCGAATCCGTCTGACGGCGTGAGTGGCGCGGCGGATGGCGGGATGTGAGGTGAGCGGCCGGCCTGAATCAGGCGGTCAGAGTTCGGGGGGTTGAAGTGGTCACCACGGGGGCGGTGCAGACGCAGTTTCGCCCGCGGTTCTTGGCATGGTAGAGGGCTGCATCGGCAGCGTTCAGGAGGTCGTCCACGCCGGCCATCTCGGCGGTCCGCTGGGCCACGCCCAGACTGATGGTGACCTTCATGCTCAGGTCCTTGTACTCCATGACCAGCTCCTCGATCGAGCTGCGCAGGCGTTCGGCCGCGACGGCAGCCATCTTGACGGTGGCGCTCTCGCAGATCACGAGGAATTCCTCGCCGCCGATCCGGCAGACCATTTCGTCGTTGCGGACGGCGGAGCGCAGGGCCTGGCCCGTTCTCAGGAGCACGAAGTCGCCCACCCCGTGGCCGTGCGTATCGTTGACCCGCTTGAAGTGATCGATATCCACCATGATGCAGGCCAGCGGGGAGCCGATCCGGTTCGCCCCGGCCCATTGTCGCTGGAGCTGCTCCAGACCCGCGCGACGGTTGGGCAGACCGGTGAGAGCGTCGGTGATGGCCGAGCGATGAAGCTGCTCGTTGGCCTCCTTGAGCAGATTCACCGCGACTTCCAACTCCGCGTTGGAGCGGACGATCTCGCGTTTCGTCAGAGTCAGATCGGCCTCCAGGTTGATGATCCGCTCGCCCGCCCGGAGCCTGGCGAGCAGTTCGCTCTGGCTGATGGGCTTGGCCAGGTAGTCGTCAGCCCCGGCCTCGAAGGCCTCGACGAGGCGGTCCTCGGTGCCGTGACCGGTGACGACGATGATGTAGACAACGCCGAATCCATCATTCTCGCGGACCGCGCGGCACAACTCGCGGCCATCCATCTCGGGCATGTCCCAGTCGGTGATGATGAGATCGGGCCCGACCTCCAGCGCTTTGCGCACGGCCTCACGGCCGTTGGATGCGGTGACGATCTTGTAATCGCTCTGCACCAGATAGTGTTGGATCAGCTTCAATGCCGAAGGTGAGTCGTCGACAATCAGCGCGGTTCTCTTCATGTCCCTGACGTCCAGCCTCGACGGGGAAAGACGGCGCGCGACAGACACCGCGGCGCCTGGAGGCACCTCTGCCCCCGCCGGCATCTGAAGAACTGCCATTTAACCGGGCCTCAACTGCTTGAGGCACAATATGTATCGGGCATCAGTGCCGGTCGCTTGACGCAGCGAGGGGGCGAGCGGGCAAGAGTCTCGACCGCGGCGGGTTTCTCGGACCTTCACCCTCATTCGGTGTTCACGCGCGGGCGCGGTACCGCCCGGACGCGACGGCCCCGCCGTCACCCCACCTCCACCTCCCGACCCTCCCGGCTCGATCGGTAAAGAGCGTCGAGTACCGCCTGCACGGTCCGACCGTCTTCCGCGGATGCCTGCGGCCGGATGCGATCCACGACCGCTCTGGTGAACATCTCGTACTGGCGTTTCCAGGCGCCGTTCCACAACTCCTCGGGGGCCACATGGGGCTTCACATCGACCAGGTAGCCGTCCTCCTCCGTGGCCAGCATCACCCGGTCGCCCCAGAGCTCGAAGAAGCAGCCGCCCTTGTCGCCCATCAGGGCCACGCCGTCGGGATAGACGCCTCCAGGCAGATTGGCCGCCCACGTCACGTTGACCTCCAGCGTCATGTCGTTTTCGAATCGGACAAGACCGATCGCTCCGTCATCCACGTCGAAGACGCCTTTCAGGTTGGGAGGGCCGGCCCACATCTCCGTGTAGGTGTACTTTTCAGGGGGTGAGCCGAACTTGCCGGTCACGTGTCCGCTCGCGCGCAGCGCTTTGGGATGCCCGGCCAGATGCATAACCAGATCGATCTTGTGCACTCCCAGATCGATGAGCACACCGCCTCCGGCCTGGGATCTCGTGGTGAACCATCGCCCCAGGCCCGGGATGCCCCTCCTACGATACCAGCTCGCTTTGGCGTGATAGATCCTTCCCAGCCGGCCGGCCTGAATCAGATCGCTCACCACCAGTGCGGTGGGGGAGTTGCGGCAGATCAGATTCACCTGCACGATCCGCCCGGACTTGTCCATGGTGTCGATGATGTCGTCGCATTCCGCGACGTCCATACCCATGGGCTTTTCGAGAAACACGTCCTTGCCCGCTTCCAGTGCGGCGATGGCGTGCGGCTTGTGGAAGCAGTTGGGGGTAGTCACCGCCACGGCCGGCATGTCTTTCAGTGCCAGCAGGTCCTCCACCTTCTCCACCGCCTTCGCCCCCGGATATTGCCCGGCCAGTTGCTCGGCCCTTTCGGGCACGACATCACAGAAGCCGGCAATCTCTATCCCCAGCGCGCCCGCCGCCTTCGCGTGTTCCGCGGCAATACCCCCTGCGCCGATGATTCCGAGACGAAACGACATGCGTTACTCTCCTTTTCTTCGAATCGCGGTCACCATAGCGGGGATCCGGTTCGCCTACAATCACCTTCTCACTCCGGATGCGGCAGGGCAGCAGGAGACCAGCGAGATGGCAGGTTCACACACCGTAGTCGTCGGCGGAGGAATCGTCGGAGTCTGCAGCGCTTACTACCTTGCCCGGCGCGGCCATCGCGTGACGCTGCTGGCGAAGGGCACCATCGACGACACCGCGTCCACCGGCAACGCGGGCATCGTGGCCCTCGGGCATCTGCCCCTGCCCCGCCCGGGGCTGGCCTGGAAGGCGGTCAAATGGATGTTCGACAGCGGCTCGCCGCTCTACATCCCTCCGCGACTTGATCCCGGTCTGCTCCGGTGGCTGTGGAACTTCCGCCGGGCCTGCAACCCCCGGCAGGTCGACCACTGCATGAAGATGCTCGCCACGCTGGGACGCGCCACCATCGAATGCTGGGAGAGCATCGTCAGCGAACAATCCATCGACTGCCATTACCACCGCCACGGCTGGATGGACGTCTATCGCACCGAGGCGGGGAGAGAGCACGTTCGGGCCGATGCCGAGGTCATCGGCGGATACGGCTTTGAAACAGAGCACCTCACCGGCGATGAGCTGCGCAAGGAGGATCCTGCCTTCAGCGATGCAGTCCTCGGGGCGGTGCGCTTTCCCGAAAGCGCATTCCTCGATCCCGGGCCGTTCATGGTTGCACTTGCAAAACGCTTGACGGAAATGGGCGCAACGGTGCGTGAGGAAACCCCTGTTACGTGTGCGCTGATTGACGACGGCAAATGCTCGGGCGTTGAACTGGCCGGCGGCGGGCGCATCGAGGCGGACACCATCATCCTCGCCGCCGGGGTGTGGACTACGGAGCTCGCCCGGGCGATCGGTGTGCGCGTGCCCATGCAGGCGGGGAAGGGTTATCACGTCGATCTCGTCGCGCCGGACCCCTGCGTAAAGACCGCCTGCGTTCTGGCCGAGGCATTCCTCGCCGTCACTCCTATCGGCGACACGCTGCGTTTGGCCGGCACGGTCGAACTGTCCGGCATCAACCATAATCTCGCCCGCAAGCGTCTGGACATGCTCAAGGTTGGAGCTCGAAAGTACTACCGCGGCATCGATGAAGCGAGAATCACGGGCGAGTGGTGCGGCCTGCGCCCCTGCACCGCCGACGGCATGCCCGTCCTCGGCTGGGCGCCCGGCGTGGAGGGGCTGTTCATTGCCACCGGTCACGCAAGAATGGGCCTCACCCACGGCCCCATCACCGGCCGCCTCGCCAGCGAGTGCATCCTCGACGGCAAGCCGTCTCTGGACATCACCCCCATGCGCGTCGATCGGTTCTGAGGTAACCGCCGGCTGCTTCCTCACCCGCTCGCCGACCCGGTTTTCGCGTGCCAGTGAGGAAGGGGAGGTTGCGACTCGGGCTGGCGGCCGTAGAACAGATCATCACCCCACAGGGCGACGCGGCGGGCCGGAGAATTGCGCCGAACCACCCACCGCACCGCGTTATGCAATGGCGTGCGGGGATGGGCGTAGGGACACACGTTGATGCAGACCGCGCAGTCCGTGCCGTTGGTACGCCAGAACCGGTAGCACGTATCTCGATTCGTCTGCCACTTCTCAGCGCCATTGACGAACTTCCTGTCGCCGGAATCGACCGATTGGGATGGGCAGTTCGTGGCGCACTTCCGGCAGATCCCGCAGAAGTGCTGCACGCCGAAGTGGATCGGTTCATCTTGCGTCAGAGGCAGGTTGGTCGTGACGATCGACAGCCGCACGCTTGGGCCGAATCGAGGCGTCATGAGCAATCCCAGCCGCCCCAGCTCGCCCAGCCCCGCGTCACACGCGATCGGAACGCACATCACGCGGTAGTTGCCGTCCACGTGCGCCCGCGCTTCGTAGCCCAGGAAATTGATGTACCTCGCCACCACCATCGCGATCTTTGCCGCTTCGAAGTATTTGAACGCCGTCTCCGTGGTGGTCGGAGCCTTCGGGGCGTGGCGGACCATCTCGTGATTCATCTCCACCGCGATCGCGATGGCGTGCTCATGATCCAGAGTAATCGCCTCGCCCCATTTGCCTGGCGATCTGCCGATGCGGCTGTATACATATGCCGGGTTCAGCTTCGTGGTTCCGACAAGATCCGCGCCGAGGTACCGGGCAAAACCTTTCACCCGCCGGGTGAACTCTTCCGGCGAGGCCCTGAGCGGGCCGTCCTCGATCGGTGCGGGCGTCCACTCGATTTCCCGGGTCATCCCCTCCAGAACGTCAAAGGCGGCGATCGTGAACGGCGAACTCAGCGGATCGTAAGTCCCGGTCCCCGGGTGCGCAAGTTGCGGCAGCTTTCGCACTTTCTCGTCGAACTCGTACTTCTCGGGATTCCACCGGTAGTACTCGTCGAACTCCGGCATCCCCGGCCTCAGCCGGTAGAAACGATGAAAGACCGCGTCCCGCTCATCGATGCGCTCCTGCGTCTTTTCGAGCCGCAGCGGTGGAGCCTGACCCAGCGGCAATGTCAGAATGGCAACTGTTGTCACCCCCAGAACCAGCAGCGCAAGAACAAGCCACGGCCGGCCCGGATAGTCCACCGCCAGCACCGGGGCCAGTATGACGAGCAGCGGCGCGAAAACCAGGACTGCGACCCGCGCCGCCCGCCATCTGCCCTCGATGATGGAAGTGACAATGAACGCCGCTGTGCCGACGGCAAGGGCGCCAAACCCAACCCACCCGGCCAAGAGAATCCATGCATTCATGCGGGCATTCTAATGGCAGATGTCTGCGGAGTTGCCTCTTCCGGCGAAGGTCAAAAGCCGGGTGGCAGATCGGCCGACCCGCGTCACGCACCGAGCATGCGGGCTGCGATCTCCTTGTACAGCTTGGCCGCGAGCGCTGCGGTGATTCCCGTCGGATCGCGCGCGGGGTTGAACTCCACGAGGTCCGCGCCCACGATCGGGACGTCAATGCGGTGGATAAGGGCAAGCACCTCGCGGGCGCCCGGGCCGCCGGGTTCGTGATGTGAAACACCCGGCGCAACCGAGGGATCGAATACATCCATGTCCATCGACAGATACAGCGGCCCCTCAAGGTTCAGCGTTGGCTCGGCCCGCCATGACCTCATCTCGATGATTTCCAGGCCGAATCGCTCTGCTTGCTCCCGCAGGTGTTCGTTCGTCGCACGGATGCCGACCTGAACCAGCCGCCGGACCAGGTTCTCTTCCATGACCCGCGCGAACGGGCAGGCGTGGGAGTAGCGACTGCCCGCGTACTCATCGTACAGGTCGGGATGGGCATCGAGCTGAAGAATGGTCAGATCATCGTACTTCGCGGCATAGGCCCTGATGATCGGATAGGTGATGGAATGATCGCCGCCCAGGGCCAGGACTTTGACGCCGCGCTCAAGCAGCGCCGCGGTCGCGGCTTCAATCCGCCGGATGGCCGCGATGCCCTCGGGCAGTTTCAGATCACCGAGATCTCGGAAGCGATCTTCTTCGCTCAACTCCAACCCGCCTTCCGTCCACATATTCATCGAACCGGCGTGCAGGAACTGGCGGATGCGGGCCGGTCCCTTCGCCGCCCCGCGCAGGAAAGAGGAGTTCTCGTCGGACGGCACGCCGACCACCGCCACCATCCCCGGTTTCAGACTGTCAATCGGCCGCAGCCCGTCGATCATTGCCTCAGGACTCCCGGTATGCCACACACCTTATGGCCGGCAGTTCGATATCTGCATCCGGCCGCGATCTACGGTGATCCGTACACGAGTCGCCCTTCCAGATACACTTCGACCGGACTGATCGTCGCCCAGTCCACGTCGCCGGCAAACGGTGATCGGTCCAGGATGATGAAATCGGCCCGGTATCCGGGGGCGATGCGCCCGATCTCATCCTCGGCCCGCAGGGCATATGCAGCGCGTGAGGTATAGCACCGTAGCGCCTCGGCCACCGTGAGGTTCTCCTGCGTCTGCCAGTGTTTGCCGTCCAGCGTCTTTCCGGTGACCGCCGCCTCCACGCCGAGGAAGGGGTTGACGGAGACAACCGGCCAATCCGATCCGAACGCCACCACCGCCCCCGCATCCAGCAGCGACTTGAATGCGTAACTTGACCTGCACCGCTCGGCTCCGAGGTAATCCTCGGCGTACCGCCCGTCATCAGCCTTGTGATACGGCTGCATCGACGCGATGACTCCCAGGTCGCCGAAGCGCTGAATGTCCTCCGGCAGCAGGTGCTGGGCATGCTCGCTGCGACACCGCGCCCCCGGAAGATGCGGATAGCTGGATTGCAGCGAATCGAGGAAGAAGTGATTCGCCTCATCGCCGATGCAGTGGGCGATGGCCTGGAGGTCAGCTTTCGCGGCCGCGCGGATGTTGCGAGCCAGTCCGCCGTCGGCGATTCCTTCCCGCAGCAGACCGCGCCAGTTCTCCCGGCCCGGCTCGTTGCCGAGGAACGGCTTGCGCATGTAAGCAGTGCGCGAGCCGAGCGTGCCGTCCACGAATGTCTTCAGACCGTTGATCTGCACCTTCATCGGCTCGGCGGGGAACTCAGCCACCCGCGCCGCCGCCTTATGCCAATCATCGGCGCTGGGGTAAAGGAACAGGCGGACGCTGACCTGCGCTGGCGCGAGGCGCTCGTAAATCTTCAGGTCTCCGATTCCGTTCACATCGCCCACTGCGGTGATGCCGTGCCGGTTCGCTTCCCGCATGGCGAAGCAAAGGGCATCGATCTGATCGTCAATCGTTCTGGCCGGGATGTGGCGCGAGACCAGCGACATTGCCGCTTCACGCAGGATGCCCGTTGGCTCGCCGGTCTTCGGATCGCGGTCGATGACTCCGCCCGCCGGGTCCGGCGGGCCGTCGGCGTCGATGCCCGCGATGCGCAGGGCCACGGAGTCCGCCAGTGCCGAGTGGCCGTCCATGCGCGACAGGAAAAGTGGATGATCGCCGCTCACCTCGTCCACCCATTCCTTTGTCGGCTGCTGCGGATCGCTCCAGCTCTCGGTGGTCCACCGCCCGCCGAGTATCCATCTGCCGTCGGGAAGATCCATGGCCCAGTCTGCGATCCGCCGGACGAACTCATCCTTGTCGGGTGCATCGCGCAGTTGCAGTTGGGTCAGGCTCGCCCCGCCGCTGAGCATGTGCAGATGGGCGTCGATCAGGCCGGGCAGGACGACCCGGCCTCCAGCATCGATGCGCCGCGTTCCGGGGCCGATGAATGAGGTGTCCGCATCACCGACATGGACGAACCTGCCCTCCTCAATCGCGGCGAACTCGGCGAAACCCGCCAGGCCGTCGCTCCAGATGCGGGCATTCTCGATGACCGTGTCAGCCGGGGCGGCGGCGAGCAGAGATGATGCCAGCAGCGCAGTAATAAACATCCGGTGATCTCCGTTGAATGGCCCGATAGTGTATCGCTTCCCGCCGGGCGCGCTGATGCGGCATCGCCCCGGGGCCGCAAAGAAAAGACCCGCCGATCGGCGGATCTTTCAGAAAAAACATGATCTGTGGCGTGTTGCAGGCTCAACGCCTTCTTCGGCGGATCAAACCGCTTACGGCCAGAACAGAGAGCGCTGCGGGAGCGGGGATGAAGTGGACCTTCAGCCGGATGTAGTCGCCGTCTCCGGCAACCGTGACCCCGCCGAAGTTGGCCCACGCGGACTCGGTGTTGTAATCCAGATCGCTGTCGTACAGATTGGCGATGCCGCCGCTGACTTCGTCGATCGTATAGCCGACGATATCGAGGACGGTTCCGTTGGTATCCGTGAATCTCCAGCCGTTGAAGGCCGTATCGGTCCAGTTCGATGTGGCGTTGAAGCTGAACAGAACGTAGTCATCACCAATGTCGATACTGAACTTCGAGTCCCAGATGATATCGGCGGGTGTCAGTTCGACACCGTCGCCGACGACGACATCATGCGATTCCAGAACCGCCCCGAAATCCGGGTACAGCCATTCCGCGGTAACGGTATGGCCCATGAACCCGGCGCGTGCTTCGGTTACCCCTGCGATCAAGAAGGCTCCGCCCGCCAGCGGCAGCGCCCACAATACGATTGGCCTTTTCATCTGTTCCTCCTTGTCTTATCGCCCCGGGTTGGAAAATAGGTACCTGCCGGCCCAAGCCGGTTCTTCGGAAGGAGAGTCGCAAGATTGATACCACGGGCTGGCACGGCAAGCAAGGAGTTTTCGGGCAGATGATGCGAATGACCTGCGACCGGTCAACTCGCCCGAGCCGGGCAGGTTGCCATCGCGTGGCTGGCCCGGGACAAACCGGGCGGCGCTTCGAAGCGAATGATACGTCAAGTCGTGTACTGACAACACCTTAGAGCGAGCATCGCGCGAGGCGCTCATTTGTCCTGAGCTGCGCGGTGGGGCCGAATGCCCCTGACCGGCTTTCGCTGCCGTTCTGGCGTGGATATTGTCGGCTCGCTCCATGACGTGACGATCTCGGTGATGATCATCTCGTCAATGCGTCAAGCCCGCTCGTCGCGAAACCGACCGTTGGGACGTTCTCCAGGCACAATGCAATTTGCGGATGCCATCTCCCAATGGTATAGTGAACGCTAACCAGAATGGTGTGGAGGTGCGGCTATGGGATCTGAGGACGAACTCAAGCGACGATTGGAGGAGCTGGAAGCCCGCCTGGAGCGTCTGGAGCGGCAACTGGAAGCCGCCCCCGCCCCCGGAAAGGCGCTAACGGCGCGCGAAGAGGTAAGCGAGAAGTCCGAGGCGAGTGGTCCGGCAGATGTTGCCGGGACGGAAGTCTCGCTACGCAAAGATGTTGCGCCGGAGAAGACCCCGCCTGCTCCGCCCCTCGTGACCCCCGAGATGCCTCGGCGGCCGATCGAGAAGCCTGAACCCGGAGCACCTCCGGTGGAACCTCCACCCGTCGCGAAACCCACACCGCCGCCGCCTCCGGTTGCACCTCCCATCACTCCCGCGGCAGCTCCGCCGTCCGCGGCGAGGGAAAAACCCGCCGCGCCTCCTCCGGTCGCCCCGACGAAAAAACCGGCGGCCCCCGCGGCGGCGCCCGTCCGTCCGCCGCGCGTCAGGGAGCCAAGAGGCGCAACACCCTCCACCCGGCCTCTGGAGATGCTCATCGGCATCAAGGTCGCGGCCTGGGTTGGCGCCATCATCATCGTTTTCGGTGGGGCCTTCGCCGTGAAGCTCGGCATTGATGCCGGCATATGGGGGCGCATGTCCGAAGAGCTGCGTTGTCTGCTCGTGGCCGGTTTCGGCGCGCTCCTTCTCATCGGAGGTGAAGTCGCCCTGCGCAAGATCGGCAAGGCTGCCTCCGCAGGCTTGTATAGCGCGGGTTTGGGCGTGGTGTACCTCGACGCCTTCGCCACCTTCCAGTGGTTTGAACTGCTCAGCAAGGAATGGGCGTTCGTGCTGATGGGTGTGGTGGCCGTGCTCGGATTCGCCATCACCGTCCGCACGAAGTTCCTCACCATCGGCGTGCTTTCCCTCATCGGCGGCTACCTCACGCCTATCCTGCTGCGCGGCAGCACCGGCCATGACCTGGAACTGCTCTGCTTCCTCACTGTGCTGCTGGCCATCGCCCTGGGGCTCTCGTCATTCCAGCCGCGGCATTTCCGCCCGCTGCGGTACCTGGCGCTGGGCGGCCAGGCGCTGCTCGGTTTGCTCTGGGTGATCCCCAACGGGGCAAGGCACTGGGAGATGGCGATCTTCTTCATGAGCCTGTGGTGGGGCATGGTGCTCGTTGAATCGCTCATCGCCGCCGTGCGAAGGCAATCCGCGATCGGCAACGTACTGGCCACGCTGCTCACCACCGCCGCCTACGTCACCTGCGGCTGCTGGATACTGAATGACATAGCGCCTCCGACGGGCTTCGACTGGCTGGGCATATTCACCGCGGCCATCGGCGTGCTGAGTGCTGCCGCGGCGCTGCAGTTTGGCCCGGGCCTGGACGGACTGCGCGGCCAACTCCGCAACGCCATGGACAAGCTTGCCGTGGCCCTGTGGGCCCAGTTCGGCGTGCTCATCGCGGTCGCCATCGGTCTGCAATTCGATGATGCGGGCCAGGCCATCGGCTGGATCGCTTTGGCCCTGGGTTCGATCGAGATCGGCCGGCGTTTGCCTTCGCGCGGCGTGGATCTCTTCGGCCTGATCGTCGGGGCGCTGGCGTCGGGGTGGGTGGTGCTGATGCTGCCGATCGAAAGGTGGATCAGCGCGGGCTCCACGCTCTTCAACACGCTGTTTGTGATCGGCGAGATTGAGGTCACCGGATGGTCGCTGCTGGCATTGGGTGCGATTCTCGTCACCTGCCTCGCCGCCCACCGGCTGCGCGGGCACGGTGACAAGCCCTGGCGGGTCATGCCGATCATTCTCACCGCCGCGGCCACCGCGGGGTGGTTCGGCCTGTCGGTGGTCCTGTGCGTCAACCTCACCCTGACCGGCGCGTGGCTGGTGGGAGTGATCATTCTGCTTGCCCTGCAGCGGATCGGAACGCGACAGCGCTATGTCGAGATCGCCCTGGTGGCTTTGCTGGTCATCGCCTCCAAGTGGGTGCTGATCGACGTGGTGGCGGAGCGTATCGAGCCGAACTGGCGGGCGGGGCAGATGATGCCGGTGCTGAACTGGCAGATGGGCCTGGCGGTGGCGATCGCGATCTGCGCCTGGTGGGGGATCCGCCTCATGCGGCTGCGCAGCGCCGCACTGGACATCGCCTCGCGCGGCATTGGTGCCGGCCGCCAGGTCGCCATCATCGCGGCGATGCTGTTCCTCCTCATCGCTCTGAGCTTCGAGGTGGATCGGCTCATCGAATCCATGGCCGCCGGACAGATCATCTGGTCCGTCGGACACGTGAAGAACCTGTCACTGACCATGCTCTGGGCATTCGGAGCCATCGGGGCGGGTCTTCTTTCGTTCATGCTCAGGCAACCCGACGAGTCGGGACAAATGCGAACGCCGGCTCTGCTCACGCAGTTCGCCTGGGGGCTGCTGCTGCTTCTTTTCATCAAGTGGATCGTCATCGACACGCTGTTCTGGACGCTGAGCGATCAGCGCAGCGCAGTGCTGGCATTGAACCGCATCATGAACCTCCAGATGCTTGTCGGCGTGGTTCTCGTCGTTGCCGCGGTGCTGCTTATGTTCATTGCCCGGCCGGTGCGTGCGCTCGTCGGCGCAGTTGACCGCGACCGGACGGCGGTCGATCAATGGGAAGTGTTGGCGAGGTGGACGCCGGTCCTCGGCTGCCTGCTCGTGCTGTGGGGACTGAGCTTTGAGATCGACCGTCTGATCGGAAGGCTGACCCCCGAACAAGTCACGGCGCTCAAGTTCGAGCCGGCCCTGCTCCGGGCATTGTGGTGGACTGCGCTGTGGGCGGTGGGGGGGATGGTGATGATTATCTGGGGCAAGTGGCGGCAACTGCCGTCGATGATTGCCGGCGGATGGGTGTTGATCGCGGTGACCACGGTGGCGTGGCTGACCTTCGACACGCTCGGCTGGCGTCTTACCCACGCGGCGGTGGATGCAACCATCGTGCTGAATCTCCAGTTCGGCGTCGGCGCACTGGCCGCCATCCTGCTGGCGGTGCTGATCATGCTCGCGAAGGATGAGGATGTGTACGTGTTCGGCGAAAGTGCGAGGATAACGCCTGTAAGCCTCGGCCTCATCGCCGCCCTCGGCCTGTGGCTGGGCAGCTTCGAGATCGATCGCGTTTTTCTGGCAGACGCGATGAAAGTGCAGACAGGACTGAGCGTCTATTGGAGCCTCTACGCGGTGATGCTCATCACCGTCGGTTTCCTCCGTCGGTCGGCGGCGGTCCGCTACGCGGGCCTGGCCCTTCTGGCCATCACCGTCCTCAAGGTGCTGATCATCGACATGAAGGACGTGGAGCAGATCTGGCGGGTGATCTCGTTCACCGTCTCCGGCCTGCTCATGGTGGGAACTTCCGTCCTCTACGCCAAGCTCTCCCCGCGCGTGCTGCAGAGCCTGCATGGCCCGCCCCCGGAAGGCCGCGGCTGACATTGGAACCGGTAATCGAGGCTCGGCGGGTGACAGCGCACAATCCGCGGCAAGCGAACGGTAACTGAAGAGGACCGGCCCGGTGCCTCACGGTGCCGGCGGGGCCAGCAGCGTGAGGACGATCATGTCGTAGGCCGCGTGCACCGCTACCACGATCCCGAAGCCCCGCACGAGGAACAGCGCCCCGAAATAGACCCCGGCCAGGGCATAGAAGGCGACGTGGGCCAGTTGCCGATCGCCGGCGGCAATCACCGGCTGGTGGTACCAGGTGAAGGCCACGGCCGCGACGATGACCGCGACCACCGCGCCCGGGAGATTGGGGATCTTTGCCGCATCGACCAGTAGGGTGTGCACCACCGCGATCAGGAGCATCCGGAACATCAGCTCCTCGTACAGGCCGGCCCCCACGCTCAGCAGGAGGCGAGTAGGGGTGTCGTAGCCGCTCCAGGGTTCGCGGGCCTGTGTGGGCACGGTCAGCGCGAACTGCGCATCGCCCACGATCTGATTCACGAGCTGGCAGAGCACGATGAGCGGCACGGCCAGGGCGATGGACTCCACGACCATCAAGCCCACGCCTCCCGCATCGATCCTCCAGGGGTCGCGGGCCAGCACGTGCCAGACGAGCAGCACCACCACCAGGGACAGGCCCCCCAGGTGCAGCCCCACCGCGGGAGTGATGCCGAAGACGTCAAAGAACCGCAGCAACATGTCCCGGGCCTCGTTGCTGAAGCTGTCTTCGCTCGTCCACAGCAGCAGAGCCAGCTCGAAGACGATGATCAGGGGGGCCAGGAAGGTGAGGATCTGCAGGGGCTTTCTCGCCCCCTCCCAATACGACAAACGTTCCGGCTCAGCGGAACGGTCCCGTGGTGAGGTGCTCTTCTTTGCCATGACGGGGGCCCGCGGGCGACGGAGTTGGCCGGCCAAGACCGGCCTACGGGCGGTCGGACGGTTCGATACGGATCGCTCAGGCCGGGGCGGCCTTGCGCTTCATCTCCACCAGCCGGCGGGAGAGGCGGCTCTTGCGGCGGGCCGCGGTGTTGCGATGCATCGTGCTGGTGCAGGCGACCTTGTCCAGGATCCCGCAGGTCTTGCGGTACTCGGCTTCCGCCGCTTTCACATCCTGATCCTGCACCGCCTTCAGGAACAGTTTGACCTGCTCCTTGATCCGGCGCTTCCGCCACTGATTGAGGGCGTTGCGCTTCACCGTCTGGCGGACGCGCTTCTTGGCTGATTCGGTATTGGGCACGGTTGGGGTCCTGCTGGTGATCCGGGACAATTGCGAACCCGGCATTATGGCCCATCGGGCCGGAAAATCAACCCGACGGGGATCACGGCTGTTCCGGGGGGAAAGGGCCGGCCGATCGGTGTGGGGGCCTCCCCCGCCCGGCGGCCCGCCAAGGCCCGGTCCCCCCGCCTGAAGGCGGTGCCGGCGGGGAGGAAGGACCGTCCGGCGGCCCTTGAGTGGGAATCGGTGGTGTGCTACCGTAACTTGCCGCGCTTCAGGTCAGCGCGTCGAAAAGCGGGTGTAGCTCAATTGGATAGAGCACCGGCCTACGAAGCCGGCGGTTACAGGTTCGAGTCCTGTCACCCGCGTTGGACCAAGCCCTGCCCCGGCAGGGCTTGTCTTTTTCTCGGACGTGACCGGCCGATCCGAGCAGCAGGCCACGGCGAGGCGGCCTCCTCGAGTTGCTTGACCCGTGGGAGCCGTGTTCATGAGTTGCTTCTGGCGGAAGGTAGCGGGCATCTGAGTCACAAACCTATGCACCGGCCCCGTCTGCTCCGCGGGGCCGTTTGCTGCTCCGTCTTCCAGCGTCCATTGTTGACATTTAGGCATCGGTCGATAGATTGAGGGTAGCAAGTCTGGGCCGCGCCCCCAAGGGGCCCCGGCGACCATTGACCATGACCGTACCGTAGTGGTCGGTAGCCATCTTCCGGACGCGACCTTTACCCACCGTTCCGGGGGTCCGGGCAGGGAAAGGGAACGCGGAATGGCTGCCAAAACATCAATCAACCTGTTCGTCGCCGGCGTCACGGCGATCGGCCTTTCATTGGCTGCTGCCTCACCGGCAGTCGCTGATGAAATCCACGTCTATGAGGGCGAGTCGATACAGGCCGCGATAGACGGCGCTGCCGAGGGCGACGAGGTCATCGTCCATCCGGGCACGTACTACGAACGGATCGATTTCATCGGGAAAGGGATCACTCTGCGCAGCGAGGATCCTTATGACTCGGATATCGTAGCAAGCACGGTCATCGACGGCGGCGCTTCCGGTACCGTTATCACCTGCTCAAACGGCGAAGGACCGGACTCTTTCCTGGGCGGTCTAACCATAACGAACGGCGAAGCCAGTTCCGGAGGCGGCATGCTCAACCTCGACAGCAGCCCCACCGTCAGCAGGTGCGTGTTCGTCGATAACTCAGCTGCTTGGGGCGGCGGGATATGCAACCAGGGAGGCAGCCCGACCGTTATTGCCTGCACGTTTACAGACAATTCGGCCAGTTACGGCGACGGCGGCGGTATGTTCAACTCCGGTGACAGCTCGATCATCGTGAACTGTTCCCTCGCCGGGAATGCGGCCAACTACGGTGGCGGGATAGCAAGTTCATCCAGCGCCTCGACCATCTGCAATTGCACGTTTACAGGTAATACGGCCAACGTAGGGGCCGGAATATGCACCAAACTCGGCAGTCCGCTCATCGTGAATTGCATCCTGTGGGGCGATATCGGAACGGAGATCTCGTGTCTCGGCGGCGATCCCGAAGTCAGGTACTGCAACGTGCAGGGCGGCTACGGCGGCAACGGTAACATAGATGCCGATCCCATGTTCGCCGACCCGGATGTCGGTGACTTCCACCTCTCTCCCGGCTCGCCCTGCATCGATGCAGGCGACAACACCGCCGTGCCGGATGGCGTGATGACCGATCTGGATGGCAAACCCCGTTTCCTCGACGATGAGGACACCGAAGACACTGGATTCGGCGACCCTCCGATCGTTGACATGGGGGCATATGAGCTTCACGTCGAATCCGACGATAATGACAATGACGGGATCCCGAACAACCTGGACAACTGCCCTTACCACTCCAATCCCGATCAGGCCGACTGCGATGAAGACGGTATCGGCGATGTCTGCGCAATTGCTTACGGCTACAGCGAAGACTGCAACGAGAACGGAATCCCTGATGAATGCGATATCGATTCAGGCTTCAGCGATGATTATGATCTGAATGGCGTGCCCGACGAGTGCGATCCGGACTGCAACGATAACGGTGTTCCCGACGCCTGCGATATCGACTGCACGGTCGGCGATTGTGCGTATCACCCGCTTGGCTGCGGCGCCAGCTATGACTACGACCTGAATGGCGTGCCCGACGAGTGCGATCCGGACTGCAACGGAAACGGTATTCCCGATGCCTGCGACGTGGAATGTGCGGTCGGCGACTGTGCCTCTCATCCGCTTGGCTGCGGTACCAGCTACGATTTCGACGATAACGGCATCCCGGATGAATGCCAGCAGCTAAATCCATTGAGCCAAAATCGGTACGTTTATGCGTATGAGGAGTATTTTGGCTGGGATAACTGGTGGGAAGACGAAGACTGGATATTCGCGCCAGACTTCGGTCCGTTCGACGTCGAACTGGAGGGATGGGCTACCGTGAGTCAGACCTCGAACATACTATCCGATGCCATTGTGGGGACAGGTTCGGTGAGAGCGGAGGCCGAGAATTTGGAGTACCAGGGTGGTTATTGGGAGAACTATGATAGTCGCGGCGAGACATACTTGTCGGTCACGTTTGAACTCAGCTACTGGTCTTTCATGGAGCTGACTGGCAACCTCAGCTATGACTGCGGCAGCACCAATAGCGAAGGGCGTGCCGTACTGCTTCTCTCCGGCACCGATATCTCCTATGTCATCGAAGGCGGCGGTGACGATCAAGTAACGATCGATCATCACCTCTGGCTTGCGCCTGATGAATACACGCTGGAGGTTTCTGCTTATGCCGATGAGCCCGGCGGCAACTCGCCTGACGGCTGGTGGCTCTCCGAAGCGGATTTCTCGTTCCAGATGCATCTGATGCCTGAGAGTCCCTGCCCGCCTGATCTTAACGGTGATCTGATCGTAGACATCGAGGACCTGTTCCTGGTCATGGGTGCCTGGGGAGCATGCGACGGCTGCCCTCATGACCTGAATGATGACGGCAAGGTCAACATCGACGACCTGTTCTATGTACTGAACCACTGGGGGCCGTGCCCGTGACTGCCGGCATACCGGCAGCAGGGGATTAGCCTGAGCGATTCGATCAACTCGCAGCCTTCAAAGCCAACAGGGCCGCTGGGGGTCGGCTGCTGGACGAAGATCGCGATGCGAGACCGGCGGTCCGATACATCCGCGTCCGGCGTTTTGGCGGCAGGCGCAATCGTCTGCCCGCGATCATCGATAATCTCCGGCGGTGGAGCGGTCGGGTGAGTCAAGAACTTTCAGCGCCGGGGGAACGGAGGCGGTCAGAGGAGGTTTGATGATGAATGCCCGCTGTATTCTCAGCGTGCTGACGATCGGCGCCGTTGCTCTGCCTGCGGCCGCACGCTGGCCGGACGATCCTTCCCAGAACCTCCAGATCTGCGCCCGGCCGGACCTGCAGTACAGCACGCGGATCGCGCTCGCATCGGACCACGGCTGCTACATAAGCTGGGTGGACCGGGGCGGCGGCTGGGATATCTACCTTCAGCGGCTCGATGCCGCAGGCAGCGTGATGTGGGCGCCCGGCGGCGTGCGGGCCGTGAGCCGGTCCGGTCAGGCCACGCAGGGATATGACATGGCGGTGGACGGGGGGGATCACGTCATCATCGCCTTTCACGATGTGCGCGACGGGTTCAATCAGATCGCCGCGGTGCGGATTGGCCCGGCGGGCCAGCCGGTGTGGGGCGCCGACGGGGTGCAGCTTACGGATCTTGCCGGTCTGGAGTATGTCTGCCGGCCCGGGGTCGCGGCGACCGATGACGATGAGATCGTTATCGCCTGGTCGCACAGCGTTACCTACACCGTCGAGGATCTCAGGCTCGAGATGCAGCGGCTCGCACCGGATGGCTCGCCGGTGTGGGATGAAATGATGGTGATTACGCCCGACCTGGCCGCCAGCTTCTGGCTCTGCGATCTCAACGCCGCTAACGACGGGGCGGTCATCGCCTCGTGGGTCCGCCACCTCAACTGGTACGCCGATCGGCATATCTGGGCTGGCAAGTTCGATCGCGACGGCGAAGCATTGTGGGGAGCCGACAGCGCCGACGAAGTGCCGCACGTGGTGATCTTTGACGCAGGTACGATTCAGTACGGCTGCTTCCCCGAGTTCGTAAATGACGGACTGGGTGGCGCGGTGTTCTCCTGGTATCGCAGTTATCCGTGGCCGATGCAGGTGTTCGCCCAGCACGTCCTGACGGAGGGGACCGAGATGTTCCCTCACAACGGCGCGGCCGTCTCCACCAGTGTGCGGGATCGGGCCCAGCCGGAGGTCTGTCATAATCCCGCCACCCGCGAGACTTTCGTGTTCTGGGTCGAGCACATCTACGGCGACGCCATCAAGGCCGTCTATGGCCAGAAGCTCGACACCTTCGGTAACCGGATGTGGGGCGAGGAGGGCGTGGAGATCGTGCCCGGCACTGCGACGCAATACAGCGAGATACGGATCACCCCCTGCGCCGACGGCGTCATGGTCTTCTGGATCGAAGAACCGCAGTGGGAGGATTGTTACCTCAACGCCGCCCGGCTCGATGGTGATGGTTCATTCGTGTGGGATCCCGAAATCGCCGTGGTTTCCACCATCTGCGCCGACAAGGGCGATCTGGCCATGGTCATGAATGACCACGGCGTGACCGCCGCGGTGTGGAGCGATGATCGCAACATCCCCGACCACGAGGATATCTATGCCCAGAACATCACGACCGACTGCGTGTTCGGCATGCGCCCCGGCGACGTTGATGGTGATGGTGTTGTCGACATAACGGACCTGTTCCTGGTCCTCGGCGACTGGGGGTGCAGCGCGGGCTACTGTCCGGGAGAACTGAACGACGACGGCGTGGTCGACATCGACGACGTGTTCGTAGTTCTCTCGGACTGGGGATGAGCCGGGCTCTGATCGGCGGGGCGCCATCGGGGTTCGGACAGTGCCGCATTCTTCTAAGAAACCGCGTCATGTATCGCGAACTCTGACGTTTCCACTTGCGGGGGACGACAGAATCTCGGCTTTCCTCCTTTCTTCTCTCCTCCTCTGCCGCCCCGGTTTGCTGCCGTGGCGGTGGTTTGTATGGCCGCGGGGGGGCATATCGCGGCAATTACGGCCGGATCGCGGTTGATGCCCTCGTTTGGCTGCTTTTCATCTTCCATAATGCAGGCAGAAAGCTGACGAACATTGCACTTGATTGCGTGTGAAATCGCCCCGTCAGGGTAAACTGTTGATGATGAGGTGTTTCCCGGCCGCATGGCCGCCGCGGAGTGCGGCGCCGGTCTGACGGCCTTGATCTCCTTGGGGAGGCAGGAAAATGGCTGTGAATTCATCAGCGAGGTTGATTCCAATCACGCTCGGCTTGGTCGCGGCGATCGGCCTGGCGGGCACCCCGGCGGCGTCGGCGGAAGGCTTCATGCTCTACTCCACCGTGGGCGACGAAACTCCCCCCCTCACTCTCGCACGCATCCTCTTCGATCCGGTGCGCATCGAGGTGATCGGCGACATCCAGCAGCAGGTCACCTATGGAACACTCACCTCGATGGCCCCCCTCGACAGCACTCACATCGTGATGACCGATCGCGACAACGATGCCCTGGTGACGATCGACACCACGATTCCCGCGGCCGTCTCGTCCGTTCCGCTCGACCAGGATTACTGGGTGACCCATCGCGGGTTCGACATCACCCCCGACGGCGTTTACTACGGCCTGCTGCCGGGCATGGAGCTGCGGACCATCGACCCGGACACTGGCGTGACCAGCCTCATCTCCGCAATCACGGGAGTCGGCCGCGTTGAATCGATCGCCGTGACCCTGGACCGGACGGTGTATGCCTGCGGCCATCCCGACAACGGACCCTCCGCTTACCTGTACACGATCGACGTGCCCACGGGGGTGGCCACCATGATTGCGCCGCTGCTGGACGCTTACGACGTCGACGGTCTGACCATGGCCCCGGACGGCTTCCTCTACGGTTCGGACTCCACCACGGACGGGCTGGGCGATGATCTCTATCGCATCAATCCCAGCGACGGGACGGTGACCGTCTTTCCCAACCTTGGCATCAACTTCCACGGACTGGCGACGGCCCCGTATTTCGCCTGCCCCGCGGACCTGAACGACGATCAGACCGTGGACATCGATGATGTCTTCGCAGTGCTCGCGTACTGGGGTCAGAGCGATGTCCCCGCGGACATCAACGAGGATGGGGTGGTGGACATCGACGACCTGTTTGAGGTGCTCGCCGCCTGGGGGCCGTGCCCGTGAGGTCGTGGTGACCGAAACAGGCCGGCTCTGATCTGAAGTCGCCCCGTTTAACTCTGAACCGGCTTCAATCCGGTGGCCCCGCCCGGCCTCCGGGCCGTTGTCCTTTGCCCGCGCTGTGTGAGCCTGCGGGCAACGCCAGCGAGCCGGGCGGGGGGAAAAAAAAGCGCACCTGCGCGCAGGGGTCGGATGAGAACCGCGTAGATTCACCTGTAGGGCCGGCGTTTTGCCGGTGAGTGGTGCGTATGGGCACTTTCAGGAATCACACGGAAAGGAACATGAAATGCCGAGGAGCACAAGCGGACATCACTATCCGGTTTTGGCGACCGCATTTGCCGCCTGCCTCATCCTGGCGGCAAGCCCCTCGGCGCGGGGGCAGTGCCTGGTGAACAAGCTGCTGGCGTCTGATGGCGAGAACTACGACCTCTTCGGCACGGCCGTGGCGATGAGCGAGCAGCTAATCCTGATTGGAGCCCCCTATCACGAGCACTCGGATATCGAATCCGGGGCCGCCTACGTGTTCCGGCTTGACGAGTGGAACTGGGTCGAGGATCAGGTGCTCGTGCCGTCCGACGCAGACGAAGACGACTTGTTCGGCTATTCGGTGGCGATCGGCGGCAACGTGGCGGTCGTCGGAGCGTTCAAGGACGATGACCATGGAGATCAGTCGGGCTCAGTCTATGTGTTCAGAAACACCGGTTCGGAGTGGATGGAACAGGCAAAACTGCTGCCGGTCGAGGTGGACGCAAAGGACCGCTTCGGCCGCTCCGTCGGCGTCTCCATCGGCGCCGCCGGCCAGGTGCTGGTTGTCGGAGCCACCGGCGACGATGATAACGGGGAGGATGCGGGGGCCGCTTACGTCTTTCGATTTGATGGAAGCCGGTGGCAGGAGGAAGCCAAGCTGCTCGCATCCGACGGTATAGAGTATGACTTGTTCGGGACGAGCGTGGCCATTGAGGAAGACCTGATCGTCGTCGGGGCAAGGTCTGGCTATAGCGGTGATGTTGAAACCGGTTCAGCGTACGTATTCCGGCACGTTGATGGAGAATGGGTCCAGGAGGCCAAGCTTAGGCCCCAGGATGGGGGTGATGGCGACGAGTTCGGCTACTCGGTCTCCTTGAGCGGGGATGTCGTGGTGGTCGGTGCGCCCGAGCATGATAATCCCGGTGCGGACGGCGGCGCCGCCTATGTCTATGACTACGGCGGCGGTATCTTGGGGCAGACTGGGAAGCTCAGTGCAGGTGACGGCGTGTCGGGGGACCGCTTTGGCGAGGACGTGGACGTAAGCGGGGATCTGATCGCGACCGGGGCCGTGTTCGATGACAACGAAGTCGGGAGCGGGGCCGGCGCCGTGTACATGTTCAAGCTTGAAGGGGCGAACTGGACCGAGATCGCCAAGCTCCTGCCGTCTGAATACGCGGACTGGGACGGGCCATGGTGCTACGGCAATTCAGTAGCGCTCGAGGGGACGCTCTGTCTTGCTGGAAGCCCCAGTGCGGATTCGGCCCGGGGGGCGGCCAGCATCAAGGTCATCGGCGAGCCGGACTGCAATTGGAACAACTACTGCGACGGGTACGACATCGCCCGCGGAGTGAGCACTGACTGCGATGAGAACACCGTTCCCGATGAGTGCGAGGCGTTCGAGACTTCGAGGTTACTGGCATCCGACGGACAACATGGAGATAGTTTCGGCTGCACGGTGTCCATATCGGGGCCCGCCGCCGTCATCGGAGCGGTCTGGGACGACGACAACGGCAGTAAGACAGGCTCGGCGTATGTGTACCGGTATTCGGGTGATGCCTGGTCCGAAGAAGTCAAGCTCACCGCCTCAGACGGCGAGGACGGTGATCTCTTCGGTTTTCCGACCGTGATCGAAGGCGAACTGATTGCCATCGGCGCTTCCGGGGATGATGACAACGGCGAAAACTCGGGCTCGGTATATGTCTATCACCACGATGGCATGCAGTGGATTGAACACGTGAAGTTACTGCCCGCCGATGGAGAGCCGGATGACCGGTTCGGCCGCTACGTCGGCATGAGCGGCGATGTAATCATCGCCGGGGGGATTCGCGATGATGATAATGGTGAGGATGCGGGAGCGGCCTACATCTTTCGATTCGATGGCGCGCAGTGGTCGGAAGAAGCAAAACTGCTGGCCTCCGATGGTGCGGCCGGTGATGAATTCGGCTTCTCGATAGACATCTGCGGCGACAACGCGATCATCGGCGCGCGCTATCATGATGGGAACGGAGAGGACTCAGGCGAGGCTTACATCTTCACCTATGACGGCTCAGCCTGGATTGAGAAGGCCAGGCTTGTGGGACCAGACGCCGAAGCCGGAGATCTCTTCGGCTACGCGGTCGCTATTCACGATGATCTGGCCGTGGTTGGAGCAACTGGGGATGACGGAGCCGAACCTGCCAGTGGCTCGGCCCGTGTCTTCCGATACGACGGCTCGGATTGGACAGAAGAGGTGAGGCTCTTCGCGTCAGATGGGGCATTCGATGACCGGTTCGGCAGCGCGGTCGCGATAGACGGCGAGACTGTGGTGGTCGGCGCTTATCGGGATGATGACGGCGGCGCGTCGTTTGGATCCGCCTACATCTACAGATACGACGGTACGGACTGGGTCGAGATGAAGATCGCGGCTCCGTACGCCGACAAGTCCGACTTCTTCGGAAATGCAGTTGCTATCGAAGGGGACCGCATCCTGATAGGTGCCCCCCGAGCCGGCGACCTATCCCTGTGGCTGGGCGCGGCCTACATGTTCGACGGCCTTATCGCGGCGGACTGCAACATCAACGGCATTCTCGACTGGTGCGACATCGCCGACGGCGTGAGCGATGATGCCAACGACAACGGCATCCCCGATGAATGCGAATGCCCGGCCGACCTGAACGCTGATGACGAAGTGAACCTCGATGATCTGTTCGTGGTCCTTGACCACTGGGGAGTGTGCGATGATCCCGCCAACTGCCCGTGGGACCTGGCCGGGCCGGGGGCGGGGCCGCCGGACGGCAAGGTGAACCTTGACGATCTGTTCGCAGTGCTCGCCGCCTGGGGTCCGTGCTCGTGATCGGGACGCCCTGACGACCGATTGGTGGGCGATAGGGGCAGACCACGCCGCCAACGTAGTTGGCGGTGAGTTCTTCAACATATCGAGAAAGATCGAGGCGAGAGGCGCCCAGACTATTTGGCGGCCCGGATTGCCGGGGCGTGCGGTTGACTGTTTG
>CP070772.1:2467335-2477205 GCA_020345805.1 Phycisphaerales bacterium | reverse complement strand
TTGGTGACATCCACCGTGGGGTTCTCGACCGTGCCGTCCTCGAGGCACGGCTCGCCCTCCGGCGTGCCGTCGCAGGTGATCTCGCACCCGCAGAGCGGCGGGTTGTCGCAGACATCACCGCTGGTGACCTTCAGCTCGAACACGCCCTCGTTGGGACTCGCAAACGGCGAACCATAGACCGCAATGTAGTAGATCACGCCCGGCTCCGAGCACCAGATCGCTTCCGGATGCACATAGTCACCGATGAAGCAATAGGTGTTGTCGCTGTCGTTGTCGCCGGTCGCGCACATCAGGGCATCGGGGCAGTAGCTGCAGAAGACGCTGATACTGGCGTCCCACTGACCCATCCCATCGTTGCACAGGTGCGCGGTCAGTTCCGTGCCGTCGCCGATCACGTAGTAGAACCGCGTGCCTGATTGCAGGTCACCCGCATCGGCGCAACCGGGGATGTTGGGGATACCCATGCCCGTGGTGTCGTCGATCACGGACTCGCCGTCGATGTCGATCGGGCGGGCGTTCTCGCAACTGTCGTTGTCCGGGGGCGGCGGGCAAACGAACTCGGCACAGTTGTTGAACGTGCCGTAGAACGTGCCGCCGGCCAGAATGCACTCGTTCTCCAGCAGGTCGAAGCACTGCGGGTCCGTCTCGAAGCAGCAGGCGCCGACGGCCGCCGGGCAATCGCCCCAGTTGGAGATAACGCCGAACACATCGTCGATGTCGACCTTGCCGTCCGGAGGTCCGCCGCCGCTGCTGCTGTTGTCCCAGGGGCATTCCTCGGGAGGATCAGGGCAGTCGCCCCAGTTACCGACAACGCCGAACACATCGTCGATGTCGACCGTGCCATCCGGCGGTCCGGCGCCACTGCTGCTGTTGTCCCAGGGGCACTCGCCGCCCGGAACGGGGGCCAGCGAGAAGTCGTCGTAATAGACCGACGTGGCGCCGTTGGCATACAGGTCGATGGCTCCGAGGTTCAAGGCACCACCGCCACTAACGCCGTCCGTCCAGCTCTTCTGGTAGAACAGCACCCCGTTGTCGTTGTAGAAGAAGGTGTGCTCATCGTCGTCGAAGTCGATCCAGACCTCGAGCTTGACCCACTGATCGGTAATGTAGGGCAGTTGCTGGCCGTCGAACTCGGCCTCCATCATTCCGAGACCGGAGTCATAGCGCACCTGGAGCGACCAGTTCAGATCCGTCCCCTGGTCGTTGTAGGTGTTCTGCATGATGTAGTAGGACTGGCCGCTGAAACTGCCGGGGATGTACTGCCAGGCGGTGTAGAGCCACTCTCCGGAGTTGACGCCCTCGTACTCATGTACCAGGTCGGCGTTGGCGACAATGTCCACCGAATGCGGTGCGCTGTTGGAGAACAGACTTGTCACCTGCGCACCCCATTGTGGGTCGTTGAACCAACCCTTCCAACCCCCGTCATCGGCGGTCCCGTCCAGCCACTGGCCGTCCTCGTACGAGTCGAAGTTGTCGGACCAGTCGGCGTTGACGGTGGCCGGCATACACGCCAGAGCCGCCGCCGCACCAAACAACACAAGCCGCTTCATAATCAGCCTCCTTTTGTTCTGGCCCCCCTCGAAGCGTTTGAAGAATCCTTCGGTCCCGATCGAGTCACCCACGCCGAACCGGAGCCGTATCGACGGGGCAGACCCCGGTCAGTCACCGAGCCGAGGGCTCTCGGCTGATCGGGAGCCTTAAAAACAAAGGGTTTATGTGAAGACGCCATGAGGAGGATGAGATTGACGTTGCCCGTCCATAGACAGCGCACCCACTCCTCGGATGTCGGCAAAAAGGTACTCTTCCTCCACAGGCACAGTGAAAACGCACAACTTCTCCAGCCGTACAGTAAACAGATCTGGCGCAACGTCAAGGGAAAAACGGAGTTACGGGCAAGCGGGAAGCGGACGGGAGAGTGGTGAGACCGGGTCATACCAGGTCAAACCGCCCTAACCCCTTTGATATCAATCAATTACGGCGAATAACATCATATGCGTATCGGTCGATGTGAGCTGCGCCAGAGGCAGGTTTTTCGACCGTTGGCAACGGAGGATACGCAACGATCCTACCACGGGTTTCCGACACGGGCAGATTCACCATACGGCCCATCCCGCGGCCGAGGGGGACGCCGCCCGACTGGGCAGATCTTCAGCAGCTGCTCTGCTCGGGTGGGGGGTTCCGGAGGAGTGCGGGATTCGTGCCGGAGGGGTCAGACGGAGCGGTCACCGGCCCATGCGACCCGCCTTCAGTAGATCTTCAACCGCCAGCGAGGAGAGATCGTCTCCGCCGATGCCCGCTCCCGCCAGCTTCGCGGCAGAACCGATGCCGACCACCGCCATGCCTGCGCCGCGGGCAGCCTCCACGCCCGCAGCGGCATCCTCCACCACCACGCACCGCCGGGGTGGGAGCCCCAGCCGCTCGGAGGCGAGCATGAAGATCCGGGGATCGGGCTTGGAGGTCGCGGTGTCGTTGCCATCGACAATCGAATCGAACCGCTCCGCAAGGCTGAGTCTTTCGAGGATCAGCCGGGCATTGCGGCTGGAGGAGGCCACCGCGATCTTTGCGCCGTGACGTTTCAGACCGTCCAGCAATTCGATCGCGCCCGGCGCGACGTCGGCGGCTGTCAGCGCCTCCAGCAACTGCCGATAACGCTGATTCTTCCTCGCCGCCAGTTCTCGCTTCTGCTCTTCCGGATACTCGCGCCCGGCCTGCTCCAGGATTATCTCGAGGCTGGTCATCCGGCTGACGCCGCGCAGACGCTCGTTGACCGATCGATCGAACGGAATGCCCTCCGCATCCGCCAGCTCCTTCCACGACTGATAGTGCAACTCATCCGTGGTCACCAGAACGCCATCCAGATCGAAGATGACACCAAGCAGGCCGGTGTTGGTATCCCATCGACACGATCGACCCGCTCTCACATCCTGCCGTCTGCCGTAGACGCAGACCGCAATGTCCGCCTCAGCGGACCGATTGCTCACCGTGACCGTATCGGGCCGGATATCCACGAGAACCGGACAACCCCGCCAGATGAGCGGGAAGGACAAACGGCGCCAGGCGCCGGGGAGGCATGGTGCGAGGGTCAGCGTGTCGCAATGCAGGGCGGTCTTCATTCCCGCGAACCCGAGGGTCACAACCTGCCAGACCGCGCCGGCAGCCGCGATGTGGATCCCCTCGGCCGCTCCGCCGTCTTCCACGTTGAGGTCAATCATCGACGCTTGCCGCCAGAAAGACCACGCTTCATCGCACTTTCCCAGACGGGAGGCGACGATCGCGTGCACGCCGGCGGAAAGCGATGAATCGTGCGTGGTGAGTGGAACGTAGTAGTCCCAGGCCCGGCGCACCTGATCATCGGTGAACTCATCCGGGAACAGCATCATCAGCATCAGGACGTCGGCCTGCTTGAGGCATCTGCTGCGATACAGCCGCTCCTGCGAAACCTGCGTGGCAAATGGCCGGCGCCGATCGCGCCACAGCTCATCAAAACGTGGATCGGCCAGACGATGGAATCCATCGCACTGCAGAACGAGCGTGTCATCGTCGGGGTGACGCAGGATCGGCAGGGTCGCAGCGGCGCGGGCAAACGCCTCCCGTTCCGCCGCCGAAGCCCCCCCGCTTTCGCCGACTTCCGCCGCCAGATTCAGGTTGAAGGCGACGAGTCGATTGGTATATGCGTTGTCATCGGAGATCGGCGTGTATTCATCGGGGCCCATCACGCCCCTGAGGCTGAAGCGCTGCTCGCCGTCCGCGGGATCGATGCGCTGGAGCCAGTATCGCGCGGTCTCGACGACGACTTCCGCGGCCGGCCCGTGCAGGTATTCGGCCTGTCCGGTCGCGGCTGCGTAGTGCGCCAGACCATAAACGGCGTCCGCGGTAATGTGGACTTCGTGATCGGCATACTGCCAGTTGGGACAGCATTCCTGCCCGGCCGGATCCGACTCCCATGCATAACGGGCCCCGTCATACCCATATCGGCGGGCGTTGTCGCGGGCACCATCCAGAGTGTGCCGGCGGAAGTCGACAAGCGTCCTGGCCCGGTCAGGATCGGTGTAAAGATAGAATGGCAGCAGGAACATCTCCGTGTCCCAGAAGAATCTGCCCCAGTACGCCTCGCCTCCATATCCCTTGGCGTCGATGGCCACTCGGGGATCATCCGGAACGTGTGCTCGCAGAAGATGAAACAGAGCGACCCGCACCGCGAGCTGGGATTCATCATCGCCTTCGATAAGGACATCGCAGGCATCCCACCTTTCACGCCAGGCACTTGCGTGCTCGGCGAGGAGCACTTCCCAGGTGAGTTGCTCGATCTCGCGCAGGTGCAGTGATGCCTCCGGACCATCCAGGTCGCGGCTGGCGGAAACGGCGCTGCGCTTCTCCATAATGAGGGGGCGGGAAGGGCCGACGGTCAGTGCGGCGACCAGACCGCCGCGTCGATCGCCGGGCTCGTAGCGCCAATCAGCGCTTTCGGCCAAAAGGCAGGAAGCGATGCGCACCTCGTCATTCCCGTCCGTGCGCACACGGCAGTGAATCTCGGCCGGACCGGCCCGTTCAATTCCCACCGCCTGGAAATGGTCGAAGCCGTTGGTTCGGACATCGGCATCGATGCCTGCCCGGATCGTCACCTCCACCGCGCGGTCCGTCGTCATCTTCATGCGCTGCAGACACAGATGGGGCCGGGCGGCACTGACGAATCGCTCGAATGTGATCTCGATGATCGCCCCGGCTCTCGTATGCCAGCGCAGTTCGCGTCGCAGCATGGCCTGGCGAAGGTCCAATGTGCGCCGGTGGGCTTCGATGCGCCCGTGCTCCATATCCAGCCGCTCGCCCTCCACCTCCGGAGCGATGCCCAGGAACCAGGGAAGATTGATGAGTTCGGCGTTGAGCAGCGGATGCGATCCGTAGATGCCGGGGACATACGTTCCCCATTTCGCCTTGCGATCGGGGAACTCCTCGCTGGTCACATCGGCCGGCTGTCTCAAGTAAGTGCGGTTCTGGGGGGCATCCTGCAAATGCTCCTCCAGCGAGCCGCGCAGGTGAAGGTAGCCGCTGCCCAGAGTGAAGAGACCCTCCCAGGCCTTGGACGTGGCGGCGTCGAAGGGCTCCTCGATAATTGACCAACCGGGATTGGTGTCCGAGGGACTGTCACTCATCGGCGGCTCGCACATCCGCGGCGATATCCGCCGACATGATCTGAAGCTCCGTCCGCATCGTCCAGCCGACGTCCCGCCAGAACGCCTCGGCCTCACGATTCTGACGGAAGATGAAAACGTGGCACTTCATGATGCCTTCGGCCTGCAGCCGAGCGAGGCGTTGCCCCGCGAGTGCTCGTCCCACGCCTTGACGTCGACACGATGAAGTGACGGCGAGGTGATAGAGGTACCCCCTGCGCCGGTCGTGCCCACAGAGTGCTGCTCCCACGATCCGCCCCTCGATCTTCGCCACCAGACTCAGGCCCGGATTCCGGATCAGGAACGTCCCAATGCCTTCGCGCGAATCGGCACTGCTCAATCCCACGCCCGGAAATGCGCGCCACAACGAGAGGACCTGGTCGTAGTCGTCGATGGACATCTTCTGGATTGTCGCGTTCATTTCCCGCCTTCCCGCACGCGCACGATCACTTCTTCTTCCGAATGGCCCTCCAGCCGGTGGGCGACGACGGGGCCCGCCGTGAAGGGGCGGTGGAGGCCACCTGCACATCGTCGACGATGTAGTAGCACTGCGGATCCATCAGCCGGGCCTGGGCCAGGAGCCTCCCCACCGCACGGCGGCGGGTCTCGATGAAGCACATGTCCACCTCCGAATCGCGTCCCTGCCCGCGGAACACCGTCACCCCGAAGCCCGCGGCCCGGAACGCGTCGGCCATCTCCCGGCCCATCTGGGTGAAGATGCGAACGGTCTGTTCGCCGTAGGCGAGCTTTTGCTCCAGAGTGATCCCGACGTAGTTCCCGGTGGCAAATCCCAGCGCGTAGAAGATCGCGTACCACCAGTTGTCGGAGATGTTCCTGATAACGCTGGACACTGCCACCAGCCAGATCAGAACTTCGAAGAAGCCGAGGAAGAAGGCCAGCGTTCTGCGGCCCTGCACGATCCAGGCGGTGCGGAGGGTGCCCATGGACACGTCCGCCACGCGGGCCAGGAATATCAACACGCAGGTAATGAGAACCTCAAGCTCCATCTGACGAACCTCGAGCCGGATAATGATCCATCGGCGCGCGCCGGGAAAGCGATTCACCGGACCGTCACGGCCGCGCGGCGAGGCCCCAAGTGTAGGCGAAGTCCGGGTGCCGGTCCGATCCTCTACAAGATATGGAAAGCGCCGCACCTGGCCAGATCAACGAGCGGCCGGCCGCCATTCGGTGGTTCATTCGCAGGCCTTTTTGCAGCCGGTGTACGCACCTCGTTGATGCCCGCCAGAGAGAGTTCAGGGGCAGTCCGCAGCGTTGTCGGAACCCCTGTGCAGGCATATAGTTCCATTCAGATTCGCCCCCGTTCGCCCGCCGTCGGGCCGCGGGGAAACCGGCCCCTGACCAGGCGAGGCGAGTGCATGACCACTGCAGAGGCGACATCGGAGCTGGGAGCAGTTCTCAGCCGGTATGACGGCGTCAGATCGGACCTCATCCCCATACTGCAGGATGTTCAGGATGAACTGGGATACCTGCCAGAGGAAGCGGTGGCGACCATCGCCGAGCATTTGAATCTGTCGAAGAACGACGTGTTCGGAGTGGCGACCTTTTTCACCCAGTTCCGATTCAACGCTCCGGGTGAGCACTGCATCAAGGTCTGCCAGGGGACGGCCTGCCACGTACGTGGCAGCGGCCTGATCGTCGATGAGCTGTCCCGCAAGCTGGGGGTTGCGCCGGGACAGACCACCGCGGACCGCAAGTTCAGCCTCGAGCGCGTGGCCTGCTACGGCTCCTGCGCCCTGGCCCCGGTGGTGATCATCGACGACAAGGTCCACGGGCGGATGGACATGAAGAAGACCGAGAAACTGATCGAGGAAACCGCTTGATGTCATTCCAACGGATCAAGGAACGGGCACAGACCGAGTGGTCGGAGTTCGCCGGTGCCGGACGCCGTCGGGTGCTGATCGGGGCCGCCACCTGCGGTCGGGCCGCCGGCGCCCTGGAAGTCATGGAGGAGTTCCGGCACCAGCTTGAAGAGCATTCGCTGACCGGCGAGATCGAGATCAAGGAGATCGGCTGCAACGGCCTCTGCTACGCCGAGCCGCTCGTGGAGATCACCTCGGCCAACGGGGAGCGGGTCCTCTATCACAGTGTCAAGCCCAAGATGGTGGCCAAGCTCGTCGAATCTCATCTCCGCGACGGCGAGCCCGTGCGGCGCAGAGCCCTGGCGGTCATGGAAGGAGACACCCTGCCCGGCGTGCCCCGGTTCAAAGAGCTGCCCATGATCGCCGGCCAGGTCCGGGTGGTCATGCGCAACTGCGGCGTTATCGATCCGACCGACATCAACCACTACATCGCCCGGGGCGGGTATTCCGGCCTCAGCCGTGCCCTGGAGATGGACCCCGAGCAGGTGATCGACGAAATCAAGTCCTCGGGTCTGCGCGGCCGCGGCGGCGCGGGCTTTCCCACCGGACGGAAATGGGCATTCGCCCGGCAGTCGCCCGGGGACCAGAAATACGTCATCTGCAACGCGGATGAGGGGGATCCCGGGGCGTTCATGGACCGCTCGGTCCTGGAGGGGGACCCGCACGCGGTGCTCGAAGGCCTGATGATCTCCGGCTACGCCATCGGGGCGCAGACCGGCTACGTCTATATCCGGGCCGAATATCCGCTGGCCAACGAGCGGCTCAGCATCGCCCTGGCACAGATGAAGGAACACGGGCTGCTGGGCAGCAATATCCTCGGCAGAGGCTTCGACTTCGAGATCCTCATCAAGAAGGGGGCCGGAGCGTTCGTCTGCGGCGAGGAGACGGCCCTGATCGCGTCCATCGAGGGCAAGCGGGGCATGCCTCGGTCCCGACCGCCTTTCCCCGCAGTCTCCGGTCTGTTCGGCAAGCCCACCAACATCAACAACGTCGAGACCCTCGCGTCCGTCTCGGCCATCATGGAGAAGGGCGCCGACTGGTTTTCGCAGTACGGCACGGAGAACAGCCCGGGGACCAAGACCTTCGCCCTGGCCGGCAAGATCGAGCGCACGGGCCTGATCGAAGTGCCCATGGGCATTCCGCTTCGGGCCATCATCGAGGACATCGGCGGGGGCGTCGGTGAGGGCAAGACCTTCAAGGCCGTGCAGACCGGCGGGCCGTCCGGAGGCTGCATGCCCGCTTCACTGCTGGATACCCCCGTCGATTACGAGCACCTGGCGGAGGCCGGCTCGATCATGGGATCCGGCGGGATGGTGGTCATGGACGAGGAATCGTGCATGGTCGACGTGTCCCGCTACTTCCTGTCCTTCACCGAGAACGAATCATGCGGCAAATGCACTCCCTGCCGCATGGGCACCCAGCATCTGCTGAACATCCTTACGGATATCTGCGAAGGCCGGGGCAGGCTCGACGACATCGAGAGACTCAGGAAGATCAGCAAGGCGGTCGCAGACGGTTCGCTGTGCGGGCTCGGGCATACCGCCCCGAACCCCGTCCTCACCACCATCGAGTACTTCGAGTCCGAGTATCTGGCTCACATCAAGGACCACGCCTGCCCGGCGGGCGTGTGCCGCAATCTCACCGAGTTCACGATCCTGGCCGACACCTGCACCGGATGCACCGCCTGCGGGCTGGCCTGCCCGGTCGATGCGATTTCCGGCACGAAGAAGGAGCCGCACGTCATCGACCAGACCATCTGCATCCACTGCGGCGCGTGCCGCACCGCCTGCAAGTTCGGCTCGGTGCTGGTCGGTCCGCGCCCGCGGGAAGGGCAGCTTGTCGGGGGCTGAAATCAATCAACGACATCGCGATCTGATATCGAGACAAGACCTGATGGACACCATCAAACTCATGATCGACGGCAAGCAGGTCACGGCCCCGGAGGGTGTGACGGTTCTGCGTGCGGCGAAGGACGCGGGGATCGACATCCCCACGCTCTGCGCCCACGACGATCTGCCCGACTACGGCGCCTGTCGTCTGTGCATCGTGCAGATCGAAGGGATGCGGGGATTCCCGACCTCCTGCACCACGCCCGCGGCCGAAGGCATGGTCGTCACCACCTGCAATTCCGAGATCGACCAGCTTCGCAGCGAGATCATGGAACTGATGATGTCGGGCCACCCCAACGCCTGCCTCGTCTGCAATCACCGCGAGGAGTGCGAGAAATACCGGCCGCGCGTGACCAAGGGCGGGCGGGCCACCCGCTGCGGCGTCTGCTCCAACCGCGACGGGTGCGTGGTCCGCAGCATGGTGCTGGAATGCAACACCCGGTACCTGGATCTGCCCACGCTGTACTGCCACCAGAACCTCGAGCGGGACGATCCGTTCATGGAGCGCGATCTGAACCTCTGCGTGTTCTGCGGCAAGTGCTGGCGGATCTGCGAGAAGATCCACGGCAAGCCGGCCATCACCATCACCAAGCGCGGGCGCTGGGCGAAGGTCGGCACCGCCTTCGACGTGAGCTACGTGGACTCCGGCTGCACCTTCTGCGGAGCCTGCATCGACATCTGCCCCACCGGCACGCTCACCGATCGCTACGCCCGCTGGCACGGGCAGGCATCCTTCGGCTGGGAGTCGGCCTGCACCCTCTGCCCGGAAGGCTGCACGCTGAAGGTGATGGCCAAGGACAATCGCGTCACTCACACCGAGATGGTCCGATTCGATTCCGAACAGCGCCTCTGCGCCATCGGGCGGTTCGGTTTCACCCAGGTCATGAACAGCACGCGACGGCTGCTGAGCCCGATGACCCGGGACAAGCAGGA
>CP070772.1:2463529-2467235 GCA_020345805.1 Phycisphaerales bacterium | reverse complement strand
GTCGGCGATGATCATGATCGGAGTGCCCACGTTGCTGAGGGTGCCCAGCACCTGCTCACCCACCTCCACGTTCAGAAGCGTGATCACCCCGTCCATGGGGGAAAGGACCACCGTCTGGTCCAGCGCTTCCTGGGCCTGCTCGATGTCCGCCTCGGCGGCGGCCAGGGTGCTCTCGGCTACGGAAATCGAGTGCTTGGTCGCCTCCACCGCCGCCTCCAGATCCCGCACCCGCTCCAGGGCGGTATCCAGCGAACGGCGGCTCTCATCGCCGCTGTCAAACAGCTTCTGCTTCCGCTCCAGCTCCCTGCGGGCGAACTCCAGGCTGCTCAGTTGGCCGGCCAGATTCGCCTGGCTGGACTGCAGTCGGAACTTGTTGCCATCCCGAGCGGCGGTTGCCCGGTTATGCATGGCCTTGAGATCGCGGTCGTCCAGCTTGCAGATGACATCGCCCTGCTTCACCTCGTCGCCTTCCCGGAACGGAAGCTGGAGGATCTTGGCCGACACCCGCGCCGAAACCGTGACGTCGGTGTGCGGCTCGATCTCGCCGGGCGCGGAGATGGTCTCCGTGAGCATTCCGACCTCGGTGGTCTGGGCGCGCACTTCGGTTCCGGCCGGCTCGGATTTCAGAAATGACAACCCCTCGGTCATGGCGGGGCCGGCCAGGAACACGCCGCCCACTCCGACCACGATGACCACTGCCAGCACGATCAGCAAGACCTTCAATGCTCAACCCCTTTCGCGATCTTCTGGACGCTCCCGGCGTTTTTTTGGGGAACCGGGCCGCCCAGTTGCAGGCCGAAGCAGAGGTCCGCGCCTCCATCGCTCCGGACCACCCCATTTATCGTCCGCGAGCGAGGTTTCGCATTCACACCTCTGCCCGCCGAATACGCGGCATTCGCCCCTGCGAGCCCTCAGGACGGATTCCGCCCCGAGTTCACGCCCGTGGGACCCACCTGATAGTATTCGCCAGATTCCCCCAGGTCGCTTGTCCGATCCCCTTCGAATGGGGACACTTGGCAATCGAGGTGGGCTAACTCCGAAGCAGGCATTGTGTCGCCTCCCCCCACGCGCCCCAGCCCCGGAGAACGGCTGTGATCCCCATCACCTGTGACAACTGCGAGCGACCATTCGAAGCCAGAGACGAGGATGCCGGCGGCAAGGTCGCCTGCCCCTATTGCGGGGACGTCAACCGCGTCCCGGCCGCCCCACCGGGCGCGGCCGCGGCCAAAGAGGAGCATGCTCTTCCTCCTGATGGGGGACCTGAGCAGCGGATTCAGATCGTCCGCCCCGCGATGTTCCGCGCCCATCCTCTCCGTGCCGTGATCATCGCCCTTCTGATCCTCGGCGGTATCGTTCTGGCCGTCTGGCTTGGAACTCTCGACAAGCCCCAATGGGTAACCGAATCGCGGACCTGGCTGGTCTACGGCGCGCTGGCCCTGGGGCTCATCGGCCTGCTCTGGCTGGCCAAGTGGTGGGTACGGGCCCACATGTGGGTCAAGCTGGAGATCTCCAACAAGCGCATCATCCGCCACGAGGGGATCATCACCCGCAAGACCTCCGAAGTGCTGCACGATCATGTCCGTAACGTCGAGATTCGCCAGACATTCTTCCAGCGGCTCTTCGGCGTCGGTTATATCGGCATCGCCTCCGCGGGACAGGAAGGCATCGAGATTCAGGTGCACGACATTCCCGGCCCGGACAAGGTCAAGGCCCTGATCGACAGATACCGCGAGATGTGACCCCCCACAAAACTACTACTCGCTCCCCGCACCGCGAGTGAGGCTTTCCACCACCCGGCAGGCTACGCCGAGAGCGGTGACTGTGCTATGATCGTCCGTTTACGATCGCACCTGCTCCTGAGAAACGGTTGGGAAAGAACATGAAGGTACATGAATATCAGGCCCGTCAGCTTCTCGCCGATGGCGGCGTTCCCGTCCCCGGCGGCAAGATGGTCCAGACGGTCGAAGATGCCGAAGCCGCCGCAGCCGAGCTGATCGCCGCCGGGGCCAAGCTCCTGGTGGTCAAGGCCCAGGTCCACGCCGGCGGGCGCGGCAAGGCCGGCTTCGTCAAGCTCGTCAAGACCGCCGACGAGGCCCGACAGGCCGCCGAGTTCATGCTCACCAACCGCATGGTTTCCGTCCAGACCGGCCCTGAGGGCCTGGATGTCAGGCGCCTTCTCATCGCCGACGGCGTGGACATCGCCAAGGAGTATTACCTGGCGATCACCGTCGATCGGGCCCGCAACACCAACACCCTGATCGCCTCGGCCGAGGGCGGAGTCGAGATCGAGAAGGTCGCAAAGGAAAAGCCCGAAGCGATCCACAAGATGCCCCTGCATCCCACCCGCGGCCTGGAGGCCTTCCAGGCCCGGCAGGTCGCGTTCAAGCTCGGCTTCAAGGGAAAGCAGGTCGGGCAGGCCGCAAGCGTGATGATGAAGCTGGCCAATGTCTTCCTCGCCACCGACGCATCACTGGCCGAGATCAACCCCCTCATCGTCACCCCCCCCACAAGTGACCATCCTGATGGCCAGGTCCTGGCGATCGACGCCAAGTTCAACTTCGATGACAACGCCCTCTTCCGCCACAAGAACATCCAGGCGATGTTCGACCCGGCCGAGGAGAACCCCGCCGAGCTTCGGGCCAACGAGCACGGCCTGAGTTATGTCGCCCTCGACGGCAACATCGGCTGCCTCGTCAACGGCGCGGGCCTGGCCATGTCCACCATGGACATAATCAAGCTGCACGGCGGGGAGCCCGCCAACTTCCTCGATGTAGGCGGCTCGGCCTCCGAGGACGCCGTCACCGAAGCCTTCCGCATCATCCTCTCCGATGACCGCGTGCAGGGCGTGCTGGTCAACATCTTCGGCGGAATCATGGAATGCGACAAGATCGCCCGGGCGATCGCAAGTGCCGCCAAGGAAGTCGGCTTCACCGTCCCGCTGGTGGTGCGTCTGGAAGGCACGAACGTCGCCGCCGCCCGTGAGATTCTCGAAGAGGCCAAGAGCGAACTGCCGACGATGCAGCCGGCCACGGACCTCGCCGACGCCGCAAAGAAAGTCTGCGCCGCAGTAACCGTCCCGGCCTGATCTCGGTGTGGGTGAGTTGCGTTGGGGAGAATCGACAGAGGGTACAGAGGACACAGAGAAACTGGATGGCGGAGGTGGGGCTGGCATTACGATACCTGCCGCCGTCGCGAAATGCGGCGGCCGGTGAGGCGGCCAGGCCGGTTTCGCTATCATATCGCGCTATCCCGCCCTGACCGGGCCGAGCCGGAGGTGGCGCATGAAGGTCGCCGTCGTTTACAACCGTGACAGCAAGAAGGTCATCAACCTATTCGGCCATCCGAATCGTGAGCGGTATGGTCTCAAGTCGATCGACCGCATCACGAAGGCGCTGAAGGACGGCGGGCATCAGGCGGTGTCGTTCGAGGCGGACAAGGACTTGGTGGACCGGCTGGAGCACTTCATGCCGCGCGTCGTGGCGGGGGAGCGTCCGGGGCTGGTGTTCAATCTCTCTTACGGGATCCAGGGCCAGGCGCGTTACACCCACGTTCCGAGCATCCTCGAGATGGTGGGCATCCCCTACGTGGGGTCCGGTCCGCTGGCGCACTCCATCGCCCTGGACAAGGTCGTGACGAAGATGATCCTCGTCCAGCACGGCGTGCCGACGCCCGAGTTTGCGGTGCTCGAGGATCCCGAGGCGGAGCT
>CP070772.1:2442968-2463429 GCA_020345805.1 Phycisphaerales bacterium | reverse complement strand
CCGGAGATGCCGCGCAGCTCGGGCTTGACGTGCGTGCGGAAGTGCATGCGAGTACCGTTCCACCAGCAGAAGAACGGCTTGCCGGCCCGGTGCTGACGCCGGATGAAGTCCATCGCCGCTTCGGCGGTCTCGTCGTCGACCGTTTCCATGCGCTTCTTGGTCAGCGGCCCGGTGTCTTCAATGCGCTGACTTCCATCAGCCAGCGCCCATGACTTGAGGACGCCCCGCGGGCCGTATTTCTCCCGGAACCCCGGGAATTCCTCCTCCGTCGGATAGTCTTCGACTTCGGGTTCCTCCTCCGCATTTAGGTGATATAAGTTCCCGAAGAACTCATCGAAGCCGTGCGCCGTTGGCAGGTGCTTGTCCTGGTCTCCCAGGTGGTTCTTGCCGAACTGACCGGTCGCGTAGCCACGCTCCTTGAGCAGCACTGCGATCGTGGGATCTGCCGCGTGCATGCCCAGCTCAGCGCCGGGGAAACCGACCTTGCTCAAGCCCGTTCGGAAGACGCTCTGGCCGGTTATGAACGAAGACCGTCCGGCGGTGCAGCTCTGCTCGCCGTAGTAGTCCGTGAACATCATGCCTTCGCGGGCGAGACGATCGATATTCGGCGTCTCGTACCCGACGATTCCGTGTGAGTAGGCGCTGATGTTCGTCATGCCGATGTCGTCACCCCAGACGACGAGGATGTTGGGCCGATCCTGCGAAGTCCTTGATGAAGACTGCGCGTGCGCCGACTCCGGGGCGAGAAGCAGCCCCGTGGCTAGCGTTGCGCCAGCGAGAAGCGTGCGGCTTCCCATGATGACGAATCTCATAGCTTTTCTCCTTTGTGATTGACCGCCATCTGTGTATCCACAAGTAAGCCCCCAGAACTGGTGGGAGAGGCGGTTACTTCGATCGAGCACGCCTTCTCCGCTTGTAGCTGTGTTGTTTCCGTGACTGAGGCCGCGCTTCGTCCCCGGCCCGAATCCGGGCGGCCATCTCGCGCATGCGGTCATCGATGTGGGCGAAGAATCGTTTGAAGCCGGGGCACAGGTAATTCACGCCGACCTCGCCGTCCGGGCTTCGCAGCAGGCGGTTCTTCGGACATTCGCCGTTGCACGCAAACCGGTACGTGCACTGCCGACACCACTGCGGCAGAGCATCGCGCTTGGCAAAGCCGAAATCCATCTGTCGCCGGCTGAAGATCATGTCGCCGATCGGCTGTTCGGTAATGTTGCCCAGCCGGTATTCCGGATAGACGTAGTGATCGCAGCTATAGACGCTGCCATCGTGCTCAATGGCCACGCCCTTGCCGCAGAATTCGTGGTGGACGCACATTTGCGCATCCATTCCGAGCCACTGCGCGGCGCAGCTCTCGAAGATGTTCACGAACACGCGGCCGATGTCGCGCTTGTACCATTCGTCGAAGATGACGCAGAGGAACCCGCCCCAGTCGTTCGGATCGACCGACCAGTCGGTGACGATCCCCCCCGGAAGCGCCTGTTCGGTGCCGATGGCGGGGAGGGTCTCGGGATCCCACTGTTGCGGCGCGACGTGCTCGAAGTCCTTCGGTTCCACGCACGGGATGAATTGCAGGCGATCCGGCCTTACATCCCGGCTCAGGAATCGATACACCTCCAGCGGGTGCCTGGCGTTCTCGCGATTGATCACCGAGAGGGTGTTGAACTTCACCCCGAAGCGCCGCAACAGCTTCGCGGCCGCGAAGACGCGATCGAACGTGGGCTTCCCGCCGGTGGTGACGCGATAACAGTCGTGCAGCTCGCGGGGGCCGTCGATGCTGAGTCCGACGAGGAACTTGTGCTTGCGGAGGAAGCGGCACCAGTCCTCGTCGATCAGCGTGCCGTTGGTCTGGAGGTCATTCTCGATGCGCTGATCTTTCGGCCGGTACCTGTCCTGCAGCGCGATGATCTTCCGGAAGTAGTCCAGACCGAGCAGGGTCGGCTCACCGCCCTGCCAGGAGAAGACGATCTCCTCGCCTTCCTGGCTCTCGATGTACTGGCGGATGTGCTCTTCGAGCACCTCATCGCTCATCTTCGGCGCCTGATGGCCCAGCAGCTCGTTCTTGTGCAGGTAGTAGCAGTAGGTGCAGTCGAGATTGCAGGTGGCGCCGATGGGCTTGACCATCGCGTGATACCGCCGTTTGGGCGATGGCGGTTGATCCCCCCAGGACAATGAGCCGGTCTGAGTGGTCACGATCCGTCTGGCACCTTCCGGTTCGTATTCTTTTGCGGGCCCTGTTGCGTCTGCGGGGTCATCACGCAGCGGAAGCCGAGGTGCGACATGCCGGTATCCGGCGGGGTGGCCATCTTCGCACTGGGGCGGTAGCTCGAGCAGTAGTCGGCATGGCAGAGGAATGACCCGCCCTTATGAACGCGCGAGTCCGATGCGTAGGGATTGCGGGGGTCGACCGTGGTGGTCGGACCGGTCGGATTCGTGCAGCAGCCGCCTTCGCCCATCTCGCTCACGCGCCTGACGTACGTGTCAGGGCGGAACTGATCGGCGGTCCACTCCCACACGTTGCCCGCCATGTCATAAAGGCCCAGTTCAGTCGGCGGGAATGATTTGACCGGCGCCGCCCGCGGATAGCCGTCGTTGCCGGTGTTGCGATGCGGGAACGTTCCCTGCCAGATGTTGGCCATGTGCCGGCCGTCGGGTGTCAGCTCGTCGCCCCAGATGTATCGGTGGCCGTCGTGTCCGAAGCGGGCCGCCCGCTCCCATTCGGCCTCGGTGGGCAGGCGTTTGCGGGCCCACCTGCAATAGGCGACCGCATCCTGCCAGGAAACATGGACCACGGGATGATCGTCCCTGCCCTCGATCGAGCTGCCGGGGCCCTCGGGATGGCGCCAGTCAGCGCCGTGCATCCACGTCCACCACTGTGAAAAATCGCGCAGATCGACCGCATGATCAGGCGGTGTAAACACCAGCGAACCGGGCGCCAGCACCTCCTCCGCCGGCTTGGGCGTGCCGGGTGGCAGTTGCTTCTTCATCTCCTCCCAGTTGACGGGTCGCTCGGCCGTCGTGAGGTATCCGGTTGCGTTGACGAACGCCCGGAACTGGGCATTGGTCACTTCGGTCGCATCGATCCAGAACCCGTCGACATGCACACGGTGGGCCGGCCGCTCATCGGGCCGGCCTTCGGGGCCGTCCCACCCCATGGTGAACTCGCCGGCGGGCACCCATACCATGCCAGGCGGTGCCGATCGCTGGGCCCGATCAGTCTGTGGCGGCACGAACCGGTACGTCGTTTCCGGCGCCTCGGCCTCTGCTGCCGACTCTCCCGGACCCTGAGCCGTCACCAGCCATAAGACCGCCAGAGCAAGAGAAGGATCGATCGACATAAACGTGACCTCTTGCCCTATGAATCAATCCCCGCTTCGGATCGCCTCCCCGTCCAGGGCGACAGTATAGAGGCGGCGCCAAGATCCTGTGCCCGGAGCATGGTTGCAGCGGGTCTTTAGCGGGTGCGGCCTCCGATCAGGTCGCGGGGCATCGACGTGATCGCGCGCGGGTTGGGCTGGGGGGTGTAGCGAAGATAGGGCCGGATCTCCACGCAGCCGGCGGGGAACCTGCGAGCGGCCTCATCTGTGGACACATCGGGAGGAATGAGACAGTCCTCACCCGAATTCCAGTCTGCGGGGGTGGCCACGCCGCACCGTTCGGTCAGTTGCAGCGAATCGACGACCCGGAGAATCTCCTTGAAGTTCCGGCCGGTCGAATCGGGATAGGTCAATATGAGCTTGACTCTCTTGTCCGGGCCGATCATGAAGACGGACCGGACCGCCTGACTGCCGCGCTCGCCTTCAAAGACCACGGTGTACGACATTCGGTACAGATCGGCAATGATCCTGTCAGGATCGGCGATGATGGGGAAAGTTATCCGCACGTTCAGCGTCCGCTCGATGTCTTTGACCCACTCATGGTGCGATTGGAGGTCGTCGGTACTTAGGCCGATAACCTTGACGCTGCGCATCTCGAACTTAGGCTGCAGCCGGGCCATAGCGGCGAACTCGGTGGTGCAGACCGGCGTGAAGTCCGCCGGGTGCGAGAACAGGATTCCCCAGGAATCGCCCAGCCAGTCGTGGAAGTTGATCCAGCCCTGCGTGGTATCGGCGGTGAAATTCGGCGCGGGATCACCAAGCATCAGAGTCATTTGCCACTTCTCCTCTATCGAACGTTGATTGGAGCCGGCGATGGGCCGCCTCAAGCTTCAATGAGGACAACCGCGCCACTACCGGCCAGCCACTGAGTAACCCGGACCTGGCGCAGTTTGTTCAGGGTGATTTCAAATGGTTTGGCCAAACGATCGCTGCACGCGAGGCTGCGTGGCCTGCATCCTTCAGATCACCTGGGGCTCTGTGGTCCGTTATTTCAGGTACACGTCGTAGCGCACCAGCTTGCCAGCGAAGGTGAGGGACGGTTGCGGGCCCAGCGGCGCGGCGTAGTCGGGACGCTTGACGATCACCCGCCGACAGGGGTGCTGAAGGGCCACCGCCACAAGGTCCGCAGCGTCCGGGTCGTCGCCGACCACCGCCCGAAGCAGGCGAACATCCTTCTTCGGCAGAGCCGAGGCCCTGCGCTTGGGCGGGAACATCGGATCGACATATACCGCGTCGGGCCCGACCTCCAGGGACTCCAGCACGTCGCGGGCATCGGCGCAGGCCAATGTGAGCCGATCGCCGAGGGCTCTGGCCGTCCGCGGCTGGTCCCGGGCCCGTCGCAGGCCGTCCTCCAGCAAGGCGGCGATGATGGGCGAGCGCTCCACGGCGGTGACGCAATAACCCAGGCAGGCCAGCAGGGCGGCGTCGCGTCCCAGGCCCGCCGTCGCATCAAGGACCGTTTCCGTCTTCGCCCCGACGGCCCTCACCAGGGGCTGGCGGCGGGACATGCTCCGGCTGCCGGGGCGGAAGTCGCGGCGGGTGAAATCCACGCGAACGCCGCGGATCGACCTGTCAGCCCAGTCGCGCAGTTCCAGCCCTTCATCGGTGAACACCAGCCCAACCCCCCCTGCGGTCTCCCCCACAGCCTCCTCCGCGCCTCTTTTCGGGCTGCTCCCGACACCTCCGGGGGCGGGGGCCGGGGGCAGGCCGAGACGGTCGGCCAGCGCTTGGGCCACGGCCCGAATCGCCGGATCCTCCGTCAGCACGGTGATGGATACTGCCTTCTGGCCGCCCATTTGGCTCACTTGCCTGAGGTTGACGAGTTTCGGTAATTCACTTCCACCTGTGCCTGGGTGTGCGGTAGGCTAACAGGGTGAGCGATCGCCGGCCGGAGGTCTGCCCCACGTTGGCACTCCAGCCCCGCCGTCGGTACGGCTCAGCGATCACGGAGCCCGCCCGGTGCCCACCAAGACAAAAACGCGAACAGTCATTCAGGCCAAGGATGTGATGACCCCCAACCCGGTCTGCGTGAGCCGGGCCGCGACGATTCGGGAGCTGGCGGAGGTGCTCGACGGCAACGACATCTCCGGCGCACCGGTGATCAACGGCAATGGTCGCCTGGTCGGCGTGGTGAGCCAGACAGACATGATCCATCGTTGCGTGGAGGGGCCTTTGGGATCACGACAGGATTCGATCTTCGCCGCCTTGGCCGAGGGATTGACCGCCGATGTCGACCCGGAGGAGCTGGGACTGGTGGAGGATTTCATGTCCGAAGATCCGGTGACCGCCCATCCGGATGATCCGGTCGCGGACATCGCCCACGCGATGGCCGAGGAGCAGGTTCACCGGGTGGTGGTGGTGGACGGGCAGGACCGACCGGTGGGGATCGTGACGGCCCTCGATATGCTGGCGGTGTTCCCGCGCGGATGAGACGTGCTTAGCCGCAAGCGACGCCTCACGGGCATGTCCCCCAATTGCCGAGGATCTCGAACAGATCGTCGACATCGATGGTGAAGTCGCCGTTGACATCTGTCAGGCAACAGCCTTCACACGGCCCCCAATACCAGAGCACATCGAACACATCATCGATATCGACGATGTCATCGTCGTTCACATCACCGTAGATGATTTCCACGGCATCGCCCGGAACCTCGTAGATCCCCATATCAACGACAACGGGTTGCCCGCAGCCGGTGTCCTGAGCCGCCGGGTCATCGGCGCAGCGCGGGCTGTCTTCAAGATCCACGTTGAAGCGAAGACACGTAAGCCCATCGCCGTCGAGATCCCACAAGTCGCGCAGAACCAGATTGTTATTCCCTGCGTCAATACATGGAGAACCCGGCTGCAGGTGCAGATCATCATCTTCCGTGCCAGGTATGCCGTCCGGTCCCGCTGGATCAACGAATGAAGGGTCGAGCCCCATGTTGCCCCACCCTCCGTAGCCTCCGGTCCAGTTCATGACGCAGGAGTACTGGACTTCCACCGTGCTGCCGTCCTCGATGTGGATCTGCGCGTCTTCAGACTGTGACTGCGCCGCCTCGTTGGACCAGAGGACACTGTTGCCGATGGCCAATTCGGACTCATAGAACGCGAAGATCCCTCCACCTTCCTGCGAGGCGCTGTTGTGCACAAATGTGCAGTTGCGAAGCTCCGATCTGTCGTTCAGACAGAAGAACCCTCCCCCGCGTTCCGCCGTATTGCCGCTGAATAGACAGTTCACAAACTGCGGATCGAAATAGTCTGTGGACTGACTGACTCCGCCTCCATCGCCTCCAGTGTGATTATTGATGAAGCGGCAGTTTATGGCGATCAGCGGGGAGCCGATGAACCTCGCTCCTCCGCCTTCCGTGTCCTCGGCCGTGTTGTTTATGAAGTCACATCCTTCAAGGATCGCGCCACCCGGGCCATTGAAGTAGAGCCCGCCTCCGTGATACCATGCCACGTTGTTGCGAAACACGCATTTGGTGACTATCGCCTTAATGTCAGAATCATAGCTGTTGATTCCGGCTCCGTAGTTCGCTACATTTCCATCGAAGGTGCAGTTCACATAATGAAACTGGCTCCGGTATTCGTAGGTCGCGCCGGCCTGGTTTTCCGAAAACACACACGATTCGTAATAGGCCTCGGCCGTTGAGGTCTCGTTATGAACGGCTCCGCCGTTGCCGGCCCGGTTTGCCGTGAACTCGCATTCGATGTAGTTCGCTTGAGCCGGCCCATAGCTGTAACATGCTCCTCCCCGGTCGGCAGTATTTCCGATGAACACACACTGCTCGAATTCGTGCGGCCCCTGACGCACATACACGGCGCCGCCAGCCGGAGTCCCGTCGGCCACACCTCCGGCCATGTTGTTGAGAAACTCACAATGAACAATGCGTGATGAGCCGGTGGCGGCAAGGTACATCGCACCTCCTTTGGAGGCGGATACGTTGTCCTGAAAGACACACTCCTCCACGAGACACGGATTGGTCGAACTGCCGATCCAAACCGTGCCCTGCACCGATGTGTTCGATAGGAACACGCTCTGCATGAGAGATGTCGGAACTGAGCAGGTTATTGCGCTTCCCGTTACCGCCGCTGAGTTAAAGCGGAATACGCTCCCGCACACTGACAGCTGGCCGTCTTCGCATGAGTATATTCCAGCTCCAGAGTCGGTCTCGTTGGCTTCGAACGTGCAGTCCACGATCGCCAGGACTCCACCACCTGACCGAATGCCGGCACCATAGCTCAGAGCCCTGTTCCGCGCGATGAGACATTCGCGAATTGTGAGTATCCCGGTGTGCTGGTTCACGCCTGCGCCACGCCAGTGCTCGACGTTATTGACATCGGCATTGCCGCCGGCGATGGTCAGCCCATCAAGAATCGTGCCAGTGGGTGCGTCGTCGAGGGTCACGACGTGATAGCTGTTCTCGTCGTAGTTCACGAAATCCGGTTCGTCATCGCCATTCAGATCGCCAGTCAGGACCGTCTCGTAAAGCTCCACATCCCGCTCGTCGGGATCCGGCGCGCCGTAGCCAGCGTAGCCGCCCAGCAGAGAGACGGCGTCGATGAGCTGGAACGTCGCGTCACGGTCGCCCGGCGTGACGTTGCCGCCTTCATCCTGATCGGGCTTGTAGATCCCCTGCCCGACGCGGATCTCCTCGACGCCCGAACCGGGCTGGGCCGCGGCCAGGGCATCCTGCAGATATCGGAAGGCGGTGTCCCAGGTCTGCCCGTCGCCTCCCAACGGGGCGTCGTCATCGACGTACAGGATCGCCCCCGCGCCAAGCGTTATCCCCGCCTGGGTCGAGAATCCGAACACCGACAGCACGATTGCCGCCACGAGCGATGCGATTCCCCCGACAAGCCCCGTTCGCCCGTACGTCTGCCTGCGAGAGCGTGACATCACCATTGCTCCTTTCCAGCAAGGTCCGTTGCTTCAGCCGGCGTTTACAGCCCCTCAGGCCGCACCCCCGGCGGCCGGTGATTTTCCCACTCATCGCAATTCTACTGCTCGGCGTCGAAACGTGAAGAGAAAAAGCACAAAACCCCCGGCCCGCCCTATGTCTGACAGTACCTCCACAGCCGTGCTCCCGAAGAAGAACCCCGCATATTCATGCGGGGCTGCGATGACCTGGTTGATTCTAAGAGCCTGCCGTTCTCACGGGCACGGCCCCCAGGCACCGAGGATCTCGAAGACATCGTCGATGTTCACCTTGCCATCATCGTTCACATCCTCGGGGCAGTCATCGCAGATTCCCCACGCGGCGAGGACCGCGAACAGGTCATCTATGTTCACCTGTTCATCAGCGTTGACGTCGGCCGGGCATTCGCTGCCCGCGCCGATCGTAATCAGGAACGTGAGATCGAGGGTCGAGACGGTCTCGCCGGGCAGATCCTCATCACTGGTGTAAATGGTGATGTCGGCCGGATACTCACCTTCGTTCAAGCCGGTGGTGTCGAATGAGAAGGTAAGCGTGGCCGGCTCGTCGCCGATGCCGGCGGCCAGACCTCCGACGAATCCGAAGGGGCTTTCGGCCGGTGACACGTCATCGACATCAAGCAGCGCTTGCAGGTCGTCGTAACCGTAGTTGTGGACGTTCACTTCGATGAAATGCACGCCGCTGTCGGGATCGTAAGTCTGCTCGACAGTAAGGGAATCCATATCTGATTGACCATCGAACGACGCGTTGGCCGGCCTGACAATCGTGCCGGATGTATTCAATACATACTCGGGGTTCTGCACGGCTTCGTTGTCACTGCTGACGGTAAGTGTGCCGGAAACGGGCCCGACCTGCGAAGTGTCCACGGGAAGCGTGTCCTCAACGATCCCCTCCAAGGCTTCGACCGATCCGGATGACGTGCCGAGCAGGCAACCGGACCCTTCGGCCTGATAATCCAACACGTCGGCGCCTTCCGGCACGACGACGTCCGCATCGTTCAGGAGGATGAACGTCATCTCGAAGTCGGCGTCACGGATCACCCGCCCGAAATCGCCGGCCATTCCTGCAAGCATCACCGCGGGAACCTGGTAATCCACAACCAGAGGCACGTGATCGGACGCCTCATGCAAATCGTCGGCCAGGTCGTTGGAGCGCGGCACGTCCCAAGGGTAGTAGTAATTGTTGCCGTAGTTGATCGAGTTGTTGTAGTGCTGGCCGTCATTGCCCAGGCTGCGATAGTTGGCGGCGATGATCGACAGGCCGTCATCATCATTGAACTGAGAGGTGGGAAGCTGGAAGTCGAAGCGGTCATCGAGCCCGCCGCCCACCAGGCCGCCCGAGGAGGTCAGGCGCGGAGACTGGGAGTGCTTGATGGCGTATGGCGCCCCGGCCCAGGAGCCGGTGCCCAGCGGGTCGAACGCCTGCCCGTCGCCAGTGCTGAAGAACCACTGATAGCCGGGCTCCTGGTTGTGATAGAAGTTCATGTCCCCGGCGTAGATGATGTGCGAGCCGGCGGGCAGGGCGTCGGCGTTGGAGCGGATGGACTGCACGCCATCCAGCCGCTGGTCCTCCTCATCCGGATCATCGCCGGCCTTCAGATGCGACGAATAGATGTAGAAGCTCGCATCGGGCGAGTCGTAGCCGAGCAGCCGCAGCTTCCAGCGATCGGTGTAGCGGCCGGCCTGGGTGTAGATGTCCTCGTGCTCGGCCTCGATCTCGTCCAGCCGGTTGAAGTCGTAGATCATGGCCTGCGCGCCGCCGTAGTTGTCCTCGTAGTAGCTGGTGAAGGTGCCAACGACGTAGAAGACCTCCGGCGGAGAAGAAGTCCGGGCCATCTGCAGCAGCAGATCGACATCGTCGGCCAGCACTTCCTGAAACACGAACACCGCCACGGGCGAGGCGAAACCGGGTTTGTCATCGTCGGTGAGGGCGTCCAGCACATCCTGGAACGCCGTCAGGTCGCCCTGGAACTGGGCGGTGTTGTAGTTGACCACCCGGAGCTGTGCGTGGCCGGGCGAGGCGATGAGGCAGGCGGTGATGACGAGCCCGAAGATGACCGTTCCCCATCGCCTTCCGGCCGGCGGTGGTCCTGGCACGCTGGGGGAATCGGTCCGGTCGTCGATCATCGCTCGCCCTCCGAGGCGGTTGGGGACCTGTTCGTAACTCCTGCACCCGAGTGGATTTAAACCATGCTACCATCACCGGTCTTGCGGACCGGTACTTTTTTGCCGTCTTTGACCGGATTGCGGGACGGGAAGCCGGATATCGCCGGCCGGACGGCAGATGTCCCACAACGCCGGCCGGGAAGGCCGGTACACCAAGTGATCCCACCGCCGCTGGCGGACCTGCCTGTAAACACCGTTTTGTTCCACACTGATCGACTGCATTCCAAAGAACGGGAGACCTCAATGCGCTGCCTCCTTCCCAGTCTGCTGCTGGCGGCCCTGCTCGCCGGCCCCGCCGCGGCCCAGCAGGTGGAAGCGGAAAGCTTCGTGCTCGACAACGGCATGGAGTTCCTGCTCGTGCCGCGATATGAAGAGCCCAACAACATCGCCGCCGGATGGCTGGCCAAAGTGGGCTCGGTGAACGAGCGCCCCGGCATCACCGGCATCAGCCACTTCTTCGAGCACATGATGTTCAAGGGCACCACCACCATCGGCACCAGCGATCCGCAGGCCGACCGAGAACTCATGGCCCAACAGCAGGCGGTCAAAACCCGGCTCAACGAACTGACCTGGGAAGACCAGTACGAGCGCTGGCGCCGCGGCGAGATTGACGATCCCTTCGACCCCGCCAACGACACCCCGGAAATGAAGGAGCTTCGCACGCAGCTCAACGACCTGATCGCCCAGCACGCCGAGGTCATCAAGAGCAACGAGTACGACGAGATCTACGCAAGGCTCGGCGGATCGGGCATCAATGCCTTCACCAGCAATGATGTCACCTTCTTCATCGCCACCGTCCCCAGCAACAAGTTCGAGCTGTGGGCGTGGATGGAATCGGACCGGCTGAACGACTCGGTGTTCCGCGAGTTCTACGCCGAGCGCGAAGTGGTGCGGGAGGAAAGGCGACTGGGCATCGAATCGAGGCCCATGGGGCTCCCCCAGGAGCAGTTCGAGGCGATGTTCTGGCAGTCGGCCCCCTATTCTTGGCCCGTGCTGGGCTGGCCCAGCGATCTGCAGAGCTACACCCGCGAGCAGGCGGAGTGGTACTTCGACACCTACTACCGATCCAACAATCTCGTTGGGGTGGTGGTGGGCGATTTCGAGCCCGATGAGATCAAGCCGATCATCACCGAGTACTTCGGCCGGCTGAAGCGCGGCCGGCAGGATCCCCCGCCGGTGGTCACTCTGGAGATGGACCAGTCGGCGGAGAAGCGAATGTACGCCGAGGGCGACTTCTCGCCTCAGACCGAAGTCCGCTATCACACCGTCCCCTTCAATCACGCCGACAGCTTCGCTCTGCAGATGATGGCGGAGATCCTCAACGGGCGCACGGGCCGGCTCTACAAGTCGCTGGTGGAGGAGAAGGGTATCGCATCGCAGGCGTCAGCGGCGGCGATTCAACTGGGGGCGCCGTGGAAATACGCCGGCTCCTTCTCATTCAACGCCCAGGTCAAGGGCGAAGCCCTTCCTGAAGAGCTGGAGGCCGCGTGGTACGAGGAACTTGAGCGGCTGCAGGAGGAGTCGGTCCCCCAACGCGAGTTGCAGAAGGTCAAGAACCAGGTGGTCGCGGACGCTTACCGCCGCCTGGAGCGCAACTTCATGCTCATGATCCAGCTGGGCTACTTCGAAGCCATGGGGCGCTGGGAGTACATCAACGAAGCGCCCGGAAAGCTTACTGCAGTAAACCCCGAGGATATCCAGCGTGTCGCACAGAAGTACTTCGAGCCCACCAACCGCGCGGTCGCGATCTATCGCCGTGAGGCGGGCGCCGAACCGGTGGATCCCGAGCTTGCCGCCCTTCCTGCCGAGGCCCAGGGGATGGTCAAGCAGATGCTGACGCAGATGGAGCGTCTGGATCTACCGCAGCTGGAGATGGCCCTGGCCCAGATGCAGGCCCAAGCGACCCAGGTCCCGCCCGAGTACAAGGCCTCGTTCGAATACATGGTCAAGAAGATGAAAGAGCGCGTCCTGGCGCTTCGAGCCGCCGAAGAAAAGTGATTAAAGACGATGAGGCAGCAGATTATGCGATTTGTGAACACGACCTTTCTTTCGATGTTGACGCTCCTCGCGTCGATCATGCCCGGCTGCGCCACGCAAATCAAGGAGCCCGCGCCCTCCGCGCCGGCCGCACCGATTGCCGCAGAGGTGGTTGCGAAGATCCCTGCCCGTCCGGAGCAGATTGACTTCCCGCCGCTTACTTTCGAGCCGCCCAACGCCACCGACTACCGGCACGTGTTGTCCAACGGCGTGCCGGTCTATCTCGCCCCCAGCCACGAGTTCCCGCTCATCGACGTTTCCTTCACGTTCAAGGGCGGGCAATACCTCGATTCACCGGAGATGGTCGGGCTCGCCGAGGCGACCGGGTCGATGATGAGGCGGGGCGGCACGACCACCATGTCCGCCGAAGACCTGGATGAGGAGTTGGACTTCCTCGCCGCCCAAGCTCAGACCTTCTGCCGCGCACAGGCCTCCGGCGCGAACTTCAACAGCCTCTCCTCCAACTTCGACGAAGGGTTCGCACTCTTCATGGACATGGTGCGCAATCCCGGCTTCCAGGAAGATCGGCTTCAGATCTACAAGGATGAAGTCATCGAGGCGATGAAGGAGCGCAACGACGAGCCCGCCCCCATCCTCAGCCGCGAATGGTCCATGCTCATCTTCGGCGAGGACCACTTCGAGGCCCGCCTCGCCACCGAGGCCATGATCGACGCCATCACTGTCGACGACCTGCACGAAATGCACGACCGGATCTTCCATCCCGGCAATCTCATCGTGGCCGTCAACGGCGATTTTGAGATAAACCGGATGCTCGCGCGGCTGGAAGAGGCCTTCGCGGGCTGGGAGGCCGGCCCGCCCGCTGTTGATCCCCCCGCCCCGACCGCAACTTACAGGCCCGGCGTCTATTACATCGAAAAGGACATCCCCCAGGGCAGGGTCGCCGCCGGTATGCGCAGCATCTCGCGTGATGATCCCGATTACTTCCCCGCCCTCGTCATGAACGACATACTAGGCGGCGGCGGCTTCACCAGCCGCATCACCCAGCGCGTCCGCACCGATGAAGGCCTCGCTTACGACGCCCGGTCGGTCTTCACCATGCCCGTCTATTACCCCGGCTTCTTCCGCGCCGGCTTCCAGACCAAGAGTTCCACCGTCGCCTTCGGCCTGAAGATCGTCTTCGAGGAGATCAACCGCATCCGCACCGAGCCGGTCAGCGATGATGAGCTGGAAGTCGCCAAGAACTCGTTCATCGAGACCTTCCCCCGCACGTTCGAGTCAAAGGCCGGCATGCTGAGGGTGTTCGTTTCCGACGAGATGACCGGCCGCGACCCGGATTTCTGGACCAACTACCGCGACAACATCCGCGCGGTGACCAAAGAGCAGATAATGAACGTGGCCCAGCGGCGCCTGAGCGCCGGCGAGATGGCGATCCTCATCGTCGGCAAGTGGGCCGACATCGTACACGGCGACCCCGAAGGCCGCGCCGCCATGAGCATGTTCTTCAACGGCAACAGCACCGAACTGCCCCTGCGCGACCCGCTGACGCTGGAACCTTTGAAGTAGCGAAGAGGCGCGAAGTCAGCCCCGCCCCGGAGCGAAACGCAGCCGAGCGCGCAGCAGGCGTTCGGGCATCTACAGAATGCCCGCCGCATCGCCCGTTCCCCCCGCGGTCGCTACACTACCCCCCATGGGACGACCGCAGACCAAGAGCCGGCGGAAGCCGAAGAAGAAGGGCTGGCGCACCGCCGCCACCTCCGACCTCAACGAGCTTTACGAACTGTCCGTGCAGGAGCCGGAGGCCGAGTGTGACCTCATCGATCAGGTGTGGAAGGAGAAGCGCAAGCGTCTGGCCCGGAGTATTAGGGAGGACTTCTGCGGCACCGCCATCGTGGCCATGGAGTGGATCAAACGACGCCCCGACAACACTTCCATCGGCGTAGATCTGGACACCTCCGTCCTGGAATGGGCGAAGGAGCGCCTTCCGAAACGACTCACCGAAGAGCAGGCCAAGAGGCTGACGCTCATCGAAGGCGATGTCTTGAAGACCACCACCGAGCCGGTGGACAGCCTGCTGGCCATGAACTTCAGCTACAACCTCTTCAAGACCCGCAAGGAGCTGAAGCACTACTTCCGCTGCGCCTACAAGGCCCTGGTCGATGACGGCATCATGCTCCTGGACGCCTATGGCGGGAGCGATTCCTTCCTCGAGATGGAAGAAGACCGCGATCTGGACGGCTTCACCTACGTCTGGGACCAGCAGTACTACAACCCCATCACCGGCGACGTGGTGAACCACATCCACTTCAAGTTCCCCGACGGCACCAAGATCAAGAAGGCCTTCACCTACGAGTGGCGCCTCTGGACCCTGCCCGAGATCCAGGAGCTGCTGCTGGAAGCGGGCTTCCGCGAAGTGACCGTCTATTGGGAAGGCACGGACGAAGAGACCGGCGAGGGCGATGGCGAATGGACCGCCACCACCCGCGGTGAAGCCTGCCCGGGCTGGGTGGCGTATCTGGCCGCGGAGAAATAGCTCTCATCACCCCTACGCTCGCTTTCCCGCCAGATCCGTCCTCGCGCTCGGCACATGTCCTGCGCGAGCCGGAAAAAGACATCAGTGGCAAAGAGATGTGTGTATGCTCCGCGATGGCGAGAGGGCAGTCTCGTCGCCATAGGCAAAGGGGGTCGGACCATGACATCGCAGTATGAGTCGAGATTCACCAGCGATCACAAGGCCCAGGGGCTGGAGCTGGACCGGCGTATGGCCGCACGAGAATATCGACGGGACTTCATCGTGCCCATCATCATGCTGGTCGGGGGCTGGATCGTGAGCGTGCTGTACACCGCTACCTCCCTCGAAGCAGGACTGGTTGGGGCGCTCGCCGAATCCGGTGTTTGGGTGATTGTCCTGGGGGTGTCGGTGATCGCCGGACTGATCGGGTTGATAGTCGTCTGTAAATTGTACGGCGAAGACGCGGGAAGCCTCTGGTTGGGTCTTGTCCGGCTCGCGGGCGTCTGTTCGGCGACGATGGCGGCGGCGCTTCTGTTCACACCGGTCGTCGGGTGCCTGCGCATCATCCTCACCCTGGGAATTATGGCCGGGTTGGTTGCCCTTGTGTTCAGGATGGACCTCCGCGCGGGTATGGTTGTCGCCACCGTCACCTGGCTCGCGTGGTTCGGTGCCAATCTCGGGGTGACGTGGATGACAACGGGTTGAGGATTCTGCACCGCGGCAAGTAGCTGGGCACTACAATGCCCTCATGCTTGAACTGGGCGCCGTGCACGAGCCGATCGCCACTCTTCTGGCCGGGAAGCTGGAGGAGGTTGCCGTGATCTTCGAGCGGCAGTTGGCCAGTGATCTCTCCGCGGTCAACGAGCTGTGCACTCACATCGAGAGCTACCGGGGGAAGATGCTCCGGCCCACGCTGGTGCTGCTCTCGGGCCTGGCGGCCGCGGGCGAGCCCTGCGACGGGGCGGTGCTCACGAACAAGCACCTCACCGTCGCCGCAGTGGCGGAGATGATCCACATGGCCACCCTCGTGCACGATGACGTGCTGGACGAGGCGGAGATGAGGCGGCGGGGAGCGACGGTGAACATCCTCTGGGGCAACGAGGCGGCGGTGATGCTCGGCGACTACCTCATCTCCAACGCCTTCCACCTCTGCTCCACCATCGGCGATCCCTCGATTAACCTGCTCCTGGGTCAGGTGACCAACACCCTCTGCGAAGGGGAGCTGGTGCAGCTTCGCCACCGGGACAACTACGGCCTGGACGAGGCAACTTACCTTCAGATCATCCGGAGAAAAACCGCGACACTGATCGGGGTCTGCTGCCGGCTGGGCGGGGCGCTGGCAAATGCCGGCGAAGTGCAGACTCAGGCACTGGAGCGGTTCGGTCTGGCCCTGGGCACCGCGTTCCAGTTGCAGGACGACCTGCTGGACCTGACCGGCGACGCGGAAGTGGTGGGCAAGTCGCTGGGCCGCGATCTGGACAAGGGCAAGCTGACGCTGCCCGTGATTCATCATCTGGCCAGCGTGGATAGTGTCGAGCGGGGCAGGGCTCTGCGCCTGATCGAACAGCGCGACGCCGCAGGGCTGCAGAGGCGTCTGATGGAGAGCGGCGCGGTGGATCGGGCTAGCGAAGCGGCCGCGGAACTGATCGCGGAGGCCAAGCGTGAATTGCCCCGCCTGCCGGCCGGGCCCGCGCGAGACATGATGCGGCACATTGCCGATGCCGTGATCGATCGATCCTATTAGCGTTTCGGGAGGGGAGCGGCGGCTGCGTACCGCTCCGGCGGCGGAAGCGCCAATCTGATCAGGCGGTCAGCTTCATCGGCGGGCCCTTGGGCTCGGCGAGCCGCACCCGATCGCGACCATCCTGCTTGGCCGCGTAAAGCGCCTGATCGGCGGCCGCCACCACGGCCTCAATGGTGGGTGCACCGGCGCGATAGAGATCCGTCACCCCGAAGGAAGCGGTGAGAGTCAACTCCGGGTGCCCCTCCCACACCAGAGACTTGACCTTCTCCCGAAGCCGATCGGCCACCTGCCCGGCCTCTTCAATGGTCGTCTGGGGAAGGATGAGGGTGAACTCCTCGCCCCCGTATCGGCAGGGAATGTCACCGACCCGGCCATCGGCCAGCAATTGTGAGAACATCTCCAGCACATGATCGCCGAAGGGGTGGCCGAATTCGTCGTTGATGTTCTTGAAGCGGTCCAGATCGCACATGATCAGGGAGAGCGAGGTTTCGTGACGCTGGGAGTTTGCGATCTCCTCCTCCAGGCGCTGGGTGAAATAGGCGTGGTTCCACAAGCCCGTCAGGCCGTCAAGCTGGGCCCGTTGGGCCAGCATCCTGATCAGTTGCCGCACCCGCAGCGCCGAACGCACTCGCGCCTTGAGTTCTGTGAGGTCGAAGGGCTTGGTGACAAAATCGTGGGCGCCAAGGTCCAGCCCCCGCACCTTGTCCATGGTGTTGGACTGGCTGGAGATGAAAATGACCGGAATGTCATGCAGGGCAGGTTCGGCCCGAAGGCGGCGGAGAACTTCAAATCCGTCTATTCCGGGCATGTCAATATCCAGCAGGATCACATCCGGCATCAGCGTACGGGCGATCTCCAGGCCCTGCAGGCCGGAGCAGGCACTGTGGATTTCGATGTGCTCGTGCTTGAGGCGCGCCTTGAGCAGGCGATGAATCAGCTCTGAATCATCGATGGCCAGTAGTCGCGGCTCGTGAGGCTCGATCAGGTGCATGCGCGGCCTTTCCCGGCATCCGCACGCCGGGCTTCCGCCCGACGATTGCGATGCGAGATCATTCTTCGGCGCTGGCTCTCCGGCACAGCAGAATCAATGCTTCGACCTTCTCACCCAGCGCCGACAACCCCGCCTCATCATCCATCAGGTGATGTTCGAGATCACCGGCCGCTTCGGTGATGGTCGGGAAGCCGTACCCACCACCGGCACCTTTGAGCTGGTGAGCCAGGCGGCGAAGCCGCTGGCCGTCCCCGGCCTTCCATGCTTCGATGATCGCCTCGATCTTCTCACGGAGATCGGAGACAAAAAACTCCACGAGCTCCATCATGTCCGCGTCGCCGGCGAATTCGCTCTTGAGCGGCTCGGGGGACACTTTTCCCGGTATTGGTGAAGATTCGCCCATGCACGAGTCATCGGCGGGTCCGGGCCGCGACTTGTCTCCCACCGCCGGCATGGGACACGTGAGGTGCGGAACCGGGCGATGCGAAACGGATAACCCGCGGCTCCTGCGCCGGTAAACCGATGTTACGGGCGTTAAACACCCCCAGGGGCGATAGCTCAAGGCCTGCCCGACCGAACAAATCGCCCGCTTCCGATAATCCGATACCGGGCCCGGTTCGTTGACCGCCGATGCCTCCATGCCGGCCCTGCCCATACCAGACGCACCGGCCGGAGAGACCCGATCAGGCCGTCCAGCGGGGATCCTCGAATCTCTGGATTTCGATCAGGTAGCCCTCGGGGTCGCGAAGGAAGCAGTGGTAGATGTTGAACTTCGGGTTGTGCGCGGGCGGCTGCTCAAACGCCACGCCCCGTTCGGTGAGGCGGGCATGCCAGCCATCCACGTCATCGGTGACCAGCGTCAGGATGATTCCCTGCGGCTTCGGTGCGTCGGCTCTGGTGCAGAACCCGAGGAACGCACCCCGGGCAACACGATAAATGCGGCAGGCACCCTGATCTAGGACCAGAGGCAGGGCGAGCAGGTTCTCATAGAACTCGGCGGTGGTGGGTAGATCCCGCGTGTAGCAGAATGTGATCTGGGCGTCGAAGGAGGTCATAGCTGTGCCTGGCCGTGTGACACCGCGTGGCGGGCGCCGGTTGCGGAGACCGCCCGCATGATAAGGCCTATTGCTCCAAGTGGGGGTTCGCCCGGAACAGGGACATGCCGCCGGTCCTCTCAGCGGGGAAAAAGGTGATGTTGTTCCCGCTGGCGAAGACGCGGATCGCCCCATGATTGGCATCAGACGGTAGATTGGCCGGTGCCATGAGCCCTTTGCGAGTCGGGATCGACAGCTACAGCCTCAGTCCACTTAAGCTGCCGCCGCTTGAGGTGCTGGAGTGGGCGGCGGCACACGACGCTGACGGCGTGCAGTTCAGCGAGGTGAACCTGCCTGAGGGGCAACGCCTGGACGACGCAACGCTGAAAGAACTGGCCCGACGGGCAGGTGAGCTTGGCCTCTACCTGGAATGGGGCGGAGGACAGCATATCCCCTTCGACACCACCACCTGGCAGGCCCGCGATCTGGGCCCGATCAACCGGCTCGCCGCGGAGCAGGCCGCCGCCCTGGGAACAAAGATCATCCGGTCATGCTCCGGCGGTCTCATGCGCTGGACGGACGAGGCCCCCGCCACCGAGGTGCTGCTTCAGGCGATGGCCGCGGTCCTGGAGCCGCAGATGCCGATGCTCGCCGATCTCAACGTCACCCTCGCCATCGAGACTCACTTCGAGTTCACCACCTTCGAACTGCTGCGCCTGTTTGAGATGTGCAATGCCGAGCCGGGTGGCTGCCTGGGCATCTGCCTGGACACCATGAACCTGCTCACCATGCTGGAGGATCCGATCGCGGCGACGGAGCGCGTGCTGCCCTGGGTGGTGGCCACGCACATCAAGGACGGGGGCATGCTCGTGGACGATGCGGGGCTCATTTCCTTCACCGCCGAAGTCGGGGCCGGCCTGATTGACCTGAAGGAAATAATCGCGCGGCTTTCGACGCTGGAGCCGGTGCCGAACCTTTCCATCGAAGATCACGGCGGGAGCTTTGAGATCCCCATCTTCGATCCGGAGTTCCTCGCGCGATTCCCGGATCTGACCGCGGAGGAATTGAATCGCCTGCTGCGCCTGGCCCGGGAGAACGGGCGGTGCCCGCGGGAAGAGCGCGTCCTGCCCATTGACCGGGAGCAATGGCCCGCGCTGTGCGAGCATCGCGTGCGGTGCGGGATCGCGAACCTCAAGCGCGTTGCGGCCCACGTGACCAGCGAGGAGGCAGAGGGGGACAGTCAATGAACGTGCTGCCCGCAACCGGACACGAACGGTTCAAGTTCGCCGATTCCGATGCGCTCCTTGACAAAGCCAACGACTTGGGGGTCGATATCCCGTTCACCGACGATGTGTGCATTCTGCTCGAGCCGATTGAGATCGGCGGGCGGACCGTCGCCAACCGCATCGTCATCCAGCCGATGGAAGGCCGTGACGGGACGGCCGACGGCTCGCCCGGTGAACTGACCTCCCGGCGGTACGAGCGCTTCGCCGCCGGGGGCAGCGGGATTATCTGGTTCGAAGCGACCGCGGTGATTCCCGACGGACGTGCCGGCCCGAACCAGCTTTGCATCCAGGATGCCAATCTCGGCGGGTTCCGGAAACTCGTCGAGCAGACCCGCCTCGCCGCCCGACAGCGCTTCGGTTCATCGCACGAGCCGTTGCTGGTACTGCAACTGACTCATTCCGGGCGTTACGCAAAGCCCACCGGAACCCCCAAGCCGA
>CP070772.1:2433221-2442868 GCA_020345805.1 Phycisphaerales bacterium | reverse complement strand
CGGTACCGACCATGCAATCCGCGCCCAGGCAGCAGGCTCCGGTGGGCGTGGGCGTGGGCGCGTCGAGCGTCCAGTTGTAGCTTCCGATCGAGTCAACCAGCGGATTGTCGTAGTTGCCGGCGAAGGTGCAGTCATCGAGAGTGAGATCGGAGTTCTGGTTGAGCATTGCCCCTCCCACATCACCGCACGTATTTCCCGCAAAGTCGCAGCCAACCACGGTGAGCGTCACGCTGCTGTTGTAGAGCGCGCCCCCTTGATGCTGGGCGGTGTTTTCATCAAACAAGCAGTCCTGCACGGTTCCGGCCGGATCGCCCTGACCCGCGTTATAGACAGCGCCGCCGAGCAGGGCTGAGTTCATGAGGAAGGTGCAACCGATCAGTTCGGCGTTGACCCAGTTGAAGATGGCGCCGCCACTAATCTGGGTGTCGTTCTCCTGAAAAACGCAGCCGCTGAACGTGCTGATGGTATTGCTGTTGTTCTCGATGGCGCCGCCTCGTCCGACGCTCGAGTTATCCAGGAAGATGCAATCGGTGATGGAGGCCGAAGACCATCCCCCGATGCGCATGCCACCCCCGTTCTCGGTGGCTTCGTTCCTGGTGAACGTGCAATGGCTGATCGTGGCGGCGCTGCTGCCCAGGATGCGCATTCCGCCGCCGTAGGTCCCCACGTTCTCATAGAAAACACAGTAGGTCACCGTGGGGGAGGCGTCGCTGATCTCCATACCGGTGTCGGAGGCGAGGGGGCTGAGGTGAGTGATGCTGAAACCGCTGAGCACGGTATCCACACCCTCTCCGTTCTTGCAGAGGACGGTGGGAATCGCGGTCGGTCCCGTGATGCGCGTGGCCGACACCACGTCGGGGTTGGTGGGATCGGTGCTGCGCACGGTGATCGCCTTGCCCAGCAGGTTGATCTGCTCGGGGTATTCGCCCGGCTGGACGATGATCACGTCGCCATCGGAGGCGACGCCGATGGCCATCTGAATCATCGGCCAGTCGTCGGGGACGTGGATCTCGTCGGCAAGGGCAGCGGTGTCGGACGCCACGATGGCCGCGATGCTGAGCAGAGAGGCGAAATGAACTGAGTATGTCGTCTTGGACATGATTCTTCTCCTTGGATATGCGGGTGTGCACCCGGGGATATCATCTATTCCTGTGTGCCTTCCGTTTCTGCGTTTCTGCGGTTTTGCGTTTCATGGACACGGCCCCCACTGGGCCAGCACCTCGAAAATGTCGTCGATGTTGACGGTCTCATCATCGTTGACATCGGCGGGGCAGGGATCGGGGCAGTCGACATCGGCGCAGGTGGTCTCATCGCCCATGTAGGTTCCGCCGGCTTCGGTGCACGCGGCCTCGGTGGCCACGATGCAGCCGCCGTTCAGACAGCACGCACCGGTGGGCGGCGAGTATGGAGCGAGCATCTCCCATTCCATGCCGGTAATCGAGTCGTGCTCGGCATCCGGGCCGCCATCGAATGTGCAGTCAGCTAGCGTCGTTCTGCCATCAGGAGAAGTGTATATGGCGCCGCCCTTGCCGGTGCTGGCCGAATTGAGAGAGAATGTACAGTCCGTTACGTCGACGAGCGCATAGTTCAGGGTGTTGAGAATCGCTCCTCCCCCCGTTGCCGAGTTGCCTGTGAAGGTCGTTCTTCTGATGATGACGTCTTCATTGCCATCAAGGAACATCCCGCCACCACCGTATACAGTCACATTGGTGGTGAAATCGCAATCCTCCACGGTGAGGCTGCTGAGGTAGCCGTGCAAACCTCCACCTGTGTCCGCCGCATTGCTGGTGAAGGAACAACCTGAGACCCTGGGGCTGCCGATGGTGGCGGACAGTGCGCCTCCATCGCCCTCGGCGGTATTGTCGGTAAAGTCGCAGTCCGTCACGATCTGATCACCGAAGTAGCTGTACATCCCCCCGCCGTCGTAGCCGGCCGAATTCCCGCTGAACGTGCAGTGCTCGATCGTCGGTCCGCCGGAGGAGAGACTGATCCCCCCGCCGTTCTCGCCGGCGGAGTTCTCGCTGAATGTACAGTGCCGGATCGTCGGGCCGCCGATGTAGACGTACATCCCGCCGCCGTCCTCGGCCGCGTGGTTATCGTAGAACACGCAGTACGTCACCTCGGGACTCGCCTGATCGATGTGCATCCCGCTTCCCGATGCAGCCGGGCTGAGGTGGGTGATGGTGAAGCCGCTGATGAGCGTGTTCGGCCCTTCGCCGTTGATGCAACTCACGGTCGGATTCGAGCTCGGTCCGACGATGCGGGTGCCGGCGACGATCCCCGGGTCGGTCGGATCGATACTGCGGAGTGTGATCGCCTTGCCCATCAGGTCAACGTGTTCGGTGTATTGGCCGGGATGTGCGATGATCACATCGCCATCCGTGGCGACGCTGATGGCCTGCTGGATAAACGGCCAATCGTCGGGGACGTGGATCTCATCGGCGGTCGCGTCGGCCGATACTCCGACCGGCAACAGACATGCGATGATCGCCCGGCCCCACGCTCGGCCGCTACAGCGGTTCAGTCTTCCCAACATTTTTCTTCCCTTTCCTTTGCCATGGCCTCGCAAGGCACGGCGACTTCGCGGGACGCCGCGGATAGACCAACCGATTCTAATCGATGGCGAGGGCGGCACAAGAAAAACCCGGCTCTCCGCGACCTGATGCATTCGATCATCGTCGATCTGCGATTGGGGCGCGTTCAACGCCGCAAGCGACCGTGAGCGCGACGCGGGCTTGCTCGCTCAACCACAATCACGCATCGCCCCTCTCTTTTTCGCGCTCTCCAACTACCGCATCTCATCCATACCCCCGCCGCGACCCTCGGCGCTCCGAAGCTCCTCCCTACGCAAAGAGATTTTTACTCTGAATCCAGCGGTAGAGGATCGGCCGACTCGCCCTTGGCCCACATTCGTATGCGCGGCAGCAACACTTCCAGAAAGAGGATTTTGCCGCAGGCGGCGACGGGGATGGCCAGCAGCATGCCGTACACGCCCATCACCGACCCGCCGGCGAGGACCACCACGAGGATCGTCACCGGATCGAGTCCCGTCGCCTTGCCCGCGATGATGGGAACGAGGACATAGCCCTCGATAGTCTGGACGATGCCGAAGACGACTGACGGCCAGAGGAGCACGCCCCACCACGCCATGCGCTGATCGACCGGCTCGCCGAGCTGACCGTAGAACAGCAGTCCGATGGCCAGGGGCATTCCAATGACGCCGAGATAGGGGACCGCGCAGAAGATTCCCACTACCAGCCCCAGGGGGATGGCGTAGGGCACGCCGCAGATCATCCAGCCGATGGCGAGCATCACGCCCATGATGAGGCAGATGACGATGCGGCCGCGCACGAAACCCGCGACGACCTCGTCCATCTTCGACAGCAGCTCCAGGGCCCGCGGCTTGTTCTTGTCGGGAATCAGCTTCTCGCCGAACTCCAGCACCTCGGGATACCAGAGGCTGAAGAAGAAGAAATAGAACGGGATGAGGAAGGCGAGCAGGCCGATGGCGACGATCGCCCCGAGGACATCGAGGATGGCGTGCATGCCCGCTTTTGCGGCATCGGCAAGGTTCCGCACGCCATCGTCGGCCGCTGCCGGTTCCCCCGCCTCCTGCGCCGCCGCCAGCTCCGCGCGCAGACGGTCCATCTCTTCGGCCAGTCGCTGATCGAAGAGTTCGATAGCGCGTTCTTCGGTGAGAGCCTCATCGCCCGTTTCTATCGGTGGCCGCCGGTCATCGGCTTGAGATGACGCGTCATCGGATGTTTCTTCCGCGTCGCCTTCGGTCGGCGGAGCTTCTTCATCCGGCCGCACCGTCTCGCGCCCGCCCGCCCCCCTGCCCGCGGGCAGCACCTCCAGAATACTCTTGAACTCGGCCTGGTAGTCCTCGGGGACGAAGCGCTCAAGCTTGACAATGCGACTGCGCATGGTGCCGTCGCGCACGTGTCCGATGAACTGGGTGGTCTGACCCACGATCAGCGGCAAGGCCAGCGCCAGCGCCACCAGCACGAGGACTCCCACCACCGTCAGCAGGGCGCTGACCGCCTTCACCCGACTGAACCTCAATTTCGGGTGATCGGTGAGCCAACGAATGAGCGGCTCAAAAAGATAAGCCAGCAGCAGTGCCACGAGCAGCGGGACGGTTACGGCGCGCAGAGCGTAGCCGGCCCAGAAGATCGCCAGCACGCAGACCACCACCAGCACATCGCGCACCGCCTGGATATGCCATACGTGCAGGCGCGACAGAGGTGTTTCCTCCGGCCGGGTCGAGGAGTCGGGACCGTCATCGCGCTTTGGGGAGCCGGCCATGGCCCGGAGAATAACGCAGATTCACCGACTTTGACAAACCGGCTAATGGACGGCCTGAGCGCGGTTGCCGGAGGACGCGCCGATGCGGGCGAGCAGCTCGTCGCGGCTGAACGCTTCGGCGAAGTCGAAAACCGCCCGGAAGTCCTCCATCGAGTCGTTGTCGTTCCGGCTCATGACGCCTTCGTCGATCATGGCAAAGACGATGCGGCCGAAGTCGTCCGTGCGGTCCACGTTCCAGTGGGCCAGCACGTCGCGGGCGAGCATGCCGTATTTCTCGATGGCGAAGTCGCGCAGCCCCAGGCACAGTTGCTGACCGCTTACGTGCCGCTCATCTTCGGAGAGGGATTCGAGATTCTCGTGCACGCGCTGAGCGGTGTATGACAGACCGTCGCGAACGAAGGCGAAGGCTTCGATCGGATACGGGCCGGCGATCTCCAGCATGCGTCGCCAGTCGGGCTGTGCTTCGTCGTGCTGACTCATGGCGCCTCGAACCTAAGGGCCCACAAAGGCTAATCATATCGGCCCACCCACCGCATGACGATGCAAAATGCGCCCGATATTTTCCTAAACTTCTCGGGCCGTCAGCCCGGTCAAAGGCCGCGAGACGAATCGGTTCTTTCGAATGTGGAACCGCAGAGGGCGGCGGGCCCAGTCGCCGGCATAGGTCACGCCGACGCGCGGGCTTCGGACGATCCGGCTTTCCGGCAGCGCCCGGCTGCGCAGCCGCTCCAGCAACAGAATGTGACTTTGGAGAAGATTCGCTCCGTCCAATGTTCGGTCGATTCCCAGGGCCTGGGTGAGCTTGGCCGGGCCCGAGCAAAGGTCGGTGTCTTTTCGGGCCGCCCGTCGCCGGGCGCGCATCTCCGCCAGCCCCTCGGTGGGCTCGATCGCCCTGATCAGCACCGCCACCCCTTCCCCCGCCGCTCCGCAGACGACGTTCAGGCAGTGATGCATTCCGTAGGTGAAATAGACGTAGGCGTGGCCTCCGGGCAGGTACATGGACTCGTTGCGGGCGGTGCGGAGGCCGTTGAAGGTATGGGCGGCACGATCCTCGAGCCCCAGGTACGCCTCGGTTTCGACAATGATCCCCGCCAACCTCACGCCATCGAGGATGCGCACCAGGCGCTGGCCGAGGAGCCGCCTTGCCAACGTCTCGGGATCGGAATCGAATTCCGTGAATCGTTCGGGGAGATGTTGTAAGCCGGGCGTCATCGCGGGCATTATTCGTCTTCAAATTCACGCCCGTCAATCGGACCCCACACCCATCGGGGCGGATCATCACCGTTAAGCGCGTCGGCAAGAGGGTCATCGCTTGCGGTAGAGGTGCACGGAACGGCGAGGATTCCCGCCGTCGGTCCCGGGGCCAGCGTGGTCAGCCGGGCGTCGAAACCCAGCCCGCGCGCGCCGGCGGTGGTCGCCATGGCCAGCAGCTTCCTGGGTTCGGTCCCATCGCGGCGGTGGAGAAGCCGCATCTCATCCAGGACGCTGATCCGACCCGGAGTATCCAGGCAGATCGAACTGTCCGTTCCCAGGGCAACGTTCACCCCCGCGTCCAGCATCTGCCGGTACAGGTGAGGCGGATTGCCGCCTTGGGGGTGGCCGAAATAGGTGCTGGCGCGTGGGCAGTAGGCCACGGTGGTATTCCAGGCGGCCAGCCAGCCGAGGTGGCGGGGCTCGACATAGTTGAGGTGGGCGGCGACAAAGGGGGTGGCCGCCAGCGCCTGGGCGAGCCAGTCTATCGGATGCACCTGGGGTGCAGTAACGGTTCCATCCCATACCCCCAGGTCCTTGAGCAGATCCGCCAGCGGTCCGGTGCCGCGAGCGACGAACTCCAGTTCCTCCAGCGTTTCCGCCAGATGGGTGGAGACGGGCCGGCCCAGGGATGCGGCGGCGAAATAGACCGATTCGCCGCAGGAATACGCAGCGTGCGGCTGAAGGCCGAGCCGCGCGTTTGAATCGTCGTCGGAGCAGGTCTCGACGGCGTGTCGCAGGCGGCCTATGGCCTTCTCCTCTCGCTGACCGGTGCCGAAGACCTCCAGGAAACTCACGCCGGCCAGACCGGCCGCCCGCAGTTCGCGGAGGGGGATGAGGGAGCCGTTGCCCGCGATGTCGCCGATGATCGCCGTGCCGCCGAGGCGGGAAAGCTCGATGCCCCGCCGGACCGCGGCGGCGATCCGGTCGTCCTCCACGGCACGCTCGGTACGAACATAATCCGCCCAGGACCGGAAATCGTCGGAAAAGGGAACCGGCCGTACGTGCGTCAGATCCAGGTGGCTGTGCACGTTGACCAGGGCGGGTATGAGTACGGAGCGGGGAAGATCCACCGCCTCGGTGTCCGAGGGTGTCCCGATTGACTGGGGCGATCCGGAGGCGAGGATGCGGCCGGACTCGACCAGCACCGCACCGGGAGCCGCCCAGACGGCGTCGCCATCCGCGATCATGGCCGCGCGCAGTAGTGTGCGTGCTGTTTTCATGCTGGATGCCAACTGCGGGCGATAGGCAGGCAGACGACCATGTCCGGGAGTTCCCCACGGGAGGGAAGTAGCGTCCCGCGGCAGGAGCGGTAAACTACCGCCTGCTCAAAGAGGATCCCTAGACAACGGAAGGACTGGCTCATGCGACGCGCTGCCACCATTACACTTGTTGCCCTGCTCGGGGGATTGCCGTTCATCGGAACCGGCTGCATCCCACAGGATAGATACGACCAGGCCCTGCTGGCCAATCAGACGCTCAAGGAGCAGCTTGTGCGGGCTGAGGCCGACCGTGACGCGGCGGCGAACAACCTGCGGGCGGCTCAGAGCGAACTGAATGCGACCCAGGGGAAGCTGGATGACCTGGCCGGACGCAACGATCAACTCAAAGCCGATCTGGACGAGCTGACGGCCGATTATGACGATCTGCTCAGGCAAGTTGCCTCTCTGGAAATGGGGCCACTGCCCCCGGAGGTGGAATCGGCCCTGGCCGCCCTCGCGGCGACCTATCCGGATCTCCTGACCTTCGACGCGGGTCTTGGCATGCTCCGATTTGCCAGCGATCTGACCTTCGATTCCGGCAAAGACACCCTCAAGCCGGAAGCAACGGAGACGGTGAACGCGGTGGCACAGATCCTCAAGGCCCCGGCCGCGGAGGGTTTCGAGGTTCGGGTAATCGGGCATACCGACAACGTGCCGATCCAGTACTCACGGGCCAACCACCCCACCAACATGCACCTGGCGGTGCATCGGGCCATCTCCGTCTCCATGGCGCTGGTGAGCGCGGGCGTCGAGTCGATGCGAATCCAGGCCGCGGGATACGGCGAGTACCGGCCACTGGTGCCCAACCGGGCCGGAGGCACGCCGGAGAACCGCAGGGTGGAGATCTTCCTCGTCCCCATGCCTGATTTGACCGTTCCCATGGGCGAAGCGGGTGCCGGCGAGGCGGAAACCGCGGGCGCGACCACGGAAACTGAGGACAGCTACGAGCCCATGAAGTGATGTCGGCCTGACTCGCCGCGCAGCTGAACGCCTGAGACTCTGGGAACCGGAGGCAAACTGCGCAGCCTTGTGACGTGGTGCACGGCCGGGCGCTTGAGTTCAATCCCCTGTGGATAATCTGGCGGAGTTGCCGATGCCTGCCCGCCCGGGGGGGATGCTGCGTTAGCGTCTCGCCAAACCACCCTTTCAGACTTCCCCGCGTCCGGAACCTCGCCTAAGCTACGCGGCACGGAAGGGTCCTGACGACCGAGACAAGTGCGCGGGCCGCCGGGGGACGGGGGCAGGCGCAGGTTCAAGTGTTTGACGCCGACCGTGTTGCGGCACCGTCGGCGGAGAAAGAGGCAAATGCACACAGGAGTAGCTGGAATGAGGCTCTTTGCAGGTTTCGTCCTGTCGGGCGGTCTTTGTGTCCTTGTTTCCACGCAGGCGGCGTGGATGGAAGGAACACCCTCGGGCGGAGAACGCGGGACAGTGATCAACGAACTCCGCATCGATCAGTCCGGCGACGATTTGGATGAGTATTTCGAACTCGCCGGCACACCCGGGACATTCCTTGACGGCCTGACCTACCTGGTGCTCGGCGACGATGTCAACGCCTCCAGCGGCATTGTCGAGGCCGTCGTACCGTTGGACGGATACGACCTGGATGCAGACGGCCTGTTCCTGGTCGGTGAGGAAACGCTCTCACTGGCGATAGCGGACCTCGTCACCGACCTCAACTTCGAGAACAGCGATAACGTCACCCACCTGCTGGTGGAAGGCTTCAGCGGCGCGCTCGGCGATGACCTGGATACTAACGACGACGGCGTTCTCGATATCCTGCCATGGACGAGCGTCTTGGATGCCATCGGCCTCCTCGAAAGCGACGAGCAGCCGCCGGTGGGCACGGAATGGGCTTACGGGGCGCATCTGGGATTCGAGGACATCGGCCCGGACGGCCCCTATGTCCCCGGCCAGGCCTATCGCTGCGATCCCGATGGCTACTGGGTTGTCGGCCAGTTCGACCTCGGCCAGACCGACCGCCCGGGCGAAGTCAACGTGATGTGCGGTGACACCGACGGCGATGGCTGGCTGGATGTCGATGACAACTGCCCCTATCACTACAACCCCGGTCAGGAAGACTGCGATAACGACGGCATTGGCGACGTCTGCGCCATCGCCGACGGACTGAGCGAAGACTGCAACGCCAACGACATCCCCGACGAGTGCGACATCGACAGCGGGTACAGCGATGACTATGACCTCAACGGCGTGCCCGACGAGTGCGATCCGGACTGCAACGACAACCAGATTCCCGATGCCTGCGATGTCAACTGCGACACCGGCGATTGCATCAACCACCCACTCGGTTGCGGGAACAGCGAAGATTTGAACGCCAACGGCATTCCCGACGAATGCGAGGTCATCAGCGACGTGGTGATCAACGAGATCCACGCCGATCCCGATCCCACTTATGGCGACGCCAACCACGACGGCGTTTCCAACTACCAGCAGGATGAGTTTGTCGAGATCGTAAACGACACCGGTGCGCAACTGGACATGAGTGGCTGGGAGCTTCACGACTTTAACGTCGGTCTTCGTCATGTGTTCCCCAGCAACACGGTGATCGAGGACCTTTGCGCCATCGTGATCTTCGGCGGCGGCGATCCCGCCCCGGGCACCTTCGGCGGAGCCACCGTCCAGACCGCCTCCACCGGCCAACTCGGCCTCAACAACGCCGGCGACACCGTCAGCATCTACGACAGCACCCAGGTCCTGCGGGCCCAGGTCGAATACGGCTCCGAGGGCGGCGACAACCAGTCGCTCACCCGCGACCCCGATATCACGGGCGTCTATTTCGTCAAGCACAGCGAGGCCAACGGCTCC
>CP070772.1:2423836-2433121 GCA_020345805.1 Phycisphaerales bacterium | reverse complement strand
TCATCGCCCATGGCCCCGGCGGTGAAGATCATCACCGCGGCCATGGCGGCGAACATCGCTCGAACAGTCTTCCCAGTGGGGAGCATCGGATCCTCCAATTCCTTTATCCGGCCGGGAACGAGATCCGCCTCGATCCGCGGCACACTGAGGCACACTTCACTACACCTACCCGTCTCGCCGCCGAAGGTTGAAAACGATCATTGATGGAATCTACCCCGGGCGAAACCCCCCAGCTTCACACAGCACAGAGAAGACTCCGCCTCCTTCGATCTTCCTCTCGGCGAGCCGAGCAGGGCGCACTCACACATCGACACGCCGCGGCCGCAAAGCCACCGCGATTATTAGAGATCTACGCATCCTATTATCGAACCGGTTCCATACATGTCAAGACAAAACAAGAATGCGGGTTGGAGGAGGAATGATAGCCGACAGCAGCAGGGCCGGTAACCTGACGCCGGCGGTGGGAATATGTACGGTGCGAGGACCGCCCGGGTCCGGACAGGGAATGCCGATCGCACACTGAAGCGCTGCTCGGGGCGACTCGAATCGCGGTACAGGTGTGTTCGGCCTTCGTTCAGAGCGACTCGTACATGATGTCTTCGAGCATCAATCTGAGGTTGTAGGCGCTGTCATCGTCATCGCCGGCGCGCATAGCCGCGTCGATGGCGAAATACGCCACCGCATGCTCATCGAGTGTGAACTGCAGAGCCGCCACCATGAACAGGCTGTCGGCGTCGGCCGGGTCCAGCAGCGCCCGATGGGCGTAGCGGTCCAGCAGCGTGCGAATCTGGCCGTGGATCAATGCGTCATCCGGTACGTCAAACAGGGCATCGGGCTGATCGATCAGGGCCCTGCGCATGGCGGAGATCGCCGCTTCGTCGCGGTGGAGCAAACCGGAGGCGATGGCGTAGCCGATGCGGGGAGCCCCCTCATGGGGCAATGCATACACAAGTTCGGCGAACAGACCCTCCGCCGCTTCCAGCCGACCATCCCGCAGGCGTGCCCAACCCTCGTCAATGCTCGGGAGGACCGGTTCGAGCGGCCCGCTCACTTCCACGTAGCGTGTGACAGGGTAGTATGACGTCACATACCGGGTAGGAATCGTATGGCAACAGGCGTCGTACCAGAGATGATTGTGGAGGCAGGAATAACACCAGTACCGCCAGGGATGGCGGGAGAAGGGGCCGCAGTGCCAGTCGCGATACGGGTCGTACCAGTACCACGAATGATGGTGCCACCAGGGAGTGAAGAAGAAGCGGAAGTCGTCGCCGAAGCAGAGAGAGAAGCCGAACCACCAACTCGGGGAGTGGTCCCACCACCACCAGTTGTGATCCCAATACCAGTAGTCCCACGGTCCGTAGTCGTAGTAGTTGTATTCGTAGTTGTACTCGTATTCGTATTCGTAGTGGTTGTTCTCGGTCTCGTCATCGTCATCGTCATGGGCGCCGTGGCCCGGATCATCATCGTCATCCGGAGGCGGCGGAGGCGGACCGTTGTCTGCCGCGGACCATCGGCTGGCATTGACGCCGGGGGGGCTGCCGGGCTCGCCCCCGCCGTCGTCCGGCGGGGGAGGTGACGGCGGATCATCATTAGCTTCCGGCCAGGCACGCGGGGCGAGCGAAGGACTCTGGTTGCCCCCGACACCGCTCTCTTCTTTGGGCACGACCACCGTCGGCAGCCGCTCCGGCCGGGTCCTTGAGGCGTCGCGGGACAACGACGGAGCCTTGACGCTGTCGCCAAAGGCGTTCCTCTCCAGAAGATCATCGAAGGTCGGGCGGGACCGGCGGCCCAGAGAGGGGGAGCGGGAGGGGCGTTGCAGCCTCCGGTCGGAACCGGAGGGACTGCCCCGGAGTTCCGGGCGCCCAAGGGCGGGATCCGAATCGCCGGACGGTAGGCGCCGGCGGTCGGCTCCCGTGCCACCCGCGGGAAGATCACGGCCTGTGCGAATGTCGCCTGAAGATCGAGGCGGGTTGGAGATGCGCGGCGGGACCGTGCGGCGCTGCGTGGATCCCTCCCGCCGTTGCCCTTCGGCGGACCGCCGGCGTGCTTCCTCCCGATTTCGCGACTCGGTCATGCGTCGCCGCAGCTCATCCCGCCTTCGGGCGTCTTCGACCAGCCGTCGGGCCTGCTCACGTCTCTGGTCATCGGCCGCGCGGCGGCGTAGATCCTGCCGGCGCTGATCCTGGGCCTGCCTCCGCCTCGATTCCTCTCGTCGTTGCGAGTCGGCGGCCTTGCGTCGCTGGTCTTCGCGGCGTTGTGCATCTGCGGCCTTGCGTCGCTGGTCTTCGCGACGTTTGGCATCCCCGCTGTCCTTCTTGCCCTTGTCGCCCTTACCCGGAGACATGATCGTTGGAGCTGCCGCGGCAAGACCATCGTGAACCAGGGATTGGGCCGACGCGGTGGTCTGTGGCGAGGTCAGCGCACAGAGCAGGACAGCGGTCCCGGCCGCCGCGGACAGCCGTCTTAACGGATTCCGTTTTGATGTCATGGTCAGACCTCCGGTCATGCGAAGGATCGGTGGCGGCGGTGTGCGCTGCACCGGGATCCGCCATAGACAGGACACGGTGCCGGTTCAGAGGATTCCGCAGGATATCCCGATATTCAACTGTCTCCCGGTACCGGGTGTGGCACGAAAGGTCTCAGGATCAGGGTGACCGGCGTGCCAAGGGGGGGGACGCGATCGCTCGCCACCTCCCACTCGGGCTTCTGAACGGAGGAATCGTCGGCGAGGACGCGGGAGAAGCCGACAACCTCGTCTCCGAAGGTTACCAGACCGATGATCGAACCGGTCAGGTCCGCCACATAGTGCTCGCCGGGTCCCATCCAGGAGGGGTTCTCCGCGAAGCGAGAGCCGGCGAAGATCCACGGGTCGGGGGGGAACGTCTGCCGACCAAGATGGTCGGAGATCCAGTTCCGGACCGGTTCTTCGATCATCTCACCCCCGGCACCCGGGTATCGCACGAACAACTCCAGGGCATCGCCCTTGGGAGAGATGAATGTGAGAACTCCATTCTCCCTGAACCACCGGCCCGGTGAGCCGGGCTGGAAGCCGGCCAGGAGGAGGGCGGCGTGGATCTGATGTGGTTTGACGGCCGTCACCAGCAGGGCTTCGTGCTCCCTAGTGCCGGGAGAGCAGACGATCTGTTCCAGCCAGCCACTGGTGAGGCACGAGGTTGCCTGGATCTCCGCGGCGGGCCGATCGGGATAAACGATCACTCCGGGGAACGGCTTGATGACCGCGGGCGAGACAAGCCCAGCCGGGTCGGTTTCTTCGCGGCGATCCGCCTCGGTCACCGACGACGGTGAAGAGGGGGTGTCTGACAACATGTTCCCCGGCGACTGCTCGGAGGTATGGCAGCCGCCCGCAACAAGACCGGCCGCCAGAACTATCAGGTGTTGGACTGACGCGAGCCTCTTCGCAAGGCGCGAAAAAAAGGCCCGGCAGGAGACAAGCTCCATGCCGAGCCCTTCCGGGGGCAACATCATCCGGTCCTCAGAAGCGATGTCTTCTGACGACACCAAGTGAAACCTAGCTCCCCGTCCTCGAGGTGTCAAGGCAAATCGAGACTCCATTGGAACGAAATCCGCGGCACGTTCCACTTGGGCACTTTGGCCGACAGTGATGACCGGATATCGCCCCGCCGGGCCATTTCATTGAATGAGGAGGTTGATGTGCCCGCCGCCACATACAACCGCGGGTCGGGCGAGACCTTCAACTGGGCCACCCGTCCGAGGATGCCGAGCATGGAGACGATGAGAACGGCGATCAGGAACCTGGCCCATAATCCAATCCGCGCCGCCTGCGATTCCTGGCACGATCCCGGCCCGGAGACCGCACTATCGACCGGCTTGTGCATGGGCGACCTCCGATTCCGGAAGAGTTGCGAAACGGCCCCCCGCCGGATGAACCCTGAGCGGCTGATTGGGGATCGGCTCCCATTCGCCCCCCAACCGCTCCAGCGCCTCCCGCACACGCTCCGGCCGGCATCGATCCGCGATGCGGCTGCGCAGAATCCACAATGCCGCCTCCTGCTCCACCATGCGCTGGTGCAGTCCCGACATCTCGTGCATCGCGTCGATCCGCCGCTGACGCGTGATCATCAATGCGGCCGCGGTGACGATGATGGTCAGGATGATCAGAAGAAGTTTGGCGAACATGGCGGCACCTGCGCGGCCGGAAGCGCCCACTTGAACGGGCCGGCCGTCGATCTCAGGGCGTTGATGGTGTCCTCACTGACCCCGGCCGGCGCTGCGAGGGATCCGGATCTTCGTTCCCACCACCAACCGGTCCGGGCTCTCCAGCACGTCGCGGTTGAGCTCGTAGAGTTCGAGGTAACGGGTCGCCGATCCCAGCTCCCGCTGGGCGATCTCCGAGAGATTGTCGCCGGATTTGATCACGTACGTTCGATACGCCGCCGCCGGGCCGGAGCCGGCGGGATTCGGCGGCGAGGATGGCTCCGCGATCGCCCCCCGCACCAGCGCCTCCGCCGGGGGCAGTCGGAGGCGATGCCCCTCGCGGATCCTCCCCGGATCGCTGATCCCGTTGTAGCGGGCCAGGTCCTCGGCCAGCGAGCCGTCGCCGTAGTACCTCTGACATATGGAAATCAGCGTCTCGCCCCGCTGCACGTGATGCGGCGTGTAGGGCAGTTCCGCGGCCTGCTCCGGAGGCAGGTCCACCAGCTTGCGGGCCGGCTCGCCCATGGTCACCCGCTTTACTCCGTCATCATCGCCCGACCCCTGCCGAGCGGGCTCGGCATCACCGGCCGGCGGTATCTGATGCAATGCCGGCCCCGCATCCAGATCATCCGCAGCCGGCGAGGGCAATTGATGATCGATAAGCTCGGCATTGCTTTGCCGCGCCGCCACGATGGGGTCGACTATCCCTCCCAGTTCCGCCGCCTGCTGGCGCCGGGCGGTGGAGAAATGGTCGGAGATCAGGATCCCCACGAACAGGATCAGGCCGAATCCGAGCACCAGTGCGAGCTTGTTTTCCCTGGACATTTGCCTCAGCGTCCCTGCTGCTTTGGAACGGCGGGCGGCTCAGCCGTTCCCGGCCGTTATTTCCTTTCGGGCGGGTCGGCCATCCTGACCGCCCGCAGCTTTGCGGAGCGCGATCGGGGGTTCTCCTGACGCTCTTTTTCCGAAGCCTCCACCGGCCGCTTCGTCAACCGCGTTGCCCGATCGTGTTTCGCCAGCTCTGCAAAGGCCCGTTTGACCAGCCGATCCTCGAGGCTGTGGAAGCTGATGATCGCAATCCGTGCCCCCGCATTCAGCCACCGGCCCTCCTCCGGCCCTTCGCAGCCGACAACGATCTCAGCCAGCAGGCCTTCCAGCGCGGCCAGCTCGTCGTTGACGGCGATGCGCAGGGCCATGAAGGTCCGTGTGGCCGGATGCATCCGGGACGAATGCGCACGTCGGCCGTAAGCCTCCTCGACCAGTCGCGCAAGCCGTGACGTAGTCCGAATCGGCTCGGAATCGCGATTCTGTGCAAGTTTTCGGGCGATCCGACCCGCAAAAGGCTCCTCCCCGTACTCGCCGATGATCCGCTGAAGCTCCTTTTCGGGCAATGTGGCCAGCAGATCCGCCGCCGTCACCGGCCCGGTCGGGTCCAGGCGCATGTCCAGAGGGCCGTCTGTCGAGAAGCCCAGACCCCGCCCGGGATCGTCCATCTGGCTGGAGCAGAATCCCAGGTCCGCCAGCACGATGTCCGCCTTCAGACCCATCTCCCGGAGATGGTCCGGCATGCGGACGAAGCTGTCGTGCAGGGCGGTCAACCCCTCCCAGAGGTCACCTCGCTCCCGGCCCATGGCTTCCGCCACTCGCCGGGCCGAGTAATCCAGATTCTCCCGGTCCAGGTCGAAGCCGACGAGCCGCCCCTCGACCCCGACGGCCTTGGCCAGTGCCGCCGCATGCCCCCCGCGCCCGATCGTGCAATCCACCGCCACCTCCCCCGGCCGGGGGCTGAGCAGCTCCACCGTCTCTTCCAGAAGCACCGGGATGTGGCCGTGGTCTGCCATCGCGGGCTCGATTGTTCGATGAGACTACCGTCTCGCCGCGCGCCCGACCACCGCCCGGCCGCCCGCACGCCCCGAAAACGGGACAGGTACGTTTTCAGGCCGCCTTCTTCCGCTCGACCGCGGTGTTGAACGCCTCGAGGAAAGCGTCCAGGTGCTGCTTCATCGTGTTCTCGCCCAGCACGTGCGCCCTTCCGGCCCGGCCCAGCGCCTCGCGCTTTTCCGGATCGTCGTAAAGTCGCTGAAGGGCCGCGCTGAACGCCTCGGCGCCCTCCGCCGGCGCCAGGTAGCCGGTCTTGCCATGCACAACGGACTCTCCGATTCCGCCCACGTCGAAGCCCACGCACGGCCGGGCGCAGGCCAGCGCTTCCAGGATCACCCGGCCCTGCACCTCGTCCCGCGACGGTATGGCAAAGACATCCGCCGCGTTGTAGCAGGCCGCTTTCGCCTTATCGTCCACCACGTATCCGAGGCATTTGCACGGCACATCGGCGCGGTCCGCCATCTGCTCGGACCGGTCGCCGAGAAGGAGCAGCGTCGTGTCCCGCCTGATGTAATCCGGGAGCATGCGGATCGCCTCAAGCAGCAGGTCGCCGCCCTTCCTCGGGTCATCGAGGGCCGCGGCGACGAACATGATCACGAAGCGATCCTTTTCCAGCCCCAACTGTTCCCGGCAGGCCGCCTGATCCTGCGGTGCGTGGGTCTCCACGTCGACGAAGTTCGGCACGAAGTGAATGGGGAACCGGCCGAGCATGCTCTGAGAGGCGACATCGCACAGCCACCGGCTCGGCGCCGTCACCACCATGTCCGACCGCCGGTACGCCCAGTTCTTGAGCTTCCATTCAATACGCGTCGCATCGCGGGCCACCGGCGGGTAGGTGTCCAGATACTGGCATTTGCCGCAGCCGGTCTTCCAGCGGTCGCAATCCAGGCAGTACGCGCAGTGACCGGTGAAGTTCCACATGTCGTGCAGACTCACCACCAGCGGCTTCGCCCGGGCGATCCGAGGCAGCGCGAGATAGTTCAGGTAGTTGGAATGTCCGCTGTGGAGGTTGACCAGGTCCGCTTCGCGGAACGCCGGGAGCTTGGTGATCCTGAACGTGCTCAGGCAGTGGATGTCGTTGAGCCCCAGCCGCCAGCCCAGCCGCCCCAGCCAGAGCTCGGCGAAATCGGATCGCGGCAGCTCCACGCAATCCTCGCGATCCGTTTCCCGCAACCGGCAGGCGATGGTGGAATCGATCCCCGCCTCCCGCAGGGCGCAGTGCAGCTTGAAGGCACTGATCACCCCCCCGGTGCCGTGAGCGCATGCTCTCTCAAGAATGAGCAGGACCTTCATGAAGCTGTCTCGCTGGGGGTTCTCGGCCGACCGCCACGCAGTTACCGCGCAGAAACACCGGATTCACTCACTATGTCGGCAGTCGATGCGTACTGATCCACCGAGACTCATTCACAGACAGCCGGTGGAGGAACCGATAACCAGCGCACGGGGGTGCCAGTGTCACTCCCGCGCCGATCACCCGATGAAATCGGATGCGCCCGAGTCGCTGCCCGAGCTGCCTGCTCCTCCTCACGGGCACGGCCCCCAGTCGGCGAGAACCTCGAACACGTCGTCAATGTCCACGACTCCGTCGTAGTTGATGTCCTCGGGGCAGCCTTCGCACGGCCCCCATGCGTAGAGGACGGCGAACACATCGTCGATATCGACCGTGTCATCGCTGTTGACATCCGCCGGGCAGGGCGGTGCGAAGGAGACATCGTCGAAGGTCGCCGACAGATCACCATCGGAATACGCCTGGGCGACGATGCCGTTGGCGCCCGACGCGTAGTAGTAGTCCGTCGTGGAGACCTGTGGGAACTCGGGGCGATCCTGACCGGGCAGCCACATGCGAAGCTCCAGGTCCGATCCGATCGCGCCCGCCTCCAGGACGTACTCCGTGCCGACGTACTGCACGAACGTGGGATCGATCGCCAGGATGGTAATGGAGGCGCCATCGACCCGGCCGATGAACAGGCCCGTGTCGGGTCTCCAGCCGAACAGGTACGCCCTGGTGGGCTCGAACCCGCCGCGCATGAACAGGACCGTCGTGCTGTTGCCGGTCTCGCGGACCACGGTGGCCCACCAATAGCCGTTCCAGAATTCTGGATCGTCAGTGAGGTCGAGAATGCTTGCAACGGCGCTGCCTTCGGGGGTCAGTCCCTTCGTGTCATCCACCGACAGGCGGTAGACGTAGGTGCTGGCATCCCAACTCGCCCAGGGCAGATCTGGGGGAACCGTGAACCGCGTCCAGCCGTCGTCGTTACCGTCGCTGAAGTCGTCCAACAGTTGTGCGCGGCCGGAGGCCGTGAGGACCAATGCTGCTATCATTGCCGCCAACAACGGACCGATTCGAGTGTGGCTGAATCTGTGATCGTCCATCATCCTGCTCCTTTTCCTTTGCCGCGGAGCGGTCCGGCAATCCCCGGAATCGAAACGAGAGATTGACCGACGACGCCGGCGCGGGATCGTTGTGATCATACACCGGTGGCTTTTTCGGGATGGCGATCGAAGCCTTTCAGGAGATCGCCGGCGTAGCGGTCGTGGTGAAACCCGGCCTTTCCACGTCCCTTGGCGGCAGGCTCCCAACGCCCTGCCGCAACGTCAACGAATAGTCCCGGAAGGTCGGGTGGTGAAAGGGGCCCATCGAGCAGACGAGGTTGGGCCACGAACTTGTGACTCAAGCGACGATAGTCCTTTCATCAAAGGACTTTACGGACACGGCCCCCATGCCCCGAGCACCGCGAAGATGTCGTCGATGTTCACTTTGCCGTCGTCGTTCACATCCTCCGGGCAGTCTTCGCACGGCCCCCATGCGCCGAGGATCTGGAACAGGTCGTCGATGTTCACCGTGTCATCGCCGTTGACGTCAGCCGGGCAGTCGTCTTCAACCTGGAACTCGTAGGCGCCCATATCGACGATGGGCGGATCGCCGTAGCCGGTGTCTTCCGTGTCCGGGTCATCGACGAAGCGCGGGTTGCCGTCCAGGTCCGTGCTGATGCAGTACGGGACGGCGGTGTTGTCGCCCGCGTCGATGCAGGGCGAGCCTGCGCCGAGATGGCAGTCGCCACTTCCGGGGGCGACGAAGAGCGGATCGGCGTCGATGTTGCCCTCGCCGGAATAGCCGCCCTGCACGTCACAATAGGTGACTACCGGCGAGCTGTAATCGTCATAGATCTCATCCGGGGTGTCGCCCCAGAGGATGCAGTTGGTCACCGTCGGGTTGCTGTTCGAGTG
>CP070772.1:2415480-2423736 GCA_020345805.1 Phycisphaerales bacterium | reverse complement strand
CATCAGGAACATCTTCCTGCCGGCAGGATTGAACAGCGCCAAGGCCGCGCCTTTGTCTTTGACCGCGTTGGCGGTCAGGACGGTTCGGCCGGCATCATCCGACAGATCAAGCCTGCCGCACCCATCCTCATCGGCGCCGGCGCTGACCACGCGCTCACCAAGGGGATTGGCCAGGACGAGGAAGGCCCCTCCTTCGCCGCCACCGATGGCGACCACCGGCCGGCCCCCTGCGCTGAACCACTGCGTGTTTGCGCCGTGTTCGCCGGTGCCGGAAATGAATCGCGGTTCCCCGGCGCGGTCGGCCACCATGAGCAGGCCCGCGCCCTGCTGATCGGCGTCGGCCATGACCACCGCCCGGCCGGCCGCGTTGTTCACGGAGAGCGATCCACCGGATTCGTCCGCGTTCGCCTGTACGACGTCCTTTCCGTCGGCGTTGCGTACCGTAAGGACGCCTCCGCTCTGCCCGGCCCAAGCCGCCAGCACGGGCCGGTCCTTTGCGTCATGCACGTCCAGGTGCCCGCCGGCCTCGCTGCCGTATGCGCGGAGGATTCGTTTGCCCTCGACGTTCCACACCGCGGCTTCGCCGCCCGCTTCGGTGGCGAACGCCCCGAAAACGTTGAATCCCTCGCTGTTCCAGATGGCCAGGTCTCCGCCCCGATCGTTGACCGCCAGGCGGAGCGAATTGCGGCCCGTGGAGTCCCAGAGGTCGAGCTGTCCCCCGCGGTGACTGGCGCCGGCGGCAAGCACGAGGTTGCCGTCGTCATCCACAACCTCCAGTCGAGTGGCACGCACGACCTGGGCGCTATCCGAGCCGGCGGTCGCGGCCAGTCCGGCGGCGCCAACAACGGCGGTCAGAAGCAGTGCGTTGATGATTCGATACCGCGAAGCGGTGCGGCGCCAGCGGAGGGCATCCTGCTCCAGCGCTTCCAGTCGCTTCTCCAATCGCTGCATCGTATCCATGGTCGTTCCTCAAATGCCGGGGTAATGCGAAGACGAATCACGGTCAGTCGGCGGTGTAAGCTAACCGAAAACGAACCGGCGAACATCGTTGCCGGACTCAACCGACGGCGCCGCCTGAAGAGTCGGTGCCAATCAGGAGCGGGTGATGCAGGTGCCGGCGTGTCCCGCCAGAGCGTCGGTGATGCTCTCGATGCTGCAGATGATGACGCGGGCGGAGTCGTCCTCCGTATGGTGGAGAAAGTCCACCGCCGCCTCGATCTTCGGTCCCATCGAGCCGGGCGGGAACTGGCCCTCGTCCAGGAGCCTCTGCGCCTCGGTTGCGTCGAGCCGGTCAAGGGGTCGCTGTGAGGGTTTGCCGAAATCGGCGAAGACCTTCTCCACATCGGTGAGGATGATGAAGGTTCCAGCCCCGATCTGACGGGCCAGCAGGCCGGAGGCGAGGTCCTTGTCCACGACCGCCTCCAGCCCCTGAAGGTCGCCGTTCTCATCGTAATAGACGGGCACACCGCCCCCGCCCAGGGCCACGAACAACTCGCCGGCGGCGACCAGTGCCCGAACCAGATCGATCTCCACGATCGCACGGGGTTGGGGGGAGGGAACCACCCGCCGGTATCCTTTCCCGGGCACTTCGATCATGTCCCAGCCGTATTCCTGAATGCAGGCGTCGGCGCGCTTGCGATCGTAGAACAAACCGATCGGTTTGGATGGACTGGAAAGGGCGGGGTCGTCGGCATCCACCAGCACGGTCGTCACGAGCGTGGAGACCACCTTGTTGGAGCCCCGATGGCGCAGCTCGTTGGTGAAGACCTGGGAGATCATGTAGCCCATTCCGCCCTGAAGGTCGGCGACGCAGATTCCCAGATCCAGGGGATAGACTTCGTGTGAAGAGAGTTCGACGCGGCGCACCGCATTCCCCACCTGCGGGCCGTTGCCGTGGGTGACCACCACCGGCGCATCGCCCATCAACAGGTCGGCTAGGCCTCGCGCAGTCTCGCGGGTCTGCCGGAACTGCTGAGCGATGTTGCCTTCCTCGTCGGGCGGGGACAGTGCGTTGCCCCCCAGCGCCACGACAATCGGCTTGGAACGGTCCTTCATGGGTCTATTATCGCCCAACGGAAGGGGCGATCCAATCGAAGCATGCGGGATTTGTCCCCCTTGGTCGCCGGATGCTTGCTTGGCGCATGAGCGGCGAATATCGTTCCCCGATTTCCGCGGTCCGGCCCGATGAGGGGTCGCCCGACCGCAAAGAGCAGGGCCACGCGGCGGGCGACGGACGGTGCACTACGCCCTCATAACCGCGGCGGTCTGACGGCCGCCACCACCCAAGATCCGACAATGGAAGGCAGAATCACGATGGCACAGCTTGGAACGCGAACCGCCGGCGAGACGCAGACGGATCGACACATCGCGATGGTCGAAGAGCACAGCGCGCACAACTACGCGCCGCTGCCCGTGGTCATCGCCCGCGGCGAGGGGTGCTGGGTCACGGACGTGGACGGCGACAAGTACCTGGACATGCTCAGCGCATACTCCGCGGTCAACTTCGGCCACAACCATACCGAGATCCGCGAAGCCTTCACCAGGCAGGCGCACACGTTGACCCTCACCAGTCGCGCGTTTCACAACGACCAGTTCGGCCCGTTCTGCGAGTTGATCACCTCCATCACCGGCTACGACATGGTCCTGCCCATGAACACGGGGGCCGAAGCGGTGGAGACCGCCCTCAAGACCGCCCGCCGCTGGGGTTACGAGGTCAAGGGCGTCGAGGAGAACAAGGCGGAAATCATCTGCTGCACTTCCAACTTCCACGGCCGGACCATCACCGTCATAAGCTTCTCGGACGATCCGTGCAACGGGCCGTTCGGCCCGTTCACGCCCGGTTTCAGGTTGGTCAAGTACGGCGCCGCCGACGCCCTGGAGACCGCCATCACTCCCAACACCGTCGGCTTCCTGGTCGAGCCCATTCAGGGCGAAGGCGGGATCAACATTCCGCCCGACGGTTATCTGACAAAGTGCCGGGAAATCTGCACGAAGCACAACGTGCTGATGATGGCCGATGAGATCCAGACGGGCCTGGCCCGCACCGGCAAGCTGTTCGCGGTCCAGCACGAGAACGTCCGGCCGGACGTGTTGATTCTGGGCAAGGCGCTCGGTGGCGGCGTCATGCCGGTGTCGGCGGTCCTCGCGGACAAGGAGATCATGGGCGTCTTCGATCCGGGTTCGCACGGCTCGACCTTCGGCGGCAATCCGCTGGCATGCGCCGTGGCCATGGCCGCCCTCACCATCCTCACCCGGGACAATTACGCGGACCGAGCCGCCGAACTCGGCACACCTTTCATCGAGCGCCTCAAGACCATCAAATCTCCACTCATCAAAGAGGTGCGAGGGCGCGGTCTGCTGATCGGGATCGAGTTGAAGCCGGAAGCGGGCGGAGCGAAGAAGTTCTGCAAGAAGCTCAAAGAGGAAGGCATCCTCTGCAAGGAATCGCACGATCACGTCATCCGCATCGCCCCGCCCCTCATCATCGAGCAGAAGGATCTGGACTGGGCCTTCGAGCGCATCAAGCGGGTTCTGGAAGAGGCATAAGACGGGCTTCCGCGGCTCATCTGAGAAAAGGTACAGGCACATGGCAGTCAATCTGCGCGGCAGGAACATGGTCTCGGTCAAGGACTTCTCCGCAGAAGAGATCTTGCAGGTTCTGAAGACCGCCGAGACACTGAAGCTCGAGATCTCACGGGGGCAGAGGCATGACCTCCTGGCGGGCAAGACGCTGGCCATGATCTTTCAGAAGCCGTCGCTGCGCACCCGCGTATCCTTTGAAGCCGGCATGACCCGGCTGGGCGGCCACGCGATCTACCTTGCGCCAACCGACATCAGCCTCGGCAAGCGCGAAACCACAGAGGACATCGCCCTCGTCCTCAGCCGCTACTGCGACATCATCATGGCCCGGGTGTTCGGCCACGACATCGTCGAAGACCTGGCCCGGCACGCCACCGTCCCCGTTATCAACGGCTTGTCCGATCGCGAGCATCCCTGCCAGATTCTCGCCGACCTCCAGACCATTCAGGAAAAGAAAGGTTGCATCACCGGCCTGAACGCCGTCTACAGCGGCGACGGCAACAACGTCGCGCACTCCCTCATGTACGGGGCGGCTCTCCTCGGCATGAACCTCACGGTGGTGACGCCGCCCGGCTATGAGCCCGACCAGGAGATCCTCGCCGAATCCAAGTCCATCGCCGAAGCCACCGGCTGCGAGATCGGCGTCAGCAACGACCTGATGGAATCATGCCGCGGCGCGGATGTCATCTACACCGACGTCTGGGCGTCGATGGGGCAGGAAGCGGAGGCCGATGACCGGCGAAAGTTCTTCATGCCTTACCAGGTCAACATGAAGCTGCTGGAAGTCGCGGATGCGGACTGCATCATCATGCATTGTCTGCCCGCCCACTACGATGAAGAAATCACTTACGACATTTCCCGCACTCCCAACTCGGTGATCTTCGATCAGGCGGAGAACCGCATGCACGCCCAGAACGCCCTGATGGTGCTGATCGGGTCGTGAGGTAGCGGCAGCTCATCCTTGTCGTCAACGTCAAGGCCCCGGGAAAGCTTTCCCGGGGCTTTCATTTGTGTCCATGACACCACCCCTCCACGTCTTCAAGCCTCCAAGCCTCAGTACGCCCGCGCCTGGATCTTCTCGATGTCATCCTTGCCGTACATGTGCAGCAGCAGGGCGATGCGGATGAACTTGCCGCGGTTCACCGCCTCCCAGTACATCGCCCGCGGATCGGAGTCGATCTCGATGGGCAGCTCGCCCCGGCGGGGCAGGGGGTGAAGGATGCACGCGGTGGGCTTCATCATCGCCGCCCGATCGGTGCTGAGCCGGTACTCGGCGTAGCGCTTGCGCGTCTCCTCGGAAGTCTTGCCGTACTCATCCTGGATCCGCATCATGTAGATGGCATCCAGCTCCGGCAGCTTGCCGTCCATCGCCTCCGTACGCTCCCACCGGATCGAGTTCTCATCGAGATAGTCGGTGAGGTCATCGCCCATCTGCAGTTCCTCCGGGGCGATGAACGTCTGCTTGATCCGCGGATAAAGCGCCAGCAGGTACGACAGCGACCGGGCCGTGCGCGACCGCTTCAGATCGCCCACGATCCCCACCTCGAACGTCCCCTCGGTCTGGGCCAGGTCGAAGTGCGAGACCAGCGTGTAAAGCTCCAGCAGCGCTTGAGTCGGATGCTGATCGGAGCCCGACCCACCGTTGAGGATCCGCGTCGGCAGGCCGCGGGTGATCACCTCGTAAGCGAAGCGGTCGATAACGGACCGGTCGCCCTGTCGCATGATCACCGTGTCCACCAGCTCGGCCAGGGTCAGCAGGGTGTCGATCTCCGATTCGCCCTTGTATTTCGACGACATTTCCGGGTCGCGGATCTCCTCGGTCACCATGCCCACGGTCTGAGCGGCCAGCGAGAAGGAGGTGAAGGTTCGCGTGGAAGGCTGGGTGAAGTAAAGCGCGCAGGATTTGGCCGCCAGCAACGTCTTGACGTATAGCCGAAGCTGCTCGTTGTAGCGGGCGGAGCGGATCAGCTCGGCCAACTCAAACAGATGGTCCAGCAGCTCGCGATTGAACTGCTGTGAGTAGATCACCGCCTGGATATGGCCGGAGGGGGTGAGCAGGTGCTCGCCCTTCTCCTTGGGCGAGAGGGCTTCGAATTCGGGCCAAGTGGGCATGGACGCATCCTCGGTCTGTGAGAACACCTCGACCGGTCTGGGGGTGGTCTTGGTAGTGGGCATCGTCTTCAACCTTCCGCTGGTCGGGCACTGATAATAGGCTGCCCCGCCGCTCACTGCGGCCAAGCGCCGGGATCGCGCAATCCTTCCGCCGGGGCATACTAGCACGCGACCCCACCCGCGGCACCAGCCGGGCCCGCCCCAGCCGGTTATCTCTGGTCTTCCACCTCCCGCCCGGTCGAAATGACCGTTGACGCGATCCATTGTTGATAAGCTGACGGTAACGTGGAAACCCCCGCCCATCATCGACTCAAGCAACTGGCCGTCGCCTTCCTCCGGGAGCACGGCTGCCAGGCCGTGGCGGGGGAGGTGCGATGCCCCATCTGGCGCTATCGCGTGGATGTGGCCGGCTACATCGACACCCTCGGCCCCGCCCCGGCCGGCCGCAACCCCCTCACGGAAGCCGTCGCCACCGCCAACGGTTCCACCCGCCGAAGCTGGCGGTGCCAGCCCCGCACCGTGCTCATCGAATGCAAGCAATCCCGGGCCGACTTCCTCAAGGACCAGCGCGACACCGACAAGCTCCTTCAGAAGAGGCGGGAGCTGGACCGCTTCCGCCGGGCTGTGGAGGAGAATCGGATCAAGACCCAGGAGCCGCACCTGCGCAAGGCCGGCTCGTCGCTGTTTGCCGAGCTGGAGGACTGGGACTTCGCCTCCAGCCGCCTGCCCGCGTATCGCAACCTCATCAAGCGACTCCGCCGGCTGGACAAGATGCTGCACGGGGAGACGAAGTTCTGCATGATCGCTCGGTACTCGCTGGCGGACCGTCTGTACATCGCCGCCCCTGAAGGAATGATCAAGAAGCGCGAGCTGCCGCCGGGCTGGGGGCTGCTGGAGTGCGCGAAGAAGGATCTGGTTGAAGACGATCCCAACGCGGATCTCTTCGGCCGATCGGTCCTGAACGTCGCCGTGAAGGCTCCGGCCCTCTCGCCGCGCGATGAGCACCGCCAGCGTCTGCTGCGCAACATCGCCGTGGCCGCCTCCGCCACGGCCTCCAGCGCCATGGGCGTGCTGGCTTGATCCGAATGCGGTTGACCCGGAGAGGGTTGGTCGATTTCTGCGCGCGCGCCGGGCGCACATCGACGATCGTCGAAATGGGCCAAAAAGCGGGCTTCCCGGGGGCGCCAGGGGGGTAGGTCGATTTCTGCGCGCGCAGGGCGCGCACTTTTGCCCGCCCAAGGGGTGTTTACTTTGCGCGCGCCAGAATCGACCTTCATTTCCGGGGCAAAACGCCCCGGAAGCCGCGTTTGCAGGCTGGAAACGGGGGAAAGTCGACATTTGCGCGCGCCAGATCGTCGTTTGGGGATGAAGAAGGGGTGAGGACCCAGGCTTGGGGCTTGGAGACCTGGAGGCGAGGGACCGCTTGCGGCTTAGCACGCCCCCTACCCCTGGCCGCACGTGCGCTCCCTGCGCGCGCAGATATCGACCTCCCCCCCACAAATCGATCTGACCTCGGCGGGCGCTTCTCGTAATGACCTGCCGACCAACACATTACGTCGCGCGCAGAAATCCGCAGATTTCTTCGTGAATCTCAAAAACGCCTTTCTGTCGACGACAAATCTGCGCGCGCCCGGCTAACTGGCACATGCAGCATTGACCAGGCCGGGGCCCGGCAGGACACTGGGATCGGTGAAGCCTTTCCGGCCAATGGTGGGGACCAAGGCCGAACAGTGACCATGGCCGCCACTTCGACGTATCCCACCGGGAACGGCCTCAGGCCCTGAGGGAGGTAGGGACATGGCTACCAGATCATCAATCAACGTGTTGACCGCTTGTATTGCGGTCCTGAGTCTTCAGGTACTCACCAGCGGCCCGGTGACTGCCGACGAGATCCACGTCTATGAGGGCGAGTCGATTCAGGCCGCGATAGACACGGCCTCCGATGGGGATGAGATCATCGTGCATCCGGGGACCTACAACGAGAACATCGACTTCCGCGGGAAGGCCTTCTGGCTGCACAGTTCCGATGGGCCGGAGGTGACGATCATCGACGCGGGGGGGGGGATGGGCGTGTCCTGCAGTGACGACGCAGGACCGCACACAGTCTTTGATGGTTTCACAGTTACCGGCGGCAACGTGTGGCTGAATGGGGGTGGGATGTGGATCTGGGGAAGCAGCCCGACGGTGATGAACTGTACGTTCATTGCCAATGTGGCGAGTCACGACGGCGGTGGGATGTTCATCACGAACGGCAGCCCGACGGTGATGAACTGCAAGTTCATTGCCAATAACGCCGCGATCGCCGGCGGCGGGATGTTCATCGAGAACGGCAGCCCGACGGTAACGGATTGCCTGTTCTTGGAGAATACCACGTTGGAGGGCGCGGGCGGCGGCATGAGCAACCGGTTTGATGGCACCGGGGATTACAGCGTAACGGTGACGAACTGCACGTTCACCGCAAACACGGCCGGGGGCGGCGGCGGGATTCGAAACGCGTGCTGGGGAAACAAGGGTTCCAGCGTAACGGTGACGAACTGCACGTTCACCGCAAACACGGCCGGGGGC
>CP070772.1:2379160-2415380 GCA_020345805.1 Phycisphaerales bacterium | reverse complement strand
GTGAGTATCGAGGGGTGGGAGTTGAGGGGCGGGGATTGAGGTGCGTTGTCTGTCAAATCCGCCAATCGGCCGCCGGATGGCACGCGGGGCGGGCCTGAAGGTATGATCTGATCTTCGCTCAGCATGAGGAGCAACCCATGGCTGGAACCGATGTCGCCCAGGTGGAAGCCGCGGCTGAAGCATTCCGCGAGCACTACCTCAACACCAAGAACCAGATCCAGAAGGTGGTGGTCGGCCACGAGGAGATCATCGACGGCGTGCTGACCTGCCTCTTCGCCGGCGGGCACGCCCTGCTGGAGGGTGTGCCGGGGCTGGGCAAGACCCTGCTCATACGGTCACTGTCGCAGGCCCTGCATCTGCAGTTCGCCCGCATCCAGTTCACCCCCGACCTGATGCCCGCCGACGTGACCGGCACCACTATCGTGGTCGAGTCCGATCAGGGGCGGCAGTTCCAGTTCCGCAAAGGGCCCATCTTCGCTCAGATCGTGCTGGCTGATGAGATCAACCGGGCCACACCCAAGACGCAGTCGGCCCTCTTGGAGGCGATGCAGGAGAAATCGGTCACGGTGGGCGGCGATACGCACGATCTTGACCGGCCGTTCTTCGTGATGGCCACCCAGAACCCCATCGAGCAGGAGGGTACCTACCCCCTGCCCGAAGCGCAGCTCGACCGCTTCTTCTTCAAGTTGCTGGTGGGATATTCCAACCGCGATGAGATGTCCGAGATCCTCGACCGGACCACGATGGGCGTCGAGCCGGAGGTCGAGCGGGTCCTTGACGGTCCGACGATCATCCAATACCAGCAGCTGGTGCGGCGGGTGATCGTCGCCCCGCACGTGCAGGACTACGCGGTCCGCCTCGTACTGGCGACCCATCCCGGCGGCGAGCTGGCCACGCCCATGGTCAATCAGTTCCTGCGCTTCGGCGCATCGCCCCGGGCGGGCCAGGCGTTGGTGTTGGCGGGAAAGGTGAGGGCGCTGCTTGACAACCGAGGCAATGTCTCGGTCGACGACATCCGCGCGGTGGTTCAGCCGGCGATGCGGCATCGCTGCCTGCTGAACTTCGAGGGCGAAGCGGAAGGCAAGACCACCGATGAGATCCTCAATAACATCGTGGAGCAGGTTCCCGCGGATGCCGGGGTAGGGGCGCCGGCCTAGCGACGTGAAGATCCGAGCACCGGACGCGGTTGCCCCGGGTCCGCCGGAGGGGCGATTTGGGGACCAGGCCGCCGGGCGGCGCGATGCGGCGTCTTGGACCGCTCCTTCGGATCGGGCGGCATCGGCGGTATGATCTACGGCGGCCATGCGGATCGAACTTCGCGATGAGCGGCGGCAGCGAATGGGGCGGATCGACGTCGATCCGGCCCTGCGCCCCACCCGCGTCAAGATCGTCGACTCCGATCGCGAGGTGTTTCTGAATTGGGAAACGGCTCTGGACGACGGAGGCCGGCTGCGGCGGTGCGTGGCATGCGGCTGCACGGACCTGTTTGCCGAAAAGGTCTTCCCGATGTTGACGGGCGTGGTGGTCGTGCTCGCCTTTGCCGGTTTCGTGGTGGGGGCACTGGGATTCTTCGGGGCCATCAGGTTCGCCGGCTCGCCCCACGTGCTGGTGGCCATGAGCGTGATCCTGGTGCTGGACGTGGCGATCCTGCTCTTTTCCCGGCGGCGGCTGGTGTGTTACCGCTGCCGGTCGTCTTTCCACGGCCTGCCCATCGCGCGGTATTACCGTTCCTGGGATCGCTCCATCGCCGAGGGCCATCCTCCGCCCCCGAGCCCGCCGGCCAGGCAAACCGAGCCGCTGCGCCGCGCTTCGGAGGGCGAAGGCAGGGGACCGGGGGAGGAACCTGCACCGGTCGATGCGGTCGTTCGGGGAGGGGCCGGTCGATGAGCCGATTGGGTGCCCTGATCCTTCTGGGTGGGGGAGGACACGCGGCAGTAGTGGCCGAAGCAGCGAGCGCGGCCGGTTGGCGGATCGAGGGTTATCTGGACGATGGTGCGGAAGCCGGGCGGCTTCCGGCGAGCCGGATTGACCTCCAACGTCTGGGAGCGATCGCCGATCTTGCCCGGGTGGTTGAGTCGGCGGGGAGAGATTGTGCAGTTCACGCAGCAGTGGGCGATGGCCGGCTCCGCCGCGACTGGCTGGCGATGGCATCCGATATCGGTCTGGGCGCGCCGCCGGTGGTTCACCCCTCGGCGGTCCTTTCCCCGTCGGCCACGCTGGGAGGGGGCGTGTTTGTCGGTCCCCGGGCGGTGGTCAACGCCGGGGCCAACGTGGGGGAGGGGGTGATCGTCAACAGCGGGGCGATCATCGAGCATGACTGCGAAATCGGCCCCTTCAGCCACATCGCACCGGGCTCGGTGCTCGGCGGGGGGGTCGTGGTGGGTGAGTCGGTTCTAGTCGGCATCGGCAGCACCGTCAGGCCGCGGGTCCGGATCGGATCGCTCGCAATCGTGGGTGCGGGGGCGGCGGTGATCGGCGACGTGCCGGAGGGCGTGACGGTTCTGGGGGTCCCTGCGGCGGTTGCCGCCGACGCTTCCGGCTCCGGCTGAGGCGATGCGGCGAAGTGCGGCTGCGATTCGGCCGATATGCCCGACATGCGTTCTCGAGCTTCGTTATCGGCGCTGGTGCTGGCCACGGTGGCCCTGGTCGGCTGCTCCGAGCGCGATGTGAAGGTCAAAGAAACACCGCTGAGGGTGCTGAGCGAGACAGTCGGCCACGGCCGGGAGGCACAGCCGGGAGATATCGTGACCATCGACTATCGCGTGCTGCTGCCCGACGGCCGGGAGCTCCTGAGCCAGAAGGACTTCAGCTTCCAGCTCGGGGCCGGAGTGGTCGTGGAGGGAATGGACCAGGCCGTTGACGGCATGCGGGTGGGCGGCAAGCGCACGGTCAAGTGTCCGCCGCACAAGCATTGGGGCAGCGCCGGGTACGGGGACGGCAAGATCTCGCCCAACACGCATCTCACCTTCAGCGTAAGGTTGACAGCGGTAGATTGAACGAGCCGCCGAGGGTGCGGTTAGAGCGTGATCAGCACCGCGCCCCAATAGAGCAGCACCGCCAGGATTAAGGTTACGCCGCCGGCGGTGGCCGTCTCGCGCGGGTTCAGTGAGAACAGGAGCATGGCCACGCTGAACGCGAGGGCCGCGCGGAGAATAACCTCGGTCGCCAGTTCAAGGTTGTAGTAGTCATCGCCGAAACCGATGAGCCCCACCAGGGCCATGGTGGTCATGACGGCGGCGGTGCGCACCAGAGCGAGTTTCACGTCTCCGAACGGTCGCTCGGTCAGTTTCGACAGGGCCAGCAGCGAGGCCAGGCCGCATGCCGTCCAGAAGATGGTGATGGCCACGAATCGGGCCAGCGACCTCATCCGGAGAGGGAAGGCGATACCGTCCGCGGCAGCCTTCGGGGCCGATTCGGCGCCGCTTTCAATCTCGGCCGCAGCCGTGGCCGCGCCCGCCGCCTGGTCCGATGGGGCAAAGAGGGCGTCGTACCCGATCAGGTATGCGATCAGCAGAACCAGTACGCTGATCACCGCCGCGGCCCCGGGCAGCCAGAGATCGCCGCGCCCCGCCGTGCACAAGGGCGGCTTCTCCACCGCCAGCTCCTCTTCATCGATCTCGCCCAATTCCGTCTTCACCACCGTCATGGTCTTCATGTCGAAGCCGCAGCGCATGCATACCAGCGTGCTGGAGCCCCGCATCGGTTCTCCACAGTTGGGGCAGACATCCAGGTCCTTCACCGAGCGACGGGGAGGTTCCTTCCTCTCTTCAACGGGCACGCCCACCGGAATATCCCCGCCTGCGGCGACCGGCTCCGGTACGGCTCCCCCCTTCACCGGCTCGGGACCGGGCTCTTCCTCGGGCTCCTCCAGCGGGATCACCTCTTCATCGTCCGTCTCTTCGCCGGTTTCCGGCATGTCCGGTTCGGAGGGGGCCGGCATCTCCTGCTCTTCCGGGCCGGATTCGCCGGATTCATCGAGCGGTTCCGGGCTCATCGCAAAAGGGTTCTCATCTTCGTGGTTGGGCATGACGTTTGGTCCTTCGTCGGCGTATGCCTGATCCGAACAGGAAGTACTCCATCAGCTCATCGCCGGCCTCTATGTGCAGGTCCGCCGCCTTGGCGTTCGCTTCGGTGTACGGTTCGCGCAGGAGAGCCTCCACGCGATCGCCGACCATCATGAACGGTGCCGCAGCGTCGTGGTGACAGCGCGTGGTCGTGTTGGTGTAATGGGTGGGAGCCACCAGCAACCGCCACCGGCTGCTGGCCTCCAGCCGGTCGGCGAGCGGGGCGATGATGTGCTTGTCGATTGCGGCCAGCGCGTCGATCTTGCCTTCCAGGTCACCGCGATGGCCCGCTTCGTCCGGTGATTCGGCATGCACGCAGACGATGTCGTAGTCGTCGAGCGCGCCGGCGGCCAGTTCCCCCTTCCCGCGGTAGTCCTCGTCATCCTCCACGCGCTTCAGGTCCCAGCCGATCAGCTTTGCCAGTCCGGCCGGGACATCATCCGAGCAGATCATCAGTCCCCGCAGCCCGTCGTATCGATCGGCAAACGCAGGGATGGATTTGGCCGGATCGATCCCGCATCCGGGGCCCCAGGGCCAGAGGTGCGTGGCCGGTTCCAGTGCGGCGTCGATCCGCGCCCCGTTGACCGGGTGCCCTTCGAAGCAGGAAGCGCTGATCCGGATGATGCTGCCCATCAGCTCGCCCGGTTCGCCTTCGGGCAGGTGCTTTCGGATCGGCTTGTTCAGAAGCAACGTGGGTGGGTGGGTGATGAGGGAGGAGAATGATCGGCCGGCGTCATCTATCAGGAACGCGCGGTGTCCGGATGCCGGAACCAGCCGCATGCCCCGCACGTCATCGCCCAGCTCCTTGTGCAGTGCGAAGGCCAGATCCTTCAGAAGCGCTGCCGTTTCTGCCTGGCCGATCCCGCCGGCGCGGTGATCGACCAGACGCTCGTTGCGCACGGTCACCATGCTCAGTCGCGTCGCCCAGCGTTCAGGGGGGAGAGCCAGGTCCCGCCCCGCGGCCTCCACTGGCGCGCAGCCCAGCGGATATCTGAGGGTGTCGTAGCCCAGCAGGTTCATGAGCGTGACATCATCGGTGCAGTCCCGTCCCTCGGGGGTCAGGACGGCTGTGCCCAGCCGTCCTTCCCGGCTCAGTCCGTCCATTGTGGGGGTGTGGGCGGCCACCAGCGGAGTGCATCCTTCCAGTTCCGCCAGCGGAGCGTCAGCGGCTCCCTCGGGAATGACAATTGCGTATTTCACAGCCGGTGTGGGCTCCTTCAACCGGTGAGGACTGGGCCGGAGGCGCAGCCGCGGGCTCTGCAGGCGGTGCGCCTCCGCCGGTTTTCATCATCGCGGTGAACATGTATCGTCTCCACCGCGTCTTCCGCCCCAGCCGCAGCGCCTGAGTTCGATGGCGGAGAGTGTACCCGCTGAGAACGCCGATGAGCACGTCCTGCAGCCCCGGCAGCCGCGGCAGTAGGATAAAACAAGTAAGGAGCCTGGCTTATGCTAATGCTACGTCATCTGACCCGGACGCTGGCTCTTCCCATACTCCTGCTGCCGCTCTCCGCTTCGCCTGCCGCCCGCGTCCAGCCGCGGCCCGAGACGTTCAAGGTCGATCCGGCCCATTCCACAGTCATCTTCAAAGTCGATCATCTGGGAGTGGGACATTTCTACGGCCGGTTCAACAACGTCCGGGGCGGCTTCACCTGGGATGAGGAAGACCCGGCCAACGGCTCGATGCGAATCCTCGTCGACGCCGAGAGCGTGGACACCAGCGATCATTCACGTGATGAGCGGTTCCGAGGGGAGGAGTTCCTGAAGGCCGGCGACTTCCCCACCCTCAGCTTCACCAGCAAGTCCATCGAGCGCCTGCACGGGTCCGTCTTCCGGATCGGAGGCGATCTCACCCTCCGAGGGGTCCGCAGGCCGGTGACCGCGCAGCTCCAGTGGCTCGGGTCCGCAGACACCTCCCGGCACGGTTATCGCGGCGGTTTCGAAGCCGGGCTGACCATCAGCCGCGGTGACTTCGGAAGCACCGGCGGCAGGGACGGCGGCGAGTTCGGCGATGAGGTGACCCTGATCATCGCTATCGAAGGGCTGCGCAAATAACCGGCGCTCCGGGGAGGTTCTGGGTGGCTCAGCATGCATGTCATCGAGGTGACCTGTTCGATGACGTCACCGAACCTCTCGCCTGCCGGCATCAGGAACATCTTTGCCAGACGGGGTGTGGCCATAGCCGATGGCATGGTCGTGTCGCGTTCTCATGGAGGAATGACCGTGCATCGGTGGCTTGTCATCGTGTTGACTTTCGTTTGCGGGCTTTCGCAGGCGATACTCGCCGAAGAAATCACCCTCACCACCGGGGAAGTGCTGCAGGCGACGGTGGTGGAACTCTCCATGGAAGCAGTGACCGTGGATCATCCCGTGCTGGGTCGGCTGGTTATCCCGCGGGATGCGGTGAGGGCGGTAGACGGGCAGCCGCTGGAGCCGGCGCAGGTGAGCGGAGTGCAGGCCGATGAGTCTGCCCGGGAGGTGGAGGCCGGGTCGCCTCAGGCTTCGGATGCGCCCCCGGCCGCACCTGCCGAGCGTCCCGAGAAGGACAAGCCTCGTTGGGATTCGCAGATCGAACTGGGACTCAGCGCCACCGATGGCAACACTCAGGACACCAATCTCCGTCTTGCGTTCCGGACCTCACGCAAGACCGCCTGGAACCTTTTCCGGTACGACGCCGCCCAGCGCCTGGCGACCAGCCGGGGCAACCGCACGGAAAACAGGTTCACCACCGGCGCGTTCTCCGAATGGAGCCGGCCGGATTCCCGCTGGAGCGCCTTTCTCCAGGGCCGGCTGGATGTCGATGAGTTCCAGTCGTGGGACGAGCGCCTCACGCTGGGCGGCGGGGCCGGCTACCGGCTCCTCGAGGTCCAGGCCACGGACGAGGCCGGTGACAGCTTCGACCGGTTCATCCTGACCGGGCGGCTCGGCGGCGGCCTGCGCAAGGAGTACGGCTCGCTCAACGAGGCCGTCGCCCCGGAAGGGTTGCTGGGCGCGGAGTTCGCCTACCGCATCTCGCCTCGACAGCAGTTGGCCGGCGCCACCATGTTCTATCCGGACCTCGGCGAGAGCGGGGACTTCCGCGTCGTTTCCAGCCTCGACTGGTCGATCGATATCGACCACATGGACGGCATCAGCCTCAAGGTCGGTCTGATGCACGAATATGAGTCCCTCACGGACGAGTCCGTGCCGCACAACGACATCGCTGCTCACGCCGCGCTGGTGGTCGACTTCTGACCGGTTCTCGCAGGCGGCGGGGCCGTGGACGCGCCCGGCCGGTTTTCCGGGGCGGGCCGATAAGCCCGGTTTCCAGACCGCGGCCGCCGGGCCGTTCCCTGCCGCCGGTGCACCCGTCGAGCGAGATCCCGAGGTCGATAATCACCCCCTTCCCGCCGTTTCCGCCCCCGGGATGAAATATCCGCCTTCCTGGAACGATTGACAGGGCAGATGCGTATATCCATTCAGAGGGAAAGCTCTCTTCCCTTTTGCCGAAGAACGAGAGTAAAGGAATTGACCCCCGACGTTTTGGGTCTAGATTGCAGACAGATGAAACGATTTCCGCGCGTCATCCTTTTTGCCATGAACGACCGCTGCCATACGGCAGACGGGCAGGGCGACGTGTGACGCGCAACTAACCAGCACTCCGATTCACACCAAGCCCTGTCCGCCGGACAGGGCTTTTTTTCTTGCCGCAGTAACCCACAGGATTTGACATCAACCGAAACCGATTCCTCGCGAATTGACTAGTGAGTCCGAAAGGAACGACACCGTGTCGGCGCAGTTGAGCAGCACTTCCCGCGTATCCGCTTCCATCCCGGTCCGCCTGACCGCGGGCCGGAGGCGCGAGGGATCCACACAGGGAGGTGGGTCACCATGAAACGCAGGCAGAAAAACGCGTTCACCGCCCGAGGCTCAGGCGGTCTGCCGGGGCCCGGCACCAGCCTGGCCGGCATGCTCTCCCCGCTCCGGGCCGCGCTGGAGAAGACCGGATTCGGCTGCGAACTGACGCTCAGCCCCATCCGATTTGCCGATGCTCTGGCCGTCTGGTTTGATCTTGCCCCCGATTCATCGGCTCTTACGTTGCTGTTCAGCCTCTCGCCGACGGACGACGAAGAGGACGGAGTAGTCGGGTCGGTCGCCAAGGCGGCGCAGCGCCTGGGTGTGGATACCGTTGACGCATTTGAAAACGGGGCGTGCGTGGTTGCGGCCGGCGCGTTGCGTGAGCTGGCGGGGATGCTGGAGCCGGCGGGGATGATGGCGGTTCTCGTGGACGGTCCCATCGAGGCGGGCGACGCGGAGGCGATGATCCAAGCCGCCCGGGCCGGCCAAACGCCCCTGGAGGCCGAAATCCGGGCGGTGGCGGCGCTACGGGCCAAATCGGACCATTCCGTGGTGCTGCAGGCGCGGAATCCGCTGCATGCGGCCGCACTGGTCGCGGAGAACTTCCGGCATTACCTGGCGGCCCTCCGCAACCGGCCCGCGGGCGAGTTCTCCCGACCCGAGTACTGGCAGCTGGAACGGCTTCTCAGCCTTACCGGTGCCCTGACCGTCCGGCCCATCGAGACGGAAATCTTCAGCACCTCCATCGACGTCGGGATCAGCACCGATCCGGACGGACGGCCCCGACCGGCCGATCGGTCATTGATCTACGACATCTTCAGCCGGACCTGGCACGACGAGCCGTAGTCGCCCCTTGGCGATTTTTTGCCCGAGGAGTCGGACATTCTCACTCAGGCTGCAACCTCCAGCCCGGTGCCTTCGAACAGAATGGTGACAATGCGGGCAGGGACGGCCGCGTGAAAAAGCTCGGCTGCGGAGGGAAGACACATCCAATTGCCATGCTCCGGTCGACTGTCGAGGGGACAGTCGGCCGGTTCCTTTTGCCCTCACCGAACAACGCGGTGCTCGATGATCTGGCGACCCCGTGTTCGCCCCGCACGCGGCCGAACGGGACAGGGCTGTCCGAACGGCACGGCAATGGCCGTACCGACGGCGATCACGGCGGACGGCCGCCCCGCGGTTTCGGTCCGGTCGTGTCGATTGCGCGGGCCAATGTCAAAAAGTACCTTGACGAATCGAATGCCTGTGGCATTCTTGAGGTAATTGGTCGATGTCTACAATCTAGCCGGGACCACATCCCGGCCTTCCGAAGCAGCGACGGCAACGTCGTCTGCTCGGACCGTGAAGCTCGACGGCTTGATTGCTTGCCGCCGAGCTTTTTTCACCACGGTTTCACGCCAGCGCAAGGAACGCCGAAAACGGCGGCGCTTCTTCGAAAGCTTGTGCCTTTCGCTCGAATGCTCACTCAACGCGAGCGCAGGCCGACTGCCGATTGATGCGCCTGGCCAGCTCGCTCGCATAGCGCCGCCCCAGTTCGTCTCGGTGCGCCCGAGCCCAGTCCGTCAGTCTTGTCCGGCCGGCCGGAGGTGAACCCGTGCACAGCAGATCGGCCATGAGCGCATCGATCTCCGCCCGGGTGAGCATCACGTCTCCGGTCAGCTTCCCCAGCACCCAGGCGACGCAGTGGCCGATGTTGGGGGGGACGGAGATGACGGGTCGTTGTCTGCCGATGATCTGCCCGATTCTCTCCACCAGCTTACGGTAGGTGAAGGTTTCCGGACCGATGCCGTCGATGGTGACGTTCTCCGCTCCGGAAGCTTGCCGAACCGCCAGGGCCGCGAAGTCCTCGACGTGGATCGGCTGAAGGCGGTATTCACCGTCGCCGAAGACACCGAAGACCGGCAGCCGGCGCAGCGCCCAGGCGATGTTGTTGACGAGAATGTCACCGCCGCCGAACAGAACCGCCGGCCGGAGGATTGCATGCGACAGGCCCGACTCTCGCAAGGCCGCCTCCAGGCGCGCCTTGCCCCGGAAGTACTCGAACGGCGAATTCTCGGAGGGGTTGGTGATGCTCACGTGCAACACCCGCTTCACGCCCGCTTTCTTGGCCGCCTCGAACAGCCTCAGCGTGTTCTCCACCGCCGCCGCCTGCGTAAACCGCCGGTGGTTGAAGCGCACCCAATAGGTGTTGTAGAGCACCGCACAATCACGAAGCGAAGCGACGAGCTGCTCCGGATCGTCGAACGCCAGCGGGTGAACCTCAATCCGATTGCCGAAGAGGTGATCGCGTCGGGGTGAGTTGGTGAGCGTGCGGACCACGCAGCCGGCCTCAAGCAGCCGCCGGGCGATACGGGAGCCGGTGTAGCCGAATGCTCCGGTGACGACGTGTTTCGAGTCCTGCGGCATTGCTCGCTCGCTCCGCGGCCGGTCCTTCAGAGCGTACACTGCACGCCGGAGGACCGCCATGGTTTATCAATCGCAGATCACTGTCAGCACCGCCGGCCATCGCGACATGCACGACATCACCCCGCAGGTGAGCCGCGTGGTGGCCGAATCCGGCATCTCTGCGGGGATCGCACATGTGTTCAACGTCGGCTCGACGGGAACGGTCGGCACCATCGAGTTCGAGCCGGGCCTTGAACGGGACATGCCCGAGATCCTCGACAAGCTGATCCCGCCCAGCCGTGAATACGGCCACGAGCAGGCCTGGCATGACGGGAACGGGCATTCGCACCTACAGGCGACCTGGATGGGGCCGGACCTCACCGTGCCGATTAATGACGGCCGGCTCGTCCTCGGCACCTGGCAGCAGATCTTCCACCTGGACTGCGATGTCAAGCCCCGGCAGCGCACGATCATGGTTACGGTGATGGGCGAATAAGCATTCGTCGGCGACCGCGCCCTACTCCGCCATCATCGGCTCCAGGACGAACACGTGATACGTGAGCAAACCCAGAGAATACACCACCGGCAGGGCCGAGATTCCCACTGAGATCCACGCCAGCCAGCGGCCCGTCCGATCCTTCTTCCGGCCCACCGCCTCGCACACCACGATCACGAACAACATCAGGCAGAACTTGAAGCCTATTGTGCTCCAAAGCGCCCAATCCTCACCCCGGCCGCTCCAGTGATCGATCAGCATTCTGGCCACGGGGTTCACTTCCGTGCCATCTTTCTCCAGGATCTTCCAGGTAAGCATCACGTCCATCGCCGAGAAGAAGAGAAACCAGAGGTACGCGTTGGGATAGCGCATCGGTGGCGAGGTCAGCCATCCGATCCGGAATCGCCTCGGCGGCCGGGGCGGCTGCCCGCTCCGGTCGGCCTCCGGCCTGAGCCTTGGGCGGGGCGTGCGTTCCATGGGCGTTCATTGTACCGCCGGAGGTGACGACGACGATCCGGCCCGGAGAGGCGCTATTTCCGCCCCCAGTGGGGCGGGGGCGGCTCGTCATCGTCTTCCTCGCCCGTCACCACCCGGCCGAGATCCGTGAATCGCCGCTCCAGATCCTCGCTGCGGCGATCCATCTCCGCCTGCATCGCCTCGAGCTTCTCATAAAGCTCGCGCACCACCGAATCAAGCTCCTCGAGGTACCTCTCCAGCAGCGTCACCTTCTCTTCGAGCCTGATGATGCGGTCTTCCATGTGGCGCTGATTGTACGAGGAATCAGTTGCTCGAAGGCGGCTCGGCCGAGCCGGGGGGCAGAACCCCGATCAGTTCCAGCACGTAGGGGTTGCCGCCGCGGTAGCCGTCTCCAAAGGCCCGCACCATCTGCGCAAATGGCAGATCCGCGTACATCCCGTGCCAGCGGAGATAGTCGGCGTGCGCCTCGCCGTTCAATGTCGTTGCGGCAAGCAGCGCGTCCTCCCGGCCGTCGAACACCACCTGTCGATATCCCTTCTTCTCAACCAGGTCCGGCGAGAGGCTGGCATCCGCCTTCACCCATCGCCCTTTCAGATAAAGCGCGACCAGCCCGTGGTGGTAGAGCACGTTGGTGCCCATCCCCTCGGCGAGCTTGGGCGGCAGCGTGTGATCGCGCAGATCGGTCAACATCACGGCCGCGGGAATCCCCGCCGCCCTCGCCAGTGCGCACAGCAGAACCGCCTTCTGCACGCAGAATCCCGTTCCGCACGCCAGCACGTTCGACGCGACATAGTCCCGCTCCTGTAGTTTGGCCTTGAACTCGTACTGGATGCGATCGCGGACGAAGTCGAACAGCCGCACCGCCCGCTCGACCGGCGGAAGTGATGGTGGGGCGAGCTCATGCGCCTTCGCCTGAATCGACGGATGCCCGCAATCAATGAACCGCGTGGGACTGAGGCAATCTTTGACTGGCGGCTCGTTCATTCGTTCCATATCGATCGTTTGCGGCAGCGAGAATCCGTTTCGATGGTGCGACAGCGCGCCGGCGTCTGCTGCCCGCCGGTCTCATCGTAGGATTCCCGCCTTCTGTTCTCTTCGCTATTCCACGAACATCCCCGCGATCGTCGCGGTGGTCAGCGATGCGAGCGTCGCGCCGAGCATCGCCCTCAACGCCAGGCGGGAAAGGTCCGTCTTCCGATCGGGAGCGAGCGGGCTGATCCCGCCCAGTTGGATGCCGATGGAGCCGAAGTTCGAGAAGCCGCACAGCGCGTAGGCGGCGATCTTGGCGCTGCGCGGATCACTCCACGCGCCCGCGGTGCCCGCCTCCGCGGCATTGATCTGCGTCATGTTCATGAACGCGACGAACTCGTTTACCGCCATCTTCGTGCCCAGCAGCGAGCCGAAGAGGTTGCAGTCGTGCCAGCCTTCGATCCCCACGCACCAGGCCACGGGCGCAAAAATCCAGCCGAAGATCTTCGCCAGGGTGAGCGGATCGCCCGCCGTTCCGTCCTCCGGCACTCTCGGCATGTTCAGGGCCGCCTCGCCGAACCACCCCAGGGGCCAGTTCACCAGCGCGATCAGCGCCACGAACGCGATCAGCATCGCCACCACGTTCAGGTACAGCTTCAATCCGTCCTGCGTGCCGTTGGCCGCGGCCTCGATGATGTTGCTCGCCTTCCGCTCGATGCGCAGCGGAACCTTGCCCCACGTTTCGGGCGTCTCGGTTTCCGGGCGGATGATCTTGGCCATCACGAACGCCGCCGGGGCGCTCATCACCGATGCGGTGAGCAGGTGCGGCCCGTACTCGGGTCCCAGCACGCCGATATAGACCGCCAGCACCGAGCCGGCGATGGTGGCGAACCCGCCCGTCATCAGTGCGTTCAGTTCCGACATCGTCATCGCGCTGAGATAAGGCCTCACCACCAGCGGCGCCTCCGTCTGCCCCACGAAGATGTTGGCCGCCCCCGCCATCGACTCCGCCCCGCTGAGGCGCATGGTCGCGCTCATCACCCGCGCCAGGCACCAGATTACGAATTGCATCACCCCCAGGTGATAGAGAATCCCCAACAGGGCGGCGAAGAAGAGGATCACCACCAGCCCCGTGCCGGCGAAGGCGAAGATGAAGCCAAGTTCTCCTTCGGCGCCTTTGCCCAACTCGCCGAACACCATCTCCGCCCCGGGCACGGCCATCGAGATCAGCCTGAAGAAGAAGTCGGAGATCGCTTCGAAGACCGCCAGCCCCCATTCCGTGCCGAGTATGAGGCCGGCGAGGATGAACTGCAACACCAGCCCACCGCCGATCACCCGCCACGGCACCTTCCGCCGGTTGGAAGACATCGCCCAGGCCAGGGCCAGGAGAATGATGATGCCGAGCGCCCCGCGCAGGTAGATCATGGCGAGGGCATGTTACTACAGGTGCGGAGGGCTTGCGGGCATCGGCGGCTAGTCAGTCAGGCGACCGGGCAGTGCATTCAGTCCTTGATCGCCCGGATTGCGATGCGTGCCCCTTTCATCGCGGCGAACTTACTCGCCTTGCCGTCGCTGTCGACGGAATGGTGATATGCCCTTTCCTCGCCGACCTCGGTGGAGCTCCAGAACATGCTGTACTCGCCCCGGTAGAGGTAGTTTCCGCGGAAATCGGCCCCGCCTTCGAGCAGGGCGTCGAAGCCGGTCGAGCCGTCGATACTCAGTTTCTCGCCGGCCGCATCCTCGCCCCCGAGATATTCGAACAGCTCCACCCACTCCGCGTCCGACGGTATGTGCCAGCCATCGGGGCAAATGCCCCGGGCGCCTTCGGCGGTTGCGCCGTTCATCGCCACCTCCCAGGTGTACAGCCGGCCGTGCGTCTCGCAGTCGGCCGGGTCGTCGTTGTAGCAGTAGCTCACGATCGGATCACCCGCGGGGTCCTTTGTCACCCTCAGGTTCTCCGCCATCCAGGTCTGTCTTCCGATGGTCACCGTGCGATAGACATTGCCGTCGACGTCAACGACCGTGCCGGAAGCGGGTCCCGCCCGGCCGGCGTCGGCGGCGGCACTTCCGCCGGCACTTCCGGGGGCGGTGCATGAGATGAGGAATCCCGCCGCCACCATTGCGGCACACGTCTTTGCGCTCTTGATATGGTTCATGGTCACCTCTCCGGATTTAGAGGAGAAGGCACGGCAAGAAGCCCTCGCCCCGCCTGCTGTGTGCCTCATGTCGCAAAACGATCGGGAACGGACACATCGCTGATTGGGAAACGCCGTAATATTGTTGCATGGACGATCGGACACCTCGGATGCTGCTTGTCGTCCTGCTGGCCCTGGGCGTGGCCGTGCTATTGGCGGCCCTGATCGCCGGCCGGGGAGTAGGCGGCAACTGGGCGATACCCGGACCGGCAATCCTGTCGGTCATCGTCGCGGTGGCGATTGCACTGGTGGGGGCGTTGGCAGCCGTGAAGGCGATATATTCCAGGCGCGGGAAGGGCGGTCCGCACAGTCCGGCCGCACTGTCCGATCTCGGCCTGGATCACCTGCCCAAGGCGCCCAAGGGGTTCCACCGCCACTTCGGCAAGCTGCCCGGCATCCCCGGCGGAGGTGATGTCGCCCACGTCCTCACCGGCGATCTCGCCGGCCGGGCCCTCACCGCCTTCCAGCATTACTACATGACCATGGCGGGCCAGACCCCCGTGCCCGTCTATCACACCGTCTATGTGACCGAAGCGCCGCACTGGCCCGCCACCACCATCCGCCGTCGCAACCCGATCGGCGGGCTGCTATACCGCCTCGGCGTGAAGCGCGGCCTGATCCTGGAGAATGAAGCGTTCAACCTTTCCATGAAGGTGCGCAGCGACAGCGAGGACTTCGCCCTCACTCTGCTCGGGCCGGAGATGCAACGGTTCCTGCTTGAGGACCGCACCGTGATCTGGCGCATCGGCGACGGCTATGTCTCGATGATCCTCACCGGCCGCATGAGATTCGATGATGTGAGGGCAATGCTGTACCGCCTGCAGCGCTTCTGGGAACTCGTCCCGCAAGAGCTGGAGGCGTGGTAAACGAATCGTAAACAACACGCCTCAGCGAGCCCGTCTGTCCTCAGCCCGGGCGCCCTCCGACTACCCCGTGCGCCCTCTGCGCAAACTTCGCCCGCTCACGCCGGACGGCGCCGTGGCCGGGGACGGCACAGCCTGCTGAACAAAGCGAGACGCACGTTTGGCACTCCGATTACGCGGCTCGAAATATCAGGTGCCAGCCGATCAGGTATATCGCCACATCGGCGAGGATGTGGCTGACATAACCGGGCCAGATGGATCGGTAGCGCAGGTACAGCCACGACCAGATCACGCCGCCCACGAAGCAGCCGGCCGAGCCCAATGCGGTCACATCCCAGCCGGTGTGGGCTCGCAGGGAGACGATGTGATGCAATGTGAACAGACTCGCTCCGAGAATCACCGCGCCGATTGAGCCGATGAGGATCGCGCACTTGCGGAGCACGAACCACCGCCACACGTACTCCTCGACCAGCGCGTTTAGTAGAGACAGTCCACAGACCGACAGCACATACAACCATAGCCGATCGAGCCCCTTGCCGCCCGCCGCCGCACGGACCGTTTCCGGGTCGATCCATAACCGGCCGAGAATGAGGTACGCGAGAATGATGGCGATGAAGATCGCCGCACCTGTGATTATTCCGACTCTCAATCCGCCGCGGCGCATCGGAGAGAGGTTGATGCGGCCGCGATCCACGATCATCAGCCACAGCACCGGCAGCAGGACGATCCACGCCTTCGCGCAGAAGTAGAGCACCTGCCCGGCGGCCTCACCCTTAACGCCCGGGACGAACCTCGCAATCAGCGCCGAGATCGCCGGCACGGGAACGATCAACACCAGCGCGAGTAACGCCCGCCCCCGCTCGGTCGTCCAGATCTGTCCGGCCCGGGCGAGGACGGGCTCGGCCAGGCGGCCACCCGTCGGCGCGCAGGAAACCGGGAATGCGACATCACTGGTCGTCATACCTGACTATTGGGAAACAGTCGCTTGAGATCTCTTTCAATCCGTTGACGCGTGACTTACAAAGCGATCGCGATATTCTCTGTCACCTGGGCTCTCGTCGGGAGGATCAACATGGGCGCCGATACGCATGCGAAGTGTTACCGGTGGGATGACCTGCCGGAGGATCATCCGCTGGAGAAGCTCGCCCGTCGGCGGATCGTCGGCGAGAAGGTCATGATCGCCCAGGTTCGCCTGCAGAAAGGCTGCCGCGTGCCCACGCACGCCCACGCCAACGAGCAGTTCGCATACCTCGTGACCGGCCGCATGCGCTTCGGCATCGGCGCTGAGAACAGCGCGGATCGGCACGAGCTTACATTGAGCGGGGGCGAGGTCCTGCACTTCCCGCCCGATGTGCCGCACTCGGCCGAAGCGCTGGAGGATTCGCTGGTACTCGACATCTTCAGCCCGCCCAGCGAGAAGACCGGCGTCGACCGCGGCGCACACTGAACGCCACCCGCGATCCGCGGACCACGTCGTCCCCGACCCGGACGGCGCGCGACTACCCCTTTCACGCGTCGCGCATACGCCACGATCAGTGTCATTCCCCAACCACTTATCTGCGATTGCACCCACACTCGGGACAACCAAGCCCTCCGCCAGAATGCGAAATCGGATAGCTGCAAACCGGGCACTTGCCCGCCTTCAGCCGGCTCACAGTCACCCACCGCCGGCATGATTTGATACTCGCCTCCATCGTGAGAATGACAGCGCCCCAGATGACCGAATAGAACAGCCAGTTGAGGAAAACCCCGCTCCAGATGGGCCGAAGCGGGATGGCCCATCCGCCCCGCATATGCGGGTGAGGGTTGGGCGGGAGCGGGATGCCCTCGATGGCATAGAACGATCTGGGATCGGGCTGCCTGGGTGGATTGTCGGTCGGCCATTCCGATCGTCGGATCTCGATGCCGCCACTGGTGTGCGAGAGCAGCCATCCGCTGTGTTTCTCAGACCAGGCGTAATGGAACTCACACGACGCCATCAGGAACGGCCACCCCGCGGCTTCGTCGGCGAAAGCATCGAACGCAATCAGATCGGCGGGAGCGGTTGACTGCACCGACGGCTCATCGCCACGGTTCCCGGTTCTCAGACGTGACCAAGCAGGTAGTTCACGACTGTCGTAGAAGAAACCTGACATCTCATCAAGGAACTCCCAGAGTCCTGGCCATTCGGAGTTGTGCACTTGGTACGAGTAATAGCGACGTGTACCGACACACGAATACTCCGAGAACCCGAATCCACCATTCTCGGTCCATGTAAAACCTCCGCTAGGCTCCCACGGGGAGTACGGTCCCCTGAGGACCGAACAGGCGATCGCCGCCGCCACCGACGTGAATAATCCAAGCAGGCAGACTACAGGCAGGAACCGCCTGTCGCGGGCGGTCGCAACGATATCCCGCAATCCCACAGATATTAGATTAAGTATTCGATGATCGCTCATGAGAGCACCGTTACCCGGATGATGCCATACAACTGCAAACCAGAAGTTGTACGGATGCCACTCGGGCCTGGTTCAGCTGATCCTTCGTTGTCTCAATCCTCCGCAATCTGCCGCGCGATGCGATTGACAGCCATGCGCAGTGCATTGTGGAGGTCGCTGCCGGGGCTGTAGCGGGCGGTGTGGAGGCTTACGACGCGTTGATCGGTTACGAAGTCGAAGGCCCTGCTCCACTTGCCCGGATGCTCCGGATCATAAACGCCGAACGGATACCCGCCGTAGCGCTTCACCAGCGCGAAGCACGGGATGTCCGTGTGGCCGTCGCCCACCACGATCATCTTCTTGAACGGGATGCGGTAGTCATCCGGGACCATTCGTTCATTGACTGCGAACGGCTTGCCCCGCCACTTTTCGCCGATGAGACCCTTGGAGATGCGATACAGATACTTCGTTTTCTCAGTGAAGCTCACCACATTCCGGGGGTAGACGATCTCGCCGCGCTCGTTGTAATGAAACTCGCAGGCCCAGACATCCTTGAGCTGCGGGAAGATCGAAGTGGTGCGGAGAACCTCGCCGATCCCGCTTGAGATGATGTAGAACTCGACGGCGATTTCCGGATCAATGCGCTGCGCCTCTTCGCGCAGGGTATCGAACAGATCCTCCACGCCCTCGAAGAAGGTGATCTGCCGGCCCCACGCGCTGAGCTTGTCGCGGGTGATGCGGTCGCCTTCAGGTCTTGAATTGGAAAGCTCGATCATCCGCCACAGGTAGGCGGGGATCGGGTCCCAGTCATCATCCAGCAGTTGCTGGACGTGCCCGGCCCAGAAGTGATCGGCATCGACACCGAGCGTGCGCAGGAAGCCGGAGGTGCTGTCCGGGGCCAGCGTGTCATCGAAATCCAGGACTAAAGCGATGATCTTGCTCATGAGTTTCGAAGCGTTGCGACGATACGCCGCCCGCGATGCACCCACAGGGTAACAACTGTTCAGCAGCCGTTCACTCCGCCGCGCCCTCCCCGCCCGCATATTCCAGAACCGCCAGCAGCGGGCAATGGTCCGATGCGATCGGCTCGTGGAGGATCTTCATCTCCACCACTCGCCAGCCGTCCATCGGGCGCAGGAGGATGTAATCGATCTTCCGGTCCGGCTCGTCAGAGGGAAAGGTCGGGGCCGATTCCAGTTCGCGCAGCGCGCCCGCGACCGCCGTCCAGTTATCCAGCATTACGATCATCGGCGGGCTGTCGGGCCTGGCGTTGAGGTCGCCGGCAAGAATGACCAGCCCGCCGTCATCTTTCACGAACAGCTCGCAAATGCGCTGCGCCTGGGCCAGTCGATCTTTAGCCGAGTTGTGCTGAAGATGGGTGGCGATGAACGTCACCTCCCCGATCCCCCCAGCCGTGGCCTGCGCCGCCAGGGCGGTGCGCGGCTCGTAACCCTCGGTGTACGGAAGCGGGTGGTTTGTGGCTGCCTCGAAGGGCAGTCGCGAGAGGATCGCCACGCCGTACTCGCCTCCCGCGTAGTCCATGGCCGGGCCGTACTCGACGTGCATGCCGGTGAGGCGTCCCAACTCCGCCGCCTGGTCGATCCCGCCGGCGCGGGTCGTTCCGCGGTCAACCTCCTGAAGCGACACCAGGTCCGGCTCCGTGGAGTTGATCACCTCGGCCAGGCGCGGCAGATCGAAGTTCCCGTCCATCCCTTCGCCGTGATGGATGTTGTAGCTCAGTACGCGTAGCTGGACCGGGGCCGCGGCGCATCCGCCCAGCAGGAGGAGGATGGCCAGGATCACGGCTGCGATGAACCCGGCCGTCCCGCGGCCCCTCGTTATGGATAGTGATCTGAACATTGCCGCGCCTTTCCGGTTCCTCAGGATGAAGCATCCATGTTAGCCGGATATCCTGTTTGTCTGTTCATCGCTATCTGACCCGGAAAGGTTCTTGATCATGGAATTCATGGACGTCATCCGCAAACGCCGCTCGGTGAGGCGCTTCAAGCCCGATCCGATCCCCGAGGACGTGCTGGAGCAGATCCTGGAAGCGGGCCGCATCGCCCCTTCGGGCATGCACCTCCAGAACTGGTATTTCGGGTTGATTACGAATGACGATCTCAAGCGGCGGATGATCGACATCGCCGGCGGGCAGGACTGGATCGCCACCGCACCCGTGGTGCTGGCGATCTGCGCGATCCTCGTCGGCGATCTGAAGGACGCGGCCGAGGATGATAAGAACCTGCTGGGCAATCGATTCCGCTACGGCGAGGGGCTGATCGACTACCTCAACGCCTGCCCCGATCGCAAGGCGATGAGGGTGTTCTCCGACTGCAACGACGTGCTCATCGCCGGCCAGCAGATGCTCCTGGCCGCGGAGAACTTCGGTCTGCGCGGCTGCTGGATCGCGTATCTGGACATCGCCCGTGCCGGGGATTTGCTGGAACTGCCCGATGACATAGCCTGCACCTTCCTGCTCCCGATCGGATATCCCGACGAGGAGCCCGAGCCGATCGAGCGCAAGCGCCGCGATGAGGTGGTGTTTCACAACACCTGGCGGAGCCGTTAAGCTGCCCGAGTCCGACATGCGTTTTCCAGGATCGCCTCGACATGAAGATCCGCTGGAAACTGCTGATATTGCTGCTGGCCATCGGCCTGCTGCCGTTGCTGCTCGTCGGCTGGGTGGATCGAATGGTGATCCTCCGGCTCGGTCGGGATCTGGCCGGCGATATGCGGGCGGATCTCACCGATGCCGCGCAAGAGGAACTCGAACGTGTGCTGGGCGGCTATGCGCGTCTGCTGGAGCGCGAGCGACGGCTGATGGAGCAGATTCTGCAGCGGCAGGCAGAGGCCGTGGAAAGGCGGCTGGCCGGTGAGGACACCGCCGCAGAAGCACCGGTTTTCTTCGCAGAGGATTTTGATGCCGCCATCGCCGGCCGAACCCCGCCGGATCACGGCCCGCCGGGCCTCTTCTCTTCCACGGATCACGCGGCCTGGGCAGCGGACGGCACACTCCAGCCGCAGATGGTGAGTTGGGCAACCCAGGTGATTCGGCTGGCGCCAGGCACGGACCGCCAGCAGCTTGCCGGCAATATTCGCGCCCTGGCGGACATGACCGAGGTATATCACTCGCTGCGGGCGTCCTACCCCGAAGCGATCCTCTGGCAGTACACCAGCCTGGAGACCGGCGTTCACAGCGCCTATCCGGGCAAAGGCGGCTACCCGCAGGATTACGAGCCCCGGGATCGCCATTGGTACACACTGGCCCGGGACGAAGGGGACACGATCTGGATTTCGCCCATGGCCGATGTCTCCACGGGCCGGGTGATGATCACGGCGGCCATGCCGCTGTACTTGCCGGACGGTTCCTTCGCCGGCGTTACCGCCGTCGACAGCCCGGTGGAAAGAGTGCTCGCCCAGACGCGTCTGCCGGAGGCGTGGTCCGGGCAGGCGGAGATGATGCTACTCCTCCTCGCCACGCCCGAGGAGTGTGAGGATTTTCGCGTCCTCCCTTCCGAAGGCGCCCTGACCCCGATCGTCTTCGCGGAGAGTTCGGTCGATGAGGGCAGACAAGACTGGCGCAAGAGGGCGGAGTATCGAGTGCTGGCTTCCGATGATCCGAATGAGCTGGCGGTGGTGATGGATGATATGCGGCAGCAACTCACGGGCGTGCGCGACCTGACCTACCAGGGGCGTCAATGCGTCGTCTCCTATAGTTCGATCGGGCGGGAAGATGATGAACGCGGTTACCTTCTGGTCATCGTTCCCAAGGAACTCATCGTGCAGAAGGCGGTGGAGGTGGGAGAGGACGTGATCGCCCGCATGTGGCACAACATGGCCGGCAAGGCGTTGATGTTGATGCTCGTGCTGATCGTGGTCATCCTGCTGGCGTGGAAGGGCTCTCAGGTGGTCACCCGCCCGGTGACCGAGTTGGCCGAGGCGGCCAACCGAATCTCCGACGGCGAGCTCGAAGCCCGCGTGGCCCCCGGTCGCGGCAGCCGCGAGCTCGCCGAGCTGGCCGACGCCTTCAACAGCATGGTTCCCAAGCTGCGCGATCGCGTGCGCATCCGTCAGTCCCTGCACGTGGCCATGGAAGTGCAGCAAAGCCTTCTGCCGGCGGGCCCGCCCAAGATCGAAGGCCTCGACATCGCCGGCCGGAGCCTCTACTGCGATGAGACCGGCGGCGATTACTACGACTTCCTCCAGTTCGAGCAATTGGGCGAGAATCGCGTGGCGGTGGTGATCGGCGACGTGGTCGGGCACGGAGTGGCCGCGGCACTGCTCATGGCCACCGTCCGGGCCCTCCTTCGCAGCCGCGCCGCCCTCACCGGATCGCTGGAAGATCTCTTCACCGATGTCAACCGCCAGCTCTGCGAATCGCAGTTCACCGGCCGTTTCATGACCCTCTTCTACATGGTCTTGGACACCAGTCAGAAGACCATCCGCTTCCTCAGCGCCGGACACGATCCCGCCATCGTATATCATCCGCAGGACAATACCTTCGAAGAGATGCGCGGCGAGGACATCCCCCTGGGACTGGAACCTGGCTGGCAGTTCCACGAATCCGCCGCCGCCGACTGGCGGTCGGGCCAGATAATCGTTCTGGGAACCGACGGCATCTGGGAATGCTTCAACGCTGAGCATGAGATGTTCGGCAAGGAACGCCTCCGCGAAGTCATCCGCACCTTTGCCGACCGCAGCGCCGACGCCATCAGCCACGCCGTCCAGGAGGCCGTCGCCGAGTTCCGCGGCCACGCCGACCAGACCGACGACATCACCCTCGTGGTGGTCAAGATCGATTAGCAGCGCCCTCGAAGTTCGATCGCTTACTGCGCGATAAGGATGCATAGGAAAGTCGCAGGTCGCCCGGGTCGAGGACGACCGGGCTCGCTGGAACTTGAGAAACACGCGTGTCGCAACTCCAGCGGAAACACGCCCTCGTAAGTGCCGCGGGTGTAATCAGCTTTGTGATTACACCCGTGCGAATGCCGGGTCGATACCCACATCATCTCGGCGTCCCCTCGCGGCTCGTTCCCTTCCGCCGCGACGTGCTCCTCCTGCACGTGCCGGGCCTGGTCGGAATCGGGGACCACATCGCTATGGCACGCCGGCTTGGCCGCCGGGTCGTCGGTCACCTTCGACACCAGGCGGTGGATCTCCTCGGGCGAGAGGACGCCGCGCTGCTGGAGGACTTCTTTCTGTTCGACGGTGAGTGCCGCGGTGGTCTTGGGATCCTCCCAGGCGTACTCCTCGTCCTTGCCGGATGCGAACTGCTGGATCTCCTTGCTGATGCGCACCGCGCACCAGTCGTGGCCGCACATCGCGCAGAAATCGGTGTCCACATCCAGGTCCTCATCGTGCAGGGCCCGGGCGGTGTCCGGATCGAAGGAAAGATCGATGTGCTTCTGCCAGTTCAGGGCGGCCCGGGCCTTGGTCACCTCATCGTCCCAGTCGCGGGTGGAGGGAATGCCCAGCGCCACGTCCGCGGAATGGGCGGCGATCTTGTAGGCGATGCACCCCTGCTTCACATCATCCTTCTTAGGCAGGCCCAGATGCTCCTTGGGCGTGACGTAGCAGAGCATCGACGCCCCGTGATAGGCGGCGGCGGTCGCCCCGATGCAGGAGGTGATGTGGTCGTAGCCGGGGAAGACATCGGTGACCAGCGGCCCGAGGACGTAGAACGGCGCGCCGTGGCACAGCCGCCTTTCGATCTTCATGTTGTATTCGATCTGGTCGAAGGGGATGTGGCCCGGCCCTTCGATCATCACCTGCACGCCCTTGGCCCAGGCCCGCTCGGTGAGCTCGCCCATGGTGTCCAGCTCGCGGAGCTGGGCCTCGTCGGTGGCGTCGGCCAGCCCGCCCGGCCGCAGGCCGTCGCCGATGGAGAAAGTCACGTCGTACTCGCGGCAGATGTCGCAGATGTCGTCCCAGATGGTGTAGGCCGGGTTCTGCTTGTCGTGATGCAGCATCCACTTGGCCAGCAGCGACCCGCCGCGCGAGACGATGCCGATCAGCCGGTCCTTCACGTACGGAAGATGCTCCCTGAGCAGCCCGGCGTGGATGGTCATGTAGCTCACGCCCTGTTTCGCCTGGTTCTCGATCTCCGCCAGGATCGTGTCGTAATCCAGATCTTCCAGACGCCGACCGATGATCATCGAGTAGATCGGCACCGTCCCGATGGGCACGGCCGACGCTTTGATGATCGCCTCGCGGCACTTGTTGAGATCGCCGCCAGTTGATAGATCCATCGCCGTGTCCGCACCCCACCGCACGGCCCAGTTCAGCTTCTCGACCTCCTCATCCACGCTGGATGAGACGGGCGAAGCTCCGAGGTTTGCGTTGATCTTGGTCCGCGATGCCCGCCCGATGCACATCGGGTCCAGCCGGTAGGAAAGATGCACGCGGTTGGCGGGTATGACCATCCGCCCGGCGGCGATCTCGTCGCGGATCTGCTCGGGCGTGAGGTGGGCTTCGTGATCGGCGCCCCGCTTCATCTCGGGCGTGACGATCCCCAGCCGCGCGCTTTCCAACTGGGTGACCGGAGCGGGCACGCTCGACTCGAGGCATCGCGGCACCGGCGAATCGTCATCGAGCTTCGCGCCATCCGGCAGGAAGTCCCAGGCCGTGTAGGGCGAAGGCTCGGGCATGCCGGGCGTGTCGGGCGAGGAGAACGCCAGCGGCCCGCCGATGTCGGCCTTCAGGGCGAACGAGGCCGGCGCGGTGCCCTGCCCGCGGGTGGACGGGTTGGCCGCCCCGTGCGTCGGCGGGGCGAAGACAAACGGCGCGCGACGGTAATCCGTACCGGAGCCGGGATCTTTTCCGCGTGGGTTGTTCGTGGGGGGGGACATCGGGCTAATCCTCCGCGTCGGGAGTAGGAGGTTGCCCGGCTGTGGGAGACCGCCTGCCCCCGGTGGAGCAGAAACCGGGCTGTTCTCAGCCCGGTCCGCGGGGCAGGGATTCGCTTCCCTACGCCGGTGCGAACCGGTTCAGGTTCCACGGGTGCATCTCAGCGAACCGCCCCTTCCGGCGGGTCGCGCCCCGAGCGAACTGGTTCAGTCTATCCCCGCCGCCCCCCACCGGCCAGCGGCGATCTCGGCCCCCGCCCGCCCCCGATCGCGACCGATCTGCCGGCGAATGCCGCGGAGGCGTTACAATTCACGGCTGAGGCGGCCTGAGGCCGATCTTCCCTCTGATCTCGACCTCACGCAAAGGATGGATGCGATGCGTGCAAACCCTCTTGCCGTGGCTTTCCTGGCGGTTCTGGCACTGATTCTGGGCGGCTGCTCTACCCAGAAACTCAAGGATGAGCCGATCGTCCTGGATCTCGCCGCCCCCGTGGCCGTCGATGTGCAGTCCTTCAACGGCGATGTGTTCATCGAGGCCGGCAGTGACTTCGAGGTCGCCACCGTCCAGGTCGTCCGCCGGGCCAAGCACGGCTATATGCGCTACGAAGAGGCCGAGGCATCCCTGGAGCAGATCAGCTATACCGTCGGCCTGGCCCCCGGCGAGCTGGGGCAGATCCTCCAGGTTCGCACCGCCACCGAGGCCCTCGAACCTCATTTCCAGGAGGCCGATGTCTATATCACCCTTCCCGAGGTGGACGGGGTCTTCGTTCGCACCACCAACGGCCGGGTCGAGGTCCGCGGCGTGGAAGGCCGCATCGACGTCGCCACCACCAACTCCGACATCCGCATCCTCAGCAACCGCCCCTTGCGCCGGCCGGTGACCGCGGTCAACCGCAACGGCGACATCCTCTACCGCGTGCGGGCCGAATCGACCGGCGAGTTCGACTGCGAAACCGTCAACGGCCAGGTCGTCACCCACGTGGAGTACGGCGACTTCCTCGTTGCCCCCACCAACGACCAGGACACCGTGCGGGCCAACCTCAACAACGGCTCCAACCGCATCGTCCTCCGCACCGTGGACGGCGACATTGTCGTCTCCGTGGTCGAGAACCCCGAGGAGGTCGGCTGGCTGGTCAGGGAATAGAACCGCCGCCCCCGCACCTGCCCCGGTTTTCCGGCAACCGATTCCATCCTGACCGCCACATCCACTCAACATCGTCGGATCCGGCGTACCCTATCACTGCATGGCACGCGAGATCCGCGACCATTACTTCCGCCGGGCCAAGAAGGAGGGGTACCTCTCCCGCGCCGCCTACAAGCTCATCGAGATCGATGAGCGGCGGAAGATCCTCACCTCCGGCGACCGAGTGCTGGACTGCGGAGCCGCCCCCGGCTCATGGCTTCAGGTCGCCTCCAGACGCGTGGGACAGAGCGGCTTCGTAATCGGCATCGATCTCAAGCCGATCAAACACTCCTTCGTCATGCCGCACGCCGCGGAGGTGAGAACGCTGGCTGCTGATCTTCGCGAGATCCCGGCCGGCGAACTGCTCGCACTGCTGCCCGCGGGTTCCGCCGCAGGCAGCGCGCTATTCGACGTGATCCTCTCGGACATGGCCCCCGACACCACCGGCGATCGCACCATCGATCATCACCAGTCGATCCGCCTCTGCGAAGCGGTCCTCGATCGCTGCCCCGACCTGCTCAAGTCAGGCGGGCATGTCGTCATCAAGGTCCTGGAGGGCGAGGCGTATCCGGATCTCCGCGCACGGACCCGGCGCATGTTCGATGCCGTCAAGGGTTTCAAGCCCAAAGCCTCGCGCAACGAGTCCACCGAGATCTACCTCATCGGCAAAGGTTACACGGGCGGCGACGGCGCGCCCGAGCCGGTCGCTGCTGATGAGCCGGCCGTCGAGCTGCCGCGCGGCAAGCCCTCCACCGGCTGGGCCGGGCGCTGAGCCGGCAACTCCCTTCTCTGATTCCGCGGGTTCGACTTCGGGTGAGAGGTAGCTCCCGTTACACGGCGCATGGTCGGAATCTGGTAGAGAATCGCGACTGACATTAACTCACGCACCTGGCGACCGCTGTTAACTGGGTCCGTTAATAACCCCGGCGGCTGCGGGCAGGGCCCGCGGCCGGAGGATCTCCCTCAAGACACGGGCGGCTCGTGACGATGCGCCAGTTTGCCCTCGTTTCCGATCCCGCCCCTTGCGTGCTCACCACATGTTCGTCACAGGGGCACCACGGCGGGGCAAAGTAATAGCAGGAGCTTCTACCATGATCACTCGATTCACAAATTGTCGAGTTGGCTCGGTGTTGGCGGCTTTGGTCCTGGCCGGAGCGGTCGGCGGGTGTGCTTCCGCGCCTGCGTTCCTCGGCGGAACATCGCGCAAAATCACGCTGAACAACGTCTCCAGCACCGCGCTGAACATCACGTTCTACGTGTGGACGGATCCGGAGATGATGCAGGATGCCGACGCGGGCGAGCAGCTCGACGAGTCCGGCGCGTTCATGTCCGACAAGACGATCCAGCTCGGCCGCGGCGAGACGGCCAAGTACAGCGTTGCCCGCAGCGCAATGAACCGCGCCGACGGCGGCCCCGTCGTGCACGTCAAGGTCCAGCCCGTCAGCCCCAGTTGGGAGCGCGCCGCGACGGAGTATTGGCTCGAGGTGCTGACCGATCCCCCGGTGAGCATCGTGGCCACCGGCACCGCCGATGCGCTCGCCTTCAACACCGGCGACGGTGAAGTGGCCCTGATCCCCTCGAAGGAGCTCGAGTCGGGCCGCTTTGACCACCGCGTCGTCACCGTCACCGAGAGCGAGGAATAGGCAACCGCGTTCGCGCTGCCGCTTGAAGCGACCAAACACATCCGGGATTCATGACCGACCGCCGGGCGCCGATGCGCCCGGCGACTTCTTGCGCCCCTGCCGTCGATGTCACGTGCACGGCCCCCATTCGCCGAGGATGATGAACAGGTCGTCGATATTGACCACGCCGTCCTCGTTCACATCCTCCGGGCAATCCTCGCACGGTCCCCACGCGCCGAGGATCTGGAACAGGTCGTCGATGTTCACTGTGTCATCGCCGTTGACGTCGGCCGGACAGTCGTCTCCGATCTGGAATTCATACGCGCCCATGTCGACTATGGGCGGGTCGCCGTAGCCGGTGTCCTCGGTGTTCGGGTCATCGACGAATCGCGGATTGCCATCCAGAGGAGGAAAGGTGTCAGGATGATGTTTCTGGCATCGCCAGTGCGGCCGTGCCGGAAAGGGCAATCTCTCGCTCTCGTGCTAGCCGGGCTCTGTGAGCCCGGTGGGCCTTCGGGCTGGAGTACGCAGTCGTTGAGGCGTAGGCGGACCCCCATCACAGCCCCCCCACACGCGGCCTCGCGGGGGGCGCGCGCAGATTCGTCGTCGACGAAAAGGCGTTTTTGAGATTCTGGGGAAGAACTGCGGTTTTCAGCGATGTACGTAATGCCTTGACCGGCAGGTGATTAGGAAAAGCACCGGTCGCGCCTAAGTCAGTTTGTGGGGGGGAGGTCGATTTCTGCGCGCGCAGGGAGCGCACCTAGAGCCCCCTGTGGGGGGCGATTTTCAATTGCCGATCTTCGATTTGCGAATGCCGATTCGCGATTCCCCCCCAACGAATTCCCTCACCCCGTCACCTGATCACCCCGTTTCGACATTTCGACATTTCGACGTTTCCTTCCCCTACCTTGTCACCTGGTCCCGTTTGCGGGAGAGCGCTAAGCCGCAAGCGGCCCCTCGCCGGATGCACGCTCCCTCACCATTCCCCCTCATCGCGCATCACTCACCGCTTATCACTTCTTTTTCATCTCAAAACGACAATCTGGCGCGCGCAAATGTCGGTTTTCCTCGCTTTACAGCCTGCAAACGCGGTTGTCGGGGCGTTTTGCCCCGGAAATGAAGGTCGATTCTGGCGTGCGCAAAGTAAACGCCCCTTGCGCGCGCGAATTTGCGCGCCCTGCGCGCGCAGGAATCGACCTGCCCCCTTCAAGGCCCCGGGAACGGCGTTTTTTGACCCATTTCGACATCCCTCAATGTGCGCGCCCTGCGCGCGCAGATATCGACCTTCCTTTCACAGAACGTTCATCTGATGTCTCGATTCCTTCGCCTGTTCGTGTGTCCGGTCCGCAGGCGGTTCCGGTGCGGGCACGTGCTAAGCCGCAAGCGGCCCCTCGCCGGATGCATCCCCAACCCGTATTCTATCTCCGCGGGTCTCTACCTCCGGGGGTGGCCCTCCGTGTTTCAATCCCTTCCCCTCTTGCCCGGGCACGGGCCCCATTCGGCGAGGACCGCGAAGATGTCATCGATATCCACCAGGCCGTCGTCGTTGATGTCTTCCGGACAGTCATCGCACGTGCCCCACATGCCCAGGACCTGGAAGAGGTCATCTATGTCGACGATGTTGTCATCGTTGACATCGGCCGGGCAGGGGATTTCGGTGCGGTACGCGCGGACGTCGGTGCTGACGCCGCAGACCACCAGCGTGCCGTGGCTTCCCAGGGCCGGGCCGCCGATGTTGATGTTGGTCACCGGCACATCCCACCGCCAGGTGAGGTCGGCGTCATACGAATACAGCCGGCCGGTGTTGAACGCGCCGTTGGAGAGGAAGATCTTGCCGTCGGCGTCGATGGCCATGTGGGGCTTGGAGAAGCCGTCCAGCGGGCCGGTGGTGTTGAGCTGCGTGCCGTCTTCCGGATCGAGACGGACCAGCTCGTATCCCGGGGCCATCATGTACACCGAGCCGTCGGGTCCGATGCCGAACTCGGAGGTGGTGGTCCACGCCGCGGGCACGTGCCACTTCTCGGTGATCTGCGTGCCGTCATCTTCCAGGGCGTAGAAGTAATCGACATCGGGGTTTTTCTGAGTGCGCGAGAGATAGATGGTTCCGTCGGGCCCGCACATGGGAGTGTTCTGGATGGTGAAGCCGGGCATGACATCGCTGGCATACATCTCCGCGCCGGTGGCGAGGTCGTACCGGACGATCTCGGTTCCGCCGTACACCGCGTCGGCGACATACACCGCATCGCCGTGGAGGGCCGCCCCGCAGGTTCCGCTGACCGAGCCGGTGCGCGGGGAGTGCCAGACGGTGGAGCCGTCGGCGGCGCTGATCCGCCAGATGTCCATGAAGGAGCCGATGATAAGGTCGCCGTTGGGGGCGAAGACCACGCCGTCATACGCTCCGGCGTCGATCTCGTCCTCGGAGATCCACAACGTATGGCCGTCCGCCGCGTCAAGGGCGTACAGCTTGGCGGAGACCGAGGCGCCGTTTCCGGACCGGCCGGCGTACACCTTGCCGTCGCGGACGCCGGCGATCCAGGTCGTCCAGTCGCCGTCGCTGAAGGGGATGTGCTCGGCCCAGAGTTCCTCGCCGGTGTTGAGATCCATGGCCACGACCGGCGAAGCTCCGGGCTCATCGCTCGGCCAGCCGGACTGGCGGACCATGAACACCCGCTCGCCCTCGATGACGGGCTGCCAGGCGATAAGGGAAGTCCTGCCGCCGGACCAGAGGATTTCGGCCGATTCGGGGCCGATCTCGGCGGAGAGGGCGTTGCGGCCGGGGTTCTTGCCGGAGTTGTTCCAGTCATCGGCGGCAGCAATCGCCGACAGCATCAGCCAGGCCGCACCGGCCGGGGCGAGTTTCCACAGGTTGCTCAGACTCAGCATCTCGACCTCCTGTCTCCCGGAACGAACGATGCGGCCCCGCGGGTGCCGATGGGGCGGGCACACCTCGCGGGTCCTCACTCGGTATCGAGGATACCGGCCGGGTGGTGGTGGCGGAAGGGATTTGCCGGGGTTTGGCCGCCTTCGAGGGGTATCGATCGGTGTGGAGCGGGCAGGGCGGTCCTCGCCTCTCGCCCGGAGGCTGGGAGTGGGGAAACCGAACCTCGGATCTTGCCGGAACCGCCCGGATCGGCTAGCGTAGAGGGTCTATTGGCAGCCGGTCGCATCGGCGATGCGGCCGGGCTCTGTTCTGTTTGTGCAAGTTCAGAATTCGCTGCCCCCGGATTCCACCCGCGGAATCGACTGCGAAGGGAAACTCCGGGAGAAAGGGCAGCCGGCGGAGGATCGCGGTCATGGCCAAAATGTTCTACACCATCGAGGAGGTCGCGGCCAAGCTCGGCAAGACCGAGGACCAGGTACGCGACATGGCCGCTTCCGGCCAGATCCAGGAGTTCCGCGACCGCGACAAGCTCATGTTCAAGGTCGAGCAGATCGACCTGCTCGCCGGGCCGGACGAGGACACCGGCGACGTCCATCTGGACCTGGAGGACAGCAGCGGATCGTCCGGCATCGCCCTCCAGGACGATTCGGTTCTGGGGCTGACCGATTCCCGCGAAGGCACGGGCATCTCCGTCTTCGATACCGACCACGCCGATGAAAGCTCCGAAGGCACCGCCACCGGCGAGCCCATCAGCGAGGAAGAGCTGAACCTCGAAGCGGTCGGCTCCGGCAGCGGGCTGCTGGACCTGACCCGCGAATCCGATGAGACCTCGCTGGGGGCCGAGCTACTCGAAGAGGTCTATTCCAGCGAGGACAACATCGAGATCCCCGCCAACGCGTCCGGCCTCTTCGAGGCCGCGGGCACGGAAAGCGCACCGGAGGAAGCAGCGGCGGCGGCGCCGGGGCCGATGGCCGGCGTACCCATGGTGCTGGAAGCCTACGACGGCGCCGGCTCGGGGCTTGGAGCGGGACTGCTCATCGGCGCGTTGGTGGCGCTGGTGTGCCTGGCCATCGTCATCATCGTGGCCATCTCCGGGGCGACCCCGGGCCTGGCGGTGATGTTCTCCAGCAACCTGATGATCTGGGCCGGCGGGCTGCTGGCCGTGTGGATCATCTTCGGCCTCGTTGGTCTGTTCATCGGCAAGGCGTCCGAGTAGGACCGTTAGCTAGTCCCGCATTGGGTAGGATCGGTTGGGCTCGCCGCAAGCGGAGAAGAGGCGGTTCGCCGCGATCGTTCATCGGTGCTCCGTTCATGCTCCTGACGCGATACGGACTTCGTGAATGGCTGTCGATATCGGTCGTCGCCGCGCTGATTGCGGCCGCGATCATCTGGCTGGCGTCAGCCTGGTCGGGAATGCTCTGGTGGGTCCTGATCCCGCTGGCGGTCGTGTGGCTGGCGCTGTTGGCGTTCTTCCGCGATCCGGTCCGGCAGATTCCCCAGGATCTTCCGCCCGGCACGATGCTCAGCCCCGCCGACGGCGTTGTCAGCGCGGTGGAGAAGGTGGATCATCACGACGCCACCGGCGGGCCGGCGGTGATCGTCCGCATCTTCCTCAGCGTGCTGGATGTGCATCTCAACCGCGCTCCGTGTGACGGGCAGGTCGTCTCGATCGTCCACAAGCCGGGCAGGTACCTCAACGCCCAGACCGAGGAATCGGCGAAGGTCAACGAATCGAATCTCATCACCATGCGCCTGCCTGAGGGCGAGGAGACGATCGGCGTGCGGCAGGTTGCGGGAATGATCGCCCGGCGGATCGTCTGCCAGCTCTCTCCCGGCGATGCGCTGAAGCAGGGCCAGCCGTTCGGGATGATCAAGTTCGGCTCCACGACCGAACTGATAGTGTCCAGGCCGGACGATGTGACCGTGCACGTTCACAAAGGCGAGAAGGTCCGCGCGGGCCTGACGACATTGGCGACGTTGCGGCCTGCGGAGACGACGACTCAGGATTCGCGAGAGGTGGTTGCCGCAGCGACGCCGCCGGTGAATTGATTTTCGATTTTCGACTGCCGATTTGCGATTGTCTCGTAGAGGGCCCATGCTAAGCCGCAAGCGGCCTCACCCCTAAATCCTCACCCCTCACCCCTTCCGCTCACCATGCCACACCGCACATTCGATGAATTCAAGGCCGAACGCGAGGCAGGCAACGCCCGCATCCTCGCCTGCGATCACCAGGGGATCAAGCGGTTCTTCCGCCTTGATGCGGCCGTTTATGAAGACGGCCCGCTTGAAGGCCGAACGAAGGAACTGCTGGGGTTGGTCGGATCGATGGTCCTGCGCTGCAACGACTGCGTTGATTATCACCTCGAGCAGTGCGTCAAGGCGCAGTGGAGCCGGGAAGAGATCGTCGATGCGATGAACGTAGCTTTGATTGTGGGTGGGTCAATCGTGATTCCGCATATGCGCCACGCGGTGGCGAGTCTGGATGTGCTGCTGCCCGCGGAGTGACGCCGCCCGAAGTCTCAACTCTGAGCAAGCCGTGCCGTCCCCGGCCACGGCGCCGTGCGGAGTCCGCGGACGATGTTATCGTAAAGGGCGCACAAGGTAGTCGAAGGTCGCCCGGCCTGAGGACAGGCGGGCTCGCTGAAGTGTGAATCCGACAGGGATTGATCAGGCGGGCGCGCCGCCGCGATTCCACCCGCACTCGGGGCAGCCGGAATCATAATCGCCGCGCAAATCGTAGCCGCACTTCAGGCACCGGCCGCGCTTCATCCGGATTCGGCGGCATAGGTGCAATCGAAGCACGAACGGACCGCGTATGAGGAGCCAGAGGATGACAGCGTAGAAGATCGTGTTGAGGAGGAAGGGACGCCAGAGGGGCAGAATCGGGACCAAACCGGATCGTGTTCGAACGGATTCGGAGTGGGCTCGTGGGGATACGAACGAATGTACGTACCGCCATTGTGCTGGCTTTTTGCTGCCATACAAGCATTCGTAGTTCTCGTTGATTCGCTCGCCTCGCAGGCACAGCTGAGGCCAACCGGCGATAGTCCTCTCAATCAGGCAAGGGAAGACCGGGTTGACGTCCGTGATGCTGGGAATCCCCTCGAAACCCCACAGCCAGGCTCTGGTACGTTGCAGGCCAAACCCGCTGCCTTGCCAGATATAAGGAATCTCGGTATATGAGTACAGCGTGTCTCCGGTTCCTTCAATACTCCTTCCAAGACCAGACTCAATCAACTGCTCAACCCCTGCCGGCCGAAAGTCCAGGTGATCGGTATCTGCCTGCGACCAAACGACGCATCCCCACGCCAGCGCCACGTTTACCACTGCACCCATGAGCAGGAAGAGCAGGATGGTGAGTACGCGGCGCTTCATGCTCCTGTTTCCTCCCGTCTCCATCCGTATCCGGGGCAATCGCCGTCGCTCGGGAGCCCGCAGGTACAATCTCAGTAACCAGATCGCCCCAAGGACGAGAAGTGATACCGGGCACCACAGGGCCGCGTGAACCGCCAACTCAATCGGGAATAGACCGTGTGAAACCGGGTAGAGCGCACCTGCAGCAATACGAACTCCGGCGATGGCGACTGCAACGACCGGAGGCACGAGACAGAATAGTGTTACCCACCGCCACCGGTCCTTCCAGAAGACGAAGATCAACACGAGCAGTGCGGTCAAGAGCAAAGGCAACGAGCAAAAGGCAAGAGCTGCGACACTCACGAGCAGATCAAGGAGTGCGTCCATCATGTCGTAGCTCCCTCCCGATTCCAGCCGCACTCGGGGCAGCCGCGTTCGAAGGCGCCGCGGAGGTCGTAGCCGCATTTGAGGCAGTGGCCGCGCCTGCGGCGGATCTCGCGGCGTGAGTATCGGTGCATGATGCGAGACGACAGCCAGAGCACGGCGCCGAAGAACACGGAGTTGATCAAGAACCCGGGCAGTATCGGCCGAAGCGGGATTCGCCGGTACTGGTTTTCGAACGGCACCATCCACCTGGGGACCGTTCCAGCATCGGCGATCCATTCTGAGCTGAATCGCGGGCCCCAATTGCGTGAAGTGGTCCGCCCTTCGCTCTCCATGCTGCGGAATGGCCAGCCCCATTGAAAGAGCGATTGGCCGTAGCCGGCTACACCGTTCTTCGCTTCGGCGCTGTCAGGATCGACAGGTCCGAGCGTCCCCACCAACGATTGGCCGAAAGATGTACGTATTGTGATCTGCGTCGGTGCCGGCCAACCGGAAGGCACTCTCTTGGGCCACTGACTGCCTGCCGGAAGATCCTTGTATGGCGGAAGACCCGAACCCGAGGGTGTCCACATCACACACGCCACCGCCACCGCCACGTTCAACACCGCTCCGAGCAGGACGAAGAGCAGGATGGTGAACAGCTGCCTCTTCACGACTGTATTATATGCCAAGTTCTGAGCAAGCCGTGCCGGCTCCGGCCACGGCGCCGTGCGGGGGCGGCGGGATAGCTTTGCGCAAAGAACGCGCGGGGTGGTCGCAGGGCGCCCGGACCGAGGACGGTCGGGCTTGCTGGAATGCGAGAGCGGACGGGATTCATCGCGGCGATGCGCTGGGCGGCGGGAAGCGCGCTCCGCTTACACCGCGACGGGGGCGGCGATGTGGGGGTGCGGATCGTAATTCGCCAGTTCGAAGTCTTCGTAAGCGAACGCGAAGATCGATTTCACCTGTGGGTTGATGCGCATGGTGGGTAGTTGCCTTGGAGTGCGTGTCAACTGTTCGCGGGCCTGATCGAGATGGTTTGAATACAGATGGGCATCGCCGAAGGTGTGAACGAACTCGCCCAACTTCAGATCACACACCTGCGCCACCATCATCGTCAGCAGCGCATAGCTGGCGATATTGAAGGGCACGCCGAGGAAGATGTCGGCCGATCGCTGATATAGCTGGCAGCTCAGCCTGCCCTGAGCGACATAAAACTGGAACAGCAGGTGACACGGCGCGAGGCGCATGCGCGGCAGGTCGGCGACATTCCACGCGCTGACAATGAGCCGGCGCGAATCGGGATTGCGTTTGATTTCTTCGATGACCTTGCTGATCTGATCGACGTGCGAGTTTCCGGGAGCGGGCCAGGATCGCCACTGATAGCCGTACACCGGCCCGAGGTCGCCGTCCGCATCGGCCCATTCATCCCAGATAGTGACTCCGTGATCGTGGAGGTACTTGATATTAGTTTCACCGCGCAGGAACCAGAGCAGTTCGTGGATGATGGAGCGGAGATGCAGCTTCTTGGTGGTGAGACAGGGGAAGCCTTCGGCGAGATCGAAGCGCATCTGGTAACCGAACACGCTCAGAGTGCCGGTGCCGGTGCGGTCGTCCTTGGGGACGCCGGCTTCCAGAACATGCTGCATGAGGTTGAGGTATTGCTTCATTTATCGAGGAGGAGCCGCGACGCGGTGAACTGCATCCCTCATTCAGGGCAGGTTTGCGATAACAACAACGATGATGATCATGATGTAAACAAGCGAGATGAGCGTACCGCCGATGATGGCGATCCAGGCATGGACTTTGCCTTTGGCCTCGGGGAACCTGGCGGCGTGCCTCAGGCCGAGGATGCCCAGCACGAATGCGACGGGGCCGAGAATACCCAGACCCGGAATCAGGGAGGCGACGGCGAGGTAGTAGCCGATCAGGGCCATGGGGTTGCCCGTGGGGATCAGGGCCGAACTGCTCCTGGGCGTGGGCGCGATCACGCCGGGGGAAACCGTAGGCGGGGCCTGGATGATGCCTTTGAGCTGCGGCTGGGCGAGCACGGACCGAATCGGCGATCCGTCCTCGGGCACGATCAGCGAATCGATGGGCACGCGCCCTTCACGCCCCCACTGGAGGATCTGGGCCATTACCGCCGGGCCGAACTCCTGCCCGTCACTCAGGCGGATCTTGAACATACCGGGTGCCGACGCCTCTGCCTCCATGTTCGAAGTCTCGCACATCGCCCGACTACCGTCAAAGAATCAATCCTCTTGCCTCTGTT
>CP070772.1:2364195-2379060 GCA_020345805.1 Phycisphaerales bacterium | reverse complement strand
CCCGGCGTCGGTGGCGTTCGACGCCGCGGATGCGGCGGTCGCGCGGGGCGTGGACGTGCTGCTCATCGACACCGCAGGCCGGCTGCACACGCAGGCAAACCTGATGCGGCAACTCACGAAGATCCGCGACGTGGTCGCCAAAAAACTTCCGGGGGCGCCCCACGAGGTGCTGCTGGTGCTGGATGCGACCGCGGGCCAGAACGCGATCGCCCAGGCCGAGGTCTTCACCAACGCAATTAACATCACCGGCATATTCCTGGCCAAGCTGGACGGCACCGCAAAAGGCGGCATAGTCCTGGCCATCCGCGACCGCCTCGGCATCCCCGTGAAACTCATCGGCGTGGGCGAAACGCCCGAGGATGTCGAGCCCTTCGATCCCGATTCGTTCGTAGATGCGATGTTCGAGGAGGGGTAGAGCGGCCCGAAAAACGGGACAGGTTCGTTTTTCTGTGCTGGTGGATGTGGTGTTCGAGGAGGGGCAGGGACTGGGCGGGCGATATCTAATCCACGGTGTGGTGGCACGAGGGGAAGCCCCTGGGGAGCGATCGCATGACCACGTTCGATCCGCGGGCTGTCAACCCGCGACCCCCCACAGTCGTCCCTCGCCTTGAATGCGACCCGTGACATTTCACCGCCATGAATGGCGTCGCTTCATGGGGCATCTCGATACCTCGATGCCTTGATGCCTCGATCCCTTCCCCCTCACCCCTTCTCCCCCTGTTGTGGGGGTCCCCGGCGGACCGTATGATCCACGCCGACGTGGATGGAAAGCGTGCATTCAGGAGGGGTTGGGGCCGCAGCCTTACCCGGCGCAAGGTCCTGCTCAGGCTGCTGATTGCGGCCTGTCTGATCGGCCTTCCCGCCGCCGTCGCGGCCGGGCAGGACGAGGAGCAGACCATTCCCATCAAGGGCGACCGGCTCAGCGGGTTTGTCCTGCCCGTCGAGCCGGTGGCCGGCGACATCCACCTGGAGGCCCTGCGCGGCTCGGCGTGGACGGTCGATGACACCAAGCGGCTGTACCTGACCGGCGGGGTGGAGGTCAGCATCGGCACGTACCGCTTCAACGCCGACAACGTGCTGGTGTGGATCAACCGTCTGCCCTCGGCCGAAGGACTCATCAACCAGGTCGCGGTGTTCTTCGACGAGGCGAGGGCGCCCACGAGCCCCTCGGGGATGGGGGCGGCCGGGCGGTTCCTGCTCGTCACGGGAAGCGCAAGGGGCGAGGTGACGCTGAGCGCGGGGCTGCTGGAGGAGAAGCGGCCAACCCGGGACACCTTCATGCGCAGGGGCGATGCCCGGCTGGCCGATCATCTCAAGCACCTGCTGGCCGAGCGGCAGAGGCTGCAGACGCTGCCGGATGTGGACATCCCGCCCCAGCGGGAGGAGTTCAGGCCCATCCCCGGCGGGCAGGTGCCGGAGGAGGAGCTGGAGCTGCCCACGCGGCTGGTGCTGCCTCCGATCGAATACCCCACGCCGTGGCTCCAGGCCCCCCGGAGCATGGTGCGGTTCTCCGCCGACCGGATCGAGGTGACCACGGGCGAGGAGGAGAACGTGGTTACGGTGATCGGTTCGATCGTGATCGAATACGTATCGCGCGACCGCAACGATGACTTCCAGCAGTTCACGCTGTCGGCGGAGCGGGCGGTGATCTTCACCGACCCGGGAAGCCTGGAGGAGATCGCCCGCTCACAACTGGACGCGTCGATGGTGCGCGGGGTGTACCTGGAAGGGAACGTGGTCGCCTCGGCCGAGGACGGCGAGTACGTGGTTAGGGCACCGAAGATCTACTACGACTTCCGCACGGGCAAAGCGATCATGGTGAACGCGATCCTCCGCACGCATTACCGCGGGGGCGAGGTTCCGGTCTACGCCCGGGCCGAGGAGATGCGGCAGGTGGCGGAGAATGAGTGGGACGCGAAGAACGTGCGCGTTTCCGCCAGCGAGTTTTACACCGGCCATCTGGCGCTGGGGGCGGAGCAGTTAGTGGTAACGCGTCGCGTATCGCCGGAGGACTTGGAGAGCCGCGAGACGCATCTGGATGCACACGGGATCACGCTCCGGGCCAGCGGGATTCCCTTCTTCTACTGGCCGCGCCTTCAGGGCACGCTGGACAACCTGCCCCTGAAGAGCGTGGAGATCGGCATGGAGGACAGCGACGGGGTCCGCGTGCAGACGAAGTGGAACCCGTTTTCACTGCTGGGCATTGAAAAGCCGCAGCGCGTGGATGCGGACCTGAAGCTGGACGGTTTCAGCAAGCGTGGACCGGCAATCGGGCTGGAGCTGGAATACGACTACGGCACCACCGGCGGGGCGGTGGACCTCTACGGCCTGTACGACGACGGGGTGGACCGGACATCATCAGGCCGTGACGTGGAATACGAAAACGACTTTCGGGGCGTGGCCTTGGCCGAGCATCGCACGCGGCTGAGCCGGTTCTGGGATCTGCAAACCCAGCTTTCGTACATCAGCGACCCGACCTTCATCAGCGCGTGGCGGGAGGAAGATTTCGAGGAGCGCCGGCAGTACGAGAGCAGCGTGTACCTGCGGTACCAGCGCGATCGGGCGGCGCTGACGTTCCTCGGGGCGTACGAGTTCAACGACTTCCTGTCCAACGACTATCTGCTGGCGAGCCGGCAGTACACCGTGGATCGGTTCCCGGAGCTGGCCTACCGGCGGATCGGCGATGCCCTGTTCGACAATCGCGTCACCTACACAAGTGAAACCAGGGCCTCGCGGATGAGCCTGGCCTTCGACCAGAGCACGCCGGCGGAGCTGGGCGTGCCGGGGCGGGCCTTCGGCATCGAAGATGATCAGCGGATCGACCTGATGCTGCGCGACCGCGGTTTGAGCAGCCGGTACGTGTCCCGCTTCGACACGCGACACGAATTCGCCTATCCCTCGGACTGGGGGATCTTCGATGTCACGCCGTTCGTGGTGGGCAGGCTGACCATGTATGACGACGATTTCGAGGAGTATTCATCGGACTCCGACTCGGCGCGGGTTTTCGCGGCGATGGGTCTGAGGGTGAATACGCAGTTCCAGCGGATCTTCAACGGGGTGGAAAACCGCCTGCTGGATCTGCATCGATTGCGCCACATCGTCGAGCCGAGCATGACGCTGTGGTACGGCCACAGTGACGTGAGCCAGGACGATCTGCCGGAGTACGATGTGGATGTGGAATCGCTGGCCACGGGGGCGGCGATCCGGCTGGGAGTGCGGAACATCTTCCAGACCCAGCGGGGCGGGCCGGGACGGTGGCGCTCCGTGGATGTGTTCACTTTGGACACCGATCTGGTTCTGAACAGCAACGACGCGGACCGGGAATCGCCCGCGGCGCAGTTCTTCGACTACCGGCCGGAGTATTCGCAGTTCGGAGATCACGTGCACAGTACGGCGGTGTGGCTGTTGTCGGATGCGCTGTCCGTGGCCGGCGAAGGAACGTTCGATCTGGACGAAGGGGCGGTGGCCCGCGGTTCGGCCGGGGTGGAGCTGCGGCACTCGCCGATACTCACCAGCTTCGTGGAGTATCGTTACCTGGACGCCAGCGACAACGAGCTTCTGGGCATGGGCTGGAACTACCGCCTGACTCCCAAGTATTACATCTCGCTGCGACCGCAGTGGGACGTTCGCGAGGACGACTTCCGGGCCGCCAGCGTCCGCATCACCCGTACGTTCCCGGATTTCGACTTCATCGTGCGGGTGCGCTACGACAAGATCCGCGATGAGACGACGTTTGCCGCATCGATGGACCTGGTGAACTTCTGAAGAAGGCTTGGTTTGACGGCTTGAGGAAGCGGCAGCCGCGGGCCGACGGCCCGCGGAACGCTCACTCAAAATGTCTTCTCCAGAGCACGCGCAGGCGTTCGATCTGCGCCGGGTCGATCTTCGACTTGTCGGACCAGATCGCCAGCTTCAAGGCGTCATGGGCCGGGCTGGGCTGGCTGGCGAGAGGTGACACATCGCTCAGGGCGGCCTTGATGAGTGCGATCGACGCCTGCGTGGCGCGATTGAGATTGGAAATGATCTCCTCCAGCAGGGAATTGGAGGAGGCCTCTTCCTTCCGGGGGCGCCAGCAGTCGTAGTCGGTGGGCAGTGCGATGAGGGCGTACGCCATCTCCGCTTCTCTGACCAGTCGGGCTTCGGGAAGAGCGGTCATCCCCACCACATCGGCCCCCCACTGCCGGTACATCTCCGATTCGGCGCGGGTGGAGAACGCGGGGCCCTCCATGCACACGTAGGTGCCCGCCCGATGCACGCGGGTGCCGTCGATGGAATCGGCCGCCTTCATCAGCCACTGGCGCATCACGGGACAGCAGGGATCGGCGAACTCCACGTGAACGGCGGCGTTCTCGTAGAACGTCTTTTCGCGGTTGCGTGTCCGGTCGATTATCTGATCGCACAGCACCAGATCACCGGGGGCGATGTCTTCGCGCAGCGAGCCGGTCGCGCCGGAAGCGACGATATGCGTGCAACCGAGCTTCTTGAGAGCGAAGACGTTGGCGCGGTAAGGGACGTGTGCGGGATTGAGCAGATGTCCTTCGCCATGGCGCTGGAGGATCGCCACCGGCGCGCCGCCGAAGGTGCCGGCGACAATGGGACCACTCGGCTTGCCGAAGGGCGTGTCGAGATCCTTTTCCGGGATGCTCGTGGCGACCATCTCCACCAACAGCCGGTCGGCCAGACCGGTGCCGCCGATGATTCCGATGCGCACGTGGGTTTTGGGATCAGTCACGGCCGCATCCTACCTGCGGAACAACCGAGCTTCTAGCAACCTTCGCGCCGGTGCGGTTCAGTTCGTTCCGGCCAGGCGGCGGACGGTCATCATGAACGTGCGCTTGATGTTGGCGTGCATGAGATAGACGGCGACGGCATACCCCGCGGCGGTGATGGCCGCCCCCACCACCAGGCTGACCCGGGCCGCGGCCGCGGCGGTATTGCTGCCGGTGCCCAGCGCGTCGGGGATCATCTCTTCGGGCATGACCAGCCCCAGCAGAAGATTGACCGGGCTCACGGTGGAGAATGCCGCCCCGGGGTATGACACCTCCCGACCGGCCACCAGCCCGCACAGGCTCAGCACGCCCACGATCGCGATCACCACACCCACCGCGACCACCACCGAGCCGATCGTTCCTTTGCTCTTGATCGACCAGTGAAGTCCGACCATCACACAGAAGGCGATGAAGGGGGCCAGCACCAGCGGCATCGCAATCACCCCTTCCGGCAGCACGATGGGCAGTTCTATCTGCGTGTTTCTGCCGGCGATCATCACGCTGGTGAGAAACCCCCCGGTCCGCCCGAACCCTCCACCCAGGGAGTAGAGCGCGAGGATCGCCATCGTCGAGACGGGAACGAGAATCATCGGCAGCAGGAACTGGATAAGTCCCCGCAGCTTCCCGGCGATGTACGGCCCGGGCTGAATGGGGGTGGTCAGGATGATGTCCAGGGTTCCGTCTTCACGCTCCCGGCTGACGGCGGTCGCGCTCATGTTCAGAGCCGCCAGGGTGATGATGATGATCTCGCCGGTCACCACCGAGGCCACCGCCAGCCGCAGGTTGGCGGCGTTCAGAATCTGGGTGTGATACAGGCCGACGAGCACCATCGCCACGGCCACGCCCAGAGCGACGAACCCCCAGCGGCCCAGAATCGCCCCCAGCGTCTTGCCGCGAGCCACCGATTCCCGCCAGGCGATGGGGTTGTGCCCGACGCGCCTGGCCGGCCGCTCCTCGGCGCCTTTGGCCCCCAGGCCGAAGATCGCCCGGTACCACGGCACCGCTCCCACTTTGGCCCCGATGATCCGCAGGCGAAGCGTGGAGAAGAGGATGAGGACCACGCTGAGGAGGGCGAAGAGCCAGCAGAAGGCGACAATTGGCCGGCAAAGCCAAAGGCGGGTGATCCACATCGTCCCCGCCAGCTCCAGCGGATCGCGCGGCACGTACTGATTCGAGTTCAACAGCACGTTCAGGGCCAGAAACGGGTTCAGAGGCGTCATGAACGTGGTGTGGTTTTCCCGAGCCCCCGGGGCGATCGGCTGGCGGAAGATGATGTCGAAGTAGTAGGTGACGAACAGATACATCACCACACTGACATAGAACACGAGCACCGCCCGCCGGCCGGCGGTGCGGGTCACGCTGAGGGTGACCGCGATCGCCGCCACCAGCAGCGCGCTGACCGCGGCGATGGCGTAACTGTCGAAGATCGCACCCCCCGGCACTCCGCCGAAGAACTGGGTGACGGCGAACAGGGGCAGGCTGGAGAAGAGCAGCACGATGATGAAGAACAGCCGGCCGAAGATGTTCCCCAGGACCACCTGGAGGTTGTTCAGCGGGGTGGTGAGGAGAATGTCCCAGGTTCGGGGGTTGGCCTCCTGGGCGATGGCCCCGGCCATGAAGACGGGCGTGAGCAGGCAGATCAGCCCCACCTGCAGATAACTCACATTCTCGAACATCTGGGCTCCGGCGCTGGCCAGATCCCGCATGGATGGGGCACCCCCGACATTCCCCAGCAGCACGAACAGCAGGACCACGATCATCACCGCCAGATAGCCGGAGCGGATGTACAGGTGCCGCATCCGCTTGGATCCGCCCTGCACGAGGCGCATGCAGATCGGGTTGGTGGGCAGCAGTCGAAGCAGCCAGTTGAGGAAAGTGGGCATCTTGCTGAGGATCCTACGGCCGCGTCTGGACGGAGAGCCGAGTAAGGCCCAAGAGCAGCCTTGACAGGTGCCGAGCAGCCCAACAATAATACAAACAGCACGATGCGAGGGCGGTCTCTGTCCGCCGGACATGGTGCGAGATTCTGATAGTTTCACGGCCCGCCCAGAGACGACACGGGCGAAACCGTTATCTCCGGCCCCGCTGCGGCGGCCGGCAGCCGAAAAGCCTTACGCATCGGCTGAATAGATTGAATGCTGCCAAGGGTTGAGTCCAACGTGATAGGCCTTCGTTCGGGTTATTCGAATCGTATCAGCCGGACCCGATCCGGAGTTGATCAATCGGACCGTGAGAAACGGCCCGACGCGGTGTAACCGCTTCTTCAACGTTGGCTGAATCCATCCCGCTCGTGTCGTTCGACCGGCCAGACTGGCGCGTGATGTCGTGCGCTGCTGACGGTGTGGGTCGATAATCGAGCGAGGATGATCATGCTCCCTCTACTGGCATTCGAGATGAACCCGCTCTCGGCGGGCCTGGCGGCCGGGCTCAGCGCTCTGGCCGGCTTTGTGCTGGCCTGGGTGGTGTTCCGCGTGCTGACCGGCAACACCCTGGCCCGGGCTAAGAAGGACGCCAAACAGATCGTGCAGACCGCCACCGCCGAGGCCGAGGCCTCCAAGCAGCGAATCGAGCTGGAGGCCGAAAAGAGGGCCGCCAAGCGCCGCGAGGAGATGGACCAGGAGATCGCCGAGGCCCAGGCCGAACTGAAGAAGGACCAGGCCCGCCTGGCCAAGCGCGAGGACTCCCTGGACAAGAAGCTGGAGACCATTACCGACCGTGAGGTCAAGCTGGACAGCCGCGAGGCCGAGCTCAAGGGGCTCGCCGACCGGATCGAGGAGGATCGCAGCGAAGCGGATCGAATCCTCGTTGATGTGAAGCGCCGCCTGTCGGAGGTGGCGTCGATGACCGAGCAGGAGGCCCGGGAGCACTTCCTCGAGGAGGTGAGCCGGGAGTCCCAGCACGAAGCGAACCAGATGACCCAGAAGATCCTGGAGGAGGCGGAGGTGGAGGCCCGGGCACAGAGCCGGGAGATCACTCTCCAGGCCATCCAGCGCTTCGCCGCCGAGCATGTCGCCGACGCGACCGTGCGCAGCGTCCGCATCCCGTCCGAGGACATGAAGGGGCGGATCATCGGACGGGAGGGCCGTAACATCCGGGCCCTGGAACGGGCGACCGGCGTGGACATCCTCGTGGACGACACTCCGGGCGTCATTGCCGTCTCATGCTTCGATCCCATCCGCCGGGCCATCGCCAGCGAGGTCCTGCAGAAGCTCATCGCCGACGGCCGGGTGCATCCGGCCCGCATCGAGGAGGTCGTCGAGTCGATCCGCAAGGAGATGGCCGAGCGGATCATCAAGCACGGCAAGGACGCGGTGATCGAGGCCAATATCCGCGGTCTGAGCCCCAAGATCGTGGAGGCGATGGGTCGGCTGGCCTTCCGCACCAGCTACGGCCAGAACATGCTGCGACATTCCATCGAGGTCGCCTACCTGTGCCAGATCATCGCCGAGCAGCTTGATCTGGACGGGAACATCGCCCGCCGCTGCGGCTTCCTGCACGACATCGGCAAGGCGATGGACCACGAGATGGAGGGCGGCCACCCGGCAATCGGTATGGACTTCTGCCGCAAGCACGGCGAAAAATCCGACATCGTCCTGAACTCCGTCGGCGGCCACCACGGTGACATCGACGCCATCAGCCCCTACACCCCCATCGTGATGGCCGCCGATGCGATCAGCGGAGCCCGTCCGGGGGATCGTCGCGAGTCCATGGAGATGTATGTCAAGCGGCTGGAGCAGTTGGAGACCATCGCCCTGGAGCAGCCCAACGTCCAGGAAGCCCACGCCATCCAGGCCGGCCGGGAGGTGCGGGTGATCGTGGATGCCCGCAAGGCCGAGGACGCCGACGCCTTCGGCATCGCCCGCAACATCGCAAAAAGGGTCGAGGAGGAAATGACCTTCCCAGGCGAGATCAAGGTCACCGTCCTGCGGGAGGTGCGTGCGGAAGCCATGGCCCGGTGAACCGAAACGGTGGTCCGCCCCCCCGCTGCTGCTATCCTGATGTCGATCCCCTTTCTTCGAATCCTGTGAGTCACTGAAATGCCAATCAAGGCAACCGATCTGAAACGCGGCCAGGCCCTGATGTGGGACGGCCAACTCCATATCACTCTCGACACCGACCACGTCAAGCCCGGCAAGGGACCGGCCTACGTGCAGGCCAAGATGAAGAACATCGAGACCGGCACGATCAAAACCCACCGCATCAACTCCTCCGACAAGCTCGAGGACGTTTCCATCGATCGGCGGAAGATGCAGTACCTCTACGACAGCTCCGGACACGGGGCGGGGCCGTTCGTGTTCATGGACAACGAGTCCTACGAGCAGATGGAGATCGACAGCGACATCCTGCCCAGGGACCAGAGCCAGTGGCTGAAGGAGAACACCGAGGTCACTGTGCAGCTCTTCAGCGGCAACCCTCTGGGCGTGGAGCTGCCCGCCGCGGTGGAGCTTCAGGTCACGGAGACGACCCCGCAGGCTAAGGGCGCCACCGCGACCAACCAGCTTAAGGAAGCAACGGTCGAGACCGGCGGCCACATCCGCGTGCCCCCCTTCATCGAGGTCGGTCAGGTGGTGAGGGTCAACCCCTCCACCGGTGAATACCTGGGCAAGGCTTAACCCCGCAACCCCCACAGTCGCGAATCGACACCACCGCCGCTTGCGGCTTCGCGATTTCTTCGCGCCTGCGGCACCCTGTTTCCGGTAGTAATCGCGAAACCGCAAGCGGCGAAGTGCGCAATCGCTATGCTTTGCCTGATGCAGACGATCTCTAATATCAGGAAGCTGCTTGATGAACGAGGTCTGCGCCCGAAGCACCGGCTCGGGCAGAACTTCCTGCACGATCAGAACCAGATCCGCATACTGGTGGACGCGGCGGGGATCGTGCACGGAGAACTGGTGCTGGAGATCGGACCGGGCACGGGCACACTCACCGAAGCACTGCTGGAGGCCGGGGCGGAAGTCATCGCCTCCGAGATTGACCACAACCTGGCCGACCTGCTCGCCGATCTTCTGGGCGATCGCATCACCCTCCTGCGCGGCGACTGCCTGGACAGAGGCAGGACGCTCAACCCGGCGATAATCGATCACCTCGGAGATCGCTCGTTCAAGCTGGTCGCAAACCTGCCTTACAACGTCGCTTCGCCTCTCATGGCGGCAATGCTCATCGATCATCCCAACTGCACCGGCCAGTTCGTGACCATCCAGAAGGAAGTCGCCGATCGCCTGCTCGCAAAGCCCGGCGGCAAGGACTACGGACCACTGGGGATCATCATCCAGGCCCTGGCGGAAGTAAGAAGAATCGGTACGGTCCCGCCTTCCTGCTTCTGGCCCCAACCCAAAGTAACCAGCGCAATGGTGTCTCTTCTCCCCTCTCCCCCCGGGAGAGGGGCCGGGGGTGAGGGCGAACCGACGATAATCTCTCGCGACGACGCAAGATCCTTTGCTCAGTTCGTGACTAACCTATTCTCAAAACGCCGCAAGCAACTCGGCACAATCTTCGGCCGCGACCGCACCTGGCCAGCCGGGGTTGCCGCCGAAATGCGTCCGGGGAGATTGTCGATCGAACAACTGATAGAATTGTGGTGCTCGGATCCGGAATGACCATCGGACTTGGACGCGCACCTCGATATAACCGGTTCCACACGCACGAAAGGGAAATGGGAAATGGAATCATCGTACCTGCGCATGGTGACGGCCATCCTGTGCTGTTCTCTGGCTCTTTCCTGCATCAACGGCTGCGGTGACGAGTCTGTTCAAACCACGGGGAATGAGCCCGCCCAAGAGACAACGCCCGGGCAGACCGAGTCGGCGCCCGCGACAGGCGATGCAGCCACCATTGACTGGTCTGTCATCAAGGCCGCTAGTCCAGAAGATGCCATGGGAGGTTTCATAAGCCTCTCGCGACATCTGACCGCCTGGCATCAGGGTAGCATCGAAACCATCATCATGGATATCAAGCCCAACGGGACGGCAACTGACGGCCACGGCAACTCCGTTGGAGTGCCGCTGGAGCAATGGAAGGCAATGTTGGAGTTCATAGCCACCTATTCCAAGCCGACGGTGCCCATGCTGACTCCGTCGCAGGATTTCGAGGGCGACGGCCCGGGAGTTTTGCCGAAGTACGTCTATGAGATCGATTCGACCGCGCCCGACAAGCTCCGTTTCGTGTGCAAGGGCGAGTTTGAGCGGCGATAAAGTCTGCAGATCAGACCGGCGATTCACGTTAAGAAAACAGGGGCCCGCCTGCGGGCCCCTGTTGCTCTCTCCCTTCCTGTCTCTCCCTTCCGCTTTTGTTCAGTGATTGATCATTTGGCCCCGGCCATGGCGGGCTTCTTCTTCTGGGGCATGAACCCCGCCAGCTCCTCCTCGAAGAGTTCCCGCGACCGGTTGAGGAAATCCTGAAGCTCGATCTCGCCGGCGGCGACCTTCTTGAGCAGGGCCTGCTGGGCCTTGTAGTCGTTGTTGACGATACCGGCCCGGCTCTGGAGGAGCCGCCAGGCCTTGCGCCGCTCGACGCAGTAGAGCACCATGTGCCGCGAGAGGGCGACATGCCGCATCGACCCGTCATCGCCTTCAACCACGATGTACGAACCGAAGTCCGGAATGTAGGACCGGTGGTTCGGATCCCAGAACCGGCGGTGCACCACGTCATCCTGGGTGATCCGCACCAGTAACTCATCCAGGTGAATCAGATCCGCGGCATCCTCCGGCTTGATGTTCTTCAGATGCCGGCGGAAACGGGCCTCGGTCGTGGCCCAGTGGGCGATGGTGTAGTTGTAGACTTCCTTGTTGCTCTTGTATTTTGCCTGCCACCAGTCACGGTCGATCGAGGGATTGCCCTTGAGGTCGATGCACTGGTCGTAGGCTTCGCCGCCGGAGGAGTTGAACACGAACTCGGGCATGCCGCGTGAATCCCGGGACCGCTGGGCCTGGACCGTGGACATGCTGTCGCCGATACCGTGCTCCGGCTGGCAGGCGGTATAGCACTGGAAGAAGGCGGTTCCCCGATACTCCAGGGCATCGAGGATGGACTTGAAGAACTTCGCCGCATTGGCGATGGACGTCTGGGCGACGAAGGGCGAGCCGTGCCCGACGGTGAAGATCTCCGCCAGGCTCTTCTTCTCCGTGAGCTTGCCCTGGGTTGCTTCGCCGAACTGGTTCATGTCGAAGCCGCCGGCCATGGGCGAGGAATCGGAGTTCTGCCCGCCGGTGTTGGAATACACCTGGGTGTCGAGCATGAGCACCACGACGTTGGGCCGGTTCTGGAGCACGACCTTGGAGCAGTTCTGAAACCCGATGTCGCCCATGCCGCCGTCGCCGCCGACCGCAAAGGCCTTGGGCAGCTCGCGGACTTCCTGGTCGGTCATGAGGGCGTCGGTGAAGTGAGCCAGGTCGTAATAGTCCTGCTCGCCGAAGGCTTTATCGTTCAGAAGCACATCCGCGAGGCGCTCGGGTGTGACGGACGAGCGGGCATGATCCTGGATGAAGCTCTCGCCCATGAGCCAGGCGACGCTCACGCCGTCCTGGAAGAGGCTGTTCATCCACGGATAAGGATGCGGGTTGTTCGGCGGCGTGGAGCCGTAGACCGTGTTGCAGCCGGTATGCGCGCCCATGGCCAGGACGCACATGCCGTTGGCCAGCCGGCCGTCGACGGCCTGAAGATCGCGATGGTTGAACGCATCCTGCTTCATCACCGCGGCGAGGGCATCGACGATCTGCTCGTCCGACACCGGATCGCTCGCTTCCAAACGCGCGGTAGTATCGTCGGGCGATTCACCGCCCAGGCCCATGACCAGGTGGGCCACGGCGCGGTGGAGCCGCTCATAGCGGTCCTTGTCCGATGCGGCGATTGCCTTGAGCCTGGACAGGCCGTCAGCCTTCAACTGCGCGACCTTGCCGTCCAGCCGATCGGCCTTGGCGTGGAAGATCGGCCTCATGTAGGCCTCGGTCACGGACATCATGGTGTGAAGAACGCTCTTTTCACCGCAACCGGCACATGCGCCGTCGCCGCTGGTGAGCGCCTCGTAGTTGCGCCGGATCATGAGGTGATTGCGCAGGGCCGCGGGCTTGGATTCCTCCGGACGGTCGGCCTGGTAGAGACCGAGGTACTTCTGGTCGGTCTCAGGCAGAAGATCGAAGAAGGTCCTCGCAGAAGCCAGTTCGGTGTTGAGCTGTTCCGAATCCGGCATCATGCGGAGGGCATCGTGATCGCCGCAGGCTTCGACGCACTCGCCGCAGCCCTTGCAGAGATCGGCCACGAAAATGGAGAACACGCCGCCGGAGCCCGGCTCCTTCTTCTCCTTGCTGGAGAAGATCGCATTCACCTTGTTGTAGGCGATCGGGGCAATGCTGAGAATCGCGTCAATCTCGCTCTTCGCCTGATCGCTTACGCCGTCAACCCCGCTGACGACCTCGCCGACGATCTCGGCGAACGGCCGGGGCTGCTTGGCCTTGACCGCCTCCATCATCTTCGCGCGGACTTCGCCCTCGACGGCGGCAACCGCACCGAGCAGCTTGTCCCGCGAGCCGGCATCGCTCACATAGGAGCGGAACGTCGTCTCCAGGATGGTACCGATGTCCTGGGCGGTGTTGGGAAGTGCGGTGTCCGGGCAGACCGCGATGCACTCCATGCACTGGGTGCAGTTCTCCGCAATGTAAACGGGAATCTCCCGCCGGGCGACGTACTTGGACGCGGTGGCCCCGGTGGCGGCGGCGAGCACGCCGGTGGAGGCCAGTGGCGACGCCGGCTGGTGATAGCCGTACCCGGAGCGGAACTCCGAATCGAAGTACTCGGTCCTGAACACGGGCGCCTTGTCGGGCTGGCCCGGCTTGGGCTGGCAGCCGGCTCGCCCCGCTTCGCCGTTGAGGGCGACCAGCGGCTGGCCCCTCATGCTCGAAGTGTCGGGGGCGCCCACTTGGCCGATCTTCACCTCCTGGACCTGGGCGAAGCCCTTCTCCATCACGTCCATGTTGGACTCGACCACGGCCATGCCCAGCCGGCCGAACTTCTTGACGTACTGGGCCCGCACGACCTCGTGGAAGTGCTCCTCGCCGATGTTGTTGTCCTTGAGGAAGGTTGAGACGGCGAAGAAGGCCCCGAGGAAGGCGTTGCCCTGCATGCGCAACTGCAGGTCGGGCCGGTTCGTCGCCTCGCGGGCGATCTTGAAGCCGTCGAGGATGAAGACGCGGATCTTCTTGTCGATGATCTCCTGCCGGCAGGCCTTGGGAATTCGCTGCCAGGCGTTCTCCGGCGTCTCGTTGGACTCCCACACGAACGCCCCGCCCTCGTTGAGGCCCACCAGGGGATTGGTGTGCAGGAACGCCTTGGGATCGCAGCAGAGCACGGCGTCGACGTGATGAAGGTCGCAGTTGACGCGGATTCGCTCGGGAGCCACGGTCAGGAAGTAGCTGGTGGGCGCGCCCTTCTTCTCCGAACCGTATTTCGGATTCGCGGTAACGTGCAGAACCTCTTTCAGATTGCCGCGCTCGTCCACGATGTTGTCGCGCTTGGCGATGTAGTCGCCGAACTCGCCGATGATCTCGGAGAGGTTCTTGCCGGTGGTGATCATGCCCCAGCCGCCGATGGAATGCAGCCGCACGGCGATCGCGTGATCGGGCAGCAGCGAGGGCGTGTCGTCGGAGCAGACGGCATAGGGATGGTTTACGCCGAGATAGAAGAAGGTCTGCCCGTCCTTGGCCCCCTTTCCATCCTGGCGGGTGCGTCCTTCCATCACGTACTCCCAGGCCCCGATGATGTGCTCGGGCCGGAAGTCGCGCGAGCCCAGGCCGTAGACGCCGGAGAAGTTGCGGGGGACATCCTCGTAGGTGATGGTGGGATAGCCCTCCCGGTGGGGGAAGCCGGGATGGACGTAGGACTTGGTGAGGGCGGCGCGGACCTCGCGGGCCAGCGGGTTGTCGCCGGCCAGCGGCTCGTCGGTGCGCTCCAGGATGATGCACGCCTTCTTGCCCTTCAGGACGTTCACCATCGCCTCGACGGGGAACGGCCTCATGACGTTCACGTGTACGGACCCGACCTTCGACCCGCGATTCTCACGGAGATAGTCAACTCCGGCCTCGATGTTCTCCGCCGCCGATCCCAT
>CP070772.1:2352858-2364095 GCA_020345805.1 Phycisphaerales bacterium | reverse complement strand
GGGATGGTCACCATAAGGCACAGTCCCGGACCGGACGGCCCGGGGCTTCGCTTTTCTTACCCAAACGGGTGCGGCGGAATCATGACTGATCAGAGGCGCCGCCCTCGGGTGATTCGGTGTCGTCTTCACCTCCAGCCGCCGGCGCGGCATCCTCGGATTCATCGCCTGATGCATCGAGCTTCAGCTTCACGATTCGGCCCCGGGTCATGCGCTTCACGGCCAGACGGAGTTCGGTCTGGCCCGAGACGAGTTCTTCGAAATCGCCGACATTCATCACGGGTTGATCGTTGACGTGGGTGATGCGTTCGTAGGGCTTGAGCCCGCCGACGGATCCCTTGCTGCCGGGCTTGATCTTGCTGATTACCACGGCCGGTTCATCAGCGCCCTGCTGGAAATATCGCCGCACCTCGAAGGTCAGGTCCCGCACGGTGATGCCGATGGCTTCGTCCTCATATCGTGCTGCCGAGTTGTAATGCGAGGGGCTTTCGGTGACTTCGAAATCCAGCCGGAGAATCTCACCGCCCCGGAATACCTCCGCCGCATAGGCGGTACCGAAACCAAGATCGGTCAGCTTGCGGTTGAGGCTGTTTTCCGCGGTCGGCCAGGGCGGGGGCACCTGGTCGAAGCTCTCCTCCGGCAGCTCATCGAGGTAATCCCAGGGGAAGCCGCCTCGATAGGCCCAGATGTCGCTGTCGCCGGCCTCGACGTCCAGTGGCCTGGGGTGCCCTTCCACGTGCAGGCGGAGGAGGATGTCGCCCATCTGAAGGCCCGCCGTTTCCGCCGGTGAATTCGGATAGACATACACCACGATCGCACCCGTCTCACCGTCGTTGGTCTCATCGGAAATGTCGTTGACGCGTGCCAGATCGCGATCCAGCGCCTGAAGTTCCACGCCCATCCAGGCCAGGCGGTTCTCTTCCGCTTCCGTCAGCGGCACGTTGTCCGGATCGATGTGCTCTGGAAGATCGTCCAGCACCGCCCGCAGGTACTTTGTCGCGGTAAGCACGGGTTGCGAATCATCCCATTCCTCCTCGACCGAGACCTTCTTGCGGCGGGCGACTGGCAGGGCGATGAGTCGGCCATCCGTCGAGAAGAGGAAGGTCGAAACCGCATTACCGGCAATCTCCGGATAGATCTGTTCCTTCCATGCAAGGTTGAAGCCGGTAAGCCAATCGTGGTTGAAATAGCCGATCCGGCTCTCGCCCTGCACGCGTATTTCCGCCGACATGAGAAGAGTGTTACGGAAATCGCGGATGTCGTCGGTCGAGAACGGTGCCGGTGCGGTCACCGGTTCTTCCAGTTCGGCGACGAATCCGCCGTAGTCCCGCAGTGAGCCGGCGAAGCTCGCCTCGACCGCCTCGCCCTCCGCGGGATAGACGCGTATTCGTTCCAGCCGCGCGGTCACCTTCGGCTTCAATCCCGCCAGCACGAGCACGGTCTTGCCATCGATCATCACGCCCGCGACGTTTCGCTCGGTCTCATCCGCTTCATCATCGCCCCAGTACCCGCCGTAGTAGCGATCGGCGATGTCCTTCTTCGGGCTGCGAAAGCTCAGGGCCACGCGGGGCAGCGTGCGATCGGCCTGCTCCTCAACGGCTGAGAGCATTCGATTCATCCGGTCGACGCCGAGCAACCGCCACTCGCCTGGCGATCCCTTCCACGAATCGTCGGTCGGAATCTCATCCTTCAGCGACAAGCCCACGGCGCGGCCGGCGGCATCCACCACCAGGCAGCCGGAAGGTACGGCAATGAAACGCTCGCCGGTGTCGAGCGTGGTCACCTTCGAGGGCAGCGACTGCACGTCGGTGGTCCAGTATCCGTTGAGCGGCGCGTACGTGACGGTGAAGTACGGTCCCTCTCGATCGGCCTGGAACTGAAGCGGAGCCGCGCCGGTGAGCGGCCGGGCCAGCTCCAAAATCAGCCCGTTCTGATCGACCGCGTACGCAACCGGGATGGCGGGGCTGGACGCATCACCGTAGCGCACATCGATCCTCTTTATGAACCGCGGGGCTATGCGCGGATCCTGGGTCAGTACTCGTGAAGCCGAGAGCAGGAAACCGGCCTTCTCGGCCGGGCGCTCTTCATCTATGAACTGCTCGAGCCCGGTGCTGTGATACTGCCCGCAGTTGGGGCAGCGGGTCCTCCACATCCCCCCGTAGGGAGCTTCGCTCTTGTCAAACTGAAGCGTGTACTCCACGCGCACGAGGCTCTTCTGCACGGCGGCGGCAACCGCCGCGCAATCCGCGGTGGTCGGGCCATTGTCCTGCGGTGATCCCGTCGCGGCGTCGAGCGCGAGGGCGCAGACCAGCCATGCCAACAATGGATTAGTTTTCATCAGCCTCTCCTTTGAAAGGATTTGCGCGCCGCGAGCATCGGGGATCATTCCTTGGAGTAATCCCGCGAGAACTTGAGCACGAGATGACGGTACAGGCCGTTCCTGAGGACCACGATCGCGACCCGGTGTTTGGTCTTGACATTCGCCAGTGCCTCTTCATGGATCTGCCGGACATCATCCAGCGTTTCGACCGACAGCCCGTCGATCGTGAGAATGATGTCGTTGGTCTGCAGACCGGCGTCGAGGGCGTTGCCCGGATACTTGACGCCGAACACAAAGACGCCCTTCTTGCGATAGAAGTAGAGGTCCTCGTTGTCGAACTGGTTGATGGTCTTGACGGTGAAATCCCAGCGTGGGCAATCGAGCTCCTCGCCCTCCACTTTCCCTTTTTCGCGGGGAGTGATCTGGAAGGTGAGCGTCTCACCGCCCCGCCGCACCTCAAACTGCGCAGGCACGTCCTCGGCCAGGAATCCCAGCGTTCTGCGCACCGCGGGCAGATCCTCTTCGGTCAACGCACTGACCGGGTCGCCGTTGACCTTCATGATGCGATCCCGCGGCTGCAGGCCCGCCCGGCGAGCCGGGCTCTGCGGATCGGTCTCGGCGACGATCACGCCTTCGGTACCTTCAAAGTACATGTCGCGGTTGAAGTCGCGCAGGGCCTGAAGCTGCAGGCCCGTCCAGCTCCAGGCAACCTGTCCGTGCTCGCGGAGTTGATCGACCAGGACGGTTACGGTGTGGGAGGGAACGGCAAACCCCATCCCGCCGCCCCCGCGGGTGTTGAGGCCGATCACCTCGCCTTCGGTATTGACCAGCGGGCCTCCGGAGTTGCCCGGATTAATCGAAGCATCGGTCTGCAGCCACAGGCTGTATTCGCTGGTGTCGGGCAGGTAGCGGCGGGTGCAGGAGATGATGCCGATGGACACGGACCGGTTGAGGCCCCAGGGCGCGCCCATCGCCATCACAAAATCACCTTCCTGAAGCGCGTCGGAATCGCCGAACTTCGCGTAAGGCAGCGTCTCGCGTCCATCCGGCAGACTCATCTGCAACAGCGCCAGGTCGGCCGACTTGTCGCTGCCGAGCACTTCCGCCTCCATCGCGGTCCCGTCGGCGAGCAGGCACCGCACGCTGGTGGCCTTGTCGATGACATGCCAGTTGGTCAGGGCCTGTCCGTCGGGGGTGATCACCACTCCGCTGCCCGAAATCTCCTGCGATTTCCGCTCGCCGGCCTCGTGGGTCTCCTGCAGGCATCGGATATACAGCACTGCGGGGAACACCTTCTCCTTGGCCTGCTGTACGATGACGCGGAAGTCCTCGGCCTGCACGGGCAGGGCGGCTTGCGCTTCGGCCGCGCGCTCCGTCGAAACGGCGGCCAGAAGAACGCCGATCACCAACATACGTGCCGGATAACACACCATCACGCCATGCCTCCTGCCGTCAGATTCATTCGATTTCGGCGGCGACCGCCGTAGTCGGCCCCAAACAAAGTGCCGCGGTGATAGACGACGGGACACGACCGTGCCTCTCCGCCCCGCCGCCGAAGAACTCTCCTGGTCGAACGGTCTCGCGCGGCCGGTTATATCTTACCGTTCACAATCTGGAGGATCTTGCCCTCCAGCTTAATCGCATTCTGCTCGATTTCGCGGCCTTCTGCGAGGGTTTTCTCCACCCACGTCTTATCCTGCATCCCAGGGCAATTGATCTTCACGTTCAGGAATGCGCCCATCACCGCGGTCCGCGCACAGAGTGCGCCCACGCCGGCGTCGGATGCCGAGGCTTCCAGGCCGAACTCGGCCATCGCCTTCATGACCTCCATCGATTCGTACGCCTTTTGCATGACCGCCAGGGGAACTTCGATCGCTGCTTTGGTGGCCTCCTGGATCGCTTCCCGCTGTGCCGCCTTCTCCTCTTCCGTGCCCGCCGGCAGCTTGTAGGCATCCATGATCCGGTTGAACGCGTTGGTGTCCTCATCCACCAGCCGGAGCAGTTCGTCGTGCAGGACCTTGCCCTTGGGGTGTCCTCGTCGACGAGGTCCAGGAGCTTGCGCACACTCGACTGACCGCGCACTGCCCAATCGGAGTATTCCTCCCACCGATCATCCCAACCCCGCTTGTGTGATGAGAGATTGGCGACCATCGTGCCCAAGGCTGCTCCCATCGCCCCCACCGCCGCGGAGATCGAGCCCCCGCCCGGGGCCTTGGATTCGCTGGCCGTCTCCCACACGAAATCGTTCAGCGGCATGTCCACCAGCTTGCGCGCCTTGTCATCGCCCGCGATGGCGTACTCGATGATCTTCTCTTCCGGCTTGAACTTGTAGAGATCATCAAGTCCCAGCGATTTGACCGCGATTTTGATCAATTCCTTGTCCGACACGCCGAGCGATCGCTGCTGTTTGCGCAGATAGTGCCTGCCCGCATCGAGCATGGCTTTGAGGGGAATGAGGCCGACCAGCTCCGAACCGGTCACGCGAACACCGCGGACCTGGGCCCTTTCGCAGACCGCATCGAACGCCACGTGCACGGGCGTCACGGTGATGTTGGTGAGGTTCATCGAGATCTGGGCCACGCCGTACTCTTCGATGTACCAGCCGATGCCCTTGACGCATTTGAGCATTCCGGGCTCCCAGAGAGCGTCGCCGTTCTCGTCCTTGACCGCCGGACCGTTGAGCGGATCTCCCTCGCGCTTGATCCGGCCCTTTTCGCGCACGTCAAAGGCGATGGCGTTGGCCCGCCTCGTTGAAGTCGTGTTGAGATTGACGTTGTAGGCGACGAGGAACTCGCGGGCCCCCACCGCGGTCGCCCCGCTGCGGGCGTTGAACTCGGCCGGCCCGAAATCCGGCTTCCACTTCGGATCCTTCAGCCGCTCGGCCAGAGCTTCGTATTCGCCGGCCCGGACCACGGCAAGGTTCCGCCGCTCCTCGCTTCTCGCGGCAAACTCATAGCAATAAATGGTCAACCCCGCTTCCTCACCCAGCCGCTGGGCCAGCTTGTGGGCGTAGGGGACCGTCTCGTCCATCGTGATATTGGCGACCGGCACGAGCGGGCAGACATCCATCGCCCCGAAGCGGGGATGCTCGCCGGTGTGCTTGGACATGTCGATGAGTTCGGCGGCCTTCCGCCCCGCCGCCACCGCGGCATCGAGGACCGCCTCCGGAGCGCCGACGAAGGTCACCACCGTCCGGTTCGTGGCCTTGCCCGGATCCACATCCAGCAGTTTCACGCCATCCACCGCCTCGATCTGATCGGTGATCTGCTTGATGATTGACATGTCGTTCCCTTCGCTGAAGTTGGGAACGCATTCGATCAGTTGGTTGCTCATATTCTCGGTTCCTCGATTGCACGATCCGGACGGTCAATCGCCTCCCGGGGACCTGATGCTCCCCGATCCGGGATCATCCATCGTAGCGTCTTGTCAGCGCCGCGGGTGGTGATCATCCCGCCGGCCGCTCGGACTTCGCGCCCCCGGCGGCGGCGAGTAGTATGCCCCCTGCCCTTCAGGGGCTGCCGCAGACCAACCGCGGCAGAAACGAGGTAAGAACATGGCCCATCAACGCGCGAAGTCCCGCAGGAAGAGCGGGCGCACCGCCCGACGCCGGGCGATCACCCCGGAGGACCTCCTGAAATTCCGATTCGTCGCCACCCCGCGGATCTCGCCCGACGGTGACCGCATCGTCTTCGTGCGCAAACACATCGGCGAGAAGAACGAGTACGTCTCCAACCTGTGGATGGTGGACGCAGCCGGCGAACCCGAACCGCGCCAGTTCACCGGTTCGGGCAAGGACTCGGCTCCGGCGTGGTCGCCCGATGGCGAGACGATCGCCTTCATCTCCGGACGCGGCAAACCCCGAACGCAGATCTACACGATCGCCGCCGGCGGCGAGGGGGGAGCCTCAGGTGGCGGCGAAGCGAAATGTCTGACGAGCTTTCCGGAAGGGACGATCGGGCGGTTCGTCTGGTCGCCCGACGGCTCCATGCTCACCGTTTCCTTCCGTCCCACGGAGGATGTGTGGACGGAGAAGGCTGTCAAGGAGCGGAAGGAAAAGGGGCTGAGTGATCCGCCTCGGGTGCTGGACGATCCCTGGTATCGCCTGGACGGGGACGGCTACTTCAACGCCCAGCGATTCCACCTCTACCTGGTCGATGTCGCCACCGGCAAGCATCGCGAGATCTACGACAAGGACTACTTCGGCTTCTTCGATTTCGACTTCTCGCCGGATTCCAGGCAACTGGTCATCGCCACCAATCGCAGCCGGCGAGGCATGTTCAAGGAATGGAAGTGGGACCTGCTCCTGGTCAACGCAAAGACCGGCAAGATCAAACCAATTCCCAATATGCCCGACGGCCCCAAGAGCGCGGTTGCCTGGTCTCCGGACGGACGGACCATCGCCTACGCCGGGCGCCTCGGCAAGGATGGCGCTTACAGCGTCGAAAACTTGGAACTGTTCGTCTGCGATCCGGTCAAGGGCAATGCCCGCAGCCTCACTGCCAGGACCGACTACTGCCTGCTGGCCTGTGCTCTGAGCGACACCGCCGAGGCGGCCTTCGAGCCTTGCATCCGCTGGAGCCCCGACAGTCGTCGCCTTTACCTGACCCTGGGCTGGCGCGGCGAGACGCACATTGCCAGCATCCGCCGCAGGGGCGGGCCGATCAGCTTCCTGACCAAAGGGGCGCACGTCCACGACCTTGGCAATCTCAGCGCCGATGGTCGGTCGTTTGCCGTTACCCGCGATGGCGCGGGGAAGCTGCCCGAGATCGGCGTGGGGCATCTGGACGGCGACAGCCTCCACGCCACCATGCTCTCCGATTTCAACGGTCCTTTCCTGAAGGGCCTGAAGCTCTCACGCCCCAGATCGCAGTGGATCAGGACCGCCGACGGCAACAGGGTGCAGGTGTGGACCATGATGCCGCCGGATCATCAGCCGGGATCCCGGAAGAAGTACCCGGCGGTGCTTCAGATCCACGGCGGGCCACACGCCCAGTACGGCGTGGGGTTCTTCCACGAGTTCCAGGTCCTCGCCGGTGCCGGCTACATCGTCGTCTTCTCCAACCCCCGCGGCAGCAAGGGGTACGGAAGGGACCACTGCGCGGCCATCCGCGGCTCCTGGGGAGGGGCCGACTGGGTCGACGTCCAGGCGGCGATCGGGTTCATGAAGGACCACCCACGTGTGAACACGCGCCGCATGGGCTGCATGGGCGGCAGCTACGGCGGGTACATGACCAACTGGGTCATCGGTCACTGCAATGATTTCGCCGGGGCCATCACCGACCGATGCGTCTCAAACCTGGTCAGCTTCGGCGGTAACAGCGACTTCATCGAGCCGCCCGACCAGTATTTTCCGGGCAACTTCTGGGACCGGCCCGAGGCCCGCTGGGAGCAGAGCCCGATCAAGTATTTCGGGAACGTCAAGACCCCCACCCTCATCATCCATAGCGAAGGTGATCTCCGCTGCAACATCGAGCAGGCCGAGCAGGTGTTCAGCGCCTTGAAGACCCGCAACATCCCGACCCGCCTCGTCCGTTATCCGCGCTCGACCTTCCACGGCCTCAGCCGCAACGGCCCGCCGGACATGCGCCTGCACCGTCTGCACCAGATTCTCGACTGGTGGAAGAAGTACTTGAAGGGATAGGCTCCAGGTCGGGCAGGCCGCGGAATCCGGGATTGGCTCCCGCCCCCGGCCGCAGGCTCCTGTGCTGGCCAATCCCCCCTCGGTGCGCTAGCATCGTCCCTGCCGCCCCCTCTGAGGAAGCGTCCCGAAATGTCCGAATTTAATCCTCAAGACGAACCGAACTCCGACAGCATCTCGGGCTACTCCCAGCGCAGGCGCGAGCCGACCGAGCAGGAACGCGAGGCGATGGGTCTCGTCCGAGGGATTCTGAGTTTCATCGGCGATGACCCGGATCGGGAAGGCCTGATCGACACGCCCAGGCGCGTGATCGGGGCGATGAACGACCACTTCCGAGGCTACCGTGAGGACCCGCGTGAGTTTCTCGCGCAGACCTTCTCGGAAGTCGAAGGCTACAACGAGCTGGTCCTGATCAGCGATATAGAGTTGTATAGCCATTGCGAGCACCACATGGCCCCCTTTGTCGGCAAGGCGCATGTGGCCTACATCCCCGACGGCCGGGTGGTGGGACTGTCCAAGATCTGCCGGGTGGTGGATGCCTACGCAAGGCGGCTTCAGGTGCAGGAGAAGCTGACCGCCCAGATCGCCGACACCATCCACGAGGTGCTGAACCCGCAGGGCGTGGCGGTCATCCTCCAGTGCCGGCACTTCTGCATGTGCTACCGCGGGGTGAAGAAGCCCGGAAGCTGGACCACCACCAGCAAGCTCCGCGGCTGCTTCATGAACGATTCGGCCTCGCGCATGGAACTGCTCACCCTCATCGGCCTGGAGCGCGAGAACGGCTGATCCACCATACAGGCCGGCGGCCAGCGAACCATAGCCAGTGCGATATGACGGATTCCCCTCCCAACTTCGGGGGCGCGGTATCCTGCTTCGCTATGACTACTGCATCGGATCTCTTCGGCCGGGAGAAGGCCCTGATCGGGATGATTCATGTCCAGGCTCTGCCGGGCACCCCCGGAGGCAAGCTGCCCGTGGCGGACATCGCAGAGACCGCCGCCGAGGAGGCGAAGCTGCTCGCGGAAGCCGGCTTTGACGCGATCATCATCGAGAACATGCACGATGTTCCGTACCTCAGGCGTGAGGTCGGGCCGGAGATTGTCGCGGCGATGTCCGCGGTTGGTGGGGCGGTTCGCGAAGCGGCTGGCGGCCTGCCGCTGGGGGTACAGATCCTCGCAGGGGCAAACAGAGCCGCTCTTGCGGTAGCGCAGGCTGTGGGCGCGCAATTCATTCGGGCGGAAGGGTTTGTGTTCGCATCCGTGGCTGATGAGGGGTTGCTGGAGGAGGCCGATGCCGGGCCGCTGCTGCGGTACCGTAGGGCGATCGGGGCCGAGGATGTGAAGATCCTGGCCGACATCAAGAAGAAACACTCAGCCCACGCGATCACCGCGGATGTGGATCTGGCTGCCACCGCCCGGGCCGCGGAGTTCTTCGGAGCCGATGGGCTGATCATCACTGGCCTCGCCACCGCGGAACCAACCGCCCTTCAAGACGTCAGACAGATTGGGAAAGAGGCGGATGTCCCGGTCTTCGTCGGCTCGGGCGTCACCCCCGATACCGTCCGCGGCCTGCTTGAGCATGCCGACGGGCTGATCGTCGGATCGTGGTACAAGAAGGACGGCCTCTGGTCCAATCCGCCTGATGCCCAACGAGCGAGCGAACTGGTCGCGGCTTTCCGGGCGGCCAGAGACTGACTGGCAGTCCGGTCGGTCGTCGCTGCCCCTCTATTCACGTCCCCCTGCCGGCCCCGGTCCGATCGGCCCGCGACGTCCCCACGCGATTCGCGGCAGGATTCGCCGCCGGTCCGTGATCTCCCGGACCCGCCACCACGCGTCTATTAAAGGAACGGAGTAATGACATGAGCGCAAGAAGAACCTGGTCTGCTCGGACCGCGCTGATCGCGATCTCATTCTTGGCGTTGATATTCGGAACCGGGGCACACAGGCCACAGGATGGCGTGGAGGAGCCGGGAGGCCCGAAACTGCCCGATGCCCAGGTCTGGTACCTCGGCTCCAACGGCTGGGCGATGAGAATCAACGACAGACTGCTCATCTTCGATTACCAGGAACAGACCGACCCCAACCCGCCGGGACCGAATGAAGCCCGCAACCTCTCTCGCGGGTACATCGATCCGGAGGAGCTGGAAGATCTCGATGTCTACGTGTTCGTCACTCACTCCCACTTCGATCATTTCGATCGCGTCATCTTCGAATGGGAAGAGAAGATAGACAACATCACTTATTTCTTCGGATGGAAGGCGGGTGACAACCCCGGGCACCACTATCTCGCCGCCCCGCGCGGGAGCGCGAACATCGGCGACATGAAGGTGCACACGATCAACTCCCACCACTCTGGCGTGCCCGAGGCGGCGTTCCTCGTCCAGGTGGATGGCTGCACCATCTTCCACAACGGCGATTACCGGGCCGACTACGTCAACGACTACAAGTACCTTGCCACGATCACCGATCGGATCGACATCGCGTTTCTCATAGGCCACCCGGATCCCGAACACGCCTATTTCCATCAGGCGGTGTCCCTGGCGGATATGTTCCGGCCCAGGTGGGTGTTCGCCATGAATCGCGAGGGTGACGAGCACCGCTGCCGCGAATGGGGGCAATTGTTCAACCGCCGATTCAGCGAGGTGAAGGTGCTGTCCGGCCGGCGGCGGGGGGACAAGTTCGTCTGCTCCGCTACCCCAGCCGCTCGGGGCGGGAGCGATGAGCGGTAGCGCGCATGAAAAAGCCCTCGCCAGGTTTACCTGACGAGGGCCATAAAAGTCGGCAATGACCTACTTTCCCGCTGTGCAGTATCATCGGCGGCCGGGGCTTAACTTCTGAGTTCGGGATGGGATCAGGTGTCTCCCCCGACCTATCGTCACCGACAAAGCCGGCGGGCGGCTCTCACCGCCCGTCGGTGATTGTTCAGTCATAGAACGGCAATCGCGTGAGCATCACGCGGAATCGATATGTGAGCCAAGGAGGCTTGGCGGGCGGCCGATCCGGCCGACGAAGATTCGTCGGGACCCGGTCGGCACGGCCAAGTCGTCGACCGTTAGTACCGCTTGGCTGAAGGTATTTCGACCCTTATACCTGCGGCCTATCAACCTGGTGGTCTTCCAGGGGTCTCACGTCAAAGACATGCAACACTCATCTCCAGGGGGGCTTCCCGCTTAGATGCTTTCAGCGGTTATCCCGGCCCCACTTAGCTACCCAGCGGTGGCTCGAGCGAGCCAGCTGGCACACCAGGGGTGGGTCCCTCCCAATCCTCTCGTACTAGGGAGAA
>CP070772.1:2346209-2352758 GCA_020345805.1 Phycisphaerales bacterium | reverse complement strand
AGGCGGCTGTGCGCAGGGCGGATCCGCGTCCGTAATCCTCGACCGAGTTGGTTTGTGTATGATCACCCGTTTCCAGGGGCTCGCTGTCGGCGCGCCGCGGGGGTATCCCCCCGGCTGCGACCCCGACCGGACCCTTCTTGCTGTCTAAGGAGTTCACAACCGAATGGCACATCCGAAAGCCGCCTGGGGAATCGAGATCGGGGCCAACGCCATCAAGGCTGTGCGCCTGGAGCGGGATGGCGAGGAGGTCACGGTCTCCGATTTTGCGGTAATCCCCCACAAGAAGGTGCTGACTACGCCGGACCTGGACCAGGACGAGATGGTTCGTCTCAGCCTCGGTCAGTTCATCAGTCAGAAGTCTCTGGAGGGAGAGCATCTGGTGATGAGCGTGCCGGGTCATGCCGCCTTCGCCCGTTTCGCCAAGCTCCCTCCGGTCGAGCCGAAGAAGGTTCCCGACATCGTCAAGTTCGAGGCGGTGCAGCAGATCCCATTCCCCATCGACGAGGTTGAGTGGGACTACCAGACGTTCACTTCAGACGATTCGCCGGAGGTGGAGGTGGGCATCTTCGCCATCACCCGCGAGCGGGTGCAGAAGCGCCTGGCCCTGTACTCGGAGATCAACCTCACGCCCGAGGCTCTGACGCTCAGCCCGGTGTCGGTCTATAACGCCATGGCCTTCGACCAGAACCTCGCCTCGAGCAAGGGGCCGGTCGTGTTCCTGGACATCGGCACGCAGGCCACGGACGTGATCGTCGCCGAGGAAGGCCGGTGCTGGATCCGCACCTTTCCGCTGGGCGGCACGCACTTCACCGAGGCGATCGCCACCGCCTTCAAGCTCAGCTACTCCAAGGCAGAGAAGCTGAAGAAGGAGGCCGCCACCAGCAAATACGCCAAGCAGATCATGCAGGCCATGCGGCCGGTCTTCAGCGACCTGCTCCAGGACCTGCAGCGATCCATCGGCTACTACAACAGCATGCACCGAGGGCACGAGCTTTCCAACATGATTGGCCTGGGCTCGACGTTCAAGATCCCCGGTCTGCGGAAGTTCCTGGGCCAGCAGCTGCAGATCAACGTTGTGCGCCTTGATGAGTTCAAGAAACTGGCGGTAGGAGGGCGCGAGGCGGCGGCCTTCTCCGAGCACATCGTGAACATGGCGTCCGTTTATGGTTTGGCCCTTCAGGGCGTGGGACTGGCCCCCATCAGCGCCAACCTCGTGCCGGTAAAGGCCCTGCGGGACCAGATGTGGCACGCCAAGACCAAGTGGTTCGCCGCGGCCGCGGCCATCGTCATTGCCGGCTCGGCGATGTGGCTCTACCGACCGCTGAGCGATCGGGCCGCCCTCGAACCGGGTGAGGGACCGTCGGAGGTCCGGCAGGTTCTCAGCCAGGCCCAGAGCATCAAGAACGAATACGAGTCGATCCGGGCGCGTGGCGAAATCGGATTTGCCGCCGAGAACATCCGCCGCCTGTTCGACAACCGCACGGTCTGGCCGCATCTGGTCGACGACGTGGCCGCCGCTCTCAATTCGACCGAGCCCCAGCCTGTGCTCCTCAACGGCACCGATTTGCAGATACTCGCGATGGATCCGGAGGAGCGCCGCCTGGTGCAGCTTGAGAAGCTGGAAGGGCAGTATCGGCCGCCCGCCGCCGCGGGAGGCCCCCGGCAGATCGACGTCACCATGACCGTTCAGGTCAGCCACCGCGAACCGGATCTGTTCCTCAACAAGACGGTCGCACGTTGGCTGCGGGAGAACGCTGAGAGGCCGGGAGTGCCTTACAAAATCCTCGCCGACACGATTTCCCACAACCCGACCTTGCGGCAGACGATCAACGTTACCGAAAGTGGGGAGACGGCTCAAGGGACCCCAACCGGCGGAAAGCCGCCGGGGAGGGAGCCGCCGCGCGGGCCCACCGGACCTTCCGGTGGTGCTTCCGCGCCCTCCGAGCCGACCAGGCCTCCCACGGGCACAACCGGGGCCGGCGGTGGATCACGGGGGCGCCGGCTCCCGCCTACGGGCCAGCGTCAGGCACCGGGCTCCGGGCTTGGCGCCACTGGCGGCCCGGGCCAGAGCCCCGGTGGCGCACAGCCGCCATCCGGTCCTCCGCAGGGACCCGGGCAAACAGGCTCCGGTCCCATCAAGCCGCCGACCGGCCTGCGCCCGCCCACGGACCCGGGCTTCGGCAAGGCCGGCCAGCCGACGGAGCTGGACGAGTTGGCGCCTCTGCCGGCCAAGCCGCGGTTCTATCCGGTCGGCTCGAAGTACTACCTCGTTCCTATCACCTTCACGATTGAGATCACCGACGACCAGGCCGGGCCTCAAGCCGAACTGACTGCCGGTCTCAGCCCCGACGAGGAGGACGGTGCGTCATGAATCTTGTGCTCGATTGGGTCAAGTCCAACGTGTTCACCGTTGTTTTCCTCGTCCTAATGATCGTGGCCCTGGCGGTCCTGCCGATTCTGGCCAATCGGATGAACTCCGCGGTGCAGGAGGATGTCACCAGCCGGGCATCGCTGGACCGTCAATTGGACAGCTTGTCCAAGACGCAGGTCACCGTGCCCCAGGGCGTCAACCAGCCGCCGTTTCAGCAGGCCATGCTCATCAACGACAGCTTCATCGAGCAGCTCCGCGAGGTGACCGACGCACTTCGGGCCGATGCCGATCAGGCCCAGCAGGTTGCTCTCGAACACAACCGGGCGGGGCATGAGGTGCTGTTGCCCGAACTGTTTCCGGAGCCTGATCCTCGTCAGCGTGAAGTGCTGCCTCGGCAATTCTATGAGCGGCTGTCTGCCGCCTATGACGACCTGCTCGGCGAAATCAAGGCCGGCTCCCCTCCGACCGTCGAGACGTTGCGGGAAGACATTCAGCAGCGCCGGGCTCAGCTTCTCAGCTCTGATTTCAACAAGGGCCTGGGCGACGAACTGACCGCCGAGGAGCAGGATCGACTCAGCAAGAGTCTCACTGCCGCCCGCATCGGATACTGCCATGAGCAGGCGGCCAACTGCGGCATCTTCGTCTCCCTGGACGCGCTGGGGCTGCCGGTCTGGGACCAGACCCGGCAATACACGTTGACGGAGCTCTTCCAGTGGCAATGGCAGTACTGGCTTTACGAGGATGTCCTGCGCGGACTGGCCGCGGCCAACGCGGAGAGTGATTCGGTTCTCAAGGCTCCGGTAAAGCGGCTGGTCTGGGCCCAGGTTTGGACCGAGAGTGATGCCGAGACCACGGGCGGCACCTCCGGAGGCGGGGGATCTCCCCCGGCCGGTGGCGGTATGGGGTTCGGGGCCGCGGGCGGCGCAAAGGGGGGACGCGGGGCCGGGGGCGGTGCCGACACCGCCGCCGATCAGACCCCCAAGGGTCCGCCCATTCCGCCCGACCCCAATATCGAAGCGCCGATCGATGTCGGTACCATCACCGGACGGAGAGCCAACCCGCTCTACGACGTGAGGTACGTCGATCTCGAGATTGTGGTCGAAACCACCTGTCTGCCGGAGGTTCTGGATGCCCTGGCGAAACAGAACTTCATCAGCGTGCTTGACCTGAAGATGAATCCGGTAGACCCCTATGAGCATCTGGCTGCGGGCTTCTACTACGGCGTCGGCCCGATCTCGGCGGTACGCCTGACGCTGGAGACGATCTGGTTCCGGCAGTGGACCGCTCCGCACATGCCCTACGCCCTGCGGCAGGCCAAGGGAATCCAATCCCAGCCGGTCGAGTCCGCCGCCACACCCGGCGGCTGACCTTCTGCCCGGTCACTTTGACTCTCCGCCTTTTCGAAATCCTCTCACCACAGCAGCGATCAGGACCATGAAAACCAAAGGCATCACAATCTGGGAACAGCACCTGGAGCGCATCGTGCTCGGCATCGCCGTGCTCGTGTTCCTCGGCTTTACCGTGATTCAGTTCATCGGCAACCCCAATGCGGTGCAGCAGGGCAACGAAATCTACACGCCGCGGGACGTGGACGACACGCTCCGGCAGCGGGCGGACCAGCTCGCGGCCCGGCTCGACCCGGACGCCCCGCCGCCGGCTGACATCCCCGATCCGGAACTGGTTTCTGATTCCATCGTTACCCTCCTCGCCGGCGGCATCAGTCCCCAGGATTCGCTTCCGCCCGTCAACTGGAAAGTCGGGTTCACAGAGGTGGACATCCCCGAGCCCGATCAGGAATACGCCGTCCCGGCTATTCCCGCGCCGCGCCTGGTCGTGGCCCGGCCCTATTGGGATGCCCTGGAAGATGCGGTCGTGCAGCAGAACGAGGAGCTCCAGCAGCTCACTTCCGACGCGCCGCACGACATGACCTGGATTACCGCCGGAGCCACCTTCAGCCTCGCGGAGGTTCTCAGCCAGTTCAGCCGGAGCGATGAGTCGCGAGGCCTGGCCGCCATCCCCCCGACCTGGTATGACGGCGTGCAGATCCTGGATGTGAAGATCGAGCGACAAGAACTCAATGACGGGCAGTGGCAAAGCCAGACCACGCTGGATGTCCTGCCCGGTCAGTACACCCTGCGGGATCTGATCAACGAGGATGTTGACGCGACCGGCCGCGGCTTCATCACCACGCAGCTGAACGAGCCCGGCGTGCAGCGGCAGATCGTCCAGCCGGAGTTCTACTCCACCCTGAACAACACCTGGGTCCCTCCCGAGGTGGAGGAGGAGGGGGCGACGGAGAATGTGGCTCTCACCCCCGAGGAGGAACAGCGCCGAAGTTATGAACGGCGGTTGGCCACGCTCCGAAGACGTCATGCCGATGTGGCGGCCAAACTGCAGGAAGCCGGGGGCCCACTGGAGGATCCGGACAAGCCGCCAGCCGGCGGAGGTGGAACCGGTGGCGGAACCGGTGGCGGCGGGAAGGCCCCTCCCGGGGGGCAGGGTGGTGGCGGAAAGGCGCCTCCGGGCGGTGGCCTTGGCGGCGGCCTGGGCAGCGGTGGCGGCGGGCGCGAGCGTGGTGATCGGGGCGGAGCCGCCGGCGACCAGGCCTCGAGAAACCGCCGCATCATCCTGACCAAGAACCTCCAGAAGCTGGAAGGCCTGATCGCCCGCCTGCAAGCCAAGCTCAGCGAGCTCATAGGTGAGCCGGAAGCGGAGGCGGAAGAAGAGCTGGCGAGCGCCGAGGCCGCCGACTTCATGGATGCCGACGAGATCCGGATCTGGGGGCACGACATCTCCATCGTCCCCGGCCGAACCTACCGCTACCGCCTCACGGTCGAGGTGTCTAATCCCTTTTTCACCCATCGCACGAACCTGGTGAAGTCGCAGCATCATCTGGCCGAGTCGGCGACGCTCAGCTCCCAGACGAGCCCCTGGTCTGACCCCATCGTGGCCCGCCAGCCGCTGCGTGCCTTCGTGACCGGTGCTTCGCCGACCGGCAGCCGCGGCGAGGGGCATCTTGGCCTCGGGCAGGCTCAGGTGGAGGTTTATCGCTTCTTCCACGGTCGCTGGTGGCGGGAGTCCTTCGCGGTTGAGCCGGGGGACCGGATCGGGCAGGCTCGGGAGATCCGCCGCCGCGATGATGCCGCAGATCTGCTCTCGGAGATCGATTTCGGGACCGATTGGTTCGTCCTGGACATCATCGACGATCCGGGCGGCGACCCGGTGCGGGACAAGGGGAGGATGGCCTTGGTCCTCCTCCAGAATGTCCATGACGGGACGGTGATTGCCACTCGGGATCCGAGGAAAGAGTACACGGACTCGGAGCGGCAGGAATTGAAGGAGCTGGTGGATCTGGCCGAACTTCCTTCAGGGGCCACTTGAGGCTCCTGAGTGCGGCCTCCGGGGCCCGTCGGCATGGGAACCGGGGAAGCGGGGGCGAAAAGGGGCAAAAAACAGCCCCGACCCTTGTTGACAGAGCGCCTGAGAGGGCTATTCTACGGGGCCGTACAGCGGAGGCGGGTGATACCCCGCCCGCCGTCTGTGTCTATGTGTCCGGCGGCGATGCTCTTTGACAAGTCCATAGAATGGTAGTCGCTGGCTGTGTGAGTCGTCCTTCCCCAAGGGGCGGCGAGCGCAGCGAGCAACACCGAGAATCGAGATTGTGCGCTAAGAGGCAATGGCTGCTCGATTTCAACGACCGCCGCGGTGGTTGGAGTCGGGTTGCTGGGATCCGTCCTTGGATCTCAGCGTGGCGTGTCGGGCCGGTGCTGACGGAACTTCGGGAGCAAAGTCCCGCCTTCGTCGGGGTCGGGTCGGCATGACCAAGTCGATAAGGGCACACGGTGAATGTCTTGGCGTTGAGAGGCGATGAAGGACGTGGTTACCTGCGATAAGCCTCGGGGAGTTGGTAGCAAGCTCTGATCCGAGGATCTCCGAATGGGGAAACCCGGCCCGTACTGCGGGTCATCGGCACCTGAATGCATAGGGTGTCGAGGCGAACCCGGCGAACTGAAACATCTCAGTAACCGGAGGAACAGAAAGCAAACGCGATTCCGTCAGTAGCGGCGAGCGAAAGCGGAACAGCCCAAACCGGGCTTCGGCCCGGGGTTGTGGGCGCCGATGTGGTCAATCAATCCGGCTGTGAATCGTTCTGGAAAGGACAACCGAAGAAGGTGACA
>CP070772.1:2336836-2346109 GCA_020345805.1 Phycisphaerales bacterium | reverse complement strand
CACAACGACCACGACAGCCTCCTCTGCCCCTGCCGCACCCGCCCGCAGCCTCACCTACGCCGCATCCGGCGTGGATATCGACGCCGGCGACCGGCTGGTTGATATCATCAAGCCCATGCTGCGGCGGACCCACGGGACCCGCGTCCTCGGCCGGCACGGCGGGTTCGCCGGCATGTTCCGCCTCGACTACAACGAGAAACTCTTCCAGCGCAACTACCGCGATCCCGTGCTCGTGGCCTGCACCGACGGCGTGGGTACGAAAGTCAAGCTCGCTGCGGAACTCGGCATCCTCGACACCGTCGGAATCGACTGCGTGGCGATGAACGTCAACGACCTCATCGTCCAGGGCGCAGAGCCCCTTTTCTTCCTGGATTACCTGGGTCTGCACAGGCAGATTCCCGAAGTCACCGCCAGGATCATCGACGGCATCGCCCGAGGTTGTGAGATCGCCAACTGCTCCCTCATTGGCGGCGAATGTGCCGAGATGCCCGACATCTACGCCGAGGGCGATTTCGACATCGCCGGTTTCGCCGTCGGAGTGGTGGAACTGAAGCGGGCCATCGACCCCATGCGCGTCGAGCAGGGCGATATCGTCATCGGCATCTCTTCCGACGGCGTGCACTCCAACGGCTTTTCGCTGGTGCGCAAGATCATTCAGACGAAGAAGCTGAAGCTCGATCTCATCTATCCCGAAGTCGGCGATCAGACATTGGGCGAAGCTCTGCTCACCCCCACGCGGATCTATGCAAGGCCAATCGTGAAGCTGCTTCGCAGATACAAGGTCAAGCGCATCGTCTCGGGCATGGCTCACATCACCGGCGGCGGGCTGGCGGGCAACCTCTGCCGCGCTCTGCATGACGGAGTTGATGCGCGAATCAACCGCAAGTCATGGGAAGTCCCGCCGATCTTCGATTTCCTGCAACAGCGAGGCGGAATCGAGCCGGAGGAGATGGACCGCGTCTTCAACATGGGCATCGGCTACACGCTGATCGTTCGCCCCACCTTCGCCGATTCGGTGGTAAGGCAGCTCAAACGCGCCGGCGAAACCGCAATGATCATCGGTGGGATCGTTAACGGCAAAGGGAACGTGAGGCTTGAAGGCTTGAAGGCTTGAGGGCTTGGGGGATGGAATGCGCAAGACGCGCTGGTATGAACGGATCGATGCACCAGGTCCGGGTTGTGGATACAACCTGCGCGGGCTGGTCTCACGCGATGCAGCGCGATGTCCGGAGTGCGCGCGGCATTGGACCGTCGAGGAGTTGCTCGCCCAGGAGCCACGAAACCAGCCGTTTCGTAGGACGTATCTGCTCTACGCTCTTGCCCCATCTGCAATCGTCGGCGTCTGTCTCCTGGCGCGGGCCATACTTGAGAAGGCGTGGATCCCACAGGTCTTTCGACCATTCGCGGAGGGTACCACCAATCTAATCTATTTCGCGCTTGCCCTGCTGGGATCCACGATGATCTTCGCCCTTGCCTGGGGTGCCCTTGTCAACGTGGAAGACCTCATGGTTCGACGCCAGGCCGCCTTCGGCCTCGGCTTCCTGCTTCTCCTGGCGAATGTGCTGTGCATCTGGCTGCTTATAATGCTGCTCTGATGGGCACCGCCCACGGGGTGCACGGATGTCGCATTCACGGGCACGTCCGCCCGCGGCTATTAAGGATCAACACGTTGAGAGATGTTGGCGCACGTTCAATAGCCGCGACCTGACAGGTCGCGGAAGAGGCGCCCGCTGACGCAGATTCTCCGCTCCGCGCGACCGCCGACCCTAGACCCCAGACCCCTTCGTCCCCTTCCTCCCCGGCACGTACTTGTGACCTTCCGGCGTGCGGATGTTGTTTTCAAGCATGTATGCCCGCACTGCTTCGAGACTCTCGAACAGGGCGTCGAAGTCTTCCGACCAGAAGGTGATGTTGAACTTGCGATACGTGCCGTCCTCCTGCGGCACGCCCTCGACAATCTGCAGGCAGGGATTCTCATTGGACGCCTTCTGGATCTGAAGCGCGTACTTGCGATTGCCCACCGAATCGAAGGCCCAGGTCTTGACGATCTCGCGTTGAGGTTTGGCGCGTCCGCTGCCGCTGCCTCGTCGTTGCTGCGTGCTTTGCATGGCTCTGCTCCCATCGGCCGGGCGAGAATGGTCCGGCTTTATATTCGGGATTTGTTATACCAAACAAATACCGATCTGTCGAGGGGCGGCGGCCGGAATCTCCCCGGCATATTCACCGCGGGCGGCCGCCGGACATCTTCGCCAAGCCATTTCGAGAGTGGCATTTGCGCGCAAATCCATGCCCTACGGGGTTTTGCGAGAGATCCGGCCGCCGAGGGCGGGGAATATCTTCCCTCGCCGAGCGTGTTTTCAAGACGGATCGAACGGTAAAAGGAAGGTTCCTGAACACCTTATGGGCGGAGGATTTGCTCATGGCGATTGTCAAGCACCTGCTGGAGACGAAGGGGATGGATATCGTGCGCCTGGGGCCGGACGCGACGGCGTTGGAGGCGGTCCAGCTTATGAACGAGCGGCGCATCGGCTCGGTGCTGGTGTTCGAGGACGACCAGCTTGCCGGGATCTTCACCGAGCGCGACCTGATGACCCGGGTCGTGGCCGCTCAGCTCGACCCGGCTTCAACCCGTCTCTCGGAGGTGATGACCACCCCGGTGGCCTGTGCCGCCGCTCACACCACCCTTGACGAGCTGCGCAAGGTGGTTCGGGAGAAGCGCATCCGCCACGTGCCAGTGGTTGAAGGCGGCCGGGTAGTGGGCCTGGTCTCCATAGGCGATCTGAACCGCGCCGAGCACGATGTGCAGGAGCAGACGATCCAATACCTCTCACAGTACATGTCACGGGCATAGGACGCCGGCCGAACCGGCCGTCCCGCCTAGTCCGGATCCACGCGCCGGCGGCGCTGTTTCTTCTCCGACTGTTGGCGCTTCTCGCTCAGGCGGCGCTCGATCATGGCCCTTGATGGTCTGCTCTTCCTGCGCACCTTGGGCTTCTGAAGCGCCCTGACCACCAGCTCGCGCAGGCGTTCCAGGCACTCCTGCCGGTTCCGAAGCTGCGAGCGGTGCGTATCGGACTGGAAGAAAAGCTCATCGTTTTGTGTCAAATGTTGACCGGCCAGATGCCGCAGGCGGCCGGTGGCCTCGTCATCCAGCCCTGCGATGTCGGAGATCGCCACATGGAGCTGCGCGCGCGTGCTCAGCTTGTTGACCGCCTGGCCCCCGGGGCCGGAGGATCGGGTAAACGCGAACCGGAGGTTCACATCCTCGACCCACACGGCCGGGGCTATCAGAAGGGCATCGGCGGGCGGTTTGGGCGGTTCGTCGGCCATTGCTGAAGCACTGCGGAGGTGTTGACGATAGGCTATCCATCGGTATCTGAAAGGGAACTGGATCATGATTCGCAGCCTGCCGACCGCCGCAGCCACGGTCCTGACCGTGGCGGTCTCAGCCGGGGCCCAGCCTCCGTCGGGAAACGGTGATGTCGCACCTGCGGAGACCGGATCGAAGCTGGCCTTCCAGTTCGCACCCGGCGTTTGGCTTCCCCGACTCAACGGCTCGGCCAAACTGGGGCCGTCCGCGTTCGCCGACCACGTGGATTTCGAATACCAGTTCGAGCTCGACGATATGGAGCCGACGCTCAACGGCGAGCTGTTGCTCACGTTCGGCGAAGACTGGCAGCTCTTCTTCAGCGGCTTCGATTTTTCCACGGATAATGAAGGCAGGTTTGTCGGGTTCAGCGATTTCGGCTCACTGAGGTTCTTCCCCGGCGATCGTTACCGGGCGTCCTTTGACACCGCTTCCTATGCGGTTGAAGGGCTGCTGCCCATCGCGGAACCGGTGGGTTCGATCATCGGACCGGCCGCCGGTGAGAACGCGGCACTTTCGTTTTCCGCCCTGCTCGGCTTGCGCTGGCTGGATGTGGATCAGTCCGTGGAATCGCTGGATTTCGGCGGGGTCGAAGAGACCGGCGGGGAGTGGCTGGCCGGATCTCTGGGCATGAGAGTCAATCTCCAGTACGAGCCGGATCCGGCCTGGTGGATAATGAAGCGGCTGGAGATCGACGTCGCCGCCGGTGCCGGACCGGCCCTGGACGGCAGCGGCACGTTCTGGCAGATCCGCGGCGGGATGACCGCATACGTCACCGAGCAGATCGGCTTCACCCTCGGCTACCGTCTGCTGGAGATGGACCTCTCCAAAGATGAGTACGACCTGGATGGCGGGATGAAGGGACTGTTCATCGCGGGCACGGTTCGCTTCTGAGGTGATTGGGGCAAGCCATCGAGTTCATCCGCGACCCGGAGCGCGGCGAGGGTAAGGGAGACGCTCGGAGACTACCGGCCATCGCCTTCAGGTTCCGGAAGGTCCTCGAACACGATCGCCCCGCCGCGGTAGAGCCGAGCGAAATCATCCAGCGTGAACATCTCGTAGCCGCGGTTGAGCTGGATGGGCATGGGTTTGATCCCGCCGTGTTCACCGGGCGAGGGATTGGCGATCACCACCCCGTCGCGCACGCGTCCAAGCACCACCACCATGTGATTGGCGGCGATGTTGGACTTGATGACCACCAGCACGGGGCGTGAGGGCTCCGCTATTCTCACCACTTCCTCGGCACTGAGGTCCTTGAGCGTGACGGCAATGCCGCGCCGGGCCAGGTGATGCCGAAGGCCGCAGGCGGCCCGGGCCAGCGTGGAGCCGCGCCACGGCTTGGCCATGGTGATGTGGCACATTTCCCGTTCGGTGGTCTCGATTCCCATTCGGCGCAGAGCGGTGGCGCAGGCCGCGGGCACGCAAGTGTCGGGGCGGCTCTGAATCGTCACCTGCGAAACGCGCTCGCCGTCGATCACTGCGGCTGTGCGTTCCTCCTCGATAAGCATCTGAATATCCGGCATGATCATCCACACGCCGCCGAACAAGAAATAAATCAGCCCCAGTACGAGCATCAGCGGGGCGACGCGCGTGATGCGCTTCCCGAACGGCCCCGTCCACAGCACGCCGACCAATAGCATCCATGGGAAGACCGCCAGCACTCCTTCCAGCCAGATGCTGAGACCGAGCGGGCAGATCGTGTGCAGGAGGGCGGGTCTGAACTTGGGCACCGCGGCGAGTGCGATGAGCAAGAAGGCCGCCACCGCCGCCGTCGGGCTGACCCGCGACCCCCGTTCGCCCAGCCACCGCCCGGCCAGCAGCAGCAGGCCGGATATCGCCAGCAGGATGCAGAACCACACCGCGGACAGGGGCATCACCGGCATATTAAGGTCCAAAGGGCCAAGCGCGCGGCGGATTACGGTTTCGCCGGGAATCGGAATCCACCCGCGGGGGTTCCTAAGATCTCTTCACCATGCCCAGAGCCACCATCCGATCCCTGCATCAGAAGACCAGATACCGGCGGGCGAGCATTCGTAGCCTGCTGTTCACCGTCGGCCCCAACCGGCTGTCGGGCCGGCGGATCTCGCGTCGCCACCTGTCGCGGGAGGTCCTGGTGCGTGAGGTCGAGGTATCCAGCCCGCTCTGGCCCGAGGCGTTCGACGGCCTTCGGATCGGTCACGTGAGCGATTTTCATCTGGGCGAGTTGTTGCCCCTGGAAAGGGCCGTGGACATCATCCGGCTGCTGGCCGAGCAGAAGCCGGACCTTGTGGCCTGCACGGGCGATCTGGTGGATCTTCACCACGATCAGGCCGCACCGCTGCTGGAGGCGCTGGCGGCGACCGGCGCGCCGCTGGGGTCGTTCCTCGTGCTCGGCAACCACGACGAACTGCACTGCGCCCGCACCGTGTCGGAGATGGCCGCGGACGCGGGTGTGATCCTGCTGCGGAATGAGGAGGTGGAGATTGGACGCAACGGGCAGCGGCTGGTGGTGGCGGGGATTGACTGGGCCTGGTCGTCACAGGCCTGTGCCCGCCACGTCAATCGAACCTGCCGGCACGTGGTACATCTTCTGCTTTCGCACAACCCCAAGGCGTTCAGGCGGGCGGCCCTTCTGGGTATTCCCCTTACCCTGGCCGGGCATACTCATGGAGGCCAGGTCGCCCTGCCCAACCGGCCCAACACGAATCTCTCGCTGACCCATCGCCGCAGCGCGGGCCTTTTCCGCCGGGGTCACAGCCGCCTGTACGTGACCACCGGGGTGGGGGGCTGGTTCCCCTTGCGGGTGAACTGCCCGCCGGAAGTGGTCATTCTCCGAGTCCGGCACCTGCCCCGACCGGCGGGCGGCAAAAAGCAAACGGTCCCGGGCGTCGCTGGTCGGGATGCCGGTTGAGTGACGATATACTGAAGACCATGGACACCGCCTGCGGTTCCATTCTGCTTCTGGACGGCGCTACGGGCACCGAGCTCGGCCGCCGCGGGGTGGAGATATCTCTGCCGCTGTGGTCGGCGCGGGCGATCCTCGATGCACCGGAGGTGCTCGAGCAGATACATGCGGACTATCTCGACGTCGGCTGCGAGGCGATCACCACCAATACCTTCCGCACGCACCGTCGCTCGCTGGCCAAGGGCGGACTCGGCGATCGGGCGAGGGAGCTGACGGAGCGGGCTGTCCGGATCGCCCAACGGGCACGTGACAAGCGCAACCCCAAGGCGCTGGTTCTGGGGTCCGTCGCCCCCTTGGAGGACTGCTACCGGCCGGACCTCGTTCCCAGTCCCGCCGAATGCGCCGACGAGCATCGCGAGATGATCGCTCAACTGCTCGATGCGGGTGTGGACCTGCTCCTCCTGGAGACGATGAACTCGCAGCGGGAATCGATGGCCGCGGTCCAACAGGCCCGCGAGCTCGCTCCCGGCAAATGGATGGTCAGCTTCTGCACCAAGCCGGAAGGCCCGCCGGGCGTGATGCTGCGCGGTACGCCACTAACCGACGTGCTTCCGACGCTCGGTGATGCGTATGCGGTGGGTGTCAACTGCGTGGTGGGGGCGGCGATGGAAGCCCACGTGAGACTTCTGCGCGCGCTTCTGCCGGACAATGTGCGGATCTCCGCTTACGGCAACAGCGGCGAGTACTCCACCGAAGATCGGTGCACCGGGGGAGAACCGGCCGAGTTTGACAGCGCCGATCCGCAGACCTATGCGGAGTACGCTCAGGTGTGGGCGGCCGCCGGAGCGTCGATTATCGGCGGTTGCTGCGGCACCACTCCCGAGACAATGAAGGCGGTCGCTGATCGGCTGGGGAGGTCCTGACAGCTCCCGAACGGAAACGTGGGAAGGCGTCGCATGGTCATGCAGGCAAGCCACCGCGCCGGCCACCTCTTCAGACGTGGAACCTCGCACGGTAGCGTCCTAGACTTGGCATTCCCGGGCGGTTTCACCCTCAGCTTGCCGAGATTCGCTGCACGATGTTCAAGTTCTTCTGGACCACTCATAAGTGGGTGGGCATCATCCTGGCCCTCGTATTCACCTGCACCTCCGTGACCGGATTCATGCTTCTGATCAAGAAGAAGGTGGACTGGATCCAGCCGCCGACGCAGAAGGACGCGGAAGGGCCGGTCGAGGATTCCATCTCCCCCCGGGAGATGTTCGCCATCGTCCTCGCCCTGGACCATCCGGATTTCCAGTCCTTCGACGATATCGATCGCGTGGATTTCCGACCCGGAGAGCGGGTGTTCAAGGTTCAGTCAAAGCACCGCTTTTCGGAAGTCCAGGTGGGGGCGATCACGGGCGAGGTGCTCAGCGTGGCGCAGCGACCCTCCGACCTTCTGGAGGATCTTCACGACGGTTCGTTCTACGCCGGCTGGGTGCACGAATGGCTGATGCCGATTGCCGCGGCCGGATTGTTGTTCATGGTCTTAAGCGGTTTATGGTTATGGGTAGAGCCGAAGATCCGAAAGGCCCGCAGGAAGCGCCGCCGGAAAGCGGCACAACTCACCGTCTGAGAATTTGGCTCGCAAGATTATGGGAAGACGTTAATGAGAGACCTGCGTATTGCCGTAGTCATGTCCACGGCGCTGGCGGCTCCTCCGTTACTGGCCGCCCCGCCGTCGGAAACCGAATTGCACGAGATGCAGGCCGAACTCGCCTCCCTGCGCCGCCAGGTCCAGGACCTGCGTAGCGAACGGGACGCAGACTATCTGTCCGAGCAACGGGCCGGAGAGATCAGGGCACTGGTGGCCGACGTGCTGGCGGATGCGAATTCCCGTGCATCCCTTCTCCAGAGCGGAGTGGCCGCCGGCTATGACAAGGGTTTCTTTATCACCAGTTCGGACGGCAGCTTCCGCCTGAAGATCAACGGCAAAACCCAGGTCCGCTTCGTTTACAGCCACCAGGATGACGGCCCCGAGGACAACGACCGCTGGGGTTTCGAGAACCGGCGCTTCCGTCTCGTTTTCAGCGGCAATGTCATCGATCCGACCTGGCGCTACAAGATCGGAGGCGGATTCAACCGCTCCACCGGCGTGTTGCAGACCGCCGACGTCTTCCTCGAAAAGGACCTTGGCAATGACTGGACCGTGCGGGCCGGCAAGTTCAAGCCTCCGTTCCTGAAGGAATGGCTGATGTCCGCCTTCGGTCAGCTAACCGTGGATCGATCGCTGGTCAACGCCGCATTCAATCCGGGACGGGCCGACGGCGCGCAGCTTGCCCATCAGGGTGAGAACGTCGCGTTCAGCGTAATGTGCAGCGACGGCTTCGGGGGTGGAAATACCGCCGCGCTGAATGAAGACACCGAAGTCGCCCTCACCGGCCGGGTCGAATGGCTGGTCAACGGTTCGTTCGGGCAGTTCCGTGACTTCACGAGCTGGGATGACGATGAGTTCGGTCTGCTCCTCGGCGCCGCCGGCCACTGGGAGAGGGCCGAGTACGGCACCGTCTCAGGGCCGGAAGAGGAGACCTTGGCCTGGACCATCGACGCCATGGCGGAGTTCGGCAACGCCAACGCCTTCGCCGCACTGGTCAGTCGGCACCTGGACGTCGCCGGGCGGGATCAGTACGGCGTGGTCGTGCAGGGTGGTATCTTCTTCGTGCCCGAGGAATGGGAGTGCTTCGCCCGTTACGAGTTCGGCGATGACGATTCCGCCGCCGATGACCTCAGCTTGGTCACCCTCGGCGTCAACCGCTACTTCGCCCGGCAGGATCTGAAGTGGACCGCCGATGTCGGTTATGCGTTCAATCCCGTCACCGGTTTCTGGTCCTCAACCGGCGCCGGTTGGCGAGAGGATGCGGCCGACAAGGACGGCCAGATCGTGATCCGCGTGCAGATGCAATTGCTGTTCTGACTCAAATTACCTCCAAGTCGCGCGCATGCGTTCCTCTCTCCCTTGAGGGAGAGGGTTAGGGTGAGGGTG
>CP070772.1:2303249-2336736 GCA_020345805.1 Phycisphaerales bacterium | reverse complement strand
CTGCGCCATCGAAGCAACCGGTTGCCGGTCTCAGCCCTGATGATCTGGCGGCGCGTGCGGAGCGTGTATTCCGAAACAAAGGCCAGGGGAATGTTCAGGCAGACGCATCGTCCCGCCATGTGAAGATGGCGGTCTACGAGGCTGGCGAGCACGAAACGGGCGTTTGACAACATCTCATCGAGCCGGGAATGGTCGTCCGGAAACCAGTGAAGCGACAGATTCCCATCTTCCGGCTCTACCTCCACGTGGTCGAGGTTGCTGTCAGCGCTTTCGTTCAGGCCGATCCATGCGGAAACGGGTCCCGGCCAGCGCTCGGCGTACTGTTTCAATCCATCCACGAACTTGCGCGTCAACACCATGTTGCCGTTGTCGGCGCGGCGGGCCCGAAGCGCGGGCAGGATGACGAGTGTCCTGCGGTCGCTCATGGGAATTCCCCCACCTGTTTGAATTCAGCGCGAACGATCTCCATCGAGTCTGAACTCCACTTCAGGGACCGGTGGTCGCAGATGCGCCGGTTGGAACGTAATCCTCTGATTTGAGAACGGAACGAGATCGCGCCACCGCCATCAGCTTTGGTGCCATGATGTAGAAACCTGACAACGCTCCCGCCCCCAGCATGAAGATCGGGTTCAACATCGCGTTGAGAAGGTTGTCGATCGAGAAGAGAATCAGCAGGACCGCCAGCGCGGCGGGCGCCGCGGCCAGACGATGACTCCACTGCCCGAATTTCACGCGCTTCGCGAGCAGAAGCACCGGCAGGAGCAGTGCGGTGGTAAGCGAGACAAGACCCAGAAGCCCGGTCTTGCCGTAGGTGATGATCCACATCCCGTCGGAGACGGTAATGTCCTTGCCGGTCTCGGCATCGGTGACCCGCCAATCTCCCCAGCTGCCCCAGCCGAAGAGTTGCTTTCGGGCGGCCCGTCGGGCCAGCATGTCTTCGTTCTCCAGACGTCCGGCGAGCGAGCGCGCCCTCTCTTCGTCGAGACGCGAGGCGATCCGGACCATCCCCTGCCCCGACCAGGTGCCGGTTGCCCGCAGGGCCATGTAGCCGGGTGCGATCAGGACGGCAATGAGAAGCAGGACGGGAGTTTTCACGTGCCTGCCGACGAACAGCAGCCCGAGCCCTGCGAACAGCAGCACCAGCGCGCCGACGGACTTGCACAGAACGGTGGTGGCGAAGAGCACGCCAACCGGCAGAATCATGGGCATGCCGTAGATCCGCTTGAGTGATCCGCTCGTCCACAACCAGGCGCCGACGAGCGTCGCGCTGGTCATCCACAATCCGACCATCAGGCCGTGCTGCATGAAGACCATGGGCCGGTACCCGCCAAAGCGAAGAGTCATCGCGAAGGCGGACGGGTGATAACCGTAGACCATCCGGTGAAGCTGCGGGCTCATCCGCACTTCCCACAGGCACAGCGGGACGTAAACCAGGCCCCCGATGAAGATGGCGATCGCCAGTTCCCTCACCGACTCGAGCGTGTTGAAATAGAGGCGGCCGATCAGATAGGGCACACCCCAGATGGCGATCTGTGAGAGGACCGCGGAGGCCCCGTCGTAAGGCCCGTACCCGTTGGAGAGCGACGAAGCCATCGGCGCAACGCACCAGATGAGAATAGGAAGGTCCACCCAGTTGAAGCGGTACTTCCTGAACCGGCCCGCATCGAACAGCACCACCCCGAGCAGCGCTCCAAAGCTGGTGGCGGTGATCTTCGTCAGATCCGGCAAACCGGGCAGGCCGATCGCGCCCTGGGGAAGAAACAGCCAGGCAAAGAGGAAGGCGACAAGCACCGCCCTCCGAGGCGTCAACACGGAAAACAGCAGCGGGACCATGAAGATCCAGCCGACCAGCGCTACGGTCACAATGTCGAACATCTGGAATACCCCCTCCGATTGCCTTGACGGTTTACGTTGCCTTCAATGCCTCGCACAAGGGCCGCGTCCGGCCGGACCTCATCTTCCTGCACGCCGCAAGCGAAGCATTCAGGCGGGAATGGAGACTGAGACGACATGGGTCTGAGCTCTCTCTCCGACCGACGGTGACCGCCATCCGATGACGACACCGGGATGCCACGTGCGCCGCCGCCTGCGCTGCAGTCGGCGCTTCACCAAGTACCCGGTTGATATCGGCGAATGAGGCGAGCCAGATGCCCGGCTCTGGGCGATCGGGCGGCCCTACGAAGCGCGCGATCCATCCGGTTCGGGCGATTCGGACAGAACTAAAACACGCATGTTGCGGCAACTCGCCCGGCAGTTATCGCACGGTGGGACGGCTACCGGCTGCTTCAGTAGATGAGATGGGTCAGAATGGTGGCCAGTGCGATGAAAACGGCACAACCAACAAGGCACAGCAGGTCCAGCCCGGGCATCCACGCCCGATATCTGTTGACCGCCCAGGCTACGACCGGATAGTTGAGAATCGAGGATGCGGCCACGCCGGCGATCAGCCCATGCTGTCCGCCCACCCGATAACCGATGAGCATGGCGACGGTAAGCATGAGGCACCGGGTGATCATCGGCACCATGTGCCGGAAGGAATCGCCCTTCGCGAGGAGTACGGGCGAGCAGGTCAGCGCGATAACCTCGAAGATGCCTCCGATCGCCAGAGCGCGGAGGATCCAGCCCGCGCCGTGGTAGCGTGGATCGTAGAGAAACTCCACCAAGTCGCTTCCCCACACTGCCAGTACGCACAACCAGGGCAGGATGGCGAGCAAGACGGTGGTGCGCACCTTGCGAATCCGACGGTGGAGCTTCTCCGGTTCGCTGTCCGCGAGGCGCGAGTAAACGGGGAACAGCACCTTACTTGTTATCTTCCTGACCACCTCGACACCGAACATCGAGAGCCAGAACGCGATGCCGTACAGGCCGAGCTGACGATCGGAAAGGAACCCTCCGAGAATCAGCTTGTCGCCCTGGCCGGCGAGGAAGGTGAAGGCGGTGGAGATGAAGATCCATCGGCCGAACCGCACGAGATGGCTTACCGCCTCACGATCCCATCTAAACCAGTTTGGCCCCTGAGAGAGAATCGTGTGGGTGGCGATGAGCCGGGCCACGGACGCCACGAGACCCCCCGCCACCAGCGCCCAGACGGTGGGCCAGATCAGGGCGAAGATGATCATGACCGTGATGTTGACGACCTGGTAGCCCAACTCCAGCAGGGTCAGATGCGCGATGCGCATGTGGCGGTGAAGCTGGCCCGGCGCGGTGGAGCCGAAGCCCGAAATGAGCGCGGTGAGAGCGGTCACCGGCAGCAGATACATGAGCATCGGCTGGTGGCGGTACACAGAAAGCGGCCAGGCGAGCAGGCAGGCGACGAAGAACAGGCCGATGCCGCGGAAAATCTGGATCGTCCAGGCGGTGTTGAGGAAGGCCGGATCGTCGCCCCGTTTGTGCTGAATGATGCTGGGACCGATCCCGACGTCCGAAAACATGTGCAGGCCCTGCATCACCACGTTGACCATGACCATCATGCCGAATGCTTCGGGAAACAGCAGACGGGTCAGGATGAGATTGCCGGCAAGGCGCAGCACGTTGCCGACGCCGACACTGCCGATGGTCCAGATCGTGCCGATCAGCGCCTTCTGCTTGAGCGAGGGACCAATATCATCCGCCAGCGGCCGATCCACCGGTCCGAGCGGCGCTTCAGCGGATGTAGTTAGGGAAGACGACGTCATCTGCTGCTCTATCGGTCAACTTGCGGGCCGGGAGCGGCATTGAGGGACGATTTGACGCGGAGAACCATCCCGACGGCTGGCCGGCCTCCGCACTTGTGTTATCGCACCTCCAGAGCACCGGCGGTCCATCGACCGTCCAGAGGGCGACGGTAGCCGAGGAGGTCGGTGAACACGCCGGGAACTCGCCGTGCGTGGCCGACCGCGCCACTGTCCACGGCCGGGCGAAAATAGCCATCCAGCGCCACGTTGGCGTAGGCATCGTTGCACGTCGCGTCTCGCGCCGCCCACTCAGCGATATTCAGATAGCCGTCCGCGTCAGACCACCTCTCCCACAGATAATGGTACCCGTCATCAACCCACCTGAACTCCGCCGGCTGGGGCCAGACGTTGTCGGTGATACGATCAAAACCGCTGAGGTCACCATCAAGTATGAAGAGGATGGCGCTGCGAAACTCGCCGGTGATCAGAGTGGGACAGACATAAAGATTATCGGCTACCAGCACACCGGTTGCATCCGCGCCGCATTCGAGGAAGCGGCCCGTTTCAGCATTGTTCACGGCCGTGTTGCAGACAATCCGCACGTCCGCTGCGTTCCGATTCATGGTCTCGCTGCGACCGGCGATCCTCAGGGTGGTCGTGCCGGCGGTCCTGATCACGTTGTTCCGTATCGAGACATGCTCGGCGCCGTGCTCGATTTCCAGAGCGGGCGTGGAACCCGACGGCTTGTCGACCAGATTGGCTTCAACGACGGTCCGGGACATGCGGTCGGCGGGATCGCCCAGCGCGTGGTTGGGCCCTACGGTCAAACGGCCGTCGCGCAGTGTGTTGTGCGCGATGTAAACGTCTTGCCCGGTCATCGCCCAGATCGTGCGCTTGGGCTGGTTAGTGAGATCGTTGTGCGCGATCAGAACCCGCTCAGCACCGGCGAAGCGCAGGTTGTGCTCGATCGTCGAGCCGCGGACCGTATTGCCCAGATGACAGTGATCGGATCCCTCACCCCAGACGAAGTAGGCGCGAAGCCCGTCGGCGCCGTTGTCCAGCGTGAACAGGCCCACGGGATCGCGTTCCGCGTTGATCGCGGTCGTCAGGTCACCGAAGGTGCAATTGCGCACGGTGATATTCGTACCGGCGGGTCTCAGGGCGTCGACGATGTCGCGCTCGGGCGTGTCGGCGTAACGAGAATCGAATCGAAGGCCGTCCACCACGGCATCGCGGCAACTCGCCGCATCCATGCCGATCATCGCCGCCCAGCCCGGGTCGCCCACCCACCTGAGCACCGGCGGATGCGGATCATCGCCATATGCCATCAGCACCCAGTTTCGCCAGCCGACTTCGACCGAGGCGGAGACATCGAACATATCACCGCGCCGAAAGAGAACGGTCGTGCCATGATGAAGCCGGCGCATGGCACCTGCGAAGGTTCTCAGCGGTATGTCGGGAGAGGTGCCCGGATTGGAGTCGTCGCCCTCGGCGGATATAAAGACTCGACGCCGGTCATCCGGGGCGACGGTAACTTCCACCCGCGTCTTCGAGGAGCGACCTCGCTCGTTCGTCACGGTCAAGGTGATGAGATAGCGGCCGGGATGGTCGTAGATGTGCGCTGCATTCCAGCCGACGAGGGTATTGAAGCGGCCGTTCGGATCACCGAAATCCCACATATAGCGGGCGGTGAGCGAGTCGCCCACGCCGAGATGTGAGTTCAGGGCGTGGACGTGAACGGCAAAGGGGGCCGTGCCGCGGGTCTGCATGATTTCGATGGCGGGAGCGGGCGGCGGAGCGTGCGGATCGGGCCAGGGACCGCCCTGATCTGCGCGGAGCGGACCAAGGGCACACAGCAGCAGTGACATCGCCGACAGCCAGAGAAGCAGACGGTGGCGTGCGGCAGTCTTTCCGGTCGGAACGCGTGGTCCGCTCGGCCGACGGTGAGAAGTGGCCGCCATGGACCAGTCCCGCTCGCCCGGGAAACGGACCCGCCGGCACGAGACGCCTTCGCGTTCAGGCGCAGCGGATACGGCCACTCCTCGAAGGGCCTCCCCCGGCACCGAACCGGGATACTGATTGTGGACCATGGTCTCTGCCCTCTGCGTGCCAACCGGCGTGTTATCGGCAGATTCCGGCATTGGCCGAAGCGCGATTGGAGGCGGCTGCCGCCGGCCGGGCAGGCAGGCCTGAAAGCGGAACGACAAATCCGAAGCCGCAGCTTGCCGGGCCTTGGATAAGTGCTAAAATCGGCATTGAGACACAGTCTCAAGTTGGCCAGAAAACCCGCCGAACAACCCTCAGGTAGGCCTTCCGGTGTACTCAGAGCCCAACTCATCACCACAAAGACATGACGACGCCCCGGTTCCGCTGTCCAAGCTCGGTATCGGCGATCGCGGCATCGTGTGCGAGACCCGTCTGGGCGGCGACGATTGCGAGCTGCTCCAGGCGATGGGGCTCACGAATCAGTCCCGCGTGCGGGTCTGCCAACCCGGCCAGCCGTGCATTGTTCAGGTCAACTCCACCCGCCTGGGCCTGTCCGCAGCGGTGGCCGACAAGATCTTCGTTCAGCCGGATCGCATGGCGTGAGAAGCACCGGGGAGCGACGGTCGATGGCCAGCGACGCCGCGGAAAAGACCGGTAACGTACCAACGCCATCCAACATTTCGCCTCCGAAGTGTTTTGCCCTGATGGGGAACCCCAACACCGGCAAGACCACGCTTTTCAACCGGATGTGTGGAATTCGCGCCCGGACCGCCAACTTCCCCGGTTCGACCGTGGAGGCCCACATCGGCGTGGCTCACCACCGCACCATCAGATACGACCTGGTTGATCTGCCGGGCATCTACGGTCTGAACCTGGAACTGCCCGAATCCAGGACCTGCAAGGGGTATCTGGCCGGCGAGGTGGACCTGGAACAGAAGGCCGAGGCGCTGGTGGTCGTCGCCGACGCCACGAACCTGCACCGCAACCTGATCTTCATCAGCCAGGCGATCCAGTGCGGCCTGCCGGCGGTCATCGCCCTGAACATGATCGACCTGGCGCGGCGGCGGGAGTTGACAATCGACATTGATCGTTTGGCGGAACTCATCGGATGCCCGGTCGCCCGGGTCTGCGCCCGTACCGGTGAAGGAATCGAGGGGCTGCTGAATGCCATGGCCAATGCGGTTCGGACCGATCGGGCGCTGCCGGCACCCACGGACGCCCAGGCCGCCGCCCGATGGGCGGATCAGGTCTTCACCGAGTGCGTGTCCGGCAACGGTGCGCATCCCCACGTCGAAGATACGTGGACCGATCGCCTGGATCAGTTGTGCACCCACCCGGTCCTGGGCATGGTGTTGTTCATAGCGCTCATGACCGGCATGTTCTACGTCGTCTTCGCGCTGGCGGAATGGCCCAAGGATCTGATCGGACGGCTGTTCGGACAGCTGGGCATCCTCATCGCCGCGATCGTGCCGGACGGCGCGGTTCAGAATCTTCTCGTGGGAGGAGTGATCAACGGGGTGGCGGGGACCGTGGTCTTCGTGCCCCAGATCTGCCTGCTGTTTTTCATGATCAGCCTGCTGGAAGATACGGGATACCTCGCCCGGGCGGCGTTCGTCATGGACCGGCTGCTGCGGCGGTTCGGTCTGCCCGGTCAGGCGTTCGTGCCGCTGCTCTCGGCGCACGCCTGCGCCATCCCGGCGATCATGTCCGCGCGGCTGATCCCGAACCATCGGGACCGCATCGCGACGGTTCTGATCGCGCCGTTCATGAGCTGCTCGGCCCGACTGCCGGTATATGTGATGCTGGTGGGGCTGCTGTTCTCGAATCGCCTGCACGCGGGCCTAGCCTTCACCGGTTGTTACCTGCTCGGTGCGACGGCCGCCCTTCTTACCGCCCTGCTGTTTCGCCGATCGATCCTGCGCGGCCCCCCGCGGGCGATGGTGCTGGAGTTGCCCACGTACAAGTGGCCGTCACTGCGCACCGCGGCGCTGGCGATGCTGGACCGGGCGTGGGTGTTCCTGAAAAAAGCGGGCACGGTCATCGTGGCAATCTGCGTCGTCCTCTGGTGGCTCAGCGAGTATCCCAGCGTGGATCGGGCGGGCCAGGAAGCGGCGCTGCGGGAGGCCGCCTCGGTGGTCGCTGCAGAGGATCAGCATTTGGCGAAGGTGCTGGTGCAGGACGCGGACCTGCTGACCGCAGCCGCGGAAAACGAGGAAGTGGAGCTGTCCGAAGCAGGCATGCTGGCCGTGAGTCGGCATGCGATGGCGGGCAGTTTTGCCGGTCGAATCGGGCGCACGATCGAACCGGTGATGAGACCGCTGGGCTTCGACTGGCAGATCAGCGTGGGTGTGCTGAGCAGCTTCGCGGCTCGCGAGGTGTTCGTGTCCACCATGGCGGTGCTGCTGGTGGAGCAGAACGGTGATGACGATGAGAGCGTGCTCGACCGGCTCGCCACCACCAGGCGTGATGACGGCTCCCTGCTCTTCACGAGGGCAACGGCCACCGCACTGCTGGTGTTCTTCGTGCTGGGCATGCAATGCCTGCCGACGCTGCCGGTGACGCGACGCGAGACCGGCCACTGGGGCTGGGCGCTGCTGCAGCTGGGCTACATGTCATGTGTCGCGTACCTCGCGGCGATGATCGCCTACCAGGGCCTGAATATTCTGGGAGTGAACTGAGAATGCCGTGGAACGATTGGCAGTTCTGGTTGGTGACGGTGCTGGCGGCCCTCGGAGTCCTGCGCATGGTGCGCCTCTTCATCACCCCACAACCGCGGCGGTGCGGCCGGTGCAAGGGCGTCACCGACCTCACAATCGAGAGCGAGCGGGTTTAGACGGAGAAGCGTCCGGCGACCAGGCGATGTCGCGGTGCCGGCAGAACGCACCGATCCGGCCGGCGATGAGCCTGCGCCGGCATGTTCGGCGCTCCTGCACTCAGAAGCGCTTGTGGACGGGGCGCTCCTTGGGGGGCTTGACACCGAGAACCGCCCGCATCAGCTTCAGATCCTCCGGCGTGGTGATCTTGAGATTGTTGGGATCGCCGTCGATGACGTGGACCGTCTCGCCGAGCTGCTCGACCAGCGAGGCGTCATCGGTGGCGCCCGCCTGGTGAAGATCCTCCCGGGCGTAGGCCCGCCGGATGAGATCCACCTCGAAGACCTGCGGAGTCTGGACCTCCATCAGCCCGCTGCGGTCCACGGTCTCGATGACGGCCCGGGCCTGGATCTTGACCTTTCCGGCATCGCCGAGAATCAGGTCGGCAACGGCGTCTTCCTCGCCGGGACCGATCTCGGTGACCCCGTCGCTCACCCGCTTGACCGTCGAACCGATGGGTAAGGCAGGGACCACCGCGGGCAGCTTCGTGGCCGCCTCGAACAGCCGGTCGAGCATCTTGCCGTCCGGGCCGGGACGGGCGGCGTCGTGGACCGCCACGTGAGTGGCATCCTCCGGAACATGCTCCAGCGCCCTCTGAACGGTCTCCCACCGATCAGCCCGTCCGCCTTCCACCAGCTTCGCCCCGTGAAAGCCGAGCGTGGCCCCGTATCGGTTCCTGAAATCGTCAAACCCCTCCGGCGGACCGGCGACGATTATGGAGGTGACCTCGTCGCGCTTGGTGAAGACCTCGACGGTACGAACCAGCAGAGGCCGGCCACCGAAGTCCTGAGCGAGCTTGTCGGCGGTTCCGAACCGGCTGCTGCGGCCGGCGGCGGGGATGATGGTGCAAACGTGCATCGCGGCGACTCCAAAGGGATACCTAAGATACCGAGATGTTATCGGTTTTGCCGCGATCCGTCGGCGCGGATCTCAAGCGTTCCGGCCGATGCCGGCCTGAAACAACCGGCAGGATCCGGCAACGCTCGCCCCGGTCGGCAGAAGGGATCAGGCCGCCCTGGCCTTGGTCATGGTCTCTTCCACGCGCTTGGCCAGGACCTCGGGCGTAAAGGGCTTGATGACATAATTGTCCACGCCGGCTTTGATGGCCTCGATCACGCGAGTCTTCTCGGCCTCAGTCGTGACCATGATTATGGGCGTGTTGTTGCCTTGCGATCGGTACGTCCTGGCAAAGGTCAGTCCGTCCACGTTGGGCATCTTGCAGGCCAGCAGGATCAGATCCGGCTTGAAGACCGAGGCTTTGTCCAGGGCGTCCTGGCCGTCGCACGCCTCCTCGATCTCGGTGTAACCGAGCTGATCAAGGATATTCTTCTGGATATTGCGCATCGTTTCGGAATCGTCGACGAGCAGGATCTTCATGGGCGGATTCTCCGGGTGACGACAGCCTGGTCTTGCGGCGTTTCGATCAAGCTCAAGACATCGGCGGCCTGGAGGGAATATTCGGCTCCGTTTGGGGCTTTCCGGTCCTGGCCGAGATATGCAGCATCGTCCGGAAAAGGTTCCTGGTCGATTCGAGGTACGGGAGTATGCAACCGGTGTCCGTCGTTTCTCTCTTCTCGGCATGCGGACTTTTGTAGCGGCCGGCGGCTCGTACACAGGTCAACCCCGGACCCGACCATGCGGTTATGTCGATCGGCATGCTGCTTCGGCCCTTGAGTCATCGTCCAACGGGGCGGCCGCCTTGATCGTCCGGGCGCGGGCCGAGGGACGATTCGGGCAAGGACCCGAACCGCCAGACGGCCGCTGACACACCCGCCGGGTGTACCGCCTGCCCCGCCGGCGGGGCCATCGGATGGCACTTCCCGGACCCGAGGCCGGATGCAGGCGGGCCCAAGTGCTCCGCAGCCGTATCCAAGAGGGCCGCTTGGATCGATTCGACAGTGAAGACAGGTGATCACCGCAACCCGATCACTCCTCGACCACCGCGATAACCGTCAGAGGAGCGGAATGACCGGGCGTATAGGCGTAGAACCGGCAGACCCCATAAAGCAGACCGCGATGATCCGCCTTGGGCACAATACGAACCAGACAAGAAATCATGTCCCCATCCCGTGCGACCTCCACCAGATCCGCCTCGAACTGATCCGATTCGGAGACGATCCGCCGGATCGTGTCGTTGGGTACGGCATCACGAAGCCACTTCAGAGTCATTGTGAACTCCAACGGCTCTCCGGCCTTGATTCGTCCCAACACGACCCGCAGCTCATCCAGCAGCCAGGCCCCACGGGGCCGTTCGGGTCGCGTACACAGATGACGCACGCGCAAGTCGATCAGCGGGGCGTCCGGATGATCCGTCTCCACAACCCACCATCCGGGCATGTAATTGCCAAACTCATCCACGCAGGTCATCTCGTCGTAACCGCTGATGTCCCAGCGCAGGCGATAATCGGTCCGGATCTCACCGGAGGCGGGATCGTAGTCGACGTACTCCGGCTCCTCGCCGTTGACGGCGAGAATACGGAAGGGCCGCCCATCAACGGCACTCAGCGTGAATTCACCACTAAGGCGATCCATTCGAACCTGCTCATCCTGATCAAGGATGACCCTGCCTTCTTCGTCGATCGGCCTGACGGCATTGAGGAATGCCGGCTCAGCCCGCACCGCCCGGGTCACCTCCGATATCAGGGACAGACTGACAGGCTTGGGATACTCATTGAAGACGAACGTTATGCGGTCGCGCTTGCGCCCCGTCCAGCTCCTCGGTTCCACGACGGGTGTAAGCTCGATGTGACCTCCGGGGAGGATTACTCCTCCGGTCAGATCTTCCATGGTGGTGCACAGGCACGACGACTTCATGGACTTGATCGTCAGGGGGCGATCGCTGACATTGATGACTTTCACGGTTGCGCTGAGCTCAGCACCCGGCAGCACGTAGCCGAAGTCAAGCTCCGGGGGGTCGAACTGGCACGGCGCCGGCCCCTCGTCGGGCTCTTCCACCGTCCCCGGCTCCCCGTCAGGGACCCCCACAGTCGACGGCTCCGAATCCCGCTCCCGGACCCCTTGCGGCGTGAGGTTCGGTGAACCCGCCTGGTTAGACGATTTCTGTCCGATGACGTACCCCAGAACCAGCAGGAGAACGCCGGCAACAATCAGCGCAAAGACCCCGGATGCGGAGGCGCCTCGCAGACGGACTCTTCGGGAAGTCAGGGACATGTGAACCTCCTTGGGCTCGGCTCAGAAACGGGCCATGACTATAGCCCGAGGTAGAGATCTGGTCAGCAAAGACGCCCCAACTGCTGCGGCCTGTCGGAATTCGGAACCGGCCGGGAAGAAACACGTTGATCAGACATGTACCGCGACATCGATTCCTCGCCGTCACTTCTCAGGAGGCCGCACGACCGTCATCCTGTCCGTCAGGCCGCTCGTGAGGTGTATCTTTGCCTCATCATCCACGAGCACCGCCTCCACGCCGTCCAGGCTCTCCACCAGCTCCAGAGCCGCGTCCCGCCCGAGGATCATCAGGGCGGTGGACAGGGCATCGGCCAGCGTGGCGTCGCTTGAAACCACCGTCGCGCTGCGAAGGCCGCGGGCCGGCCGGCCTCTGCGGGGATCAAGGATATGGTGGTAGCGTACGTCGTCGAGAACGAAGTATCGCTCGTAGTCGCCGCTGGTGGAGACGGAAGTGTCGGCCACTTCCAGGTGGGCGAAGTAATCCTCCGGATCTCCGCGGGGATCACGAATGCCCACTCGCCAAGGCCGATCGCCCTTCATGCCCCCGGCCATCATCTGTCCGCCGGCGGAGATCAGGAAGCTGTCGATCCCGCGCGCTTTCAGAGCGGCGGCGGCGCGATCCAGCGCATGGCCCTTTGCAATCCCCCCCAGTCCCAACACCATTCCCTTCTCGGGAAGGAACACCGTGCCGGCCTCCTCGTCAATCTCGACGCACCGGTAATCGATCAGGGCCAATCGACGATCGATCTCATCATCATCGGGAACTTCAGGCCGCTCGGCGGTGAAATCCCACAGCCCCCACAGAGCCGCCCAGGTGATGTCAAACGCTCCGCCGGTGAGATCGCCGATCTCCGTGCCGCGGCGGATGAGGGCGCGAAGATCATCCGGCACCCGCACCGGCCCCTCCCCCGCCGCCCGATTGACCTGTGACAGTGGCGAGGTCTCCTTCCACTCGCTCATGCGGGCATCGATATCACGAAAGACGTTGAAGACGACTTCCGCCGCTTCCTCGCCCTGATGTTCCGGCACCCGCACCGTGATCAGCGTGGACATGACCTCGGTGGTGTAGCCCACGTACTGAACGCCGCGGTCCGATGCCTGTGGCGGTGCGACGTTCTGCGTCGGGGGCCGGCGGACAACCCCCATCCGAACGAACAGCAGCGCTGCCAGCGCGACCGCAACCACGAAAACGACCAGAATCCGGTGACGGTCCATTGCGCAAGATCATACCCGGCGGCGGTGTGAGGCGTTCTCACGGGCGACGGCAGCATCGCCAGGCCTATCGATCGCCCCGCTCCGACGCGATCTCACGCAATTCCTCGTGATGGCAACCGCAGTGAGGGTCGGCGCCGACATCCGGATCGACGCGGGCGATCCACCGCTGCAGCAGGCCCCAGAGGATACAGGCGACGGCGAGTCCCAGGATGGCCAGCAGGTGATTCATCGATCCGCCTCAGCCCGCAGCGAAAAGCCCGGCAAAACCCATGAATGCCAGCGAAAGAAGGCCCGCAAGGATCATGTTGATCGCGGTTCCCTTCACCACCGCGGGAACGCTGGAAAGCTCCCCTTCCTCGCGCAGGCCGGCCATCAGCACCAGGGCCAGGGTGAAGCCGCTTCCCGCACCCAACGCGAATATCAGACCTTCCAGCACGTTGTAGTCCTGCTTCACCTGCGTCAGGGCCAGGAACAGGATTGCGCAGTTCGTGGTGATGAGGGGAAGGAAGATCCCCAGCGCCCTGAACAGGGCCGGGCTGATCTTCTTGATCACCATCTCCACGAACTGCACGGTTGAGGCGATGACCACAATGAAACTGATGAGCTGGAGGTACCGCGCGTGAGGGAGAATGAAGGCGTTGAGGAAGGAAGCGCACAGACTGGTGATGACCATCACGAAGATGGTGGCCAGCCCCAGGCGGAAGGCGGTCTTCAGTCGACCGGATACCCCAAAGAACGGGCACAAGCCGAGGAAGTAGTACAGCGTGAAGTTGTTGACGAGGCAGGCGGAGACAAAGATCCACAGGAGATTGCCGCTCATGTCGTAACCCCCCTTCCAGCGATCCTGCGGCGCCTCAGCTTGCGCTGCTGGAGCCAGTTGAAGAAGAGGAGGATCATGCCCAGCATGAGGAACCCGCCCGGCGGGAGGATCATGATCACCCACGGCTCGTAGTTGGGGCCGAACAGCGAGAAACCGAAGATGGAACCGGAGCCGAGAATCTCGCGGGTCGCCCCCAGGCACAGAAGCGCGAAGGTGAAGCCGATCGCCATTCCCGCGGCATCACATACCGCCCTCACCGGCGTGTTTCTGCTCGCAAACGCCTCCTGCCGGCCCAGAATGAGGCAATTCACCACGATGAGCTGGATGAATGCCCCCAGCTCCTTGTGAATGTCCGGCACCGCGGCCTTGAGTATGTAATCCGCCATCGTCACGAACGTGGCGATGATGATGATGTAAGTCGTGATCCTGACCTGCTTGGGGATGAACGTGCGCAGCGACGAGACGAGAAGGCTGGAACAGACTAGGACGAACGTGGTGGCGCAGCCCATCGCCAGGCCGTTCATGGCGCTGTTGGTGACTGCGAGCATGGGGCACATGCCCAGCACTTGGACGAAAACGGGATTCTCCTTCCAGATCCCCTTGACAAACTCTGCGTAATACTGGGACGGATCGGCGGGCTTGTGATTGCTCATTCGCCACCTCCGTCCGTTGCAGCATCGTCACCCTCGCCGCTTGCGGCTTCGCGATCTTCTTCGTTCGTCAGATCGCGCTCCTCCCGCGCCGGCGGCGTCGCTGGCAGGTACTGCAGCCAGCTTTTGTTCTCTGTGTTGATCGCGTCCACGACTGCGTTGGAAGAGATGGTTGCGCCGGTGATGGCGTCAATCTCGTTGTCCTGATCCTTGCCGTCCTTCACCACGACGATCGTGGGCTCGATGGCCAGATTCTCGAACTGGGCAGCAAAGGCCGGGTTCTTCTCCTTCTTTATCTTGTCACCCAGGCCGGGCGTCTCCAGGCTTTCCAGCACCTTCATGCCCACGACGCGCTTGATCGAAGGATCGTAGCCGTAGATAAGCCTGATCTGGCCGGCAAAGCCTTCGTTCGTGGAGCCTTCTATCGCATAACCCAGAAACAGGTCATCCCCGTCGTAGGCGGCGTAGATGGTCTTCGTCGCTTCGGCATTGGTAAGAACGACCTCCTGCATCCCTGCTGCACCGGGAACGACTTCCAGCACCGCTTCCTCCAGCTCGCGCTGGTTGTTGGCCCGAATGATCGGATCGGTAATTTGATAAACGCTTGACAGTGCCAGGCCCGAGATCATCCCCGCCACGCCGAGAGTGGCGATGAGTCGGAACGGGCTCGGCTCGGCCCGCTGCGAAGAGATGGTCAGCTCGACTTCCGTCACGCGCTCACCTCCCCGGTAATGGTCCGGCCGAACGCCCGCGGCTGGGCGATGCGATCGATCAGGGGCGTGGCCGCGTTCATCAGCAGGATCGCGTACATCACTCCTTCCGGCAGACCACCCCACAATCGGATCAGCACGACGATCAACCCCACGCCGATGCCGAATATCCAAGCTCCCCGCGGGGCGATGGGCGAAGTGACGGGATCGGTCGCCATATAGACCGCCCCGAACAGCAGGCCGCCGGACAGCAGCATGTAAAGCGGCGACGGCGAATCGTGATTGAAAAGCCACACTATTCCCGAGGCAGCCGCGACAGTGAGCAGGATCGATACGGGGATGCGCCAGTCGAACGTGCGCCTGAACGCGAGGATGATTCCGCAAATGATGATGAGCAATGCGCAGGTCTCACCCAGCGAGCCGGCGGTGTTGCCCAGAAGCAGGTTGTTAAACGGGGCCGCTTCGCCTCCGAATTTGATGAACGCCAGGGGGGTTGCCGAGGAGATGACATCCACCTGCGGCCCGAATACGCCCTCCAGCAATATGCGCAGCCAGTCCGGCACCCAGTGAGTGAATGGCACGTACCAACTGCTCAAACGCAGACCCCAGAACTCCGTGATCGTTCCCTGCTGCGACCAGGTCGTTATCGCCGTGGGAAACGCCGCCTGAAGGAACGCCCGGCCGACGAGCGCGGGGTTGAAAAGGTTCTGTCCCAGCCCGCCGAACATCAGCTTGCCCAGCCCGATCGCGGCCACACCGCCCAGGAACGCCATCCACAGGGGAATCGCCGGGGGGAGACACAGGCCGAGGATGATGCCGGTGAGAATCGCGCTGCCATCCTTGATGGATGAACCGCGTGGTCTGGCCGGCGAAAGCGCCCACTCCGTCGCCACCGCGCCGATGGTGCAGGTCAGCAGGACCAGGACCGCGCTGAGGCCGAAGAAGTAGATCGCCGCCAGAACGAGCGGGGCCAGGCCGAGCAGGACATCCATCATCAGGCCGGGCGTGGTGATTCCCCGCCTCAGAAACGGCGCGGCCTGCAGAAGCAGATGGGGATCGCGCTTCGTCATGACGCCTTGGCCTTACCTTGCCGGATCGCCGCCTTGGCCGCACGGATGAGATGAACGATGGGAACGCCCGAGGGGCAGGTGTAGGTGCATGCACCGCACTCCACGCAATCTGCGACGTGCGCGTTTTCCATCTCCTCCCAGCGACCGGCCCGGGCCAGGCGGGCCATGCGGGAGGGGTTGAGGAAGTTGCCGCACGCTTCCAGGCACTGGCCGCAGCGCACACACGCATACTCCTCAGCATGACTGATCGACTCGTCGGTGAACGCGAGCAGGCCGCTGGTGCCCTTCAACACGGGCACATCAAGCGAGGCGAGCGGCTGGCCCATCATCGGCCCGCCCATCACCACCTGGCGGGTTTCCTCGTTGAGGCCGCAATGGCGCATCACGTCGCGCACGGGCGTGCCGACGGGCACCATCAGGTTGGCCGGGCGGTCTATGCCGGGGCCGGCGACGGTCAGCACCCGCTCGATGAGCGGCTTGCCGTGGTCGAAGTAATCCGCCAGCGAGAGCATTGTGCCGACGTTATTGACCACGATATTAAGATCGAGCGGCAGCTTGCCGGCCGGCACTTCTTCGCCGAACAGCGCCTTGATGAGCATCTTCTCGGCGCCTTGCGGGTACTTGACCTTCAGCGATGCGACGCGGATGTTCGTCCCGGCGGGGATCGCCGCGTCCAGGGCCAGCATGGCGTCCGGCTTATTAAGTTCCACCCCGATGGTGGCGGAGTCCGCCCCGAGCTTGGTCGCGACGATCTGCGTGCCGCGAACTACCGCCTGCGCATACTCCACCATCACGCGGTGGTCGCAGGTCAGGTAGGGCTCGCACTCGCAGCCGTTGATGAGCAACCGCTGGCAGCGCCTGCCCTCGGGCAGCTTGTATTTCACATGGGTGGGGAAAGCCGCGCCCCCCATGCCTACCAAGCCGGCCTTCTGAACGTGCAGGATGAAATCATCCAGCGAAAGAGATTCCCAATCCACGGCCGGCGAGGTGGCGATTTCCTGGGTGGAATAGGGGTCGGCCTCGATCTCGATGCAGGGCACGAGGCTGCCGTTGGGATGGCGACGCGGCCCGATCGCGGCCACGCGTCCGGTCACCGGGCTGTGCAGGGTCATGGAGACGAACCCGCCCGGCTCGCCCACCACCTGTCCCCTCTGCACCCGCTGGCCCACATTGACCGCCGGCTTGCACGGCGCCCCCAGATGCTGGCTCAGCGGAAGAACGAAGCGATCAGCGAACGGCATGCGCTGAATGGGCAGCTGCTCCGTCTGCTCCTTGTGCTCTTCCGGATGCACGCCGTGCCGGAACGTCTTGCCCATCACCTGCAGGCTCATGAAGCGTCATCCCCGTCCTGATCCTGATCGGCAGTGTAGCCTGCAATCGCCAGGAGCCGGTCGGTGACGCGCTGGGTGGCCTCGGCCTCGAAGCCCGCGGTCAGCTCGGCAATCTTGGTTTCGTATTCCTGCTTCAGCCGTGCGATCTCATCGGCATGGGCCTGGGAGAGATCCTGCTCGGCTGCTTCGCGAACCTTCTCCGTGAACGGCGTGACGACGCCGGCGAGCTCCTGAATCGTCCGCCACAAGCGCATGCGGTGGTCGGCGTCGGCGATCAGCGCCGGCCCGACCCGCAGCCTCGTCTCCTCGTCGCCACCTTTCACCGCCACAAACGGCGTCTTGCCTGACCGTTCGGATGGCGACAAATCGAGATATTGAGCCACCGGCGTGTGGATGGGATCGTCGGATGCCAGCGGTCGGAAGTGATGGGCGAAACGCCGCTCCGTGGCGGCCCAATCCACCGGCGTCAGAACCCCGTCATGCTCATCGCGGCACCAGAGTGAGTCAATGTCCGGATTGCCCGACAGATCCAGGCACGAGCCGAAGACGCCCTCGGCCGAGGGATCGAACCTCAGCAGCGGGAACGCGCGTGATCGGACGGCCAGCCGTGCCTGTTCGTGCATCCGCTCGATCGCGAAGCCGTGCCGTTCCGGACTGGGACTGTGCACGTGAATCAGGACCGGGCCGTCGCAGGCTAGGGCCGCAAGAACGCCGTTGACGAAGTGATCACCGTCTGCCAGCGATGTCTGGACCACGAAGGCCCGGCGGTTGAGTATCGCCAGCAGCCCGAGATCGAACCGCTCGGTCGCGGGATAGGAACCGAGGGAATCGACGCTCAACCCACCGTCAGCCTGCCCCCCGATCTCTCCGAGCACGATCACCCGCACGGGCAGGTCGGAGTTCAACAGGCACATCAGTTGCGACAGGCCGCGCCCGCCCAACGACTGGCCGTCACCGACGAGCAGCAGAGGCGGACAAAGCCGGCGCTCTTCCTCGGTCAGATCCGCATAGCGCAGCGCCGCCAGCGCTTCGGCGGCCCGAGCCGCTTCGGCCGGACACTCCAGTTCCAGTCGAGCCCAGCGCATGAGGCGGATGCCCGCCAGCGCCTGGCGAAGCTGGCCTTCCAGGACCCCGCGGGCAAGCTGGCTCGTTTCGCCGCCGGCATCCACCAGGACCGGACAGGAAAACGGGTTGTGCGGGAACGCGGCCGACCAGGCGGCAACCGAACCCGGCGCGATGGTCAATCCCACCCGCGCTCTGCCCAGGCCGGTCGGCCCGTGCGAGAGGCGCCAGTGCAGGTCGGCGAGTCCTCGCGCGACCTCGACCAGCCGTCTCAATCGAGCGCCATCGACCTTCCCAACGGTCACTGCCTCGTCAACTTTCGATGAGAGCGACGCGATATCAACATCGTCGCGTCCCAGCACGGCGAGGCCCTCGGCCAGCGCATCCAAATCGGCAGTGGGCAGCGCATCGGCGAGCAGCTCGCGGATGCTGTCGGCCAGCTTGTTCCTCAGCGTATCGATCTGTTTCAGATGATCCTGCAGACGGGGCTGAAGGTGATACTCGCAGGCGGCAAGAACCTGTCGCAGGGCCAGCTTGGCCCCGGACCCGGGCTCGGCGCCATCTCCACCGGCCATGGCCATCAGGCAGTGGCGTGAGAGCATCATGGCCGCCAGCGGGCCGACCTTCGGATGATTTCTCGCCCGTTCGATCGTCTCGCCGGACGTATCGGGGAGCTGCTGCCAGAGATCCCACAGACGGCGGGCCTTCTCCAGATTCTCCGGAGTCTGCTCGACTGCTTGCAGGCCGCGCCCCTCGCAGGCAGCGAGGACGAGCGAAGAGCTCTTGCAGGCGTCGGGGTTCACCGCTACGGTGAGGAACTCGCCCGTGCCGGTGGCTTTGCGCTCCAACTCGGCAAAGAAGATCTCGGTCGGGGCCAGAGGAAGCTCACCGATGACCTCGATCAGATTGTCGAACGCCTCCTTGAGCGACGCCTTGCGGTCTTGATCGAAGTCGGACTTCTCCAGTACCGCAGGGAAGGCCTCGTCAAGAAGCTCGCCCGCCGTCATCGGCGGATGATCGCTGTCGGCGATAATCCGGTTGATGCGCCGGGCAAGCTGGCCGGCGATGGCGCGCAGGGCATCGGCGGGCCGGCCTCGGGAGGAAGCGATGTTGATGCCCGCTTCGATCAGCGCCTTGGCGGAAATCACCAGCGGGGCAATCGAGCCGTCGGGACAGCTCGTCCACAGGCGGCCGTCCCCATCGCAGGTCTCCGGGTCGAACTCGGGCAACAACTCGCGGGCTCCGGTGACATCGCGGAACGTCGAGGTCAGGACGGGGACCGCGTTCACCGCCAGCTGCGGATCGGCGGCAAGCTCATCCTTGCGCCCGGTTCGGTAGAGAACGCCGGTCTGATCCCAAAACCGGGGCAGACTGTCGAGGGCATCATCGGGGCGTCCCAGCTGCCTTACCGCCTGCGGCACCGGAATGTCCTGCGGCTTGCGGGAAGGGATATCCGGGCCGGAGGCAGGCATGTCAGCCTGCTTGAGGGACTGGAAGGCCGCCACGAACGCATCAAGGCGAGATTCGCGCTCGCTGTCCGGGACGTCTCCCAGGGTCGCCTCACGCGCTGCCCGCGCCTGGTCGGCCGTCAACTGCACGTCACCACTGCGGATCAGGAACAGAGCCAGCAACCCACCAAGGATCGCCTCAACGTGCCGCCACGATTCATCGCCGGTCTCGTCGCTCGCGGCGGGGCGCTGAATGACGAAAAGCTCCACTTGTTTCTGCGCCAGTTGGCTGCCGAGATTGGCCGGCAGAGAGCGCAGGCCGTCCTCGCGAACCGGGCCTTCCAGAACCAGAATCGCGCCGCCGCGAGTCAGTCCCGCGGTGAGATCCATCAGATGATGAACGCGCGGGGCGGCGAGCACGGCGATATCCACGCTCACCGCGTCACCCGGATCGAGCAGAGCACCCGGCGAATGCGTCAGGTGATCGACACACGGCTCGTCGAATCGCTGCCAGGTCAGGGCGGGCCGACTGCGCAGATGCCCGCCCATGGCATTATGGATGAGCTCGGCGGCCTCGCCCGCCAGTGTCTCGCCCTCACCACCGGCAAGACGGTGCAGCGCGATCGTGACCGCTCCTTCCGGCCGAACATCCGGTCCGGCTTCGATTGACCGCAGCGACAGGTCCGCGACCTCCGGATACTCGCGCCTGACCGTGTCCATCAGGGCCTGACGTTTGGGGAAAGCGGAAGGGTCCCGAACGAAGTCAACGCCCAGATAGATCCGAGACCGCCGAGGGCGGGCCAGCTCTGCGCAGAGTTCGGCAAGGTCCGTCGCGCGAAGGGGCATGCCGCCCAGGCCGAACGGGACACCCACGAGCTGCGGCCGCTGATGTTCGGCGACCACCGGATGACCCGGATGCATGGCCGGGCCGAACAGGGCGTTCTCCGCCGCCCGGTGGAAGGCCGCGCGAGTCTCCGCCAGCAGCGGTCCGTCGCCGGCGAACGGCGCGGAGACGCGTTCCAGCACGGCAACCACCCGCGCGTTCTTCACCTGCTCGACGATCTGGGCCCCGGGGAACGGCCGCAGGCAGCGAACGCCGAGCACGCCGATGGTGGAATCCCCGTGCCCGAGACGATAATCCGCCAGGGCTGCGCAGGTCTCGAAGGCGGCGCCTTGGGCGATCAGCACGATCTCCGCGCCATCCAGACGGTGAGTCGCGATGAGGTCGTAGCTCCGCCCGGTTTGGTCGGCGAACTCGCGCATCGCATCCGCCAGGAAGTCGCCGAGGTGTGTATCGAAATACGGCGTGCGGCCCGCTGCGCCCAGAGCCCAGCTTTCCGGTCCCTGAAGAGAACCCAACAGAGTGGGATGCTGAAGGTCATAAAAGCGAGGCACACGCCGGCGGGTTTCGCCGAACAGCAGTCGCTGGGCGGGGGTCGGCGGTTCGATAATGTCCGACGGATCGCCGAGGAAGGCGCGAATGAGGCCGCCATCCGGAAGGAGCACGTCCTGGCCGGCCAGCGCGGTCTGCTCGCCGTCCATCGCCACCAGTCCCGGAATCAGAGCCAGCTCAGCCGTGCGCCGGGCGATGAGAGCCAGATCCACCGCCTCCTGGACGTTCGCCGCCATGAGCTGAAACAGACCGCTGCCGCTGACGGAGTGGCAGGTTTCATGGCCGGTCCCGAGGGCCGGGGCGTGCCCGGCCGGGGCACGGCAGGCAAGGTGGACCATGAGCGGCAGGTGTTGGCCGACGGCCTGGGTCAGGAGATCGTGTACGGCGGCCAGATCGGTTCCGGACAAGAAGGAGGCGGCGCGAAGTCCGGAGGCAGTCATACCCATCGAGGCCGCAAGCCCGCCCCGCGGACTTTCGGCATCAACGGAGCCAAGGGGCCCGCCGAAGCGGTTGAGGCCCTCTCCCGCCTGCCGCTCGCTCCAGGCCCGGGCGGCACCGGCGGCGGGAAAGCCTGCGCCTAGTCCGGCGACTTCCGAAATGCACGATTCGGTTACGGCAACGGCGGTCATCCCGTCCAGCACCGTCTCGACGCCGGCATGCGGGGGTGCGATGGTCCGGGCGCCCTGGAGCAGGCGCCGAATCAGACGGAAGGATGTGGCGGCGAAACTAGTCAAGGCGAACCCCTGTCAAGGGCACGGTTTTCTGTGATACGAATTGCTCGCGTTCCACCCACTGAATGGCGCCCGTGGGGCATCGCTGCGTCGCCACCTGCGAAGCCGGTCCCCCGGCTGAGTAATCCACCACGGGAAGGTTGCTCTCCATGCGAATCAGATTGGGGGCGGCATCCTGGGCGCAGCGGCCGCAGGCATCGCAGGCTACCGAGCACACCGCCCTTGCCTCGTCACCCTCCAGCGGCGCGCTGCACTGCACGATCAGGTTGTGAGTGAGCGGGAGAATCTCGAAAAGGTCGCGGGGGCAAACATCGACACAGTCGCCGCACGCGGTGCATTGGGCGACATCGACCACCGGCAGGCGCTGATCGTTCATGTGGATGGCGTCAAAGGTGCAGGCCTTCATGCAGTCGGCGAGGCCGAGGCAGCCCCAAGTGCAGCCCTTCCCGCCACCTCCCACCAAATGAGCGGCGAGGCAGGTTTCGAAGCCTTCGTACTCCGCGATCTGGTGGGCCTGACCGAGGCCGCCCGCGCAGTGAAGACGGGCGACGCGTTTTTCCTGGCTGCCCGCATCGACGCCCAGAAAGGCCGCGATGTCGCCGATCGCCTCCTCGCTGGAGACGGTGCAGTTGCTGGGCTTAAGGGCGCCGTCCACGAGTTTTTCGGAAAAGGCCCGACAGCCCGCTTCGCCGCAGGCCCCGCAGTTGGAACCGGGTAACATCTCCTCGACGATGTCCAGCCTCGGATCCTCCTCGACGCGGAGGAATCGATAAGCGACCGCGAGGCCGATTCCGAAAAAGACCCCAAGGCCAGCCATGATCGCCGTTGCCAGCAGCGTGGTATTCACGGCACAGGTTCCCTGCGCGACGCGTGCGTCAATTGAACGGCTTGGCGCGCTCGATGAGCTCCTCGAGGTTCGGTTCGTCCGGGTTCAACGGTTTTCCGGGGTGAATACACCGGGACGGGCACTTGGACGCGGCCTCCACCAGTTGGGCGTAGGTCCCGGCCCGCGGGTCGCCGATCATCGCCTGCTTGTTGCCGTTGTAGACGAACAACTGCGGGTTGAGGTTGGTGCAATCGTTGCAGGTTGTGCAGAGGATGCTGTCGATCCATGGCTCGGCGGGCCCCTCGTCCTCCTCTTCTTCTTCCGCCGCCATCTGAGGGGCGGCTTCGGCCTCTTCGGAACCAGCTTCCTCGATCGCGGCTTCAGCCGGGGGCGCAGGGCCGGGCCTGGGGGCGGCAACGGGAGCGGCGGTCAGAGCGCTGAGGTCGCCCTGAACCAGGCCGGCGGCAAGTCGCTGCAGCACCTCGCTCGCCGCCTCCGTCTTCACCCTTTCCAGCTCCGCGGCTTGGGCCTCTTGAAGCTGCTGGCGCTCCGAGGCGAATTCTTCTTCCACCCGTCGGCGCTCCCGCTCCACCGCTTCCTTCACGTATTCGTTGCGAATGCCCGCCAGCTCCTGCATGGTGCGCCAGAAATTGAGCCGGTCGCGGCAGGCGAAGGCCAGGCGACGGGTGATTACGAGACGATGGAGCCGCCCCTGATCATCCACCGCCCAGGTATAAGGAATGTGCTCGAGCGCCTCGCTCGGCGAGAGGGTCAGATACGCATCAACGGTGATCAGCTCCTCGCCGCGACACTCGGGCGGTATTACGCGGAAATGTTGGCGATAACTCGGCTCCAGCAGCGCGAAGTCGGCGAAGGAGAAGGCCAGTTCCAGCGTCTCTTCGCCCCCGCCGGAGACACGGCAGGCGAGTGCGTAGACGGGCCAGTCGGACTCGGGCTGGGGGTTGCCCGAAAAATCGAACCGTCGCGCCCACGTCGTGCCCAGGCCGGGATCATAGTGGAAGAACGGGTGGGCCCGACCTTCCAGAGCGGCGCCGGCGTGCAGCCAATCGCCAAGGGAAGGCCGATCCCCCTCGGCGGTGAGCCCGGTAGCAACAACGTGAAGCGAAGCGCGGGTCGATTCGAGACTGCGGTGGAAGCCGTCCACAAGATGATCCGGCCGGGCCGCGGAGGACTGGTGCACGAGCGCTTCGCGATGACTGATGCCGAGATAGGCCAACTCGAAGCGGTAGCCCATCAGGGGATCGCCGTTGGGGGGCACGCCCGGGTTCATCGCCGGCTGAATGAGGACCAGCACGGAGACGGGCCGGCCGGAAAGCTGGAGACGTGACAGGCACAGCAGCTCCTCACCGGCAAGCTGACGGGCCGGCTCCAGAGCAAGAACCGGCGGAAGAGCCAGCAGCTCATCATGTGAGAACGCTTCCCAGTCGAAGCCGGCGAGAAGGTGGTCATGTCGAGGCGGGTCGTAGGCATCGACCAACTCCAGCCGGGCCACCCGCATTGCGGCGTAGAGCCGCGCATGCTTATCGGCCTGCTGGTCGAAAAGCATCGCCGCTTTGGCGCACACGGTACCTTCGCTCGGGCTGTGCCATTCGATCTCGTCGGTCTTCCAGGCTCGCGGAGTTCCTTCGCGTTGAACCACCCGCAGGAGTGGCGGCTCGGGTTGATCCAGGTACTTCTCCAGGGTCTTTATGACGCCCTGGATGCGTTTGCGCCGGGCCGGTTCCATCGGCTCGGCCCCCCGGGCCGGGCCGAGCACCCGGGCCAGCGCTGCGGGATCAAAATGCTCGGTGCCGATCTCGCCGACGGTCTCTCCCAGCACTGTCGGTTCCCGCCCCTCCGGTTCCTTGTCAAGGTCGATGAGCAGGATGTCGCGCAGCTGGCGGCGAAGCTGAACGATCTGTCGTCGCAGCGCAGACCGGCAGCGGGCGGCCCGATGACGGGCGGCGAGAAAGAACAGATGCAACGGAGCATGCGGGGACAGGCCCAGCAGACTGCCGTCCTCAGGCACTGCGCCGATCAGTTTCTCGACATCCTCTTTCAGTTGCCGTTCGGCATCCGGGCTGAGCTTCAGACTATCGGCCAGAGAACGGGCCGCATCCGCCAGCCGCTCCGTGGCGCTGATCGGTCCGTCAGAGTCGCCGAGGTCCTCGCGGACCAGGCGCTCCAGACGAGAGAAGTTGTCCTTGAGGATCTTCGCATCCTCCTCCCCGGGCGCAAACGAGTCGGCAAGCGAGGTCAGAAGTTCCGACAAGGGCTGGCAGAATCGGTCGGCCGACGCCTCGGAGGGAAAGAGGAACAGCGGGTAGTCGTGACGGATCCGTTCCGGATCGCGATACGGATGAAGCAGGGCGGGGATGAGGGAATCGCCCGGCGGGGTCAGATCATCGCCTGAGCCGGGGTCGCCGCGGTGGTAGCGGCGCACGGCGTGCAACGCCAGATCAATCTGTTCCTGAGGCGTCTGGTCATCCTCAACCGGCAGCTCCGGCATGGCGTGGAGTGCCTGACCGGAGGGAACGACCGGCGGGATGGTCTCGCCGTCGGGGAGAGCGCTGCTGGCGGACGCCGTGCTCTGCTCGTTACTGTCCATGGCTCTTCCGCTAGATTGCGAACCGATCAAGCTCTTTATTGAGGGCGGTGAGCTTCTCCTCAACCGTCATGTCCAGACCGAGGGCGGTTATCTCCTCGTATCGAGGTCGATCCGGATCCCTGAAGAACAGGCCGATCGGCAGGGTGTCGTCCCGATTGGCGATGCGCAACGCCTCGGGAAGATCCGAAGGGTCGTGACTCATCTGGTTGGGGTAGATCCTGGCCACCGCCGGATCGATATTGATGCCGTCCTCGTGGGTCAGCAGCAGCATGCGGGAAGGATCCTGTTGGTACTCCTCGAAGATGGAGGCGGTGTACTGTGGGCACCGCTGCATGATCTGCACAAAGCTGAGACCCTTGTGCTTGTAGGCGGCATCCAAGGTGGCGTGAAGGTGGGCCGGATTCCAATCCACGGTCTGGGCCACGAAGGAAGCGTTGGTGAAGCCGATGGTCGCGGCGGTGGGCTTGAGGGGAGGAAGCCAGGCCCCTCCCGGGTGGGTGTTGGTCTTCAGGCCCACGGGAGAAGTGGGTGCGGTCTGCGCCTTGGTCAGGCCGTAGATGCTGTTGTTGAACAGCATCACCACCATGTCCATGTTGTAGCGGACGGCGTGAATCCAGTGGCCGGCGCCGATGGAGCAGCAGTCGCCGTCGCCGGTCGCGACCCAGACATGCAGATCGGGTCGGCGGGCCTTGACACCGCAGGCCACGGGAAGTGCTCGGCCGTGCAGACCGTGAAAGCCGTACGTTTTCATGTAGTGCGGGAAGCGACTGGAGCATCCGATTCCCGAGACGCAGACAGTCTTCTCCGGAGCCAACTGCTCATCGCGGCAGATGCGCTGGACGGCGGCGAGCACGGCGTGATCGCCGCACCCCGGACACCAGCGGGCCACGCCGCCTTCATAGTCTTCCAGCGTGAAGTAGCGGGGAAGAACGTCCAGTGACCAATCTGTCTTCAGACCGAACATACCTGACTCAACTCCGTGACACGGTCTCAGCAGTCTTGGACGGGGTCACACCCATCGCATTCAGGCGACCGATGATGACATCGTAGATCTGACCGGGGCTCAGCGGCTGGCCGGGCGATATGGACCAGTAGTCGATGTCCCGCCGCGTCCTCGCACGCAGGTTCAGCGCCAGCTGCGCCGGGCGGCCGGGCTGCGTCTTATCCATCAGGCCTTCGGGCGGGTCGCTGTAATTCAACTCCACCGTCATGACCTTCTTGAATTTCAGGAAGATGGATCGCAGCCCGGGCTGGAGAGGCGAGAGGAAACGAACATGAACGGAGGAGACCCTGTAGCCCTCGGCCCGGGCCCGATCCACGGCCTCCTCGATTGACCCAAGCGTCGAACCCCAGCCCACCACGATCAAGTCGCCCTCCTCGTCGCCGTGCACCTTGGGGGGCTTCAGCGACGCCCGCAGGGCCGCCAGTTTGCGGCTGCGCATCTCCTGGCCGTACTGGTTGGCTTCCGGGTCATAGGCGACATGGCTCTGCCGGGTGTGGGCCAGCCCGGTCAGCACATACTCCCCGCCCACCTGACCCGGAATCGGCCGGGGCGAAAGGCCCGTCTTCGGATCCCAGTCATAGGGCGGGACGCCTTCCTTCCAGGGAGACTGATCTATGGGTGGCGCGAACCACTCCTCGCGGACTTCCGGCCGGCGGATCGGCTGCACCCCCGTGGCGAGGTTTGCGTCCGTGAGGAGGATGACCGGTATGCGAAACGCCTCGGCTAGCTTTCTGGCGGTAATCACCAGATGAAGGCATTCATCGATGGTCGCCGCCGCGAGCACGACCTTCGGCGAGTCACCGGGTGAGCCGTAGATCGCGGCATTCAGATCGCCCTGCTCCACTTTGGTGGGCAGACCCGTTGCCGGCCCGCCGCGCTGCACATCGACAATCACCAGGGGAATCTCGGCCATGACCGCCAGACCGATGAACTCGGTCTTCAGGGCCAGCCCGGGTCCGGAGGTGATCGTGCAGGCGGTCTTGCCGGCGTAAGAGCAACCGATGGCAAAGCCGACGGCGGCGATCTCATCCTCGGCCTGGTGGACGAACGCGCCGACCTTGTCAAACACGCCGGCCAGATAGTGGGAAGCGCTCGTGGCGGGCGTGATCGGATACATCGACACCACTTCCATGCCCGCAGCCATTACCCCCACACCGATGGCCTGATTGCCATTCATCACCAGCAGTTCGGCCTTGCCCGGCATGGGCGGGACTTCGTAGCAGTAGTCGACGTTCTCGCGGGCGAACTGGGCACCGGCGCGCAGAAGGTTCTGGTTGGAGGTGATGACCCCCTCGCCCTTGCGCGCGAAGACGGCGGCAATCTCCGCCAGCGCTTTGTCAAGGTCACGCTGGTAGATCTCGCAGAGTATGCCCAGGACGAACATGTTCTTGCCGAGTTGCGGATTACTGGTATGGGCCAGGCACGCCTCCTCCATGGCCAGTTCATGGACGACGTAGCCCCGGTCTTCGAAGTCCTCCAGAGCCTTCGTGTACGCCTGCTGGACCTCCGGAGACGGATCGCCGGCCCACTTGCTCTCGAGCAGAATCACCGTGCCGGGGCGATACGACTTCTGGCTGATGCGACCGTAGAGAACCTGCTCGTTGAAGGCCACCACCAGGTTCGCCTCGTCGCCCATGTTGGTGATCTTATGATCGCCGAGCCGGATGCGGATGCCGCTGGCCCCGGCGCGAGAGCGGGAAGGCGGCTTGATCTCGGCGGGGATAATCTCGACGGTCCAGACACCGTTGCCCATCTTGGCGCTTACGGTGCCGAAAGTCTGCCCGCATTTCTGAGCCCCTTCGCCGGAATCGCTGACGATCTCAACAATGTGTTCGTGGATTCTGGTTGACTGTCGGCTCCCCGCCGTCCTGGTGCTCTTTTCAGCCACGGCAGACGATCCTGCTTCAAGTGCCATTAGAACTCGCTCCCCAGTCTGGTCGAAATCGCACACCGGCGGACCCGGCCGGAGGAGGCGAGGACATCGAGAGTCCGTCCGCTCCTGGACTGATGATCCGCCGGATGCGGATAATTCCCGGGATTCCCGCCCGGACCGGGACGGATGCCCGATGGCGATCGGAGGCCGTCGGCTCGCACCGCCCGGCAGGGGCTGACGACATCGTCTCCATAAACTCGAGACGATGCTGCGATAAGCATAGCCGGCTCGGTCACCGGTTGCCCAGAAAGGCTGATTGATCGTCGCAGCGACATGTTCCTTCCAGCGCCGGGACCGATCCCGCAAAAAGGGAGGCAATCATAGGCCTCGTCACTTCTGTCGGCTCAATACGGGGGAAAAACTCGCAGGTTTTGCTCAATGTCGGCATATGACCTGAAGTCAACGGAAGTCGCGCCACCCCCCGCTTGCCCGGATCCGGATGGAGGCAGAGTTCGCAGAAGCGGGGCGATGTCCGGGAACCGACCCGACTGTATGCGAATGGAAGTACCGATAACCGGGTCTTGCCACTCCCCGCCAGGCGATCGTATCGATGATGCCGACAGCGTCTCGTTGCAAGCTCTCGGCCTCCGCGGCGTTCAACCCTCAGACTGGGCCGCCAATGCCGGAGCGCGATGACATAGCACTGCTGCAGGCGGCGGGGAAAGGCGATCGAGCGGCCTTCGGCGAGCTGGTCCAGCGACATCATCGCGCCGTCGTCCATTACGTGCACCGGTTTCTGGGAATCGGCGACCGAGCGACGGCCGAGGATATCGCTCAGGACGTGTTCCTAGCCGCGTGGAAGGGGGCTCCCGCGTTCACTCCGCGTGCCGCGGCTTTCACTTGGCTGTTACGGATTGCCATCAACATCTGCTTGAACTACAGTCGCAGCCGACGCCGGAAGCCCACCGTCCCACTGATCGGGGAGCCCGCTGCTGCCGGCAGGTCGAGCCAGACCTCCGACCCGGACACGGCGGCGCTGGAGGAGGAACGGAAGGCCCGCCTGGAAGCGGCGGTGGCCTCCCTGCCCCCCAGCCAGAGGTCGGCGATCCTGCTCCGGCACTTCCACGACCTGTCCTATTCGGAGATCGCCGCCGTGCTCCAGACCTCGGTGCCGGCGGTCGAATCGCTGCTGTTCCGGGGTCGGCAACGACTGAAGAAGGTTCTGGAGCGAGAGAGAGGTGACGCGTGATCCGCAAGTTTTGCCGCCGTACGGTGCTGAAACGAATAAGGAGTGATGGCCTCATGAGCTGCCGCAGAGTCCGAAAACTCGTGTCGATCAGCCTGGATGGGCCTCCGAGCCAGAGAGGTCGGAACGGTATTGACGAACACCTCCGGCAATGCCCTGACTGCCGCCGGTTCCGCGAGCAGCTTCAGGCCCTGACGAGCGAGCTGGAACTGCTGACGGTGCCGGACCCGCGACCGGGTTTCGCCGGCCGCACTCTGGCCCGATTGCCCGGGAAGAGCCGCCACCTCGCCTTCGTCGATCGCCTGCTCGAGTTCATCCAGCCCGCCCCGGCGGCGCTGGGAACGGCGGCGCTTGTTCTCGGCGTCTTCCTCGCCATCTCCATGAACGGCTACGGAAGCGATTCCGGCACCACCGATCCGACCGAGGCGCTCTTCGCCGAATCGCTGGACCTGACTCCGGCCGATTCCATCGGGGAACGGTACCTGTCCCTGCTGGCGGAAGTGGAGGACTGAACCATGCGATGGACTCCGTCACGCAACGCATTGCCGTGGTGGCTGCTGGTCGTTTCCCTCGCGTTCAACGTGGGGTTCGGCGCGACCTATGGCGTGCGGACCTACACCCCCGCACCTCCTGAGCAGCCTCGGGACACCAGACCGGGACCACCCCGACGGATGCGCGAAGCGCTGAAACTGACCAGCGATCAGTCAGAGAGGTTCGGCGAAATCAGCCGCCGGCTCTTTGAGGACACGAAAGAGCTTCGCAGCCAAATGCGGACTGAGCACGGAGCCCTCGCCGGTCTGCTGGCAGAAGCGGAACCGGACCGCGACGCGATCGGCGTCCAATTGGACACCATTGCCTCTCTGCAAAGGGAGCTTCAGGAACTGGTTATCGACAATCTTCTGGAGCAGAGAGAGCTGCTGGAGCCGGAGCAGATTCCTGCGTTCAGTCGCGTCATCCAGCGGTACATCGGTCCTCGGGGCGGGATGGGTGGTTTCGAGGGAGGCCGCCACGGTCGCCGCCCGGGAGGCGGTTCTTCGCCGGGGCGTGATCGGGGTCCGCGTGGCCGGGGCGAGCGAGGCCCGGAGCGGGATCGAGGACCGGGCAGCATTCCCCCGCCGGACCGGGATGAGGATCCTGGCCAGGCAGACAACACGGATCATGGCCCGAACGGAGGCCGGGGTCATTGACCTGATCAATCGACTCCACCCGCCGCGACTGCCAACGGTGGGTGATCGAGAGCCTTATTCGAAAGCCGACCTGCGAGAGCAATGAACCACCAAGGAATCAGACCCATGAGAAAGCTCACCATCACCATCATCGCTCTGGCGGGGATGATCGCTGCGCTGGGGGAAGTCGCCGCCGCACAGGAGCAGGATCGAGAACAGCCGCAGGCGCAGCGCGCCCCACGCGGCGACCGGGCCGCGGCCCGACAGTCGCGATCGGCGGAGAAAGCTGCACCGAGCGCACGCCCGCGGGTCGGCCGCACCGAGCGCGACGCGCCACCGGCCGCCCGCAGCCGGCCCGGAGCAGACCGCCTGCAGGCTCAGCGCCGCCAAGCGGCCCGAATGCAAAGGGACCGCCAGGCTGATCGATGCCGTGATCTGGCCCGACAGCTCCTGCGTCATATTCGGCAATGCCCCCCGGGACGCGATTGCCTGCTGCGAAGACAGTTCAGACAGCAACGCCTCCAGATGCGCGATCGCGGCGCGGAGGGACCGTCCCTGCGGCAGCCTCCCACACGACCCGGCCGCGAAATGAAACGTCCGCTCACGCGGCGGGGCATGCGCGGCGAGGCACGCAAGCCCGCTCCGAGACTCCGGCAGTCTCGCTTATCAAAGGCGGATCGCGAGGTGATCAGGCGAATGATCCGTCAATATCTTGATCGCCCGCGACAGCAGGCCGATGGCAGGAGGCCACAAGGCCAGCCAGACCGAGACAAGGCGGCCAAACCGACCCGCGAGCGTCGAGGGCGGCCCGGCCAACCTGAGAAACCGGACCCCAACCGCGACCGGGGCCGGCGCGGTTCGCGGGGCGGATGATTCCCGAATCCCATTCTCGGTTTAGGGGGACGAGGCCGTATCGGAAACCGGTGCGGCCTCGACTGTTCTGCATGCAGCCCCTCCGGCTCAACGCTCGATAAGACCGGCGGCGCGGGCGGGAAGCCAGCCGGTCTTCCCGTCTGGAAGTTCGATGCTCAGCCAGTCGCCCCGCCGCTCGGCGAGGCGGAATTCCACCCCCTCGTGCAACGGCTGCTCGAATTGAGGGGCAAATCCCTCGCCATTGCCTTTGCGCACGATCACTTCATCCTGAATGACCACTCCCTCACGATGACTGCCCGCGGTCACCAGGTCCATCGTCAGCGATGTTCCGCAGGCAATCCAAATGACCGCACAGGCGCCGGCCGGGTACCGCCAGAACCCGGGCGGACGGAACAGCCACGAGATCAGGATGATCCAGAACAGCATGTATCCCACGCCGAACAACCACAGGCGAAAGTGGGGCGAGGTGCTGTGATGCCACAGCAGCAGCGCATCGGCCAGTGCGCGCTGACCGCTGGGAGCGATCTGATCGCGACAGAGCGAGCGAGCGAACCGGAGATTGCCCTCCAGCCTCGCGTCGGCGGGAATGAATCGTTCGGCCCGGCGGTACTGGAGGATCGCCTGCCCCAACTCCCCGACCTGTAGGTACGCGTTGCCAAGGTTGTAAAGGATCGGGCCGTTCACCACGCCGTCATCGATCAGAAGCTGAAACCGGGCGGCCGCGAGCCGGAATTGCTCGGCCGCGCCGCCAGGGTTGGTCGGCAGGATCTCGGCCCCCCGGTCGTATGCCTGCTGCGCCTCGGTCAGCACCTCCAAGCGCTGCTCGGGCGACAGTTGCGCCCCGGCGGCAAGGCTGCAGAGAACTGAAACCACCGCAAATGCCGCGCAGACTGCCCTCATGCCGCAAAGCGGGCCGATCGGAGGGCGGTATCGGTTGCCGCGGCCGCTCATTTCAGATGCTCCCGCTCCAGCCGAATAATGCATTTGCGGGCCCGATCGGCCAAGTCCTCGACCCGCGCCTCGCCACCGCCGGCGTAGGTCATCTGCTCGCAGTCCGCGAGCAGGTTCTGAACATCTTCAATCAGCTCCGGCCGGACGCGGTTTCGGCGCATTTGCGCAACTACCTCGGCCGCCGTCGCTGCCCCGGGGGCAAGGTTGCACCGGTCCGCGACATACTCGCGTACCGCCCCGGCCGCCAGTTCAGCATCCTGCGGGGACGAGCCCGATGCGATCTTCCTGATCCGGCTCAGCGCCAGAGGGCGAGCCTTTCGCCGGCGGGCGTAAGCCACGTCGCCGCGCAGGCGCCGCACGCGCTTCTGGGTAATGAACGTCGCCAGGTACGCCACTGGGGGCACAATCAGGAGGATCAACGCCAGCTTCAGAGGAATATCCGAGTCCTGCTCGGCGAGAAGCTCATCCAGTTTCGTGTAGTTGGCCAGTATTCCCCCGGCCGCCTCGGTCAGCTCGGTCGCGGAAATCTGGCCCGGACCTTCGGCCTCCACCACCTCGGCCATGGACAGCGTAGCGGTCGGCCTGACCGTGATCGGGATGGCGTCGCTCCAGACCACGACGTACTCCTCGCGATCGGGGTCGAAGCTGGCGAAGGGAATGGGCGGGATCTCCGTCACCTGATCGTGCCTGGCCCGCACCGTCTGGGTGAATGTCTTGATCGAGCCGTTCACCACGCCCGCGAGGGGGTCGGCGGGGATCTTGAAGTCTTCCTGCAGCGCTCTGACTCGATCCAGCGGAGGAGGTTGGAGC
>CP070772.1:2279518-2303149 GCA_020345805.1 Phycisphaerales bacterium | reverse complement strand
CCACACCACCGTGGTGATGAGCTGTCGTGCGCGGCTGGCCCGAAACATCGCCGGGTTCCCGTTCGTCAATCGGGCCACCGACTCGCAGCGCCACGAACTGCTCAACCTCAGCCGCAGCGTCCTGCTGGGAAGCGATCTGGCCAAGGGGATGATCTGGGTCGACCTTCACCGGGCAACCGAGCATGACCGGAATCTCCTGCTGGAGCGACACCTCATCTCCCGGAACCACCTCAACAGCGAGGTGGAGCGAGCGGTGGCGGTTTCCGGTGACGAGACGTTGAGCATCATGGTGAACGAAGAGGATCACCTGCGAATGCAGGTTCTCGCCCCCGGTCTCCAGCTTCACCAGGCCTATCAGCGCCTCAACGAGGTCGACGACGTTATCGAGTCCAAGATCGACTACGCCTACTCGCATCGCTGGGGATACGTCACCGCCTGCCTGTCGAATATTGGCACCGCCGTTCGCTTCTCGGTGATGATGCACCTGCCGGCCCTCAAGATCACCAACGAGATCGATCGCGTCCGCCGCGCCGCCAAGGACATGCACCTGGCGGTCCGCGGCTACTACGGCGAGGGCTCCGAATCCGCCGGCGACCTGTACCAGATCAGCAATCAGGTGACGTTGGGCCGGCCCGAGGCGGAGCTGCTTGGGGATTTCCAGGACACCATCATCCCGCGGATCATCGAGTACGAGCATCAGGCCCGGCGGGTGCTCGTGGAACGCAACGCGAACCTGCTGGACGACCGCGTCCATCGTGCTCTGGCCGTCCTTCGCTCCGCCCGCCTGCTGGGCACCGAGGAGGCCATGAAGCTGCTCAGCCGCGTTCGCCTCGGCCTGCATCTCAACCGGCTCAAGGAGGTGGACGGCGAAGCCCTCAATCGGCTGTTCCTTCAGATCCAGCCGGCTCACCTGCGCCAGCACGCGGGGCTGAACCTCAGCACCGAGCAGCGCCGCGCCGCCCGGGCGACTCTGGTGCGTCAGGCCCTGTCCTGAGCATCCGACTTGTCCCGATCGTCCCCCTGCCAACGGAAAGCGCGACGCCCAACTGAGGAGCACTCTCAGCCGACGGAATCATCTTCCCGGAAATGTGCGTGCGGCCCTTCTTCCGGAGTCTGCGTCACCGGCCGCAAGCCCAACGCGGATCCTCCCGGTTCTTCTCAGTATGCTTATGGCCACGCTGCCCGTCTCAGCTCCACGTGACGTCAACCCGATGAGCACGCGCATCACACGACTGGCTCCCTCCCCCACCGGCGCCCTGCATCTGGGCAACGCCCGGACTTTCCTAATCAACTGGGCAATGGCCCGCAACAACGGATGGCGGCTGCTCATGCGCATCGAGGATCTTGACGGTCCGCGGGTGAAGGCCGGCGCGGTTCGGCAGGCGCTGGAGATGTTCTCCTGGCTGGGCATCGACTTCGACGGAACGGCGCTGCGGCAGTCCGACGATCTGGAACCGTACCGTGACGCCATGCGGCGGCTCGCCGGGGCGGGCCTGATCTTCGCCTGTAATGTGACCCGCAAGGAGATTCGGCAGGCGGCCAGCGCCCCGCACGGCGAGGAGCAGGAGATCCGCTTCCACGCGGAGCTCCGCCCCACCTCGCCGGATGTCTTCCGCTTCGACGGCGAGGAGACGAATTACCGTTTGCTCACGCCGGATGAGACGGTTCTTATCGAAGATGGGTTCGCGGGCCGGACGCTGCATTGTCCTCACCGTGAGGTGGGCGATTTCGTGATCTGGACGAGGCGCGGCGTACCCGCCTATCAGTTGGCGGTGGTGGTCGATGACGCCAGACAGGGCGTCACGGACGTGGTGAGGGGCGATGATCTGCTCCCCTCGGCCGCCCGTCAGAGTCTGATCTATCGCGCTCTGGGGTGCGAGCCGCCCGGATTCTGGCATCTGCCGCTGGTGATCGGCGAGGACGGGAAACGCCTGGCCAAACGGCACGGTGATACCCGCCTAGAGCGCTACCGTGCCGAAGGCGTATCACCTCAGCGGGTCATCGGGCTTCTGGCTCATTGGTGCGGCCTGTGCAACGACCGTCAACAATGGACCGCGGAGGACTTCCGCTCCGCCTTCTCATTGGATAGTGTGCCCCGCACACCCGTCACTTTCACCGAGGAAGACCACCGATGGTTGACTGCAGGCCGGTGCTGATAATCCTGCTGCTGACGGCGGTGCTCAGTTGCACCGGCTGTGCTGAGACCGGCTCCTCGGGGCCGCGGTCTGAAACGGTCACTATTTCCGGCCACGGCTTCAATCTGGAACTGGCCATCGACGAGCCGTCCCGCACTCGAGGGCTGATGTACAAGGAGAGCGTGCCCGAGGATGGGGGGATGCTGTTCGTGTTTCCCGAGGCGCAGGTGCGATCATTCTGGATGGGCAACTGTTTTATCGACATCGACCTGATTTTCCTGGACGGTCGGGGCCGGATCACGGCCCTGCACCGCATGAAGAAGGCCCGGCCGCAAGAGGAGGGAGAGTCCGATTTCGCCTACCAGCAGCGCCTGCCGTCATACTGGAGCAACTATCCGGCTCAGTTCGCCATTGAGCTTCGCGCCGGCTGGCTGGATCGGCTGAACCTGCACATCGACGACTCCATTGAGCTGGATCTGGACCGCCTCAAGGCGCTGGCCCGGTAGGCCGATGACCAAGCGGGTCCGCCGCCGATCGGCGGCGGCCAATAATGTCGGTCTGCGGCAGGGCAGCGAGCGAATGACGCGCTTCAACATCATAGTCGCGGCTTTCGACGGAGGTGAGCAGGCCGCCGAAGCGCTGCGCCGGCGCCTGGCCTCGGCCTGGACCAATCAGCCCGCACCCGACATCAGTTCGCTGCCGACCAAGGAAATCCCGTCCGCCGGATTGGATTTTGTGGACCTGGCCGTGCTTGCCGCCGGGAGGGGTGAGGATCCGGACGCCCTGCGGATTCTGGCCGTGCTCGAGGAAGCGGGCGTTCCCGTGGTGGCTCTGGTGGATCGTCCCCTCAAGTGCGGGAACCCCTTCGAGTTCGCGGGAGCGTTGATCGAATTGCTGGAAGTGGATGACGCGCTCCTCTGCGCGAAGATCCAGGGCATGCTTCACCGGCAGAGCGAAGTACGGCAGTTGCGCCACGACGTCTCGATAGCGCAGCGGTTCCAGGGCGGCCTCAAGGGCGAGATCACCAGAATGCACGAGGAGCTTCAACTGGCCGCCATGGTCCAGCGCGAGTTCCTGCCGCTCGAGATGCCCTCGCTGCACGGGATCGATTTCGCCGTCATGTGGAGACCGGCCAATTACGTCTCCGGCGACATCTACGACGTGAGCCGCCTCGATGCCGATCACGTGGGCGTGTTCATCGCCGACGCGGTCGGGCACGGTGTGCCCGCGGCGCTGATGACCATGGTCATCTGCCGGTCGCTCGTCACCCGCGATCGGACCCGAGGCACGTCGCAGATCCTTGAACCGTCGGAAGTTCTCTCCCGCCTCAACGCGGCGATGATCCGGCGTCAGGAGCACACGACCCGCTTTGCCACTGCCTGCTACGCACTGATCAACTGTCGCTCGCGAGTCGTACACTTCGCGGGGGCCGGCCATCCCCCTCCCCTGCAACTCTCCGTCGACGGCTCTTCCCGCCTCCTGGAGACCAACGGCGGACTGCTCGGCGTCTTCGAGGACGAGCGCTACGACCAGATCGAGAGCGAGCTGGTGGTCGGGGATCGGCTCCTGCTTTACTCCGATGGATTTGAACAAGCCTTCCCCAGCACCGAGGCTGATGATACCTACCAGTGCCGCCTGCCCACGACCCGGTATCGTCGTGAGTTCGAGCAACTCACCAAGCTTCCGACGCCTCAAGACGTTATCGATGCTCTGGCCCACCGGGTCGACGATCAGATCGGCTCGCTGCACCAGGTCGACGATCTCACGCTGATCTGCGTGCACGCCGGACCGCTGATTCCCACCGCCGAACGTCGCAAAGGGGATCGCCCGAGCCACGAGCGTGCGGTTCCCGATTCGCACTGACCGGCAACCGGCGGTATCGGGGAAGCCGGCTCACCCGGCCGTTTCAGACTCCGTTGGCCTCAGGCCACGTCCCTGAGATACCGGACCGGCCCGTCTCCCTGCCGCAACACCAGCCCGGTCGGGGGCCGCCAGCCCATTCGAAGCGGCCCTCTGATGGCCTTGTCGATGGTCGTCTCAACTCCGCCCACGACTATCGTCACTTTGCGGTGGATCACGTTGCCGACGTGCAGATCGACGACGCGTGTTCTTCGCAGCTCATCCTTCAGCTCCGAGTGCTTCTGGCGACAAGTCACCAGGCTCTGCTCAAGGTCGGCGATCTCCTCGCGGAGCGCGTGGAGCTCCTCCTTCTGCTTTTCCGTCAGGCTCTGAGCGACGCTCTGGAATGCCTCGAGGCGCTCCCGGTCCGCCTCCAGCCTGGACCGGAGTTTCTCGGCGAGGACGGCGAGCTTCTTGAGCTTCGTGTTAAGCCTCGGAACGGTTCCCAGAACCAGGGTGGTGGGGATGCCGGCCCTCGACCCGAGCGTTCCCACGTAGGCATGACCGGCCACGAGGGTCCTGCCCCCGATGATGGTGCCGCGGTGGCAGTTGAGGTCCCCACCCACGATGAAATCGCAATTCATGAGCTCGCGGGCAACGTACAGGCTCTTCTTGATCCAGCCGCGCACGTTGTTGAAGAAGACGCCTCGGGCCTCACCACAGACAATCAGTTGACCGCGGTCCTTGGCCGCCATCCCGCGTCGGCAGGCAAGGTTCCCGCCGCAGATCACGGTCGCAGCCTCGATGAGGCCGCCGACGGTGATGTCCTTTGAGGCCTTCACCACAAACTGATCGCGAATCCCCTCCGCAATACTCACTGCACCATCAAAGTCGATGTTGCCCGTCGAGAAATCGACGAACTCCTTGATGTCCAGAACCTGGCTGACTTTCAGCTCGTTGCTCTTGAACTGCAGCACCCCGCTGGTCCTGGCCGTGACGCGGCCATCCTCGCCGGTCGCCAGCGTGTCGACATCGATAACAACGTCGCTGGCTCTGCCGGGCGTCGGAGCAATGGTATTCCCGAGGACATCATGCCCGTTCTCCCCAGCCTCGGGCGGGCGGAGAGTGGCCACGTGCGTCCCTTCCGACACGGTGATGCATGAGCTGATGTTGTGGAAGTCGATATTGTCCGCGCCGTCATCCGGGCCGATGATCGGCATCGGCATCGGCATCGCCGGGTCGAACCCTTCAACGAACTCAAGCCTGCCATCCTGACCGTGCTTGGGGGGAACCGCCTCGGCAATCACCTCGTTGACAGCACCGTTCTGCCGCCAGAACTCCTCGGCGATGCTCGCGAGCTTCGCAAGCACCGCCGGGCCGACAACCACACCCTCGTTGCACGCGACGCTCTTCAGGGCCTCGGCGGTAACGGAAGCGGGATCCGTTGCCGCGGGGATGATCAACCGCGCCTTCGCGGCGTCACCCTCGATTCGCACCTCGATGCCTCGCTGGCCTGCGTCATCCCGCATGGTTCACGTTGTTGCCGATACAAAGGTTGCCGCCGCCGGGAACGCCCCTGCTGAACTGGGTCCGGTAAGGCGGATTCCGCGTCAGATGCACATCAGCCGAACTGTCACATTGGACCGGGGGCAAATCAAACCGATCGTCAGGCGCGACCAGGTTCTCGAATGCCGCCGGCGTGCGAACTCGGAAGACTCTGACTGTCCTAACAGCGTCCATCATGGTCCTGATCGCCAAATACGACGCCATGTGGCCAGGACCCTCGCCACGGCAATCGGATAACAAATCGACGTTTTTGCCCCCATGGTCAATCGCCAGCGGACTATTCGCGATATGTCCGCGGACTCAACCGGTGCTCAGATCGGTCAGGGTGCGCCGGGCATCGGCCGTACCGGGCTCTCTTTCGCGGCAGGCTGTCGGCGGCCTTCTTTGTTATCGGTCGGGGAAGGAACGGATCCGCCCGCGCTCCGGACAACCCTCGCCCCTCGATGGCCGTCCCGACCGGATTCGAGCGGCGGTGTTCCGTCTCAGCCTGCCGCGGTCGCGCCTGTCGCCCCCTGCTCCACGATCGCCGCGCCCTCCTCTCGGCGTCGCAGCCAGTGGACGACGGTTTTCGAGACGTAGTCGGCTTCCAGGTTCACTTTCGCGCCCACCTCGGTTCTGCCGAGGGTGGTGATGTCCAGTGTGGTGGGGATCAGCGCCACCTCGCACCAGTCATCGCCCAGGGCCGCGACGGTCAGCGATACTCCGTCAATGGCGATCGATCCCTGGGGAACGATGTAATCCATCAGGTGGGCGGGGGGGCGCACGCGGGTCCGCCATTCTTCGGTGCTTTTCTTCACCGCGATGACCTCGCCCACGCCGTCCACATGCCCCTGCACGATATGTCCGCCGAGCATCTGATCGGCCCGCACCGCGTGCTCCAGGTTCACGCCATCGCCGGGCCGCAAGCCGCCCAGGGTGGTCAGATCCAGAGTCTGGCGGATCACGTCGAACCTGAGCCGCTTCGGATCGATCCCGCCCTCGGCGTTCTCGGTGACCGTGAGGCAGCAGCCATTGACCGCGATGGATTCACCCGCCTGCGCGTGGTGATCCCAGCCCTGAGTATCGATGGTGAGCACGGCGCCGAAGTCGTTTTCCTCCACCGCCGCCACCAGTCCCATCACTTCCACGATTCCGGTGAACATGCCACAAGCTTAGCCTTCAGGCAGGTGCAGGTCAGCCTCCGAGGCGGCCTGCGTCCGAATCGCCGTCCACCCGGCGGTGACCCGGGAGCGGGCCGAGCTCGGAGCAACGACAATCGCCGCGGCCGCGCCCTGCCGGCCGCCGCTCTCGCCAGACCCCGTTCCTCAGGCCGGTCGTCTCCGGCACCGGCCCCGGTTCTCGCCGACTCCCCGGGATTCCATCCCAGGCAACCGGTTTGGGGGAGCCGCAGCAGGTATCTCCATCTCGACGGCTCTCTTCGCTTGACGGGTCTCGGGAGGCGGCTGATACTGAAGGGCTCGTACCGTCCCCGCCCGGGCGATGCGGCAAGGAGATTGACCACCGATGCACGGTTCCCGCAACGCAACGTCAAGGAAGTACCGGTTCCCCCACCGCTGGCGGGCCTCGACGGCCGCGCTGGCCTGCTTCCTGGCGGCCGCTACCGGCTGCGCTCGGAGCATCGAGACCGAAGCCTCCGATCCCGCCCCTGCCGCAAGCGGGAGCGACCTGAGCCGCACCACGGATCTCGAGGCGGCTTATCTCATCGGACCGGACACTGCCCGCGAACTGGGGTATCGCATCAAATGGCAGTACCCCTACGCGGGAGCCAATATCCGCACCGTCTCGGCCCAGGGCGATTCCGTGTTCGTCATCGACGGACGGAACTTCCTCACCCGGCTCGATCGCGAGGAGGGTCGGCGGATCTGGTCCCTCGCCGTCGGAACGGGCCCGCTGGATGAGATCCTCGGTATCACCTACATACCCCGCGAGGAGAAGATCATTCTGACTACCGGCGGGGCGCTGCTCCTGCTGGATTCCTCCACCGGCTCGCAGATCGGCAAACAGAAACTGGAGAAGATCGCCAACACCGCTCCGCTGCGGCTCGGCAACCATCTCGTATACGGCTCGCGCAACGGTCAGCTTTGCTGGCACGCCTGGGACCTCGACGCTCCCTGGAGGAGCTACCAGGTCTCTCCCTCGATCAAGCTCCCGCCGGTCTATGAGGACGGCAAGCTCATCGTGGTTGGCAATGACGGGCGGATCATGGTCCTGATGGCCGACCTGGCCAGCCAGCTCTGGAGCCGCAAGCTTCTGGACCGCGTGGTTGCCGGCCCGGTCGCAGGCCGCGGTGTGCTTTATGTCGCCGATCTGAACCATACGCTGTGGGCCTTCGACCTCAACCAGCAACGTTCGGCGTTGTGGCACTACCTCACGGAAAGCCCCCTCACCGAATCGCCGGTGCTGCTGGGAGACCGCGTCTATCAGCACATCCCCACCGAAGGGCTGGTCTGTTTCGAGGCCCGGCCGGTCGATTCACCCGGGGGGAAAGTGATCTGGAGTTGCGAGGAGTCCCGGGGGAACGTGGTGTTTCAGCGCGGCAACGAGTTGTATGTCTGGGACGATGAAGCCGGCCGCATGGAGATCGTCGACGCCACCTACGGCAGCCTGATCCGGACCGTGAACCTGGCCCGCGCCTCGCACCTGCTCACCAGCAACTTCACCGGCTCCGAACTCTACGCCGCGGGGGCCGACGGACGGGTCATTCGCCTCACCCCGCGGAACTAGGGGCTTCACCGCACCGTGGGTCGTCGAAACGCACACCTCCGCTCATCACCGGAAAGACGGCGGTCGTACATGGGAGAGTGATGAAGCAGCCGGAGGCGCCCACCGCCGCAGGCAGGGGACCCCCCTGGAGCAAGCATGAGCACTCTCATTCCCATTCGACGTGCCCTCATCTCCGTAAGCGACAAGACCGATCTGATCCCCTTCGCCCGCAGTCTCGTCGAACTGGGGGTTGAGATCATCTCCACGGGGGGAACCGCACGCGCCGTCTCCGAGGCGGGCATCCAGGTCATACCCGTCGAGCAAGTCACCGGCTTTCCCGAGATGATGGATGGAAGGATCAAGACGCTCCATCCGGCCATCCACGGCGCGCTGCTGGGACGCCGCGATCTCGATGCTCATATGAACGCGATGGCCGAGCACGATATCACCCCCATCGACCTGGTCTGCATCAACCTCTATCCGTTCGAGCAGACCATTGTGAATCCGGAGGTGACGCCGGAGGAGGCGATCGAGCAGATCGACATCGGCGGCCCGGCCATGCTGCGCTCGGCGGCCAAGAACCACGCCTTCGTCACCGTGGTCACCGGCGCCGACCAGTACGACCGGGTCATAAACGAACTGAAAGACCACGACGGTCACACGACTCTGGATCTCCGGCGCGATCTCGCCGCCGCCGCATTCATGCGCACCGCGCAATACGACACCGCCATCAGCGCGTGGATGTGCTCGCGGCGCGAGGAGGAGTTCCCCTCGCTGCTGCGGCTGACCTACGCCCACCACTCGGACCTACGCTACGGCGAGAACCCGCACCAGAAAGCCGTGCTCTATTCGAATCCCGCCTCGCCCGAGCCGAGCGTGATCACGGGCCGGGTGCTGCACGGCAAGCCGCTGAGCTACAACAACATCAACGACGCGGCGGCGGCGCTGGAGCTGATTCAGGATCTGGGCGATGTCGCTCCGGATCGGGCCTCGGCCGCGGTCCTCAAGCACACCAACCCCTGCGGGGCGGCGACCGCCGACGACCTGCCCACCGCCTTCGACCTGGCCTACGCGGGCGATCCGCTGGCGGCTTACGGCGGGATCCTCGCCCTCAGCCGCACCGTCGATATCGAAACCGCCCGGCGGATCTGCGACGGTCAGAAGTTCCTGGAAGTCATCATCGCCCCCGACTACCACGAAGACGCGCTGGCCGCCCTCGGCGAGCGCTGGAAGAACGTCCGGCTGCTGGCGATCGGCGCTCTCACCCGCAGTGGCCGCAGGCAGATTCAGTACCGCTCGATTCCGGGCGGGATGCTCGCTCAGGAGCGCGATCTGAAGCGGGCGATTGCGGGCAACTGGTCCCATGCCGCGGGGCCGCAACTCGATGATGTGACGCTGGCGGAAGCCGCGTTTATCTGGACCGTGGTCAAGCACGTCAAATCCAACGCGGTGGCCATCGGCCGGGGCGGGCAGCTTCTGGGGGCGGGGGCGGGTCAGATGGACCGCGTGGCCTCATGCCGCCTCGCGGTGGAGAAGGCCGGCGGCCGGATCACCGGCGACCGCCCGGCCATCGCCGCCTCCGACGCCTTCTTTCCCTTCCCCGACGGGCCGCAGGTTCTCATCGACGCCGGCGTGAGCGTCATCGTCCACCCCGGCGGCTCGAAGCGCGACCAAGAGACCTTCGACCTGTGCAACGAGCGGAACGTGACCTGCATGCTTACCGGTGTGCGGCATTTCCGGCACTGAGGGGAAGGCATCGAGGGATCAAGGGATCCAGGCAGCGAGGTACCCGGCTGATCGAGGCGGGGCGATCGGCCCGTTTGGCCGCGACCCGAAGTGCAGCGGGGGAAGCGCTGCCCCCCGCCTTCGCCGACCCTGCGGCCTGAAACGGCTCAAATCCCGCCTTCTCCGGCCCGTCTGGCGGATTCACCAAATCACCGCGCAAACATTGCACGAATAGGCAGATAGCAGCTACGATGATCCAGTCCCCCTCGGGACCGCGGAAGGATGTGGTGTTCGCGATGACGGCGGTTGCGGCTGTTCTCGATGAGAAGGTGCTGGTCCTGAATCGCCTCTACACGGCCATTCGGGTCATCAGCGCCCGGCGAGCCTTCGTCATGCTCTGCAAGCGAGCGGCGGAGGTCATCGCGGTCGAGAACGGCCGGTACCTCAACTACGACTTCGAGACCTGGACGGAGATCGCCCAGCTTCAGAAGGAGCTGGAGCCGGATGCGTACAGCTGGGTCCGCACGCCCCGGCTGGAGATCGCGGTCCCCAAGATCATCCGCCTGTACATGTACGATCGCCTGCCCCGGCAGGAAGTGAAGCTCAACCGCCGCAACATCTACGCCCGCGATCACAACCGCTGCCAGTACTGCGGCAACCACTTCAGCACCAAAGAGCTGACCATCGATCACGTGATCCCGCGGGTGCAGGGCGGCGAGCACACCTGGCAAAACCTCGTCTGCGCGTGCGTGCCCTGCAACACCCGCAAGGGCGGCCGCACGCCCCAGCAGGCCAGCGTGCGCCTGGTCCGAACGCCCGTGCGCCCCAAGCGCAACCCGGTGATCACCCTGCGCCTGGGCCTGGACAAGTACCAGTCGTGGAAAGCCTTCCTCGACGACGCGTACTGGACGGTCGAGCTGAAGGATTAACGAAATCGGGCGATCATGAACTCAGACATGCGAAAGCCCGCGGACTCCCGTCCGCAGGCTCTTTGTTGTTAGGTTCGGCTTACTCTCGGAACGACAGGTTCAGGTCGCGCCGATGCTTACGTCCACGGGCTGCTCTTTGGGCTCGTAGTTGGGGGTGACCTCGACCTTCAGTGGCAGGCGCTTGCCGTCCTTGCGATACGGGATGTTGTCGGCGTCGATGATGCGCTGGATTGCCATCACGCCTTCCAGGAGCATCTCCGGGCGGGGCGGGCAGCCGGGCACGTAGACATCCACGGGCAGGAACTGATCGATCCCCTGGACCACGGCGTAGGTGTCGAAGATCCCGCCGGTCGATGCGCAGGCGCCCATGGAGAGCACCCACTTGGGCTCGCACATCTGGAGATAGATGCGCTGGAGGACGGGCATCATCTTGGCCGAGACGCGGCCAGCCACCACGAGCAGGTCCGACTGGCGGGGGCTGAACCGGAAGACCTCGGCCCCGAAGCGGGCCATGTCGTAGCGGCTGGAGGCGGTGGCCATCAGCTCGATGCCGCAGCAGGCGGTGGCGAAGGGCATCGGCCAGATGCTCGATCGCCGGGCCCAGTTCATCACGTGGTTGAGTTGCGTGGTGAGGAAATTATCCTGAGGAAGCGCCGATTCCAGACCCATGGACTCACCTCTGAAGCAGGGACCGCCGATCGGGGGTTCGACCCCGTTTATGGTGCTTTCATGTTATTCAACGGAGGCGTCATCCGCCAGCGAGGGACGGCTTTCGGGTGATGCCGGCCCCGGCAATGGCGGCCTGGGGATCCCGTTGCCGCCCACCCCGACTCCTGTTCCCTGATTCCGGGGGTCAGGCGGCCATGAGGCCGGCCAGCTCCTCATCGCTGTGGGCCAGCGTGTAGAGTCGTTGGACCTTGACGAGATGGATGAGGTTCACCAGATCTGGGTTCAGGCCATAGAGCACGGTCGGCGCACCCCGCTCCCAGGCGCGGTTGCGGACCTCGATGCACATGCCCAGCCCCATGCTGGCCATCCCGGCGACGTCGGACAGATCCAGCACGAGCAATCTGAGTACCGGACCGGCGGCCTCGATCGCCCGGACGAGTTCGGCGGTGATGATTGGTCCCTCGCGCTGACCGATGATCGGCCCGACCAGCGTCGCCCGCATCACGCCGCCATTCATGGCGATGCCGACGAACTGCGGCGGGCCGGCGGCCTGGTCCGGGCCGAGATTAAGCTTCGGTGGCATAGGCAGTCTATCGATCCGCACAGAGACCGGATTGCCTGTTTTGGCCGCTTAAAGGCACTGGTGCTTCGGCGGGGTCCGCCCCAGCCCGTGTCGACCAGCCGACTACGCCCAGCCCGAACGATCGCGGCAGACGTTGCAGTCGGCCCAGACTGTACAAATCGACCCTGAGGCAAGCACCGGCGCAACCCGAGCAGGCCGCACAATCATTCCAGCCGGATCAAACGCAACCGCATGGTCGGACAGCCCGATCCGGCTCCTCATAGGGCCTGCGCGCGGGGCCGATGTCAGCGAACGTGCCGGGTTCGGGCAACAACCAGACTTGGGGGCAAGGCCGCGCGCAGCTTCGGCTCGCCGCGTGGTGGCTTGGCGCGCTGGGCCTGTTGTGTCCCGCTCTTGCCGCTGCGCAAGGTCAAGGTGATGCTGATCTGCTGACCGCGTTACAGCAACGACAGGCGCTCTGTCCGGCCGATGATCTCCGGGGCCGGCTCGCCCTGGCCCGCTGGGCCGATGACAACGATTTGTGGGAGCAGGCAGATCAGATCTATCGCCAGATCCTCACCATCCGGCCTCAGCACGATGAGGCCCATGCAGCGCTTCTTGCTCATGCCGAGGCTCGTCCGCTCCCGACCGAATCGCAGGCGTATACATCTGCCCGGGACCTGCTGCCCGATCAATTCGCAGAGCATGAAACGCGGCGGTTCGTGGTTCTGTCCGACGCGCGCACGAATGCCGCCCGCAACCAGGCCGAACGGCTGGAGCGAACCTGGCACCAGTTCCATCGATTCGCCCGGCGCATCGGGCTCAAGCCGCTCCCTCTCAGGCACCGGCTGGTGTGTATTCTCTTCGCCAGCCGCGATGACTATCAGCTGTTCGGCCGGACCCACGACGAGGTGACCGATCCGTGGATCGCCGGCTATTACTCGCCGCGCTACGACCGGGTGGTGTTTTACGACATCGAGTCGAACCCGAGCCTCACGCGGGCGAGGATCAAGCTGAGGCAGATGCGGGCGCGGATGGATCGGCTGGGCAACGATCTTGATCGGGCCGAGCAGTTCGGCCGCGACGAGCAGGCGACCTCGCTGCGGCACAGCCTTATCCGGTACCAGCGTCACCTGGCCTCCGAGCAGCAGCGGGTGGACGAGTTCGCCAGCAGCGCGGACATCGCCACCACGATCCACGAAGCCACGCACCAGCTCATGTTCCACACGGGCGTGCAATCGCCGCAACTGCAGTACCCCATCTGGATCTGCGAAGGGCTGGCCACCTCTTTCGAAACCGATTCGCCGGATGAAGCGTTCGGGCCAGATCACGAATACGCGCCGCGTCGTCGGCCGTTTCAGCAGGTCCTGGCCGACGATGCGCTCATTGAGCTGCCCCGGCTGGTCACCATCACCGATCTCACCGGCAGCCGCGACGAGCAGGTCAAGACCGTATATCACCAGAGCTATGCCCTTGTGACGTGGATGAGCCGGTTCCGCAGGACGGAGCTGCGCAATTATCTGGTTCTGATGCTGAAGGAACCGCCGGGGCGGCCGGAGCCGCAGCGGCATCTGGAGCTGTTCGAGGAAGCGTTCGGCGACGTGAGGATTCTGCAGCGGGCCTGGCTGCGACACGAACTGTCGCTGCAACCGGAGGTCTCGGCAGGCCCGATCACGCGGCGCCTGGCGGCCGGCGAAAGGCCGCTGGATCAGTGGTACACGTCACAAATGACCCGAGAGCCGGCCGGACTGTTGGCGCTGCTGGCCGGCGAGGCCTACGGGGCGGGAACGGTCTCGGTCTCATCGGCCGCCATCGGCGGCTCGGAACCTGCCGGCGCCGGCGAGGATGACTGCGGGCCGCGGCTGTTCTCCGGGTTGTCCTGGGAATAGTCCCGGGCCTTCGCGCCAACATCATCGCCGCCTCCGGCGTCTGATCCCTCCTGGACGCTATCGTTCTCCCTCTCGCGCGGGAACCGGGCCAACTCCACCGGCCCGGGCACCTCGACCACCGCGGTCTTCTCCGGCTCCAGGGGGAGAGGAATCGCGCGGTCGACCCGATCGGCCAGGTCCCGCATCACCAGGCTCAGTCCCGCCAGATCCTGGGCCAGCCCCTGCTGTAGCGTTTCAATCATGCTCGCCACCGGTCTGGGCGTGCCGTCGGCGGTGCGCTCGCTTTCCAGCAGCAGATTTTCCCAGGGCCTGAGCCGCTCCAGAAGCTCTCTCAGCTCCATCGCCGCGCCGTTGGCCTGATCCAGACGATCGGTCAGGGGTCCGGCTTCCGCCAGTCGCTGGATCAGTTCCCTCGCCGCCTCCTCGCTTCTGGCCGCATCGCGGTTCGCTGATTTGCATATTTCGCTGCTTCGGGCATCGAGCTGATCGATGCGCTCCGCGGCCGACAGAAGCGTCTGGCCCAGGATTCGACCCGCCTCCTCGCATTGCCGGGTGATTTCGTTGGCCTCCGCAATTCTCGCCTCGATGGAAGCAATCGAGGCGGCCTGTCGATGACTGAGCGACGCCGTCTTTTGCTCCGCCAACTCGACGAGCTTCAGCAGAGAATCGGCGTGCTGCACCGATTCGCTGATCCTATCGTCGAGGCGCGCCGACTCCTCCCGCCGGACGGCCAAGCGAGCCTCCAGCTCACCGGTCTCCCGCTCCACGACCTCGGCAATCCTACTCCGCAAGGACCGGATCGCCTCTTCAACCGGCACGTCCGTTTCCGTCAGCGATTCACGCCTCTCGGCCAGTTCCTGCTCGAAACGCCGCAGCGCTTCATCCGCCAGCTCGTTAACCCGCCCGACCGAAGTGGCGGTCAGGTTTTCGATCCGGGCGTCGAAAGCCGCCAGCGTTTCATCCAGCTTCCGGCCGACCGCCTCCACATCTTCTTTTCGCGATGTCAGTTCGCTGATGCTGTTTTCCACCCGCCCGATCTGACCCTGGAACGCCTTCAGCATCCGGGCTCCGAGGCGAAGGCGCTCCTGAAGTCGGGCGGAGGCCTTGACGGGTTCCAGATCCCGTTGCCTTAGCTCGTCCAACCGAAGCTGGAGTTTTGCCAGCGCGTCGTTCGCTTCGTCAATGAGCGTGCGTAGTCTGCCGGCCAGCTCGTCGAACGAATTCTGATCCAGAACCCTCGGTGCGAGAAAGATGTCACGGTCGCCCGCTTCGCGCGTGGCGACGTCGCTTCCGAGTTCGGCGTCGCTGGGCGAAACGCTCATCACCCTCTGTTCCGGGGCCTCGCGGAGAGGCGGAAGATCCCGGATGTCGACAGCCTCGGTCTCCGGCGGCGTCGGGGCCTCGTGATCCCTCGGACCTGCGGCCATGGCATGCCTCCGCACAACCGCCCCGGCAGTTGGAGCTCTCCAGCTCGGTTATTATCGGCAATCACGCGGGAGCGACTTTATCGCTCCCCTTTCCGGCAGGTTGGCCACAGAGCATCCCGGCGAGCGTCTCCCGGGCCGCCAGCGATCTCTGGGCCTCGCGCAAGTGCTGCAGAATCACCGGCTTTCGGCCGCTCCCGCCCTCATCGGCCAGCGAGAATCCAACTTCCATCAGCTCGGCGGCGCTGATTCGCTCGGGCGGGCGAGCCAGGCTCACCTCGCCGGAGTCACCTTCCAGGCGGTGGAGAAAACCGGCCTCCACGAGCTGCCGGACCATGATCTCGACCGTCGGTCCGGGCAGGCCGATCTGCTCGCTGATCCGCCGTCCCGTGGTGGGCAGTGACGCGGCGAACCGGTCGGCGATGATCTCCATCACCGTCAATACCGATGCCGGATCGACCAGCCCGCTGATCCGGCGCTTCTGTTCGATTTCATCCAACGTGCGCCCGGCGAGCATCTGCAGCGTCGTCGCCACCTCCAGTCCGAACAACACCACCAGCCACATCAGGTAGACCCAGAACATGAACAGCGGGATCAACCCCAGCGTGCCGTAGAGCAGGTTGACCGGAATCGCATTGAGCAGGTACGCGCCGAGCGTGCGCTTGCCGATTTCCAGCAGTACCGCCGCCACCAGCGCCCCGGTCATTGCCGACTTTAGTTTCACCGTTCTGTTCGGCACCAGCTTGTAAACCGCGGTCATGAACAGCCACACCGCGATGAAGCTCCACAGGACATTGGCGGTCATCAGCAGCCACTGACCCGCCTCGACAGATTCCATCGTTCTTCGGAAGAACGCATCCAGGTAGAACATCAGCGCCATGGCGAGCGGACTGACCGTGAGCACCGTCCAGTAGATCGTGATGCGCAGGATCCACGGCCGGCCCTCCGGCGCGCCGGTAACGACGTTGAAGCTCCTCTCGATGGTGACCATCAACCCGATGGCGGCGTAGATCACGATGGCAATTCCCATCCAGCCCAGGGCCGCGAGATTGAGGTCCGCCACCGGATCGATGAACGCGATGAGAAAGTCCGCGAGTGTCCGCGGGCCCTCTTCGGTTCCGGCGTTCGTTGCGCTGCTGACGGTGATGCCCGTCATCCCCAGGTTGTCGATGAACGTGCGGATGGTTCGGTCCATGAACTGGCGCAGCTCGCCCCGGCCCATGAGCGCCTTGGCCAGCACCGACGCCACCACCATCACGGGAAGCAGGCCGAAAAGCGTGCGGAACGCAAGGGCGCCCGCCATCTGCGGGGCACGGTCCCGGCGGAGCTGCTTGGCCCCGTGCCGGCCCAGGTCGTAGCCGAAGCGGACCGCCCGCTGCCAGCGGGTCAGCTCGCTCTGCGGCTCCGTCGCCACCCGCTTCAGCCACTCCACGACAGGTTGTACTCTCTTGTTTGCCATGACAGTTCCTACATCGGCAAAGCTCCCCCCCACTTTCGACATTCCCCCTGCAGTTGCCTCACATCACTCGTCGCCCATCACTTCCACCGTCACTGGTCGATCACCACCCCGTGCAAGCCGGAGTTCTTCGCGTTCGCTTCGTTGTACTTGCCGGTGAGGGTCGTGGAATCGTTGGCTCTTCCTCGCGAATAGTGGTCAGCCCCCCCGCCGAGATCGAGCAGCAGGCTGAAGGAGAACGCGCCGGTGTCGTGAAAATGATAAGCATTGCCGCCGCTCTGACCCTGGGTGGCCCCGCCGCCCGCGACATAACGGTCCACGCCGGCCATGTCTACGAACAGCGCGATCGCCTGCTGTGATGCCCCGCCCTGTCCCAGGCCATCACACTGATAGGTGTCGTTGCCAGCTCGATCGATAAGCAGCCCCACACCGATGTCCCACGCGGCGCCCTGGCTGGCCGCGGTCATGGACCAGTAGGTGTCATCGCCTGCTTCATCGGCGAGTATTCCCGCGGCCTGATGCACGCCGAAACCCTGCCCGTAGCGGTTGCCGTAATACAGGTCGCGCCCGTTCGCATCGTGGAGCACTCCCAGTCCCCAGTAGTAAGCGCCGCCCTGGGCGAACTCGCCCGCTTCATAGCGATCATCACCTCCCAGATCGCTGATGAGGCCAACACCTCCGGAGGCGTATTGGCGGTAGCCGAAGGCCATTCCCTGGCTGAAGGACTGATAGACCGCGGGGGTTCCGTAGGCGCTGGAGGTGGGGCCGTTGGCCCGATAGAGATCACGCCCGTTGTCATCGATTATGCAGCCGAATCCGCGCGGCCCGCCCACACCCTCGCAGAGGAAATCGCCGAGGTACTTGTCGCTGCCGCCTCCAAGATCGAAGATCATTGCCGCACCGTAACATGCCGCGCCGATCGACCATTCGCTGCCAATGTAGGTATCGTGCCCCGCGCGATCCAGAAGCAGACTCACGCCGTACATCGCAGCGCCGGTGGAGAGCAGGGCGCCTTCATACTGATCGTTTCCGGCGCGGTCATCAATGAACGATGCGCCGAGCAGGGCGGCGGCCGGGCCCTGATCGGCGGTGCCGGTGTAAGTGTCGTCTCCGGAGTAATCGATGATTACCCGACAGCCCAGACGCAGATCCGTGGCGTAGTACTCATCGTTCCCGCCCGGATCGACGACCGCGGCGATCTTCGCCATGTCGTAGCGATTGGCCGCACGCGACCCGATCACGATCCAGCCGAGGAGATCATCATGGCTTGCGAGCAGGATGTCGCCCTCCACAGCGCCCACCAGTTCATCGGGCGGATCGATCGGCGTCAGGTCCTCGAATGCGGCCGGCAAGCCCTCCGTCAGTTGGCCGAACACCGTAACCGCCGGCTCGAGATGGCCGAAGTCGACATCCATCGACCTGCGAATGACCTCGACGTGGTCCTTCGTCTCATCACCGGCGAGATAGAACGTCCGGCGGGGTACGCGCAGGAAGTCCAGGCACTTGCGGGCGAACGCCTCGCCGCCGTACAGATCACCCAGCGCCCGGCGCATCTGAAGGGTAAGGTGATACAGGCCTTCAAAGACCAGTGTCTCCAGTGCAGTGCGCCCATCATTGTTCCAGTCGGCGGCACTGAACGGCTGCGGACCGGGCGTGTCGAGGTTCTCCTTCATCAGCCTCAACGCGGTGCCGAACGGATCCGCCGGCGCATCATGCGTCGGCGCCGTGACCAGCTGCTCCAACTCGGGCAGACAGAACGGGTTGTCGAACGCGGCCCGCACGCGGCTGAGCGAGTGGTAATCGCTGCTGTTGTCCTGCCATTCGACGAATACATCCATTAAAGTCCGCAGCGGTTCGGTCAGCTCATTCTCGGCGACCGCCTTGCCCAACACATTCTCGGGATCGAACGGATCGAGCATCATCGGCCCGTCGAAGGTGGCGGCCGTGTCATGGCCGCGCGGGCGCTTGATCGTGCCCTGCCACTCGTCGAGTGATTCCAGCACGACCTCGATCGTGCGTACCTCTTCCTCGTGATTGAGGTCGTCGGGGATCGTCCCGCCGCGCTGACTCGACCGACGGTACTCGATCTTCACCTTCGCCCCGGGGCCGGCGGCGCGAATGTATTCGCGGAACTGATCGGCGTTCATCGCCTGACCATCGACCGCCACGATCAGATCCGGGCGGGAAAGATCCATATCCGGTGAAGCGATTCCCTGTCCTTGCAGCGGGCCGGGGAAGATCCAGCTCACCACGGTGTGGCCGGAGGGGATATCCCGCAGGGCCAGGCCGATATATCCCTGGTCACTCACCATTCCCAGATCCGCTTGCCGCTTCGCCCCCCCCACAGCCGCCAGCTCGCCTCCGTATTTCAACGAGTATCTCCCCGCGACAACATCCCGGAGTTCCTGCACCGAGTGCTCTGCATCCGGCCACTCCACCGTCAACTCGTCCACGACCTCCGCGTCACCCAGGCCGAAGTGGATGATTAATCCGTTCTGTTTGCCCGCGTGGCCGCCCACGCCGATGACTTGCCGTGACATCACCGTACCGTCGGCCAGCTTTGCCCGCACGATCGTTCCCAGTGCATCGCGGCTGACTTCTTTCCCATCGCCTTTCAGGCGCAATACCAGGGACTGGCGTCCCTGCGTGGCGTTATTGATGAACAGTCTTGGCTGAGGCGTGCGGCCTTCCTTCATCTCCGCGGTGTAACGGAAGAAGGTCTGGCCGACGAGAATGTCCAGATCGCCATCGCCATCCACATCATCGAGGCTGATCTGCTGCGAGCCGTCGTGGTCGATTCTCAGCGCTTCGGTCGAGTCGGCGAACGTGCCGTCCGGCTGCTGGAGGTAGATGCGCAGACGCTGATTGTCCGGGTAATCGCCGGATGAAAGGATCAGATCCAGGCGGGTGTCGTGATCCAGGTCGGCAAGCTCGCAGAACAGATCGCCCTGGTTCCAGTTCTCCTGGTCCGGAGGTATGCGATCGACGCACAGGCGCGGGTCATACACGAATTGCAGCGACCATCGATCGTCCCGCGAGTTGATGAGGAAACGTGATCGGTCCGACGAATCACCGGCCCATCCGTGGGTGATTTCCGCGAGGAACAGGTCGAAGTCGCCGTCGTTGTTGATGTCGCCCACGGAGCAGTCGAAGGTGTTGCCGTTGGCGCGGAATGGCTTTTCCGGCTCAAGCTCGATGGGCGGATCGCGCTGTGCCATGCGCTGAACGGCCCAGTCGGGATACTCGCCGTGGCGGATTGCATCGCCGTCCAGTCCGTATTGCGGCGCGTAGTCTCGGGGTGCCAACCCCTGATGCATGAGGTCGTAGCATCGATTCCAGCGCCTCCCGTAATTGAGTTCGATCAGCTCCGGCGACTGCGGATTGGGGTTCGTGCCCAAGAGTGGCGTGCCCCAAAGCTCGGCGATCATCACACCGTACGTCGGCCTCCCCAGCGCATCGGTCGCCTCATCGAACTCCTCTTCCGACGGAGGTTCAACCGACGGCTCCGAATCCGCCGGCAGTTGCCGCACCTGCCAACCGGATTTCGTCTGAAGCAGAAGGTGATTGTGATACCCCGCGTATGACCCGCCGTACTGAATGTACCAGTTGCCGATCCAAAGATCGGGCAAGGCATCATGATTCACATCCCCGACCGCGATGGCGCAGGTCGTCGCCTCCGGCGCCTCTTCGATCACCTGAGGCGGTCCGAACGTCCCGTCGCCGTTGCCTTTCTGCCACGCGGTGCGCCTGCCGTGGTCTTCCCAGTTCTCATCGAACTTGTTGATGTACTCGGCCACGATGGCGTCGAGATTGCCGTCGTTGTCCAGATCGGCGAAGACGGTCAACGTTCCCCGCACCGGTTCGCGCAGGCCGGTCCGCTCTGGCGAAACCTCGGCGAACCGCCGCCCGATCGGTGACGCCTCATCGGGCTGATTCAGGAACACGCGGTGCCGGTCGATCACCACGTCCGGCCAGCCGTCGCCGTTCAGATCCGCAAAGCACAGGCGGGAAACAGTTTCCGGCACGGTTTCGGTTCCCAATCCGACGGCGTCGGTGACATCGATAAATTGCCCCCCGCCGGCTCCCCACATTGCCGCGGCCAGCAATAGACTGATGTATGACATACGCCTAGCCTAACCGCTCTCGCGGTCCGGAGGCCAGCACATCATGCCCAGCGAAGGATGGAAAACGACTGGGAAACCGTCGCGCAAGCGGGGCGGCGAGCATGAATTCACCGATTCAGACCGCGGCCCGCGGCTGCAGAAGGTTCTCGCCGAGGCCGGCGTCGGCTCTCGCCGCGCCTGCGAGGAACTCATCGAATCCGGAGAGGTGACGGTCAACGGCCATCTCGTCGATCGGCTGCCGGCCTGGGTCGATCCGCATGAAGATCACATCGCGGTCAGGGGAAAGGCGATCCGTCGGGCCGAGCCGCACGTTTACATCATGCTCTTCAAACCGCGCGGCGTGGTCTGCACAAACGAAGACCCCGAAGGCCGCAAACGCGCCATCGACCTGGTAAACCATCCGGCGCGGACGCGGCTGTATTCCGTCGGCCGTCTGGACCTGGACAGTTCGGGTTTGCTGCTGCTGACCAATGACGGTGAGCTGGCCAATCGCCTGACCCACCCGCGCTTCGGCGTGCACAAGACCTATGAAGTCACCGTGGAAGGCTCACTTGACGAAGACGCGGTCAGAAAGCTGGAAGCGGGTGTCTTCCTCAGTGATAGACGTGCCACGAAAGGCAGAAAGCCCGGGCGGAAGACTTCCCGCTCCCGGCTGAAGCTGCTGAGGCGTGAGCGCGACCGCACGAAATTACTTATGGAGCTTCGCGAAGGGCGCAACCGCCAGGTGAGGCGCATGCTGCTGGACGTCGGCCACAAGGTGAAAAAACTCCGCCGCGTACAGATGGGGCCTCTGAAACTCAAAGGTCTCAAGCCCGGCCAGTGGCGTGAGTTGTTGCCCAAGGAACTCGAAGCGCTGAAGAAGGCTGCCGCGAAAGGAGGGTAAGGAGAGACGGGCGCTCGGCCTTCTCCGTTCAAGCTCCGGTTTCACCTGCCCCGGTTGACTCTGCAACGTCGGCGGCGCCGATCTCATCCGTTTCGATCACCAGCGGGCCGTTGCCGTTCTCGTCGTCCTCGATCATCGCCAGCTCGATGTCGGCGTCGATGTCCTCCTGCACCGCGGTGATCCGGCGCAGGCGGACGAGTTCCAGCGCGGCAAGGAACAGGCCGATGCGCTGAGTCTGGCCGCTGTCGGCGAACGCCTCCTGGAGCGTCATGCGGTGATCGGCCGCCCGCGAGAGCCGGTCCAGCAGATCCGTCTGGTAAAGCGCAACCGGCGTGTCATCCAGCTCGACAAGGTGGTCGCCCAGCTTGTCCAGATCGATCGACGCCATAATCCGCTCGTAGGCGTCGGACAGGTCGAAGACGTGGACATCCTCGATCTCCAGCTCCGGCGGCTCGACATGCTCGACCGGCTCATCCCGGCGGCCGGGCCGATTGGGATAGCGTTTCTGGAAATCCCGGCGGTGGTTTTCCATCTCCTCGGCCGCCACGCGGAACCTCTGGTAGGCCAGCAACTGCTGGATCAGCTCATAGCCGGGGTCGCTGCCCGCGGCTGCGGCTTGAAGACCCGCCAACGTGCCCGCAGCGTCTCGGCCGGCCTCGCCCTCCTCCTCGGGCTTCTCCGGAGGTGCCAGCGTGCGGCTCTTGACCTCGATGAGCGTGGCCGCCATCACCAGGAACTCTCCCGCCAGCTCCACATCCACCTCGTCGATCCGCTTCAGGAAGGCCAGGTACTGATCGGTTATCTCCGCCAGCGGGACTTCGGTGATGTCCACTTCCGCCCGCTGGATCAGATAGAGCAGCAGGTCCAGCGGTCCCTGGAACATGTCCAGGCGGACTTTATAGTCCTCCTGGCGCAGCTTGCGCGTCCCCGCCTCCGCTGGCGACTCGCCGGCCGCAAAAGCGGCCTCCGCCGTCACCTCCGTGTTCAGGTCCTTGTCCTGTTTTTCGCCAGATCCCTGCATTCGGGCCATAATACACCCAATGAGCACCACCCATCGCCAGCCCCCCGCATCCAAACCTCAAGCCCCGGCCCATCCACCCGCCAACGGGGCTGAGCCTGATTTTCTGATCGAGGCCCTCAACGCGGAAGCGGAGGCGATCCGCCGCATCGCGGATCGGCTCGCCCAAGGCGAGGAGGGCGACCACTGGCGGGCCGCGGTCGATCTCATCACCGCCTGCCGGGGCCATGTCGTGGTCTGTGGCGTGGGCAAGAGCGGGCTGATCGGGGCGAAGATCTCCGCCACCCTCTCCAGCCTCGGTCAGCCGTCCAGCGTCGTTCACCCCGCCGAGGCGGTGCACGGCGACTTGGGGCGCATCGGCCGCGGTGACGTGGTCATGCTTCTGAGCTATTCCGGCGAGACACATGAGGTTGTCGATCTAGCCGCTATTCTCCGCGCTGACGGCGTGCCGCGGCTGGGAATATCCAGCAACGCCGATTCCAGCCTCGCCCGGCTGTGCGATGTGCACCTGAACCTGGGCGATGTGGCGGAAGCCTGCCCGTTGCGGCTGGCCCCGACCGCCTCGACGACGGCGATGCTCGCCATCGGCGATGCCCTGGCCCTGGGCGTGGAGCGCCTGCGCTCACTGGGTGAGCGAGCCGATCTCACCGCCGGACCGGCCATCAAGAGCAAGGTGATGATCCTGCTCAGCGACGGCGAGGACAATTCC
>CP070772.1:2267888-2279418 GCA_020345805.1 Phycisphaerales bacterium | reverse complement strand
TTATGGGCAGAATTACCCGTGGATCTTCAGCCGGTACGAGCACTCGGTGCAGACCACGGGGGCCGATGAGACCGAGGATTTCCTGCGGGCGATGTTGGGCCGTGCGGAATCCTCGGAGTATCTGGAACAGCTTCCCAACTACGCCCTGCTGCTGGACAACCGGCGCAAGCTGACCTGCTTCAACGGCGCGCGTAACGACGAGATGCCGCCCTGGCTGCGCTGGCGCTGGCAGGCGTTGCCGCCGGAGATTCCACAAGCGTCTGGTAACAACTTCCTCGCTCAGGCGATGCGGAAAGTTGATCTGCGCGAGCCGAACCTGACCCCGGCCGAGGTGGTCAATCTGAACAATCAGGGCCTGCTGGCCATGCCCCAGCGTCTGCCCTACACGTTGATGCTGGCGCTGATGGACGCCTACTTCGACTCCACCGGCGCGTTCAACGGCCACAGCTATCTCGGCGATATCGTCAACGGCGCCGGCCAAGAGCCATCGGGGACGCTGCAGGACATCCGCCGGCTCGCGGCGGGGTGGGCGGCCAACATTCTCGCCTGGCGCGATGCGGATTCCTATGCGCCTCTGCAGGGCTCGCTCCTCGACCGGGCCGTACCTCTGCCCGCGCTCGGCCCCCCTCCGTATGATGAAGATCGCACGACGAGGTTCCTCGGCCTGGAGCCGCAGCCGTTCCTGGTGGAGGCGTTCATCGCGCATGTGTATGCGTCCGAGCCGCTTCCGGACCCCCCGCCCGGTCTCTTTCCCCTTCACGGCTATCCCGGCAACTACGTCGATGACAGCCACAACAAGACCTCGGTCGTGGTGGTGCAGATCGCCAACCCGTTCAACGAGCCGATTGAACTCTCGCAATACAAGATCCGGGTCGGTGTTAAGTCTGTCGCTCTCAGTGGCACGCTCTATCCCGCCCGTGAAGATTACCCGGTGACGGGTATCTTCTACGCCATCGAGGATGACTTCACTCACGACACTCTGGGAGACGTGGACTTTGACACACCCTGGCTCGATTTCCTCGATCTGACTCCGAACGATCATCCGCCCGACACGATCCGCCAGTCCGTCTTGTCTGGCGGCCCGTTTGGCACGGATACCTGGAGCACCGATCCCGAGGTTTACTACAACTTGCCCGATGAGCCACACAGGAACATCATCGAGCTGATCCGCACGGATTACTCCACGGGCCAGATGGTTGATGTTGTCGTCGATCGCTTTGACTACGACGAAGATCACGATCCGGCATCGGAGCGCGACGAGTTCAAGGATGAAGTCGAGGACATGTCTCAGCCACCGACAGAAGGGGTCTACGAGTGGGGTAACGACCAGGATCCCACCTCCCCCCGGAAGCCCGGTATTCGAATCGACAACAACAACTGGTGGGTGACGTGGGTTCGGGTGACCCGGGCCTGGGGGTGGGACGTCGACGGGAGCGGGCTTCCCTTCAACCAGGTCGCCGTCGACCGCGACGAGAAGGCGCCCCGTTTCGTCTACGCCAGGCAGGGCGTGCGCGCGCCGGATCCCACGGACGACGCCGCCACCAAGAGCGAGTTCGAAGGCGACGTCTACCAGGACCCGAACGAGAGCTACATCGGCAATGCGTTCGTGGATATCGGGGCGCCGGAGACACCGTGGTTTACCCGAACGTTCGAGCGAAAGTTCTTCCCGGCGGTTGTCCCTCCGCCCGATCCTATAACGCGCAAGCCCACATTCTTCGACATGTATCGTTCCGCAGACTTCGAGTACCAGACCACAGGCGGCTGGAGCTATCCGGATAAGGGTTTCTACGGCACATATGGAGGGGGGACCGATTTTCACTATCGCGGGTCACTCCAGATGCTACAGAAGAACGCCGACTTCGAGACCATCGGCGAGTTGCGGCACGTGTTCCTGAGTGGGCACGAGTTGGCGTTTATCCCGCCCGGCGGGCCCGGAGGGGCCGCGGGCTACGATTACACCAAAAAGACCTTCTCCGAGTTCATGTGGGATCCGCTGGACGAGGCGAACCCGGAGTTGTCCGCGGCCATCAACCGCATCGGGAGTGGTGATCTCATCGGGCGCATCGGTGCGAACGACACCGGCTATTCGCTGTTCCACCCGCTGCATGCGGTGCCCGACCTGCCCGCGGGCCTGAGGGTGTTCGACGCCTTTGTCTGCGACGGCTACGGCTACAACGTCAATCCGGTGGGGGAAATGTTGAACGCCGCCGGCTTCTCGCGCCGCGGCACGGTCGGGCTGGTCAATCTCAACACCGCCCCGCCGGAGGTGATGCGTGCTCTGCCGCACTGGTACAAGATGGTGCACGAAGTGGATGCTCCGGATTTCAACCCCCGCGTGGCATTGCCCGAGGCGGTGGTGCAGTACCGCGAGCGCTACCGGAATGTCAATGATTTTGGATTGGGATATGAGGACACTGTTCTGCCGATCTATAATGCGCCCGACTACCACAGTCGAGGCACGGAGCGGCGCGGCGACCGGGGGCTCGCTTCCATCGGTGAACTGCTGCTTGTGACGCAGGATTCGCTGTTCGACATACCCACGGGAACCGGACTCGGCCCCGGCGGCGCGGCGGAGTACCTGCTCAGGGAGTCGTGGCGCCTCAGATCCGCCTCCCAAGACCCATTCGGCTACGTTGCTCGGGGGCTGCCGCTGGAGAGTACCCGCATCAGCACTGATCTGCAGGGAATGTTCGACAGCTATCCTCCGAATCCGCCGGATGGGCCCCGCGTTCCCGACGAGACCGCCGGCGACCTGGAGGAATACAACCTCCTCTTCAGCGGCGCTTCCAACCTGGTGACCACCCGCAGCGACGTTTTCACGATCTATTTCAAGATCCGCTCGTTCCGGCAGAACCCGAACACGGGAATCTGGGACGCCACCGATCCGGAGTACATCGTGGATGAGAGCCGCTGGGTGATGCAGGTCGATCGCAGCGAGGTGAACCAACCCTCCGACAAGCCCAAGATCCTCTTCCTGGAGAAGCTTCCCAACTGACCGGCAGGAACTTGCCTGTCTGACAACTCGAGATAACTCAGACCGCGTCCCGCCACGCTCATCCGCACCGGGGCGCGGTGTTTTTTTCGATGATTAAAGGAAAAAGGGGTCGGGAGTCTTTTTCGGGCTCAGCAGGACGGCGCGATTCGCTTTGAATAAGGTGCAGGGGTTCTGTACCGCGCGGGTCGGCAGACGCCTCAGGAATTGGATTCATCAAGTCCGCCGTAGCGGCGGTTGCGCCGGGCGTATTCGCGGATGGCCTCGTGAAGATCCGCCTGAGTGAAATCGGGCCAGCACACGTCGGTGACGTACAGCTCGGCGTAGCTGATCTGCCAGAGGAGGTAGTTGCTGATGCGCATCTCGCCGGCGGTCCGGATGAGAAGGTCCGGGTCGGGCAGGCCTGCGGTATAAAGATGATCGGCGATGGTCTGCTCGGTGATGACATCGGCATCGAGCTTGCCGGCCTTGACCTTGTCGGCGATTGCCCGCACCGCATCGGTGATCTCCGTACGCGATCCGTAATTCAGGGCCAGAGCCAGCGTCAGGCCCGTGCAGTTGCGCGTCGCCTTGACGGTTTCATCCATCTTTTCCAGCACCAGAGGCGGCAGGCCCTCGCGACGCCCGAGTTGGAGAAATCGAACATTGTTCTCGATCAGCCGATCCCGTTCTCGGACCAGGCACTCGACGTACAGGTCCATGAGTGTGTTGACTTCCTCAACGGGGCGCTGCCAGTTCTCGATGGAGAAGGAATAGAGGGTCAGGACCTCGATGCCCAGCCGGCCGCAGGCGGTGACGATGCGGTCCACGGTTTCCGCCCCGGCGCGGTGTCCTTCCACGCGGGCCTGGCCGCGCTTCAGCGCCCACCGGCCGTTGCCGTCCATGATGATGGCGATGTGGCGCGGCCGCGAGGCCGGTGGAACGTCCGGCAGTTCGGCGGTGATGACGGCCTCAAGGGAATCTTCGGTCATGGGCATGACTATGGTACCCCGCGACGACGCAGGGTGTTCGCGGCCGCTGGAGTGATGGAGAACAAGCGGCGCGGGTTACACGCCGACGAGGGTCTGGCTTCGTTCCGGACCGAAGCTGACGATCTTCACCTCCGCCCCGACGATCTCCTCGATCCGGTGCAGGTAGCGCTGGGCGTTTGTGGGCAGGGCCGAACGGTCCGCCGAGCCGTCCAGCTCCTCGCTCCAGCCCGGCAGGGTCTCATAGACCGGCTCGACATCCATCAGCCGGCGGGCGTCGGGGATGAACCGGTCGGTCACCGTGCCGTCGGGCAGGCGATAGTGGGTGCAGATGCGCAGCTCGTCGATGGTCGAGAGCACGTCCAGGAGCATGACCGCCAGGCCGCTGACTCCGCAGATCATCGCCGAGTAGCGTACGGCGACAAGGTCGAGCCATCCGCATCGTCGGGGGCGGCGGGTGGTGGTGCCGTACTCGTTGCCGCGCTCGCGGATGCGATCGCCGATCTCGTTGTCCTGCTCGGTGGGGAAGGCTCCGGCCCCCACGCGGGTGGAGTAGGCCTTCATGATTCCCAGCACGTCGTTGACGCAGGAGCCGGGCAGCCCGGTGCCCGCGGGGATGCCCGCGGCCGAGCAGTTGGAGCTGGTCACGAACGGGAACGTGCCGTGATCGATGTCCAGCAGGCAGGCGTTGGCGCCTTCGAAGAGGATGGAGCTGCCCGAGCGGAGATGATCGTGCAGGAGGTATGTGGTGTCGGTGATGTGCGGCCTCAGCCGGTCACCGAGCGCGGCGCATTCTCGCGCAAGGTCATCGGGATCCAATGGTGGCGCATCGATGTGAAGGGCGGCCAGTTCGCGGCTGCGCACCTCGCAGATCACCTCCAGCCGGGAGCGGAGGTACTCGGGATCGAGCAGATCACCGATGCGCAGCGCGGTGCAGCGATGGACCTTGTCGGCGTAGGCGGGGCCGATCCCGCGGCGGGTGGTGCCGATGGACAGATCCGCCCCGCCGCCGGCGCGGGCGGAGGCCAGAAGGGTCTCCAGGGCCACGTCGTGGGTCTTGTGGTAGGGCATGACCACGTGGGCCCGGTCCGAGAGCCGGAAGTTGTCGCCGACGTGAATGTCGCGAGTCCGGAGGGCGTCGATCTCGTCGACCAGTTGCTGGGGATCGACGACCACCCCGTTGCCGATCACGCAGAGCTTCTCGGGATAGAGGATACCGGCGGGCATGAGGTGAACGGCATAGCGTTCGCTGCCCACGACCACGGTGTGGCCGGCGTTGGCCCCACCGTTGTATCGGACGATGAGGTCATGGCGGGCGGTGAGAAGGTCGACGATCTTGCCCTTACCTTCATCGCCCCATTGCAGGCCGATGACGGCGGTATGGCGCCGGCCGTGGTTATGCGGACTCATACTGGCCCTCGGTTGCAGTGGTCCGGGTTTGCCCCGTTGCGGCCCCAGCGGCCGGGGCAAGGCTAGGTCGGGCCTTCGAGACCGTCAAGCCGCCGCCCCGGCCCACATGTCGTCAAGTGGAGCACGGCTCCTGTCGATAAAACCGACGTTGGCCCTACTTCCCGGAGGCAAAAGGTGAGTGAGGGAAAGGTAATTCGCATCAGGTGTCCCAATCTCGCCTGTCAACGGGTGCTTGCGGTCCCCGCGCACGCCCGGGGCAAACTGGTTCGATGCCGCGGCTGCAGCATGACGATCCGGATTCCCCTGCCCAAGAAGCGGGATGCGGAAGAGGCGGAAGAGACGGAAGAGACTCAGGAGCAGGAGCCCGCGGCCGGGTCAGCCTAACCGGGGCCCGCTTCGGCCGGGTCGGCGCTCAGTTCGGGACCGGTGACGCCGCCGGGGGATTCGCCGGCGCGCCCCACGCCGGAGTCAGGCAGGGCAGTCGTGACCGGCCCGCGGCGCGATGGTTTCAGTTCGGTGATCAACTCGCCCGCCGGCGCGACCTTGTCCTCCAGGCACACCAGGAAGGCGACACGGCCGATGCTGAGGCAGTCGCCGTTTCTGAGTTCCGCCTCCGCGACCGTTCGCCCGTTGAGGTGGGTGCCGAGGTCGGATCCGAGATCGCGGATGCGCAGTTGGTCGCCGTCGTGCATCAACTCGCAGTGACGGGGCTCGACGCTCGGCAGTGAGATCCGGATATCAGTGAAGGATGCCCGACCGATGACGGCCACCCCCGGCGGCACACGGAACACGCGTTCCGATCCGTCATCCGTCACCATTACCAGCCGCACTTCCATCTTCCGGTGGCTCCGTGTCCGACCAGCTCCGCCGCTATGATCAGAGTGGGTCGTCGCTGACCTGCCGCCCATCATCCAGCGCATTCCGACAAATGGCCAATCGACCCGAAGATCAGTCGCTTACCCAGATTACCAGGGTTGCCAAGCCAATCCAAGAGGATTCTGCTCCGGGGATTGCTGACCTGATCGGGCCGCGATCGTCCTCTCCGGCCGGCTTGCGGAGCGTTTATCTCCATGTGCCGTTCTGCTCCCGGAGGTGCCACTACTGTGATTTCTACAGTGTCGTTGATACCCCCCGTCGGCGAGCGATGTTCGGGGATCGGCTCATCGAGGAAACAAAGGCCGCCCACGCCTATTTCCAGGGGCCGGTGGAGACACTTTTCGTAGGCGGCGGGACTCCAAGTGTATTGGAGCCAAGGGTTTGGGACCGGCTGTTTCGGGCCGTTGCCGTCAACCTGCCCCTCGCCGAAAGCGCTGAATTCACCGTGGAGGCCAACCCCGAGAGTCTCACCGCCGAACTCGCGGCCGTCCTGGCCTCGGGAGGCGTCAACCGCATCAGCCTGGGAGCCCAGTCATTCAATCGCCGACAACTGGCCACGCTCCAGCGCGAGCACGAGCCGGCCGCCGTTCCACGGAGCATCGAGCACTGTCGAGCTGCCGGTATCCACAACATCAGCCTGGACCTGATCTTCGCCATTCCCGGGCAGTCCCGGGAGGACTGGCTTGCGGATCTGGATCGCGCGGTGGAGCTCAGCCCGGACCACCTGAGCTGCTACGGCCTGACTTACGAGCCGGGCACGCCGCTCACACAAGCGGTTGAGGAGGGCCGAATCCGCCCCGCGGATGAGGAGCTAGAGGTTTCCATGTACGAGGCGGCGATCGACCGACTGGCCGAGGCCGGCTTCGAGCACTACGAGATCAGCAACTGGGCCCGGCCGGGTCGCCGGTGCCGGCACAACCTGGGCTACTGGCACAACTGCGACTACTGGCCGCTCGGTCCTGCTGCGGCCGGCCACGTCGCGGGCCTCCGTTGGAAGAATCGGCCCGATCTGGATGAATACCTCGCCCAAGGCCCGCTACCCCCGATTGTCGAGGTTGAGCGGCCGAATGACGACCGCGAGGCGGGCGAGGAACTCATGCTGGGCCTTCGTCTCATCGAGGGCCTGCCGCAATCGCAGGTGGAGACGATCCTCGTACGAGGTCGGCGCGGCAAAGATCGGGCGGCGGCAATCGACCGGCATATCGACGGCGATCTACTGGTGCGGGCCGACGGCCGATTGCGCCTGACCCGTCGCGGGCTGCTTCTGGCCGACACCGTCCTGGCGGACCTGGTGTAGGGCTCGGAAGCCTCGGGAACAGCGGCGGATGGGCCCCGAGATTGAGGGCACAAACGGCACCCGGGCGTTTATCATCGGGCTATGAACAGATTCAGAGACCGTATCGGAGCAGTCCTGACAGTCACCTCCGCGTGCCTGTGGTGCCATTGCTCGGTGTTCGCGCACGAAGTGGGAAGGCAGCATGATGAAACGGGACAGGAGAAGCATACCTCGGCAGTCGATGCCGGCCGCTTCTTCACCAGCCGCGCCGCGGACATCCTGCCCCTGCCGGAGGAGGAGGACGCGTTCTTCTTCGTGGTGTTCGGCGACCGCACCGGCGGGCCGGCGGAGGGGATCGAGGTGCTGAAGGACGCGGTGCGGGATGCGAACCTGCTGGAGCCGGACCTGGTGATAAACGTGGGCGACATGGTTGAGGGCTACACCACCGGCGAGCACTGGCTGCCGCAGATGCGCGAATTCAAGGGTGTCATGAACGGCCTTGTCTGCCCGTGGTTTCCGGTGGTGGGCAATCACGACATCTACTGGCGGGGATCGCCGGCGCCTCCGGGCGAGCACGAAGGCGATTACGAGGCGCACTTCGGCCCGCTCTGGTACGCCTTCGAGCACAAGGACTGCTGGTTCATCGCGCTTTACTCGGATGAAGGCGATCCGGTGACCGGCGAGAAGAACTTCGAGAAGCCCTCGTGCAATCGCATGAGCGAGGAGCAGTTCAACTGGCTGAAGGAAACGCTGGAGAAGGCCGCCGGCGCCAGGCACGTGTTCCTCTTCCTGCACCATCCGAGATGGCTGAAAGGCAACTACGGCGACGACTGGGACCGCGTGCACAAGCTGCTGGTCGACGCGGGGAACGTAACGGCGGTCTTCGCCGGCCACATTCATCGGATGCGTTACGACGGGCCGCACGACGGGATCGAGTACGTAACCCTCGCCACCACCGGCGGGGCGCAGTCATTCCGCGTTCCCGAGGCGGGGTATCTTCATCACTTCCACATCGTGACCGTGCGCGAGGATCACATCGCCCTGGCGGCGATTCCGGTGGGCGAGGTGATGGACGTGCGGGCCATCACGGGGAAGGTGAGCGACGACGCGGGCCGGCTGGCCGGCGTGCGGCCGGTCCCCGCGGAGAGCGTGATCGTCGATCCGGACGGCACGCTGGAGCAGACCCTGCGGGTGACGGTCTCCAATCCGGCGAGCCGGGCAGTCGATGCGGATCTGACTTTCGACAGCCGCGACAGCCGGTGGATGTTCTCCCCGGACCACCACCACCAGAGAATCGGCCCCGGCGAATCGCGCGAGTTCGCATTTCGCATCCAGCGGATGCCCGGCTCGCTGGATCAGGCATTCAGGCCGATCGAGATGGCGCTGCAGATGGACTACCTGGCTGAGGGGTTCCGGTATTCGATTCCCGAAAGCAGCACGGATGTGCCGCTGACGGTCGTGCTGCCCGCCCCGCCGGTCCCCGAGCAGGAGCGTGCGCTGGTTCTGGCGGGTGTGGACGACTATCTCAAGGTGCCCAGCGAGAAGCTGGAGGTGCCGGACGGTCCGCTGACTTTGGAATGCTGGTTCAATGCCGATTCCTACGCCGACCGGACCGGCCTGGTGACCAAGACGGAGAATTCGGAGTTCGGTCTGTTCGTGAACAAGGCCGAGCCTCTTTTCTACATCTTCATCGGCGACCGGTACGTGGAGGCGAGGGCGGGCAAGTCGATTCTGGACACCGGCCGGTGGCATCACATCGCCGGCGTCTTCGACGGCCGGGAGACGCGCCTGTATGTGGATGGAGATCTCATCGCCACGGTCGAGCGGGCAGGCCGGCGACGCACGAATCGCCTGCCTCTGCTGGTGGGTGCGGATGTCGACGGCGCGGGCCGGGGCGTCTCGTTCTTCGATGGTCGTATCGACGCGGTGAGATTGTCCACGGTTGCCCGCTATTCGGGCGAGCATTTTGCGCCCCGGCGCAGGCATGAGTCGGACGATCACACGGTGCTGCTGCTGAACATGGACGGCGCGCTCGGGCCGTGGGTCTTCGACGAATCTGAGTCGATGGCTCATCCCATCGCCGCAAGCGGCGTTCCGACCGTCCGGTCGGTGGACTGATCGGACCCTGAGGCGAGCAGTCAAAATGACAACCGGCCCAGGCCGGGCCGGTTGGAAGCATTCGTGATCGTCGATTCAGTTCCTACTTGCCGGTGAAGAACCGCTTGAAGGACTGAACGGTCATGGCCCGGCCGATGGCCCCGATGGATTCGGTGAGGGGGATCTCCTTGGGGCAGACCTCTGCGCAGTTCTGGGCGTTGCCGCAATCGCTCAGTCCGCCGCGGCCCATGAGGACCTCCAGTCGGTCACCTTTCAGGACAGAGCCGGTGGGATGCTCGTTGAAGAGCCGGGCCTGGCTGACGGCGTGAGCGCCGATGAAGGACTTGTTCCACAGAACCTCGTTCGGCTCCAGCACGAACTGTGGGCACGCCTCCAGGCAGCAGCCGCAGCTCATGCACTCGCTGAGCTTGTAGCGCATCTGCTGATTCCGGGGAGTGGCCTTGGGCCCTTTGCCCAGGTCATAGGTGCCGTCGATGGGTACCCACGCCTTCACCCGCATGAGGTTGTGGAACAGGCGGTTGCGGTCCACGAACAGGTCACGCACCAGGGGGAACTTGCTCATGGGCTCAAGCGTGATCATGTCGCCGTCGTAGGGGGCGTACTCGTCGATCAGGCAACTGCAGGCCTGTCGCACGGAGCCGTTGATGAGCATCGAGCAGGCTCCGCATACCTCCTCCAGGCAGCAGGCGTCCCAGGCCACGGGCGTGGTCCGCTGGCCCTGGCGGGTCACCGGGTGAGCGGCGATCCATTGCAGGCAACTGATGACGTTGGCCCCGGGGTCGACCGGCACATCGAACTCCTCCCAGCGCGACGGCTTGCCGGGACCGTCCTGACGCTTGATCCTGAATCGAATCGTGCGGGCCTTCGGTGCATTGCTCTCGGCGACCATATCCATCCTCTTTGTCGCAGAACGGGTTAAAGGGGCTAAAGCGGTATTGTTGCCGGAATCCGCCGTTCTGTCACGCGATGGGAGGAGGAATGGACGGGCAATTGGCCTCAGCCGGAGGTGTCTGCCTCCTCCGGCGGGGACCACATCAGCCGCCATGTCCGCAGGAAGTACCCGAGGTATCCCGCAAGCAGCATCAGGTCGCACAGCAGGAACGCGATGGCCCTGCCACGCGTGACCTTCTCGGGCAGTTCGGCCTGCCAGAGGATGCTCAGATTGTCCTTGTCCATCCAGCGGAACCACAGGCTGGGCTCCACCGCTGCCGCCACGCCGAAAAGGGCGAAAAAAAGCAGGAGAGGCAAAGACGGCGTGCGGGCCGCCAAGCTCAGGCAGATCGGGAAGAACGCCAGCACCAGGTAGGAAACATAAGCCTTCTTGCTCACCAGCAGCATGGTGAGCAGAACCAGCGTGATGAGAAACACCACGTTCCGCGGCCGGGTTTGCACGCCCCGGGCCCAGGCAATGAGGAATACCGCCATCAGGGCCAGGAGGAGCACGGCCGTCGATGCCCATTTCACCGCCGCGCTGTCCAGATCCAGGCCGGTGATGCTGAGCAGGTAGAGCAGGTTGCCACTGGTTACCCGGTGAGCCTCGACCTTCAGAGGCACGAGAACATCGACCCCGCCAATGAGGAGGATCCCGTAGACCCACACCGGCATAAGCGCGAAACCGACCAGCCACACCAGCCGGTGGCTGGCGAACAGCCACAGAACCGGTGCGAACAGCAGCCCCAGCAGCTTCACCGCCGCGATGGTGAGTCCGAAGACGAAGCCGGAGATCAGATCGCGCTTCGCCAGCAGAAGGAGCGCGACGGCCAGCAGCAGCGCCAGCCACACCTGGTTCTGCCCGTTCAGGGCGGTATTCAGCAGGGGGATCGGGCTCAGAATGTACATCATCGTAGCTGTGCGGGTCGCCCGCTCGCTGAACCAGCGGCGAGCCACCGC
>CP070772.1:2264632-2267788 GCA_020345805.1 Phycisphaerales bacterium | reverse complement strand
TGGCCCGATCGTGCGCTTCGGGCGTGGTTCGCATGATGTTCAGCCCCCGGGCCTTCAGCATCCGCTCGAGCCACGCCAGCCAGTCGTCGCCTCTTCCCGGGGTGAGCACTATGCGCTGGCCCTGCACGGTGTGCACAGACGGCCCGAACAGGGGATGAGCTCCGATCACCGATGCCGCGGTGGATTCCATCATCGCCTCCATCGGCTCGGCCTTGAGGGAGGTGACGTCCATCAGCAGCGCATCCTCCTGGACCCGCGGCCCGATCTGCCGGATGACCTCGACCGTGACGTCGATGGGCACGCTGATGAGAACCACGTCGGCGACCGACGCCGCCTCTTGGGGGGTAAGCTGCGTGTCCAGATCGGCGATGAGCACGGGATGCCCGAGATCGCTGAAGAGGTCGGCCATCACGCGCCCCAACGCTCCCTTGCCCCCGATGACCGCGACCGTGCGCGGCTCGATGTCCAGCGGCACCTCGGCCTTCAACGCCGCCTGCCGATCCCGGCTGGCCCAGAGCACCAGCCGGTAGATGCTCTCGATGACTTCGGCCGAGATGCCCAGGTTCCCCGCCCGCTCGCGCCGATCGGCCAGGATCTCCCGCTCGCGGGTGAAATCCCGGATCGCCAGGCCGTGCTCGCGCTTGTGAGCGGCAATCTCCGCCACCAGGCCGTTACGGCGGGACAGGAGCTGCAACACCTCATGATCGATGGCATCAATCAGCGCCCTCATCACGGGAAGCGGACGGCTGAGGCGGGATTCGTCTCCTGTTCGGGGTTCAGTCATATCTGGTGGATTCTCGCGGTTGGGAGAATGTGGGTGGGAGGATGCGTGGCGAGAGGCCGCTCAATCAGCCATCGGCGCGCCGAGCCGGGGAGTCCAGCGTGCTCGCCGGCGAATCTTGACATGTGGTGGATCTCTCACCCGGATGTCTCCGGTTTGAAGATCACGCCCTGGCGGGATCGGCCGTCGAGCCGGACCTCCACCGGGTCGGGCAGGTGAAGCCGCCTGAGGAAGCCGGTGTCTTCGGCCGCATCCTCCGCGGCCAGCCAGTCCCAGTCCACGAAACCCCCGCCGGTGGTGGGATTGACCGTGAGGTAGCCGATACGGAACGAGGTGAGGTTCTGGAAGAAGTGCGTCCCTTGCGAGGGGGTGATGGTGAAACCCTGCAGGCTGGTCTCCGCGATCACCTGGGCCGACGAAACCTGGTTCCAGGTCACGGGAATGCCCAGCCACGGATCGGCCGATCCCCACCGGCCGGGCCCGATGAGGATGTACCGGCGGCCTTCCTTCTGGAGATGGGCGTTCATGATCCCGATCTCGGCGGCGATCTTCCTCGACTGGGCGGGATCGAACCGGTCGGGCTTGACATAGATGATGTCGTGAAGGCCGCGGAATGCCCCGTTGCCCATGGTCCGGGGACTGAAGCAGATCGCCCGGTCTTTGTCCCGCTCGTTGATGACGATGCCTTCCAGGGTCTCGTCGGCGATGATGGGCCGGATCTGCAGCACGCCGAACTCCATCGGCCTGGCGTCGAGGTTCACGGCGAACTCGATTTCCACCGGGGAGGCCATGCCGCGCCTTCCCAGCCGCAGCAGCAGCTTGACAATCTCGGCAAGCGGGAAGATGCCGGACTTGAGCACGTGGGCGAAGGTGACGAGGCGCGGCCCGGGGCGGCTGATCCCGTCATAGATGGCGTCGTTCTCGGGCGAATAGACGCTTCCGACCGGGGCAAGCGTGCCGTCGGCTTCCGCCACCTCCAACCCGAGCTTGCCGAGGCAGGCGCCTCGGATGTCGTCGCCGCTGCTCCCGCTGCAGCGCAAGTCCAGGGCATAGAAGCGGCGCTGGGAGTTGGCCAGAGCATCCTTGGTGGTCGCAAACTGCGGCAGGCTCTGAGGGTGGGCGGGCGAGAACATCAGCATCTCCTCGCCCTCCACCACCGATTTGCCCAATCCCAGGGCCACGCATACCACGCCATCTTCCGGCCTGACCTTCCCGAACGGGTAGAAGTTGTACGAGCGGGCCACGCCGGAGAAGTTCGGATAGAAGCGATCCCCGTACTGTCCGCCCACGAGCTGCTGAAGAACCACCCCCATCTTCTCCTCCTCGATGTAGTGGTCTGTGGCTTCGAGGTATCGCTTGGCGATCTTGGAGTAAGTAGAGGCATATACCAGCTTTATGGCGTTGGCGAGCTGTTGCAGGCGCACCTTCAGGCTGCGGTGGTTGTTTGGGATCATGTAGGTCTGGTAGATCCCTGCGAACGGCTGACCGTGGAAATCCTCCAGCAGGCTGCTGGACCGCACCGCCAGCGGGTAGCGGACCAGCTCAAGGAACGACGCCAGGTCGCGGTTCACCTGCCGGGGCAACTTCGCGGCCAGGAACGCCCGTTCGATCTCTTCGTCCTCGACATCGCGGGTGATGAGCGGCCGGAGCCGGTTGCTGTCCAGGAACTGATCGAACGTTTCGGTGCCCACGGTCGCGGATTTGGGGACGGTGATGCGGACGCCTTCGAACTGTCGCTTGACCCGATAGCGATCCAGCAGGGCGTTGATGAAGGCCAGACCCCGGGCCTTGCCGCCCATCGCCCCGCCGCTGAGACGAGTGAACACGGTGGCGCTGGAGAACTGCCGGCGGGAGAAATCGGAGATCACCGTGGCCTGGCTGCGTTCGTAGGCCTCCGAGACCGCCCCGGCAAGGTAGTCCCGAAGCTCCGAAAGATCCTTGAAATCCGAGACCGTCCGGGGCCGGATCAGCGCCGCCAGCTCGAATTCCGTGCGGGCCATCAGCCAGTTGCTGAAATGATTCGACTCGGCGTGGAACCGCAGGCATTCTTCCGGGATCTCGCGAACGAGCCGGGCCAGCGACGGCAGGTCCGAGGCCCGGCCCACCTCGGTACCATCCGGCAGCCGGAAGATGAACTCCCCGAACCCGAGGTTGTGCAGGAGGAAGTTACGCAGATCCTGCATGAGCGTTCGGGAGTTCTTGTCGGTGAAGCTCGCCCCCAACTCCGCGGCCCGCGGCTGGAACTTGCGGTCCGTAGACTGCAGCAGAACCGGCATATGCGGTGCGGCCGACCTTACCCGCAGCGCCAGCTCCAGTCCCGCTTCCGGGTCCAGCACGTCCCGGCGGGGAAACCGGATGTCCGAGATCACCCCCAG
>CP070772.1:2227771-2264532 GCA_020345805.1 Phycisphaerales bacterium | reverse complement strand
GCAGGATCTCGCCCGCCTTGCCGATCAGTTCCACGTCGGCCAGGCTGGAGGCGGCGCTGGGCTCGGTGTTGACGATGATGATCTTCGCCCCGCCGTACTTCGCCAGTTGGATGAGGCCCGCGGCGGGGTAGACCGCGGCGCTGGTGCCGATCACCAGCAGCACCTCGCACTTGCGGCAGCAGTCCTCGGCGGCGGTCCACGCGGCGGTGGGCAGCATCTCGCCGAACCACACCACGTCCGGGCGCATCCAGTCGCCGCACATCGAGCAGCGGCGCAGCTCGGGCGGGTTGGCGATGTCTATGTCTTCCCGGTAGCGGCACGACGCGGAATTGCACCGGTCCACCTTCATCGAGCCGTGAAGCTGGATGACATTCTTCGCCCCGGCGCGATGAAGAAGATCATCGATGTTCTGAGTTACATTTATTATGTCCGGCCGTCCGGCCAGCGCGTGATGGGCGGGATTGGGCTCAACCGACGCCATGTTGCGGCGGCGATCGCTGTACCACTTATAGACCAGTTCGGGATCGGCGCGGAACCCTTCCGGGCTGGCGAGCTTCTGCGGATCGTAGTCGACCCAGAAGCCGTGGGTCGCGGCATCGCGGAAGGTGGGAACGCCGGATTCGGCGCTGAGTCCGGCCCCGGAGAACGAGACAATCGATCCGGCCCGGGCGATGATCTCGCGGGCCGCCTCGATCATCCCGGGGCCCCCGGATCATCGGATTCCGCAGGATCAGAAGGCGATCCCGAGTCGTCGTTCCGCGGCGGGACTGAATCGGCTGCCGGAGGCGGCGTTTCCGCGGGAGGCTCCTCCGGCAGCTTCGCGCATGCCGCGTCAAACCCGGTCCGGAGATCGCCGGTGAGCTGCTCGGCGAAGCGGCGGGCGATCTCGTCGCGCAGACGCCGGGCGGATGGCGGGTGGAACTCGACGATCCAGGTCAGCGTGCTCACCCAGGCCGCGGGCTCCGCCGAGAGCTGCGCGGCTTGGTCGTACTGGATCGAGAGGGCCGCGGCCCGGAACCTCGCCCGTAGCAGTTCCGGCGAGTCGGGCGCGCCGTTCAGTTGCAGGAGCAGTTCGTGGGCCTTCCGCGCCCGGTCGGCCATCATCAGCAGAGGTGAAAGTCTCAGAAGCAGAGTGGTCCGCTGCTCGATGCTCGCATCCTGTGGAGGAGTCTCGGCAACCGGCAGCAGCACGTTCACTCGCAGCGCTTGGGGAGCACGGTCGAGTCCTGCGAGAATCGCATCCGCTTCCAGCAGGTCGTTGACGGTCAGACGTCCGCCCAGTCTTTGCACCGCCGCATCCCAGGCCCGATGGTCCTCCCCGGCCGGGCGCAAAGAGACGAGCCGCTGGAAGCTGGCCAGGTCGGCCGCGCCTTCCGCCAGCACACGAAGCACAAAGGGGCGGATAAGCGGATCGTCGGCCCGGTCCAGAAGCGGTTGTCGATGACCGCGCCGCGTGAAACCTTCGGCCACGGCGAGGCGGACGTCCTGATCGTCGCCATCCAGCAGATCTTCAAGGCGCGTGAGATCGGTATCGTCCCCGATAGCCGCCAGCAATCGTTCGTGCGCGGCGGTGCGGGCCGAGTCACTCAGGGCGTGCAGCGAATCGAGCAGGCTCCGACGCCGTTCGGGAGTAAGCGAAATCAGCTCCGGGCAGGCCCACAGAGCATCCGCCGCCGCTTTGCCCAGCTCCGGATCCCCAAGCCATCGGGTGATGGAACCGGTTGCCTCCGTCAGCGGACGACGGGCAAGGACGCCCAGAATCACCGCCACGACCTCTCGATCGGTCTCCTGATCCAGGCGCTCGGCGAGGAGATTGGAGAGGCCTTCGTGGTTCTGCTGGTCGAGCAGCCGGACGGCCTGGAGGCGGATGTTCGGCGAAGGATCGGCGGCCAGTCTCTCGGCGAGCTTCTGCCGCACGTCCGGCGGGATGCGCACGCTGTCCCGGAGCAGGCGACCGATGCGCGTAATCGCGAACTGGCGCACGGTCTCCAACTCATCATCAAGCATCGCCGGCAGACGGGCGAATTGATCTTCGATGGTCAGGACGGGAAAAAGGTCGCTGTAGACGGCACCCAGGCGTCGCATGACCTCGAGGCGCTGGGCTCGTTCGGTCTCCGCCGCCAACTCCAACTCCGCGATCCTCGCCGCAAGGTTGCGAACGATCATGTCATTCCAGCCGTCCGGCGGAAGGTCGCGGACCTCAGACCACCATTGCCGCCATCTCTCCGCCTCGTTTCCAAAGGGCGACCCGCTCAATCGCTGAAGGCTTAGACATGACTCCCGGACAACTTGGGCCGATTCATTTCGCTGCGGGTCGAGCAGGCCGATGAGACGGGCGGCGCCCGAGGGCGACCTGAAGGCGCCCAGTGCGTGGACTGCGCCGAGACGATCGGAGACGGCGGCCTCCTGATCCTCAGCCAGTCGAGCAACGTCGTTCAGAGCGTCTTCCCCATAGCGCACGAGCACGCGGCCCAGAGCGTCGCGTGTCGCCGGCGGGGCCGTGCGAAGAGCGTTGATACAGGCCGGCCTGAGTTCGGGCGCCGGCCGCGGAGCATCCGAGAGCGCGGACAGGACCGCGGCGACGATCGGCTCCTGCCCGCCGGCGAGGGCTTCGTTCAGCGCCTCGATCGCCGGGGGCAGGCTCATGGCCAGCAGGCGAGCGGCGGCTTCGGTCAGCGAGGCCGGATCGTTGGCCGGGTTCATCAGGATCTGCCGGAAGAAGGCGAGATCCCGGGCCTGGTCCGGGGTCAGACCGGCGGCCGCCGGCGGCTGCTCGGGGGGCGGAGCGGTCGTCTCCTGTTCGGTCTCATCTGCCGCCTGGACCTCCTGGGGGGTCTCAGCGGGCGGCGGCTGGTCATCGGGCGTGGACGGAGCGGCGATGTCCGGCGAACCGGCGCGAGCCGGCTCCGCGGGAGTTGCAGCACAGGCCGGGGGGGAGAACAGGAATCCCAGGCAAGTCAGCGTCACCAGCCACGCACGGCCTGAGATCGACTGTTTTTCTCGGCATCCTGTGGACATGTGCACCTTGTGTGCAGACACTACACTGCTTTACGTGTTCCATCGTACCGGCAGGTCCCGGCCGGTGTTTGTAGTGTAGGCATTTTCCCGGTGGAGTAGCCGGCAATGAGCGACTGGCTCAACGCTGAAGCACACGCGGATCGCGCTTTGGAGATGTACGAGCGCGGCCGGTGGGCCGAGGCGGAATCCGAGCTGCGCAAGGCCCTGGCGCTGAACCCCAACCAGGCGGAGTGGCATTTCAACCTCGGCCTGACGCTGGAGGCGGCGGGGCGCGATCTGGAGGCGCTGGGCAGTTACGAGCGTGCCCAGGAGCTGGCCCCGGATCAGCCGGAGGCGATGGTCGCCTGCGGGGCGGCCTGCAACCGGTTGGGCCGCTACGAGCGGGCTCTCAATTGGCTGGAGGAAGCGTTGTCGATCGAGCCGGCGTTCGAAGGGGCCTACGCACACAAGATTGAAAGCCACATCCGGCTGGGCGATCACGACCAGGCCGAAACGACCTTCTATCTGGCCCAGCAGGCTCTGCCCGGACCCAGCGCCCAGTGCCTGGCGGTGATCGCGGAGAGTCTGATTCAGCGCCGCAAATGGGAGCGGGCGGGATGGTGCCTGCGCGAAGCGCTGCGGTTGGACCCGACGCTTCCGCGCCTCCGGGCGAGGCTGGCGGCGGTCGCTGCGGCCGTCGGTCGGCCTCAACGGGCTCTGCAGTTATATCTGCGCGATCTTCGCGACGATCCGGGCAACATCGAGACCCTGCTGGACTACGGCGAGTTGCTCATCGAACTGGGCCGGATGCCCGAAGCCTCGGAGAAGTTCCGCCGCGTCCTGGAGCTTGAGCCGGCCAACGTGGATGCCCACGAGCGGCTGGGGCAGATCGCAATGCAGCGGCGCCGGTTCGAGCAGGCCCACCTGGAATTCGAGCTGGTGTTCAAGCTCGATCCGCAGTTTCCGCAGATCCGTCTCTCTCTGGCCGAAGCGCTGCTGAGGCGGGGCCTGGCGGACACGGCCCGCCAGCGGCTGCGCGAAGAGCTGGCGCTGTTGAAGGAGGAGGAAGGCGGGAGGCGGACCGCGGAGGATTCGGCCCGCTTCGGCCTGCTTCTGCTGGAAGCGGATCTTCCTTCCGAGGCGGTAATGCTGTTCGAGCGGGCCATCGAGTCCGGTGGTGAGGACCCGGACCTGCTCCGCAAGCTGGCTCTGGCCCGATTCCGATCAGGCGACCGCGACGGCGGAGTGGCGGCGAGCAGGCGAGTCGTGAGACTGGATCCCACCTGCGTCGCGTCCATGCACAACCTGGCCCTGGCCGCGCTGAAGGAAGGCCGCCTCTCGGTCGCCCAAGGTTGGGTGGCTCGCGGGCTGCGCGTCAACCGGCACGACGACGGGCTGCGAAGGCTGCGCATGCGCCTCTGGCTGACGTGGATTGCGGTGACCGTCCGCCGCTGGCTCGGCCCTCGCCGCTGAGTCGGCTGCTCAGCCGCAACTATCTTTCCGAGTTCCCCGCCGCGCAGACCGCATCAACCGATGCGTCCGGGACGCCGCATCGCCCACGGGAAACACCACCGTGAAGAGGCGGCAAGCTCCGGCGGCCGGCCCAAATTACAGAGTCGCGCTGGTATAGGGAAGCAGGGCCATGTAGCGGGCCCGCTTGATCGCCTGGGCGATCATCCGCTGCTCGCGGGCGGTCACGCCCAACCGCTTGCGGGAATAGATCTTGCCGTTGGGGGTCATGAGGCGGCGAAGATCTTCGACGGCCTTGAAATCAACGTAGCGTTGGCCGTTGACGCCTTCCTTGATGTACCCGGACTTGCGGACGTTGGGCCGAAACTGATACGCCATGGAGGTATTCTCCGGTTCGTCATGGACACTTGCGATCAAGCAGCCCCGGCCGGCAGCGGGGGCGACGAATCGGGGAGCATAGCCTTTCGAGCCGACCGATCAAGTCGCGTCGAAGCAAAGCAGGCCGGAATGTGCTGCCCGGGTGTACGTTGACGACATCGACAGGGCTCGACGTGACGCGACGGATTTTACTGAAAACAAACAACTTATGAGAATCCCCCGCTCGGAAACCGCGTACAGAGGGGTGCCGGCTGGGAGGCAGTTCTCCTCCTGTCCTTCCTCCCCCGTCCCGCCGACCGGACTTAGCGCGATATTCCCACCACCGTGCCTCCGGTCGGCGGTCTGCTTTTTGGCTCTCTTGCATGCCGCTGCTCGCCATGTTCCGATATCGCCGGCATGACCGCCCCACAGTCACAGCCAATAATCGGGATCACCGTCGATCTGACGGCCGAGAGGTATCAGCTGGGCCGGTCCTATGGCCCTATGGTCCAGCGCGCCGCCGGTCTCCCCGTCATCCTGCCGTGCTGCCTCGAAGCGGTCGACGCCTATCTCGGCATTTGCCACGGCTTCATCCTCAGCGGCGGGGACGATCCGATCATGGAGCACTGGGGCGTGAAAACCCACCCCAAGGCCAACCCCATCGATCCTCAGCGTCAGGCATTCGAGTTGGCTCTGCTGGATGGATTGACCGAACGGCCCGATCTGCCGGTGCTGGGGATCTGCCTGGGGATGCAGATGATGACCCTGCACGCCGGCGGCCGGCTCGATCAGCATCTGCCCGACACTCTCGTCACCGCCGACGACCATTGGGGCCGGAAGCAGCACGCGGTGAGCGGCGAGCTTGGCCGGGGCCTGGTGCACAGCCACCATCGCCAGGCGATCACCGACCCCGGGGCACTGCGGGTCGTCGCCACGGCGCCTGACGGCGTGATCGAAGCGGTGCAGGCCGTCGATCGGCGGTTCTATCTCGGCGTCCAGTGGCACCCGGAGAGGACGGAAGAGACGGACTTAGGACGCGGCCTCTTCGAGCGGCTGATCGCACGTTGCCGGGTAACCGCGAGCTGCTGACCCCCACCCGGCCCGACCTTCACGCCGCTACCCGCTCATCATGTCACCCGATCGATGGCCAGACGCAAGGCTGCGCGCTACCGTTGATTTCACATCTTAATGAAGACAGCGAGGTACACGATGAAGACGCGGATTGAACGTGATTCAATGGGTGAGATGACGGTCCCTGCGCACGTGCTTTACGGGGCCTCCACGCAGAGGGCGGTGCTGAACTTCCCGGTGTCCGGGCGGCCCGTGCCGCCGGAGGTCATCGCCGCGTTCGCCCAGCTCAAGCGTGCCTGCGCCGAATCCAACCTGGAGCTGAAGAAGCTCGATCAGAAACGTGCCCGCCTCATCTTCAAGGCCTGCGACGAGATCTCCGCCGGCCTGGAGTCCGAGCCGGACAAGTGGATGGAGCACTTCCCCATCGACATCTTCCAGACCGGAAGCGGCACCTCCACCAACATGAACGCAAACGAGGTCGTCTCCAACCTCGCGTGCAAGGCCGCGGGCAAGAAGATCGGCGCCAAGGACCCGGTCCATCCCAATGATCACGTGAACATGGGCCAGTCGTCCAACGACACCTTCCCCACCGCCATGCAGGTCGCGGCCGCGGCGGCCATCAAGAACAACCTCATCCCCGCCCTCAAGTACCTGGCCAAGTCACTGAAGGCCAAGGCCCGGCAGTGGGACAAGATCGTCAAGATCGGCCGCACGCATCTCATGGACGCCACGCCGATCCGGCTGGGTCAGGAGTTCAGCGGTTACGCAGCCCAGGCCGAATACGCGGTGACCCGGGCCGAGCGGGCCATGAAGCGCCTCGCCGAGAACCTGCCTCTGGGCGGTACGGCGGTGGGAACGGGCATCAACACCCACCCCCGCTTCGGCCGGCTCGTCGCCGCCCGGCTGTCCAAGGCCACCGGGGTGAAGTTCACCGAGGCCCCCAACCACTTCGAGGCCCAGGCCACCCGCGACTGCGTGGTGGCGGCCTCCGGCGAGTTGAAGACCATCGCGGTGAGCCTGAGCAAGATCGCCAACGACATCCGCTGGCTGGGCTCGGGCCCGCGCTGCGGCCTGTTCGAGCTGTCCCTGCCCGCCACCCAGCCCGGCTCATCCATCATGCCCGGCAAGGTCAATCCGGTGATCTGCGAATCGGTGATGATGGTCGCCTGCCAGGTGATCGGCAACGACGCCGCCATCACCACCGCCGCCCTGGGCGGCATCGGCTCGCTGATGGAGCTCAACGTCGCCATGCCCGTAATGGCCGACGATCTCATCACCAACATAACCTTGATCGCCAACGCCTCCACGATGTTCGTCGACAAGCTGGTCAAGGACCTGAAGGTGAACAAGGCGATTGCCACCGGCATGGTGGAGAAGAGCCTGATGATGTGCACCTCGCTGGCCCCTGAGATCGGCTACGACAACGCGGCCAAGGTCGCCAAGAACGCTTTCGCCTCAGGTCAGACCGTGCGCGAATACGTCCTGGAGCACAAGCTGGTTGATCCGAAGAAGCTCGATGAGCTTCTCGACGCGAGGTCGATGACGGATCCGCACTGATCTCAGGGCATCGGGTCTCGCAATTACCTCACCTCCCCGAAGCGCCGCGCAGCACCGCGGCGCTTTTTGCATTGCCGATTCATCAGACCGCGCACGTCTGCGCCACGCCGGCCCCGATTCGCGCGAGGAACGCGCCGACCGCCTCATCGTGAGTCTGCGGATCGACAAGGTGGGCGTCGAGATGCCCGCCGCCTTCGATTTCAAGGAGCGTTGCATCAACGGCCGCTTCGGCGATGGACCGGGCGTGCGAGAGAGGCGAGACGATGTCCTCGGTGCCGTGGATGATCAGCATGGGGCAGGCAACATTCGGAACGTCGTCGAGCACGCGGCGGTGACGAATGCCGCAGAGCTTGAGCCACATCATGGCCAGGTCCGTGATGGGACGGGCGGGATAGCCGGCCACCCGCAGCCGCCCCTGCACCGAGGTGTGGAAGTCGGCGTAGGGGCCGTATGCCGCGATACCCGCGATGTGATCTTTGACTTCGCTTTCTTGCGCGGCGGCGTGGATGGCGACGACCGCGCCCATGGAGTGCCCCACGAGAATCACCCGCTCATCACCCAGCCGGCGCAACAGCTCGATCAGGTCCTCCTCCTCCCGGCATCCCAGCGGGCTGAGGCCGCCTTCGGCATCGCCGTGACCGCGCAGATCGTAAAGGACGAGGCGGTCGCAGAGGCTGCACCAGGGCTCGATGCGGGCGAGCATGTCGATGCGCGACTGCCCCCAGCCGTGCACGAACACCGCGGCCCCCCCCACGAACCCGCCGACACCGGGGTTGGCGCCCGTCGCCACCTCCCACACCGGCAGCTTCACGTCGCCCGAACGGTCCAGCGTCCATTCCTCGAAATCCAGCTCCAACTCGCCCGGATCGCAGGGAAGCGAACGGGCGATGGCGTAGGCGGCGGAATGCCGCGGCGGACGACTGGCCTCGCGCACCAGCAGCGCGGTAAGAACACCCACCAGCACCACCAGCGCGATTCCCAGAAGGATCAGCAATCCCAGCAGGTCAGCCATGACGACAGTGTAGCGGCGAGTGCGGGCCGCGGTATCCAACGGCTGCGGGGCAAACCGGCAGGAGTTAAACTGGCCCGACCATGAAATCAGCCATGAAAGTCGGAAATAAAGCCGAGGTCACCATCACCGTGACCGACGACATGTGCCCTTCCTGGGACGGGATCGTCGTGCATCCGGTCTATTCCACCTGGTCGATGGGGCATCATTTCGAGCTCGCCGCACGCAAGGCGCTGAAGGACCACCTTGAGGAACATGAGGAAGGCATCGGATCGCACCTGTCCGTGGATCATCTTGCCCCCGCGCCGATCGGACATCAGGTACGGATCGTCGCAGAGGTCACGGAGCTGGATCACACCACGGTCGTCTGCGAACTCGCGGCCTATCATCTGAAACCGGGCGGCGATGAGCGGCTCATCGGCCGCGGCCGGCAGGTCCAGCGGGTGCTTCCCAAGTCGAAGCTTATCTCGCTGATCAGACGCGCGTCTCGTTGAACACCAAGCCAACTGGAAACGCCCCATGTCCGACCAACCCATACTCACCAGCATTGACGGCCACGTAGGAATCATCACCTTCAACCGCCCCAAGGTCCTCAACGCCATCAACCCCGAGTTGATCACCGCGGTCATGGAACAGCTCGAAGCCTGGGACAAGGACGAGAACATCTACGTCACGCTCCTGACCGGCAACGAGAAGGCCTTCGCCGCGGGGGCGGACATCTCCGACATGGCCAGGCGCGATGCGTTCGAGATGTACGACCGCGATCAGTTCGCGGTGTGGGACCGCATCGGCAAGGTCCGCAAGCCGATTGTGGCGGCGGTGAGCGGCTACGCCCTGGGCGGCGGGTGCGAGCTGATGATGATGTGCGATATCGTCATCGCCGCGGAGTCGGCGCAGATCGGCCAGCCGGAGATCAACCTCGGCATCATCCCCGGGGCAGGGGGCACCCAGCGAATGACCCGCGCGGTGGGCAAGGCGACCTCGATGGATGTGATCCTCACGGGGCGGTTCCTGACCGCCGCCGAGGCGCTGGCCGCGGGGCTGGTCAGCCGGGTGGCGGCCGATGATGCGTATTACGACGAAGCCCTGAAGCTGGCCCACCAGATGTGCAAGAAGGGCCCGGTGGCGCTGAAGATCGGAAAGGAAGCGGTGAATCGCGCTTTCGAGACCACCCTGACCGAAGGGCTCCAGTTCGAGAGGCGGCTGTTCTACATGCTTTTTGCCACGGACGACCAGAAGGAAGGCATGGCCGCGTTCCTGGAGAAGCGCAAGCCGGCGTTTACGGGTAAATAGGCATCCTCCGAGCAATCAGACGATAGACTGTGAGCCGCGGCCGATTGGTCGCGGCTTTCGCTGGAGGAACGGCAATGGGTGATCGCAAATCCGCCGGCGCCTACGAGACGGTGATCGTCGAGACCGTTCAATCGATCTGCACGGTCACCATGAATCGCCCGCAGGCTTACAACGCGTGCAGCAATCAGCTAACGGCCGATCTGGCCGCCGCGATGGAAAACGCAGATCGCGATGAGACTGTGAAGGTCATCATCCTCACCGGCGCGGGCAAGGCGTTCAACGCCGGGCAGGACCTGGCGGAACTGAAGCAGCGTTATGACGGCGGGGAGACGCCCAACCTGGGCATCGACCTGCGCGAGCGCTACAACCCGATCATCCGGCGGATGTGCCGGATGGACAAGGCCATCATCGCGGCGGTGAACGGCGTGGCTGCGGGGGCCGGATGCAGCCTCGCCCTAGCCTGCGATTTCCGCATCGCTTCCGAACAGGCCGTGTTCATCGAGGCGTTCATCCACGTGGGCGTTGCCCCCGATGCGGGCAGCACGTACTTCCTGCCTCGCATGATCGGCCATGCCCGGGCCATGGAGATGTGCTGCACGGGACGGAAGGTTGATGCCCCCGAGGCGCTGCGAATGGGGCTGGTCAACCTGGTGGTGGAGGCGGACAGGCTCATGGACGAAGCCCGCGCCTTGGCCGAGGACCTCGCGGCGCGGCCCGCCCGCGCCCTGGCATGGACGAAGCAACTGCTGCGGCAATCGTTCAGCCACAGCCTGGATCAGCAGCTCGAGGCGGAAGCCGCGATCCAGGAGGTCGCCAGCCGCACTGCCGACCACCTGGAGGCCGTCAACGCGTTCGTCGAAAAGCGCCCGCCCCGCTTCACCGGCCGCTGAGGACCTGTTCCTGATACCCTGCCCCCATGACTCCCACGCCGCCGGGAAGCCGCAAGGCGATGACTCGCGACGCCCTTGAAATCGGCACACGCGTTTTCCTGCGCAAGCCCACGCAGCGCGACTGTGAGGAGTTTCTTCAGCGCATGCGCGACAGTCGCCGGCTGCATCGGGGATGGGTGCCTCTCTTCACCAGCGCTGAGCAGTACGAAACGATGCTGAAGCACGGCCGGGCAGAGAACCGTTTGCAATCGTTAATATGCCGCATCGAGGACGGGGCGATCGTCGGCCAGATCAATCTCAACGAGATCGTCCGCGGCCTGACGCAGTCAACGTACATCGGCTACCACATCTTCGTGCCCTTTGATGGCAAAGGTTACATGACCGAGGGCATCGAGCTGATGCTGCGCCACGCGTTCAGGACGCTGAAGCTGCACCGGGTGGAAGCGGGTATCCAGCCGAACAACGAGCGCTCGATCGAGCTGGTCAAGCGATTGGGTTTTCGCTACGAAGGCACGGCCCTGCGCCTGATCAAGATCGCCGGCAGATGGCGCGATCATCAGCGCTGGGCGATCCTCGCCGAGGAGTGGCGGGCAAGACGAAGGCCGCGGTTACGGACGAAGTAAGCCGGCGAACCTGAGTTCCCCCCTCCCTGGCAGGGGGCGAAAACTCGCCGCCCTGTGGACGGCATTTCGACCCGCCATGATCGTCCCCTGCATTGGAGCGCGACCGCCGATTCGCCTAGGATGAAACGACGATTAACCGCCCGCACTTCGCGGTTTTCCATCCCAACGCCACGCCCTTCGCAAGGTTGCCGCCCATGAAGCTGTTGCTGGAAGAGAAGCCGGGGAACAAGGTTCTGCTGCTGGGAAACGAAGGCATCGTGCGGGGAGCGCTGGAGGCGGGTGTGGAGGTGGCGACCGCCTATCCGGGCACGCCCTCATCGGAGATCGCCGACACGTTCTACGCCCTGTCGCAAATCTCCGATGTCTATTTCGAGTACTCCACCAACGAGAAGGTGGCGCTGGAGGTTGCGGCGGCTGCGGCGATCAGCGGCATGCGGGCCATCTGCTCCATGAAGCACGTGGGGCTCAACGTCGCCGCCGACCCGCTGAACACCGTCGCCTACACCGGCGTGCGGGCCGGGCTGGTGATCGTCACCGCCGACGACCCCTCCATGCACTCTTCGCAGAACGAGCAGGACAACCGCTTCTACGCCAAGCTCAGTCTCGTGCCCATGCTGGAGCCGGCCGACCCGACCGAAGCCCAGGAGGTCACCCGCGCGGCGTTCGCGCTTTCCGAAGAGCTGGAAATGCCGGTGCTGCTCCGCACGACGACGCGCGTGAACCATACTCGCGGCGTGTGCACGTTCGACAAGCTCACGCCCCGCCGATTTCAGGGCCATTTCGAGAAGGACTTCATGCGCTGGGTGCCCGTGCCGCTGGTGGCGCGGGGGTTGCGACCAAAGCTCATCGCCAGGCAGGCGCTGGCTTACGAAGCGATGAAGAAGCTCGGTTTCGACCGGCTGGAAGGCGAAGGCGACATCGGCATCATCACCGCCGGCGTGGCCTACGCGTATGTCAAGGAAGTGCTTGACGAGCTGGATGCCGCCGACAGGGCGCAGGTCTTGAAGATCACCTCGATCCACCCCCTGCCTCGTCATCTCATCGAGCAGATTCTCTCGACCACGAAGAAGATTCTCGTGGTCGAGGAGCTGGAGCCATACCTGGAGACGGAGGTCAAGGCGATCACCCAGGAGATCGGCGCCCGCGTCGAGATTCACGGCAAGGGCGAGGACTGGGTGCCGCGACACTACGAATTGAGCGGCGATCGCATCCGCCCGGCGGTGGCGCGGATTCTGGACATTCCCGTCGAGGCTCCTGCCACACACGAAATCCCCGCCCTGCCCGGCCGCCCCCCACTGCTCTGCGCCGGCTGCACTCACCGCACGACTTACTATGCGGTCAAGAGCGTGGCCGACATGTACGACACCTATTACGCCTCGGACATCGGCTGCTACACGCTGGGCCTGCTCCCGCCGCTGGCCACGACCGACAGCTTCCTGTGCATGGGCGGGGCGGTGACCATGGCCTGCGGCGCTTCTATTAATAACGAGCAGCCGCACGTCGCCTTCATCGGCGATTCCACCTTCTACCACTCCGGCATCACCGGCCTGGTCAACGCCGTTCACAACCGGCACAACCTGCTGCTGGTGATTCTCGACAATTCGACCACCGCCATGACCGGCCACCAGCCGCACCCTTCCAGCGAGCTGGTGCCCGAGAAGCAGGCGCACGTGGACCTGGAACAGTTGATCCGCGGCATCGGCGTGACGGATCTTCACGTGGTCGATCCCAACGATCTGAAGAACACGATCGACGTCGTCCAAGGCGCCTACAGCCGCAAGGGTGTGCGGGTGATCATCAGTCGCCGGCCGTGCCCGCTGTTTGCGCGGCGCGTCCTGAAGGAAAAAGCCCCCGTACTCACCTACCGGGTGAACCAGGACAAGTGCAAGTACTGCGGCAAGCTGTGCGATCACGAAGGATGCGGGATTTCCATCTTCAACGACGACCAGATACTGCGCGGGCGGACCAAGATCCTCGCCTCCGACTGCGATCCGATGGCGTTTCCGGCCGAGGGCCGCGCCCGCAAGCATCCCGAAGCGCCCTGCACCCACACCTGCCCGGCGAGTATCTGCGTCACCGGCTACATGGCCCTGGCGAGGGCGGGCAGGTATGCCGAGGCGCTGGCGCTGATCCGCCAGTCCGTGCCCATCCCGCGCATCCTCGGGCGCATCTGTCACCGGCCTTGCGAGTCCAACTGCGTCCGCGGCGATTACGACGATCCCATCTCCATCAACGGCGTGAAGCGGTTCCTGGCCGAGCGCGAGACGCGCGAGCAGTTCGCCGAATACCTGGGCCAGATGCGCGACAAGGCCATGGAGGCCCGCAAGAACAACGGTGGCAAGGTGGCCGTCATCGGGGCAGGTCCCGGCGGGATCGCCGCGGCCTGGGACCTCAACCAGCGCGGCTACGAAGTCACCATCTTTGACCGCGAGAAGATCGCAGGCGGCATGCTGATTGCCGGCCTGCCCGCACACCGCATGCCCCGCGCGCTGGTCAAGGAGGAAATCGACGGCGTCCTCTCCACCGGCATCAAGTTCACCGGCGGCAAGACGCTGGGCAGGGATTTCACCGTCAAGTCACTGCTCGATGATGGCTTCGAAGCCGTATGTCTGGCCATCGGCGCGCATCGCGGCATGAGCCTGGGGCTGGCCGGTGAAGATGAGGTCCAGGGCGTCGAAGAGGCGCTTTCGTTCCTGCACGATGTTAATATCGATGGCCGCAGGAAGTGTGGTCGCAACGTGATTATTGTGGGGGGCGGCGATGCGGCATCCGACGCCGCGCGGGTGGCTTTGCGCCTCGGCGCGGAGTCTTCCAGGATCGTCTACCGCCGGTCCGAGGCGGAGATGCCCATGGATGAGGAGGAGCTGCGCGAGACGATCGACGAGGGCGTGGAGATTCAGTACCTCGCCCAGCCGGTTGAGCTTCTCGTTGAGAATGGGAAGTTGGTCGGGCTGAAGTGCGTGAAGAACGAACTGGGCGAGCCGGATGAATCCGGCCGGCACAGGCCGGTACCGATCGCGGGCAGCGAGTTTGTCATCGAATGCGATCACGTCATTCCCGCCATCGGCCAGACGCAGACGAGAGAGGTGCTGGACGGCGACATCGACCTGGGCCGAGATAAATGGGGCGCCGTGCCGGCTGATATCAAAACCGGGGCGACGAACCACCCGCGGGTGTTCGCGGCCGGCGACTGCACGGGCGAGGGCTGGACGGTGATCGACGCCATCGCCCAAGGCCGCAAGGCAGCATATGGAATCGACCAGGCGTTGTCAGGCAACGATGCGGAAGTCGAACCGATCGCGTTCCATACACCGGCTGAGATTGCTGACAGCCATCGTTATCGTCCGGCAGGCGTGTCCCCCGCCCCCGGAAGTAGAGCGATTGGCGCGGAACGGCCCGGTTCCGATCGCTGTCGCGATTTCGAGGAGTTCTCGTTCGGCCTGACCGAAGAGCAGGTGCTGGCCGAGGCCGAGCGCTGCCTGAGCTGCGGCCAGTGCGCGCGTTGCAACAACTGCATCGACAACTTCGGCTGCCCGGCGATCTACAAGCAGGACGGCCGGGTGTACATCGACGAAGTCCTCTGCACGGCGTGCGGCGTGTGCGCGCAGTTGTGCCCGAACGATGCGATCGAAGCGGTTGAGGTTTAAACACGGAGGGCCACTGAGGGCCACGGAGAGGGAGAGCGGTGAAGAGGGAAAAAGGCAGGGATTACGGACGTCTTGTTTAGCCGCGCCCCGAAGCGCAGCGCAGGGAAGCGCAAGGAAGCGTTTGGCGCGGAGTCGTGACACAGCAGCAATGTGGTGGAGGAATGGGATATGGGCAGAATCACACGATCATGCAGCATGAAATGCGTTGACAGGTTTGTCGCGTGCTTTGTGCTGTTCGCTCTATCTGCATGCAACGGGAATCCGAATGCGCCGTCGCCGAACGATGCCCTGATTGAAGCTGTTAGCGCCGGATCGCTGGAAGACGTGAAGGCGGCCATTGAAGCAGGCGCCGATCCATCTGCAACGAACGATCTGAGTCAGCCGGCAATCATCATCGCCGCGGCGCGTGGTGACAACGCGATGATCGAATACCTGATCGGGAAAGGGGCAGATGCCTGCGCGGCCGATCGCAATACAGGGGGAACGACCATCCACCATGCGATGTGCTCAGCTTATGGGTCGCTGCGGGCCATGCACGGGCCGCTTGCCGCTCGGCTCGCCACGATGGAAGTGCTGCTGGATCACGGCGCCGATCTTGAGGCAACGGATGGCGAGGGTCTCACCCCGCTGTCATGGACGATTTTGGGCCAGGACATCGAAGCAGCCAAAGCACTGATCGAAAGAGGTGCTTCAGTGGAGGGAGCCTGTCGCGATGGATCGCTGTTTCATGTGGCGGTCGGTGATCGGAGAGCGGATCCGGGGGATCTGAAGAAGACACTCTTGTTTGTGAGCGAACTCGGAGCTGATCTCAATGCGAGGAACAGCGAGGAGCTGACGCCATTGATGTATTCGCTGCGAAACCACAATCTCGAAGCCGCGCGGCAAGTTGCCGCAATGGGAGCCGATCCGGATTTGGAAGACGATCTGGGCAACAGGGCTATCCACAAGGCGGCTGAATGGGGCGACATTGAACTCGCTCGCCTGCTCGTGGCTGCGGGCGCTGAGCTTGACGAACTGGGCTTTCTGGGAAAAACGCCACTGGAACTGGCGCGCGAACGAGATCACGCGGAACTGGCGGAGTTTCTTGAACAGGCGATGGGGCCGAAGACACCAGGTGATGATGACGGATCGCAGTCCGAACGCTAGCCAACAATCGCGCTTCCCTGCGCTGCGGGTCGCAGCTAAGCAGGCATGACAATGCGGGAGTCCCCCCACCATTCCTTCCTATCTCCGCGGTCCTCCGTGGCCCTCCGTGGCCCTCCGTGGCCCTCCGTGGTGAACCGCCCTCCCCCCGCCTACACTACCGCACCGGTTTGTCCGACTATCCGCCGCCGCGCTTTGGGGAATCGAGCATGGCCGAAAAGACCGACATCTTCATCACCGGCGTGGGCGGGCAGGGGTCGCTGTCCGCTTCGACGTTCCTGGGTCAGGCGGCCGTGGAGGCCGGGCTCAAGGTCCTGGTGGGCGAGATCCACGGCATGGCCCAGCGCGGCGGGGTCGTTGAATCGAGCGTGCGCATCGGCGAGGTCTACGGCCCGATCGTCTCCGACGGCCAGGCCGATATACTGCTTGGCTTTGAGCCGATCGAAACGCTGCGGGCGATGACCAAGGCCTCGGAAAAGACGCTGGTGGTGACGAACACGCACCCGGTGGTGCCGGCCATGGTGTCGATGAAGGGAGACAAGTATCCCGACACGGATGAGGTGCTGGGGAGAATCCGCGCTATCAGCCCGAACGTGATCGCATTCGACGCCACGGAGACGGCCAAGCAGGCGGGGAATGCCCAGGCGCTGAACGCAGTACTGCTGGGGGTATTGGCGGGGGCAGGCGTGCTGCCGTTCGTTGCAGAAATCCTGCGAAAAGTGGTGCTGGACGGCGTGCCGGAGAAGGCCCGGGACGTGAACGAGAAGGCGTTCGCGATGGGGATGGAGATGGCGGCGAAGCAGACACCGGCGCCGTGCGCATAGGCCGACTGGTGGCCGCTCCTGATGTCAGACCATCGCCGCCGCAGGCGGCTAATCGCGCGTCTCCCGCACTGGCCCGTACAATGCGCTGATGACCCTGCCCGATCCGCCGGAATCACCGGAATCCCAAGCCACCCGCCGCCGCGTCATCTGGGGCGTGGTGATCATCGTGCTGCTGGCGCTGACGGCATACATCCCCGCGATCAACGGCGGATTCATCTGGGACGATGACGACTATGTCACGAAGAACCCTCTGCTGCGCGACGCCGCGGGGCTGGTGAGGCTGTGGGAGCCCGGCCAGACTCATCAGTATTACCCGGTGGTGTTCACGACGTTCTGGATTGAATACCAGTTGTGGGAGCTTGACCCGCTGGGCTATCACCTGGTGAACGTGCTGCTGCACATCGCCAATGCGCTGCTGGTGTGGCGGCTGATGTGCGTGCTGGGGATCGGTGGGAGGGGGAAGATTCCGGGGGTGGCCGCCTGGATGGTCGCGGCGGTGTTCGCGCTGCATCCGGTGCACGTGGAATCGGTGGCGTGGATCACCGAGCGCAAGAACGTCCTGTCGGCGCTGTTCTATCTTCTGGCGGCCCTGAGCTACCTGCGGTTCGACCCGTCGGAGAACCAGGATGGCGGCAGCCTGCCGGGGCGCAGATGGTCGTGGTATGCGGCGTCGATACTGCTGTTTACCTGCGCGCTGCTGAGCAAGTCCGTGACGTGTTCTCTGCCCGCGGCGCTGATTCTGCTCATGCTCTACCGGAGGCAGCGGATGACGATCGGCCGGCTGTGGCCGCTGGTTCCGCTGTTCGTCATCGGCCTCGTCGCGGCGTTGCACACCGCCCACCTGGAGCAGGCGAACGTGGGGGCAAGGGGAGCGGAGTTCGATCTGAGCTTCATCGAGCGCACGTTGATCGCCTGTCGTGCGCTGGTGTTTTATCCGTGGAAGCTGCTCATTCCCTGGCCGGTGATGTTCATTTATCCGCGATGGAGCATCGACGCCGGGGCGATCGGTTCGTACTGGCCGGTGGTCATTGTGCTTGCGGTCGGGATCGGGGCGGTCGTCGCGTACATCAAGGGTAGAGGCGGGCCGTTCATCGCGCTGACCTTTTATGCGGGCACCGTTTTTCCCGCGCTGGGCTTCTTCAACGTCTATCCGCACCGTTTCTCGTTCGTGGCCGATCATTTCCAGTACCTGGCGAGCCTGGGGGTGATTGCGCTGGTGATCACTTTTCTGGCCCGAGTGCTGGGGAATTACAAGCGGCTGGTGCTGGCGTGCGTGGTGGTGTTGCCGGCGTTGTGGGTGATCACCTGGACTCAAGCCTGCACCTACCAGAGCGCCGAGACGGTCTGGCGCGACACGCTGGCCAAGAACGATAACGCGTGGATGGCCCACAACAATCTCGCGGGCGTCCTGCTCAGGCAGGTGGAGGCGCACGTGCTTGCGGATCGGCTGGAAGAGGCGGCCGGGGCGGCGGGCCAGGCCGAGCATCACGCCCGAAGAGCCGCCGAAATAAAGCCCGACCATCACCCGGCTCGTTCCAATCTCTCCGAGGCGCTGCGGTTGCAGGGCCGCTTTGATGAGGCCCTGGCCGAGCAGCGGCTTGCGGTGGACCTGGCGCTGGCGCGTCTGGGACCGGCGGCGAGGCAGGCTCCCCCACCGTTCCTTGCTTCGGAGTACTACCAGCTCGGCCGCTTGCACCAGTTGCTCAACCAGCGCGACCAGGCGGAGGAAGCATATCGCCGGGCGCTGGAGATCACTCCGCAGGACCTGATGATCACCCGCGAACTGGCGGGCCTGCTGGTGCAGATGGAGAAGTATGCCGACGCGGCGGTTCTTTACGCGCGCGTCGTCGAGCGCAACGCGAAGGATTATTCGGCCCTGGTCACGCTGGCCGGCCTCAGTCAGGCGCAGGGCGACTACGCCCAGGCCGACCGGCGGTACCAGCAGGCTCTCACCGCTGCCGCAAATGAGCTGGAACGGGTGCAGATCGTGACCCGCCTGATACATCTGTACACCACCTGCCCGGACCCGGCATACAGGAAGACCGACCGGGCCATCGAACTGGCCGGGGGACTGGTGGGGCTGAGCAACGGGCAGGATCCGGCGGCCCTGGACGTGCTTGCGGCGGCATATGCGGCAGCGGAACGATTCGAGGAAGCGGTGGCCGCCACGGACTCGGCGATTGAAATCGCTCGGGAAAGGGGGCTTCACGAGCTGGCCCAACAGATCGGTCAGCGGCGCGAGGAATACGAGTTGCGCCGTCGGGAGAAGGAAGCTGAATTCGGCCCCGCGGAACCGGGAGAGGGGTGACCGAGCGGCCGCGCAAATCTGAGACTGCCTCTCAGGATTCGTGTTTCCGGATGAATCGGCCGATCCAGATGACCATGTCCATCACGTCCTCGGCGTTGATGCGGTGCGATTCGGGCCCCTCGGCATCGCGTCGAATCTGGGCGCACGCGCCGATGTGGCGATGATCTTCCGTCTCGTAAGCACCCATCGCCTGAAGTGAGTCATTGAGCTGGTCAACGGGCCGGCTCTCGGAATCCGCGATGCCTCGTCCACGGGCCAGACTGCGAATGGTACGTTCCAGAAGCAACCCGGCGCGCTGGGCGGCGGGCACGTGGAACCCGGCGTTTACCAGCGCCTCCGCCACCTCGATGAGATCGTCATCCAGAGCCGCCAGCAACTCATCGGAAGACTCGAACACCTCCTCGCGCTGAATGTCGCGGTACGCCTGCTCCAGCACCTGCAGGAATTCGTGAAGGTGATACCCCTTCTCGCGGGCATTACCATCCTCGGCGAGCTTCTGGAGGTACCGGTGATAGGAACTGTCAGATCCGAAGACGGACCGGATCAGCGACAGGGCCTGAGCGCGGAATTTCATGCACTCCAGCCCGGCCGGCTTGAAAGCGGTGTATTTCCGGCCGTCCCAGCCGCAGATATGCAGAAGCTCGTGGCCGCGCCTCGTCAGGCGAACGAACTCATCCAGCATGGTCGAGTCAATCTTCACCGGCTATCCGTATCGCCTGTCCAAGGTGGATCCGGTATCCAATATCGGACGAAGCCGGTGGATGCTTGAGCGGCATGCGGCGTTGCCCGGCCGCTTGCCATCGAACCGGCCCGGGGCCACGCCCGATCAACGCCCGTCTCACCGCCGCTTCCGGACTGTCGCAACCCCTTATACTGCACGCCCTATATTCGGGGAGGTCGCCCCGGCCCGTCCCGTCCTGTTGGAGACAGATCATGCGCACCGCCGCCATCGCGTTGACTACGGCGCTGTTCCTCAGCTACCAGACCCAATCCCACAGCGGTTATTACCGCCAGCCGGCTCTCCGCGGAGACACCATCGTGTTCACCGCCGAAGGCGATCTCTGGACCGTGGGCATCGAGGGCGGAACCGCCCGGCGTCTCACCACCCATCACGGCGAGGAAACTCACCCGGCAATCTCCCCGGACGGTAAGACCGTGGCGTATTGCGCACAGTACGACGGTCCCACCGAGGTCTATGCATTGCCTCTCGCCGGCGGCGTTCCCCGGCGCATGACCTACGGCTGCCGTCGGCCGGTGGTGGCGAGCTTCGCTCCCGACGGCCGGATCATGTACGCCACGGAGCGATTCGCCACGCTTCCCGACGTGCAGATAGTCCTGCTCGACGTGAAAACACGTGCCGAGGAAATCGTGCCGCTGGCCCAGGCCAGCGACGGCGCGTTCGACGATGCCGGTGAAACCGTCTTCTTCACGCGTCATCCCTTCCAGGGCAGTCTCGTCAAGCGCTATCGCGGCGGACAAGCCCAGCAGATATGGAAATACGCCAACGGGGCCGAGGAGGCCGTACCTCTCACCGCCGACCACGAAGGGGCAAGCGTCTCACCGATGTGGTTCCAGGGGCGACTGTATTTCGTCACCGACCTTGACGGGACCATGAACATCTGGTCCATGACCGCCGACGGCTCGGACCTCACGCAGCACACTTTCCACAACGGCTGGGATGTCAAGACGCCGTCTCTGTCGGAGGGTCGGATTGTCTATCAGCTCGGGGCGGATCTGTATCTGCTGGACATCGCCACCTCGCAGACCGGGCCGCTATCCATCGACCTGCCCTCGGACTTCGACCAGATGCGCGAGAAATGGGTCGCCAACCCGATGGGCTTCCTCACCGCCGCACATTTGTCACCGGATGGTAACCGCGTGGTGCTGACCGCCAGGGGCGAGGTGTTCGTGGCCCCGCGCAGGCACGGCCGGCTGGTGCAGGCCACCCGCGATCCGGCGGTCCGATACCGCCAGGCCCGGTTCATGCCCGACGGAGAATCCCTGTTGGCGATATCCGATGAGACGGGCGAGTTGGAGCTGTGGCGGATTCCCGCCGACGGCCTGGGGGAGCCGGTTCAGATCAGCGAGGGCGGAACGATCTTCCGCTTCGACACCACACCTTCGCCCGACGGCAGGTATGTCGCCTACCAGGACAAAAACATGGAGTTGTGGGTCTACAACCTCCAGGAGAACACGCATAAGCGGATCGCCACAGGCAACTACGAGGCGTTCGTTGATTTGCGCTGGTCGCCGGACAGCCGGTGGCTGGCCTACGTTCACACCGCGGAGAACCTGTTCCGGCAGATCCGGATCTACAACGTCGAGGATCAGACCACGCTGCACTTCACCAGCGACCGCATCGACAGCTACAGCCCGGCGTGGTCGCCGGATGGGCAGTGGATGTATTTCCTGTCCGACCGGAATCTGCGCTCGGCGGTGTCGGCCCCGTGGGGTCCGCATCAGCCCGAGCCGCTGCTGGACCGCAAGACGAAGATCTACGCGGTTCCGCTGGCCGAGGCGCGGCGCTCGCCGTTCGAGCCGGATGACGAGTTGACTGCGGCCGAGGAAGAAGCGGAGGAAACGGCCGACGAAGAGTCGCAGGCCGCGGAAGCCGAAGCGGCGGAACAGGAAGCCGCCGGGGAAACCGAGGCGGACGAGGCCAAGGAAAAAGAGGTCCCACCGGTCGAGATCGATCCCGAGAACATCGCGGCCCGAACCATCGAGGTTCCCGTCCCCCCGGGCAACTACGCCAACCTCACCGCAGGCGAAGGGCAGTTGTTCTGGATGTCCTCCGCTCTGGGTTCGCGGAGCCGTGATCTGAAGGCCCTGAAGATCGAAAAGGAGAAGCACAAGGTCGTCGCCGTGACGGGTGATGTGACCGATTATGAATTGTCGCTGGATCGCAAGACCATGCTGATCCGAAAGGCAAACGACATGTACGTCGTGGATGCCAAGGCCGCCCCCGCTGATCTCAAGGAGAAGAAGATCGACCTCGGCGGCTGGTCGTTCCCGATCGACCCTCGCGACGAATGGCGGCAGATGCTCATCGAAGCGTGGCGGCTGCATCGCGATTACTTCTACGACCCGCACATGCACGGGGTGGATTGGCCCGGCGTATTGGAAAAGCACCTTCCCCTCGTGGAGCGCGTCACCACCCGGGCCGAGCTGAGCGACCTGATCGGGCAGATGCTCAGCGAAGTCTCCGCCCTGCACACGTTCGTCTACCGCGGCGAGATGCGCAGCGGCCCAGAACAGGTCAACAATGGTTATCTTGGGGCGCGACTGAGCCGCGATGACAACGCAGGCGGCTACGTCATCGAACGTGTTTACCAGAGCGAGCCGGACTTTCCCAACCGCCGCGGTCCGCTGCTGAAGCCGGGGTTGAACATCAGCGAAGGCGATGTGATCACCGCCGTCAACGGCGTGTCCACTCTCGATGTCCTGGACATTGGCGTGCTTCTGCGCAACCAGGCGGGTCGGCAGGTGCGGCTGCAACTGACCCCCGCCGGCGGCGGTGAACCTTACGACGCGATCGTCGAGCCCATCTCGCTCAACGCCGACCGCAATCTGCGTTACGGCGACTGGGAGTATTCCCGCCGGCTCATGGTCGAGGATCTGGGCGGCGGCGAGATCGGCTATGTTCATCTCCGCGCCATGAGCGGAGGCAACTTCTCGGAGTTCGCCGAGCATTTCTATCCCGTGTTCAAGCGCAAGGGCATCATCATCGACGTGCGCAACAACACGGGCGGCAATATCGATTCGTGGATCCTGAATCGCCTGCGCCGCGAGGCGTGGATGTGGTGGCAGGGCAGAGTCGGCAAGCCCACGCGGAACATGCAGTACGCGCCCATGGCCCACTTCGTCGTGCTCTGCAACCAGCGCACCTTCTCCGACGGTGAAGCCTTTCTGGAAGGCTTCCGCCGGCTGGGGCTGGGCAAGATCATCGGCATGCGCACCGCGGGCGGCGGCATCTGGCTGACCTTCAGCACGGTGCTGGTTGATCGCGGCGTGGCCTCGGCCGCGGAGTTCGGCGTCTACGGGCCCGAAGGCCGGTGGATCATCGAAGGAACCGGCGTGACTCCCGATATCGAGGTCGACAACCTGCCTCACACGACGTTCATGGGCGAGGATGCCCAGCTGAAGGCGGCAATCGCTCATCTGCAGGAATTAATCGAGAAAGAGCCGGCGGAAGTCCCGCCGCCTCCGACTTATCCGAACAAGTCCGTGCCGGGCAATGCGGCGCGATGATGCAGACGGGTGGCGTGGTCTGGAGCGAAGCGGAAGGCCACATAGCCTTCGAAGACTCAGACCACGGCACCCGCGCGAATCTCCAGACTTAATGTAAGACGTTCTATCTTCTCACCCGGGCCCACTGAGCTTCCAGCCGTTTTGCTGAAACCGGCACGGCGGTGCCCAGTTCCTGGGCGAACACGGAAACCCGCAGCTCCTCGACCAGCCAGCGGAAGGATTCCAGCTCCGCATCGATCACGCCCATGGCCTCGTTGCGCTGCGATTGCTCCCTGAGCCGCGCCCACCACGGCCCGACTTCCCCGGCGCGCTGTGCATCGCGCAGATGCCCTCCGTTCTTCAGCTTGTCGATACGCAAAGAGATTGCCCGCAGGTAACGGGGATACTGCACCAGCCACGGATACGGCGTGCCGGTCAGGAAGCCATCGTGCATCAGATGCTCGACCTGCACGTTGATGTCGGCGAGGGCGTCATCCCACTGGGCGGGGGCAGTCTTCAGGAGCATTCTCGCCACGTCGTGATAGGTGGCGAGGATCTCGCCGGTAACGCGGCCGACCTCCAGGGCCACGGGCCAGATGTCCTCCCAGCCGGCTTTGAGGCGGCGCATGAACTCCGCCCGCTCACGCACATCGACGTCATCTGCCAGGAACGCGCGGTCCGCGATCAGGCCGTTGATCTGCCCGTTCAATTCATCAGCGCTGCCCAGATCGACATAATACAGACGCATCTGGTCGATCCCGGGCAGGTGCTCGGCCAGCTGGTCGAAGTCCTCACCAATGTGGAGCATGAACAGCCGGCGGACGCCGGCCCGCATCGCCTTCCCTGCCGCGTCCTGCGATTCGAAGACTCGCAGAGCGACCGAGCTGCCCTCATCTGTCAGGGCGGGGTATCCCCTGAGAGTGATTTCGCCGCAATCGAGATCCATCACCGAAGGGATTGAATCGAAATCCCAGCGCGTGATCCCATCGCGCGTGTACCTCTCGCCGGCAAGTCGATCGAAGCGGCCGGTGGATTGAGCGGCAAGGCGCATGCGCAGGTCATCAAGGTCCCGGCCGGCGGCGATTTCCCCGTCATTCTCATCAATCACGGAGTAGTTCATGCGCAGATGATCGGGCAGGGTTGCGGGATCCCAGGCATCGGGCGGAATCTCGATTCCCGTCATGCCCTGAAGGGTGCGGCCGAGCGATTCGATCAAGGGACCTTGGCCGAATTCCAGGCGCGGCAGGCACGCATCTGCAAAGTCCGGCACGGGAACGAAATCCCGGCGGATGTCCTTGGGCAGACCCCTGATCAAGGTAATGATCTTCTCCCGCAGGAATCCCGTAACCAGCCACTCCATGCGCTGGGACGGGATGCGGTGAAGCATCTCCAGCGGCAGGCGCAGGGTGATGCCGTCCGCAACGTGTCCCGGCTCGTGTCGGTAATCCAGCGGCAGATCCACGCCATCGATCCGGATGAAATCGGGATAACTCTCTTCGGTGACGTCGGCGGCGGGGTGTTTCATCAGGTCGCCGCGGGTCATGAAGAGCAGATCGGGCTGTTTCCGCTCGGCCTTTCTGCGCCATCTCTCAAAGCGATTGCCGTCCCAAACGTCAGGGGGGACGCGCGAATCGAAGAACGCGAACTGCGCATCGACGTCGGCCATCAGATCGCGCACCCGGCGCTTGGCCTCCAGCTTTTCGATCTCTTCGCGCAGGTTGAGATTGTGCCTGAAGAAGCCGGCGCTGCTGCGGTAGTCACCTTCGATGAGTGCGTGGTGAATGAACAGCTCCCGCGCTTCCGCCGGATTGACGGGGCCGTAAGGCACGCGACGGCGGTGCACGATCTCCAGGCCCCACAGGCTCACGCGCTCGAAGGCCATGACCTGCCCGCCGCGTGAATGCCAGTAGGGATCGAAGTGCTTGCGCCTAACCAGGTGAGGCGCGACGCTTTCGATCCATTTGGGCTGGATCTTCGCCACGCATCGTGCGTAAAGACGGGTTGTTTCAGCCAACTCCGCAGCCACGATCCAGGGCGGGCTCTTGCGGAACAGGCAGGATCCGGGGAATACGTGGAGCTTCAGGCCGCGGACCCCGGTGTATTCGAAGCCACGATCCTTCTTCGCCGCAACGTTGCTCAGGAGTCCGGACAGAACCGCGCGATGAATGCGGTCCTCGCTGCCCGGCTCTTCGTTCAGCGCAAAGCCCGACTGGGTCGCGAGCATCCGGATCTGGCGGTGGATGTCGTGCCATTCGCGCATGCGCACGAAGGAGAGGAAATTCTCCCGGCAGCACTTGCGCAGCTTGTTCCAGGAGAGATGCCTTCTGCGATCCTCGTAAAAATCCCACAACTTCAGATAGCCGAGGAAGTCGGAATTCTCGCCGGCAAAAGGCTCGTGCATTTCGTCGGCTTTCCCGGCTTCATCCATCGGTCGCTCGCGGGGATCCTGTATGGACATCGCCGCGGCGATCACGAGGATTTCAGTCTGGCAGTCCTCCTCGCGGGCCCGGAGGATCATCCTTCCCAGCCGCGGGTCGATGGGCAGGCGGGCCAGTTGGCGTCCCATCTCCGTCAGTTCGCCGCGCTCGTCAAGTGCGCCAAGCTCGGTGAGCGTCTCGTAGCCGTCGCGGATCATCCCCGCCTTGGGCGGGTCCAGGAAGGGGAACTCCTCCACCGCCCCCAGTTGCAGGGCCTTCATCTGGAGGATCACCCCCGCGAGGTTGGTGCGCTGTATTTCCGGCGGCGTGTAGCGCTCGCGCTTCAGGTAGTCATCTTCGGCATATAGGCGGATGCACACGCCCGCGGCGAGGCGGCCGCAGCGCCCCTTGCGCTGATCGGCCGAGGCCTGCGAGATCCGCTCGACTGGCAGGCGCTGCACCTTGCTCCGGGCGCTGTAGCGGCTGATGCGGGCATAACCCGGATCAACCACGTATCGGATTCCCGGGACGGTCAGCGAGGTCTCGGCGACATTGGTGGCCAGCACGACCCGTCGGCCCGGATGAGGCTGAAACACCCGGTTCTGCTCCTCGGCCGACAACCGCGCATACAGGGGAAGGACCTCCGTCCGCGCAGGGTGGTGCTTGCGAAGTGATTCGGCGGTTTCGCGGATGTCACGCTCGCCGGGCAGGAAGATGAGGATGTCACCCGACTTGCCGCCGGTGTCGATCGACGCCAGTTCATCGACGGCATCGAGAATCGCACCTTCCATGTCGCGGTCCTGCTCATCCGGGTCATCGCTTTCCAGCGGCCGGTAGCGCACCTCCACGGGATACGTGCGGCCGGAGACTTCGATCACCGGGGCATCGTTGAAGTGCTCGCTGAAGTGGTGCGGGTCGATGGTGGCGGAGGTGACGATCAATTTCAATCCGCGACGACGGGCCAGAAGCTGCTTGAGATAACCGAGCAGGAAATCGATGTTGAGGCTGCGCTCGTGCGCTTCGTCGATGATGATGGTGTCGTACTGGCGGAGGTTGCGGTCGGATTGCGTCTCGGCCAGGAGGATGCCGTCGGTCATGATCTTGATGTAGGCGTCCGGGCCGATCGTGTCCTGGAAGCGGATCTTGTATCCCACCAGCTTGCCCAGCGGGGAATTGAGCTCCTGGGCCACGCGTGCGGCGATGCTGCGGGCGGCGATGCGGCGAGGCTGGGTGTGGCCGATCAGCCCCCCCACTCCCCGACCGACCTGAAGGCAGATCTTCGGAAGTTGGGTCGATTTGCCCGAGCCCGTCTCGCCGCAGATCACCACCACCTGGTTTTTGCAGATCGCTTGGGCGATCTCGTCCCTGCGCTCCACCAGCGGAAGGTCAGCCGGGTAAGTCGGCTTCGGCAACCGCCGCAATCGCTCTGCACGCCGGACGACCGAGCGATCGATATCCGCGATCAACCCCGCAAGGCGGGCATCGTCCTTCTTCCCGGCGCGGCGAGAGCGCTCAAGCTGGTGGAGGCGGCGGCGGAAACGCCCCTGGTCGATGAGCATGCATTCCCGCAGGCTGGATCTCGCGTTGTTGAGCAGGTCAGACAAGACGTGGACATCCATCGCCGGCGGTCGCGCCCACGGCCGCTGCCGGCGCTATCAGGATAGTCCGGGCCGGCCGTAGCAGCGCTATTCGATGGCCACGCCTCCGTCCGCCACGTTGTCCTTGGTGAAGAGGCGCGAGCCGAGGACGATGTGCTTGGGTACTTCCTCGCCGGCGAAGATCCTCAGAGCCACGTCGATAGCCTCGGCGCCTCCGGTGGGATACTGGAAAGTGGCGTCGAGAATGTCCTGTATCACGTAGGCGATACCTTCGTGCGGCAGGGCGTCGATGCCCACGAACATGATGTCCTCATGACGGTCCGCGGCCTTGGCGGCCAGATAAGCGCCGTGAGCGCCGGGATCGTTGTGGGCATAGACCATGTCAATATCGTCGTAGCGGGCCAGGGCTGATTCCATCTCCTTGCGAGCATTCGACTCCAGCCATTTCATGTCGGCTTCGAAGATCACCTCGATGTCAGTGCCCTCGATCCCCTCGCGGAACCCGCTGTGACGGTCCTGTCCGGGAATGGAGGTCATCAGTCCTTTGAGTTCGACAACTCTGCCGGCGCCGCCGAGTTGCTCGGCGATCCACTCACCGGCGGCCCGGCCGATCTTCGTGTTATCGGCGCCGATGAAGCAGGTGAACTGGTCACCCAGCACGGCCCGGTCCAGGACGATCACGGGGATGCCGGCCTGGAAGGCCTTCGCGACCGGCTCGGTAAGAGGCTGGGCCTCCTTGGGGCTGATGATGAGCAGATCGACGCCGGCACTGACGAACTCCTCGACGTGCGCCCTCTGCTTGAGCGTGTCGTTCTGGGCATCCTTGAAGACCACTTCCAGATTGGGGTGCTTCTCGGCGGCGAGCTCGACATCCTTGTTCATCTGGACGCGCCAGGGCTCGCCCAGGTTGCACTGCGACATGCCGATGGTGTAGACCTCCTTCGGTGCGGCGGATGTTTGACCGCCGGCGGGCGCGGCTTGAGGCGTTTTCTCCTCCGACTCGCAGCAGCCGGCCAGAGTGAAGAACATCCCAATCGTGAAGGCGAAACGAACGATCGAACGTGCGCCGTGCATGGGGCTTACCTTTCCTTATCCAGTCCCGTGAGTTCGCCGGTGGCGGTCACCGCCGCCGCTTCTGAGTGAGAACGGCAAGCACGATGATAACACCGGTGAGCATGAGGCGGCTGGCCTCGGGCACCGCGTTGATGGACAGGACCTTCTCCAGGTAGCCGATGGTGAGGGTTCCGATGAGGGTCAGTCCGATGCCGCCGCGGCCTCCCATGAGGTTGGTGCCCCCGATGACCACGATGGCGATGGCGCTGAGTTCGTAGGCCATGCCCGCCTCGGGATCGCCCTGCTGCTCCTGGGCGGCCTGGCAGATCCCGGCCACGCCGGCCAGCAGTCCCGCGGCGGCGTAGGCCATGATCTTGGCCCGCCTCACCGGGACGCCGGACAGCCGGGCGGCCTCCTCGTTGCCGCCTATGGCATAAAGCTGCCTCCCCCAGCGGTGCCGGGCCAGGAGCAGCCAGGCCAGGGCGACGCAGAACAGGAAAATCACCGTCACGACGGAGACATTCGCGCAGACGAACGCGATGCCGCAGTTCACGTAGATCCACTCCACCGCGTCGAATACCCAGGCCAGCCCATCGCCGAACCAGCCGCCGATTCGGCTGAGAAGGTATTCACTGAAGGCCCCACACCAGGATTCAAGCACATCACCCACTCGCGAGTCGATTAGTCGAAACACCCCCGGCACAGGTATGTAGCTGTACGTCCCGTCGTCGTTGGGCACGGCGGTGGAAACCTTCATCCCCCCGCTGGCAATCTTCGCCAGGCCACGGGCAAAGACCATCATCGCCAGTGTGGCAATGAACGGCTGTATGCGGAACCACGCGGTCAGGGAACCGGAGATCGCCCCGCAACTCGCGCCAAGGAGCACCACGAGCGGAACGGCCAGCCAAGCCGTCCATCCCCAGTGAATCGTGAATGTTGCGAAAACCACCGCGGCGAGAGCCAGCACGCTTCCCACGGCCAGATCGATCCCGCCGGTGATGATGACCAGGGTCATGCCGCAGGCGAGGATGCCGAAGACCGAGGCCTGCCGCAGAGCGTCACGGTGGGTGCCGATCTTGAAGAACGCCCCGTCGGCGTGGAATATCACTCCCAGAAGAATCACCAGGGCCAGGGCGATGAGGGCCCGGCCGGCCGGCGAGGCCACGAATCGCAACATCGGGTTCATCTGAACCGTGAGTGCCGGTGCCGCAGTCTTGTCCGGGCTGTCCGTCACGCGCTCATTGTCTCCATCTGCCTGCCCATCGCGGCCTCCATGATCGCATCGGCCGTGGCCTCCTCGCGAGTGTAATGAGCGGTGATGCGTCCACGATGCATGACCACGATCCGATCGCTCATCGCCAGCAGCTCCGGCAACTCCGAAGTGATCATCAGGATAGCGATTCCCCGCGCGGTCCAGTCGTTCATGAGCTGGTAAACCTCGCGTTTGGCCCCCACGTCGATTCCTCGGGTGGGTTCATCCAGGAGCAGGAGCTTCGGCTCGGTCTGCATCCACTTGGCCAGGGCGACTTTCTGCTGATTGCCGCCCGACAGCTCGTTCACTTCCATCTGCAACGAAGCAGCGCGGAGATTGAGGCGTTCGGCGGTGCGATCAGCAGCCAGCATCTCCCGGGCCGGGCTGCGCAGGCCTAAGGGTGACAGTCGCGGAAGATCCGCCATCACCGCGTTGGCGATGACCGACATCGACAGGACCAGTCCCGTGGCCTTGCGATCGTTGGTCAGCAGCGCGATGCCGTTTGAGATGGCATGGTGAGGCGAGCGGATGGCCAGGGGCGCGCCATCCAGCAGCACGCGGCCGGAGTCGTTCCTGCCGCGGGCACCGAAGATCCCCCAGAGCAGCTCGCTGGCTCCCGAGCCCTGAAGACCGGCGAGCGAGACGATCTCACCCGCCCGCACATGGAGGCTTGCCCCATCGACCACCGGCCGGGCGTGGCGTCCCTCGCCGGGCACGGTGAAGTCCTCGATCCGTAGCCGTTCGCTACCGAGTCCGGGGGTGTGACGAGGGAACTGCTGCTCGATGTCGCGACCGACCATCCAGTTGATGATCTTCCTAACCGGCAGGGCCGAGGCGTCGTCGCAGCCGACGAACCGGCCGTCCCGCAGGACGGTGATGCGATCTGCGATGCGCTCGATCTCCTCCATCTTGTGGGAGATATAGACGATGCCGCAGCCGCGCTCCTTGAGCTGGGCGATGAGCCCGAAGAGCTTCTCGACTTCCGGCGCGCTGAGAGCGCTGGTCGGCTCGTCCATCACGATGATCTTCGCCTCGTGACTGAGGGCCTTGGCAATCTCGATCAACTGCTGGGTGGCGATGGGCAGATCTTCGACAAGCTGATCGACATCCACGTTGATGCCGAACCTCGCCATCAGATCGCGTGACGCATCACGCTGAACGCGATCGCTGACAAACCCGCCGTGGGTGACCGACCGTCCGAGGAAGATGTTGTCGGCCACGCTCATGGAGGGAACGAGCGACAGCTCCTGGTGAATCACCGCCACGCCCAGGGCGTTGGCTTCCAGAGGCGAGGCGGGGCGAACGGGCTTGCCCTCAATTTCGATCGCGCCCTCGAAATCGGAATGCACGCCGGCGAGGATCTTGATCAGCGTGCTCTTGCCCGCGCCGTTTTCCCCCGCCAGAACGTGCACCTCGCCGGCCCGGACATCGAACGACACCTCATGCAGCACCGTCACGTGCCCGAAGCGTTTGGTGATCCCGGTCATCTGCACCAGCGGCGGAACGTTCTGTTCAGACTCTGTGGGCATTCTCTGATCGGATGATCGACAGGGGTTTCGAGCCCGGACGCGGACGCCTCATCTCATCGATCCGGCGTGAGGATGATCCTGTCCAGGCCGAACATATAGCTCTTGACCGCGTTGTCGTTGGCGCCGAGGATTTTGATGGTCAGTTTGTGATCACCGGCGGTGAGTTCGGCGACTCCCAGCGGCAACGGGCCGGTCGGTACCACGTCCGGATTGTACAGGTCGATCGGCCCGCCGATCTCGGCATCATCAAGGTAGAGCTGCACGATTCCGTAGTCGTTGGCCCTGGTCAATGCCGCCCTTACGCGGTATCGCCCCTCCTTCTGCACGGGCAGAATCAGATCGAGCGTGTCGGCCGGTTTGGCGTCGGTCCACCAGAGCTGGTCGTTGTTTCTCCACTTGCCTTCGCCGTAGTACCGCATGTCCTGGGTCCGAACCGTGCCCCTGGGCTTCCCGATCACCTGATACCCGCCCGCGACAATCGGCGGCCTTACGTAATAACCGTGCCGCTCATTTACCGGAACGGGACCGAGATGATCCACGCCATCGGGCGAGAGATACCAGTAGGCGGTGCAGGCATAAAGCGTCGGCTTGTTGGTGGGATAGTACTTCTCGATATACGCGTCGAATGATTTGTGGAACGGAACGTTGTCGATGATCTGCCAGCGGTTGACGGACTGGTGGCCGGCGTTGTTCTCCGTCATGGTCTGGTTGTGGTACGGCCGGTGGAACAGGGCGGGGGTGCACCAGGCGTAGCCGAAGTAGTCCTCGCTGCCGGTGCCGAAGGTCGAGGGGAACTTCTCGCCGTCCACGAAGAACTTCTCATCGCCCTCGCCCCACCATCCGCCGCGGGGGTTCCACACGTGCAGCATCACCCCCACGAAGCGTCCCCGGCCGGTGGTACGGAGGATTTCCCAGTCCGGCCAGCGGTCCTCGCTCACCGGCTGCAGATCGCGGTGCCATTTGCAGTGGAAGTAGCCGTACTCGTCGAACGGCCTCGATAGTGGAGCGTGAGCAAGTTCAAGCTCTACGGTTCGTTCCGTCACATCCTCGTTGACCAACTCGATTTGCGCATCGCTTCCGAACGGCATAAACCAGTAGCTGTAGAAGCCGTCGTCAGTCATTCCCACGGGAAGCGACCGGTAGTAGTTGACGCCCGGGGCGGTTCCGAAGAAATCGCCCAGCGGGCACCACACGGCCGGCTCGTCCTGCCCGTCCCAGGTAGCCCTGAGAACGAGCTTGCGCAGGGCCGCCATCTCATCTTCACGGTCCGCGAAACCCATCTTGATCTTCAGCGCGGTGATCGCGCGGGGACCGGCCAGGCGGGCCACCCTCACCGCGGATCCGGCCGGGATCACCAGCGTGTCCTTGATGGTCTTCTGACCCCTGCGCGGCGGAGAGGGGTCCTGTCCCAGCTTCTCGCCGAGGAACTGATCGACGCGTTTCAGCGCCGCGATGGCATCCGCGGGCAGGTCGCGCGTAAACGTCGGGACCTTCGTGCCCTTGGGGAATTCCGTGTAGGTGAACTGGAAGTATGCTCCCCACTCCGGCTCCGCGACGATCTTGCACGACTTCTGATAGGGAATCGGCAGATACAGATTGCGCCCGCGGGCGGCGGTGTAAGCCAGCGCGGGATAGTCAAACGGCGCATGCTTGCCGTCGAAGTAGTGATCGAAGGCCATGTCGATGGTCGGCTCTTGCTCTCCGTCGAGGTAGATCTTGACGTGCCCCTGCTTGGCCAGGGCCGACCAGATGCGCCAGATGCAGCCCGGTCCCTCCATCTCCGCGAAGACGAAGTTGTCGCCCTCCTTGCGGATGTACTGGCCCCCATCACGGTTGGCGGCCCACTCGACATACTTGCCCGTCGCCTCGTCGTACTTGCTGGCCCGGTCATAGCTGGACTGCATCGCCCCCCGCTCGCCGTCCAGGGGCAGGACCGCCAACTGCTCCAGGTCCAGCATGCGATTGACCAGGTCGACGTAGCTGAATTCCTCGCCCGCCGCGGCCGGCTGAGAGATGGCCGCCGCCACGATCACGATCGCCGAAATCCTTGAGTAGTTCATGATTCCCGACATTTCCCAATCCTCGCCTTCTTGTGGACCGCTTGCGAGGCGGCTACAGGCCCAGTCCGCCCGATCACCCTGTCGCGTTCGGTCTCTGCCTGTCGACCGGCCATCATAAACGATTCAGAGGCAACGAGCGGATCGCAGGCGGCTCCCCGCCGACCCGTTCCGCCGGAAGCTCGGCGATTGAGGAACGGCGGTCGAATCGGAATCGCCGCCCTTCGAATCAACTTCGGGAAACGTCCCGGTCCGACCGCGAAAAACGTCTGCAGACCGGTTAGAATCCCGTCTCGGCGCCCGTAGCTCAGTCGGACAGAGCACCGGTTTCCTAAACCGAAGGTCACAGGTTCGAGTCCTGTCGGGCGCGTTCAGGAATGCGGCGACTGAGAAGCGCCGCGAGCCGTGGGGAGATCGCTCCCCCAGAGGGACCGGCCGGTCCGAAAGACGGCCTGGCGGCCGGTTTGTCCCTCGCCGGACGGATTTCGAGGTTGGCCGAGCAAGCTGATACGCTAAGCTGTTGAATATCGACAAAGGCCTGCGGCGGCGCAGATGCGCTCCGACGGACAGGCCTTCCGGTTCGCGGAGCGCGATGACGGGCAAGAAACGGAGAGTCACCATGTACAGAAGAACCCTGATTTCCTTGAGCCTCGCCGCGGCCGCGGCCTGGTCGGCGGGGGGCGCCGCCTCAGGGGCGGTCGTAGAAGGCCGGGTGGTGGACGCCGGGGGCAACCCGGTCGCCGAGGTTCAGCTCAGCACGATGTGGCGGTGGACGGAGGACCTGCCGATCGCCATGGGCGACATCGCCGTGGATGAGGACGGCAAGTTCAAGTTTGAGGCGGGTGACCGAGGCAGGCCTCAATTCCTGCTCGCCTACGCCGAAGACGGGGATCTCGCCGGAGCGGCAACCGTCAACCCGGAGCAGGAAGAGAGGGTCATCATCACTCTGGGGCCGTCGGTTCAGGTGCGCGGCCGCTTCATCTGCTCGGACCTTGGGGGGGATGCCGGCGAGTTCACGGCATACTGGCGATGCGGTGGCCATCAGGCGGCGATGTCCAGCTCAGAAAACGGAGAAGTGAACCTGAAGCTCCCGCCGGGTGAATGGGCATACCGAATATATGGCTCGGACGTAAAGCGCAGCGACGGCACCATCGCGCTGGATCCGGCAAAGCGGATTCACGATATGGGCGAGGTCGATCTGCCCGGCTCGTTCATCGCGATGAATCGGGGTCTGACGGTTGAAGACTGGACCGTCACGGACACACGAGGCGTGGCGAAGGACGCCGCACAGGTCAGGAACTTCAAGGGCAAATGGCTGCTCGTGGAGTTCTGGGGATACTGGTGAGGGCCGTGCACCGCCGGCAGTTTGCCGAAGCTGAGTGAGTTTTACCGAGAGAACAAGTCCGACAAGTTCGAGATCCTGGCCTTCCATGAGCCGGGCATCAAGACGTTCGAGGAGCTGGACAAGGCGCTGATCCCGGTGAAGGAGAATCGCTGGAATGGAGAGGATCTGCCGTTCCCGATCCTTCTCGACGGCACGGGTAAGACGACCAAGCAGTACGACGTCAAATACTATCCGACGATAGTCCTGTTCGATCCCGAGGGACGCATCGTGGGCGAGGCCGATCTGGAGATGCTCCAGAAGGCCCTGAAGGGCGAGGTGGAGACCCCCAAGCCGCGGAAGGTCAAGTCACAGTAGTCTCCCGCCTGACGATGACAGACAGGCCGGACCCGATTCACGCGGGCCCGGCCTGTTTCATCAACTGCGCCCATCAGGCGGCTGACGATCACGTCGCCGCCGTGAATGCAGCATCCATCAGCGCCGAATGAGTCTGCGAATCACCGTCTTCGGCTTCTCATCGCACGGGGCCTCATCGACATCGCCACAGGGAGGAGGGCCGCAAGGAGCTCCGGCCGAATCGCCGCAGCTCTGACCGCATCCGGCGGCGGGGCCGCAGGATCCGCCCATGCGGTTGATCTGCCTGGGTTGCAGTACACAGATCTTGCCGTCGATGTCGAGGATCACGAGCATGCACTCGCCGCAGTCCACGACGCTGAGGACCTTGATTGCGCGGGGGCCGTCACCGCCGGCCGGAGAGCCGCATTGCCCGCCGCCGCAGCCCGCGGAACGCTTGACGACGACTCGCGGCTTCGCATCGCCGCCACAGAGACTGCCGCACTGTGCGAGATCACCACAAGCGCTGCCGCATTTTCCGGCGTCGCCGCAGGCGGTCTTGCACTGGGCCATGTCAGCGCAGGCGCTGGCGCACTTGCCGGCATCGCCACACTGCGCGGTACCGCAATCCGCCAGACGCTTGATAACGATACGGCGTTCCACCTCACCGCTGCATGAGCTGCCGCACTGGGCCATGTCGGCGCAGGCGGTTGCGCACTGGCCGGCGTCGCCGCAGGCACTCTTGCACTGGGCCATGTCGGCGCAGGCGGTTGCGCATTTGGTGTCACCGGCGCAGGCGGTTGCGCACTTGCCGGCATCGCCGCAGGCATCGCCACACTGGGCGACCGTGCCGCAGGCGCTCTTGCACTTGGCGTCAGCGTCACACGCGGTGCCGCACTGGGCTTTCTCGCCGCACCCGGCATCGCCGCCGCACTGGACGACCTTCTGAACGGCCGGCTGACCGCACTGGCCCTTGACCGAGGAGGTTGAAAGGATTTTCCCTTCGGCGTCGGCGGCCGTACAGCCGACAGCCACCAGGAGAACCAGAACCAACATACGAACAGTCAGATACTTCATTTAATCAACTCCGTCTTAGCGCGCCCACGGCCGAATGTTGTCGACGGGGCGAGCATTCAATCCAGATTCATCTTCCCTGCGGGCCACTTCCGGCCCATCACCGGGAAGCCATTATACCGCGGAAAGCCCGCGACTAAAGCGTTAATCTGGGGCGGCACGGCTGACTGGGGGCTGATCCGGTCAGCGCGCAATGCTCCCACTGCGCGGAGTCAATTCAGCCAGATGCAGAAAGTGGAGCGAAGGGCTTCGCCGAAAAGGGGAAGCGCCGGACACGTACCGCGATGCCCGACAGATCGAGTGGCCTGCGGACGCGCGTCGTTTGCATCGACGATGATCGCCGGTTGCGTCGGATTCTTATGGAGAAACAGGCGCGGCGTGCTCTCGGCCGGCTTGCGCGGAGGTACGGGCACGCGCTCACAGCATTCGTTGAGATTGAGCAGGATGCGGCAGGGACTGGTCGGGCAATTGCCTACCGGCCTGCTCTCGTCCGACGGATTCTCTCCCCGGCCGGGATCGGTGCATCCCCCGACCGGAACTTCACAACCCCCGGAAGTCGCACTCCCGGACATCGCACTGCCGCAGCTCGCACAACCCGACTGCACCAACAGCTTGGGAGGCTCTGCGCCGCCGCCGCATGCCTCCGCCCGAATCATCCGGACAATGGTGTCGAGGCGCCGCTTGAAGCCA
>CP070772.1:2218820-2227671 GCA_020345805.1 Phycisphaerales bacterium | reverse complement strand
CTGCGCTCAATTCCCGGATCACGTTGTCCAGAAAACACTGAATCGTCTTCTTTACCGCCGTTCGTTTCTGGTCCGTCTCACTTGCAATACGGTCAATCAGATCCTTCTTCGTCGTCGTGGTGGTGGTCATTATCGCCAACCCCCCTTTCCCATGCTCGTTTTGCAGCCGTCGACAGGATCGGGCCGAGGGGCTGCGACTATAGAATCAGGAAAGGTCCTCCGAACTTCCCCACGTCGGACAAACCGCACGCTTCGATAGATCCAGTATGCCCCGTTTCCGGGTCGCCGTCAAGGGCAACTCCGAGAGAGACAAGAAGTTAGCTCATTCCGGGAGCTTCGGAGATCCCGACCGGCGGGCAGTTATCGGACGCGAAGACAGGAAGCTTGGGCACAACCGGTCGAGGCCTTACCGGACCCGGCCGCGACGGAAGGTCCGCATCGTCGTCCGAGAACTTTCGTGAGCCCGCCCACCCGTGAGCCACAGATGCTCGCGGCTGAGAATCTCCACCCGCTCGCTGAGCATGCTCGGCAGGGAAGGATCCGAGCCCAGGAGCCGGTCGTTCCGGCCGGCCAGCCAAGCCAGGTCGCCGGAAGCGGTTTCCGCCTCTTGAAGCTCATCCCAGGCCGGACCGGGCATCACCAGACCGGACACGACCGCGGGGGGAGACCCCGGGCCAACCGGTCTCGCTGAAGACGGGCCAGCGCAGCCACCCAGCCACGCCAGGATCAGTGGAAAACAGGCAGCCAGGGCGGCGGCGGGGTTCGATCGCATCTGCTTTCCCCTCCAAGGGATACGTCTAGTACAGCCTGCGCCGAATCGGCGTCGGGTCAAGCGCCGAATCACCCGGATCGGCCCGAGCCCCGCCATGGGCGGGCCCTGCGGCCCAGGCCGCCATGCCCCTCAGCACTCCACGCAGGCCGGATCGCCCCGGTTGCCTGCCGGCGGCGGCGGGCGGTGAGGATTGGCCCTCCCGCCACTGGGCATTATCATCATGGCCGCCAAGTGCCGAACAGCGCCCGTCGCATGAGCAGCCTCCGGCTCCAACCAGAAGCCGGTTCGGACGGAATCGACCAAGGCAGAGCCTGTTTCGAGGTCCCGATTCATGAACATCATCATCTGCGGTGCGGGTCAGGTCGGTAGCCATGCCGCCGAGGTGCTGGGAGCAGCCGGCCACGACATCACCGTGGTGGACAACAACCCTGCCCGGCTGAGGGCCATCGAAGAAACCATGGACGTGGCGACCCACGCCGGCAACTGCGCCGCGGCGGACGTGCTCCGCCGGGCCGGCTGCGAGACGGCAGATCTGGTGGTGGCGGCCACCGACAGCGACGAGGTCAACCTGCTCGCCGCCTCGATCTCCAAGGGGGTGGGAGCGGCCAAGTGCATCGCCCGCGTCCATCACAGCGCCTATTTCGCCCAGCGAGGCCTGAACTACCAGGAGCACCTGAAGATCGACCGGCTCATCTGCCCGGAGTTCTCCACCGCGGTGGCCATCGCCCGGACCCTGCGCAACCCCGGGGCGCTGGCCATGGAGGATTTCGCCCGCGGCACAATTGAGGTCCAGGAATTCCCCGTGGGCCAGAAGGCCGCGGCCATCGGCAAGAGCCTCATGGACCTGCCCCTGCCCGAGCGCACCCGACTGGCGGCGATAACCCGCGCCGGCAATCCGTTCCTGCCCTCCAGCTCCACCAGCATCGAGCCGGGCGACATTGTGATCCTGGTCGGCAACACCAGCGTCTTTGAGGATGCCCGCAAGCTGTTCCACGACGAGAAGAGCGGTCGCAAGCGCATCGTCATCATGGGGGGCCCACCCATGGCCGTGTGGCTTTGCCGGGCGCTTCGGGCCCGCAGCTTCGCCATTCGACTTTTCGAGGTAAACCCGACTCGGGCCACCGAGCTGGCCGAGAAACTCGAATGGGTGACCGTTCTTCAGGCCGACCCGACCGACCGCACGGTTTTCGATGAAGAGCATGTCGATCAGGCCGATGCGTTTGTCGCCCTGTTGGATGATGACGAACACAACATCCTGGGCTGCGCCTGGGCCAAGAGTCTGGGAGTGAAGGACGCCATCGCGGTCGTGCAGCGTCCCAACTACTTGCACCTGCTGTCCAGCGTGGGGATCGACAAACCCTTCAGCCCGCGCCGGGTGGCGGTGAAGGAGATCGAGCACGTCCTCGACGACAGCCCCCTGCGCCGCATGAGCTCGCTGGCCGAGGGATTCATCGACGTCTATCGCGTACGGGTCGGGAAAAAGTCCGAGGTCATCGGTAAGCGACTTCGCGAGGTCAAACTGACCCCCAACTGGATGATCGCCGCCCTTCAGCACGGCGAAGACACCCGGGTCCCCACCGCCGACGACCGCATAGAAGCTGGCGATACACTCCAGGTGATCGGCCGGCACGGCGAGGAGGGCACGCTAAGGAAGCTGTTCGCCACAGGATGATCGTCTCGTGAACTTCCGCCTGGTCTTCCGGTACCTCGGACTGCTGCTCGCCGTACTCAGCGGCATCCTCGCCGCTATCTGGCTGTGGTCGGCCGGCTGGAGGATGTTCGGCAATCCCTCAAGCCCTCTGGTGATCGCCGAACAACACGCCGGTTGGTCGTTCCTGATCTGTTCGCTGGTCGGATTCCTCGTCTCCGGCTCGCTGTGGCTGTGGACCCGGCGCTCGCCGCCCCAGTTCGGGCGGCGCGAGGCGCTGTTGCTCGTGGGTCTGAGCTGGATTCTCGGCGCGGCCCTGGCCGCGTTGCCCTTCCTGTTCTGGTCGTTCTTCTCCGGTCGCGGCGCGTCAGGTCACCCCTTCGGCTCATTCATCGACTGCTACTTCGAATCCATGAGCGGGCTGACTACCACCGGCTCGACGGTTCTGTCCAACATCGAGGATCTACCCCGCAGCATCCTCCTCTGGCGGGCGATGACTCAATGGCTGGGCGGCCTGGGTATCGTGGTGTTGTTCGTGGCGGTCCTGCCCACCCTGGGAGTAGGCGGCAAGAAACTGTTCCGCGTGGAAGCACCCGGGCCGGACCCTGAAGGCGTGCGCCCCCAGATCCGCGAGACGGCCCGCGTCCTGTGGATAATCTATCTTGGCCTGACTCTCGCCGAAATTCTCGCCCTCCGCATCATCGGCGGCATGAACTGGTTCGACAGCGTCTGCCACACCTTCACCACGCTCTCCACCGGTGGATTCAGCACGCTCAACGCCAGCATAGGGGGATACAACACCGCCGTTCAGATCATCGTCATCGTTTTCATGATCGCCGCCGGCGTTAACTTCGCGCTCTACTTCGCCCTGCTCCGCCGCCGCGTCACCGGAGTCTATAAAGACAGCGAGCTGCGATTCTACCTGTTCCTGATCTTCTTCAGCACGTTCATAATCGTCATCACGCTAATGGCCGCGGGCAACCCGATCGTGCTGACGCGGGTGACCGAAACCGGGGCGTACGAGGAAGTTCCCGCGACGTTCGGCAACTCCCTGCTGCATGGAATGTTCGGGGCCCTGACCGCCCAGACTACCACCGGCTACTGCACCGCGGACTTCAACCAGTGGCCGTTCCTCGCCAAAGCCGTGATGCTCACGCTCATGTTCGCCGGCGGATGCGCCGGCTCCACCGGAGGCGGGATCAAGGTGATCCGCGTGTGGGTCGCCATCCGGGTGTTGATCTCCGAACTGGAGCGCGTCTTCCGGCCTCAGGTGGTGAGACCGTTGAAGATCGGAAGCGCCGCCCTGGACAGCGACATGAAGCTGGCCACGATCACCTATGTGTTCGGCATCGTCGCGCTTTTCGCCGTCGGGTCCGTTCTCATCATGACCCTGGAGCAGTGGCTGAACCCGGCCGCCGGCATCGATTACACCACCGCCGCCACCGCCAGCATCGCCACTCTCTGCAACATCGGCCCGGGCCTCGGCGGGGTCGGTGCGGTGGAGAACTACGGCTGGCTCTGCGCAGAAAGCAAGATCATCATGTGTCTGCTCATGGCCCTGGGGCGCCTGGAGGTTTTCGCGATCATCGTCTTCTTCAGCCCCCGCTTCTGGCGCGGGGATTGACGCAATCGCCGACTGCGAAGATCATCCCTGCGCCGTCTTGGTGACGCTCAATTGCAGAGCGCAGGTTGATGGTTCGTCAACCGGGTCGAGTTGGACCTGCTGAAAGTCTGCGACGGAAGTCGCACTTCCGTGCAAGACGGTACGGGCGCCCGCCCACCCACGCGGGCGCCCGTTCAAACGATTCTTCCGCCGCCATCGAGAGGTCGTCTCATGGGGCTTCTGGATCTGTTTAAGAAGAGAAAGTCACCGCAGGGGCAGGGGCTGGACACCGGCGAGCTGGCCCGGCGCCTCGGCGTGGACCTGGACACGCTCATCTCCTTCCAGCCTCGCTACACCGAGTTCAACATCCCCAAGCGTGGCGGCGGCCAGCGCCGAATCCTCGCCCCGGAGCGCCCCCTCAAGTCCTTCCAGCGTGTCATCCTCCGCCGCGTGCTGGCACTGCTCGTATCCCATCCCGCAGCCAACGGTTTCGAGCGCGGCAAATCCATCATTACCAACGCCCGCCTCCATATCGGCAAGCCGGTCGTGGTCCGCATGGACATTCGCGATTTCTTCACCTCCACCACGGACAAGCGGGCAGAGCACTTCTTCCGGCGCATCGGCTGGGACAAGCCGGCCGCGAAGCTGTTGACGAAGCTGTGCACCTATGAAGGCGGGCTGCCGCAGGGCGCGCCCACGAGTCCCCGCCTTGCCAACCTCGTCAATTACAGACTTGACACTCGCCTGGATCGCCTCGCGGCGAAGGCCGGGGCGATGTATTCGCGCTACGCCGATGACCTTACGTTCTCCTTCGATCGCGATGAGCCGGGCCGGATTCGCTCGTTCATTCGCCTGGTGCGGAGAATCGTGTCCGACGAGGGTTATCACGTTCACAAGCGCAGGAAGATGAGCGTCCGCCGGCGACATCAACAGCAGTGCGTGACGGGCCTGGTAGTGAATGAGCGGATCAATCTTCCCCGCGCGACCCGCCGGCGTCTCCGGGCGATCGCGCACAATCTCGCCAACGGCCGCTCGGCGACACTGACTGAAACGCAGATGCAGGGCTGGCGCGCGTTTCGCCAGTCTATCGAAGCGCCGGTGGAGGTTGAATAGTCGAAGGCGAAAGCCCCGGGAAAGCTTTCCCGGGGCTTTGGCAAACGAAGACTCGTATGTTCCCCTCCAAGCCTTCTTTACATCGGCTTGCGCTCGATCGTCTGGTCGAAGATCTCCAGCAGCTTGGTCTTGTCGAAGATCATCTCGTTGCGGGAGAGCCCAACGACCTCGTAGTGCGGGGTTAGCTCGATGGCGTCGCACGGGCACGCTTCCTCGCACATGCCGCAGTAGATGCAGCGCAGCTCGTCGATGTCGAACTGCTTGGGGTACTTCTCGCGATCCTCCCAAGGGGCTTCCTCGGCCACGATGTGGATGCAGTTGACGGGGCAGGCGGTGGAGCACATGAAGCACGCTACGCACCGGACCCGTCCCTTCTCATCCTTGTTCAGACGATGTACGCCGCGGAAGGTTGACGGCTCGATCCCGCCCTCGATGATTTCGCGGTGCTCGCGCTTCTGCTCGGGGTACCGCACGACCCAGATGTTCTTCTTGTTCCGGCCCTCGCGGGGCACGTTCATGAATACATGCCGGAAGGTGGTGCCCAGGCCCTTGAGGATCGCCGGGACGTAGAGGGCCTCGGCCCGATTCGTCTTGCGGGGGGTGATGTCGAGAACGTCTTTCTCACTGATGGTCATCGGGTCGCTTCTCCTGCGGTCCGGAGGAAGGCAGCGCGGAGGTTGATCTTACGGCACGCGGGGCGTTTACACCACATCAGGCCGCGGCTGCCGGGCGAGGATGGTATAACCGCAATCCATGAGACCGGGCCGTTCATCCCGGCGCGGGGACCAATACCGTGGCAGTCGGCGATTGTGGCGCATGAGCGGCATGGGCGTGGAGTTGGTGAGCCACATCGCTGCGGGGGTGCTGCTGGGGTTGCTGGTCGATCGCTGGACGGGAATGAAGCCAACCTGGCTGGTAGTGGGGGCCATTGCCGGGCTGGTGGTGGGAATGACGAACTTCATCCGGGTAGCATTGAAGGCCAGCCGGGAGGCGGCCCGGGTTGCAAGGGCCGCAAAGAAGCCGCCGGTTGCGTCAGCGGAAGAGAAAAGCGACCGTGATGGGGGGAACCACGATTCCGCCGATCGCCAGGATGACTGAATGCCGGAAGTCGAAGATGCGGGGATGAACATGCCGGATCCGTCGAAGGTGAATCCAGCCGAGGCGATGACCAGCCTGCCCACCCGCCGGCTGATCCTGGCCTCTATCCTGGGCGGACTGGCCGTGGGAGACATCTGGGCATTGGCTGCGCTCGTGGGCGGATACGGACGCGTGGAAGCAGTGGCGGGCCTGCTGGCGGGGGCGGCGGCAGCGGCAGCCGGCGTGGCCGCCGTGCTGATCATCGGGCCCTGGAAGATGCGCCCCCTCATCCGCTGGCCGTTCGTTTTTCTCGCCGCCACCTTTGCTCAAGTCGCCGTTACCCTCGCCTTGGGGCTGCTGATATACTTCCGCTCGCAATTTGGCACGGTCGGCATGTGGCTGTGTCTGGTTTTGTCTGCCTGGGCGGTCCTCTTTGCGATGGTCCGGGTCTATGCTTCGCACATGAGGCAGTTCTCGCCCGCCCCCGGCGGGCCGGGCGGGGCCGATTCGGCCTCCATGGAGTGATGGGTGGATGTTCCTTCTGGCTTCCGGTGATGAGATAAACCCGCTCGGGCACGTTCTCGATCAGAACCTGATCGGGGGCGACCACGCCCTGTGGGCCGACAGCGCCGAATGGACGGTGCTGGGATCACCCCTCCTGACCATCCACATGATCACGCTGGTGATCGCCGCGGTTCTGACTTTCTGGGTCATGCGGATCGCGGCGCGGGGGATCGCCACCGGCGCGGAATCGGAAGGCAACCGGCGATTCCTGACCCGCGGCCGGACCGCCCAGCTGGTGGAGGTCATCACCGTCACCCTGCGCGACCGGATGCTCCAGCCGTTGCTGGGGGAGGCCACGGACAGGTACCTGCCTTACCTCATGAGCCTGTTCTTCTTCATCCTGATCAACAACCTGCTGGGTCTGGTACCGCTGCTGGATTTCCAGGGCATCATCGGGCAACTCGCGGGCCTGGAGCGGGGCACCCACTGGGCAATCCTCGGCGGGACCGCGACGGGTAATCTCTACATCAACGCGGGGCTGGCGCTCATCGCGTTCCTGGTAATTCAGGCCCACGGCATAAAGGAGCTGGGAATTCTCGGTTGGCTGCACCACCTCCTGGGCGGCGCGCCGTGGTGGCTGTTCCCCATCATGGTGCCGGTGGAGTTGATGGGCATGATCATCAAGCCCTGCGCGTTGTCCATCCGATTGTTCGCCAACATGCTCGCCGGTCACACGCTGATGGCCACCCTCATGCTGTTCGGTTACATGACCTACAACGGCCTGCACAGTTACCTGGCCATGGGGGGCGTCTCGATCGTCTCTGGTGCCTTCGCGCTGGCGATCTACTTCCTTGAGCTTTTCGTGGCCTTCCTTCAGGCGTTTGTGTTCATGTTCCTTACCGCGGTGTTCATCAGCCAGCTTTCCCATCACGGAGAGCACGACGAGGAACACGAAGCTCCGGCGGAGGCGGCGGTGAGCGCATGACGGAAACCACGGTCGTCGTGGAGTGGATGCGTAGGCCACTCCGACCATTTGGATATTTCACTTGTGTTTGGGTGGCTGAAACTGCATCACCGCCCACGAGAACTGGATCAGAATCATGAAGAGACTCATTGCTCTGCTGGCGATCGCCTTTCTCGGCATCTCGACCGCCGTTGCCTCACCCCCTGTCGGGCAGCCCGGCGGAGAAGGTGAAGAGGCGGCGATGTCGGTGGAAGAGCAGATGTCGCACGAGATCAAGGTAGCCAAAGGTGAAGGTGGAGCCGGCTGGGGTCTGGGCGTCGGCGCCGGCCTGGCCGCGGGTCTGGCCGTGATCGGCGCGGGCTTGGGTATCGGCCGGATCGGCGGAAGCGCCGTGGAGTCCATCGCCCGCCAGCCGGAGATGGCCGGCCCCATCGGCACGAACATGATCATCACCGCTGCACTTGTCGAAGGTGTGGCGCTGTTTGCCGTGGTCGTCGGCATGCTGGCCTCGTTCTCCGCAGCGGGCGGCTGATCGCGAACCTTATGCTCATGCGGCCCGTCCGGTCGCGCGCATGCCGGGCCGGCCGCCGGCCGTCACCTCCAGCAAGGGGTCCTGGTCCCATGCTTTACTTGCTTGTCGCAGAGGGCGGAAGCCCCGTCGATCCCAAGATCGTTCCCGCGATCACCTCGATCGTGGTTTTCCTCGTATTCTTTGGCGTGGTCCGGGCCCTGGTCTGGCCCAAGATCACCAAGGGCCTGGACGAACGTGAGGCCAAGATCCTTCACGAGATCGAAGCCGCCGAGGAGGCCCGCGAGAAGGCCAGAAGCGCCCAGGCGGACTATGAGCGCTCACTGGACGAGGCCCGGGAGAACGCCCGGGAGATGATCTCCAAGGCCCGGTCCGACGCCAAGGTCACCGCCGACGAGATGCTCGCCCGCAACGAGGTTGAACTGACCCGCATGAAACAGCGGGCCACCCAGGACATCGAAAACGCCAAGCAGGCTGCGGTCGGTCACCTTCATGACGAGGCGGCGAATCTCGCCGCCGCCATCGCCGGCAAGATCCTTCAGCGGGAGATCTCGGTGGAAGACCAGCAACGGCTGGTCGAGGAATCGCTCCGCGAACTGGGCAAAATCCACGACAACTAGCCCCCCCACCCCCCCACGATT
>CP070772.1:2188417-2218720 GCA_020345805.1 Phycisphaerales bacterium | reverse complement strand
GCTCGCTTTCAATCAGATACTCGAATTGCTCGCGGAACTGCGCGAGCGTGATCCCGCAGGTGGCGGCGAACTTCGCCAGCTCGTGCGGATCCCCGAAATCGTCACGCCGCAATCGAATCATGTAACGCCGGGCGATCGCATAGCGAACGGACTTGATGTCGACCAGTCGCAGCCTGGCCTTCCCGGTTTCCGGATCCAGCATGTCCGAGAAGGCGATGGGTACGAAACGACTGCCCTGTATGGAGATCATGCAATCCGATCCGCCGTCCAGAAGGTACTTGGCCGCGGCGTAACCCAGGTCCCGGCAGTATTCCATGTCGAAGGGGATCGGATCGGCGCAGCGCAACTCGTACCCGATATTCTTGGCGACGATCGTGGTCTTGAGATCGAAGTCCTTGAGCCGCTCCGCCACCGCCTGCTTGAGGATCTCGCCGACGTTGATTTCGGCGATGCGGATGTTGCCATGGTCGTCACGCTCCACGTCGGTCAGTTCCGCCAGGTCCTCCGGCTTGATGCCCAGGGCCACGCCTTCAGCGATCACCGCCACCCCGTCCCGGCGGCCATAGCTGAGTCGCTTGATTACGGCGCCGGCCAGCGTGTCCACGACCGACCGAAGGCCGATGCCCTCGGTTCCATACTCCTCCGGCACCAGCGTCAGGGTCGCCCCGGCCGCCTTGCCGATGCCCAGGGCCAGATGGCCCGCCTTCCGCCCCATCGAGATGATGAAGTACCACCGGCTGGTGGTATGAGCATCCACCATCAGATTCTTGACGATCTGGACGCCCACATGCCGGGCGGTCTGGTAGCCGAAGGTGTCGGTGTGAGCGGGAAGGTCCAGATCGTTGTCGATGGTCTTGGGCACGTGCACCACCCGGATGCGCCCCTCGGCCTTGTTGGCGAGGTTCATCGCGGAGAAAGCGGTGTCATCGCCGCCGATGGTGATGAGTTGCGACACATTTAGCCGCAGAAGGCTGGTCACGACACTCTCCAGATGCTCCGGATTCAGCGTGGGGTTGGCCCGGGAGATTCCAATGTGCGAACCGCCCCGGAAATGGATGCGGCTGACCTCCTCGATGGTCAGGGGGACGATGTGTTCGATGTTGCCCCGCATGATCCATTCGAAGCCGTCGCAAATACCCAGAACCTCCACGCCGCCCAGGGCCGCACGAATCGTGGCCGAGCCGATCACGCTGTTGATCCCCGGCGCCGGTCCGCCTCCGACCAGGATCGCCAGTTTCTTTCGTTGGCTCATGTCGCGATCTCCTCGCTGGATTTTCAGGCGCGGAACAGTCCGCTGGCTACCGTGAAAGCGCAAGAGAGAATACCGATCGCCGTGCAATCTGGCGCGTGGGAGGCTGCGTTTCTCCGGCATCTTCCAGCCTGATGCGGGGGTTTCTGCACCAGACATCGGATGAAGACCGCAGATTCTGAACTCTGCGGGGTTGGCCGGAGCAGACGAGCGAATCTTCAGGGCAGAGCGATTCAAAGCGCCGCGGTTTTTGGGGCTTTCTCCACCATCAACTCAATCACCGCTCCTCATTGCCCGATAAGCGATGCATAGGGCCGGCCCCGTCGGTTGTGCGGTCCGCCCGACCGACGCTGAGCCTCCGTGGCCCGCGCGCGACTGTCGGCGGACGTCCCCGGGCGTCAGCCGGCACTGGGATGCGGGTCGGACCAGCGGTCCCCTCCCTGGCCCGACCCCTTTTTTGTGCCTGCTCACCGATCTCGCACTGTTTGGCGGGCCGGACTGCCCCAGCTCGGCTGCCTGCGCAGACGGGTTTCGTCTCGGTGCCGCGCGTCGCGGCCGAGCCCGTTGACGCATCCGGGCGCGAGGGCAACAATGATCCGCACGGCATCCAGTTCGGACAGGTGGCGGAGCGGCTGAACGCGCCGGTCTCGAAAACCGGTTTGCCCTTCGGGGCAACGTGGGTTCGAATCCCACCCTGTCCGCTTTTCCCTTGTCAATCGAAGACTTGTGCTGAGGGCGGCGGAACTCGGGCTTTCAGGCCGCTCCTCCGTCACCATGGTCATCCGGCAGATCCCTGGCGGGGAGCCGGACAAAGCCGCGGTGAGAGCCGTCCGGGGGTCGTCCGGGATTATCAGCCACTCGGCAGCATCAGCAGCGGTTATTGGCAGGTGCAACGGCCGTCTTCGCCGAATTCCCGGTCACCTCAGAGGCTGGGATCTTGTTATCGGGACAGTGACCGTCGGCCAAGCCCGAGACGCCCGGACACCAGCCCAGCGTCCGATAGCCGGGTAGCGCCGGAGGCGGCCGGATTCTCCAGCAATCGAGTCGGTCTGCCGATTACGTGTGGGCCCCGGTCGTGTGGCCGAGGGATTGAGGTCGTAATACCGGCAAATTGGTACGCCGGAGGATGCCGGCGGGTGTGGGTCCAGTTCCGCTGCGGAATCAGGGACGGTCACGGCGGATCGGTTCGCAGGAGTCGACAATTGAATCAGGAACTGGTTATCGAACAGCTCTTTGCACTGCTGGTGTCGGGCGATCGGCCGGCAGCACGGCAGTTGGTTGACGAAACGCTGGCCGAAGGGGTCAGGCCGGAGGAACTGGCGCACGATGTGTTCTGGCCCGTGGTGGAGATGGTCAACTCGCTGTATCGCGCCGATCAGCTGACGAACCTGGCGCACCACTACGCATCGCGGCTGCTGCGAAGTCTGGTGGATCAAATACAGACGTGTTACGAGCAACGGCCGCGGCGGAGCCGCAGTGTTCTCATGTTCTGCGGTGCGAGTGAGGGGGATGAACTGGAAGCCCAATTGGTCGCGGATCTCGCCGAGGCGGACGGCTACGACATCACGTTCGGCGGGGGAGGGATTGCCGGGGACGAAATCCTCGCCGAGATCGGCTCACGCCATCCGGACATCCTGTTGATGTTCGCCTCGTCGGCTGCCGACCTGCCGACTATCCGCAAGCTGATCGACACGATCCGGGAGATCGGTGCCTGTCCGGGCCTGCAGGTTGTGGTGGGGGGCGGCGTGTTCAACCGGGCCGATGGTCTGGCCGAAGAGATCGGCGCGGATCTCTGGGTGAAGAAGCCACAGGAGCTTCTGCAGAGGCTGGTTGAAGAGAAAGGGCGTCGGGCCACGCCGGAGCAGCGCACGGTCGGGAGAAACCGACGGGTTCTGAGACTGGATGCGGCCTGAGCAGAACAGGTCGCCGACCGGATTACTCGCAACGACTAGCATGCAGACAAAGCCCGGCGGAAGCCGGGCTTTTCTCATGCCGTGATCACGGTTCGCGCCCACTTCGAATCGGCGGCGAATCGTCGGGCGGTGCTTAGTTCGCGCCCGGCTCAGAGACCCTCAAACAGCGGGGTTGAGAGATACCGCTCCCCGGAGCTGGCGATGACCGTCACGATCGTCTTGCCCCGATTCTCGGGTCGGGCGGCCAGACGCGCCGCAGCGCAGACGTTGGCCCCGGAGCTGATGCCGGCGAGGATTCCCTCCTCCGCGGCGAGCCGGCGAGCCCAGAGGAACGCATCCTCGTTGCTCACCTGCTCCACGCCGTCCAACAGCGAGGTGTCCAGATTCGCGGGGATGAACCCGGCTCCGATGCCCTGAATCTTGTGGGGAGAGGGGGACCCGCCGGACAGGACCGCGGAGGCCGCCGGCTCGACCGCGAAGGACCTGATGTCCGTGTTGCGCTGCCGAAGATACCGGGTGACACCGGTGATGGTCCCCCCGGTTCCGACGCCGGCGACGAAGATGTCCAGACTGCCGCCCAGGTCATCCCAGATCTCCGGTCCGGTGGTCTGTTCGTGGATGAGTGGATTGGCCGGATTCTCGAACTGCTGAGGCATCCAGGCGTTGTCTTCGGCCTCCAGCAGCTCCTCGGCCTTGGCCAGGGCTCCGGGCATGCCGTCGGCGGCAGGAGTAAGCACCAGCTCCGCCCCCAGCGCGGCCAGGAGCGAACGGCGCTCCAGGCTCATTGACTCGGGCATGGTCAGAGTCAGGCGGTAATTGCGGCAGGCGCAGACAAAAGCCAGGGCGATCCCGGTATTGCCGCTGGTCGGTTCGATTATGTGGGTATCCGAATTGACTTTCCCCTCCCGCTCCCCGGCGCTGATCATTGCCTGCGCGATGCGGTCCTTGACGCTCGCCATCGGATTGAAGAACTCGCATTTGGCGAAGACCGTTGCCCCTCCGGCCGGGATGATTCGATTCAGCCGCACCATCGGCGTGTTGAAGACGGTGTTGGTGATGCTGTCGTAGGTCTTGCCGTGCGGCATGGGAGTAGCTCCTGACCGGGAAATGGCCGGCGGGGAATTAGCCGGGGTCGGTTGGCGTTCAACAAGGACAGAAGGGGTATCGCGGGCTGACCGCCCGCCGGAGACCGATCAACCGCCATGGACCGATACAACGGTGAAAACGCCCGTTTTGAGCAGGGTATTCCCCTAACCCTGGACGACGCGATCGACCGTCTGACCGCCTCAATCAAAGCGGATCAGCGGATCCGGCACGTCTCTGCGGCATATCTTCCGGATCGGCGGGAGGTCATTGCCGCCACGGACAAGCTCATGTGGCTGCTGTTTCCGGGTTTCTGCGGACCGCGGGACCTCACTGATCGCACCCTGCGTATCCATGTGGCCTCGGTTCTGGCCGGCGTCAGCCGCGTCCTGTTCCAACAGATCTCGGGCGCCTTGCGCTACGAGCGGGACCTCGGAGGGCAGAATGCGGAGTTTGACCGGCACTGCGCCGAGTGCGACGCGCGGGCACACCAGATCGTGGAAGCGTTCGTGGCCGCTCTCCCGGGGATAAGGAATCGATTGAGCCTCGATGTCCAAGCAGCATATGACGGCGATCCGGCCGCGCATCACACCGATGAGGCGATCTTCTGCTATCCCGGGGTGCAGGCCATCGCGGTCCATCGGCTGGCACACGAGCTGTACCGGCTGGACGTGCCGCTGATCCCGCGGATCATGAACGAGCACGCCCATTCCGTCACCGGCATCGACATCCATCCCGGTGCCCGGATCGGCAGCTACTTCTTCATCGATCACGGCACCGGCGTGGTGATCGGTGAAACCACGGTCATCGGCGACTTCTGCAAGATCTACCAGGGGGTCACGCTTGGGGCCAAGAGCTTTCCCAAGGATGAGCGTGGTCGCCTGAAACGGGAAGAGAAGCGCCATCCTACTCTGGAGGATCATGTAACGGTTTACGCCGGGGCGACCATCCTCGGGGGCGATACCGTCATCGGCGCCGGCTCCGTGATCAGCGGCGGAGTATTTGTCACCGAGTCAATACCGCCCGGGCACCGGTTGCACGGCCCCCGATGGAAGCTCGCCTTGCGCAGCAATCCCGAGGCGCCACCCGCCGGCTATTCGATCTAGCGATTGCCTTGCTGAGCCACACCTGAAGAGGCGGTCTCGTCGTCGTATGTCAGGAACTGCAAAGAAAACGCCGGATCCGCATTCTGCGAACCCGGCGCTTGGAATCATTCTCTCAGGCGTGAATCTCGCCCCCGGGCAGGCTCGACTACTTGTCTTTGCAGGTGCTTGGGCAGGCTTTGCCGCAGTCCTTGGGATCGCAGTCAGGATGCTTGACGGCGTGATCGGGGCAGGGCTTGTCGCACTTCTGGTCGCACTTGCCGCCGCAATCGCCGTCGCCGCTGCATACTCCCGTGACCTTGCAGCAGTCCTCGCCTTTCTCGCAGGGCTCGCCGGAGACCGCAGCGGGGCTGGCCTCGGAGGACGGGCACGTTCCCTTGCCGGCGGATGGGCAGGAACCGCAACCGCTTCCGGAGACCGCAGCGGGGCTGGCCTCGGAGGACGGGCACGTCGCCTTGCCGGCAGAGGGGCAGGACCCGCAGGCGGGCCCGGAGGTGCACTGTTCGCCGCTGACGGCGCCGGCGGAGACATCGCTCTTCTCCGTTGTCTCGCAACCGATTGCGAGGAACAGAACGAATGCAAGCGAAAGAACCGAAACGAATCTCATCGAAATACTCCTCATGGGGTATCCGCCACCAGACACTGACGGGGATGATGGCGTATCCGGACCGAGCTGCCCGCCGCGCCGCCGATATTGAATGGGGCTTCTGGCGGGAAAACGCCCCGGGAGGCGCGGCAAGGCGAAGGGCAACATCGCCTTTTCGCTCAGCGCGCGGAACCCCTGGGGCATTGCCGGATAATCAGCTGAGCCACACGCAAAGTACGGCTTGTCGATTCGGTCCGGGCTGGTAACAGACGGTATGCTCTTGCGCCTTGGCTCCGCGGAACGGACGGCGCGAGATTAATCGAATAGGTCGATCGAGCATCGCCGGCGGAATAACCAGCCGCTTCTCCGCGCCGGGGATTCGATCAATTGGCCAGCGGGGTGGGGGAGCACTGCGACGGCAGCATTCAGGGCTCCGGCAGCCGCAGGAGGTCGAGCATGCGGACCCTCGGTCGGTCTTGCAGAACGAACATGCGGTTGCCGGCGAACGCTCGCCGGGCGGGGCTTGCGCAGGTTGCTTGGCCTGGGTATTGCTCCCGCTGCCGCAACATCCGATAACCTCAGGAAGGACAGGAGTCTTCGCTTCGAGGCAGCCGCAGCGGCAGGCGGTGTTCGGGACCGGAGGCGGCGGGACCAGCGCCACTTCCTCCGGTTGGGACCTGGGGCAGGGTGTCCAGGGGCTGAATGCGCCCTGGGCCCAGAGTAACTGGCCGACCAGACCAGCGATCAGAATGAGGCGGAGCAGGTACATCCAACTGTAAATCATCCTCCAATTGCGGCTCTCGTCAACCCTTTACCGGAAGAAGGGGCAATCGGGAAATCCGGACTCGGCGGTCTGCGATGTGCGGCGACGAATCCGGCAGGTGCGGCCGGCGGTGAGTTGAGGGCTGCGCCGTCCGACGAACCGGATGGTGTCGTGCTCGCCGCCGGACGGGTATTGGCGCACCTGATGGCCAATCGGACAACCGTCTGAGGATCTTGTCAGATGGCCACTGGTTTCGATCAGAGTCCTCGATGCAACCGCGCCGGGTCAGCGGGAACCTTCAGGCGTATGATGGCTTCGGAACACTTGCTAGACTGCCCGGTCCGGCAAATTCCCTGCCGCAGACAAGCCATGAGGTGTGATATGAGCAACGCAGCGTCTGATCCGTTTGGAGCCGCAACCTCCATCGATACCGCGCTGGGTGACCGGACGATCTATCGACTGGACGCAGTGGCCGATCTCGGCGATGTCGACACGCTCCCCTATTGCATCAAGGTTCTTCTGGAAGGGTGCCTGCGCCACCTGGACGGACGCCTGGTGACCGAGGATGACGTGAAGGCGGTGGCGGCGTGGGATGCGGCGGGCACCGGCGAGGTGGAAATACCCTTCCGGCCCGGCCGGGTGCTGCTTCAGGATTTCACCGGCGTGCCCGCGGTGGTGGATCTTGCCGCCATGCGGTCAGCCATCGCCCGCATGACGGGCAATCCGGCGGATGCTGAGAAGGTCAACCCGCTCGTGCCCTGCGATCTGGTGGTGGACCATTCCGTGCAGGTTGACGCCTTCGCCTCCGCAACCGCCCTCACCGTGAACAACGAGAAGGAGTTCCAGCGCAACCAGGAGCGATACGAGTTCCTGAAGTGGGGCCAAGGCGCGTTCAAGAACTTCCGCGTGGTTCCGCCCGCCACCGGCATCGTCCATCAGGTCAACCTGGAATACCTGGCAAAGGTCGTCTGGGATTCCGACGACGGTGTGCTCTATCCCGATTCGCTAGTAGGCACGGACTCACATACCACCATGATCAACGGCCTGGGCGTGCTGGGCTGGGGAGTGGGCGGCATCGAGGCCGAGGCGGTCATGCTCGGCCAGCCCGTCTACATGCTCCTTCCGGATGTGATCGGCGTTTGCCTCACTGGCGAACTGCCCCGGGGTGCCACTGCTACCGACTTGGTCCTGCGGGTCACGCAGATGCTCCGCGAGCACGGCGTAGTGGGAACATTCTGTGAGTATTTCGGACCCGGTTTGGCCCAAATGCCGCTGGCCAACCGCGCCACCATCGCGAACATGGCCCCCGAATACGGCGCCACCATGGGCTTCTTTCCCGTCGATGAACAGACTACCAAGTACCTGCGCCTGACCGGACGGGACGAGAAGCTGATCGAAACCGTCGAGCAGTACTGCAAACTCCAGGGCCTGTGGCGCGACGATTCGCGACAGGTGCGATACAGCCACGTCCTCGAGCTGGACATGAGCACGATAACCCCATCACTGGCCGGCCCGAAGCGGCCCCAGGACCGCATCCCCCTCGCCGATGTCCAGTTGAAGTGGCGGACCGACCTCAAGACCACCTTCGGCAAGGACGACGCGCTGGCCTGCAAGGAACGCGCGGAAACCGGCTTCGACGTCCAATACAACGGCGAGCGCTTCAAGCTCACCCACGGCGACGTCTGCATCGCCGCCATCACCTCCTGCACCAACACCTCCAACCCCAGCGTCCTCATCGCCGCGGGCCTGCTCGCCAGGAACGCCGTCCAGCGCGGCCTCAAGCGCAAGCCCTGGGTCAAGTCCTCCCTCGCCCCCGGCTCGCGCGTCGTCACCGAATACCTCAACCAGGCCGGCCTCATGGAGCCCCTGGAGGCTCTCGGATTCCACATCGTCGGCTACGGCTGCACCACCTGCATCGGCAATTCCGGCCCGCTGCCCGAGCCCATCAGCAAGGCGGTGAACGAGCACGATCTCGTCGTATCCTCGGTCCTCTCGGGCAACCGCAACTTCGAGGGACGGATCGGGCCCGATCTGAAGGCCAACTACCTCGCCTCACCCCCGCTGGTGGTGGCCTACGCCATCGCCGGCAGCGTCAACGTCGATCTGATCAACGAAGCGATCGGCCAGGACGAAGCGGGTAACGATGTGTATCTCAAGGACATCTGGCCCGGCGAGCAGGAGATCGAGGAGGTTGTCGCCTCATGCGTCAGCCGCGACCAGTTCGCAAGCCAGTACGCATCCGTGTTCGAGGGCTCCGCGGAATGGAGGGCCATCGACAGCGGTGGGGCGGCGATCTACCAGTGGGACGAGAGCAGCACCTACATCCAGGAGCCGCCGTTCTTCCTCGACCTGACCGGCGAGGTCCGGCCCATCCAGCCCATCCGCGCCGCCCGCGCGCTCTGCAAGCTCGGCGATTCCGTCACCACCGACCACATCAGCCCGGCCGGCTCCATCAAGCCCGATTCCCCCGCCGGCCGCTTCCTCATCGACCGCGGCGTGACGCCGGCCATGTTCAACAGCTTCGGCTCCCGGCGCGGCAACGACCGGGTGATGACCCGCGGCACGTTCGCCAACATCCGCGTGCGCAACCAGCTCGCCCCCGGCACCGAAGGCGGCTTCACCGTGGATTTCACTAAGTCCCCAGGCCAGGACTCAGATGCTGGCCTCGCCGGCTACCCCGTCACCACCATCTACGAGGCAAGCTGCAACTACAAGGAAGCGGGCATCCCCCTCATCGTCCTCGCCGACAAGGACTACGGCATGGGCTCCTCCCGCGACTGGGCGGCCAAGGGCACCTTCCTGCTCGGGGTCAAGGCGGTCATCGCCCAGTCCTTCGAGCGCATCCACCGCTCCAACCTCGTGGGCATGGGCGTGCTGCCCCTGACCTTCAAGCCGGGCGAGACCGCCGAATCGCTGGGCCTCGACGGCACGGAATCCTTCGACATCGCCATCGACGACAACCTCAAGCCGCGCCAGGATGTGAAGGTCACCGCCACCTGGCTCGACGGCTCGAAGGTGGACTTCACCACCACCTGCCGCGTGGACACGCCCGTGGAGGTCGATTACTACCGCAACGGCGGCATCCTCCACACCGTCCTCCGCAAGATGGCCCAACGCTAATCGCGATGCGACATCGATATGCCGGCTGCGCGCAGCGGATCCAACGAACTAACGGAGCGAATAGCGAATTGCGACCGTCAGAATACACGAACGCAAGGCGACGATGGCGCCGACGGATTCTGCGTATTCGCGAGCAGGTCGGGAAGCTCGTCGTTGATGATTTCGTTTTCAGAAGGTGCATGGAGGCGGTCAACCGGAGGCGAATCAGGCCATCCAACCTAGCCTATCAAATTGCCATCTACACCTACGGGACTCACGCGTCTGTCGGCATCAGACGCTTGCTTGATCGAGACAAGAAGACGTTTTCTCTCCGTGTGCTGCTGAAGCAGATTCGTAACAACTCACAGGTCATCACACGACGTTCTTTTGTTCAGCGCTACCGCAAGGAGCTGCGTGACGTAGCGTCGATCGAGTTTGAGAGAATCGCTGGGAGCAGAGCGAAGTCACTGCCGCGCGATGTGGTACAGAAGGATCTGAACCGACTTGTCGATGTCACAACGCGAATTATCAAGACCGTCGACAAGCGGATTGCGCATCATGAGCGGAGGCCCCGGGCGGGGAGGCTGCCGAAGTGGCGCGAAATCCACCAGGCTATCAGCACGATGGAGGACATCACGCTTCGATACGAGTTCATTCTCCATCAGTCTGCACCATCATCTCTGCGGCCAGCGAATATCATGGAATACGAGGCTGATTGGCTTGAGATCTGGGGTGATGGCTAGGAACCGATCGCACCGGTGAAGAAGACGTGTCAGGAGGATTTTGCAGACCTTGCCGGCGGTTCCGGTTGAATCCCGGCAGGGGACGGCCGCCGCGCATCACGGATGCGGGGCTTCCGTATCACCTCCTGAATCGGCGTATGATACGTCTGCCTCTCTTTCTCCAGAAAGTTGATCCTGAAACCTTTTCTGATCCTTTTCTGATCCAGGATTCGGCTTAGCTCCACGCACGACCGCCGCCTTTTTTGCGTTGGGGGGAAGGCTTGTGGATTGGGGCGTTACCCCGTCGCCCCCCGGGGATAGGGCCGGGGCGAGGGGTCTTCTTCCTCCAGCGGCATGGTGGGTCCAGCGACGGGAGGGGTGATACCCACGGCGTCGGAATCGCTGTGATGTATATGGTGAACCTCAGCAAGCCATAGGCCGCCTACCTGCTAAATGCGGCTGGTCCCACGAGTTGCGGCCATCAAATCCTCAAGGGCGAACCTATCACGCATGAACGCGTCGAGCGCATCGATCCCGTTCTTCAGAGCGAGAGCGTGATCTGACAGTACAACGTACATTTCGGCGACGGCCTCGTTATCCTTCGTTGCTATTGCTCGCTCAACAATGGATAGGTCAAGATTGACCTCCTTCCATGGGCTCATCTCATCTCCCGTCTCGAGCTTTAACGGCGGCGCACGATCTTCTAGATCGTACTGGCTGTACGCAGAATCCAGGTCCCGTTGAGTGGGCAATACTTCAGGGGCGATCAAATGGATCGTTCGTATGCCAGCTACTGGACTCGATGGGCCACGTTCAATGGTAGTCTTGCATGCACTACTAATTGCACTAAAGACGCCGTGTCTTAACACGGCCGCCTTCCCCGTCCTCACACCGCATATGAACGACGCAAGCTTAGGTTCGTAAATACGAAGGGCCGGATAAACCCTAGCAGCAGCTTTTGCGAATGATTCCGTGCTGGATTCCAAGGCAGTAATAGTGGGATCAATGATGTGCGTGTAGAGTCTCAATCTACGCCCTGAGTCGACTCGCTCGAGTTCGGCAAGAAGATCTGTGATATGTCGCTCGACCTCTGAAAGCGCTAGTCGTAATCTCCAGAATGCCTCGCAGGCACGCCTCTTGTCATCTAACGCAATGTCCAAACGCTTGCCAATGAGCTTTTTGGCCATGAATTCCACAACCGTGCCGACTATGCCAAGAGAAGCGATCATCAGTACACCATCTATTCTGAGATCCTCTGAAGCTGGAGACTTCGACGTTGCTCTGTTCAGTCGCCAAACGCGAATTGCTGTGTGCAGCTAACCTGTCTCACTAAACATAGATTCGAGGAGCAGTATCGCGGTACGTCGTTCGTTCTGGCGGGATTCACGTAGGATGCTGGGTAGAAGAGCCCTGACTGACTCTCGTGCATGAGTATCTGCTGCGACTTCTTCTGGTGTATCGATCAGCGTTAATTCGCCACGGGCAATTGCTTCAAGCGTGTCGAGTACTCGGTCGAATGTTCCATCGCGAAATGTGCTCCTCATTCCTTGTATATGATGGGCAACCTTTATACCCAGCATGAAGCCACCTTCAGCTTGATAGTCGATTAAAGTGTCCTGTGGGCCGGCGGGAATCGATTGAGTCACCAGCCGCCCACGCCCCCGAAAAACGATTCCGGAAACGTCCAACCGGCATCTCTATTGTCCATCAATCTTCCGGCGGCGGGCGGAGGGTGTCAACGTGCGTGCCGGGATTGTCGCTGCGTTGCGGGTGGCATGCGGGCGTGCTGGCGGTGGGGATCACAGGCCGGAGGCCTGTAGCCCCAGATCATCGGTGAGCGGTCCTGTATCTACCGTGCGGCACGGCAAGCTGTTGATTTGTAAGGGGTTAGGGAAGAAAAGGTGTCAGGAAGATTTTCCAGACCTTGGCGGCGGTTCCGGTTGAATCTTTACATGGGACGGCCGCCGCTAGAATACTAAACAAAACCCGAACAAAATGCTTGCATACGGGTCCGCGGGGGCGTATGTTGGGGTATGTATGTGGTGCGGGTGCCGAAGCTGGGGACGCTAGAGGGGCCGCCATCCTGGTGCAAGAGGACGGGGTCCATCGACCGCTCGGCGTGCCTGGAGGTGCGGATTTCGGAGGTGAGGCGGCTGGCCGGCTGCGTGGCCGTCAGACAGCGCCCCCGGAATCCCCCCCGCCCCCGGAATCTCCCCTGGACCCGGAATCCGCCCCGCACCCGGAATGCGCCCCGCACCCGGAATCTCCCCCTGCCTCCGGACGAGGGCCGGGAGCAGTGGCGGCGGGGCAAGGGGTATGCAGTCGCCTGTGATCGGGGGGATTAGTGCATCGAGCGCCATCGATGTCAAAGAGCGAGGCCGGTCGAGGATCACGGGTCGGTACCCGGGGTATGGCGGCTCTTTGCCGGTTTGCCCAGTTTGCCGGGTTCCGTGCGGTTCGCGCCCCGCTGATGGCTGTGGAACAAAAAAAAGCCGTCAATGCCGGGAGATTTCAGAAAAAACGTCACCGTGGCCTTCATTACCGGTTAATCTGGTTGGCGATCGGCAACTGATTGATCCACTTGGATTTAGGCCAGAGCCGGTCGTTGGCAACGAGAGACCGCAAGAGAGAGAGCGGCGCCATTGGTGGCGTGCTCTCTCCGGTCGTTTTTGGCGCGTCGCGCCTTTGCCGGTTCCGGCCGTTCACCCGGACGGCGGGGGAGGAGGCGCGATCTTTTGCAGGAGTCCCCGGCTGCGGCCGGGAATGTGGAGAGGACACGATCATTCACACGGTGTGCGGGATGAGCCGCTTTCATCTTCGCGGACCGGAGGAAACAGCAAGAAGCTCCCATACCACATAAGGAGGAAACGAGCATGATTTATCGTTCTTTGGCCGCGGCGGCAATCGTCGCGATCCCGGCGACGGCCGCGTCAGGCGAAGTCCTGTTCTACGGCAGCGAGGCGGACTTCCTTACGCAGATGTCGAACGTTGGCTATCTCTTCGAAGGCCTGGAGGACTTCGAGGGCAACAACGTTGGCCCCGGCAATGTTCTGGCGCTGCCCGGTCCGCTCGAATTCGGCACGCCTTGGGTCGATGACCTGGGCAACGGGTTCCCCACGGGACTCTCACAGCCGAACCTCGCCATCACCTGTTCGGGCGTCGATCCGGACAACTGGCCGGTGCTGCTTACCGATGGCTTCGCCGGTGCGGTCACCGATTGCGTCGGTGCCAACACCTTCGCCGAGTCCACGAATCTGAATTTCGTCAACGGCATGACCGGCGGCGTCAGCCTCGTTCTGTTCGACCTCATCAACGGCGGCAATGCCGATGTCGCGGTCTATGACGTGAATGACACGCTGCTCGCCACCGGGGTTGCCTCGGCACCGTTCAACGGTGCGTTCCTCGGCGTGTACTCCGACGTCGCGATCGGCCGCATCAATATCCAGGCTCAGAACACCGGTGGTGAGATCCTGGATAACGTCTCGATGTACAACATTCCGGCCCCGGCTTCCCTGGGCCTGCTGGCCCTGGCCGGCCTGGCTCGACGCCGTCGTCGCTAAGACGCGCATCAAGCCGGTATCGACCGGATGTTCGACATGGCCGGGCTGCCTTCAGGGCGGCCCGGCCGTCTTTTGGCCAGTCAACGAACCACCCCCATTTGTATGAACTGTCCGCAACGCCGGCCGCTATAATCCGTGCGTGGACAGACGGTCGCCTGCGGGGCAACCCGCCGGAGGAAAGTCCGAACACCGAAGGACACGGTGATGGGTAACGCCCACCGGCTCTGGTCGTGGAGCCAGGGAAAGTGCCACAGAAAACACACGGCCGATGGCCGCTATCGCGGCACAGGCAAAGGTGAAATGGTGCGGTAAGAGCGCACCGCCCGGCCGGCGACGGTCGGGGCACGGTAAACCCCACCGGGTGCAAGCGCAAGCAGTCTCCGCCTCCGGTTCACCGGAGGAGCCGTGGTCCGCGGCTTCCGAAAGGTAGGAGACGGGTAGCGTGCTTGAGGTCGTCGGCAACGGCGGCCGTAGATGAATGACCGTCACCCGCTTCCTCTGTCAGAGATGATCGAGGGCGCGGGCACAGAATTCGGCTTACGTCCACGCACGACCACCATGGCGGGCCCCCGGAACAAGGGGGCTCGCCGCCTTTTTGAGGAGTTGGAGGCTTGCAGGCTTGGAGGGTTGGAGGCGGAGGAAACGTCCAAACGTCGAAATGTCGAAATGCCGAAATGAAGCGCCGCGGCTTTGCCGCGGTTTATTTCCTTGATGCCTTGATGCCTTCCCACTTCCCAGCAAGCCGGGCCGCCCCACGACCCCGGCGCTCTTTGAATTGCCACACGCCCCTTCTTGTCCGCACGTTGCCTATCTCTCCGTTCGAAGCACGCTGCTCGCTTCCGGCGAGCAGGGTGAGCTGACATACTGCGAACCCCGCCCTGAGCGGCCGAGTAGTAGACTGCGCGTGCCGTGTACCGTGTGCTTACCATCCTGCTCTTCCTGGTCCTCGGCGTCGTCATGAGCGTAGCGGTGTCGTGGTCCATCGCCCACTTCACGCCACGCCCGGAGGGCTACCATTACTCAGACTGGGACGCCGAGTGGGCAACAGAGACCCCTCCGTTGAGCACCTTGTGGTATCGCGCGGCTGGCCGCAACAGCTATGTGGCAATAGAAACCATCGTGTATGACAAGGATGACTATCCGGTCCGCATTATTCGATCTGACCACTTCCAAGCGATGTCTCGATTGCCGTCTTGGAGCACGCTGCGCCCTGAAGCAGCCGTCGAGGCCTGGCAGCAATCGACAGACTTCAGGCGTTTCACGGAGATTGCCACGGGTTGGCCGATGCTCGCGCTATCCGGGCGGTTCGACCGAGAGTTATTTCCGGGAAACAGTCCTAAGCTGAGGTACGCACTGCCCTTCGGCGACCACGCATTCCTCCCCCTGCGTCCCATCTGGCCCGGCGCTGCAGTCAACACCGTGTTCTATGCAGCACTTCTCTGGTTGCTGCTTGCCATGACACCGCGCGCCGCCCGCCGTTATCTGCGCCGCAGGTATGGCCTGTGTCCGAACTGCGAATACGATTTGCGGGGCAACCCGGATGGCGGATGTCCGGAGTGTGGCTGGAATCGCGAGGCGGGTGGCGCGGTCTGAGTCTTCGATTGCGACGTGGATGGAAGATGTGCGTTCGTTCTGGCTTGATGGTTTCGTCGCGTGATCACGTGGCCTTCCGTTGCGCTTCAAACCGCGGCGCCTCTCAAGCCTCCAAGCCCCAAGCCTTCAGGCCTTCTTCCTATTGTCTTCGTCCAGTGCTGGCTTTGAGCGTTACGCGCAGGTCGATGATCTCTTCGCCGCGCTTGACGGTGATGATTACCACGTCGCCCGGCTCGTGATCCTGGAGATGCGTGAAGAGATCGCGCATGCTGTTAATAGGCGCACCGTCCCAATCGAGGATTATGTCGCCATCCTTCATGCCGCCTTCGTGGGCGCTGGTTTCAAGCGACACCCGCTCCACGAGCAGGCCGCGGTCGAGGCTTTCGTTCATACCCGGCTGGATGCCCAGGCGGACCTTGGCCATGCCGCGATCCTGGCCGCGGCTGGCCCCCGGCTCGGTGTAGGCGAGCTTCTCCGGACGGCTCGCGACATCCAGCGCGATCGCATAAGCAAGGTCCAGCACCTGCATCGCCCCGGCGGGATTGACGGTGTAGGCCTGGTCGGCCGGCGAGGTGAACTCCCGGGTCATGCCCGTGAAGAAGTGCACGGCCGGCACGTTGGAAGCATGGAAATTGGCGTCGTCGGAAGAGCCGCTGCCGCCCACCGCCAGTGAAACATCCAGGCCGCTGGCGTCGATGTGCGGCTGCATGAGTTCGGTCAATCCGTCACCGGTGCCCGCGCCGAGAATGTCCAGATCGCCTTCGCGCAACCGGCCGATCATGTCGAAGTTGAGACAGAGGGCGGTCTGCTCCAGGGGGATGGGGGGCGAAACCACGAATTCCCGCGAGCCGTGCAGCCCCATCTCCTCGGCGTCGAAGGCCAGGAAGAACACCGATCGCAGGTCGGCATCCTCATCGGCCTGGGCGTAGTACTGGGAGAGCATGCGGGCCATCACCAGCACGCCGGCGGTGCCCGAAGCATTGTCATCAGCCCCGGGATGAAGCCGGCCAATGCTGCCGCGGATCCCGCCGAGCTGCCCGTGTCCCATGTGATCGTAATGGGCTCCGATGACCACCCACTCGTCGGCCAGATCGCCCTTGCCCGGCAGGACTGCCCCGACGTTCTGGGCCGGGACGTTCTGGCGGTCGCCTCCGTAGCGCTCGACCTCCGTCCGAACGGTCGCGCGGAGGTGGGGGCTCAGGTTGACAGTCTTGATTTCGCCGGCATCCGCCAGCTTGCGCCAGACGGTCAGATCGCGATCGATGCCGCTTGCAGCCTGCAGGATTGCCTCGGCGGTCTCCGGAGTGATTTGCAGAACAGGTATTCCCAGGGGATGGCCGAAGCGGCTGGAGCGGTTCAGTGATTCCAAACCTCTGCGTCCGTCCACCACCCCGGGCGGCGTGACCATGAGGATGGCCGCAGCCCCGCGGTCCTTGGCCGCCTGCATCTTGAAGGCCATCGCGGCATGCTCGCTGAAGCGCCGGTCCGCCCACCGGCTCCGGCCGCTCTCATCCAGCGGCTCGTAGCGCAGGAGCAGGGCGATCCGGCCGTTCAGGTCGGTGTCCTCGTCGAAGCTGCTGTATCCGTCCGGGCCGTCCTCGATGCCGTAGCCGATGAAACTCAGCGGGCCGGTGAATGAGCCGCTGTCGGAATTGCCCAGCACCACGAAGTCCTCGCCCCGCTCGAGGGTCTGCCCGTTCAGGCTGAGAGCGGCACCGGTGACCTCGACCTGCGCCTGCTCGCCGGCGCGGGAGAACTCAAACGGCTGCCGGTAGCTGACCCGCAATTCTCCAGCCTCATCCGGATCGGGAAACCCCGGCTCCAGGCCGTAAAGATCGAAGTAGAACCGGATGTAGTCGGCGGCGAGATCATGACCTTCGGTGGAGGGAAGTCGCCCCTCGAAGTACGGGTTGGCCAGGGTCTGAACGTGCTGGTACCAGAGAGTGGCGTTCTCGCCCAGGCCCTCGAAGATTTCTCGCAGCTCCACTCGCCGCGCTTCGGTCGGAGCCGCGCCCGTCGAGGCGCAACCGAGGGTCAGGGCCAGGCCGATGGCGGTCAGAAAGAGTGGAAGTCTGTGCGATTTGAGATTCGGCTGGTTCATGGGGAGGCTCGTTCAGGGGAAGAGATGAAGCGGCCGCAATCCGCCACCGGAACGCGATGCGGCGCGAGGGCCCGCCGCGGAAGGCGGCCGCGGAGGCCAGACAATCTACCGCCCGCGAGGGGATTCGTTGCTCCCTCTCCGTGCGTTGAATATAGTTGCTTTCCGCCTCCGGCGGGTCGTTCTGACCTTTTCGCGAGCCGGCCGGCCGGGGGCTTCGCTCCTGCCGGCGAGCGGGGAGTTCGAGCCTGAGACGGGTTGTTTCTCAACGTTCTTCCGCAAACTTCTATTCGACAATCAAAATGGACTACACCCAGATCACATCCGACGAGCAGGCATCGATGCTCGGGGCGATTGGCGTGAAGGACATCGGCGATCTTTTCGAGGTCATCCCCGAAGAGATCCGGTTCACCGACACGCTCGATCTGCCCCCGGCCATGAGCGAGTTGGAGCTTCAGCGGGCCCTTGTGGAGATGGCCGCCGACAACCACGGCCCGCACGACATGGTCTGCTTCATGGGGGCGGGGGCCTACGACCATTTCTATCCCGTGCTGATCGACCAGCTCATCAGCCGGGGCGAATACCTTACCGCCTACACGCCGTACCAGGCCGAGGCGTCGCAGGGGTCGCTGCAGGCGTTCTTCGAGTTCCAGACCCAGATGGCCCGGCTGACGGGTCTGGATATCGCCAACGCCAGCGTTTACGACGGGGCCAGCGCGGTGGCGGAAGCCGCGGCCATGAGCCTGGGGGCGTCCGGCAAGAAGCGGGTGCTCGTGGCCTCCACACTGCATACGCACTACCGGCGGGTGCTTGACACCTACCTTGCCGATCAGCCGGCGGAGTGTGTGGAACTGGATCAGATCGACGGCCGCATCAGCCCGGAGACGGTCCGGGAGAATCTGGATGAAGACACCGCCTGCGTGGTGATTCAGTCGCCCAACGTGTGGGGCCTGATCGAGGACTGGGAAGGCTGCTTCACCGCCGCCCACGAGCAGCCCAAGACCTGCGCGGTGGCGGTCTTCAATCCAATCGCCTGCGGGCTGCTCAAAAAGCCCGGCGAATGCGGGGCGGACATCGCGATCGGCGAAGGCCAGCCGTTGGGGATCCCCATGTCTCTGGGCGGGCCGCACCTGGGCCTGTTCGCCGCCCGGCAGCAGTTCATCCGGAAGATGCCCGGCCGCCTCATCGGTCGCACCGTGGATGCCGAAGGCAGGCCCGCATACTGCCTGACGCTTCAGACCCGCGAGCAGCACATCAAGGGCGCCAAGGCCACCAGCAACATCTGCACCAACCAGGGATTGATGGCGATGCGGGCCACGATGTTCCTCACCGCCCTTGGACAGGCGGGCATGCGCGAGTTGGCCGAACTGTGTTATCACAAGGCCCACTACCTCGCCGGTCGGATCGCCGAGCTGGACGGGTATTCGCTCAAGCACGATGGACCTTTCTTCCACGAGTTTGCCGTGCAGTGTCCCAAGCCGGCCGGCGAGATCATCGCCGCGTGCAAAGCCCGCGGAATCCTGCCCGGCGTGGACTGCTCCAGCCCGCGAATCGGAGCGATCGGCGAGCCAAATGAATTGCTGATTGCCGTGACCGAGAAGCGAACCCGCCACGAGCTGGACGCCTTCGTCGAGGTGCTGGGGGAGGTGTCCGCATGACCACTGTCACTCAAGCCGAGCCGACCATGATCGAATCAATGCCTGCCCAGTCGCGCGGCGCCCGCCCGGTCGAGCCGCTGATCTTCGAGAAGTCCGTGCCGGGGCAGCGGGGGGTGGATCTGCCCCCGCTGGACGTGCCGAAGGCCGAGCTCCCCGCCGATCTGATCGGCGCGCCGGTGAACCTGCCGTCGATCGGCCAGCACGACCTGATGGCCCACTACACGCACCTGTCTGACCGCAACTTCTCGGTGGATGGGAACTTCTATCCGCTCGGCTCGTGCACGATGAAGCACAACCCGCGGATCAACGAGTGGGCAGCTTCCCTCCCGGGCTTCGCCCAGCTTCATCCGCTTCAGGATGATGACACCATCCAGGGCGTGCTGCGGCTCCTGTACGAAACGCGGACCTTCCTGCAGGAGATTGCGGGCCTTCATGAAGTGAGCCTCCAGCCAGCGGCGGGGGCGCACGGCGAGTACACCGCGCTGAAATGCATCTGCGCTTACTTCAAGGACCACGGGCAGGCGCAGCGCCGGCTGGTCTTCGCCACCGACAACGCGCACGGAACCAACCCGGCCAGCTGCACCATGTGCGGCGCCGACGTGGTCGCGGTCAAGTCCGTTGACGGCTGGACGGACCTCGATGATCTGAAGCGCCTCATCGACGAGCGCGGGGCGGAGAACGTCGCCGCCTTCATGATCACCAATCCCAACACCGCCGGCCTGTTCGACAGCAACATCGCCCGGATCGCCGACATCCTGCATGAAGCCGGGGCGATGCTCTACATGGACGGGGCGAACATGAACGCGATCCTCGGCAAGACCCGGCCGGGCGACTTCGGCGTGGACGCCATGCACTACAACACGCACAAGACCTTCTCCACGCCGCACGGGTGCGGCGGGCCGGGCGCCGGACCCATCGCGGTGAATGAAAAGCTCGCTTCCTACCTGCCGGTGCCGCAGGTGATGATGGCCGCCGACGGCAGCTTCCACCTCGACTGCGACCGGCCCAAGTCCATCGGGAAGGTGCGCGGCTTCATCGGGCAGGTCGGGGTCCTCATTCGATGCTGGGCTTACATCTCCGCCTGCGGCGGCGAAGGGCTGCGCAACGTGGCGGAGAAGTCGGTCCTCAACGCCAACTATCTGGCGGCGAGACTGAGGGATGTCTATGAAATGCCCTTCTTCGCCCCGGAGAAGGGGCGGTTCTGCGCGCACGAGTTCGTGACCGTCCCGAAATCGCTGCTGGAGAAAGGCGTGACGCTCATCGACATCGCCAAGCGGATGATCGACTACGACGTGCACCCGCCCACCATGCACTGGCCGGTCCATGACTGCCTCATGGTGGAGCCGACGGAGACGGAGTCCAAGCGGACGCTCGACCGATTCGTGGACGTGATGCTGCAGATTGCCCGCCAGATCGAGAGCGATCCGGAATCGCTGCACGAAGCGCCGACGGAATCGGTGATCCGACGGGCCGACGAGGTCGCCGCGGCGCGCAAGCCGGTGCTGGTGTGGGAAGAGTAGGTGTTTGCCGCACCCCACCGTGGGCAGACACGTGGAAACTCGCTCAAAGCCCCGGGAATGCTTTCCCGGGGCTTTCGTGCGCGGGGCAAAGGCTTGACCTGATTGGATCGCGATTTACGAAATGCCTGCCGTCGCTTAGACTCACAATCTCTGTTGGCGAAGGAGATTGTAGAAATGGCCAAATCGCTTCAAGTCGGGCTGATCGGCTCGGAGTTCATGGGCAGGGCGCATTCGAACGCCTGGATGAACGTGGGCAGCTTCTTTGACCTGCCGCGATCGGTGGTGATGCACACCGTCGCCGATCTGCCCGGCAACGCGGGGCATCTGAAGAAGTTCGCCCCGCAGTGGGGATGGCGGAACACTTCTGTCAACTGGCGGGAGATGGTCGCGGATCCGGAGATCGACCTGGTGGATGTGGTCACTCCCAACCACGTGCATCGGGACAACGCGATCGCGGCCCTGGAGGCGGGCAAGCACGTGGCCTGCGAGAAGCCGCTGGCGGGCACGCTGGACGATGCCCGGGAGATGTTGGCTGCGGCGAAGAAGGCGAAGAAGTGCCGGACCTTCGTGTGGTACAACTATCGTCGTTGTCCCGCGGTGGCCCTGGCCCATCAGCTTGTCAAGGCCGGCCGTTTGGGGCGGATCTTCCACATCCGCGCTTCCTATCTTCAGGACTGGGGCGGGCCGGAGACGCCTCTGCTGTGGCGCTTCCAGGGAAAGAAGGCCGGCTCCGGCGCCCACGGCGATCTCAACGCCCACATCATCGACATGGCCCGGTTCATCACCGGCGACGAGATCACCGAGGTCACCGGGGCCATCGAACAGACCTTCATCAAGGAGCGCGAGATAATCGAGTCTTCCGGCGGCGAGATCTCCGGCAAAGGGGCCAAGCGCTCCGCGACGAAGCGCATGGGGCGATCGACCGTCGATGACTGCGTGCTCTTCCTCGCCCGCTTCCGCCGGGGGGCGGTGGCGAGCTTCGAGGCCACGCGTCTGGCCACCGGCAACCAGAACCGCAACCAGATCGAGATCAACGGCGAGAAGGGCTCGATCAAGTTCGATTTCGAGCGCATGAACGAGCTGTCGTGGTGGGACAACACTCTGGAATCGCGTCTGCGGGGCTGGAGCCGGATCATGTGCACCAATCCCGGCGATCACCCCTACGCCGATGCCTACTGGCCGCCCGCCCACATCATCGGTTACGAGCATTGCTTCGTCAGCCAGGCCTCGGACATCATCAAGGTCCTCGCCGGTCGCAAGCCGGTGGTGCCTTTGCCCGACTTCGCCGATGCGTATGAAACGCAACGGGTTCTGCACGCGGCGATCGTGTCGGCGCGGGAAAAGCGGCCGGTGAAGATGAGCGGGGTGAAATAGCGTCGATCCGGACCGGAAACAGAGCCTGTGAGGATACCGTCATGAGTGAACCACGGAGCAGCGCGGGACTCGCCGGGCCGGGCATGATGTTGCTCAGCGCCGTTATCTTCGGCTACTTTGGCTTTACGACGAGTTTCGTCCACACCAGCGCCATCACCGGGCAGTTGCTCATTTACGTACCGATGCTGGAGTGGACGCTCAAGGTGACGGCGATCTTGTTTGCCATTTCCGGGGTGGCGGCGTTTCTGCGCCCGCTGGAGGCCAACCTGCTTTTCTGCGTGGCCGGGCTGTTCAGTGCGCTTCTCTTCGTTGCGGTTGCGGTAATGGACTTCGCCGACAAGCAGCACATGGTCATGTCGCCGGTGCTTCTGCTGATCTTCGCCGCCTGGAACGGTTTCGGCTCCTGGTCCGGCCTGAAGGCCGTGATTGCACTGAGGCCGGTGCATGACAGCGATGAGCGCACCATCGGAGCGCCGTAGCGCACGAACGGTTAGGAGAGGAATGAGACGATTCATCCTCGCGATTCTGCTGCTGATAGTGATCATCGCCGGCGTACTGTTCGTGGCGCTGAGAGGTCGTCTGGGAATAACCGCGTTCGTGGGCGAAGGCACCACGGAGCTGGAGCAGTGGTGCGGACGGCAGCTTCTGAAGCTCGCCGATTCCTACCTCCGGCCGGACTTCAGCTACGAATCGCTGGATTATGAATACCCGGCGACAGTCACTCTCCAGGACGCGGCCCTGACTGATGAAGGTACAGCCTTTATCACCGCATCATCGATGCGCATCACCTTCACCGAGACGCCCAGGGTTGGGCAGCCGGTGGTCATCGAACGCGTCGAGGTGACGGACCCGGTGGTGCGGCTCGTCCGGAAAGAGAATGGAGACCTCGTCGGGTTCAGCGATTTCATTGAGCCCACGAGAGCGCCGGCGGGAGAAAACGGCGAATCGAGCCGGCTCAGCGACGCGTTCGCGATACGAAATATCAGGATCGTCAACGGGACGTTCGAGTACGACACCCCCGATGATCCGCCGATGGTGCTGGACCAGATCACCTTCGATCTGACCGGCAATCCCGAAGCGGAACCGGGCTGGTATGCGGCCGAAGTACGGCTGGCCCGCGAGCCCGTGCTTTCGCTGGACTTGTCAGCGCGCCTGAACCTGGATGGTGCGCACCTGTCGCTGGAACGGTCGGAACTGAGTCTGTCGTTGGAGGAGGATGGGATCAGGACGCTGCCTCCGTCGGTTCAGGAGTTCGCCTACGACCATGAGCTGACGGGGAAGCTGCGGCTGATGACGGCCGGCGAATTGCCGCTTGCCGGGCCGGCGGCCGCGGATCTTGCCCTCGACGCAAACCTGACCGACGCGATGGGGGTGTTCGGGAAGTTCCGCCTCCCCATTGAAAAACTGGATCTGCGGTCTAATCTCGCCAATCGCCGGTGGACGATCGACACCTTGGTCGTTCTGGGTCTGGGAGGCAGGCTCGGGGCTGAGGCCTTCGTCGATCTCACCGATGACTATCCGGCGGAAGCGACCATTGACATCCGGGATGCTCTTCTGGAAGAAGTGATCCGCCAGGCGGGTGCCGAGGGACCGCCCAAATACTCAGGAAGAGTCGGCCTGACAGGCACCGCGGTTGGGAGGCTCGCGGACTTTCCCGGGTCGCTGGATGGCGAGGGAAAGGTGACCGTCGAGGAAGGCCGGCTGATCAACGATCCGATCATCGGGGGTCTGGCCCGGTGGTTGGAGCTGAGTGCGGGCAGTGAGGCCGGGTCCGACCGCGGCAGTGCGGATCTGACGCTTATGGGCGATCAGTTGCAGCTCCGCGATATCGACGTGGTCAGCGCTTCGATGGCCGCTCGCGGCGAAGGTGAGATCTTCTTCGACTCACGCATCGACTTCCGACTGAACGCCGGGCCACTGGAGAAACTGCAGAGCGCGCTGGGGGTGGTCGGTGATGCCCTGGGCATGATCACCGATCCACTCCTGAAGTACCACGTTACCGGAACGCTGTCGAAACCTGAATTTGCGGTCAAGCCGCTGGGACTGGGGACTGGAAACGCCGATAGTGTCGACAGCGTGACCCTTGCCCGATTCCCATGAATGCAGTCGCACGGTCAGGCCATTCCGGGCGAATCCCTCAGAGCACGCGCAGGATAACTGAGCTATGGATTCGTCCGCCGCCGATAACGCGGATCGACTGATTGACATTGCCGCCGGTGTCAAAGCCAGCAAGTCGGCGGTGGAAGAGCGCCGCAGCCGCGACCGCGTCCCCTACGACGCAACGGTGGCCTTGATCCTGCTCGGGCCGGATGGTTATCGCTCCGATCCCATGCTCCTGCGGGCCAAGGACATTTCTGTCGGCGGTATCTCCGTGATCAGCCGTAATATGATCCACGTCGGGGCCGCCGGCGCGATACAGCTGGTGAAATCCGACGGGCGCGCCGCCCTGGTCGGCGTTGAGGTCAGGCATTGCCGGTACACCGGGCGAATGACCCACGAGACGGGAATGCGGTTCACGCCGATTCCGGAGGGTCTGGCCCCCTGCGATTTCCTCGACCGGCAGGGGCGGATGAAGATCCTCATTCCCGACGAGGGCAAGGGCCGTTAGCGACGGCCACTGTCATATCCGTATCGACACGGATCAATATGAACGGCGATCAGGCGGTTGGGCGGCCCGATGAACTTACGCGGGTCGGTTCGCGGTCGGCCTGCGGTATCATGGCCGAGGCCGGCAGACCGGGACCTTCGGTGAGGCCCCCCGCGATCGAAGAGTCCGGCACGGATCCAGCGCGGAACGGCAAGATGATCAAGCGCGAAGAAGACGGCTTATGGATAGAGATCGAGGAGGTCATCGCCTCGCACCACGAGGTGGTCTTCGGTTGCCTAACCACCGCGGGCGGGCTGAGCCGCTGGTTTCCGGTTGCCGCCAAAATCGACCTTCGACAGGGGGGGACGATCACCTTCGGATGGGACGCCCAGTTCAAGCGCAAGACGACCGTGGCGATCCTCGACTACGACGCCGGTGGGAAGATCATCTGGGACTGGCAGGTGGCCAGGCGCGATCAACATGCCCCGGTTTACTGGCAGGTTGAACCGAGTGTGGAGCAGGGGTCGCGGGTGGTTATGCGCCAGGGGCCGTTTCGCGAGGAGACGGAGTCTCTGCTGGCCATGGCGGATGAGGCACTCACCTGGCAGTGGCTGGTCTGCAACCTGCGGGTGGTACTGGAGGCCAGCCACGACATGCGGGCCGTAAGACCACTCTGATGTCGCACCTGGCAGTTCCTGCCACCTTGCCGGACCCAAGTCAGGCCCGACCGCTGCCGGTCAGAAGCGGAAGACCCACCAAGCCAGAGCCTGCGTGATGAGCAGCGCGAAGAGCCCCGCCGCCAGGTCGTCGGCGAGGATGCCCCAGCCTGCAGGCAGACGCTGCAGGCGTCCGATCGGTGGAGGCTTGAGGATGTCGAAGAAGCGGAAGGCGAGGAAGGCGGTTATTGCCAGCGCGAGGTTCCACCGCCAGGTGTCGTCAGCCGCCGTGTCCCGCCAGGGCAGGAACAGAAGCGCCAGGCATTGCCCGGCCACCTCATCGGCCACCACCTGAGGCGGGTCCTCGCGGGCGAAGCGCTGTTCAGCCCAGGTGCCCAGAGCCACGCAGGCGGCTGAAAACACCGCCGCCATGGCCAGGAGCAGGAGGTTGACTGCGAGAAGTCGGCCATCAAAGGCAAGGACGAGCAAGACGAGCAGCGGCGGGGGGGTCGAGCCCCAGGTGCCCGGTGCGGGTCTGAGGTGACCCAGGCCGAAGGCCGTCAGCAGCAGCCCTTGGCCCTTCACGATTGCCCTTCCTTCCGCTCGCCGAGGATCTGCCTGAGCCCGAGCACGTAAGGTAAGCCGGACCAGACAGTTATGACGAGCGTGGCATACACCAGAACATGGCAGGTCCACATCGCCCAGCCGTTTTCCGAAGGCCGGCAGTTTACGGCCAGGAAGATGATGAGCGGAATGCTGATGGATTGGACGATCATCTTGGCCTTGCCTGACCACCGGGAGCCGAAAGCGATGCCCATCGATTCGACCACCCCTCGGATGCCCGTCACCAGCAGCTCGCGGGCGAAGATAACCACCACCATCCAGGGATAGACGCCCGTGGCCATGGTGAAAAAGTCGCCACGGGCCACCCATTCAGGCACCACGAACCTTGGCCCGGCGAGGTAGATGAAGGCTCCCAGGATCAGGACCTTGTCGCAGAAGGGATCCATGATCCGGCCGAAAGTGGATACCACATCCCATTTGCGTGCGAAGTAGCCGTCGAGGGCGTCCGTGGTGGCGGCCGCGATGAACAGAACGATGGCCACGTCGGCCCATAGCGCGTGTGTGCCCGGGTAGCGATAGGCGTTCAAGGCAGCAAAGAACGCCCCGGCCAGGACCAGCCTCAAGATCGTCAGGCTGTTGGGCAGGTTCTTGCGGATTGCGTGGGACACGGCTCCCCATCCTAACCGCTGTCGCCGATCGATTCTGTGTCCCGGGGGCAGCTTGCCGGGTGAAAGACCGCCCTATTTGATGCCTGTCCCGGTTGCGGCGATGAGAAATCAGGCCTATCTTGCATATCTACCGTGGCCGCATGGCGGACCTGGGTGGTCCCGGACGCCGCTGGAACGATTGGGCTACGGCGGCGAGCGCGCGAGCCTTGCGGATGGATGGGATAGTCCTTTACACACTTTGCGTTCTGGGCGCCTTGGGCCTCTATCTCGTGCTGCGCCCCGGCGGCCTGCCGATTCGGGCCGTGGGCGGCCTGATCGGCCTTGCCGCTTTTGTCGGCCTGCTGTTCCTCGCCACCACGAGCCTGGCGGGGGATGAAGGAGCACGGCCGGGCGTGTTTTTCGTCATCTTCAGCCTGATCGCCATTGCCTCGGGCGTGAAGCTCATCACGCACACTCGGCCGGTCTATTCGGCCCTTTACTTCATTCTGGTGGTGCTCGCGTCCGCCGGGCTTTTCCTGCTCCTGCAGGCGGAGTTCATGGCCTTCGCTCTGATCATCGTTTACGCCGGAGCGATCCTGATTACTTACATGTTCGTGATCATGCTGGCCCAGCAGGCGCCTGATCCCCACAACCCGTCGGCGCGGCCCGAGTACGACCTGGTGCCGCGCGAACCGTTCGCCGGCGTGGCGGTGGGATTCATTCTCCTGGCTCTGCTCAGTCACATGGTCAGTGGAGTTCTCCGTGATCCGCCCGCCGCGCCCTCACTGGAGGAAGCTCGGGTCATGGCCTGGCAGGACCTCGTGGACATGCCCGAGCAACTCAAGGCGATCGTCCTCGCCGAACAACCGGGTGTTGATCTGGCTGAGGATGCTCCGCCGCAGTTGGAGGCCACCGGCGACGGAACCACCGCCCTGGTGCGCTACACCCTGGCCGACGGAACGGCGGGCGAGCCGCTGGAGCTGACGGAAGATGCCTTGCCGGAGAACATCCAGCAGGTGGGGCTGGCTCTGATCCTCAAGTTCCGCGAGGGGCAGCTCGAGCTGGCGGGCGTGATTCTGCTCATGGCCATGTTCGGCGCGGTCGTCCTGGCCCGCAAGCAGATCGAGCTGAGCGAGGACGAGAAGCGCCAGGCCGCCGGCATGCGGAGGCTGGGACACGAGGACGACCCGGAGGATTTCCATGCAGCGGAGGGCAGTCACTGATGACGTTGACCTTGGCGGTGATGGACTCGATCAACACCCTGACGCTGGGTCACTACCTGCTGACCAGCGCGGCCCTGTTCGTGGTCGGGCTGGTGGGCTTCCTCACCCGTCGCAACCTCATCGTGATGTTCCTCTCCACGGAGTTGATGTTCCAGGCGGCGGCCATCACCTTCATCGCCGCGGGACGGTTCCACCTTGATGTTTCCGGGCAGGTGTTCGTGATCTTCATTCTCACGGTGGCGGCGGCGGAAGCCGCCCTGGCCCTGGCCCTGATCGTGCTGCTATATCGCCGCAAGGAAACGCTCAGCGCTGAGGCGTGGTCGGAGTTGAGGGAATGATGAACCTGATGCTGGAACAGCTCGGTTCGGCGCTTCCGGCTCTGACCGTGGCAACGACGGGGCACGAAGGCTTCCCCATCGCCAGTCAGGTGGCCAGTGGTAACTGGTGGGCCGGCTTCATCCTCTGGTTGCCCATCATCTCCATGGTCCTGTGCGGGGCCTGCGCGGTCCTGAAGATCCACAACAAGACCTCCGCCGCGATCACCGTCATCCTGCTCGGCGGCTCGTTCCTGCTCACACTCCTGCTCTATTTCCGGTACACCGAGCCCGCGACCATCTACCTCTTCGAGTGGTTCAGGATCCCCCTGGCCCAAGGCGGGTCGGGGCAGACGTTCATCGCCAACTTCTCTCTGTACGTCGACCGGCTCACGCTGCTGTGGATGCTGTTCGTCACCGGCCTGAGCACGTTGATTGCCCTGTACGCCAGCGAGTACATGGAAGGCGATCTGAAGACGGGCTACAACCGGTTCTTCGCGGGCGTCAGCGTCTTCGTCTTCGCCATGAGCTGCCTGGTGATGGGCGACAACCTCGTGATGCTCTACCTGGGCTGGGAGGGCGTGGGCTTCGCTTCCTACTGGCTCATCGGCTACTTCTACCACAAGCCCTCGGCGGTGGCGGCGGCGAAGAAGGCATTCATCGTCAACCGCATCGGCGACCTGGGCCTGGCCCTGGGCCTCTATTTGACCTGGCATTACTTCGGCACCGTGCAGTACACGGAGATCTTCGCCGCGGTCAAGCACGGCGTGGACACCCAGGCCGCGGAGGCCGGCGGCTGGTACGTCAAGTACATCCCCTTCCTGCTCATGCTCGGGGCGTTCGGAAAGAGCGCACAGATTCCGCTTTACGTCTGGCTTCCCGACGCAATGGAAGGTCCCACGCCGGTCAGCGCGCTGATTCACGCGGCGACCATGGTCACCGCCGGCGTGTACCTGCTGGCGAGGATGTTCCCCCTGCTGGAAGCGCTCCATCCGCTGGCCCTGCCCGCGGTGGCCTGGATCGGCGGCCTCACCGCCCTGCTTGCCGCAACCATCGGCATGGCCCAGTTCGACATCAAGCGCATCATGGCCTATTCCACGGTGAGCCAGCTCGGGTACATGTTCATGGGCATCGGCCTGATGACCACCCACGGCGGGGGGTATCACGTCTTCACCCACGCGTTCTTCAAGGCGGTGCTCTTCCTGACCTGCGGTGCGATCATGCACGGCTTCGCCGGCCAGCTCGACCTGCGGAAGGTTTCGGGGCTGGCGAAGATGCCCGGCTGGCGGATCGTGAGCTGGACCATGTTCTACGCCTGCCTCTGCCTGGTGGGGTTCCCGCTCATCTCCAGCGGGTTCTACTCCAAGGACATGATCATGGCCCAGGCGTTCATGCCCGACCAGGTTCACGCGGGCTACGGCTTCTTCTACCTGGGCCTGATCGGCGTGTTCACCGCCCTGCTCACCGCCTACTACGCGTTCCGCGTCTGGTTCCGCGTGTGTGCCGGGCCCGTCAATTACGAGATGGGCGATGAGCATCACGGCGATGACGATCACGGTCACGGGGGCGGGCACGCCAGGCCGCACGCCCCGCGGCTGGCGATCAATCTCACCCTGCTCATCATCACCGCCGGCGGCATCTACTCCATCTTCCTGAAGGACTGGGCGGGGGGCATGATCGAGGATTCGACCGCGCTGGTGGCCGCCCACCACGCCGCCGAGCACGGCGGGTTCTGGTCCAACCCGCACACCTGGATGCCGTGGGTCGCGTCCATCACCACGATCGTGGGCATCGCCATCGCCTTCTACTTCCACCTGGCCAACCGCCAGGCCGCGGACAATCTGAAGAACGCGATGCTGGCCAACCGCCTCACCCGCTGGCTTCCCACCGCCGCGGAGAACAAGTGGTACGTGGATGAGTTCTATCACGCGGTGATCCGTCTTCCGCTGTGGATCGGCGGGCACATCCTCTACGGCTTCGACAAGTTCATC
>CP070772.1:2170235-2188317 GCA_020345805.1 Phycisphaerales bacterium | reverse complement strand
CGGTTCCTCCTCCACCGCTTCCAGCGGGATGAGATGCGCCATGCGATACTCGCGCTCCTCATCCGGCTCGACAAGATCGAGGATCTTCGCCCGGCATACGCCGTGGAGGGTTATCTGCTGCCGCCCGTCGGGATAGGACTCGTGGCGGACGATCTGGCCCACGCATACCGCCGGCCTCAAAGGAGGCAGGCCCCAGCGGTAAGTCTCCTCGTCGATCCTGCCCTGAAAGGTGGCCATGGCAAACTGGCCGGAGCTGTCCAAGCAGTGATTGACCATCTGCAGGTAGCGGGGCTCGAAAATGTGCAGCGGCTGGACCGCATGCGGCAGCAGCACCGTCTCCGGAAGCGGGAAGACGGGCATGGGCTTGCCGAAATTGACGTGAATCAGCTCGGCCATCAACCCAATGATAGGCACTTTCGCCCCGGGCCAACCGGAGGGGCCGGTTTTGCCTGCGGGCGGGGGCCACTGCCCGCCGCCGCGGATCAGGCGAAGGTGGCCTGGACCTCGTCGATGGCCTCGGGCAGCCTCCGGCAGATATTCCCGATCGAGTCCTCCGACAGTCCCAACTCTTCGCAGACATCCGGATCGATGTCCAGGAACTGCAGGTCCCCGCGGAAGCCCTGGTCCACCTGCCCCGCGAGCCGGTCGGCGACATATACGACGCAGGCCAGCGTTCGGCTGCCCGGGGGCAGCTCCATGGGGTTGTGGTGGAATCCGGTCACGAAGGCGAAGGACTTGGGGAATTTCCAGGTCTCGCAGAGTCCGGCCCCGAAGGCGCAGTGGTCGGGCCCGAAGATCGTCTGCTCCACCTCGCGCATATCGCGGTCGGGGTTGCCCTCATCGTCGAAGTTGATGGCATCGAAGACCTGTATGAGCCCGTTGCGCTCGGCCTGCATCTCGACCATGATGCCGATGTCGTGGATGAGGCCGGCGAGGAAGGCCTCGTCGGGAAGCCCCAGATGCAGCTCGTCGCAGATGAGCTTGCTCGCGGCTGCGGTCGCCACGGAGTGGATCCACAGATCACGCGCGGCAAACTTCGGGCAGAGATCACCGCCCCGGAAGAGTTTGGCCAGACTGGCCGCGATGGCGATGTTCTTCACCGCGTTCAGGCCCAGCAGCACGATCGCCCGGTTGATCGAGCCGATTTGTCGGGGCAGGCCGTAGAAGGCGCTGTTCACCACCTTCAGAATACGGCTGCACAGGGCCGGATCGTGCGAAATGATGTTGTGCAGATCCTGAGCCGTGCTCGTCGGATCCTCGACAAGCTCGATAATCTTGAGAGTAATCTCCGGCAGTGTCGCGATGTGGCTGATGCCTTTGATCGCCGACTCGACCACCGCCGAGTGCTCTCCGGTCGTGCTGGTATCCATGGAGGCTTCCTTGGCTGGACGATAGTTCTGCCGAAAGCATCGACCGGGGCCGCGCCGGACTTGACTGAACGTCCGGAGAAGCAGGCGTGGCAACGACGGGAAGGGACGGCGACCGGTGCCGCCGGTCAATAGGTGTTGCGCTTCGTCAGCGGCACGGAGGCCGCATCGAAGCCGGCCAGCACGTCCGCGGTGCGCGGCCCGGTCCGGCCGTCGCCGTAGGGATGTTCGATGGCGGTTATCGGCCGCTGAATGCCCTCGCAAATCGCCGCTTCGATTCGCGGCCGGTCCCACTCGGGCACGTCGATCACGTTGCCCGCTCTCTCCCGCCCGGCCTGCCGCGATCCCACGTTCACGCAGGGCAGGCCGAGGGCTGCGCATTCGATCAGACCGGCGCTGCTGTTGCCGACGACGACTCGCGCCCGGCGCAGCAGGGCGACGAACTTCTCCCGGGGGAAATGCGCCGCTTGCGGACAGGATGCCTCATCGATGGCCTGCAAAATGCCCTCGCGCCCCGGATCGTGGTTGGGATGCAGGGCGACGGTGCGCCCGAATCGGATGCAGCAATCCAGCAGGCGCCCGGCATCCTCGCGCTCGCGCTCGGGCGACCGTCCGGTGGGGTGGAGCAGGTAGACGATCTCCGGCTTCCCCAATGCCGCGTATTCCGCATCCGCCATACGAGCAATCTCATCCAAGCCGTCGATGGCGGGCGAGCCGACCACGTGCACCCGCTGCGGGTCCTCACCCATGGCGATGATCCGCTGGGCCGATTGCTGCGTGGCGGGCAAGTGCAGATGGGCAAGCTTGGTGATGGCGTGGCGGAGCGCTTCGTCGGCGATACCCTCGGCCCGATCGCCTCCATGCATGTGGGCAACACGAATGCCTGCAACTGCCGCGGCGGCGGCGGCGCCGAACGCTTCGATGCGGTCGCCGAGTACGAGAACAACATCGGGCGAAAGGCTCTGTAACGGACCGCCAAATTCCTGGATACCGCCGCCGAGGGCAGTGACGTCGGAGATACGGCCGACCTCACCCGGCCGCTGCATCTGGAACTTCGCCGCAATCTTGAACTCCGCCTCGACTTCGGTGGACGTGTAAGCCGGAGGCAAGTTGTGTGTACCCGTCACGATCAACTGCATGTTGAGATCCGGATGCGCTTCCACCGCCCGTATGACCGGCCTGAGCAGACCGAACTCCGCCCGCGTGCCGGTGACGATGGCGATGGAGCGGGTCGCGGTCACGCCAGATCTTCCTCGCAGATGGGCATGTCCGCTTCGACGCGTCGGGCCAGTCGCCTGCCGATGATGCTCTGGAGGCGCGCCGGGCTGATGCCGGTCCCCGGCCGTTTGATGGTGATGTCCTCCGAATGCAGGAGGTGCCCGGCCGGCAGATCGGCGGTGGCGGTCAGCGACTGGCGGGAGACGTTGCGCACGTCCTGCTCGACATCCAGCACCCTCTTTTCCGCGTGGCCGCACATCTTCGCGGCCCGATGCACCAGGCGAACATATTCGGCGAACCCTTGCGGATCGAGGGACGCGGCATGATCGGGCCCCGGCGCGGACCGGTCGTATGTGATGTGGCGCTCCAGGAGGCACGCGCCGCTGGCCACCGCCAGCGCGCCGGTGTCGAGGCTCTGCGTGTGATCGGAATAACCCAGCGCACGGGGATTGATGCGGCTGAGGGCGATGCGGGCCGCCAAGGCTGCCCGATCGTCGGGCGTGGGATAAGCGCTGACGCAATGCAGCATGATGTGGGGATGGCCGCCCAGCCACTCTGTCGCGTCGGCGACCTCGCTCGCCGAAGCCGCGCCCGTGCTCAGCAACAGCGGCTTGCGGGTCGACATCATCGCCTCGATCAACGGCCGGTTGATAATGTCCGGCGAGGCGGTCTTGTAGGCGTCGAACTTGAGCTCCTCGGCCAGTGGGACCAGCTCGACGCTGAAAATGCTTACAACCGCCTGAAGACCCGCGGCGTGGGCGTAGGCGACGATCGGCTCCATATCGTCGGCGCTCATCTCCAGCCGGCGCAGCATCTCAAACGGATCGCTCGCCCCCGATTCCTTCTGATATGCCGCCAGCTTGGCGGCCTTGCTGAGCAGCCGATCGGTCTCATACAACTGCAGCTTGACGGCATCCGCTCCTGCATCCTTGGCGGCTTGAACCAGCTCGATGGCCTTCTGCACCGACCCGTCGTGGTTCACGCCGATCTCCGCGACGATGTACGGCGGTTCGCCGGGTCCGATCTGACGGCCTGCGATCCTCATCACCCGCCCTCCCCATCAGGCGCCGGTGCGACCGCGGCGGCCGCGCTCGCGGTCTCTCGCTGCAGTCGCAGCGTCGCCTCGGCCACCAGCAGATCCACCCGCTCGTCGACATCAATAACCGATCCGCGCGGCGAAACGATGCCCCGCCGATCCTTGCCCAGGAACGCGTGGGGCTCGCCTTCGATCACCGTGAACAGGCTTTCGCGAGTTACCACAATTACACCACCGTCCAACTCGTAAACAGGTGGCAAGTCTTGTCTGCGATACGGAATGGCGATTGTCGGGTCATACGGCGTGACCGTGCTGGTGCTGAGATTGACGGTGCTCGTCCACGCGGGGTGGTGCTTACCCACATCGCAATAGGACTGGACGCTGTCGGCGCCGGTCTCGATCAATGTCGCGATTGCGCGGTCGATGAGATCGGCGGGCCTGACCGGCACGTTGGCATACAGGATGACGATGATCGGCTCATCGCCGCCGGCGGCCTGGACGGCGTGTCGCACCGCCGCATCCACCGTGACTTCGTCTCCGGCCAGTTCCGCCGGGCGGTCGATGACCGGCACGTTCGTCTGTCTCGCCGCTTCCGCGATCTCGTTGCCGTCCGTGGAAACGACAATGCGTCCCACATGCGTCGACGCTCTTGCGTGATCGATAGTGTGACAGACCATAGGGCGGCCGGCCACGATCAGGGCGTTCTTCCCGGGCAGGCCCTTGCTTCCGGCCCGTCCGATGATAACCGCCAGGGCGGGGAGGTTGTCGGTCGCCTTGTTCATGGCTGCCACGTGCGGAGCTCTTCGGCGTTCTCGCCGCAACTTCGCCGGATTTCCTCGCGGCGATCGAGAACCGCCCGCCACAACTCCCGCAGCGGAGTGTCCGCGATGTTCCCGACCGTTTCAGCGCCGGTCAGGTCCATCTCGCTCACCGGCACGCTCCCATCGCAGTAAACGGTCATGCGCCGGCGCAGTTTCTCCCACATGACCTGAGGCGGGTCGAAGGCCGGAATCAGGTCGTCGGCGGAATTGTCTTCCACGTCACTGAACTGCGGGGGAGCCTCAATCACCGCCGTGCCGAGCACCTGCTGCCAGCGGTCGAAGAAGCTCTCGATGTCCTCATAGGTCTCATCCCGCCTCTGGAGTCTGGGGACGATCCAGGGTAGGGCAAACGCCCCGGCTTCGCGCTTCCCGCCCAATTCGTTTCGCCGATTCAGAATGTATTCGATATTATGAAGCACTTCCTTGAATCGATCATGTCCCATCATCACTTCGTAGGTCGCGGCCCGATCCGCGTGCAGGTCGATGCTCAGCACGTCGATGCCGCAGGACATAAGACGGTTCAGCACATCACGATCGGCGAGAAGCTCCGTCCGGAAGTGAATTGTTTTGGCCCCCGCATTCCTGGCCATATTAACATAATCGTCGAACAATTCACCAAGAAGCGGATCGCCGACACCGGCGAAGCTGACAACCCAGTAATCAACGTCGGCGAATTGCTCGAACAGGTGCTCGGCCAGGTTCCGCGTCATCTCGGCACGCTTGATTTCACCGAAGTGATGCCGGGCGAAAAGGCCGCGGCTGAGCCTCCGGGCGGTCAGCTCCACAATCAACTGCTGCGGCAACTCTGCTGTTTCCCGATGCAGTTGATTCTCGATCATGTCAACAATGCCAGCGCTCTTTAGATTGTCGGGATCCCCGCACTCCGCGAGGGCGTCGTCAATCAATTGCCGGTTGCGACTGGAATCATAGGTCACACGAACCATCGAACTTCGCGTCCGATGGTCGATCTGCACGTTCGCGTCGCGGGCGATCGGATCGCCCTGCGGGGCGTGCGGCTGATACACCAGCAACCCGCCCACCGTGGAAAGGCGATTGCGCTGCGCCAGCTCGCTCATGAGCGAGGCACTGATGACGCAGCCGCACAGGCCGGGAGGGGACTGGGTGAAGACCAGGTTCAACTGCTCGGGATGCTCCAGATGCCGGTTGACCACCGCATCGCAACCGGTTTCCGCGGTTATGTCGATGAGCGGCCAGTCCGGAGCGGCGAGCAGGGCCGCGGTTATGCCCCGTTCCTCCATGATGCGATGCATTATTCGGGGGCAGAGGACTTCGTCATAGACGCTCATCCCCCCCACCCCGCCGCGCCAGCACGTATCGGCCCACATACGGGCGGCGGCGATTGCCTCCTGCTCATCTCCGAACGGCGAGCCCGCGCACCGTTCGATCTCTACCGGCAGGCCGATGGATGAGCGTTCAAGCAGCCCCTCGACGTCAAAATCGTCCGGACAGAAGAGAATGATCGATTTCACCGACTGCAGCCGGCCGAGGCGCTGCAGCGTCGCCTGCAGCACATTGACGCCCTGGAAATCGGCGGCAAGCGAACGTTCGACCCCCAGGCCATTACGCTTGGGATCGACGGGAATCAGGGCACATACCCGGGCGGCGGGTGCATCGCGTTTCTCCTCACGGTCCGCAGCGGGCACGGTCGTCGGGCGCGGCCGCGCGCTGACCGGCTCGCCATTCAGCAGTCGCTCGGCCCGGAGGAGCTGATCCACCATTTCTTCGGCGGCGTCCTCGATCCAGATCACGTTCTCCAGGTCGCGCTCGAGCTGGCCCCGCTGATACTCCAGCGGCCCCATCTCCTCCTGCATGTGCAGCCGGCGGTCGGCCTTCATGCGCTTGAAGACGCCAAGCTGATTGAGGTGGTTGAGCAGTTCGAAGGCATCGAAACGCTGCTCGACCTCGTGACGATACTGCTCGATCTTCTTGAAATGTCGGGCCATCCGCGCATCGTCTTCCTGATCCCTGAACATCTTGCGGATCAGCGCGGCGGTGTTGCCCGAGATTCTGCCGATGGCGGCCACGTCGCGGCGCACGCCGGAAACTCTTTCGCACGCCGCCTTCAAGCGCTGCGGGTCCAGCGCCTTGTCAGGCGCGGGGATGGATGGAAGCGGCCTGCGGGCGTGGCGTTCCAGCACCTGCGCAAGCGGCATCGCCGTGGTGTGCTGCTTCACCACGCCTCCCTCGGTGGCGTCGATGACCGAGATTCCCGCCTCCTCGTACTGTCCGAAATCGCGCTCGAACTGGTGCAGGTAATTGACCATCTGGGCATCGGTGTAGATGCTCCGGCCGTGCACGTCCCGGGTTTTCTCCAGATGCACCCGATGGCGGACGATGCGCTGCCATTCCATCATGGCGATGGTGTTGAACGGATTGAGTTCCGGCCCCCACACCCGGTGGATGGCCGTTCCGGGCGCGTAGTACAGGCCGTCGGTAAAGCCCAGATCCTGGCCCACCAGGGCAATCGGATCGCACCCGAGATGTCGCGCGACATAGACGGCCAGATGCGCGACCGTGGCCCCCGCCGGCAGCGCGCCAAGATTCGGGGTCCGATCTCCCAAGACCTTGTCCAGGAACGGAATGGCGCAGCAGCGCACCGGACCGGGGAACACATCGAGGATCACCGGGTGCGCCTTGGGGTCGGCGACAAGCGTCACGTCCTGCAGTCCGCCAGCGGGCAGGTCTTCGTAAAACCGCCGGGAAATCTCGTGATAATCCAGGGCGGTGACAAAATGCGGCCGGATGCCCGCATTCAGAAGCGGTTTCAGCGTGGTCTGCACCGCGATGATCACACACCGCTCTCGCACCTTCTCCTCGCGCAGAAGATGAATGTTCTTCGCCAGGCTCGGCCCGGCGGAGACGACGACCGCCGGATAACCCGCCGCGAGATTCTCCAACTCCGCAACGCCTGGCCCTGCGGCGTAGTGATCGATGTTCAGAAGCAGATTGCGCACGGTATCGACCGACCGCATCAGCGTGGTCATCAGCGTCAGCTTCGCGGTGGCCATAAAGTCGCTGAACAGGGAGCCGAACTGCCTAGCCTGCGGCCCGATCCTGGTCCGGCTCGCGGCGTCCTCGAGGAAAACGACCCCCTGGGCCATGATCGATTCGGCGCCCTGCACCTTCCGGGCCAGCAGGCCGCGGTCTGTCGGATCGGTGATGAAAAGAAGCAGCGCATCCTTCATCCACGGTGAATGATCGACGTGGTCGAACACCGCTCGCAGCAGATCAAGGTCCGGTTCGAATACGATGATCAGTCCCGCCTTGCGAAACCTGTCGGCCAGCCGCTGCACGTGATAGCCCATCCCGAAGCCGTGCACGACGACGGTTGCGTTTGCAACCAGATCGAGATCCGCAATGAGCCGGTCCGCCTCATCCAGGGGGCGATGACGGCTGCAGAGATGCCGGCCACGGAAAATCCCCGCCGGCACGCCGTCGGGAGTATCCACGAACTGCATATCCGCAGACGGCGGCCGATCGGCGAGCTTGGCGACGAGATCGGCGTTCCGCTCGCCGAGCGCGGCGAGGTTGGCGGCAAGGTGGGAAGCGGTTGCAGCGAAAGGCATCGAGCACCCGAATAGCATGGTTTGCGGACCGGATTCGCACACCGGTGCGTATTGGATATCGGAAGACCTTTGCGGGAGACTGCAACAATGCCCCCCATGCCCGATCCTCCGCACGTCGGTCTGTTTACGAAGTACGTTCTGGAGAACCCCTACCCGCCGGCGGCACTGCTGGCGGCGCTGGCGGTGGTCATGGCGTGGGCGGCTCTTCGCGATGGTCGGTTGGGACGGCTGAAAGCCGCGGGGATTCCCGCGCTGATCGCCGTCGCCGCCCTCGCCGCCGGGATACTCGTGACCACCGCCGGAGAGCGGGGCGAGATGCTGGCCCGGCAGTTCGTCGACGCCGTGGTGGCAGAGGACGTCGTCGCCGCAAGCGACATGCTGAGCGACAACGCGACCCTGGCGGTCGGCGCGCCCACCAATCCCAGCTTCAACCTCGAATACATCCAGGAGCAGCTCGACGATCTCATCGATCGTTACGAGATCACGAGCAACCGCATCACGTCCCTGCGGGGCTACGGCACGTCATCGCAGCGCGCCGAAGTTCACCTGGCCTGCCGCACGGAAGTCGCCGACGGCTGGAGCCCGACCCCCTCGCGCTGGGTGCTCGAAGTCGAGCGCCAGGAGGACGGAAGCTGGAAGATCGCCCGAATCACCTGGATCTCCATAGGCAGCAGGGGTGCGAACATGCAGTGGCTGCGGTGAGATGCGCGAATTGCCAGGCACAGGCCGCACGTCGCCGCCCCCGCTCATCACTCGTCACTGCTCAGTTACCGCCGAGGCGGCCTGCTGCGAGCCCGCAAGATCGGGGATGTCCAGAAGCTGGTTGAGCCGGGCAATGCCGTCGCGTTCGGAGACGCCGAGGCGAATGCTCTGACCGGAGAGCAGTTCCACGCCGCCCTCGATCCGAAAAGTCCGAACCGCGGTCTGCCCCGGATCAAGGGCGGCGACGTCGCGACGACGCTGGGAAACACCCGGGGCGAGAAGGGAAACGGTCAGGTTCAGGCGCCGATCGGCGGTGTTGGTAACGTACTGGGATATCACGAGGTCGTCGGCGCCGGTCAAGGGATTGGGGACGGATTGATAAGCTGCAACGAGCTCGATGTTCTCCAGGCCGATTTCGATATTCGTGTGCAGGTCGAGCTGGTAGGTGCGATCGGCGTTCACGTTCACCGTCGCGTCGATGCGCTTGCGTCCGGCGATAATGCTGCGATCCGTGATGATCTCGATGGGCAGGCGAGCCTCCTCGCCGGGGGGAATGATGAACTCCGCCAGGTGCGGGGTGATGTGGAGCGGGCCGGCGGAGTGGATGCGAATCGTACCGGAGATGGTCACCTCCCACGGATTATGCAGAACGATGGACCGCTCGTGCACTTTGTGCATTGCGGGCACGAAGTGAGGGTCAATGGTCAGGCCCGCACGGAAGCTGGCCAAGGGAAGATTGACGTGATCGATGAACAGGGGCATCTCACCCAGCGTGATCTCGTGCAGGCCGTCGGCTCGGGCGATGGTCTCACGGTTGCCGAAGGCATCCCCCACTTCCACCGGCCGATCGCCCAGCAGCAGGCGGATGGAGGCGGCCGGTTCGTCGGTCCGCCGTTCGCTCCAGGCGATCAGGGTGGCGTCATCCGGATCGGCATCCTGAACGATCCAGCAGCGCACGCCGTCGGCCAGGTCGAGCTCGCCGGCAAACCTCCGGCCGCGAAGATGGTCGGACAATCCTCGCCAGACGCAGAACGCCGGATCGGGTGCAATCTCCTCATCCCAGGACCAGGGAGCGTTGATCGCCACCTCCGGCAGCCCGGCCCGCCAGGCGTACAGACCCCGCAGCAGCAGGTCCAGAGTTCGCTGGCGAGGGGAGTAGCTCTCGGCCGGCAGAGTATCGAGGGTGACGGTCAGATCACCTTCTTTCTCCAGCCAGTCCCGGGCGTATTCCACGATCGCTTCGGGCCGAACGTGATAGGGAACCGTAATGTGGCGACCGGGAAGCACGATATCGGCCCCGGGCGTCTGCTCGGCGGTCTGCGGAACATAGATGACCGGCCGGGGGACAAACTCTCCCAGCGCCCGGGCGGCATCATCGACGGCCCGCGGGAAGTTGTGATGATCGAGCGCCTCTGAGCTGCCGGTGGGGCCGAGCTGCCAGTGACTGACCTCCAGACCGAACTCCAGGAGCAGGTCGGCAAGGGAAGGTCGCCAGCTTTCCGGATCCCGGCTGATGAGGTCCAGAACCTGAGACGGTCTGATGGCGAGAGTGGAGGACAGGCTTTCCGGTACGCCGTTTAGCGCGAAGATCATTCTCTGTTCGCTGGCGAGGATTTCCTCGATGGCGCGCTTCAGCGCAGCGCGGTGGGTGGAGGCTCCGCCCTCGTCGAACGACGCATCCCAGACGGGCAGGAGGACGGTGGATGCGCCCAGCCGCCGGCTCAGTTCCGGCGCCACCGCCAACACCTCATCCGGCATGGGGGGAAGAACCACGGAGAAGCCGACGGTGCTCAAGGCGTAGCGACGCACCCCGCCGGGCAGAACGGTGAAATCGACCCAGCGACGGGCGACCAGCTCCGATTCGGCCTGAACGTCCAGGACGGCCCGGAACCACCCGAAACGTCCGACCGGCACCTCAAACGGCCAGGGTTCCCGGCCTCGCGGGGCCGGGAAACTGCGATCGGCAACCTCGCGGCCACAGAGGTCAAAGACCCGCAGCCGGGCGGTGAGCGGCTTGTTCAGAAGGTCGCGCACGCGGATGTTGAGCGTCGGCCGATGCGGCGCGATGAACACGTTGCCCGGGGCATCGCAGGTCAGGTCGATGCGGGGCAGGTGCCAGATCATCACGTCATCGAACCACGCTCGTCCCGCCACGTCCACCAGCACGGGCTCGTCCGGTTTGAATTCTCCGGAGCCGAACTTCCGCGGCTGAAGAAGCTGCAGTTCGATGGCCAGATCGGTGGCCTGCTCGAATACACCGCGCACTTCCGCAGAGATGGTCTGCCACTGACCCTCCGTGCGAACGAGCGGGCTCACGGCAAGGCTGGCGGGTATGGGATTGCCTCTGGCGTCATGCAACCAGACCGCCAGCCGGGCGGCGGCATGATTGAGGCCTTCGGTCCTCACCTTAACCGCCACCAGATAGTCGGCCAGGGGAAGGATGGGCAGGACCGCGGTGGGAATGCGGGCGGCCATCGACCCGCCGTCCAATTCAAAGAGAAACGACCATTCGCCGCCCGCCGCGTGCTCGTTGCTCGGGCGCATGCGCCCGAAAGGCGGGAAGCCGTCGTTGACGTCGATGTGTCGGTGGAAATAGAGCGGCATTTCCAGAGGCGTGCGCACGCTTTCCTCGAAATCGAAGTGTCCCACCGCCCGCCTCAGCGAGGACAGCTCGCCCGGCCCGCCGGGCTGCTGAGCGGTCGCGGCGCAGCACACAAGCAGCGGCCACACCGCGACGAGGAGACCCCGAGGTCCAAAGCACGCGATTAACCCTCGCATATGGATTTGTTATCGGTCGATTGGGCTGCCGGCTTCACGTTTGCCGATGAGACTATTTGCGCTTCAGACGAGCATGATCCAGCGAGGTATATATGACGGCGGTAGTTCGATCTCTGGTAGTGTCGATCATCCTGGCCGGCCTCATCCTGTTGGGGTTCCGGCAGCTGACAATCAGCCGGGAGCAGGCGGCGATTCGGGAGCTGCAGGCGCTGAACGAGGAGATGTCCCGACGTCTGGCCGCCCGGGACGCGATGATCGACCGCCTCAGCCGATCCCACCGCCTCGCTCATGTCCACGTAACTGGACAGAATTGGGATGAGAACGGCCGGGTCACCGACACGAACGTCCGGCTGATCGAACTGGACGACGAGGGCAGGGAACTGGGGCGCCAATCCTTCACCCTGCCCGGCGATGTCCTGTTCATTGATGCCTGGTCCGCCAAGTTTTCCAAGGACGACGTTGCCCACGGCCATCCGCTGAGAGGGAAGGCGATCGTCCTGCTCAGACGTGTCTATTCCGAACTCATGAGGCCGGCGGACGGGATTCCCCTCGATACGCCCGGGGCGATCCCGCCCGGATATGCGGCGGAGGAAACGGGGCGCTACGAGCAGCAGGTGTGGGAGCATTTCTGGCAGATCGCTTCGGACGCGGAACTGGCCGGATCGATGGGCGTGCGGGTCGCCCAAGGCGAGGCGGTTTACAAGCCGGTTCGGGCCGGGCAGGTGTTTGAGCTGACGGTCGACGCCGCGGGCGGAATGAACTTGCGGCCGCTGGCGGAATCGGCAACGGACGAGGGCCTGCTGAGTCGAGCCGGCCATGAGTGACTTGCCGCCGGCCGGGCATCGATCCTTCAACGCGCTGGAGCGGGCGGTGCCGCGCTGTCGGCGGTGCAGGAAGCTGCGGACATACTGTGCCGAGGTGGGGCAAACAAAACGCCGGGCCTTTGCGGACTGGGATTACTGGGCCCGGCCGGTGCCGGGATTCGGCGACCATCGCGCACCGATTCTCATCGCGGGTCTCGCTCCCGCCGCTCACGGGGCCAATCGCACGGGACGCATGTTCACCGGGGACCGATCGGGCGATTTCCTCTATGCCGCGCTTCATCGGGCGAAGCTCGCCAATCAGTCCCAATCGACGCGCCGGGGCGACGGCCTGACCCTGCGCGGCGCGTACATCACCGCCGCCCTGCGCTGCGCGCCGCCGCAGAACCGGCCCACCTCGGACCAACTGGCCGCGTGTCGTCCGTATCTGGCGGCCGAGCTGCGCATCCTCCGGCCCCGCGTGGTGCTGTGTCTGGGGCACATTGCCTGGAACGCGACGATTGCGGCATTCAGACCGCTGGGCGAGGCGGTTCCCTCGCCCAAACCCAGGTTCACCCACGCCGCGGAGGCGGTCATCGCCGGGATGACCCTCCTGGGCAGCTATCACGTAAGCCAGCAGAACACCTTCACCGGGCGCCTCACCGAGGCGATGCTGGATGAGGTGCTGGCGCGGGCCAGAACGCTGGCGGGGCTGTCAACGGGATGATCTCAAGGGGCGGGCGGTCTTCGCTCCGAGTCGGCGCCGTTTCTATGAGCATTCCGCCGGCCCCGCGTGATCCGCTTCGTACTGCCTGTCTTACAATGTGCACGGACATGCGGGGTGACACATGCGCATTTTCATCACCGGTGCGACGGGATTGCTGGGACGAAGACTGGTTGCCGATCGCCTACAGCGCGGCGACAGCCTCGTGGTTCTGTCGCGCAGCGAGGCGAAGGCCGCAAAGGCGTTGGCGCCGGACCCGAACTCGAACCTGCAGGTCGTGAAGGGCGATCCCCGCAGGAAAGGAGACTGGCGAAAATCGATCAACGGCTGCGATGCGGTGATCCATCTGGCCGGTCAGCCCGTGGCCGATCGACGCTGGTCGCGGGCCTACAAGCAGTTGCTGTGGGACAGTCGCGTGCTGTCGACTCGCCGTATTGCCGGGGCAATCTGCGCGTCGCACGAGCGGCCCGGTGTGTTCATCTGCGCTTCGGCGACCGGCTATTACCGTGACACGGGCGATCGCCCGACGACCGAAACGGGCAAGGCGGGCCGCGATTTCCTCGCCCGGCTATGCGCGGCGTGGGAGGCGGAGTCGGAGAAGGCCTGGTCTCAAAGAACCCGCGTGGTCAGGTTGCGCCTGGGGATTGTCCTGGACAAACAGGGCGGAGCGCTCAAGAAGATGATGCGCCCGTTTCGGATGTTCGTCGGAGGACGCCTCGGATCCGGCCAGCAGCATGTTCCGTGGATTCACTGGCAGGATGCGTTGGGGATCGTCGACCTGGCCCTGAGCGACGCGGCCCTGCGAGGCGCGGTCAATGCGACCGCGCCCAATCCCGTGACGAACAAAGAACTCAGCCGCGCGATCGGTCAGGCGTTGGGCCGGCCGGCCTGGCTGCCCGCACCGGCCTTCGCCCTGCGGCTGGCACTGGGCGAGTTCGCCGACTGCCTGCTGACGAGCCAGCGCGTGATCCCGGCCGCGGCGCTCAAGCACGGATACGAGTTCCGGTATCCGGAACTGAAAACGGCCCTGGATGCGCTGTTGAAGAATTGAGCTTTACAGGCGGCGATGCGCGGCGGCGTGCTGCACATCCCCTGCATCAACCGTTACCCGTGTATCGTGCAACATGCCCAATCACTCAAGGTTGCGGCCGTTGCGATGCCTCGCGGCACGGAACGGCGTTTTTTCTTCCGTCAGATCTCGCGACAGGCTCTTTCCCCGCCCCAAGCGGCCCTAATGCGCGGTGACGGAGGGAGGCGGATCGTCTATAATCGAGAACCTCTTATTTGGGAGATGAACGATGGCCAACCCGACCGTTACCGAGGCCGCTGAGGCTCCTTCCACCTCCAAGGAAACAACGCCCATGATCAAGATATGGATTGACGGCAAACTGGTCCCGCATGATGAGGCGAAGATCTCGGTTTTTGACCACGGCCTGCTGTACGGCGACGGTTGCTTCGAGGGCATCCGCGTCTACAACCACCGCATCCTCAAGCTCGACTCGCACCTGAAACGAATGTACCGCTCGTGCGAAAAGATCTTTCTCAAGCCCGAGTACACCATCGATGAGATCGAGCAGGCGACGCGCGAAACGGTCAAGGCCAACAACCTCAAGGATGCCTACATCCGCATGGTGTTCACCCGCGGGTTCGGCGACCTGGGCCTCGATCCCCGGAAGTGCCCCCGGCCGTGCCACATCATCATTGCCGACAAGATCGAACTCTATCCACCCGAACTGTATGCCACGGGCATTGCGGTGGTGGTGGCCGAGCGTCCGCGCCTGCCCATCAAGTGTCTCGACCCGTCGGTCAAGAGCCTCAACTACCTCAACAACATCATGGCCAAGATGGAGGCCATCAACGCGGGCGTGCTGGAAGCGATCATGCTCAACCTCGAGGGCTACGTCGCCGAATGCACCGGCGACAACCTCTTCATGATCAAGGACGGCAAGATCTTCACCCCGCCGCTGTCGGCCGGGCTGCTCGGCGGCATCACCCGGCAGTGGGTCATCGACGACATCGGCCCGGACTGCGGTCATCCGGTGACGGAGAAGAACCTCCGCATCGAGGAGGTCATGGACGCCGACGAGGTCTTCCTCACCGGCAGCGGCGCGGAGGTCATCGGCGTCAACAAGATCGACGACAAGGTCATGAGCGGCGGGAAGGTCGGCCCGATCACCGCCAAGCTCATCGCCGAATTCAAGCGCCGCGTCGCCGAGAACGCGCCCGAGGATTGATCGGGAGGCTTGGAGGCCTGGGCCTTGAAGGCTTGCCCGACTGTGCGTGGGGGATGAGACATGTCATACGGCGCTGATCGAGTCGGTCGGCGCCGTTTTTCACATCCTCGACCACCATCTCCGCAGAAATCGCTAATCTAACGGTCAGGAACGGCAATCACGCGCGGCGTCTTACGTACCACGTTAATGGCCATCCCTGCCGGATCACGCCACTCTCCGAACGCAAGCCTTCAAGCCCCAGGCCTCCCGTGCACTGCAAGAACTGCGATTACCCGCTGTGGAACATTCCGACCCGGCAATGCCCGGAGTGCGGCACGTCGTTCCTTCCCGGCGAGTATGAGTTTGTCCGCAACAGCGTGCAGTTCTGCTGCCCACATTGCGAGCAGGTTTACTACGGCACCGATGCCAAGGGCCACCTTTCCCCCCTCGAGTTCGACTGCGTCTCCTGTGGCGAACACCTGCACATGGACGGCATGCTTCTCCGGCCCGCCGAGGGCGTGGAGGAGCGCCAGACGCGGGCCACCCCCATGCCTTGGCTGGAGCGGAAGGAGCGGGGATGGTTCAAGGCGTGGATGGCGACGATCGGCATGGCGCTGGGCCAGCCGGGCAAGTTGATGAAGATCGTCCCGGCCGAAAGTACGAGCGGCCAGGCGTGGGGTTTCGCGGCCCTGACCATTTCCGTGGTGGCGATCGTGTCCACATTGCCCGGGTTGTGCGTGTTCCTGCTGGTTCCCTCAATGTCGGCGCCGGGCGCGGGAGGTCCCCCGCCCGGCACGCTGATGGCGGCGATGGGAGGCATGTTGGGCATGTCCCTCGCCCTCAGTTTCGGCCTGGCCGTCATTCACCTGCTTATCTGGGGCCTGGTTACCCACGGCCTGCTGAAGATCTTCGCCCGGCCGGCGGCGGGCCTGGGCCGCACCTACCAGGGGCTGTGCTACGCAAGCGGCGCATACAGCCTCACGGTGGTGCCCTGCCTGGGGCCGTACGTGGGTTGGATCTGGTGGATCATCAGCGGCGTGCTCGCGGTGCGCGACGGGCAGGGCGTGACCGGCGGCCGGGCCGCACTGGCCGTTCTGACCTGGCCCGTCGCGGAGATCATTCTGATCATCGGTTTCTACGCCACGATCATCACGATGATGTTCGTCGGCATGCCGCCGGGGTCAATGGCCGCCAGCGGCGGGATGGACGCGACACAGGAAACTCAGCAGCTCAGTCAGGATCTGATCTCCAACGCCGCGGCTAACAACGGATGCGGGCCGGATCACGTGGTGGAGATGGTCCCCACCAGCAACCTCGGGGCGATCAGCTTCGTCTCGTGGGATACCGCTACGAGCGAGGCGGACGTTATCCTTCCCGACGGCACGTTGCTGCTGGATCTGCAGCGAATGCCGCCCAACCGGCAGCGGATGAAGATCGATGAGATTGTCGCGTCCCTCCCGGAGGATGTAATCGCCCATCGCATGGGCGACTTCCTGTTCACCCACCACGGGATTGATTTCGACAGCGCCGACAGCGGGCTCTGGATCGTCCTGTATTCTCCGGACCCGGATGTGAACGGCCCGTGGGTCGCCCCGACTATCGTGGCCGGCTGTCTTGACGGGTCCACGCAGCAGATTCCGATCTCGACTTTGAACAGCGCGCTTCAGCAGCAGAACATGCTGCGAAACTCTCATGCTCTGCCACCGCTGCCCGACCCCGCGACGATCACCCACGACAACCCGGCAGTGGCGAAGTGACATGGTGCCGTTGAGCAGGATCCTGGTTTACCTTCTGATCGTCTCGGCGTTGGCGGCGATCATCCTCGGGATCTTGGAGTTCTCGAGCCCGTTTATCATCCCCGGCGGGTACCTGCTCGTGGCGACAGCGTGCATCGTGGCGGGATTCACAGTGCCCGCCCTCGGCTGCGCCGTGGCGTTCGAGCGGGGCCGGGAACGAATCTGGATGATGAGCGGCCTGCTGGCCTCGGCCATCGCGGCCTTCGCATGGATCGCGATGGTATGGGTGGGTTCTTTCAAGCCCATCCTTGCCATGCCGCCCACCTGCTGGGCGGGCCTCATGCTCTTGACCTCTCTCACCCTGCGGCAGCGCCTGAAAAACGCCTGGGCGATCTGGTTGCGCCGATTCACGATCCTTCTCGGTTCGCTGCTCGCTCTTCACCTTTGCGTTTCGATCTGCGCTTATCCCGTTGTGGATGAGCGGCTCTCCTGGCAAACGAGCGAGCGGTTCGCGGAACTCGCCGCGCGAAGCGGCGGCGTGCTGGCCATTCTGACCTGCGTGAGCTATCTCGTGTTCCTGGGGACCACCGGATTTTCGGAGTTGACCCGCGGGGAAACCGAGCCAATCGGAGAATTCGAGATGCGGGCCGTCTGTCCGCGCTGCGGGGCCCGGATCGAGATTCGCAGCGGGGGCGATCAGTGCGGGGCGTGCGGGCTGAAGATCAAGGTGTCGCCGACATGACGGAAGAGGCGGGCAGACACATAACACTCTTGATCAGGGGCCTTCTCGCCTTGCTGATCGCGGGGATCGCTTTCGCGGCCGCGGCGGCGATCTGGATTCTGATCACCGCCGACGAGGACGAGAAGCTACTGATGATGATCAGCGCATCGCTGCTGGGAAGCGCTTTCTCCGGCTCGGCCCTGGGAGCGGTTTACGCGATCCGTCACGCCAAGCTCGTGCGGCTGATGTGGTGTGGAGCGGGCGCAAGCGTGCTCGCTTACGCCGCCATTCTGATCTGCATGTGGCTGTCTTTCGGCGGCCGCACCGTGCGTGCAGCCCTCGGGTTCTCCGCCGCAGCGCTGACCGTTGTCGCTCTGGG
>CP070772.1:2149454-2170135 GCA_020345805.1 Phycisphaerales bacterium | reverse complement strand
CCTGCGGACGGATTGCCTGCCGGGTGGCGGTCTTGGGCGGCAGGCGGAGCTTCTGGCCAATGTCGAGGTTGTCCGGATCGATCCGGGGATTGGCTCGGTAGATCAGGTCCCACTTGTTGGGATCACCGAACCAGTTACCGGCGATGGAGCTGAGCGTGTCGCCGGCCTTGACCTGGTATTCGGTGTAAAGCGGCTCGGGGGGACGGGCCGGAGGCCGAGGCGGCTGCTCCTGCCCCTCAGTTGCCGCCGGGGGTTTCTCTTCCGGCGTCGAGGGCGGCTTGGCCGGTTCCTCGGCGGGCCCTTCCCCTGCGGGCTGCCGGGGCGGGCTCGCTTCCGGCTCGGCCGCCGATTCGATCGGTCCCGACGATAGAGGTTTATCGCCGGCTTCGGCGTTGTCCGCGGCCAGAGCGCGGCGGACGGAATCTGCCAGCCCGCCTTCGCTCCCGCTCCCGCCTGCGGGCAGGTTGCCCAGCGGCGGCTGGCCGGAGGCGGGCGACTCGTTCACGCGGGTGGGTTGCTCGACCGGGGGCGCGGAAGGTGCGGTTTCGGTTTGTGACTCCTCGGTCGCCGGCAGATCGGCCTGCGAACTGTCGGGCGCTGCCGTCTCTTCGGTAGATGGGTCGGGGGTTGCGGGCCGTTCGCCTTGGGGGATCGCGGCGTAGTAGGCGAAGATGCCCACGGCGATGAGGGCAAGGACCGCCAGGAGGATCTTGGTGCCGGGTGCCATGATGTTGTCTCCCAGTCTCGGGGCAGCACGGGCAGCGGTTGTGCGGCATGTTAGCCGGGGACGGGGTGGATGGGTACCGCTTCGGCGGAACGGACGCGCCGCCGGACGCGTCCGGCCTGAACGGGACCGCGGCGGATCACACCGAATGTGTGATTCCACCGCTGATCCTCTCTCCCCATTGTCTGTCCTCCTGCTTCAGCGTCAGGCCGGCTCGAGCTCGGCCACGCCCTCCTCGGCCAGGTCCGCCTGCGCCTCCGTCGGCTTGTACCCGTCCCCCTTGAAAACGAGCGGGGCGGCGATGGCCACGGAGCTGTAAGTGCCCACGATCAGACCGATGAGCAGGCAGTAGGTGAAGGGTCGGATGCCGCTTCCGCCCTCCCCGTACATGATGGCCACCGCCAGCAGGGTGGTGACCGATGTCAGCAACGTCCGGCTGACGGTCTGATTGATGGACCGGTTGACAATGGAGGCGGTGGCCACCGGCAGCTTGCCCCGATTCTCGCGGATCCGGTCCAGAATCACGATCGTGTCGTTGAGCGAGTAGCCGATGATGGTCAGCAGGGCGGCGACCACCCCCAGGTCGATTCGAAACTCCTCGATCCCCAGCATCGTGCCGAAGGCGTTTCCGGCGATGAAACCGGATATCGCAAGCAGGCCCAGGGCGATGGTCACGTCATGCACAAGGGCGACGATGGCCGCCACCGAATACCTCAGCGAACCGAAGCGGATCCAGATATAGACCAGGATGCCCAGGAGGCTGAGGATGACCGCCACCGTGGCGTTGGCCTGAAGGGTCTGGGCGACTGCCGAGGAGTAGCTGCTGACCTGCTCCAGGCTCGTTCGACGCTGAAGCGATTCGCTGATCAGCTCCCACTCGCGCTTGGCGAGTTTCTCGTCCCAGGTGTCCGGTTGCACGACCAGGCTGCTGAGATCCTTCTCAAAGACGCAGACCGCAAACGACCGGAAGCCCCGGTCCGGATTGGCGGGATCCGCCGGGTCCAGGCCGTAAATCCGCACCGTCCGCCCCGAGCAGTCGTTGTAGTCCGGCTGCTGGCGCATGCTGGTGATACGCTTGTCCAGGTCCCGAATCTGTACGGCGGGCTCGACCTCCTCGATGAGCACGACCACCCCCCCGATGAGATCGGCGACCCGCTCGGTGAATTCGGGACGGTTGATGTTGAGACCGAGCTCCTCGTCGGTGAGCGCAAAAGTATGCTCGGCGAAGTTCTCCGAGCCGGCTCCGACGAAATCGAGCGGTTGGGTCACGTCCAACTGTTGGCCGAATTCGTCCACGATCGCGGCAACGATTACCTCCGTAAGTCGGCGATCGTCGTCCAGGCCCCGCGGGCTGGGGACCTTGATCTGGAAACTGGAGGCGCGGATGTTGTTCGAAGCATCCTGCTCGGTGCGCCCGGCGGTGAGGACGTCGGCGTGCTGCAATTCCCGGAGAATAGTGAGCCGGATCCGTTCCTCCTCGTTCGTGGCGGTCGCCGGATCCACATTGTCGCCCAAGGCATGCACCCGCTCCACGACATCGGTGTGCCTCAGCGGCAGCCGTATGACGCGGCTATCCTGATCCAGATCCGGCTCGCCGTCCTGATTCTCGTCCAGTGCCTTGGTGAGCATGGTCGCGGACAGGCCGCCGCGCAACTCGGTGTCCAGCATGTCGATCCCGCGGGTGGATACGAGAATCACCGATCCGATGACCGCGAGCAGACTGACGGCCCAGAACGCCTTGCGGAGGCTGATCCACTTGATGTTCGGCTCCAGGGCCCGGTGAATCGCCGGGAAGGTGGTGGCCAGCATCGGGAGCTTGCGGAGCTTGAAATAGTCCGTGTAGAGGTAGTAAATCTGCCGGGTGACGAACAGGGCGGTGAACAGGGTTGCGCAGATGCCGATGGAGAGCGTGGTGGCGAAGCCCTTCACCTCCGTGGTGGCCGTCTTGTAAAGGACCGCGCACACGATGAGGTTGGTGATGTTGGCGTCGATGATCGTGCTGAGGGCCTTGGAGTAACCCAGGCGCACCGCGGTGCGCAGGTCGATGTCGTCGTCCGCGAAGATCTCCTCCCGGATGCGCTCGTAGATGAGGACGTTGGCGTCCACCGCCATGCCGATGGTGAGCACAATCCCGGCCAGCCCGGGCAGGGTGAAGGTGCCCTGAAGCAGGGCCATGAGGCCGAAGATCAGAACGCCGTTGGCGGCGAGGGCGAAGTCCGCCACCAACCCGGCGAAGAAATAGTACATCATCATGAAGATGGCCACCGCGATGATGGCGATCTTGAACGCCCCCAGGCCGTGCCGGAGATTGTCGGCTCCCAGAGACGGGCCCAGCGTGTTGACCGCGATGGGCTCGTCCGTCAGCCGGGCGCTGAGCGCCCCGGCCTCCAGCACCCGGATCAGATAGAGCAGTTCCGGCCGGCTGAAGCTGCCCGTGATCTGACCTCGATTGAGGATCTGCGTCTGAAGGGTGGGCGCGCCGAACACCTGGCCATCGAGAATGATGGCCATGGGCTGCTGGACGTGAGGACCGGTCAAGCGGCCCATGAGCTGACCGCCGACCGGATCCAGCCGGAAGGCTACGCAGGCACGACCCATTCGATCCGAATCGACCCACGCCCGGTCGATCTTCCAGTCCGTGGTACCTTCGTGGGTGAGGCTCTTCTGCGGACTGGTGTAGATGAGCAGGTAGTACTTGCCGTCCTTGTAGTCGCCGACCAGTCCGCGCTGGCTGGCGAAAAAGTTCTCCGGGTCCCTCTCCAGAGCGGCAAGCTGATCGTCGTCGTCGTACCACTGCTTCAGATCATTGATCTCTAACCAGCGGGCCACGGTGGAATCGACGTTCTCGGCCCCGACTTCGTCCAACTGGTCGCGCAGTTCCTGAACGTTGATGCCTTCGGCTTTGCCCGCCATGACCGCGATGCGGAACTCCAGCACGCCCGCTCCGCGGAGGAGGCGCTTGAGGTCCTCGGGGTCGTCGAACCCCCTGCGCTTGGCCTGAAAGTCACTGTATTTGGTGACCAGATCGTCAAGCTGGGTGCTGAGATGACTGAACTGGCTCTTGAGCTGTTCCAGGGCCACGGCCCGCTGGCCGGGGCCGAGGATCGGCTCGCCGGTTTCCTCATCTATCTTTTCGTTGCCCTCTTCATCCTTCAACGGAGCCCGCTCGGTCGGCATTCGCAGCATGCGGACGACCCGAGCACGATCAAGACTGAGCCGCTCGACGTTCCTCTTGATTTCGCGGTAATCGCGGTTGGCCCGGGCCAAGGCAGTGGTGAAGGGGTTGAGGGCCGAGCCGGAGGCGCCGTTGGCCCTGGCCTCGTCATAGACCGCCTGGGCCTCCTGCCGGGCGTCGAAGGCATCCTGGAGGGCCTTGATCTTCTCGTATCGCTCGGTTCCCTCCTGGCCGCCGAACTGCTCCACGACGGTGCCGAGGCGGACGGCCGAATCCACCTCGCCGGCCGGGATCTCCGCATCGCGCAGAAGCTCCTCCAGCGCGTCGTCATAGGCGTCGCGCAGCTGTTTGACCTCCTCGCTGGGCAGGGGGCTGACGACCTCGATGCGATCGACACCCATGGGCTGCATGGCGATGTCCAGTACGCCTGTGGGGTTGATTCGCTCCAGGAGCACGGAGATCGTCTGGGTGAGGACGGCGGTCTTGTTCGGCTCGTCCGGGTCCATGTTGACCCGGTAGATGAGGCTCACTCCGCCGCGGAGGTCCTTGCCCAGATGGATCCTCTCCTTGGGCGGTATGACCGCCCAGATGCATCCCGCCAGGAGGATGATGATGAACGCGAGCTTCCATCCCATATTCTGCATTGGATTAATTCCCAACCTCGGCCGGTCGGATGGGCCTGTGCCGGCGACTTGAGATGAGGTGACAGATCAGATTCAGGAGTCCCTCTCCGAGGAGGAGCCCGGCCCGGTGCTCAGCACCTGCTGAATGGCCGAGCGGGAGAAGGTGATACGCGTGTTGGAGGACTCATCGACCTTCAGCACCACCAGATCGGGCTTGACCTCCACGATCGAGCCGATCACGCCGCCCACCGTCTGCACCTTGTCGTGCTTCTTGATCGAGCTGAGGAGATCCTGTCGCTTCTTCTTCTCGCGGCGGTTGCCGATCATGGAGAAGGCGAACATGGCCACCACCATTACAAGTATGATGACGATGAAGTTCCCCCCGAAGGGGTTTGCGGCCCCGGTGTTACCGTCCGGCGTGGTGCCGGGATCGCCGGTGGTGGCCCCGCCGCCGGCACCCTCCGCGGGAAGGGCAGGCGCTGCGATCTCCCCTTGGGCCAGAACAAGATTTTCCATAGTCAATTCATACATGACTGAGATCCCGTGGGGCTTTGGTGATGGTCCGAATCCTCACTGCCGGAGGGGGCCGAGGGGCTGATTTCGACCTCCGCCAGGTCCGGCCGGGCCCGGAACAACAAAGACCAGTCATCTTCGCGTATTGCCCGGCGAATGTCCACCATCAGGCGTTGGAAGTGTCTGATGTTGTGGAGCGAGGCCAGAATCGGCCCCAGCATCTCCTTAGCCAGGAAAAGATGCCTCAGATAGGCCCGGCTGAATCCGCCGCCGCAACAGTGACAGTCGCAGGAAGAGTCAATAACCGCGTCATCCTCGGCATATGCCGCGTTGCGGAGATGCAGTGGGCCGTTTGACGTAAAGACGTTGGCATTGCGGCCGTTGCGGGTGGGCAGGACGCAGTCGAACATGTCCACCCCGGCCCTCACTGCCATGACGAGATCGCGCTCATAACCCACGCCCATCAGGTACCGGGGCTTATCCTCCGGCAGGAGCGGGGCCGTCAACTCCACTACCGAACGGATCGTCTCCGGCCCCTCCCCCACCGCGACCCCACCGATGGCATAGCCGGGCAGATCGATGCTGCAGATCGCCTCAACCGACTTCCGGCGCAGATCCGGGTCGGTACCGCCCTGCACGATGCCGAACAGCGCCTGCTCATCCGGGCGGGCATGGGCGGCCACGCAGCGCTCAAGCCACCGGATCGTCCGCTCGTGGGCGATGCGCAGCCGCTGCCGGTACTCCTCCGGGGAGGGGCCCGCCCCGGCGTCCTTCTCCTCCCACGAGGCGGCCAGGCGCTTGCGGCTCTCATTCAGCGTGACCGGATCGACCGCGGCCGGGCAGTCGTCGAAGGTCATGATGATGTCCGCCCCGAGGTTGTTCTGCACCTGCATCGACCGTTCCGGCCCCAGATGAACGGTGGCCCCGTCGACGATGGACTTGAAGGTGACGCCGTCCTCGTCGATGGCGTTGATGTCGGCCATGGAATAGGCCTGATAGCCGCCGGAATCCGTCAGGACCGGCCCGTCCCAGCGCATGAAGCGGTGCACGCCGCCGCGGCGGGCGATCAGCTCATCGCCGGGCCTTAGCAGCAGGTGATAGGCGTTGTTGAGGATGATCTGGCTGCCGGTTTGGAGGATCTGCTCTGGAGTCAGGCCCCGGATGGCGCCGCGGGTGCCCACGGGCATGAACGCCGGGGTGTCGAAGGATCCGTGCGGCGTAGTGACCGCCCCCGACCGGGCATGGGTCGTGCGGCATCGGTGCGAGACCGTGAATTGAATCGGACTGGCCATAGAGTCACGTCTGCTTTCTGCCCGGAAACCGGATCATCGTCGACCGGATCACAGCCCCCCTTCTTCGGACTGGACTAACCCTCCTTGTCGGAAGCCTCGCGGAGGATGCGTTTTTCCTTGTCGGTGAGGCTCTGGAGACCCCGGGCGTTGATCTTGTCCAGTACGCGGTCGATCTGCTCACGGCCGGCCCCTCTCCCGCCGAAGGCGGCCCGAGCCCCCTTGGCCGCGGCTCTCCCCCGAGCGGCGAGCCCCTTCGTGCGGTAGTGATGCGAGGTCGGGTCAATCCGGCCGAGGATGTCGAAGAACCCGTGCAGATGGTGCGGGCGACGGATGAAGTAGAACCCGGCGATCGCCCCCCCGAGATGGCCCGCTTCACCGCCCGCGTTCTCTCCGCCGAAGATGATGGTAAGGAATGCGATGACCACAATGGCATAGGCCAGGGTCTTGAGGCGCATGGGCAGTATGAAGAACAGGAGAACGGTGGCATTGGGGGCGAGGAACGCCCCGGCCATCAGCACCCCATAGACCCCCGCCGACGCCCCGATCAGCGGAGTGGAGATGTCATTGAAAAGGAGGACGGGAACCCCGTCGAAGCCGAAGAGCCGATTCGCGGCCAACCCACCCAGGTTCAGGACCACATACATCAGCGCCCCGAATATGCCGCAGAGCAGGTAGAAGGCCAGGTAGCGCTTGGAACCCAGGTATCGCTCGACCATGGGGCCGAAGAAATACAGCCCAAGCATGTTGAAAAGGATATGCGCAATCGTGCCGTGGGTGTGGAGAAACTGAAACCCGACAAGGCGCCAGAACTCGATCTTGAAGAAACCCCGCTCGGTTGAGAAATGCAGGAAGCTCTCAAAGAAGTAGAACTCCTGCATCTCGGCCCAGCCGATCTGCCGCCCGCCCTTTGTGGCCAGCAACGGCATCAGGACAGGTGGCATCACTTCCGCCCAACCGATCTGTGTACCACCGGTGCGGCTCAGCAACGGTTGAACGAGAGCATCGCGAGCGCCACGCGCATCACGCAAGCGGACAACCACAGGTCGCGTTCCCGCGTCGATCACTCCTCCCATTGGAAGGACATCCGAATCTTCCAACGGAATCCGCGTGCCCGATGGACGCCACTGAGGTCCCGCTGCCTTGTCAATCACCGCCGAGCGGGGGACTGACGTCACACCGTCGAACAACTGGTAACGACCGGTTCCCAGATATCGCGTGGGCAGGAAACCGTCGATCACGAAAACCGCGACGCAGATGACGATGATCCAGGTGTTGCACGACCACATCCGCATGGCCCGGAAGCCGCCGCCGTATCCACCGGGGCGGGGGGCGGATTCTCTTCTGATGTACTCGCGGTCGTAAATGCCCATGTGCTGGTCTTATTCGGATGGACCGGTCGGTGTTCGCAACAAAAACGGGGCGCCGAGGGGCTGGCGGACGGGTGGGATTCTATTCTCCCCGCTGTTTACGTCGGCTGGCCTGCTTCAGGAGCCGCTTCTCCCGGCTGCTGAGGCTCTCCATGCCGCCGGAGCCGATCTTGGTCAGGATCTGATCGACCATTGCCTCCTCCCGGGTCTGCTGATCCGCCTTCCGGGCCGCCTTGCGTTCGGCGCGGCTGGGCCTGCGGTCCCCCTTCTCCGGATCGTCCTGCAGGCTCAGGGCGTAGGAATCATCCTCGAAACCCAGCATCGCCTGCGTCCATTCCATCTGTTTGTGGGTGAAATAGCAGGTGATGCCACCGAAGATCGCGATGCCGATCAGCAGCCAGTTGCCGACAATCGCCCCGAACAGCCCCATCGCGATCGCCCCGAAATACCCCACGCGAACCGCCCACCGCATAGACCGCACATACCCCAGGCGCGCCCAGAGCAGGCTCTGGGCGATCCGCCCTCCATCCAGCGGAAAGACCGGCAGCAGGTTGAACAGCAGAAGCAGGAAGCTCACGTGGTGGAGTGCGAAAAGAGCCACCAGCCACCAGGGTTGCTGGCCGTCGATCATGAGAACGTCCAGAGGCAAAGGCCCGAGCGGATTGGGCACCGCCACTTCCCACACCCGCCACGCCAGCAGCCCCAGCACTGGACCGAGGATCAGGCAGATGACCGCGTTGACCAGCGGACCGCCCACCACCGTGATCAGATGCGCCCGCCATTGATTGGGAGGCTGGCAATAGGCCAGGCCGCCCAGGGGCCACATGAGAATCTCGTCCGCTGCGCCGCCGGTGCGCCGGCAGGCGGCGCAATGGCCGAACTCGTGCAGCAGCACCACCACGAAGAGTGCGGCCATCCAGGTGATCGCCAACCCCGGCCCCAGCGGCACCGTGTCCCCCTCCCCCGGCGGGCCGATCGATCGAGCCAGTTGCACCAGGATGTAGGCCAGGAACACCACGTGCACGCGGACCGCGATCCCCCACACCCGGCCCAGCCGCAGCGACCAGGTCATGGGGTTGTCGATGGTGGGCCGCACGCCGCGCCAGTCGCCTCCCGGTCGCCCCAGGCGATCGGAGGGGTCGCGGCCGTATTCATCCCGGTCCTTCCAGCTCATGTCTCTCCACGCTGCCGCCGCTCCCAGAGATAGAGGGCGGCGATGGTCTTGGCGTCACGGATCTCGCCGCGGTCGATCATCGCCAGGACTCGCTCCAGGGGCAGCCGTTCCAGTTCGATGTCCTCCCCCGCCTCCAGACACTGGCCAACCTGCTCCAGGTCCTCAGCGAGGAATGCCCGGATGAGCTCATCGGCAAACCCGGGCGAGGTGTAGAACTCGCCGAGCTTGTCGATGGCTCGGGCCCGATAGCCGGTCTCCTCTTCTAACTCCCGCAGGGCGGCCAGTTGCGGGTCTTCGCCCCGCTCCAGCTTTCCCGCGGGCAGCTCCCACAGCCGCTCACCGGTCGCCACCCGATAGTTGCGGATCATCGCCAACCGCCGGTCTTCCAGCACCGGGATCACCACCACCGCCCCCGGATGGCGGACCACCTCCCGCTGGACGATCCGGCCGTCCGGGCCGGTCTGGACCAGCACCTCGACGTCGAAGAGCCGGCCGCTGAACGCTACCTGTCCCCGCACGTTGCCTGACATGGCCAAAGATCATACGTTGATTCCAGATCGATGAGCAGAGAGCCCGATTCATTGCCGTCCGAAGCCGGCGACTCGCCGCAGGGGCCGATCGTGCGCGTGATCGGGCTGTGCCGGGGCTTCGACGGCACACCGGTGCTGAAGGATGTGAGCATCGACTTCCTCACCGGCCGCACCACCGTAGTGCTGGGTCCCAGCGGCTGCGGCAAGAGCGTTCTGCTCAAGCACATCATCGGGCTGCTCAAGCCGGATTCCGGCGAAGTGTGGTTCGGCGACACCCGCGTAGATCAGCTCAGCGAACCACACCTGGGCTCGGTACGCAGGCGCTTCGGCTTCCTCTTTCAGCACGGGGCGCTGTTCGACTCGATGAGCGTGGCCGAGAACGTCGAGTTCCCCCTTCGCGAGCACACCGAACTCGACGCCACCCAGCGCAGGCGGCGTGTAGGGGAGATGCTGGAGATGGTCGGCCTCGCCGATGCCCTCGAGAAAATGCCCGCGGAACTCTCCGGCGGACAGCGGAAGCGCATCGCCCTGGCCCGGGCGATCGTGCTTCAGCCCCAGGTCATCCTCTACGACGAGCCTACCACCGGTCTCGACCCCATCCGCGCCGACGTCATCAACGAGTTGATCATCAAGCTTCAGCGCGAACTGAACGTCACCAGCATCGCCGTCACCCACGATCTGGGAAGCGCGTTCAAAATCGCCGATCTGCTGCTGATGCTTTACGATGGTGAGGTGATCGCATCCGGCACACCGGACGACATCCGCACCTGCGACCATCCTCTCGTCCGGCAGTTTCTGGCCGGCGAGGCCTCCGCGGCGGCCGATCTGGGCGACGACGCCTGACAACGGGGCAGCACCATGAAACAGATCACCCGTGACTTCCTGATCGGCCTGACTTCCATTATCGCACTCGCGGGTCTCATCCTTCTCCTGTTCTGGTTCGGTGAGCTGGATGCCTTCGTTCGCCCCCGCTATCTCCTCACGATTCACACTGAAAACGCCATGGGCCTCAGGCCGGGCAGCACCGTGCAGCTCAACGGAGTCCCCATCGGAGTGGTCGATGCCATCTCCATCCAGTCGGACGTGCGCTACCCGGTGCGGATCGAACTGCTTATCGACGAGGGCATGTCCATCCCGGCCAGCGCGATCCCCTATGTGGAGACATCGCTGATCGGCGCGCTGGCGAGCCTGACCCTCGATGCCCCACCCGTCGCGACCGACACGCCGGTGGAGTTTCTCAGCACCGACGGTCAGGCCTCCATTTCCGGCCTGCTTCAGATCCGCACCGTGGCCGAGATTCGCCGGGAACTGGACCAGCGGATGGCCCCCGTGGTGACGGCCCTGGATGCCTTCAAGGGCTTGGCGGAAACCTACATCGCTTTGGGTGAGAACCTCAACGAGCTGGTCACGCCCCCCGGCGAGGAAGTCCCCGGCATCGAGCGGCCCGCCAACCTCCGCGACACCGTGGACCACGTCAATCTCGTGCTGAAACAGGTTGAAGAAACCGTGGCGCTGGCCCAGGACTGGCTGGGAGATACTGATCTCCGCGACGAGACCCGCGGCACCCTGACCAATGCCCGCGAGATGTTCGCCCGGGCCGATCAGACCTTTGCCCGATATGAGGAACTCGCCGACGAGCTGAAGGCCAGCGCCGATGAGATGGTCGGAAGCCTGACCGAGCTTTCCGACGAGATCGCCTCCTCCACCGAAGAGGTGAACCGCCTCGTCCGGCTCGCCCGGGAGGGCGAGGGTACGATGGGGCAGCTTCTCAACAACCCGGATCTGTACACCAATCTGGACGATGGGGCCGCCCAGCTCGGCGAGGCTGCCCGCAAACTTCAACTGCTCATCGAGCGGTTCCGGGCCCGGGGCGTCAAGCTCGACTGGTGACAACCGGTCCCGATCAAAGTTCCGTTATTCACGGTAAGGACGCACGGAAGATTGCATCGTACATTTCGCCGCCCACCGAGCGGGCCACCTGTGGGTCTTTCAGCATCGCCACCCGCCAGACGTTGCAAGCGAACCGGGCGTGGTAGTTGCTTTCCACGGCCCGGCCCATGCCGTCAAGGATGACCAGGTCCGCCCCGCGGGCCGCGCGGGCAAGCTCCTCGCTGACCGAGGTCAGGTCGATGAGAGGAGCCTTGCATCCGCTGGATACAACCGTCAGCTTCCCATCCCGCCAGATCGGGTCAATCTCCGAAGCACGGTTAATGACCGTCTTCACTTCGCGCGATGTTACATCGTTCAGAGCGGGCGTTTCGTTGGCGGCGATAACCACCCCCCCGCCCCTGCGCAGCAGTTCGCGAGCCAGGGGCAGGATACCCAGCACGATGTCCGCCCCGGCGTTGTCGGCGAAGATGATCGTCTTCGGAGGTGTTGAAGCAAGCCAGCCCTGCCGCAACTCGTCCAGATCATCCACAAACCACGGGCGGTCCGGTAGCGAATCCAGCGCTTCGGCAAACGGCAGCGAGCGGTCCGCGAAACGCCGGGCGGTCTCCTCAACGCCCATGTCGAAGAGATTGCCGGCGAGCATGCCACGGATCAGCGCTTCGAAGCGCGGCCCGTCGTCGAGGCGGTCCAGCTCCGCGATGCGCCGGGCCAGGGCCGCCAGGGCCGCTTCGTTTTCCCGCTGCTTGATCAGGCGAAACTCGTCGGTGATTCCCTCTGCGGCGAGGGCCGCCCGGTAAATGTCGGTCAGGAGCAGGATATCGAGCCGGCCGTGACGGTCGGGCCGAGCCCGGATCAGGTCCATTTCGCGCTTGAGGGCCGAGTCTGCCCTGATCAGCGCCTCGCGCGGGATCTCGAGCAGGTCGGCCGCCCCCATGTGAAGACCGAGATGTGAAGCAAACAGATCCAGCCAGTACGACCGCGCAGCAGGATCGATCAGCAGGTCGTGGTCACAGGCGCGGTAGTTCGCCTCATCGGCGAGCAGCGGGAATACGGCCACGCGTGTTCGGCCTCCCTCCAGACTGACCGGATGGAGAGACCCCGTCAGTTGAGCGCGACCACAATCTCCACGCGTCGGCTCTGGGCCTTGGTGGACAGCGCGCGATCCGGGCCGAAGCTGGCCAGCGAAAGGCGCGTGGCTGAGACGCCGCGGGAGATGAGATACTCCCTCACGGCATAGGCCCGCTCGAACCCGAGGTGGTAGTTGCTCTTGAAGCCGCTCTTCACGATCGGGTCCGTGTCGGTGTGGCCGGTGACCCGAACGGGCCGGCCCGCGTAGGTGGAGTTCAGGACCGTGGCGATCGCGTTCAGCGATTGCTGAGCGGCGGCCTTGAGTGCGGTCTTGCCGGAGTCGAAGAGGACATCGCCCTCCACGATCGCGGTCACCTGGCCCGCTCCCATTCGACCCTGTACGCCCTCGATGCCCTCGAAGCCGGTCTGCCGGCCGGCCGGCGCCGCCGCAGCGCCTTCCAGATCGTCGATCTGTCGGCGGAGTTCGGCCACGGTCATGTCCTGCTCGCGCAGCTCGCGGTTGGCCGCGTCCAGAGCCGCGTTGCGCTCCGTAAGCTGCGCACGCAGGCCCTGCACCTCCTCGGTTAGCAGATCGTTCTCCTGCTGGAGATCGGAGGCGCAGCCGGACATCAGAACCGCGGCGGCCAGGAGCCCCATTGCCATCATCACCCGATTAACGCGCATTGCTTGTCTGTCCTTATTCCTGTGAGCGTTCAAGCAAGACAGTCCCATCCTCGCCTCCCCGGCGGCAGGTTCCGCCGATGGTTTACCGCCTCCGGGCCTCACTGTCCAGAAGCGGCCGGTTAAGCGGCAGGATACCCGCAGGCGGTCACGGCTGCGGCGCGGGAGGCGGCAGCGGTGTCGGAAACGGCCCGGGCGCCGCCTGAGATCCCGTCACAAACCCCGCCTTGGGGCGGGGGACCGTCGGCAGCATAATGCTCCAGGCCCCGTTCACTGCCGGACGGCAGAGGATCAGGACCACCGTGGCCACCGCCAGATGCGGCCCGTAAGGCAGCTCGCGCTTCATCTTTCTGAAAACCGTCCCCAGTCCCATCGACAGCAGCGCCCAAGCCAGCCCAGAAAACGGGGCGATGAAGAAGATCATGATCACGTCGAACCAGCCGAGGACGGCCCCCACCGCCGCCAGCAGGTGCACGTCCCCCAGCCCCATGGCTTCCCGTCCCACCGCCAGCGTGCCGAGTATCCGGGTGACCCAGATCATCGCCCCGCCGACAAGATAACCGATGAACGTCCCGCCCAGGGCCTGGATGAATTGTGGCGGCGCCGTCGCCGGAAGCAGCGATCCGATCAACCCCCCTGCCGCCAGCCCCACGATACACGGCAGAAGGAACACCAGTTCCCTTCCCATCTCCCGCCGGGCGTGGGGGTAATCCCCGAAGACCTCGCCTTCCGGCACGTACTGCTCGTAGTCCGCGAAGCTGTAGCGCAGCTTCCCCAGCCTCAACAGCAACACGGAGATGACAACCCCCAGCGTCCCGCCTACCGCCACCGCGAACCACTGCCAGCTCACCCCCGGAATGGGCCAAGTCTGCGATGTCGGTGTGCGGTGAGGCAGGATCACCTGCAGCGGATAGGCGATGAACGCGGTGAACGTGACGAACAGGGGGATCTGAATGGGGATCGTGAAAGTCCTGGCGTCGATCATTGTCATCGCTACCAGAGAGGCGATGAGAAATGCAAAGGCGATAAACACCGGCCAGGCGCGAATAAATCCGTTCGCGTGCCACCACGGTCCGCCGATCTGCCCCCACCACGGCGTGTTGTTGCCGGGCACGATCAGCACGACGTAGAGCCCGACCATCAGCAGCGCCATCAACGTCTCGATGATCATGTACTGCGGGCTGATCTTTACCCCGCAGAACCGGCATCGGCCGCGGAGCATGAACCAGCCGAGGATCGGCAGGTTCTCGCGGAAGAACCGCAGCTTCGCTCCGCACGTCGGGCAGCGGCTGGGCGGGCTGATCACGCTCATCCCTTCGGGCAGGCGATAAATCACCACGTTCAGGAAGCTGCCCACGCACGCTCCGAACATGAACAGGAACACCAGTATCGGCACGTGATAGAGGGCCCAAATCGTCTGATTCTGGGCCAGCAGCAGGTCGAGATGTGGCTCGATCATCCTCAAGGAACGCTGATTTCAACGGGTGTCGCGAGCATCACGCTACGCATCGCCCTCCTCGTCCTCCCCCTCGCCTTCGATCGACTCGTCCGCGAGCTCGATCTGCTCCAGCTCCTGCTCGGCCGTGTCCAGTATGGCCCGGCATCGGCGGATCAGCTCATCACCCCGCTTGCGCTCGGCCAGAGCATCCTCCAGACCGATCTCGCCGGACTCGATCTTGTCTATGATCGATTCCAGCTCTTCCGTGGCCTGCTCGAAGGTCATCTCCTGCGGCGCTGTTCGCTTGGGCTGGGTCTTGCGTGCCATATCGGGGCAATCTACTCCGCCTGATCGAACAAATCCATTTGATCGACATCGACCCGGCTCCGGCCGGAGGACTTCCGTCTCTTCTCCTGCCGACCTTCGGAGCGCGAGGTGCTGCCGGTGACGGTCGAGTTGATCGAGCCGTCGGAGAGACAGGTGAGGATGAGCTGCCCGGTTCGGACCTCGCTCACGGAGCGGATGAGGCTGCCGTCGGTGTCGGTCGTGAGGCTGTACCCGCGGCCCAGGACCCGGCGGGGATCGACGGCGGTCAACTCGCGATCCAGGGCCGCAAGCTGCTCGCGGGCGTGGACCAGATGACGCTGGATCGCGCCCTGCAGGCGCTGGCCGAGCAAATCCACGCGAGGTCGCTGCTCGATTCTGTGACGCACCGTGCGGTGCAGGCGGTCGGCGAGTACCGCCAGCCGCTCGTACCGCCTCGACACCAGCATCTGCGGCTGCAAACGGGCCAGGTCGGCGGCCAACCGCTCCAGCCGGCTTCGGCTCGATGCCGCAAGATGTCTCGCTGCCGAACCGAGCTGGCGATCCTGCGCCCTCAGGCGCTGGCGCGACTCCGAGACCATCCGCCGAGTGACGAATCGCATCCGGTCCGCCAGATGGTGAACCTGCTTGTGGAGCTCGGAGGCGGAGGGCACCAGGCGCATCGCCGCCTGCGTGGGCGTGGCGGCGCGGACATCCGACACCAACTCGATGACCGTGGTGTCCGATTCATGGCCTATCGCCGCCACGATCGGAAGCCCGCATGAGAACGCCGCGTCGGCCACGATCCGCTCGTTGAACGCCCACAAATCCTCGATCGATCCGCCCCCGCGGGTGACCAGAACCGCATCCACCCCCAGTTGCTGCCGCTGCGAATCAACCCAGCCGATCGCCTCTGCGATCTCCTCGGCCGCCCCTTCCCCCTGCACCCTCACATCCACCACCAGCAGACTCACCGCCCGGCAGCGCTGGGCGGCCGTGGAGATCACGTCGTGAATCGCCGCCCCGGTGGCGGAGGTGATCACCGCCACCCGTCGCGGAAATGCCGGCAGCGGCTTCTTCCTCGCTTCCTCGAAATAGCCGAGCTTCCGCAGCTCCTCGCACATCGCCTCGAAGCGAAGCTGAAGCGCCCCCGCTCCCACTGGCTTGAGGCTGCTGACATACAACTGCGTGCGGCCCTGCGGCGGGTAATGGCTCACGTGGCCCGTCGCCAGCACCTCATCGCCGTCCTTCGGGACGAATCCGAACTTCTTGGCGGCCGAGGCCCACGCCACGCAGCTCACCACCGCCGTCTCGTCTTTAAGCGAGAAATACCAGTGGTTCTGCACGCTGAGGTTGCTGATCTGGCCCACCACCCGCAGGGGCGAGGGAATCCGCTGTTCCAGCGTGGACTTGATGAGGTTCGCCAGCTCGCTGACGGTGAGATGCTCGGCTTCCGTGATGCGGCTGTACGTCCTGCGGGCCCGCCGCGCGGGCTTCTCATCCCCCGGTCGTTCCGGTCCGGTCGCTTTGCGGGGGTCGAAGGGCAGCCGACTCATGGCGTGGATGATATCGTGAACGGGCCGGGACCTGACGCCATGACCGATCAAACCGCCATCGCGCTGAACAGCAACATCGCCGAGGTGCCCGGCGTGGGGACGAAGCGCGCCGAGGCTTTCCGGAAGGCCGGCATCCGGTCGGTGGCCGACCTCATCCGTCATCTCCCAAGCCGCTGGGAGCACGAGCTGCCCGAGCAGACCGTCGCCGAGGCGAGTGAGACCATCGGCCCTCTTCACGGCGCCGAAGCCAACCTCGCCGTGCGAGGTGAGATCACCACCGCCCGGCCGGTGCGCGGCCGCCAGCCCCGGTTCGAGGCCACCTTGCAGGACGACACCGGCGCCGTGCTCCTCACCTGGTTCAACTCTCCCTGGATGAAAGGCCGCCTCCACCCCGGCATGTGCATCCGCGCTGCGGGGAAAACAAAGCGCTATGGGGATTACCTCCAGTTGGTGAATCCCGCCTGGGAGATCATCGATCCGGAAGCCGACACCGCTGCCCGCGAGGAGCGGTATCGTCCGATCTATCCGGCCACCGAAGACCTGCCCACAAAGGTGATCGAAGCGGCGGTGGACACCGTGCTGGAGCCGGCGCTTGCCCTGCTCGATGATCACCTGCATGAACAGTATCGCAAGGACAGAGCACTTCCGGCGCTGGCGGATTCGTACCGAATGATGCACAGGCCGGCGGATGAGGACGAAACGAAGCACGCCCGCCGGCGTCTGGCCTTTGATGAGCTGCTAATGCTCCAGATCGGAGTGATGATCAAGCGCCACCATCGCCGCGAGACGCTATCCGCGCCGGCTCTCACGCATAACGATGCGATCGACAAGCACATCACCGACCGCTTCCCGTTTGAGCTGACCGAAAGTCAGCGCGAGGTCATAAATGAGATGGTCGCCGACCTCGCCACCTCCCGCCCGATGAATCGCCTGCTCCAGGGCGATGTGGGTGCGGGGAAGACGGTGGTGGCCCTTTACGCCATGCTCCTGGCCGTCGCCTCCCGCCACCAGGCGGCCCTCATGGCCCCCACGGAACTACTCGCCGAGCAACATTTCGCATCCATTTGCGACATGCTTGCCGGCTCAAACGTCACCATCGAATTGCTGACCGGCTCGTTGAAGCCCGCCCAGCGCAAATCGCTGCTGAAACGCCTTGCGGACGGCGAGATTGATCTCCTCATCGGTACCCACGCTCTCCTGACCGAGCACGTCGAGTTCGGCAATCTCGCCGTCGCCGTCATTGACGAGCAGCATCGATTCGGCGTCCATCAAAGGGCAACTCTCCGGGCCAAGGCCGGCGACGAGACCACCATTCCTCATACTCTGGTGATGACCGCCACGCCCATTCCCCGGACATTGTCGCTGACCGTGTTCGGTGATCTTGACATTTCCACGATCCGCCGCCTGCCGCCCGGCCGGCAGCCGATCACCACCCGTCACATGCCTCAGGCCCGGGCGGGCGAGGTTTATGCCCACGTCGCCGAGCGCATCGCCGCCGGCGGGCAGGCCTACATCGTCGTGCCCGTCATCGATGAGTCCGAGATGGGGCTGAAAGACGTCAACACCCACCTGGAATTTCTTTCAAACGGTCCGCTGCACGGCCGGCGTCTGGCCGCCATGCACGGTCGTCTCACGCGGGACGAGCGCGAAGCGATCATGCGACAATTCCGCGAAGGCCAGATTGACGCCCTCGTTGCCACCACCGTGATCGAGGTCGGCGTGGATGTCCCCAACGCCACCATGATGATCATCGAGCACGCCGACCGCTTCGGACTCGCCCAGCTTCACCAGCTCCGCGGGCGCATCGGACGCGGCGCCAAGAAGAGCCTCTGCGTGCTCATCGCCGATCCCGCCACCGAAGATGGAGCCGCCCGAGTCGAAGCAATAGCCTCCACCAACGACGGCTTCGAGATCGCCGAGAAGGATCTGGAAATACGCGGCCCGGGCGAACTCTTTGGAGCCAAACAGTCAGGACTGGCCCCGTTCCGTGTCGCGGAACTGCCCCGCGACATGGAGCTGCTGCGCATGGCCCGCCGCGATGCGGCAGAGTGGATCGCCGAAAATCCCACCCTCGCCGGCGAGCGCGATGCCCTGCTCAAGAAGCGGCTGCTCAAGACCCACGGCGAAGCCCTCGGCTTGGGCGACGTGGCCTGACCCTCCTCCCGATTCGACGCTTGCGGGTAAACTGACGCACATGGCCACCAACGACGAACTGGCGAAGATCTTCGGCGAAATGGCCGAGATCCTGGAGATCACCGGCGCCAACCGCTTCCGCGTCAACGCCCACGCCCGCGTTGCCCGCGTGCTCAAGGACATGACGATCGATGTCGCCAGTCTCGTCGATGATCCGAAAGCCCTGACGGAGATCGACGGCATAGGCGACGCCAGTGCCAAGAAGATCATCGAGTACGTCCGGACCGGCAAGGTCAAAGAGCATCAACAACTCCTGAAGGAGATCCCCGCCGGCCTTCTTGATGTGCTCAAAATCCCCGGCCTCGGGCCCAAAACCGTCAAGCTGCTCTGGGAGCAGGCGGACGTGACCAGCATCACCACGCTCAAGAAGGCGATCGACTCCGGCGACCTCGAGGACCTGCCCCGCATGGGGGCCAAGACGATTCAGAACATCAAGGACTCAATCGCCTTCGTCGCCAAGTCCTCCCGGCGGGTGCGCCTGGGGCAGGCTCTGCCCGTGGCCGAGGCGATTGTCGAGCTTCTGCGCGATGTGAGCGGCACGAAACAAGTTCAGTATGCAGGTTCGCTCAGGCGCGGCCTCGAAACCATCGGCGATATCGACATCCTCGCTACCACCACGAAACCCGCCGAACTCGCCGAGGCCTTCCGCACGATGGAGGACGTGTCCAAAGTCCTCGCCGCGGGCGAGACCAAGAGCTCCATCCGCCTCAAGACCGGCATGCAGGTGGATCTGCGCATCGTCGACGATGCCGTGTTCGGCGCGGCCCTTGCCTATTTCACCGGCTCCAAGCAGCACAACGTCGTCATGCGCGAACGCGCGATCAAGAAGAAGCTGCGCCTGAACGAGTACGGCCTCTTTCCGGATGACGGGATCGACGAGCCGCCCCAGAAGCGCGGCATTAGGCCCGTCGCGGCCAAGACGGAAGAATCGATCTTCAAGCGCCTGGGCCTTCCGTGGATCCCGCCGGAGATCAGGGAGGACCGGGGCGAGTTTAACATAAGCAAGGACAGCCCCCCTGCCCTCATCGAGCTTGCCGATATCAAGGCCGAACTCCACACGCATACCACCGACTCCGACGGTCACATGACCATCGATCAACTCGGCGAGGCCGCCAAGACCTGGGGATTTCACACCGTCGCCGTCACCGATCATTCCAAATCCAGCGCTCAGGCCAACGGCCTGTCCGAAGATCGCCTCCGCGCGCAGATAGATGCAGTCCACGAAGCCAACGAGCGCGTCAAGGGCATCACCATCCTCGCCGGCTCGGAAGTCGACATCCTCAGCGACGGCCGTCTCGACTACGACGACGATCTGCTCGCTGAACTCGATATCGTCATCGCCTCCCCGCACGTCGCGCTCCGGCAGCCGACGGAGAAGTGCACGGCCCGGCTCCTTCAGGCGATCCGCCATCCGCTGGTCCACATCCTCGGCCACCCCACCGGCCGGATGATCAACGCCCGCGAGGGCCTTCATCCGGATATCAACGCCCTCGTCGAGGCCGCGGCCGAATACAATACCGCCCTGGAGCTCAACGCCAACTTCTACCGCCTTGACCTGCGCGACATACACGTGAAGGCGGCCGTTGATGCCGGGGCGCTGGTCTCCATCAACACCGATGCCCACGCCACGGACCAGTTCGACCAGATGCGCCTGGGTGTCCTCACCGCCCGCCGCGGCTGGCTCACCGCCAACTCCTGCATCAACACCTGGACCAGACAAAAGCTGCTGAAGTGGCTGAACGCCAAGAAGTAATCTTGAACCGCATTATTCACGGTGACAACGTTGAGATACTCCCCACGCTGCCGGAAGCGTGCGCCCGGCTGATCTATATCGATCCGCCGTTCAACACCGGCAAGGAACAGTCGCGGGATCGCTTGCGCGCCGTTGCCGATGAGGCCGGCGACCGCACGGGCTTTGCCGGCCGGCGCTATCGCACCGAGCGCATCGAAAGCGGCTCCTACGCCGACCGTTTCACCGATTATCTCGATTTCCTCATGCCGCGCATCGAGGCATCCCTGCGCTGCCTCACTCACGACGGTTCACTCTTCGTGCATCTGGACTGGCGAGAGACTCATTATGTGAAGGTTGCCCTCGATCAACTCCTCGGCCGCGACCGGTTCATGAACGAGATCATCTGGGCCTACGACTACGGC
>CP070772.1:2140820-2149354 GCA_020345805.1 Phycisphaerales bacterium | reverse complement strand
GCTCGGGCAAGAGCACCATGATGAACATCCTCGGCTGCCTGGACCGGCCCACGGAAGGCTCGTACCTGCTCGACGGCAAGGATGTAGCGAGGATGGAGGACGATGAGCTCAGCCGCATCCGTGGCCGGAAGATCGGCTTCGTCTTCCAGGCTTTCAACCTCATCAGCGAACTGACGATTGTGGAGAACGTGGAGGTGCCGCTGTTTTATCAGCGGGTGCCCAAGGGCCGGCGTCACAAGCGGGCGATCGAGAAGCTGGAGCTGGTGGGGCTGGGCGATCGGCTCACCCACCGCCCCAGCGAGCTGTCCGGCGGGCAGCAGCAGCGGGTGGCGGTGGCCAGGGCCCTGGTGACTGATCCGGAATTCATCATGGCCGATGAGCCCACGGGCAACCTTGATTCCAAGACCGGGGCGGCGATACTCGATCTCATCCACGAGCTTCACCGGCAGGGGATGACCATCGTGGTGATCACCCACGATATGCGCGTCGCCGACCACTGCCAGCGCACCATCACCCTCTGCGATGGCGAAATCGAATCCGACGAGTGGCGGCGGGCCTGATCCGTCGAGCCTGCGCCCGGCGCCGGGTTGGGATATCCTGTCACCGCATGCGGATCCTCGGCATCGATCCCGGTCTGAACATCACCGGCTACGGGTGCGTCGATCTGGCCGGGAATCCTGTGGGCACGGCCGACCCCGTACTCGTGGAAGCAGGGGTCTTCCGCATGGACAACCGGGCGCCCATGGCCCACCGACTTCGGCAGCTTCACGAAGACTTGTCGCGATTGCTGAAAGAGCTGAAGCCGCAGCGCATGGTGGTGGAAGAACTCTTCAGCCATTACCGGCACGTGCGCACTTCGATATTGATGGGTCATGCTCGGGGGGTGATCCTGCTCGCCGGGCAGTCTTGCGGTCTGGAGATCGGCGAGCTGGCGGCCACCGAGGTGAAGAAGGCGATCACCGGCAACGGCCACGCCTCCAAGGAGCAGGTGCAGCTTGCGGTGATGTCGCAGTTGAATCTCCAGCAGCCGCCGAGCCCGCCGGATGTCGCCGATGCCCTGGCCATCGCCCTCTGCGCCGCCAGGCGGCTGCAGACCGATCCTCCCTGAAATGCGGGCTCCTGGAGCGATGAGGTCCGGTACGATCGGCGGACCGCACGGCAGCGGAGGATGACCACGTTCGTGACCGATTGCTGGCACATATCGATCGATACGGGCGGGACGTTCACGGACTGCGTGACCCGCGACCCATCCGGTGCCCTGCATCAGATGAAGGTTCTCAGCAGCAGTGCGCTGCGGGGACGTGTGCGGGAAGTCGTCGATCGGAAGCGGATCGCGGTCGACGCGGCATGGGAGGCGTGCGATGACTTTCTTCGCGGGTTTGAGTTTCGCCTGCTGGAAGGAAGCGAACAGCGCCGGAAGGTGAAGCGATACGAAGCCGCGCGGGGGTTGATCGAACTGGACGGCTCGCTGCCGCGTTCGGCAAGATCAGGCGCGCCGTTCGAGCTGCTCTCGCCGGAGCCGGCCCCGGTGCTGGCGGCCCGGCTGGTCACGAAAACACCCTGCGGGCGGGCACTGCCGCCGATGCAGATGCGCCTTGCCACCACGCGGGGCACCAACGCTCTCCTGGAGCGGAGCGGGGCGCCGGTGGCCTTCTTCGTAACCGAAGGGTTCGGCGATCTGCTGCGCATCGGCGATCAGCAGCGGCCCGATCTGTTTGCCCTGACGGTGAGGAAGCGGCCGCCGCTGTACGAGAAGGCGATCGAAGTAACGGAGCGGATCGCATCAGACGGTTCGGTGGTGAGGCCGCTCGATCTGGAATCGCTGGAAGAGGCGGCGCGGGAAGCGTTAAAGTGCGGGATCCGCTCGGCGGCGATTGCCATGGTAAACGGCTATGTCGATCCGGCGCACGAACAGGCGGTTGCGGCGCGGCTTCGCGAGATCGGTTTCGAGCACGTGTCATGTTCCGCCGATCTGGCGCCGCTTATCAAGATTCTGCCGCGGGCGGAGACGGCGGTGGTTGATGCTTATCTTGGGCCGGTGCTGACCGACTACCTCGCGCAGGTCAGGGCGGCGGCGGGCGAGGGCCGACTGCACGTGATGACCAGCGCGGGTGGACTGATCGACGCGGATTCGTACCGGGCGTGCGACAGCCTGCTCAGCGGGCCGGCGGGAGGCGTGGCGGGGGCGGCGGCGGCCGGGCGGCGATCACGATTCCAACGCGTCATCGGACTGGACATGGGCGGAACGAGCACGGACGTCGCCCGCTATGACGGCGACTTCGAATACCGCTTCGAGCACCGGGTTGCCGGAGTGCGACTCGTCGCTCCGGCCCTGGCGATAGAGGCCGTCGCCGCCGGCGGCGGGTCGATCTGCCACTATTCCAACCGGCGTCTTACGGTGGGGCCCCAATCGGCGTCCGCCGATCCGGGCCCCGCATGCTACGGGGCGGGCGGGCCGCTTACCCTGACCGATGTGAATCTGCTCGCAGGCCGGCTCGATCCGGATCGATTTGAGATCCCCATCGATCGAGCCGCAGCCGAACGCGCCCTGGCCGAGGTTTGCCGGCAGGTGGCCGATGAGACGGGCGAGCGGGCGGATCCCGAGGAATTGCTGGATGGATTTCTGGACATCGCCAATCAGCGGATGGCCGACGCGATCGAGCGGATCTCGATCCGGCAGGGTTACGACCCGGTTGATTATGCGCTGGTGGCGTTCGGCGGGGCGGGCGGCCAGCATGCCTGCGCAGTGGCCCGGCGGCTGGGGATGAGAACCGTGATCATGCCCGCCGAGGCTTCCCTGCTCAGTGCCGTGGGATTGAGCTGCGCGGTGGTGGAGCGCTTTGCCCAGCGTCAGACCCTCACGGTGCTGGATGATTGCCGCGAAAAGCTCGGTGCATGGCTGGAGGAGCTGGCGGGGCAGGCGGCCGATGAAGTGGCGGCGGAAGGCGTGCCGCGCGACGAGGTCATTATCCGCAGGCGCATGGTGAATCTCCGCCTGCAGGGGCAGGAGACCTCGCTCGCTATCGACGTTACGGATATCGACACTCTGCCGGATGCTTTCGCGGAGCGCTATCGGGCGATGTACGGGCATGAGCCGACGGGTAAGCCGATCGAGGTTGAATCGATCCGCGTGGTCGCATCGTCGCGGGCGGCGGAAGAAGAATGCGCGGCCGAGGTTGCAGGCGGGTCTGATGTGGCTGCACTGCGGACTTTGCACGCGCGCTTCGACGGTCAGAGCAGGGAAGTGGCGGCCTACGATCGCCGCGAATTGAAACCGGGAGCGACAATCGGTGGACCGGCGGTGATCTTCGATCGTCACAGCGCGTTTGTCATAGAGGCGGGCTGGCGGGGGATGGTGGACGGGGCCGAAGCGCTGGTTCTGCGGCACGAGGGGGAGGCGCCGGCCGCATCACCGCGAAGTCAGCCCGAGGTGGTGCGGCTGGAGCTGTTCACCAACCGCTTCACCGCCATCGCACGCGAGATGGGGCAGATGCTTCAGCGCACGGCGCTGTCGACGAACGTCAAGGAGCGGCTGGATTATTCGTGCGCGGTGCTGGACTCGGAGGGTGGTCTGGTGGTGAACGCGCCTCACATCCCGGTCCATCTGGGGGCGATGAGTCTGTGCGTGCGGACACTGCGCCAATCGATCCTGAGCCGGTCAGCGCCCGGTGACGTGGTGATCACGAACCATCCGGCTTACGGCGGCTCCCATCTGCCGGACATTACGCTGGTCAGTCCCGTGTTCGATGAAGGTGGAGAAACGCTGCTGGGTTATGTCGCCAATCGCGCGCATCACGCGGAGATCGGAGGCATTAGACCGGGTTCGATGCCGGCGCAGGCGGAGTCGCTGGTTGAGGAGGGAGTAGTGATCGGGCCGATGCATCTTCTGCGAGCCGGCCGATCATACTTTGATGATCTGCGCCACCTGTTGCTGGATGGCCCCTGGCCCACGCGGGCGGTGGATGACAACCTTGCCGACATCCGGGCCCAGCTTGCGTCGAACCGGCATGGGGCGGCGGCACTGACGCACATGGCCGCCGTGTACGGAAAGGACGAAGTGGCGGGTCAGATGGCGGCTCTCCAGGCGAGGGCCGAACGGATGGCCCGGGAGGCTCTCGCCGAATTCGGCGGGAGACGATGCGAAGCGGAAGAGAGGCTGGATGACGGCTCGCCGATACGGGTGTGCGTTGACATCCGCGACGGCGCCGCCCGGATCGATTTCGCCGGCTCGGCCCCGGTAAGCCGGGGCAACCTCAACGCCACGCCCGCGGTGGTGCATGCGGCGGTGCTCTATGTCCTGCGTCTTCTGATCGGGCGGCGTCTGCCGCTCAACGAGGGCATCCTGCGTGTGGTCGAGCTGCATATTCCCCCCGGGATGCTGAATCCTGAGTTTGTTGCCGACGCGTCGAAGTGTCCGGCGGTAGTGGGAGGCAACGTGGAGACGAGCCAGCGGATCGTGGACACACTGCTCAAGGCACTGGAGTTGTGCGGGTGCAGCCAGGGGACGATGAACAACATCGTCTTCGGTGCGGCGAAATTCGGTTATTATGAAACGCTCTGCGGAGGGTGCGGGGCGACGGCGGAGAGCGACGGAGCCGATGCCGTGCACAGTCACATGACCAACACTCGAATCACGGACGTGGAAATTGTCGAGCATCGCTATCCGGTGCGGATCGAGCGGTTCACAGTCCGCGCCGGCTCGGGCGGCGGGGGATTTCACCGCGGAGGAGACGGCGTGGTGCGGGAGTTTGTGTTCAACGAACCGATGGAACTGAGCCTGCTGACGCAGCATCGAGTGGAAGGGCCGTTCGGAATGAGCGGCGGAGAACCCGGCCGGGCGGGCAGGCAGCGCCTGATATGCGCAGATGGGGAGGTGGTGGAGCTGCGCTCGGTGGATGGCCGAAGGGTGGGGCCGGGCGATCGGTTGATCGTGGAAACGCCGGGCGGAGGCGGATTCCGACCCCGGGAAGATGGGGGGGAGTTGGCAGAGTAGCCGAGACCCGGCCGCGTGAGGATGTAATGCTGCCCAGAGAACGCGTCATCCAGGTAATAAACCACGGCCGGCCGGACCGCATGCCGATCTACGGCTGGCTGCGCGAGAACCTCGAGGATGAGATCTGCGGAGCCTTCGGCTCGGTCGAAGCCTTCGAGGACAAGTACGAGTTCGACCTGGCGCACATCTTCGGCGGGCCGCGATGTTACGACGAGAGGGCAACCGAGCGTCTGCGCGAGTCCGGCGGAGGCGAGGTGCTTCCCGGGCGGCTTCTGGAACTGCCGATGGGGGATGTGAATGAGCCGGAACCGTACGAGGAGATTCGGGGCCAGATCGCCCATCACAAGGGGCAGCGGGGGCGGTTCGTCTATATGCAGACGCCGGGCATCTTCGAATGTCTGAACGACGTGTTCGGAATCGAGAATCATCTGCGATACCTGATGGAGCACGAAGACGATCTGCACCGCGTCTATCGCAGGCAGGCGGAGTGGAGCCTCGCCTTCGCCAACAACTGCATCGACCTCGGGGTCGACATGATCCACGTTTCGGACGACTGGGGGATGCAGAGGGGCCTGATGTTCAGCCCCGCCGCGTGGCGGAAGCTGATCTATCCGTATCACCGGGTAATCTGCGAGGGGGTGAGGCGGCGGGGCGTGTTCCTGAGCCTGCACAGCGACGGCAACATTTCTTCGGTGCTGGACGGAATTGTGGACCTGGGCTACGACGTGGTCCATCCCTACCAGGAATCCGCGGGGATGGATTTGCAACTCTTCAAGGACCGATACCGCGATTCGTTTGCGGTGATGGGAGGCCTGGACATCCAGACCACGCTGGGTTTCGGCAAGCTCGATTTCCTGCAATCGGAGATCCGCAGGGTGATGGAGATGTTCGCCGACGGCGGGCTGCTGTTCTGCACCACCCACTACGTGCAGGATCACTGCACGATGGAAGAGCTTACGTTCGCGTTCGACACGGTCTGTGAGTTGGCCCGCGAAGTGTGTGTGCGCTCGTGACCGGGGCGGGGGATGCGGGGCCGCATCTCACTTGGAACGCCGCGGCTTGTCGCGCTTGAAGCCGGGAAGCTCATACCAGCCTTTGTTGTAAGGCGACTGGCAGTTGCGGCATTTCCCTACGCCGCGCTTGTCGGTGGCGAAGTGCAGGAGCTCCTCTCCGCAGTTGAAGCATCGCCGGCGGTTGAGGATGGAGCGCTTGATGCGCCCGAGGCGGCTGTGGTACCAGAGCATCCAGGTGAGCATGAGGGCCAGGCCGACGATGTGCAGGTCGAACCGTCCGCTGCGAAGGGGGATGGTGAGGTTCCAGAATCCTTTGGATTGCAGGACCATGGACAGGATCAGCAACAGGCCGGCGAGAAGAAGGACCCAGCGCTCCAGGCCGTGATCGCGGGCCCGCTTGAACCGCCTGGCCGCACGCTCGATGGTAAGGACGAAGTGGGCCCGACTTCGATAGAAAGTCTGCCCGGATCTGACCGTGAGCGGCAGACCGTCGGGCGTCTGCGGCGAATCGGAGGTGCCGGATGGCTCGGAGTCTGCGTTCATGACGGCTCGGGCATGAGGCGGCGGAGTCCGCCGCGGAAGAACTAATGCCTGCTCAGGACAAGCTGGTAGTGGCGCATGAGGCGGGAGCGGGTGATCAGACCGAGCACCGCCCCATCGTCGTCGGCGCTGAGGACGGCCAGGCTCTGCACGTCATGGGCGGAAAACTTGTCCATCACGATGTCCAGCGTCTCGTCGGGCGTCACCGTGGGCAGATCGGTCCGCTGCAGCTCGTTGACCTGGAGCAGCGGGATGGCCTCGCGATAGACCAGCGCTTCCTTGAGGTCGGCGCCGGTGACGAGGCCGATGTAATGATTCTGCTCGTCTGCGACGACGAAATCGTTGACGTTCTTCTCTTCGCTGAGATCGAGCAGGCGCTGGGCCGAATCGTCCGGGTGCACCACCACCGGCGGGGCGAGGGGCACGTCGTTGACCACGAGGCGACGTAGGATCGTGAGGTCGCTCATCGCCCCGAGGTGGATGCCGCGGCGGGCAAGCTTGAGGGTATAGATGGAGTGGGGCATGATGAGCCGCACGATCACGGTGGAGATCACCGCCGCGAGCATCAGGGGCAGGATGATGTGATAGCTGCGGGTGATTTCATAGACAATAAGAATGGCGGTGAGAGGAGCGTGGGTGGTGGCGGCGACGACCGCGGCCATCCCCACCAGCGCGTAGTGGGCGGGGCTGGCGTGGTAGGGGATCCAGCTGTAGTGATTGACGAGCACGCCGAACGCCCCGCCGGCGCACGCCCCGAGCATCAGAGAAGGGGCGAAAATCCCGCCCGAGCCGCCCGAGCCGAGGGTCAGGCAGGTGGCGAACGCCTTGAACACACACAGCAGCACAAGAGCCCAGAACAGACCTCCCACCTCTCCGGTCCGGTAATGGCCGATGCTGAGCAGTTCCTTGATTACGGGGTACCCGTTGCTGAAGAACGGCGGCATGCCGCTATCCGGCTTGACGAAGAACCACAGATAGCACAGGCCGAGCACGCCGAGCAGGGCCGCCCCGGTCACCGGCTTGATGATGGGGTGCAGCTTGATCCGATCGTAGAGATCCTCCGTCCAGTACAGCGCCTTGATGAAGGCGAGGGCGACCAGGCCGCACAACAGCCCCATCACCACGTAGTTGGGGATCTCCGCGGGATAGAACGCGCCCTGGTTGAAGTTCTCGGAGAGTTCGAAGATCGGGACGTTCTGCACCCGCGCCGCCTGGTCCGCGGCTTCGGAGAACCACCCCCGCACCGCCTGGGTGGTGGCGGCGGAGAACACGGAGGCGATCACGATCGGGGTGAAGGTCCGGATCGAAAAGTCGCGGAGGAGAATCTCCAACACGAAGAAGATCCCCGCGATGGGGGCGTTGAACACGGAGGCGATCCCCGCCGCCGCCCCGCACCCCAGGAGCGTGGTGGTGTTCTGGGGGTTGATCTTGAGAAGCTGCCCGAGCTTTGACCCTAGGGCCGAGCCGATCTGCACGATCGGTCCCTCCGCCCCCGCCGAGCCGCCCGAGCCGATCGAGAAGACCGCGCTGGTCCACTTGCCGAGGGCCACCCGGGCCTTGATGAGCCCCTTGCGGCCGTGGATCGCGTGCAGGACCTCCGGCACGCCGTGCCCTTTGGCCTCGCGGGCCACGAAGTGGATGATGACCCCGGCGATGAGGGCCCCGACCATCGGCAGCAGGGGAGTGAGCCACAGAAGCTGAGCGGTGGAGGCCTGATGGAAGATCTCGTTGGCCAGGTGAATCAGCTCGATAAACGCCATGGCCACGGCGGCGGTGAATACGCCGATCCCGGCCGCGATGAGCACGAGATACCAATCGGCCTCGAAGCCGAGCTTGGTGGAGAGGAGCCTGAGAGTCTTGGTCAGGGCGGTGGGCATGGAGGAGCCGATCGCTGGTCTTGAGGCGGAACGGCAAGTGTAGGCGGGCGGGCGGTCCGCTCAAGGCGCTTGATCGACATCGGCTGACGCGGGCAGACGGCTTCGGAAGAA
>CP070772.1:2136388-2140720 GCA_020345805.1 Phycisphaerales bacterium | reverse complement strand
TCGTCGGCGACGCCCCGCCGCACGTGGGATTCGGGGGAAAGTGCGTCGACCTGGCACGGCGCGCACAAGAGGATACGGAACTCACCACGCACGTCATCCAGACCCGCGGCCGGAACAAGGATGAGGACATAAAGCACTTTCCTGAGATCGCCGAAGCGGGCGGGGGCAAGTGCGTGGACCTGGAGGAAGACGAGGCGCTGATCACCGAGATAATCGGGCTCACGCTGGGCGGCGCGTTCGAAGAGGAGTTCCGCGAGTTCTTCCGGGTCTATCTGAGCCTGTGCAGATAGTCAGAGTCTCCATAGTCTTGGCCTCAACGTCGCGGATTGACGGGAATGCGGAGTGTCAGTGACGGCGTCGGCGCGGATGCCCGTAGGGACCGTACTTTGGCGGAGGACATGCGTATCGGCCCGGTCGGCCGTAGTGATGGCTGCGGGCGACGTAGCCGTAACGGTGCGGCGGGGGTCGGTGGTGCAGGCGAGGTGGTGGTGAATAGCGAAAACCATCCACGTGCACGTGACCGTGACATCCGAAAAGGCAGGTTGTCAGAAAAAGCAGCGATAAGGCAAGAATCACGCGGCGCATGGTGTATTCCTCCATGTGACGTTCCGACATCAAGAGACCCGGCGCGTGCGGGACTATTCCCGGGGAAGAAGACTGCCCTCACCCGCGTCGGACAACACGAGACGCGATATGCAAGGCACGCCGTGATTGTCCGACCGCACGAGGGAGCGTATAACCTCTGCGATGGGAAGCACCTCCTCAGCCCGCGCCAGCACCGTTGGCATGTTCACGATCATCATCACGCTGCTGGGCTGGGCGAGCGTGCCGCTGTTCCTGAAGCATTTCTCCCATTCCATCGATCTGTGGACGAGCAACGGCTGGCGGTACGGCTTCAGCGCCCTCTTGTGGGCGCCGGTGCTTATCGTGGGGGCGTTCCGCGGGAAGCTGCCGCCGGGACTGTTCAAGGCGGCGATCATCCCCGGCCTCGTCAACTCCGCCGGGCAGGTGACGTTCGTGTGGGGGCACTACAAGATCGACCCCGGCCTGCTCACCTTCGGATTGCGCAGCCAGATGCTGTTCGTGGCGGTGGGGGCGTATCTGCTCTTTCCCGCCGAGAGGCCGATCATCAGATCAAAGAGTTACCTTTTTGGACTCTTGCTTCTGATGTGTGGAACGGCGGTGGCGGTCCTGCTGGGCGAGCAACGGGTCGCCGGGGCCCACGCCTTCGGCATCATCCTCGCCGTCAGCAGCGGAATGTTCTTCGCCTGCTACGGCATGGCGGTGCGGAAGTTCATGGACGGGGTGAATTCGGTGGTCGCGTTCGCCGCCATCAGCCAGTACACCGCCCTGGCCATGGTGGTCCTCATGCTTGTGCTGGGGAGGGATTTCGGTCTGGAGGCTCCTCGCCTGCCGGGAGACCAGTTTGCGCTTCTGCTGATCTCCGCGGTGATCGGGATCGCCCTGGGTCACGTGCTTTATTACATAAGCATCGCCCGGCTGGGGGTGGCCGTGTCCGCGGGCGTGCTGCAGCTTCATCCGTTCTTCGTGGCGCTGGGTTCGTATTTCATATTCGAGGAAGTGCTTCTGCCGCGGCAGTGGGTGGGCGGCTGCATCGCGGTGAGCGGGGCGATACTCATGCTCAGCGTTCAGCGCCGGCTCAGTGTGCAGCAGCAGATTGACGATAGCGAAGTGGCGATCGCCGAAGGCGAAAGCGGTTCGTAGCCGTACTCCGTGCTACGGTGTCGGAAGCGGGCGCAGCCTCGCATCTGCTCATGGTCCGCAGATCAAACCTTATCCACCTGCTCGCGCAACTTGCGCAGCGCGTCGAATGCCTCCAGCGGCGTCATCTGGTTGATGTTCAGCTTGCGCAGTGATTCGATCGCCGGGTGGTCAAGGTATTCGGTAAACAGCTCCAGCTGACCTTGCCCGGAACGAGCGGGTTGCGCCTCTTCCGGAGGTATGCTCGGCGATTCCGTCTGCACCGCCAGTGTCTCCAGCAGTTGCGCGGCTCGCTGGATAGCGCTTGGGGGCAAACCGGCGATCTGGGCCACATGAATACCGTAGCTGCGGTCCGTCCGCCCGGGCAGAATGCGGTAGAGGAAGATGATCTCCTCACCCCATTCGCGCACGGAAACGTGCAGGTTGGTGACGTTGTCCAGTCGATCGGCCAGTGAAGTAAGTTCGTGATAGTGCGTGGCGAAGAGCGTCCGGCACCCGGCGTGCGCGATGTTCTCCGCGATCGCCCAAGCGAGGCTCAGGCCGTCCAGCGTTGAGGTGCCGCGCCCGATCTCATCGAGAATGACCAGGCTGCGGCCGGTGGCGTGATGAAGGATGTTGGCGGTCTCGGTCATCTCCACCATGAACGTGGACTGACCGGCGTGCAGTTCGTCGGAAGCCCCGATCCGGGTAAAGATGCGGTCGGTGAGGCCGATGGTGGCCGACTCCGCAGGCACGAAACAGCCCGTATGGGCAAGCAGCACAATCAGCGCCACCTGCCTTATATAAGTGCTCTTGCCCGCCATGTTGGGTCCGGTGATGAAGGCGAGGGATGAGGGCATGGTTGTGTGTTCCGGGTCGCAGTCATCGGAACTGTCCTCGGCCTCGTCGGATGGCCGGTCCGCATCGGCGCACTTGCAGCCCAGCGCGCAGTCGTTGGGGACGAACTGCTGAGGCAGGACTCGTTCGAGCACGGGATGCCGGCCCTGGCGGATGTCCAGCACAGAATCCTCGACGATGGACGGGCGGACGTAGCCGTTCCGCACCGCGACTTCGGCAAAGCACGCCAGCACGTCGAGTTCGGCGATGATGTCCGCGAAGGTGCAGAGCCCCGCCGCATGTCCCGCCGCCTGGCGGCAAAGCCGATCGAACAGCAGCTTCTCGCGCTCGATGGCCCGGGCCCGGGCGGTGGTGACCTTGTCCTCGAACTCCTTCAGCTCCGGCGTGATGTAGCGCTCCGCGTTCTTCAGGGTCTGCTTGCGGTTGAATTGAGGCGGGACCTTCTCGCCGTGGGCGTGGGTGACCTCGATGTAGTAGCCGAAGACCTTGTTGTAGCCCACTTTCAGCGAGGGGATGCTGGTCTGCTCGATGAGCCGCTTCTGGTAAGCGGCGAGCCAGGTGTTGGCGTCGCGCTGAAGCGTGCGGGCCTCGTCGAGTTCCTCATCCACACCGTCGCGGAACAGGCCGCCTTCGCGAAGGTGGGCGGGGGGATGATCGACACAGCGCCGGGCGATGGCCTCGGCCAGCGGGGCCAACTCCCCGGCGAGCTCGGCAAGGAGTCGATGGTGGTCGGCGAACGGAGGGCGCTGATCGATCAGATCAACCACGGCGGCGATCCGCCCCACGCTTGAACCGAGGGCAACCAGATCTCGCGGGTTGGCGCGGAACATCGCCACCCGCGAAGCAATGCGGGCCACGTCCTGCACCCGGCAGATCTGCTCGCGGATCCTGTCGGCAAACTCGCGGTCCGCGACCAATGCGCCGACTGCCCGCTGGCGGGACTCGATTGAATCGATGTCGCAGAGGGGGAAGCACAGCCACTGCCGCAATAGCCGTTTGCCCATGGGGCTGACACAGCGCTGCAGGACCGAAAGAAGCGAACCGGAGATCTGCCCGCTGCGCATGGTCCGTTCGATCTCCAGGCTGCGCAGAGAGACGGCGTCGATCGTGAGGAACCGGTCCTGCTCCTGGCGCCTGGGCGGGCGGAGATGGGCGAGCCGATTGTCGTCGCCGTCTTCGGACGCGTCGGGGGTCTGCGTTTCCTGGAGGTATCGCAGTAGAGCGCCGGCGGGGCTGAGGGCGGGATCATCATCGGAAAGGCCGAACCCGCTGAGGGTGACGACCCGGAAATGCCGCAACAGCAGATCGCGGGCATCGGCGGGGCGGAAGGTCCAGGCCGGGCGTGCGGTGATCGCGCACTCCAGGGCGGCTCGGATTGCCTCTACCCGCGGGGGGGTGGAGCCGTCGCCGGTCTCCACATAGAGAAGTTCTGATAAATCCAGCCGCACCAGTTCATCGATGATCCGATCTGCGGGCAGGTCTAGGAGAGTGAAGGCGCCGGTGGACAGCTCGGCGACGGCGGCGACGGCGGCGGAATCATCGCCGGCCTCGGTGAACATCACCGCCGCCAGATGGTTGGGAGCCGACTCGTCCAGAAGTGTCTCGTCCACCAGCGTGCCGGGCGTGAGAACGCGGGTGACCGCCCGATCCACGACCCCCTTTGCCTCCTTGGGGTCCTGAACCTGATCGCAGACGGCGACGCGATATCCCTGTTCGATAAGCCGTCTCAGATAGGTCTCCACTGCGTGGTAGGGGACCCCGGCCATAGGCACA
>CP070772.1:2133668-2136288 GCA_020345805.1 Phycisphaerales bacterium | reverse complement strand
ATATTCAAGTACCACAGTAATAAGGTGGCTCCTACGCTGGCGGCCAAGCCCCCGACCACACCCTCAATGCTCTTGCCCGGGCTGATCGCAGGAATCAGCTTGTGCCGGCCAATAGCCGACCCGGCGAAGTAGGCCCCGATGTCGGAGGCCTTCGTGATCGCCAGGAGCAGCAAAACCAGCCAGGCGCCCTGCGGGGCGGGCGGGAACGTGTCACACCGGATCAGGATCAGGAACGACGGCAAGAAACCGCAGTAGACGGTCATCAGCAGAGTGGCGGCGACATCGTGAATGGCCCCTTCGGTGACCCTGCGCCACAGTTGGAGCAAGGCCGCACCGAACACCGTCAGTGCCAGCCACCCCATCTGCAGCCCCAGGCCCTCGGCACCGACCAGGTTGCCGGTGGGAATCCAGGCGGCGTACACCCAGGGGGTGAGCATCAGGGCGGCGATCATGAGCATGGCCCAGATGCCGTGGGGGCGCAGCCCGGCGGCGCGCATCAGGCGAAGGAACTCGAACGCACCCCCCAGCATGATGGCCGTGAACACCACGGGGATGAGGCTGCCTCGTTGCAGAAGGGGCCCGAGAACCTCCCCGAAGCTCCGCCAACTCGTCGCGACCCACGCGTCGGACGCGATCACAAGCAGCAACCCGGCGATCGCCATCGATCCGAATGACAGGCGGTGAAGCATATAGCGGTCTCGAAGCCACCCGCGCCAAACCGGGCGGTCACGATAGCGGGCAGGCCGGCTGATGTCCAACAAACGGGGCCCGTCTCGAGTCTTGTTGTCGGATCGGCCGCGCAGGTTCGTGCCCGCCGCCCGTGCGGGAGCCGGACTGGACTTTCCCATCCCGCGCAATTAGCGCAGCTTGCATCGGCCCGAGGACTGGGGCGATCCGCTTGCCGATCCGCTGCACATCCGACCTTGCCGTCTCGGCGGTTTTCCGTGATGATCCTCGTTCTTTCCAGCCGGCAGCCGACCGGGTTCGCCGAACCCCACTGGTTACCTCGGACGGAGACGAAGAGCAGGATGGCCCTTACGCACCTTTCCGACGATCAGATTCGCAGTCTGACGGCCGAGGAGAAGGACCGCTGGTGGCTGGAGAACGTCTACCAGGGCGACGTGCCGCAGATGACGCTCCGGGCCGTCGTATGCGGATTCCTGCTCGGCGGAGTGCTGTCGATCACCAACCTGTACGTAGGGGCCAAGACCGGCTGGTCGCTTGGCGTGGGGATCACGTCGGTCATTCTGGCGTTTGTGATCTTCAAGGCGCTGGGCAAGGTCGGGCTTGGGCGGAACTATCACGTTCTCGAAAACAATATCGTGCAGTCGATCGCCACATCGGCGGGGTACATGACCTCGCCGCTGATCGCGAGCATGCCGGCGTACATGATTCTTACGGACAGCGTGATCCCGTGGGGGCCGATGATCATCTGGCTGATCGTGTTGGCGATCCTTGGCGTCCTGTTCGCGTTCCCGCTGAAACGTCGCTTTATCAACGACGAGCAGATGCCGTTTCCGGAGGGGCGGGCGGCCGGGGTCGTGTTGGACACGCTGCACAGCGAGGGGTCGGGCGCGTCTGTGCTGCCCGCCAAGCTGCTGGTCATCTTCGCGATTATCGGTGGGGTCCTGAAGACCGGCCAGGCCCATACGGTCCTGGAGCGAATCAGGCTCGGGTTTCTCGCTGTTCCGGAGTATCTTGATGCCTGGTACTACCGGCTCGCAGAGAGTCGTGACTGGGTAATCCCGAGCATCATGGGTACGCCGCTGAAGGAGCTGACGGTCCGGCCCGAGCTGGACATCGCGATGATCGGCGCGGGCGGGCTGATGGGCATTCGCACTGGCGTGTCGGTGTTGATCGGTGCGATCCTCAACTACTGCGTCCTCGCCCCGATCATGATCCAGCGCGGCGACATCACCCCCGAGGTGATTGAGGACGGTGTCGCGCGGTTCGGGTTCAGGGCGATTGTCACGTGGTCGTTGTGGGGTGGGGTGGCGATGATGACCACGGCGTCGCTGCTGGCGTTCTTCGCCAAGCCGCAGATGCTCATCAAGGCTTTTCGAGGGATCGGCGGCGGTGCGAAGAGGCGGTCAGCGGACTGCCTGAGGCACATCGAGCTGCCGCTATGGGTTTCCCTGATCGGGGTGCCGATCGTGGGGTTGATCACCGTCCTCCTTGCGCGTTGGATGTTCGGTGTGGACTATTTGATGGGCGCGGTCGCTGTCCCCCTGGTGTTCGTGTTCACGTTGATTGCCGTCAACTCGACGGGGCTCACGTCGATCACGCCGACCGGCCCGTTGGGCAAGATCACTCAGCTTACCTATGGAGTGCTCGCGCCGGGCAACGTGCAAACCAACATCGCCACAGCCGCGATCACCGGGGAGGTGTCGAGCAGCACGGCCAACCTGATCCAGAACATCAAGCCGGGTTACATGCTCGGGGCCAAGCCGCGGTTGCAGGCGATGGGGCACTGCATCGGCGCGGTTTCCGGCGCGCTATTCTCGGTTGCGATCTTCTACCCGCTTTTTCTGCGGGACAATCCGCACGGGCTTATCACCGCGCAGTATCCGTATCCGGCGGCCACGGTGTGGAAAGCGGTGGCCGAGCTGCTCACGAAGGG
>CP070772.1:2128552-2133568 GCA_020345805.1 Phycisphaerales bacterium | reverse complement strand
TTCGGGCGTGCCGTAGACCAGACCCTGCAGCGCCTCGCGGCTCGACCACAGCTCCTTGCTCAGAGGCGACCAGGTGGGATCCAGAATGCGGAACGTCCCGTCCGGGTTTCGCATCACGGTGACCGTGTGGTTGAACTGGTCGGCGGGAATGGCCTCGACCCGCGAGCCGGCCATGGTCAGCGCCGGATACACCTCGTGGCCCAGCACCCGCAGCATGGTCACCAGCATTCCCGCCTTGTCCTTGCACACACCGCCCTTGTCCCGAAAAGTCTCGATCCCGGTGTGCAACGTGAAACCCTCGCGCGGCCCGCGGCTGGTGCCGTAGTAGCGAACGTAGTCCGCGACCCAGTGAAGGCACGCAGCGATCTTCGCCTCATCATCATCAAGATGGGCCGTCAACTCCTCCACCTTCGCCCGGATCGCGTCATCCGCCTCGAACTGCGGTTCGTTCACCTCGTGAAACCACCGTGACTTCATTTCCCAGTCCGGCACCGTCGCCATCACCAGCTTTGTCGTGCAATCACTGCGGGAGACCATGTGGGCCTCGCCGCGCACTGCCGGAACGTCTTCGGCGATGAATGTATGGACGTGCCGATCCCCATCAAACCACAACGACGATTTGAGCGTGCCGTTATAGACCTCATACTGGATCGGCATGTCCGACGGTATGTGAACCGAATAGCGCTTGCGGATGATCGGATAGCTGCCCTCGAAGCTGGTCGACTCATACCAGTGGCCCTCCATCGGAGGCTCCAGACCGGTCGGATCAAGGGCGCCCGCCCCATCGGACAGATAGGCGATGTTGAAGCCTATCTTGCTGGTGCGGATCTCCAGTGCATCGCCGACCTCCAGGCGCGGAATGGAGAGCAGGTGCTGCTCGCCACCCCAGAAGATCGACCCCTGCGGCGTGGGCTGAGTGATCACGCCGGAGACCGGGACTTCCTCCACCTCACCGCCGGCTCGGTGGATCTTCACCGACCGGATGGCCACGCGATTCGTGTCCGGATCGAAATCGCGGCGAAGCACGGATTGGGACCGGATCGCCGCATCCGTGAGGATCTTGATCACCTGGCAGCTCTCGGTGGTTGCCAGCCCGCTCTTCTGCACGTGGACATCCGCTTCGTCCAGCACATAGACCAGCGCCGCGTTGCCGTAACCGGCGGCGTCGCCGGCCGCGTCCAGAAGCGCTCGGATCTCTTCGTCAGTCGCCGGTCGAGGCGGTCCCGCCACGGCCTGCGGTCCGGCCAGGACCAGGATCAGCAGAAGAGGGCAAACGTGGACGAGCGGACGGCACAGCTTCTTCCTCATGCGATTTCCTTTCTTCCTCGGCCGCTCGCCTCCGAGACGGCCCGGCACACTTGTCGCCGGCCTGGGCAATCCGGCGACCTCGATCGCAGATCCCCATGGTAGGAAAAACCGTCCCGGGCTGGGCGCGAAGTTCGCCGCGCCGTGGCAACAGAGTGCTCTCTCCCTCGCCGCCTCCCACCCTGCCGGCGCGGCCATCGATGACAATCGATAACCACCGCGATCTTCCGGCGCGACCCGCCCCGCCGCCCGGGTGGCTATGGCCGCTTCGCCTCCAGAAGCCGGTCCAGCTTGTATATCTCGACAAGGTCCTGCACAGTGTCCGAAGCGGTGACGTTGACACTGGTGCGTCCGTCATATGCGTCCTTGTGGACCAGGATCAGACACGCCACCAGCTTGCTGTCGGCAGCTCTCACCTCAGTCAGGTCCAGCGACAGGTCCGGGGAGCCCGTGGCCAGCGCCCGCCGGCAGCGCCAAAGGAAGAGCCGCACCTGATCGCAGTCGGTCATGTCCGCCTCGCCGCGCACCAGATCCCGCGGCTTCTCGACGGAGGCGCGGCTGCGCTCCCGGCGAAACAGTCCCGACAGGATCCGGCGCACGCTGCCTGTCTTTCTCCTCATGCCGCCGTGCACTCTACGCCTCCGGTTCGTCCATACGTCCCTGGCGATGGTCGGCCCGAAGGCGGGACCTCCCGCCGGTGTCTGCGACGCAAACGTCAGTGGGGCGACCCTTGCGGCCGCCAATCCTCAGCCCGCAGGGTCGGTTCGCACCGGCTCCAACCACCTGCAAAGCGGGCCCGGCCACGCGCCACGGCCGCGAGGTTTCTGCTAGCCTCCCCAGCAACATTCCCAGCAGGACAACCATTGCTGCAAGACCAACCGCCATGGCTGAGAAAAACATTCCGGAAATCACCATTGCCGAGTTTCAGCAGCTCATCCGCGACCGCTACTACCCCACGGACTCGGCCCGCGGCGCCCCGGGCACCTTCCTCTGGTTCGCTGAGGAGTTCGGCGAGCTGGCCCAGGCCATCGCCGAGCACCACCGTGGGGACGAGGGCAGCCGCGAGAGGCTCGAAGAGGAATTCGCCGACGTACTTGCCTGGCTTACCACCCTCGCCAACATCACCGGCATCGATCTGACCGAAGCCGTCCACAGGAAATACCTCGACAACGGCGGGCCGGAAGGAACCAAGTAACCGGCCACCCCCCACAAGTTTTCCCTCCGCCCCCGATTCTCGCCCTTCCCGTTCACCAGTTTCGACATTTCGACGTTTCCATGTCCCGAATCGACGACATCTTCACCCGGCTTCGCGCCAACGGCGGCACCGCGCTGATGCCGTTCATCACCGCCGGCTTCCCCTCGCTGGAGGCGACGGAGAGATCGCTGCCGGCCCTGGCGAACGCCGGGGCGCACATCGTCGAACTGGGCATCCCCTTCTCCGATCCCATCGCCGACGGGCCGGTGATCGCCGCCTCCATGCACGAAGCGCTGATGGCGGGGATCACGCCCGCGAAGGTCTTCGACATCGTCCGAAATACGCGTGACCATCTCTCCATCGGCATCATCGCCATGGTCAGCTTCTCGATCATCCGGCGGTTGGGCGTGGAACGTTTCATCAACGAAGCGGCCGCCGCGGGATTTGACGGCCTGATCGTTCCGGATATCGATCTGGAGCAGGCCGCCGAAGCTTCGCAACTGGCCGGCGCCAATGATCTGAGCTTCAGCCTGCTCATCGCCCCCACCACGCCGGACGAACGAATCGCCGAAGTGGTCTCCCTTTGTCGCGGTTTCGTGTATGTCCTGGCCCGGGTGGGCATAACCGGCGAGCAGTCTGCCCCCCCACAACAGATCGCCCATCGTGTTCGGCAAATCCGGGGGCATACCGATATGCCCCTCGCCGTCGGCTTCGGCATCTCCACCGCCGAGCACGTCGCGGCGGTGACCCAGTCGGCGGACGCGGCGATCGTGGGCTCGGCCCTCGTCCGGCGCATGGGCGAAGCGGCCGATCCGGTTGCCGCGGCCGGGCAGTTCGTCGGCGAACTTGCCTCCGGGCTGGCAAGACGCGATGCGCGGACATAAGCAAGGCAGGCACAAACCGCCTTTCACGCCCTCCGGTCGCAGTGGACCGCAATAGCAGCAGAAGGGGCAAGGTCGATTTCTGCGCGCGCAGGGAGCGCACATGCGTGAACGTCGAAAAGGCTCCAAAAACAGCCTTCCCGGGGGCGCCAGGTGGGCAGGTCGATTTCTGCGCGCGCAGGGCGCGCAAAAACGCGCGCACAAGGGATGTTTACTTTGCGCGCGCCAGAATCGACCAACCTTGGAGGTCAAAAACGCTCCGAAAGCGGCGATTCCAGGCTGTGAAGGGGGTTTGAACCACATTTGCGCGCGCCAGATTGTCGTTTGGGGATGAAGAAGGGGTGAGGCTCTGGGGTGGGGTCGCGCCAATCGCAAATCGGCAATCGAGAATCGGAAATCGAGAATCGCCCTCTACCTCTGACCCGAGGTGCGCTCCCTGCGCGCGCCAAAATCGACCTCCCCCCTTTTTTAGCCGCGCCGCCCCGCCGGCGATTCGCGTAACAAGCTGCCGGACAAGCCCTTACGCACCCGGCGAGAATCCGCGGAATTTCTCCGAAATCTCAAAAACGCCTTTTCGTCGACGACATTTCTGCGCGCGCCCCGCTAATTGGCACATGCAGCCTTGATCAGGCCGGGGCCCGGCAGGACACTGGGAGCGGTGAAGCATTCTCGCCCAACGGTGGAGGTTCGGCCCGAGCAGTGGCCACGACGCCACATCGACGTTTCCCGGCGGAACGGCCTCAACCTCTGAGGGAGGTGGAGATATGGCGTTGAGATCATCAATCAACGTGCCGGCAGCTTGCGCGGCAGCTGCCCGGATCGCCCGCACGGCCTTTCCTCGAAGGCCGAATCCCCTGCCGGGGCCGGGAGGTCGGCCCACTGGCTCAAGAGGAAAAAACCGGGCAGATCATTGCGCTCGATGAAGCTCTACGTCGCCTAGAGAGTCGGAGACCAAGCGGATGTGAACGAAGATGGCCCCTCGACGTGGTCACCAACTGGGGGCCGTGCGCGTGAACTGCGGGCATTCCTCTTGAGTCGCACGCATGTGCAAGCTCAATGGAGCACTGACATGACTTCCAACACGCACAAACTGACTATCACGATGACCGCGCTGATCGGCTTGACGCTCGGCCTGGCCGCACCGGCCGCGCCGGCCCAGCCCGGCTGCGTCCTGTCGCACCAGAAGATCAGCGACACCGAAGGCAACTTCACCGGCACCCTGGATAATGACGATGGGTTCGGCGGCTCGGCAGCCTCGCTGGGTGATCTGGATGGCGACGGCGTGGGCGACCTCGCCGTGGGGGCAACCCACGATGACGATGGGGGCGCCGACCGCGGCGCGGTGTGGGTGCTGTTCCTCAACACCAACACGCACCAGAAGATCAGCGACACCGAAGGTGGCTTCACCGGCATCCTGGATAATGAGGATCGCTTCGGCGCCTCGTTGGCCTCATTGGGCGATCACGATGGCGACGGCGTGACCGACCTGGCCGTGGGAGCAATCTTCGATGACGATGGGGGCGTCGACCGCGGCGCGGTGTGGGTGCTGTTCCTCGACGGCGTTCCCGCCTGCCCCGCCGATGTCAACGACGACGAGGTCGTGGACATTGACGACCTGTTCCAGGTCCTCGGCGC
>CP070772.1:2094729-2128452 GCA_020345805.1 Phycisphaerales bacterium | reverse complement strand
GCGATCACCCACGGCCCGCCGCGAAGGACGGTGTTGTTGCGGATGCTGGATCGGTCGGCGTGGCAGAGATAGAAGGGGATTCCCCCGCCGGTGAAGATGCAGTAGGTGACGGTCACCTGCTGCGCTTCAAAGACGGAGCCGGGCCTCGCGTCCTCGGCGATGGGCGGGCGGAAATCCTCCACCTCGCTGGCCGATCCGATGCTGACGCACCGGGCGGCGGCGTGATCGAAGCGGCAATGATCGACGAGGACGCGGGCGCTGCCCGCGCGAACGCGCACGCCGTCGGTCTGACTGTGATCGTCCTGTCCGGTGAAATTGCAGTTGAGGACGTTCACATCGCTACAGCCGATGATCTCGATGGCCGAGCCGGCCCAGGCATTGAAGCGGCAGTCCACGATGCGCAGTCCCCCGACCCCGCGGGCTTCCAGTGCGTGGCGCTTGCCGGTGGGGCCGGTGTGCGAAATCGATACCCGCTGCAGGATGATTTGCGCCGGCGGTTCACCGTCCGTTTCTTCCTCGCCGTCGTCGGTCTTTCTAAGGGGGCGCCAGTCATCGACAACCTGATTGTCGATCAGTAGGCCGCAGACGGTTGCGCCTTCGATCTGTACGTCCCTGACGGTCACGAACCGGGGACTCTGCAGTCGCAGGCCATAGCGGTCGGCCTCGATCTTCACCGGATGGGACTGGTCCAGGGCGCGAATGACGATGCGGCCGTCCGCGGTTCCCTGGAGATTGCGGAACACGGCCGGTTTATGGAGGCCGGGCATGAGGATGATCTCATCGCCGGGTTTGATCTGGCCGTCCAGCTTTTGCCATTCGCTGCCGGCGTTGACGAGGTGCTGCCGGGCCTGGGCGGCTGTGGCGGCCGCGAGCAGGATCAGGATGGTCAGCACGTTCCGAGCGATCATGGGCATTCTCAGGCGATCATCCCCTCCAGCGGAGAGGGAAGCGTCACTCGCAGGAAGGAGGTGGCGGGTTCCAGATGAGCGAACGTACCCGCCAGGCCCGCCGGCAGAAGCGTGGTGGTCCCGGGCAGGAGCCGCACGCCCGAAATATCTCGGCAATCCAGCCGGCCGGCCCCAGTGAGAATCATCCAAACCTCCGGCATGCCGGAGGTGACCGCCTCGAAGCGGGTCTGCTTCAGGGCGTCGAAGCGTTCTATCTCAAAAAAGGTCGTTTTCACGAGGCGCTGAATGCGCAGGTCATCGGCTTCGATCGGCGGCGGGGAGGTGGGTTGCGGGGCTGGTTCCGAGGCGAAATCGATGCACGCCAGGGCCTGCTCGATGTGGAGCTGGCGGTCGGTGCGGCCCCAGTCGTAGAGGCGGAAGGTGGTGTCGCTGGGGGTCTGTATTTCCGCGACCACGATCCCGCCGCCCAGTGCGTGGCAGGTACCGCAGGGCAGGTAGTGGCAATCGCCGGTATTTACCGGAACCGCGATGAGGTCCTCGACGATGGTCTGCTCTTGGAGGTGGCGTGCGAGCACCTCAGCGCTGAGGCCCGGCTTGACTCCCTTGTAGATCACCGCCCCGGGCTCGGCCTCGATCACCACCCACGCCTCGCTCTTCAGATGAGCTTCAGGGTGCTCGCGAACGTAGGACTCAGGCGGGTGCACCTGCACGGAGAGGTTCTCACGGGCATCGAGGTACTTGATCAGCAGCGGGAAACCGCCCTCGGAGGTCAGGGAGGCGGCCCCGATGGTCGCTTCGGGGTGGTGCGCTATGGCCTGCTGGAGGGTCTGCCCGGCGAGGGGGCCATTGGCGATGACGGACCGGCCGCCCTCAATGGAATCCGGGAGATCGGCCAGCTCCCAGGATTCCCCGATTCTCACATCGGGCGGGAGTGCCTTCCCGAGGGATTCCAGAGCCCTCCCGCCCCAGACCTTGGGCTTGAAAAGCGGCTCAAATAGCAGTGGATAGGGTTTCATGAGGCTGACGGGCAGAGTTTAGGCAAATCGATGCCATATGTGGAATTCCGGTGCATCACAGTAGAATGGTCCGGCAGGTCACCGTCCCGAGGATTCAAGAGGCGAGAATGCCGGGAGACGGACTGATGCGATTACGATTGGCACGACAGGTTCTAATGGCGTCAGTGGTCATGGCCGTGGTATTGCCGCCGGCTCGGAGCGGTGCTGCGGTGGTGGTGGACATGCCGCCTCCGCCTTCGGACTCCGAGCAGGCACAAGAAGCAGAGCCGGCCCCGGGAGCAGCGGCCACGGTGGCGCCGGCGGCGCCGGCCGGCCCCAGCGCTCAGGAACCCTCGGTTGGACAGATTGCCCTGGCCCGTTACGCCCGGGCGCGTCGCCGGCCCTACAACACCTACTACTACTCCAGCCGCAGGTGGTTCGGGGGGTACTACGGGCCCGGCGGATACTACTGGCCGTACCACTACCGGTACTGGGGGCCGTACCACCTCGGCGGCTGGAACTACTTCTGGCCGGCGTGGTCCTGGGGCGGCCGGAGAATCAACATCAATTGCAGCGGTACAAGCTCTGAATCATCGGCGTCTTCATCGTCCGAGGCATCCAGCTCCGGCCCGATGAGCCTGAAACCGTCATCCTTCTAGCGAACTCTCCGCGATTTCCGCCTCAGCATCTTCCGCCGATTCCTGGCGGCGGAGCTTTCGCAGCGCGCCGGCGAGGTCCGGCTGAGAGATTCCGTCAGCGCAGCGCATGAAAATGCCCCCGCGTTTGTCGGAGTGGGGGCGGAACAGATGGTGACAGACGAGCCCGATATTCTCGATGGCGTCCTCTGAGGCGTCAGGCGCCGACTCGTTCAGCCTATCGGTGAGCATCGCGGCCGTTTCGCCAAGATCCTGCCGCTGTGCCTCCAGAGGCACGTCCACGACCGGTGCGATCCACCCGCCGCGCACGACGTACAGCCTGGCATAGCCGGGGTCTTCTGCGGGCATCCCCGCCAGGAATCGGAAATTCTCCAGGCGATCGACGAACGCGAACTTCCTCTGTGTTGAAGGTTCGGTGGCGTCAAGCATCCGGCGGCAACGCTCGGCCGTCTCGTAGTCCATGTCCCTGGCGGCCCGGGCCATCGTGCGCTCGATCTTCTCCCGCCACTGACGCGGATGCGCCGAACCGAACTCCGCCGCCTCGCGAATCTGCCCCCGGTATGAATCCAGCGTGACAGACCCGTCACAGGGGGCCGGGCACCTGCCCATCTCCTTGTATGCACAGGCCGTGGCGTTGGGTGCCTGCACGAGAATGTTGTGGTGCCGGCAGAGATCGAATGCACCCTGCAGCATCTCGATGTAGCGCTGAGCGGCGTGCTTGTCGGGCAACGGACCCAGATACACCCCACCCGGACCCGCATCTCCCGGTCGATTCGTCTTCACCCAGCGTGGGAACGTCGCCTGCGGATCGCAATGCACGAACCAGCCCCGCCAGCGGTCCAGCGCTCCCTTATAGCTCGCGGGCATGCTCCGCCGGGCCAGTTGCAGATACGCCCACTCACCCTCGAACGCCGATCCCACGGTCATGGCAAGGACCGTCCGCGTGATCGAGCGATAGTCGACTCTGCGCGTCGGCCTGCCGTCTTCCAGGTTCCCCGCGGTCTCGCTCAGGCGGTTTATGATCATCCGGCGAAGGTCAGCCGTGATCGCCAGCAGCACCGTTCGGCCTTGGTCATCCTTCAGTGCAAAAACACCCGGCTTCGTCGGTAGCGCAGAAAGCTTGAGTCCTGTCCGTGGATCGGCCGGGAGATCCACACGGATCGTCAGCCGCGGGCAGGGCAATTCTGCGGGACCTTCCGACACGGTCTGGATTGTACGGGAAGGGGGGGAAGATTCAGTGCAATGCGCGAAAGCTTCGGCCGCTTGCGGCTTCGCGCTGATCTGCGAATCGCCGGCAGCGCCACATTTGCCAATGAGGATCCGTAGCGGGACTTGTGCAGCCGGTCAGATCACCATACCCGTGATCTTGGCCTCGAAGACCAGCTTGCCGTTCACCAGACCCTGGCTGGCGGAGACAAACCGTCTGGCCTTGAAGGAGATCTCCCTGACGAGCAGGTAGAGGCGATCACCGGGCTGAACCTGGCCGCGGAAGGCGACATCATCGCAGCGGGTGAAGCCGAGGAAACGGTCTTCGCGGGTCTTGAGCTTGTACAGCACGCTGCTGAGCTGGGCGGCGGCCTCGATCATGAGGACGCCGGGCAGCAGTGGTCTGCCCGGGATATGGCCGGGCACCCAGAACTCATCGGGCCTCACTTCCTTGACGCCCAGGGCCATGGTGTTGGCGTCATCGCACCAGATGACATGGTCCAGGTGTCGCATGTCGCCGCACTGGGGGTTGAGTCTGCCGATTTCCTCGGCGGTCACCGAGATCTGGCCGAGGTCTATGTCGTTCAGATCGAACAGCAGTTCAGTTGGCACCCGGGAACCTCCGGCATCGCGCCGATATACAGAATCCCATCGCTTCGAGGCGGTGGGGAGGATAGCGTCCACCGGCGATGGATGGTCCCTCGCAGGATATGGCTCATCCGCGGCGGTCCGGCGCGGGATCGGTTCAAGCCGCCGCTGAACCGTAACGGTCAACCGTCGCCGCGGAGCTCCAGCGCGTCCTTGCGGACGTCCTGAGCAGCCTGCTTGACCTCCTGCATGATCTTGCGAACGCGCGTCCCGGCGGCCTTGTTGCCGCCCTCGGCCTTCTGGACATCTTCTTCCGCCGAATGCACAAGCCTGACCAGGCGGTCGTATGCTTCCATGATCGGTGGTCTCCTGTGATGGACGACATGGTAAGGGTGCAAGTGCCGGCAGGCCGGGCTCTGGTCCCATCCACCCGCCGCAATACCGGCATTATGGGCCGTTTGGCCCGGTTTCGACAACCCGAGACGGTTTCCTCCAGGAAATTATCATTTGCCCGATAGGGTTATGTTAGGGCAAACGCCTCAGGCGGACCCCGCTCGGGCCCCCTGGCAGCCGGTTGCCGAGAGGAGCAGGGTCGTCACTCCCCGCCCGCCCGTTTACCTGCGGATGGTCTTCACCAGCTCCAGGCAGGCGGCAAACGCCGGGTGCTTGGCATCCTCCATCAGCTCGTACATCGCGCTCATCACGCCGGTGGTGACGGCTCCCACGCTCTCCATCCGCCTCAACGCGGGCCCGATCTGGTCCTGTTGACAGGCCGAGATGGCGTCAGACACGACGAAGCACTGCCGGCCCGTCGCGTGCAGGTCCAGAACCGCCTGCAGCACGCACACGTGCGCTTCGATCCCGCAGACCAGCACCGTCGGCTTGCGCCAGGCCCGCAGGTGCTCATCCACCAGATCCACCATCGCGCTGAAACGGGTCTTTTCGATCCGCAATGACGGGTCCAGCATCGCCGACGCGACCTTTTCCACCGTCCTCCCCAGCCCCTTGGGGTAGTGCTCGGTGACCAGCGAGGGGATGCCCAGCTCGCCGGCCATCTTCAGCAGGATCGCGCAGTTGTGGACCATCCGGTCCCAGTCGGCGATGGTGGGCTCCATCTTCTCCTGCACGTCGATCACCAGCAGGGCCGTCTCGTCAATCCGCAAACGTGGTATGGGCATGGGGGCAGTGTAAGGGAGGATGAACAGCAGAGCGATGAGTGGGGGGACGTTGACATGTGAGCAGTAGCCACGGGCCGACGGCCCGGCCGCTCATCTACCCGCACTGCCCGGCACCCGCAGGTCAGGGGCACGGCCCCCACGCGGCGAGCACGTCGAAGATGTCGTCAATATCGACCGCGCCGTCACCGTTTACATCGTAAGGTCCAGCGCCCTCGCCCCAGTGGCCGAGAATGTCGAAGAGGTCGTCAATGTCCGCGACTTCATCGTCATTCACATCGGCGGGGCAAGGATCACCGACCTGGAACTCGTAAGCGCCCATGTCAACGATGGGCGGAGGGCCAAAGCCGGTGTCGACGGTATCGGGATCGTCCACGAAGCGCGGGTTGCCGGCGTAATCGGTAGTGATTTCCTCGGGCACTTCCTCGTTGTTCCCCGCATCAATGCACGGTGAGCCGGGCATCAGCTCATAGACACCATCCAGCCAGAAATCATCATCGGGATCATTCGGCGTGCCGTTGTCATCCCACCGACCTTCAGCAATGAACAGCGGGTCGGCATCAATGTTGCCTTCTCCCGCCCAACCTCCCTGCACGCAGGAATAGGTGATGTCAGCGGAGCCTTCGACCATTATCTGGTCCGGACTGTTGTCCCGGAAGATACAGTTGGTGACTTTTGGCTCACCGGAGGCCCAGGAATACAACGCCCCTCCCTCGTCGGATCTGTTGCCGGAGAAGGTGCAGTTGACCAGTATCGGGCCACTTCCGGACGAGGCTATCGCACCGCCAAGTCCATCTCCGTACGGTTCGGGGTCGAGGGTTGAGTTCCCGGTGAAGACACAGTTTACGGCAGCAAGAAGGCCCCCAGGAATCACCGACCCCGCCTCCGTGTGTGGCCTTGTTCCCGGTGAATTTGCAGTTGATCAGTATCGTGTTGCCTGAATTGTACATCCCACCGCCACGGCTCGACCCGTAGGCGTAGCCCGGCTGGGCGACATTATCCTCAAAAGCGCAATTGATGAAGGTTGGAGTTGCCGAGCTGCCGACGACAACTCCGCCGCCGGAGCCGCCACTTGCTTCCCAGGCCCAGGCCTTGTTGTCCCTGATGATGCACTCGATCAGGATCGGGCTACCACTGACGTACATCCCTCCGGCGCTTCCGCCGACTCCCCCGCCCCCGTGTGCGGCGTTATCGATAATCAGACAGGTTGAGACATTTGCATCTCCCCCGACCACTATCCCTCCTTCTGGCCCGTCAGTTACGGTGAAGCCTTCGAAGGTGCCGGCATCACACCCCACGACCGGGGTTTCCCAGCCGCCGGTGCCGTCAAGAATCGTTGTTTCCGGACCATCGCTGCTGCGCACAGTTATCGCTTTACCCCAAAACTCGATGTGTTCGACATACGTCCCTGGGTGGACGATGATTTCGTCACCGTCAACGGCGATATCGATCACGTCCCGTATCGACTCGCCTTCATAGACGTGGTACACCTCGGCAAACGCACTCGTGGCACCAAGACTCAGCATCGAAACCGCAGCCACCGCGAGCCGCGCCGGCTCAGATACCCTGGCATGGTTGTCCCTTCCCAAGAATATGCTCGGCCGCCCGCAAGACCCCTACGTAACGGTCAAGGTCGACCGGCTACCCGCCTGATGTATACTCGATCGCAGCCTCAAATCAAGAGAAATCCGCGGTTGTGCGGTAGGCAAATGTTCGAATGCCCGCCTTTCTCGGGCCTTTCGGGCGAGTTTCGCCGCCGTCTCTTACGGGCACGGTCCCCATCCCGCCAGAACGCCGAAGATGTCGTCGATATCGACGGTTCCGTCGCCGTTTACATCATAAGGCCCCGCGCCCTCGCCCCAGTGCGCGAGTATGTCGAACAGGTCGTCAATATCCACGACCTCGTCATCGTTGACGTCAGCCGGACACGAGGACACCAATCGGAAATCGTCCCAATAGACGGAGGTTGACTCGTTGGCGAACATATCCACCGCCGCGATGTTCAGGAAGCCGCCGGTGCCGTAGACGCCGGCCGACCAGGATTCGGCCACGCCGAGCTCGACATCGTCATAGAAGACCCGGTAGAAGTCGGCATCCAGCTCTATCACCACCCTGACCTCGACCCAGGCATCCTTGATGAGGGGCAGGGATGACGGGTTGTCGCCATCGCGGCGGAAGGAGTCCGTGAACGAATCGGCGTGAAGCTGGGCCGACCATGCCGAGTCCGTCCCCGGGCTGACCCAGTCGTAGTGGCTGAGCAGGATGAGATAGGAACCGGCGGTGTCTCCGCTGCCGCCGGACTGGAAGTCGCCGGGCACGTAAGACCACGCCGAGAAAACCCACTTGCCCGAATCGGCACCGCAGAACTCGTGAACCAGATCGCTGGCCCCCGCGATATCGACCGAGTTCGGCACGCTGAGTTCCTGAGCGTTGCTCACAAGCGCTCCGGCCGCCGGGTTCATGTCCCAGCCGAACCAGCCTCCCTGGCCGTCCATCTGACTCCCGACATCGTAGTCGGTGAAGCCGTCATACCAGCCCACGTACTCGCCGCACCCGTCGCAGATCGCAGCGTTGCCGACGTACAACGTGGCGGTACTGACATCGTTGGAGTCGATCATCCCGTCGGCGGTGATGTCGGCAAATGCGGTCGTCGCATCCACCGGCTGCCCCACCAGACTTGTGATAAGGTCGACATCCGCCTGATTCACCACTCCGTTGAAATCGACGTCCGCCACCAGGCCCCTGATCATGCAGTCCGAATCGGTCTGCAGATCTTTGATGGCGCCGGCGATGTCAACCGTGTAGCAGGTCATGTCCGGCAGAACGCCGGGGTTGAAAAGGATCTGTAGAACCTGGTTGCCGTTGACGAGATTGACGGAGTCCGGCGTGTAGGAGTTGACCCCGTCGGTCACCATCACCGCAGTGGGGTCGAGCAGCACCACCGTCTCGGCGAAGTCCGCCTCAATTCTGGTGATCCCCGTGACTCGCGTTTCGCTGATGGGGCCGTCCCAGCCGTTCCCCACCGCCTCCGGGGCCAGGTCAATACCGAAGTCCGCAACGCCGACGTGATGTTGCACGGTACGCCATTCGGTGACCTTGGGTGAAACGTTCAGATCGTACCGCTGGTACTCGGCCGCATCATTGTCGAAGGCGTAGTAGGCATACTCAAGGTCGGCCTCTTCGTTCATCTCGAACGTGAATTCATAGAAATCACCGGGCTTGAGGCCCTCGGCGTCGGTGCTGAACTGCACTCCGCCCTGCGGGCGAGCACCCCCGTCCGGATCGGTATAGATGAAGCCCCAACTCCATGCCCGGCCGGCGCCCGGACCGAAGAACCAGGGATTGACGGAGGTGTTGACCGTTCCGTTGACGGGGAAGATGTCGATTTCCGTGATGTGCATCTCACCTTGGACCGATCCGGGGAATCCGAAAACACCGTACAGATGTAATTCCTCGGCGGGTCCGGCCTTGTCGCCCGTCCACGTGCACGTCGACGTGGCCGTGACCTCAAACGTGACGTCCTTCTTCTCCCCGGTGTAGCCCAATTGAATCCACTCCCACTCCGGCTGGGGGTCGAAGGTCATCGTGAACGTCATTTCGTCCTCGGGACCTTCAGACGGCTTCCCTTCCCTGTCTTTCGCCGTGGAGGTCTTGGATTTGCCGTTGAGCTCGTAGTAGCCTTCTCCCCAGCGGATTCTCAGGTCCTCGGCTCCTTCTCCCTTGATGACTACGGTCAGCGACTTCTCGACCTCTTTGTCAAGGAAACCGTTTTCGACGCCAATGAATATCGTGTCATAGTGAACCAGAGTTTCTCCGTTCGGCCCCCCCGGATTCCAGCCGTTGCCGGGAGGCGATTCTCCTCTCTTGGGTCGATCCTTCCTCCAGTAACACTCGTCGACCGCCTGGGCGTTTTCGACCGCGCCGTATACCACAGACACCAGAATCGCGCCGCCGACAATGAGTTGCCTGCTGATCATGGCCGTGCTCCTTTCCCTGAGGCTCCCGCCACGTTGCTGAGATTCCACCCCTAACCGGGCTCATGCCCCCTTGCAAAGACCCATGCGCATGATGCCACCGGCCCAGGGCGTTTTCAATCACGAATCGACGGTTTGCAGGGATTCGAGTGCTCCGCATGCAGTTTGCGCATCATAACTCCTTATTTGACATGCTATTACGTGCACGGGAAGGCGCGGTGCCGACAGAACAGAAGAGTTATGAGGGGCGAGAGGGGCGAGCGGCGAAAAGTGAGGGGCGGAGTGTTGGTCTTGATATCCGGGGGTGGGTCTCTGGGCTCCACCGGTAGCATAAAGTGTTGTCTGTGAGTCGTTTACGTGTCTGATGCCCCGGGACTCCGCAACTTCCGCGTGCGAGTTCGAAACAGTGGTTCCAACCAGACCTGTCCGATCCGCAGTCGGCATCGCTGATCGTGCTTCCCCGCTCGGCACGGACGGTCGACTCCGCTGATGACGCGTTTTTCTGTTGACAACAGCAGCTACAAGTGTGAGTCTGCGCCATACGGGTCGCCGACTAGATCCGCGTAGGACGGGCGGCGGACCGGGACTCGGAAGAAAAGGAGAATTTCGAGATGAAGAGGCTGATTACTGGGGCAGCTGTTGCATGTGCAATGGGTGGGCCGCTTGCATTGCTGATGTCGGCGGGGATGGCGCCAAACGACCTGACTCCGGAGGAGATGCTGGGTAAGTTCCTGTTCTTTGACACGAATCTGTCCACGCCGGCGGGCCAGTCATGCGCGGCCTGCCACGACCCCTCGGTCGGGTTCACCGGACCGAACTCGGATATCAACGCCACGACCGGGGTCTACCCCGGGGCGATTCACACGCGGTTCGGTAACCGAAAGCCTCCGGCGGCCGCCTATGCCGGAGACAGTCCGCTGCTGTACTTCGATGCGGACGAGGAGATCTTCATCGGGGGCATCTTCTGGGACGGTCGGGCGACGGGCTGGACGCTTGGCGATCCCTTGGCTGAGCAGGCTCAGGGGCCGTTCCTCAATCCCCTGGAGCAAAACAACCCCAGCGCCATGTACGTGTGCCTGAAGGTCGCCCTTTCTGACTATGCGTATCTCTATGAAGAGGTTTACGGCGAGCCGGTCGACTTCATCTTCAATGTCGACCTGACCTATGAGCGACTCGCCCGGGCCATCGCCGCGTACGAACGCTCCACCGAAGTCAACCCCTACACCTCCAAGTACGACTATTACCTGGCGGGCATGGTGGACTTGACCGACGAGGAGGTATGGGGACTGGCGCTTTTCGAGGATCCGGACAAGGGCAATTGCGCGGCATGTCATCCCAGCCAGCCGGGTCCGAACAACGAGCCGCCGCTGTTCACCGATTTCAGCTACGACAACCTGGGCGTTCCGAAGAACCCGAACAACCCGTTCTACAGAATGCCCCGCAGGTGGAACCCGGACGGTCGGAACTGGATCGACCCGGGCCTGGGCGGCTTCCTGGCCAACGTGCCCGAGTACGCCGACTTTGCCGAGGAGAACTGGGGCAAGCACAAGGTGCCCACGCTGCGCAACGTGGATCTCAGGCCGCATCCGGACTTCGTCAAGGCCTTCGGCCACAACGGCTTCTTCCTCTCCCTGGAAGAGATCGTCCACTTCTACAACACGCGGGATGTGGAATCCTGGCCGGATCCGGAAGTGCCGCAGAACGTCAACACCGACGAACTGGGCGACCTGGGTCTGACGCCCGAAGAGGAGGCCGCGATCGTGGCCTTCATGAAGACTCTCTCCGACGGCTACGAGCTGCCCCGCTGATGAAGCAGATCGTCGAGTAATACATTGACTGCGTGCCTGCTTTATCGCGGGCACGCAGTTCTCTTTTCGGGCGTGAAAATGTAAGCCAGTACTCAGACCTTCAGTTCCGCCGCATCGCCCAGTTCTCCGGCGTAGCGCAAACGGATCGGCTCGACGACCTCGGCCATGAAGCAGTTGACCTGCTCGGGCGCCCGGCCGACATAGGCACTCGGATCCATCACCGCGTCGAAATCCACATCCCTGAACATCGCTTCGCCGCGCAGGCGATCGAGAAGATCGTTTTCGCCGCCTTCGGCCTTGACCTTCTCGCCCGCGGCCTGACTGTGCTTGCGGAACAGCTCGTGCGCCTCCTGCCGGTCGGCGCCGTTCTGCACCGCGGCCATGAGCAGGTTCTCGCTGGCCATGAACGGCAATTCCGCCATTAGGTTGGCGGTGATGGTCTTTTCATAAACCACCAGGCCGCTGAAGACGTTGTGCATTATGTCGAGGATCCCATCGAGGGCGAGGAACGCCTCGGGCAGCACCAGCCGGCGGTTGGCCGAATCATCCAGTGTGCGCTCGAGCCATTGAGTCGCGGCGGTGTTGAGCGGGTTCTGGGCCAGGCTCATCACGAAGCGGGCCAAGGAGGTCGCCCGCTCGCAGCGCATGGGGTTGCGCTTGTAAGGCATCGCAGATGAGCCTACCTGCGTCGCCGCGAACGGCTCCTCGAGCTCCTTGCGATTTGCCAGTAGGCGAATGTCGTTGCAGACCTTATGCGTCACCGCGGCGACGACTGCCAACGCGTTGAGAACCTGGGCGTCGACGAGGCGCGGATAGGTCTGGCCGGTCACCGCGAAGTGCTTCTCCACGGGCCAGCCCATCTTCTCGGTCACGAGTTCATCGAGTCTCTGCGCCTTGCGGGGGTCGTCGTCGAAGAGGGCCAGGAAGGAAGCCTGCGTGCCGGTGGTGCCTTTGACGCCCCGGAAGCGGAGCGCATCGAGGCGATGCTCGATGTCCTCCAGGGACAGAGCGTAATCCTGGGCCCATATCGCCGCCCGCTTGCCCACGGTGGTCGGCTGTGCGGGTTGGAGGTGGGTGAAGCCAAGCGTGGGCAGGTGGCGATGATGGAGGGCGAAAGTTCCGAGAGCATCGACGATCCTGGCGATTTTGCCGGCGACGAGGTGGAGGCTATCGCGGATCTGGAGCAGCTCGGTGTTGCAGTTGACGAACTGGCTGGTCGCTCCCAGATGAATGATCGGTCGGGCGTCGGGCGCGACATCGCCGAGCGCGTGGATGTGGGCCATCACGTCATGGCGCAGCTTCGATTCGTGAACGGCCGCCGCTTCGTAGTCGATGTCGGTCAGGTGTGCGCGAAGCTGGTCAAGCTGGGCATCGGTGATGTCCAGCCCCAGCTCCTGCTGGGCCTCGGCCAGGGCCAGCCACAGCCGCCGCCAGGTGGTGTATTTGCGGTCATCGGACCAGATCGCCCGCATGGCGGGCGAGGCGTATCGGGATTCGAGCGGCGATTTGTAGGCTTGGTGCGTGCTCATCGTGGGCCTGCCGTTACGATGATGTTGTGTGCCGCCAGGTGCGGTCGGTCCGAAGAGGTCTCCGGCGGTTTTCACCGGTCATCGTACCCATTTGCAGGATGCAGGCGTGAACGCAGCGGAAGTCAATCCCACGGAGCCGGGTGAAGGGACCGGGGAGTCGGCCGGACCGGTCGATCGCCGGCGGCTGTCCACCAGCCCGCCCCGGATGACCCCGCTGCGGGAACTGCAGTTGGTGGATGATTATCGGGCGGGCGACCCGGAGGCCCTGGGCGAGCTGCTGTCGTCCTATCAGCGGCGGGTTTACGCCGTCTGCTACCGAATGGTGGGCAACGTGGACGAGGCGGCGGATCTGGCCCAGGACGCGATGCTGAAGGTCATCGAGGGCCTGGACAGCTACGACGGACGGGCCCGGCTGAGCACCTGGATCATTCGGGTGACGATAAACAGCTGCCTCAGCCACCTGCGGAAGCAGAAGATCCGCCGTCACGGCTCCCTGGACGATACGGCCGGTGATGAACAGGTTCCGCTGGCGGGTCGGATCGCCTCTGAGCGGGAACTTTCCGGCCCCGAGCACGTCGAACAGGCCGAGGCGCGAACCGTTCTGTTGAGGGTTCTGGGCGATATCGAGCCGGAGATGCGGGGCATCCTCGTGCTCCGGGACATGCAAGATCTGGATTACCAGCAGATTGCGGAGGTGCTTCAGGTTCCCGTGGGGACGGTGAAGTCGCGCCTGTTCAGGGCCCGGCTGGCCCTGCGGGAAGCGGCGGAAAAGGCGCTGGGCGAATCCGATTCGCCCCGCCAGGGATGAGCGACGGCACGCCGCGGGATGCGGCGTCAGGTTCGGCCGATGGATCGGCAACGGTGAATGAGTTCACAGGACCATGTTGAAGGGTTTCGACGAGTCCGAGCTTCTGGAGCTGATCGAGGGCGAACTGGACCCCAAGCGGGCCCGGGCTCTCCGCGATCAGTTGGCGAAGGACCCTGCGTCCCTGGAGGCCGTCAACCGCCTGCGGGCCGATCGGGCCCTGCTGCAGTCGTGCCGGCAGCCTGATCTGCCTCGAGATTTCCTCGCGGAAATGGAGCCGCTGCTGGCGAGGCCGATGCTCGTGGGCAGCCCGCCCGGGGAGTACCGCCGACAGTTGAGACACCGGAGCCATCGGCCGGTGTGGTCGCGGGTGGCGGCGGTGGCCGCGATAATGCTCATCTGCAGTGGGGCGTTGTGGGCCACCTTCAGTTATGTGCTGAAGCCCGACTCCGAGCCGGGAATGATCGCCGCCGTTGATGATGATGCCCGCTCAACGACCGGATCGCGGCCGGGGCCCGCATCACCGGATCAGCCGGATCAGGCAGTGGCAGCGGTCCCCTCGCCGGCGGACCCGGCCACCGGGACCATCCATCATTACGCCCCGCAACGGCCCGGGGCCGGTCAGTGGACGGCTTCGGCGGCCGGCGCAACCGGCGGCGAGCCGGATACGGTACAGATGCGGTCCGCGCCGCGAGTGCGGAAGGAAGCGGCTGAGTTCGCCCTGGTATTGGTTGCTTCGGATTCAACGAGGGCCGAAGAGGCGCTGGTTCGCAATCTTCAAGACTCGACCATGCCGGTGGCCCTGGTGCGGAACTTCAACATTGAAGAGGCCGAAGCGCTGGCCGAGCAATGGCGGCTGGCCCAGGGCCGCGACCGCGATCGGCGGGAGGATCCCGAGCCGCTCCGGGCCGAGACCGGCGGCCGGCGCGAGTATCGTTCGGGCTCGCCGGACCTGGACAGGCTGGTACGACAGGCCGAGCGGCAGCTTCGCGCTCTGCAGGAACTCAGCGCCGCCGGCGCGGAGGTGCAGCAGCCGAGCGGGCAGCTGATCGGGTCGGCGGAGCTGGCGCCTTCTCTCAAGCATCAACTGGGCTTTTCCAGTCGCGGGGCGGCCCTGACCGTCAGCGTTCCCCTGGCAGACCTGCCGGCGCTGCTGGAGAAGCTGGCAGTCGTGGACGGGGCGACGACGGCCGTGCTCATGCTGCCGGACTCCGACGCGGCCGCCGATGCGCGGGGGGCGGTTCCGCTTCAGGCCCGGTGGCTCGCCGATGCACCGTCGGTCCGGGCGGCGCTGCGCAGGTTGCGGCAGGCGGGCGAGCACACGGTCGTCGAGCTGCCGGTAGTGATTGAAATCGAATAGACGTCGTGACTGGCTGAATGGCCAGGGTTGTTCGCGCCGGTCTCGCGTGCGCTGCCGGCGGTGTCTATTCTGTTTACGCCTGCGATCCGTCGGGTGGGGTGCCCGTCGCCATCGCGTATCCAACTCCGGACGCTGAAACAGCCGAAGCAGAATGTCTGACGATCTTGAGCGCACCATAACGGGTTTGTACCGGAACCAGCTTGAGGCCGCGCCGGATGATTACCTCGCCGCTCACTCCGCCAACCGGGCGGTGATCCGGCGGCAGGTGGAGGCGTTCGAGAAGTACCTGCCGTTTGTGCGCAGGAAAAAGATCCTCGACTGGGGATGCCGGCAGGCGGTCGATGCGTGCCTGCTGCGACGGCATTTCGGTAATCGCGTCGAGCTGCACGGGTGCGACGTGGTGGACGGGCGATACGAGGTCTTCCACGACTATGCGAAGCTGGTTTATAAACAGCTCGACAGCCCCCATCATCTGCCGTACGAAGATGGCGAGTTCAACACGGTGATCGGCAGCGGCGTGCTGGAGCACGTTCCCAACGACAGCGAATCGCTGAAGGAGATCTACCGCATCCTGCGACTGGGCGGGCACTTCATCGTCACCTTCCTTCCGAACCGCACCTCGTGGGCCGAGGCGCTGAACCGCGCGCTGGGCCGGTCGCACCATCGCAGGCGCTATTCGAAGGGCGGAATTCGCCGGATGCTGCTGCATCACGGCTTCCGGCCCGTGCACCTGAGCTATCACCAGGTGTTGCCGACACTGGCGGGAAGAGCGAATTCCGATCCGCCGGGTTCTGTTGTCGCGTCCCTGATTGAAGGGTTGTATAGACTCAATGACTTGGCCGAAAGGCTGTGGCTGATTCGGGGGCTGGCGGCGAACATAATGATCGTGGGCGAGAAACGCCGGACGATGTGATCGGCGGGTTGCCCTGATGCAGGCCGGCTCAGGCTGAAGCCGCGAGTGGCTCAGAAAGCCGATCCGCTCTTAACCGCATGGCGCACTCGAGGGGGGTCGGAAGAGCGATCGTTGCTGACCGGCAGGCTCGTCACGACGATTTGATGGGTGAGACGGCGATGCTGGTGGCGAGATCGTCGCGTACGCGAGCGGCCGGGCTTTTCTCGCCTTCGTGGGCCAGAGCCTTGCGAATCAGCGACAACCGCTTGCCGGGACGGGCGATGTGGCAGACCGGTTCGCCGGGTTTGACCGCCGGGTGGGTGGTCATCCCCAGGACGATTCCGTCGGCGGGAGAGATTAGTATGGACCGAGCATCGCCGAAGACGCTTTCATTTGTTGCGAGCGGTTGCCCCGCCCGGACCAGGTCTCCGGGTGCAACATGGAATCTGAGCAGCCCGCCCAATTCCGCGCGGACCCATGTCGTCTTGAAGACCTTGGTCTGATACAAGGGCGGATTGACGGTCCCGTCCATCATTTGGAGGTGGATGAGCACGTTCTGAACGCCGCGCACGCCGACCTTGAGCACGGCGGGCTCGATCTTCCCGATTTCACCAGCCTCGAGAATGATGGTGTGACAACCGGCGTCGCAGGCCGCCCGCCGCAGAGATCCTTCAGGCCCCCTGCCGTTGACGAGCAGTTCGCAGCCGAAGGCCTCGGCGAGCTCCCTGACGGCAGGATCGCGCAGATTGCCTCTTACGTTGGGGTAGTTGGTGCGTTTCTCGGCCGCCGAGTGCAGGTCGATGCCGTAATCACACTGCCGGACCACCTCGGTCATGATCGTGCGGGCCAGCCGGCTGGCGAGACTCCCCTGGGCCGAACCGGGGAAGCTGCGATTAAGATCGCGCCGATCGGGCAGGTATCTGTCGTGGGTCTCGAAGCCGAAGATGTTCACGACCGGCACGCAGATCAGCGCGCCCCGTTTCAGAGCCACAGGCCGCTCGAAGACGAACTGGCGGATGATTCCCGTCCCGTTGACTTCGTCACCGTGCACGGCGGCGGTCAGGAACACCCGGGGACCGGGTTTCTTTGCCCTGATCACCCGGATGGGAAGATAGATGGGTTCGCCGGTGTACATTTCGCTGACCGGCAGCCTGACATCGCAGGTCTCGCCGGCGTGTATCCGCCGGCTGGCAATGACCAACTCTTTCCCTCGCTTGCTCACGATAGTGACCTTCTGTCCGATACGGATCACGATTAGGAGCGGCGCTTCTTTCGCCGCCGCGGGCGCTTGGGCGGAATCAGGCTCTTCAGCGCCAGCATTCTGCCATAGCAGAGCAGAATGTCACCGCCGAGGATCTGCTGTTCGCCGGTCGGATTGGGAAATGCCACGCCGTGCCGGTTGATGCTCAGCACCACGATGTCCTGCTCGCGCAAGCGAGCATCGGCGAGGGTCTGCCCGGCGAGGGGTGACTTGTCCGCAATGGGAATCTCCGCCACGCTGTAGCCGGCGTTCAGCGGAAGGCGTTGGCGCAGGTCGATATCGGGAAAGAACACCTGATGCTCCAGGTATTCGATGATCGCCGCGGCGACGTCCACGCCCGTGGCGGCCTCGATCCCTTCCAGCCCGGGGGAGGAGTTGACCTCCATCACCTGGGGCCCGTCGCGGGACTCGAGGATATCCACCCCCGCCACGTGCAGACCCATGATCCGGGTCGCCCGAACGGCGGTCCGCTCGTAATCATCATCAAGCTCAACAATCTCGGTGGTTCCGCCGCGGTGCACGTTGCTGCGGAACTCCTGGCCCACCGCTGCTCGTCGCATGGCCGCGACAACCTGCCCGCCGACCACAAAGGCGCGGATGTCCTTTCCCTTGCTCTCGGCGACGAATTTCTGAATCAGGACGTTCTGCTTGGCTCCGTGCAGAGTCTCGATGATGGCTTCGGCGACCTTGAGGTTCTCGGCCAGGATGACTCCCACTCCCTGAGTCCCCTGCAGAAGCTTGATGATGATCGGCGTGCCTCCCACGCGGTCGATGGCGGGCAGGATGTCATCGCGCCGACGCACGAAAGCGGTTGGGGGGAGGCCGATGTCCCGCCGACTCAGCACCTGGAGCGACCTGAGCTTGTCGCGCGAGACCGCGATCGCCTGCGAGGAGTTGAGGGAGAAGACTCCCATCTGCTCAAACTGGCGCACCACCGCACAGCCGAAAGGCGTGATGGAGGGGCCGATCCTGGGAATGACCGCATCGAAGTCGGCGAGGTGTTGATTATTGTAGAAAACGTCGGGATCCCGATGCTCGACCTGGAGGGCGAACTTCAGCGTATCCATCACCCGCGCTTTGTGTCCGCGTGCCTGGGCCGCTTCCTTCAGGCGGCGAGTGCTGTAAAGTCGCGGCCCCCGCGACAGAATTGCGATCTTCACTTCGCTCCCCCTTGCCGGTTTTTCTTGCGACGCTTCCGTCCGTGGATGTATCTCCGGCCCGGATCCACCACGAGATCCGGCTCCAGAGCCTTGCGGCCCAGCAACATGCGACAGAGCATGTTCTTCCGTGACACCAAACTGAGCTCGATCTCCTTTTCGATTTCTCCGAGCTTCACCAGGGTCTTGACGATCAGTCGATCGTGGCTGGCCCCGAAACTGGACTTGACCCGCGTTCGGCGGACGATGTCCGTCTCCAGCCAGATGTGCTCATCGGGGTTGCGGCGATTGACGACGACCTCGAAACGCACTCGGTTGCCCTCGAGCTCGATGACTTCGGTCACGTCAATGACGCTGGTTCGGGCGCCGGTATCGGCCTTGGCCTTGATTCCGGTCAGACCCCATTCCGGCAAGGAGACGTACTCGCGCCATCCGACGATGGTCTTCGGCGGGTGATGGACGTCGTGTCCGGTCGCGTGATGGTGCTTGCTGCTCATGCCGCTGTCGCTTCGTAGTCGGGATCTCCCTGTCATTCAAACCGAGTGCCAGTTCCCGGATAAGAGCGATTATTCCCTTGGTCGCCCGCACCGTAAGGAATTGCCGCCTCGTGCCGCCGGGCCCGAGGCGTGATTCACGGGCGGCGCGAAGTATATCGACCTTGGGAGCGGGACGATCGCCGAGGTTTCCCGCCGTCGTCTTTCCCCGGCTCATTCGTCTGTCAGAACATCACCCCTCCTCGCGGAGCCGCCGATCTTCGGCTCTTCGCCGCGGCGGAGGCGGGTGATGTTGGCGCGATGCTTATAAACCACCACGATGGCAAGGACGGCGGTGACGATCAGCGGCGGTGAAGCCCGCAGGAGGTGATGGGGCAGATCATCGACCTCGCGGGCGGGAAGGGCGGCGAGGAGATAACCCACCGGCAGGCTCACCACCGCGGCCATGCTCGCCAGGGAGACGTACCTGAAGAGGCGGAGCACGGCGTACCAGACGACCAGCGCGCCGAGCGCGGGGATGGTGAGCAGGGGCCACATCGCGGTCATCGCCCCGAAGCCGGTCGCCACCCCCTTGCCGCCGGAAAAGCCCAGGAAGATCGAGAACATGTGGCCGGCCACCACTGCCACCGCCACCGCCAGCCACAACCACATCTCCGTTTGGGTGAGCGGCTCCTCCGCACCGTTGGGATGCCGGTTGACCACGCCGCAGACAAAGCCCGCCACCAGCACCGGCGCGGCTCCTTTCATCACATCCAGAAAGAAGCAAATGGTGCCCCACGTGCGCCCGAGAACTCGTGCGACATTGGTCGCGCCGATGTTCTTCGAGCCGTGGGCGCGGATATCGATGCCGCGGGCGCGGGCCAGCAGCACGCCGAAGGGCAGGGAGCCGATCAGGTAGGCTCCGGCTATGCAGACGATCCAGGTGATCCAGTGCATGTCGTCATCGGGATGGAGGTTCGTCGGCTTCGCCACGCGCGGCGGCTTCCGCCCGGAGGAGAGCGAGTTCGGCGGGTCTTCCCGGCCGCAGATCGTATCGAATCCGGGCACGATGGGGCAGAGTGGCGGCAGCGAGGTAGCCCATCAATCCGAACGCGTGGCCGTTCAGCTCGTGGCAGTCGAACATCGCTCCGATCAGCCAGCCGATGAGCACGAACATGCTCCCCAGGGCCCAGGGATGGTTGGGCGGATCCCGCCATAGCTGCCGCACCAGAAGCACGATCACCGCCAGCATAAGGATGCCGCCGATCGCACCGGTGCAGGTCAGCGTGTACAGATACATCGAGTGCGGGTGATCGCGGCGCATGCGCTGGACGAAATCGCGATTGTGATTCCGAGCCACCTTCTCGGCGTGCTGGTAGGCGGGCAGCTCGCGCAGGGCCGTCTGGAATGATCCCACCCCGATTCCCCGCACCGGATGCTTGGTGAACAGTTGCCAGGACCACTGGGCCAGGCCCATTCGCAGTCCGATCGGCGTCCAGTAGACCTCCTCGTCGGCGGCCCTTTGCACGTCGGAAGCCGCCTCCGCCAATCGCGGCGTCACCAGCTTCCTGGCCACCGGCCAGGCGATGAGCGCCCCGCCGATGCACAGCACCGCCAGGATCAGCGCGAACCTCCGGCTGTCGGGTCGCCTCAGGAAGATCGCGATCAGGGTCAGCGGGGCCACGATCGTCGCCGCCAGCCACGGCCCCCGGCTCTGGGTGGCCAGCAGCCCGACGGCCGCCGCCAGCAGAAGACCCGTGGAGACCGCCCGCATCCACCCGCGGGTGCACAGGGCCGCGGCGAGGTTCCAACAGATGGCGGCCACGCACCAGGTGCCGGTGTGGATGGGATGAATCCATCCGCCCACCCGGCCGTACTCGGCATCCTGCACCCGGAAATCGACCCAGCCCATGAAATCGAGCAGCTGACAGACCTGCTGGGCAAAAACGCCCACGAGGGCCGCCCCGAGGTGCATGGGCAGGCGGTCCAGAACCGGCCACATCGCCAGGGGGGTGAGCAGTACGCGCATCGCCAGCAGCTCGTCGATCCCCTGGCCCCGGTCGCGCGACCAGCCCAGCGTGATCGCGCTCCAGCCGGCCCAAGCCAGGAACGCCCACATCAGGGGCGAACGGATCAGCGGGGCGTAGCACCGCCAGGTGAAGGGGATGCGGAACACGGCATATCCGACCAGCAGCACGAACGCCACGTCCTTGGGGGCGGTGATCCACGGCAGCAGCAGCATGTAGATTATGGCTAGGCCGTTGTGAATCTGATGCCCGTAGGGATCATGCAGGCGCGTCCAGCGAAGGGCGGCGGCGATGGATTGAGAATCGCGCGGCCAGGGGGCGGGTTTGGGAAGGTCGCTGCGGAAGAGGCGGATCATTCGTCTTTCTCCCGCAGGCCCGCGCGCCGCTGGGCGATGAACATGTGCTTGAGCAGCGTGCCGGCCGATGCCCCGCAGGAAGCGATCACCCCGCGCGGTCCGTCGAGAAGACCACGCTTGACGATCAGTTGCTTTACCAGCGCCGCAGACGGACTCACCAGCATTCTGAGCAGCGTTCCGCCGCCGGCGTTGTATTCGGCCGCCAGCTCCGCGTAGGTGATGTGCCGCCGGCACATGTCGGCGAGATCCCGCCAGGAATCGTGACGCAGATCGCCATCGAGCCTGCCGGTACGACCATCGACCACGATTGTCTCGTGCAGTTGACCGTCACCCGACCTCTGGTCGCCGATGCCGCACATCCGGGCCTTGCCCCCTCTTACCAGGCGCAGCCTCCACTCCGGCTGATAGGCATGATTGAGATACCCGCCCAGGAACCACAGCTTGCGGTTTACCAGCCAGCCTTCGTAGCGGTCGTCGTCCGCCCGGACCGTCCTGCGGATCGATCCCTGAAGCGGCGGCGTGGCCGACTCGTCCGAATCCAGTATCAGGACCCACCGGTGCCCCTTGAGTTCATCCAGCAGGAACTGCTTCTGGGCGAGGTAGCCCGGCCAATCCCGGTGGATGACCTCCGCCCCCAGCGTTTCGCAGGCCTGGATGGTGCCGTCGGTGGAGCCGGAGTCCACCACCAGCACCTGCCGGGCGAGATCGCGAACGCTCCCGATGGTGCGCTCGATGGTGTCAATGTTGTTCCTGGTGCAGATTCCGACCGCGAGGTCGGGGATGTTCTGGTCGGTAGTCATGGAAGTTTACCGACCGGATCGTAGCAGGAAAGGCATCGTGGCGAACTACTAAGGGGCGGTATCGGATAACCTGCCGCGATGCCTGTTGCGCCCGAGCATGCAGTGCGCTGCCTCAAGGAGGCCGGCGCGAGGAGTGTGTGGCTGATCCGGCGTCCCGGTGAGGGCCTGCGGACGCTGAAGATGTGGCCGCTCACGCCGGCGATCGTCTTCAAGCTCATTCTCGGGCTCGCCCAGCCGCAGCGGCAAGTTCGCGGTGCCCGCCGGCTGACCGCCCTGGGCCTGAACACGCCCTCACCGGTCGGCCGATGGCGGCTGACGCGCCTGCCGGGCCGGCTGAGACTGACGCTCGAGATGGAGTTCATTCCCGGCCCGCTTGCCCTGGAAGTGCTGGCGGATGCCGGCAAACACCTCACGGCCGGCTTGGGAATCGCCGCCCGGATCGGGCGAATGACCCGGACAATGGCGGATGGCGGGCTGCTGCACCGGGACCTGAAGCTCAGCAACATCGTCATCGCCGAAGAGGGCGATCAGCCGACGGTCTGGCTGATCGATCCGGTGGGGGTGCGGCCGATGTCCGATCGGCTCGAAGCGCTGGTGCGGATGTTCGACCGGCTGATGGTCGAGCCCCTGGAAACGGGAATCCCCATCCCCCGCCGGGCGTGGTGGGAAGTGCTGCGCGCCGCCGTCAGGGGCCTGCCGAAGGCGGATCGTCGAGAAGTGATTCGACGGCTGCGATCACGTCCGCGGTCCTGATACGGTCAATCGAGCAGATCTTCGGCATGCGATCGGCAACCAGTTCCTCGGGCAGGAAAGGCTCGGCCAGGAGGATCCGCTCCCGAGCCTCAGGTAGTGTGGTCCAGCGGTGATCGGTGGGTCCGAACAGGCAGACTGTCGGCGTGCCCAGGGCCGCGGCGATGTGACGCGGGCCGGTGTCGTTGGTGATGAGCACCGTGGCCCGCCGGATGACCGCTTTGAGGCTTCCAAGCCCCAATCCGCGATCGGCAAGGTTGACGATTCGTGTATGGGCAATCCCGGCAAGTTCACGAATGAGATCCGCTTCCGAAGGCGCTCCGCCGGCCACCACGGCCAGCGACCGCGAGCCCGCCAAGGCATCGGCGGCGGCGGCGAACCGCTCGATCGGCCACCGCTTCTCCTTCTTGCTCGCCCCGGGGTTGAGCAGCAGGAAAGGGCCCTCCACATCGGCCAGCAGATTGTCCGCGGCCGCCTCCTGCCAATCCGTCACGGAGAGCTCCGGCTTCGGTCGAATCGAATCGACGCCCAGCGCAAAGCGCCCCAGTGCCAGATAGTAATCGACGGTGGGGGTGGGGAGGCCGGTCCTCTCCACTTCCAGCGGGTGAGTGAGTAACGGGCCGCGGCCGTCCCTTCGGTAGCCGATTCGAACGGGCGCGCCGCTGAGCCGGGCCGCCAGGGCCGAGCGGAAGCTGTTGGGCAGCAGAAGGACCGCCTCGGCCTCGCAACCGCGCAGCGCCCGGCGGGCCCGCCAGGGGCCGGTCAGGCCCTTGATGTTCAGAGGAATCAACTCGTCCAGCCACGGCGAGCCGTCCAGCAGCTCGTCATGCCCCGGGCGTACGATCCCGATCAGAGTCGCACCGGCCAGTTCCTCCCTCATCGCCCGCAGAACGGGTGTGGTCATCACCGTGTCACCGACCCAGGTAGGGCAGATCACGGCGACTCGCCTCAGACCGCGATGAAGCGGGGCCGACCTTTCCGTCATCCGCTCAAGTCCAGCAGCAGTAGCGCGAGGGTCGCCAACTGTGCCAAGATCGCGCCGATCATCCACTTGATGAAGACATCCGTGGCATCAAGCTGGAGCAGGCCGAAAAGTGCCAGCAGCAACGCCACCAGTTGACACGCCATCGCCGCCATTCTCAGGTGCGTGAACTCGGCCCGTCGCATCCGCCGGGAACGGAGTTCCTCAGTCAGGTCGAGAATCGCCCGATGGAGATTATGACCCTGGGCCTGATCGCCGGCCCGGGAAATCTCGCCGCCCAGGCCGCCCAGGGCCGGCCGGGAAGCGCCGCCCTCGGATCTCGCCCGGGGCGGGGGGCTTTCCTCGAGGATGTGCTGCACCGCCTGGGAGAACGTACGCACCGTGGCCGTGGGGTGCGCCTCCTCCGCGAGCCGGCCGTTTTCGGTAATCAGAACAGTACGGCAGCCGGCCGACCGTCCCGCGGATATGTCCCGGGCCTGATCGCCGATCATCCAGGACCGGGCCAGGTCCAGTCCCAGGTCGCGGCTTGCCTGCAGGAGCATGCCGGGATTCGGCTTGCGCCACGGATGGTCGCGGCGATACGCCTCGATCTCCGCTTCGGGGTGGTAGGGGCAGTAATAGAAACGGTCGATGATCCGTGCCCGGTCGGCGGCTTCATCGACCAGCGAGGCGATCTTCTGGTGGACGGCGTCCACGTCGTTTTCGGAGAACTTCCCGCGGGCCACGCCACCCTGGTTTGTGACCACGATAAGCCGATAGCCGGCCTCGCGCAGGGCCTTCAGGCCGCTGGCCACGCCGTCGATGAGCCGCGCCTGTTCCGGGTCGCCCAGGTCACCGTCGTTGTGAATCAGCGTGTTGTCGCGATCAATGAAGACTGCCGGTTCCACGGGGGAAGGATACCGCCGCGGGCGGGAATCAGCCATGCCCGGCCGAAGATGAGTCTTAGGTTCCACGGTGAGGCGCGGAGGCACGGTTATAACTGCGCGGAGACGCTGCGCGGCGCGGCGGTCTCGCCAACGTTCATCAACTCAGGATTCACTGCCTCTCAAATCAGCCGTTTTGGCGCTTCGCCGGTCGAGAGCTCACGAGCGCCGGGCATCGATGCCGACTTGGGCGATTCAGCGGGTGGGGTGGAGGGAACCGGAGAACCGCCCCCCGTCTTGGGCGGATCGGCGCTCACCGCCTGGGAGAGTGCCCCGGCCATTCGGCCTCCGATGAGGCTGGTGGGCTTGATGTTGGACACTTCCTTCTCCAACTCCGGATCCAGTCGCATGTCCTCCTTGGGCAGCATCGCCGCCCGGACACCGGCACAGAAGCGCAGGCCGACCAGAGCCAGACCGGCGATGCACACCGCCGGCAGACCCACGAAGCGAGCCAGGGCGAGATGGGCGCCGCCTTCCGATGCGCCGGGGATCAGGCTCAGCATCGCCCCCTGTGCGCTGTCCGCGGACTGAACCATCAGCGGGTAGCTGACCAGCCCGCCTTCAGCCCAGGGCAACTGGAATATCGCCCCCACCGGCATTATCAGCAGCGCCGTCACCGTGGCCCAGCAGAATGAGGAGACGGTGTTTTCCACGCCCGGGGTGGCCGAGCCGGCCCCCAGCAGGACCCCCATTGCGATCAGGGGGATCATGACCAGCATTGCCAGCAGCCCGGCGCCGCGGGTGAGCGGCAACGCCGACGCCATCACCCGGTCCCACCGGCTGATCACGCGATTGGCCTCCACCGGCTCTCGAGCCGTCCCCTCGCCGTTACCGGAGAGGGTGACCGTCTGCATGGTCTTCTCCCGGGGGCTTGGCCCCTCCACAATCAGCGGCGAGCCGCCGCCCCCCTCCAGCTTCTCGTACCGCACTTGGGTGAAGTTTATCAGCGACCAGACGAAAACCTGAGTCGCCAAGGCCACCACCACTATCCAGCAGCAGACGCTCACGGCCAACCGCAAACGTCCCATAGCCAGACCGATCGATTTGCATTGTGTGTTAGGCACATCAAGCTCCCCAGCCGCCCCGTGCCGGCCGGTGAACCCATCGGCAAACCGCCCGGCTGCGGTCAGTGAATCCGCGGTGTTGGCTCAGGCTCACCCGCGCCCGGCCGCGGAGGGGTCGGCTTCCGCCGCCTGCTCCGGTTGTTCCGGTGGCGTCGCATTCGCGGGTTGTGGCGATTGCGAGGTTTGGGGCAACCATTCGTCCGAGCCTCTGGTGATCGCAGACAAGGCGGAGGCGAGCTAACCTTCCGGCATGGAAGAGCCCTCCCTCCCCCTGACCGGCCGGGCCGAGAGCGGCACGGCCGTAGCCCGCATCGGCAAGGCCACCTATCACACCGAGATCGCCCTGCCGGAAGGGCACAGCCTGACTGCCGATCTGCCCGCTTTCGCGGGCGGTCAGAACGACGGGCCGGCCGCCATCGATCTTCTGCTGGCGTCGTTTGCCGCGGGCAAGGCGGCCCTGATCCGCATGCAGGCCGACCGACACGGCTGGCCGATGACCGGCGCCGTCATCTCCGCCCGACACCATCGCGAAAACGCCCGATCGCTGGGCGAAGGGCGGCGAGGGATCGTCGATGTCATAGACTGCGAGATCGAAATCCTCGGCGATGAACTCACCGACCAGCAGCGCCGGCGTCTGGCGGAAATGTCCAACCACTGCTGGGTCCAGCACGCCCTGCGACACGAAACGCTCATCAACACCCGACTCGTCACCTGAGTTCTCAATCGCCCCGTCCCCCCGATCTGGAGGTCGACAAAATGCCCGCAGCTCTGGAAGAACGAATAAAGGCATTTCTTGACGGTTCGCCCCATGCCGTGGTCGGGGCATCCACCGACCGCGAGAAATACGGCAACAAGGTCCTGCGCGTCTATCAGCAGAACAACCGCCAGGTCTATCCGGTCAATCCGAAGGCGGATGAAGTCGAAGGCCTGAAGGCGTATCCCGATCTCGCCTCGCTGCCGGAGAAGGTGCACGGGATTTCCGTCATAACCCCCCCGCAAGTTACGGAGAAAGTGGTGGAGCAGGCCGCGGAGTTGGGGATAAAGAACATCTGGATGCAGCCCGGCGCCGAGTTTCCCGAGGCCGAGGAGCGAGGCGAGGAGCTGGGGCTGAACATCGTCCCCGGCACAGCCTGCGCGCTGGTGGTGCTCGGCTACACCGAGCACTGATCCGCCGCCCGCGACCTGCTGCTTATGCCCTTTCTTACAGGTTTCTCTGCTTATGTCCGCTGAAGATCCCAACGTTCCCGGAATTCACCGCAACGGCGCCTCGGCCACCATCGGCAAGGGCACGCGAACCGAGATCATCATGGCCAACGGCCACTCGGTGGTGGCTGATCAGCCGCCCTATCAGGACGGCACGAACGAAGGCCCCACGCCGGTGGATCTGATGCTCGCAGCTCTCTGCTCATGCAAGGCCTCGGCGATGGGCAAGTTCGCCGAACGCAAAGGCTATGCGATGGAATCCGCGACCGTCTTCGCCCGCTGGGTCAAGAGCAGCAAGGCGGACGTGCCCGACACGATCCAGTGCGAAGTCAACATCGTCGGCGATCTCAGTGATGAGGAGAGAAAGCGAATCTACGCCGCGTCCAGAGCCTGCGCGGTGCAGAAGATCTTCGCCGCCGAAACGAACATCGAGTCGGTCGTCACAGATACGCCGACGCAGCCGTCTGCCTGATCACTGTTCGGTGCGAGTATCGCATCGTTACATCACCTTTTGACCGCCGGGAGGATGTGCGAATAAAGGAACTCGACCGGCTTGCGTTGATCGGTCTCGTTCTGCGTGCCGCCGGTTACGACCACGACCATGTCGTGCTCGGGGATGATGAAGATGTACTGGGCGCGGAAACCCATCGCGGCGTAAATGTCCACGTTGCCCTCGGCGTTCGGATCGGGCTTGAGTATCCACCACAGGTAGCCGTAGCCCGCCGTCAGTCGGGCCTCGGGTCCGAATTCAACGTGCCGCTTGATTGACGATTCGACCCATTCCTCGGGCACGACCTGCTTGTCCTCCCACCTGCCGTTGCGCAGATAGAGCAGGCCGAACTTGGCCATATCGCGCGGCGTGAGGTTGAGCCCGCCGCCGGTGTGGAGGTGTCCCTCGGCGTTCTTGTGCCAGCGGTATTTCTCGATTCCCAGCGGCTTGAAGAGATGCTCTTTCATCAGCGCATCGGCGTGATCGCCGGTGCGGGCCTTGATGAGGGCGGACATGAGGATCACCCCGCCGCTGTCGTACTGGAAGTGGGTGCCCGGGTCGTTGATCATCGGCCGGCTGAGGATGAACTCCGTCCAGCCGCGCGAAAGGGCGCTGAGCTGATAATGAGGCGAGCCGGGGCCGCGCTCGTGGTAGTCCGTGCCGGTGCGCATGGTGAGCAGGTCTTCGATTCTTATCGCCCGCTTGCGGTCGTCGATGTTCCCGATCCCCTCCAGATCGTCAAAGAAGTCGAGCACACGCTCATCGACGCCCTTGATCTTCTCCTGCTCGATGGCGATGCCCATCACCGCCGAGGTGAAGCTCTTGGTCACCGACTGGAGCATGTGCAGGTCGTCGGCGTCATAGCCGTCGAAATACTCTTCGAGGACGAGGTAGCCGCTGCGAACCACGAGCAGGCCGTGCAGGTCGGGAAACTTTTCGCCGTCGCGGATCAGTTCGACCAGCTCATTGAGACGATCATCATCAAGTTGCAATGCTGCCGGCGGGGCGACCGGCCAATCCTCTGTGGGCCACGGCGCCCTGCTCAATCCACCGGCGGCGGGATGTGACAATGACAGACAGATCGCCATAAACGACGACAGTCCGATCGCCGACCAGGTTCCTGTGCGCTGATTTCTGCTCGAAAGCTGCATATCCGATTTCCTCCTGTTGAGGGAAGGTAGTCGCTTGAGAACCTCCGCCGGTGACTCGCCGCCTTTCCGCACGCGGCGGAAGAGCGGTGGGAGACATGCCGGATGCGGACCATCCCTCGTCTTATCCAAGAGTGCTGCGGTAGCCCGGCTCTCCGATTGAAGGTGACGTCAGGCGAAGCCCACACGGATGACACCGAGGCGAACATGCCGCTATGATGGGCTCGCTGGGAACATTGCCCTTACGAGGACCGCGCACAATGGAATTGACGAGACTTCTGGAAGCGATGCTCGATCTCGGGGCGGGCGATCTGCACCTTCAAGCCGGCAATCGACCCATGGTCCGCCTGGGCGGCCTGCTGGAGCCCCTGGAAGGGTCCGCCGAGTTGAGCGATGACGAAATCCGCGAGATCGTGCGACAGATGGCGCCCGGTGAAGTGCAGGTCGAGCTCGATGAAGAGCGCAGCTCGGACTTCAGCTTCGAGATGCCCGGCCGGGCCCGGTTCCGCGTGAACGCGTTCTTCGAGCGCGGCCATCTCTCCATGGCCCTGCGCAACGTGCCCATTGAGATTCCGCCCTTCGACGAGCTGAACCTGCCTCATGCCATCGAGGAGATCGCCCAGACGCAGCGCGGCCTGGTGCTCGTCACCGGGACCACCGGCAGCGGCAAGTCCACCACGCTGGCGGCGATGATGGACTATGTCAACACCCACCGCGAGAACCGGATCATCACCATCGAGGATCCGATCGAGTTCGTGCACCGGTCAAAGAAATGCCTGGTCGCTCAGCGCGAACTCGGCCGGGACACGAAGTCGTTCGCCGCCGCGCTGCGCGTTGCCCTGCGCCAGGATCCCGATGTGATCCTTGTGGGCGAGTTGCGTGATGCCGAGACCATGCGCACGGCTTTGCAGGCCGCCGACACCGGCCACGCCGTGTATTCCACGATCCACACCACCAACGCTTCGCAGACGGTGCAGCGCATGATCGCCCTGTTCCCGCCCGAGGAACGGGAACTGCTCGTCGAGCAACTCGCGGCAAACCTTGAGGCGGTCATCAGCCAGCGCCTGGCCCGCACCTACAACGGCAAGGACCGCATCCCCGTGGTCGAGATTCTCCGCGCCACTCCCATGGTGCGGAAGGTCCTGGAGAAAGGCGAGCCGACGGCGCTGCCCAAGGCGATGGCGAGTGGCGAACAGGGAATGCAACTCTTCGACCAGCATCTCGCCAAGTTGTGGAAGGCCGAGATCATCCACGGCACCGAGGCCTTGCGACTGGCCACGAACCCCGAGGCGATCAGCATGATCATGCACGGACTGTCAACCAGGGATCTGGAGACATCGCTGGTCGGGTAATGACACCGGCCCAGCGCTGCGGTCTATTCCACCGGCGGCAAACCCTGCATACCCCGCAGCATCGCGATCTGGCCGAGATGATAGGAATCGTGGATCTGCACTCCCAGCGGCCCGATCACGTGCGGCAGGTGCTTCAGGTCGGGATGCGGATGACGCTCGGCCGGATCGAGATTTCCTGCCGCCTCGACAAGCTGGTTGTGGATTTCCTTCAGACTTTCGATCTCAGCGGCCCATAGTCGCTCGCGATCGCCTCCATCGTTCGCCTCCGGCAGGGGCGGCCAGGGCACAAACGGATCCGGCACCGGCTCGCCGCGGAGACGGTTGTTGACGAACGACCGCCAGGAGCGCATGTGGATGACCAGCTCCCATATGCAGCGCTTGTCCGGCGCCGGTCGCCACTGCGCCTGATCGGAGGTGAGGTCGCCGATGAGTGAAAGGAACGATCCGTGTTCCCAGCCTTCAGTCGGATGGAACAGCCGCTCCAGCAGCCAGACGGTGAGTTCGCATGAATTCTGTACTTCGCTCATGCCGGCAGAATACACAGAATCGCACGCACTCGATGATGAAACGGCCGAAACGTGGCGGGATGGGCGAGACCACGGGCCCTGAAGTACCTCGATCACTCGGGGGTTTCTTCCGCCGACTAGGTGTCCTGTTGCGCCAACTTCCGGCCGCATTCTGGGCAGGTGTCGCTTTCAAGACGGTAGAGCAGGTAGCCGCAAGTGCAGCGCGGCTCTTCGACGGTGATCCTGATCCGCAGGCCGCACTTGGCGCATTTGCTGCGGCCGGTCATCAACTCCTGCTGCGTGTGACAGCGTGGGCAGACGATCTGCACGCGCAGCTCGACTGGCACCGATTCGCGCGCCGCCGCGGCCCGCAGGGCCTGCACTCTCCACAGAATCGGCGTCACGACCGTTCCGCATGCACCAAGGATCAGCAGCACACCCATAAGGCGAAGAGCCAGATCTTCACCCAGCAGGTAATCCACGAGGAGTTCAAACTCCTGTTCCCAGCAGAGGCCCAGGATCCAGATCACGGCAAGCAAGGCCCAGATCCCGATCGTTCCACATTGCACGCTTCGTGTCAGCCGCCCCGTCAATCGCGGCAGGGACATGAGGCCGCAGTACGCGCACCAGCAGGCGATGATGGTGAACACGCCGCCTGTTCTGAGCACGCGCTCCTCCCACTCCCAATTCAACATCCCATGGAACCAGACCATAAACAGCCAGACGAGCATTGCCACAAAACCGACCGCGATACCGATCCACATGAGCGGAACCAGTCTCCTTTTCTCCAGCACGATCGCGCAGCACAGGGCCACCAGGCTGAACGCGGAGAACAGCGCGGTGGAGGCGAGGATCTCCTCGGTAGGGCCGAGATCAGGCAGGAGAAGGACCGCGATGCCGATCAGTGCCGCGGCGGACAGCGAGATGATCATCGCCCAGAGGAAGGTGGTCCGCAGTTTCATAAGCGCATCCTAACCTCCGCCTTGCTTCGCGTCACTCGATAGTCTCGGCCGCCGCCCAGCGCTGCTCGACCGGCACGGGCCGGCCGCATTCGGGGCATACTTCACCGGTCAGGCGATAGAGCAGGTAGCCGCATTCGCAGTGCGGCTCCTCGAACTCAATGAACATCTTCGCCCGACAGGCCGGGCATTTCGCCGCGCCGGCGGTGAACTGATGCCGCTTTCCGCATTGCGGGCAGTCCATGCTGATGGCCACCCGGCTCTCCACCGCCCCTTCCGGCAGGCTGCGACGACTCAGACGCCCGACCGTGGCGAGTGGGACGACAATCGTGCCCACCGCGGCCAGGAGAAGACTGACCAGCATCACGGGCCCCAGTACGAACAAGAGTCCCCAGGACCCGAAAGGGAACGTAAAGTCGCGCCACATCAACATCATGATGCAGCCGAGAAACACCCAGGGGCAGATCATGGTGCCCACCTTGACCAGGCGCACGATGCCTCGCGTCGCCAGCAGGCTCAACGCCCCGTTGTGAACCAGCGCCAGTGATGGCAGAAGGATTGTCACTCCCACCTGGGAGATCACTTCCGCTTTCTGCCAGTCAATGTCCGGCTGCACTTGAATCAACCACACCAGCAGGCCGACTCCGGCCAGCGTCCCCAGCCCGCTGATGAGCATGATGATCACCAGCCGCCCGGCGCGGATCACCACGGTGGCCATCGTCCACGAGCCGAACAGGACCGTGACGAGCAGGGTTGTCAACATCATTTCGGCCAGCGGTTCCACATCCGGACCGGCCGCCATGCATATCACCCCCATGATCACCGATGCGGCGACGCAGGCCAGCAGCGCGGTGGTCAGCAGCCGCAGCGCGAATTGGACTACTTTCGTTGCGGCATCAGTCACAGCAGGTCCACCTTTATCGCCAGGGCGCATCGTCGACAGGTGTAGGCACCGGTTCTCGCCGTTTGCTCTTCGCCGCAGCGGGGACAGCGCAGAGCGAATTCGCGCACGTGATCAACAGGCTGCGGCCGGCCCGTAAGGCCGGGGATCCAGATGGTTAGCAGGCAGGCGAACATCCCGCCCCCGGCGAGCAGGGCGAGAGCAACGCCTATTCGGGCCGCAATGTCCTCATCGCGCTGATCCGGCATCCAATGCTCGGTGAAATCGATAACACCGCTACGGCAGAGCACCAATACAAGCATTGCCAGCAGAACGAGGAAGGGAATGCAAATCATGATCAGTCGCCGCGGAAGCGCCTGGCGCGGCGGCTTGATGCGGAAGAAAAGCCAGCTTACGAGCGCCACTATCGTCAGCCAGAACATTGACTGTATGAAGACCTCGTTCCAGAACAGGCCGAACTTGTATGCGATATTGAAGATCGTCGCCGCCAGGCAGATATAAACCGCCAGCACCGAGGTGATGCCGATGGTTGCCAGCCGCATCCACCTCCACCAGCCGCCGCGGTCACGCGGCAGCAGCAGAATCCCGATGACGAGCATCAACCCCGCCCAGACCGTCGGCCAGATGAGCAGAAGGCCCCACAGCCATTCGTTGCTTCCGGTGGAAAGGAATAGGGCCAGAGACCATCCCGCTCCGCAGAAGGCGCTGGCGACGATCGCGCTGCGCATCCAGGGCACCGCCCGCCCCCGCTCCATGATGATCGCGCAGCACAGAGCGGCGCCCGTAAACAACACGATGTTTATGCCCAAAAGAACCAGATTTTCCGGGTCCACCCAGTTGCGCGCGGCGGTGAACGCCACCAGAGTCGGGACGACGATCGAAAACACTACCGCCCCCGCCAGGCACCACAGAAGCACTCTGCTCAGCCGCATATGTGAAGCATACCTCGCCGCGGAATCATCAACACGGTTCACCGTCCTGATATCACCGGTGATGCAGCGTTACCTCTATGTTCCCCCGGTATCCGACGGAGGCGAATCGGGTGCGGCCTGAAGTCCCTGCCGCCTATATTCGGCGGCGATCTCTCGCCCGCACTCGGGGCAGGCATCGCCGGCCAGCCGGTAGAGCAGGTAACCGCATTCGCAGCGGGGCTCTTCGATCTCGATCATCATGGAGAAGCCGCAGGAATGACATCGGGCCAGGCCGGCGGCGAACTGCTGTTCGAGATGGCAGTACGGGCAGCTCATGATGATCCGCATTCTCCGGGGCAGCGACGCGCGCGTGCGCTTTTGCCGCTTCTCCCGCGCGCGGATGGATGCGGCCAGTCCAAGGCCGCCCAGAACGACGATGAGCCCGCCCAGGTACGTGAGCAAGACGACGGTCGTCTCCACCACCTCGGGCTGCCGCTCCACCCAGGCGATGGACATGCTCAGGAGGATTATCCCGCACCCCCAGATCCAGGCAATCGTGATGAG
>CP070772.1:2049919-2094629 GCA_020345805.1 Phycisphaerales bacterium | reverse complement strand
CGATCGTGTCGCCGTCTATGACCCGCACCACGCTCCCGGTGCGACCGTGATAGGCCATGTCATTATCGTCTCCCACCAGGAGTAGACCACGGTGGTCGGCGATGGACAGCAACACCAGCAGCAGGCCGGCTATCCAGGGCCAGCGTCGCCTGATTCGTCGCTTCCTAGGGGCCGCCCCACTCACTTCTCTACCTCAGGACTCTGCCTCCCCGCGGTCCCTGCCGGGGGAGGAGGCGGATTCGCCGGATGACGCCGCCCTGCTCGCCTCCTGAGCAGCGCGGCAGGCCTGTTCGAGGTACCGGTGCAACCCTTCATGCTCGGGGATCCCATCGAGATGGCTGAGAACGGCATCCACGCGGCGATCCGGTGCGAGCTCCGGGTCGATGGAATCGATTGCGAAGTTGCCCAGCTCCTCCATGGCCATGACAAACCACGCCCGGTCGGGACGTTTGGGATTCTTCGGCGGCTCGATCTTGGCACGGATTGAGCCGGCGGGTGCAATGGTTACGATCGGACACAGGCCCAGTTGAGTCAGCGGTTCGCGGCAGACTACGGCCACGGGGATCTCCCGGTGCAGGGCGCTGAGCCGGAAGCGCCGGGCGTCGGCCCCCACCAGCGGCGGCTGCACGAGATAGCAGCCGGGATCTATTTTCATATCTTCGGTGACCTCACCGTCCAGAATCACAATCCCCTTCACCTCCAGGGCCTGCTGCAGCCGTTGGCGGCGGGCTTCCAGCAGGGGCATGATGATCCGGGCCATGCGGTCGAAGTCACCTTCCTGCCTGGCCATGCCGAGAGCCTTGTTGGCCATCCGCTCGGCCTCGAAGTACGCGGTGCGGGCCAGGGACTCGCTGGCCTTATCCATCAGATCGTCGATCTTCTGGCGCTGAGATGCGACGGTCATTGCACGACGTCCCCCTTTTCAGCGCGACCGACCAGGTCGCCCAGCAGTTGACGCCATTGCCCGATCACTTCCGGCAGATCATAGCGGAGAGAATCGGACAGGCCGATGGGATCTTCCACCTCCAGAGCGTTCCGAATGAGCCTGAGCTGGTCGTTGAGACCGGCGATGATCGCGGCCGGGGACGTGGGACCGGCCTCCTCCGCGTCCAGGTTCCAGCTCATGATCTCAGCGCTCATGGCAACCGCCTGCTGGACGTTGACCCAGATCGTGAGGGCCTCGTTCAGCCGCTCCATAGCCTCTTTACGCTGGTCGGACTCGATGAACTCGGCGGCTTCGCGCTGAAGCGATTCGGCCTCGGCAAGTACCGCCCCCGCATCCTTCAGAACCTGGGCAACGAGCCGAGCGGGAACCGCAGTCTGCAGCCTGACCTCCTCCGCGGCCAGGGGCGAGTTGCCGGCCGAGGCGATCTGCTCATCAGTCCATCGGCTGCCGTCCACCGTCACCTCCACCACCATGCGCCCCTGCTTCTCAGCGGCTGCGGCACCGGCCACCACGGCCTCCCCCACGGTTCCCGCCTCAATCTCGCAGAGCTGTTGGTCAAGGAACACCCTCATCCGGATTCTCCCTGCTGCCCCGACCGTCAACCGAAAAGCCGATGATCGGCTACGATTGCCCCCGGCTCAGGACTCAAAAACCTCAGCAACCTCGTCGGCCAGCACCTGCTGCCCCACGCTCACCCGGACTGCACCGTCGGGCACGAACTCCAGCAGTACCGGGGCAGTGGTCGTGAGCACCATCAACCCCTGCTGCGGGTCTTCGGCATCACTGACCAGCGCTCGCATCAGCGCCTTGAAAGTCTGAAAGTCTCCCGGTTCGCAGAGCAACGGATCGCGGGTGTTGAGCTGGATCGTCGAGGCCGCGTCAAACTCCTGCCAGTCCTCGTTGCCCGCGAGACTGAAGGCCACGGCATCGAACACGTCACGCCACTTGCCGACCGGAATAAGCAGAACCTGATCCAGGCGCAGCTTGTGGACGATGTCTTCCACCACGTCGGGAAGCCGGTCTTTGGGGACATCCACCACCGTGGCTCCGTCGCGCGGCACGACCTGACAATTCTCGTCAACCAGGTGTAGATGAACCACGCCTTCGCCATCGGCCATTCGCATGTGGACACGCTCTTCTCCGCTCGGAACCTCGGTGATCTCCTGATCCCGCAGCAGGTCCTTCACATCATCGCTATCAACGAATTCCACCAGATCTCTCCGCAGATGTGGCGCCGCCTTTCCCGGCGACCGCCTACTACTGTACCTCAGATTCGCCCGATGCAATACTCGATGGGCGTGCCCGACCTCCCGCCGACGGCCGGGGGTCCACACATCCACACGCAAAGGCGATACCATCAGTGCATCCGGCCCCGCCCAAAGAGATGATCAATGCCCACGATCCTCTACGTCTGCACCGGAAACACCTGCCGCAGCCCCATGGCCGAGGCAATCGCGCGACGCTGGCTGGCCCACGGCGGCCTGGGCGAGAACGCCGAGGTGATCGTGGCTTCGGCGGGAGTGTTCGCCGCCGACGGCTCCCCGCCCTCGCCGGAGGCCATCAACGCCCTGGCCACGTTGGGCATTGAGCACTACGGCCGGAGCCGACGGTTGACCGCGGAGATGGTCCGCCAAGCCGAGGTGGTCTTTTGCATGACCAGAAGCCACGTTGCCGCCGTCAGGTCGCTGGTGGAGGACGAGGAGGCAGAACAGGTCGGGATTGAGCTGTTGGAGCCGGACGGAGATGTGGAAGACCCCATCGGCATGGGGCAGGACGTCTATGATTCGCTATCGGTGAGGTTTATGGAGCTCGTTCCCAGACGCCTCAAGGAGATGCTGGCCGGTGAGCGACACGAAGACGCTGACGATTGCGCTGGGAGGTGACCACCGGGGAGCGGCGGCAATCGCCGCCATCCGCGGCCATCTGAAGGCCCTCGGTCATGAAGCCGTGCCCATGGGCCGCATTTCCGGCGAGCCGTGCGACTACCCTGACGGAGCGTACCTGGTGGGCCGGGCGGTGGTCGAAGAACGCGCCGACTGGGGGATCCTCGCCTGCGGATCGGGGATCGGAGTCTCCATCGCCGCCAACAAGGTCCCGGGCGTCCGGGCCGCCTTCTGTGTTGATGCCCAGGCCGCGGATATGACCCGCAGGCACAACGACGCCAACGTCCTGTGCCTGAGCGGGGATCGCACGCCCCCGGAAGACTGCCTGCCCATCGTGGATGCGTTCCTTGCCGGCCGGTTCGAGGGAGACCGCCACGCCAGGCGGGTGGCAAAGATCGCCGCCATCGAGCGGGGGGAAAATCCTGCCGACGTGAACGCTCCAAAATAGACCCGGCGGAATCGGCTTCTGAATGGGAATCCACTATTCGCTGCGCGCCTAAGCCTGCTTGACCGCCGTGTAGAGCTTGTGGGCGGCGATGTACTGAGCGACCGTCGGATCCAGAAGACCTGCGGTGTCTTCGCCGGCGAGCAGGCGACGGCGGACCTCCGAAGAGCTGATCTCCATCGCCGGCACCCGCACCGACCAGCTCAGCCACCTCTCCGCCTCCTCCGCGTCATACGCCTGGCGCAACTGCCAACTGAAGGCAGCCTTGTCCAGGGGCGGCCGGACCATGACCGCGGGCACCGCCAGCTCCAGCACCCGCGGCCAGTTCTCCCACTCGTGGAAGGCCAGGGCCTGATCGGTGCCGATGAGAAGGCGAAAGGTGACGCCGCTCCCATGCTCGCGACGCAGCGCTTCCAGCGTGTCGCAGGTGAAGCTGGGTCCGGGGCGATCCAGCTCCAGGGTGCAGATCTCGGCCTCCGGCACATCCGAGAGGGCCAGGGTGAGCATGGCCAGACGATGCTGAACCTCCGTGGGTGGCTCCTCAAGCTTGTGGGGGCTGATGGTCGCGGGAATATAGAGGATGCGGAAACAGCCCAACTGGTCCGCCACGATGGGCGGAAGCCTGGTATGAGCCAGATGCGGCGGATCGAACGTCCCGCCGAAAAGCAGAATGCGCCTCGGGCGTTCGCTCACGCTTCTCAGGATAGTGTCGGGCCGGATGAAACCCAAAAGGAAACATGAGGCCGGCGGGCACTTTCCCGGACAGGCCGCCTCACCACATCAGTCGTGGCGGGGAAGATCTTGATTAGAACGGGCTGAAGAGTGTTCCGATAATGGCCGCCGCCCGCAGGGATCCACCGCGCGTCTATCACCGTCAATAGTCTTCGAAGAAATGAGTCTTGACAATCACGACCAGTGCCAGGCCGCCCGAAACCACCGCCATCCCCCACAACCCGGTGCCGCCCCCGGATGAGAGGATGTTCACAATCAGCGTGCCGGCCGCGACAACCACGCAGGCGAAGACGGTCACCAGCGCCGCCACCAGGATGCTGACCACGCCTGCCTTCTCCTCCATTCCTCGGGCCAATGCCCGCCCGATTCCCCCGGCAGTGATCATCAGGATCAACAGGGCGACCACGTAGGAACTCAGCACCACGAACCAGGGCCGTCCGCTGCTGATCCATGCCGCGAGTGCAGTCACGGCCCAAAGCAGGCCCGTCCACACTGCCAGGCAGACACTCGAGCGGAGGACTAGGTGCAGGGCGGCACGGCGCAGTCCGCGCCAGATCGTCCAGTCGTCGGGCAGCACCGCGTGACGCAGCTCGCCCGTTTCGAATTCGTAGCCGCATTCGGGGCAGATGTTCCGCCCTTCGGCCACCGTCGCCACCAGGTCGTACTTGCACTTGGGACACAGCGGATGATGCCGAACGAAGTCAATTGGTGAGTGCGCGCGTGCCACGGTCAGCTCTCGAGAGTATGGACCCAGATGATAATCCCGACCGCGCACACTGCCGCAATCGCCGTGTAGTAAACTGCCGGCGAGGTCAGCGGGCTTACGAGCAAATGCACGAGGAAACTGCCCGCCGCGATGACGAGTGTGAGAACCGCCACCGCCATGACCACCAGTAATCGGCTGGCAAAGCCGGCGTTGCTGCTGAGTTTCCAGGCAAGGATGGCGCCGATCAATACGCCGGGGATCACCGAGATGAATGTGATCCAGACGATCGTGTCCCCCAATTGCCGGGTGAAGGCGGTGTGGAACCAGGTGAATGCGAACCAGACCCCCAGCGCCGGAATCGCGCGGATGAGCAGCGATGTTGTCGCGCGGCGCAGGCCCCGGGCGATGGTCCAGTCGCCGGGCAGAGTCTCGGGCCTCAGTTCCGACGGGTCGAATTCACAGCCGCATTCCGGGCAGATCCGCCGCCCCGCCTCGACCGTCGCGATCAGGTCGTAGCCGCATTCGGGGCACAGGGGGTGTCGTCGCACTTTCTCGAATCGCGTGTCCACGGTGCCCCCTCGCGATCAGCGCCTGCGCCGGCTGCCGCAGCGCTCTTGTTCAGACTTCCATTCCCATGTTATCTATCAGGCGGATGTTCCCGACGCGGGCGGCGATGAGACCGCGGGCCGGCCGGCTGAACGACTCGATCGGCAGCAGCGTCTCCGCGTCGCGCACGACCGCGTAATCAGCCGACAGACCTCCCGTCTCCAGCGCGCGGAGCATTATCGTTTCCGCCTCGCCCGGACTTGCTGCGCTCTGCGCGCTCTGCAGCCCGCGGGACAGCGCAAGGGCCTGCTTGCGCTGCCCGGCATCCAGATACGCGTTGCGGCTGCTCATCGCCAGGCCGTCCGGTTCGCGGATCGTCCGGCCGGTGATTATCTCCAGACCCGGCCAGCGATCGCTCTCCTGCACCGTCATGGCCCGGATCACCAGCAGTTGCTGGTAGTCCTTCTCGCCAAAGACGGCGAAGCGCGGCAGAACCAGATCGAAGAGACGAGCCACGACTTGGCACACGCCGGCAAAGTGGCCCGGCCGATGGGCATCCTCCAGGCCCGGTCGGGTGGCGACCTCGGGAAGCGGCGGAACGGGCGTCTCCTCACCGGGCGGGTACATCGTCTCCACCGAAGGAGCAAAAACCACCTCGGCACCCGCCTCAGCCGCCATTTCCACGTCCGCGTCGAGTTGCCTTGGATAACGCGCAAAGTCCTCGCCCGGGCCGAACTGCGTGGGGTTGACGAAGAGGCTGACCACCACCGGGCGGGCCAGACCAGCCGCCTGACGGATGAGCGAAAGATGACCTTCGTGGAGAGCCCCCATGGTCGGAACAAACCCTACTACGCCCTCCCCGGATGTTTCCGTCTTCAGGGCTTCGACGTCACGGACCACCTGCATCGGGGCAGGGTCGTCTCCACCCCCGGAATGGTCAACCCACCAACCTTGCCCGTCGTCCGCATTCGATTCCCGAACGCCTTGATGCTTCCATGCCTCCAGGCCCGCATACCTCCGAGCCGCAAAGGCCGAATCCGGGCCTGGCCGGAGCTTCAAATGCGGAATAAACTCAATCTCAACTGGATTTTGTCCGAGGACCCCTTAGAATGATTCCAGGTATCAGTTGCCTCCCCGAGCGGGCTTCATAACCCCCGGGGAACGCCTCAAGAACGGCCGCGAGGCGATGGAAAGCAGAGAACACTCGATGGCGCTGAAGCTCCCCATCTACATGGATCATTCCGCCACCACGCCCTGTGATCCGCGGGTGGTGGACGCGATGCTCCCGTTCTTCACCGAGGTCTTCGGCAACGCCGCCAGCCGCAGCCACAAGTTCGGCTGGGAGGCCGAGGAGGCGGTGGAGAACGCCCGCAAGCAGGCCGCGGCAATCATCGGCGCGGATCCCAAGGAAATCATCTGGACCAGCGGGGCCACCGAGAGCAACAACCTCGCCATAAAGGGCGCGGCGTGCATGTACGCCAAGGCCGAGCCCGGGCAGAGGAATCGCGGCCACATAATTACCGCCGCCCTCGAGCACAAGGCGGTTCTTGATCCCTGCAAGCGCCTGGAGCGCGAAGGTTTCGACGTTACCTTCCTCGAGCCCGGCCCCGACGGCATCATCACCGCCGACATGGTCAGGCAGGCTTTCCGTGACGACACCATTCTCGTCACGATCATGTGGGCGAACAACGAAATCGCCACCATCAACGAAGTCCCGGAGATCGGCGCGCTTTGCCATGAGAAGGGCGTGATCTTCCACACCGACGCCACCCAGTGGGTGGGCAAGATGCCCACCGACGTCAAGGCCGACAACATCGACCTGCTGAGCTGGTCCGGTCACAAGATCTACGGCCCCAAGGGCGTGGGTGCTTTGTACGTTCGCCGGCGCAATCCCCGCGTGAGATTGCAGGCGGTGCAGGACGGCGGAGGGCATGAGCGCGGCATGCGCTCCGGCACCCTCAACGTCACCGGCATCGTCGGATTCGGCAAGGCCTGCGAGATCTGCCTGGCCGAGATGGAGGCGGAGCGCGATCGACTTCTGAAGCTGCGGCAGAAGCTGGAAAACGAACTCAGTTCGCGCATGGAAATGGTCGTCATCAACGGCCATCGCGATCGCCGCCTGCCTCACGTGACGAACATCAGCTTCGGCTTCGTGGAGGGCGAGTCCCTGATCATGGGCATCAACGAAATCGCCTGCTCCTCCGGCTCGGCCTGCACCTCCGCCAGCCTCGAGCCCAGCTACGTGCTGAAGGCCCTGGGCGTCAACGACGAGCTGGCCCACAGCTCACTGCGACTCAGTCTCGGTCGATGGACGACCGAAGAGGAGATCGACTTCGCCGTCGAGCAGATCACCCGCACCGTCGAGCACCTCCGCTCGATGAGTCCCTTGTGGGACCTCTACAAGGAAGGCGTGGACATCAGCAAGATCCAGTGGCAAGCCCACTGACTGAAAGGAAACCATCCGTGGCTTACAGCAAGAAGGTCATCGATCACTACGAGCATCCCCGCAACGTCGGCAGCTTCGGAACCTCCAAGGAGGTGAAGGAGAGCAGCGAGATCGGCGTGGGAATCGTCGGCGCGCCCGAATGCGGCGACGTGATGCAGCTTCAGATCAAGGTCAGCGACGACGGCCGGATCGAGGATGCCCGGTTCAAGTGTTACGGCTGCGGCTCCGCCATCGCCTCCAGCTCCCTCGCCACGGAGTGGATCAAGGGCAAGACTCTGGATGAGGCCCTTCAGATCAAGAACACCGAGATCGTCGAGGAACTGAGCCTGCCCCCGGTGAAGATCCACTGCTCCGTCCTCGCCGAGGACTCCATCCGCACCGCCATCAAGGACTACCAGTCCAAGAACGCCAAAGGCAGCCCTGAGAAAGCGTCGGTAAATTGACGCATCACGATCGCCAAGGGACGCCGCACGGCGCCTGACGCAGGCTCATAGGGAGGATTCCGATATGGCCGTCACCCTCACCGACATCGCCGCCCGGGAAATCGCGGGCGTCCTGAAACAGCAGGAACTCGATCCGGAGAAGACGTGTCTGCGCGTGGGCGTGAAAGGCGGCGGGTGCTCCGGCTTCTCATACCTGCTCGACCTCACCGAGAACAAGAAGGACTCCGACGAGGAGTGGGAGTACGACTTCCAGATCGAGCGCGACGGGAAGACCGAGCCCTTCAGGCTCAAGGTGATCTGCGATCCCAAGAGCTACCTGTACCTCAACGGCACGGTCGTCGATTTCAAGGACGAGCTCATGGGCCGGGGCTTCGTGTTCAACAATCCCAACGCCACCGCCACCTGCGGCTGCGGCAGCAGCTTCGGCGCTTGATAACATTGCGCGGGTCTTTCCCGCGGCCTGTCAGGTCGCGGCTGTCTATCTGATACCCCGCCGAGCGGGCGAATCACCAGGAAGCCTGCGATGGCCCAGATCCCGGAACTTGCCCCTCCGCCTGCCTCGTCGCGCACGCGGCGATTTCTGCTGCCGCTGGTGATCATAATCGTTGGGGCAGCCTTCACCATCTGGAGTACGCAAAAGGCCACGAAACAGGCCGACCGGCTTGAGCAAATCGTGCTGGAGTTGTGCGAATCGGCGGCCCGCGGCGAGAGCGTTGCCGGATCGCTCGCGTCCTCGGACCCGATCATGATCGAGCAGCTCGAACGATCCTTGGCCGCGGCGTTTGGCGGTCATGCGGATCGGCCGGGAGAGATCGAAGTGGAGGTCGCCCCGGGCGATTCGGCGCGGCTCGGCGCGGGAACAGAGTCCCTGGCTCCCGCCGAGGCCACCCATACCGTGGTCATCAGTCTGGACGATCAGCCCTGCCTGGGTCTGCGCATCAGGTACGTGGATGAGAACGACATCCGCCTCGTGGGCTGCTTCCAGCCGCAATGAGGCCATTCCGCCCGCAGTAAGTCGAGAAGAAACGGTCGCAACCGGTCCGGATGGCCGCTACGCTTTCCCTGCACGTCCCGAGCGGCCGCCGGCCGCATGTCCCCTGACGAGGTTGTCTTCGACGGGTGGGTTTCCGACCCGGCCGTCTGAATGAAACAGGAGTGGTGTGATGATCGCAAGTCTGTGCATGCTCGTTTGTGCGGCCGGTGTGGATGTCCAGTCCCAGCATCTGGCGGTCGAGATAACGCCGGCCGCGCACGCCGTCTCCGTGGTGTCAGAGATCACCGCGGAAGGCGAGGGTGAGTTAATCCTGCGGCTGGCGGAGCTGGCCGAGATCCAACTGGTGATGGTGGACGGGCAGGCCGCTGAATACACGCTTGCGGAACCTGATTCAGAGGATGCGCACGCCGCGCTGGTGCTCAATCTCACCGGCGAAGCGGCGCACAACATTGCCATCGCCTATAGCGCGACTTTCGAGCAGGACATCTCCGCGGGCGAGCGGGTCGGGCAGATCCACAACTTCTCGGTCGATGCCCACATCGGGCCGGGCGGGATCTTCCTCTCCGACGGCTCGGCCTGGCATCCCCAGCCCATCGGCGCCGACGGCCACACCGCACTGCACATGATCAGTATCGACATCAAGCCGGTGGAGGGCTGGGCGCTCGTCGCCTCGGGCGATCCGGTCGATGAGGGTGACATCACTGCGCCACGCTGGAAGTGGAAGATGCCCCGGCCGATCGACACCGCCGCGATCGTCGGCAACAAACACGTTCTTCACGGTCGGACTCATGACACGCCACACGGGCCGGTGGAGGTGGTGATGCACGTGCCGGAAGCGCACGCCGACTTTGCTCCGATGTTCGTCGATGCCGCCTGCGATTACCTGGATCTTTACACGCCGCTACTGGGGGCCTTTCCCTTCAAGCGGTTCAGCATCGTCGAGAATTTCTTCTCCTCTGGCTTCGGCTATCCCGGCTTCACGGTCCTGGGCCCGCGGGTGGTGGCGATGGCCCCTCGCTCACTGATGCCCGGCTTTCTCGATCACGAGTTGATTCACAACTGGTGGGGCAACGGGGTGTACGTGGATCCGGAGGGCGGCAACTGGTGCGAGGGGATGACCACCTATTGCGCCAATTACTATCGGCGCATCGCCGACGGGGGCGAGGAGGCGGGCCGGGAGTACCGCCGCGGCACCCTCATGAAGCTCTCGGCCGATCCGAATAACCTCGACAACGGGCCGCTGGCGAAGTTCGGGTCCGCCGATTCGTCCGATGGCGGGACGCATAGATTCGTCGGCTACGACAAGGGCGCGTTCATCTTCATCATGCTGGAGAAGGCCAAGCCGATCAGGGAAGGCCAGATCAAACGAGATCAGGTATGGAAGTCGCTGCGCAAGTTCGCTGCGGACAACATGGGCAAGCGGGCCGGCTGGCCGCAGATACAGGCCGCCTTCCAGGACGGGTTCGGCCGGAACCTTGGTACGTACTTCGGCCGATGGGTGAACACCGCCACCAAGCCCATGACCCCCACCACCGGCGACGGAATGGGCATCATCGGCTTCGCCATGAGCTACGCCCAGGATGTCGAGTTCATCAAGAAAGACGGCGAGGATGAGAACAGGAAGTGGTTCGAGCTGGACCCGGACTTCTATCTCTACCGCGTTCTCCCGCCCGAACAGGTCGTCCCGCTGATTGGCGGCACCCAGGGCCCCGGAGGCATGAAGCTGATCTCCTCTTCCGATCGGCCGGAGATCGAAGTGTGCCGGCAGATGTTCGAGCTCGATGACGAAGGCGAGAACCTGCTCATCGTCGGCGCCGAAGCGGTGAAGGAGAACGAGAGCCTGATCGCGGCCGGTGCCGATCCCATCACCATCGGCGACGGCTCGTTCACGGTGGGCGGCGTGACCTACGACCAGCCGAACCAGGCGGTGATGCACACAATATCCAATCCCGAAAAGCCGGGCCGGTTCATCACGGTCTTCGTGAGCAACGGCGATGTCGGCTGGGCCAAGCTGCGCCTGATCATCCATTACGCCCGGGACACCACCGTGGTGTGGGAGGATGGCGAGGTGCTGCACCGCCGCTTCTTCGAGCCGCCTCGCGTGATATACAAATAACGTCGGCAGCACCGGTGTGAAGCCGTGATGATCCACGATCGTCCCGATTTCACGAAGCTGCATATGGACGTGGCCTTCGGCCGCGCAGGGGGCCGCATCATCTGGCAGCCGCGCATCCTCGCGTGGTTCGCCGACAAGGAATTCGCGGGCGAGCCTCTGCCCGCGCCTTACACCGGCATGACACCCGCGGAGGTCTACCGCGCGCTGGGCTGCTCGAACCGGATCTACGAGTTCGACCGGTGCTTCGTCTCGCACGAGGATGAGCGCGTCCGCATCACGCAACAGGACATCAGCGAAACGGATTACGAGATCGTCTGGGAGACCCCGATCGGGCGGCAACGGGCGGTCTATCGCCGTTCTCCCAACACCTGGCATCACGCTCCCGTGAAGTGGCCCATCTCCGATTCCCGGGACCTAAAGGTGGCCGCGTGGCGCGAGCATCGCCGGACGTGGTCGTGGGATCAGGACGCCTTCGACCGGCTGAGTCGGGAATGGGCCGGCTTGGGCGCCCCGACGATGTGCATCTGTCGCACGAACGTGCAGAAGCTGTTTATCGAGGACATGGGCGCGGAGGCGGGTATCTTTGCCCTGCACGACGATCCGGGAGGTTGCGAACAGTACTTCGAGGCCCTCGCCACCACCCAGGAAAGGCTCATCGAGGTCATAAACGACAGCGAAGTGATGCTGATCAATTTCGGCGACAACGTGCACTCCGGCCTGCTCCCCCCGAAGTGGTTCGAGAAGTATGTTCTGCCCGTTTATCAGCGCCGCTGCGATCTTCTGCACGCGGCGGGGAAGTTCGTTGCCGCCCACTGGGACGGTGACTGCAAACCGCTGCTGCCTTATCTGAAAGAAACCGGCCTGGACGGCATCGAGGCCATCACCCCGAAACCGCAGGGCGATGTGACGTTGCGGGAAGTGAAGGATGCGCTAGGCGACATGGTCCTGCTGGACGGCATCCCCGCCGTTTATTTTGACCACACCTTTAGCGAGCAGAACCTGATCGACAGCGCCCTGGAATGCATCGATCTCTTTGCGCCGAACCTGCTCCTGGGCATCAGCGATGAGATTTCATCGCACGGCGACATCGAGCGCATCAGGATCGTGGGCGAGATCGTCGATCAATACAACACCGCCATCGCCGGCAGCGCCTAGTCTGCGAAGGAATCGGGCGTCAGTGGATATGCGCCTCCGGGCTCCGTTTCGCGCTCCAGTGTCTGGACTCCATAGCGCACGATACACGAGTTCCCGAGTTTCGAGTGGATGGTCGCCTGCCTCAGCCGGCCGTCGGCCCATTCGATGTCCACCACGAAGCCGCCGCGGGCACACAGACCGGTGACCCGCCCGGCGGGCCAGGCGTCGGGCAGGGCGGGAAGGAGATGAATCTCACCCGCATGGCTCTGCAGAAGCATCTCCGCGATCCCCGCGCAGCCGCCGAAGTTGCCGTCGATCTGGAACGGAGGGTGGTTGTCGAAGAGGTTGGGCAGGGTGGATTTGCCCAGGAGAAGCCGGAGGTTGTCGTGGGCAAACTCGCCGTCGCGGAATCGTGCGGCGAAGTTGACCAGCCACGCCCGCGACCAGCCGGTATGCCCGCCCCCGTGGGCGAGGCGTGCATCGAGCGTCTTGCGGGCGGCCACCGCGAGCTTCGGCGTCTTCGTGACCGAGATCTGGAAGCCCGGATGCAGGCCGTAAAGGTGCGACATATGCCGATGGCCCGGCTCGGCGTCGCGATACTCCCTGGCCCACTCCATGAGCCGGCCGTCGCTGCCGATTCGCGGCGGGCTCAGCCTGCTAAGACTTGAGGCGACCTGCTCCGTGAACTCGTCGTCGATGTTCAGCAGCTTCGCCGCCCGAAGGGTGTTGGTGAACGTCTCCCAGATGATCTGCTGGTCCATGGACGTTCCCATGGACAGGCTGAGGCGCTTCTCATCCAGCCAGTAGGTGTTCTCCGGCGAGGTGGTGGGGCCTGATACGAGCAGGCCTGTTTCCGGATCCTCCACCAGCCAGTCAAGATAGAACGTAGCCGTCTCCGTCAGAAACGGGTACGCGCGATCGCGGAGGAACGCCGCATCACCGGTGAAGTGGTAATGCTCCATCAGGTGGGCCGAAAGCCAGCCGGCGCCCATGGGCCACATGCCCCAGACAGCCTGCCCCTGCACCGCCGCCCACAGCCAGGCATCGGAGACATGCCCGAACGCCACGCCGCGACAACCCAGCTTGCGGGCCAGGTCCCGCCCGTCCGGCATCATGCCTTCCATCAGGTCAAAAAGCGGCAGGTGACATTCCGAGAGGTTGGTAACCTCTGCCGGCCAGTAGTTCATCTGGATGTTGATATTCAGGTGATAGTCGGCGTTCCACGGCGCTTCCAGATGCTCGTTCCACAGCCCTTGAAGGTTGGCGGGCATCGTGCCGGGGCGGGATGAGCAGATCAGCAGGTAGCGGCCATACTGGAAATACAGCGCTTCGAGATTCGGATCGGTTCCGCCTTCGATCACGTTTTGCAGGCGCGCATCCGTGGGCGAATCCGGATCCGGGCCCGGCCCCAGATCCAGGCTGACCCGATCGAACAGCCGTCGGTGCGCGGTGATGTGATCGCGCCTGAGCTGCTCGAACGACTTGACGCCGGCCGCCACGATGATCCTTTCGCATGCCTCCAGCCGGTTGCGCATGAGCGGACTGGCCGGATCGGCGAAGTTGTAATCGGTGGCGGCGGCCAGCAGCAGAGTCGCCGTGTCCGCATCGCGCACCTTCAAAGATGCATCCTCTGCATGGATGGTTCCGCCTTCGAGCCCTGCCGCCAGAACAGCGTGGTACTTGACGCCATTATGTTCGCCGTTCTGCGTCGCCTGACCGTGCATGATCAGACAATTGTCGCCCTGCACGCGAGTCTGGAAATCAGCCGGGCGGTCGAGTGTCGCGTCGAAAGAGATCTTCCCCGGCTCGCTCGCGGCGATGTGCACGATGAGCACATCATCGACGGGGCTGGCGAACACCTCCCGGCGATAGGTTATCCCGTCGATCTCGTACTGCGTGGAAGCAATGGCGGTGGTCAGGTCCAGCGACCGTCGGTACGCCTCCGCGGTGTCGGCGGCGACGAGGCGCACCGACCGGGCCATGTTGCCCGGGCCGCCGACGTTGCGGGCGGCGACCGCCAGCACATTCTCCCCGGGATGCAGAACACCATCGACATTGAATGCGTGCGGCTGATGCCACTGCACCGTCTCGCCGATCTTCCGCCCGTTCAGGTAGATAATCGAAGCATCATCAATGGGGCTCAGCTCAAGCCGGGAAAGTCCCGCGGAAATCTGGTCTTCGTGCAGCTCGAACGCGGCGCGGAATACCACGGTGGAGTGTTCCGGAATCGCAAGATCAGAATCGTCCGCGACCGACGGCCAGGCGCTGTCGTCGAAGTCCTGCAGAAGCTGAAGCTCATCGTGGCCTTCGGCCACCGGACCGCGGCGCCACTGCTCGATCGACACGGGCTCGGCGCGCCGGCGGTCGCCGTAGATCATGTGCAGCGTCAGATCCCCCAGCGTCTGATGGCTCCGCGGCGAAATGCGCGGGGCCATCATGCGGTCCTGCACAAGCTGCTGACCTTCGTCGGGCTTTCCCGCAAAGAAGAGGCGGCGAGCTTCGGCCAGATCCGCGGCCATACCCGGCGGATTCTCCGAAACCGGCGGGCCAGCCCAGAGGGTGTCCTCGTTGAGCTGGATCCTCGCCTCGCTCACGCCGCCGAACACCATCGCCCCCAAACGCCCGTTTCCCACCGGAAGCGCTTCCACCCACTGCGATGCCGGCTGTCGGTACCACAGCGTCAGATCATGCGGCTCGTCACCCGGCTGCCCCCAGGCGCAGGCGGCGGCAATCAGAACGACAGCGATGGACGAGTGCGCGATGAACATTGCTCCACCTCGATGGTCGAATCCGGAAAGCGTGGTTTGGTTTCTGATTCTGAGTAACTGTCACGGATCGGCGGGGGATCAGTATCGCCATCCGTAGACGAGCTTGTCACCGTAGCCGTCCACTGCGGCGATCCATCCCCCGTCGTCGCGGGGCAGGGCGTCAAGCTGGTGCATGCCCAGGCCGTTCCAGCCGGAGCCGGTCTGTCCGATGACGGGGTTGTTCGGCGCCTCGCGCTCCGCATAGGTGGTCCGCGTCAGCTCGGTGATCTCGAAGGCCCGCACCTGGTTGCCGTAGGTCGGCACCGTGTCCTGGGCGAGCCGGTACAGCTTACCTTCAACTGCCAGCACCCGGCCTCCGGCGCGCGTGATGTGAGGATCGGCCAGGATGAGCGGGCTTTGGGGATGTTCCGTCCAGGGCCCGGCCGGCTCCTCGGCCCAATAAAGCTTCAGCATCTCCGCCCCCAGGGAGGTGAACATCCACCACGACCCGGCGTGCTGAAAGACAGTGGAATCCACATAGGGTTCGTCCAGCAATGTGGCCTCATACTCCCAGCGCGTGGGGAACTCGCTCGCCCGATACAAGCGCACCTCGCCCGCTTCGTGGGACTCGGGGACCATGTACCAGTCGCCGGCGTATTCGAACACGCACGGATAGGACAGGTGGAACGGTTCCTCGAGCACGATCTGCTGATATGTCCAGCAAAGGCCGTCGCTGCTGGTGGCCAGCCCGATTGCCCCTTTGCCGGTGTCCTTCTTGAGAACCTCGAAGAACATGCACCAGTCATCCCCGGCGCGAACGAGGAATGGATCGGCGACGAACACCGCGTCCGCGTCGGTCACGTCCGCGGCGGTCAGCACGGGATTGGTGATCCCTTCGGCGGGTACGACCTCCAGCGGTGAAGGTCCGGCATAGACGCCGATCGACCAGGCGCGGGAGTTCCCCACGAACGGCACGCCGCGCCTGGCCCCCACGGCCAAGCCGAGGGCGAGCCCCAGGAGCAGGGCGGCCCCGGCCGGGGCGACGGCTGTCTTCCGGGCAATCTTCAACCGCCTCGCCATTCAGTCCTCTCCGGGGTTAATCGAATCGAATCGCATCAAACCGAACGGAGCCGGCAACATCCCAACATCAGCCAAACCGATTGCTTTCACCGGCGCTTTTCGGCCGACTTCTCGCCCCGGATCCATCGGCGGAATCGCGTGGTCGATTTCCGGCCTTTTCTGTTGTCGTGGCCGATTTCGAGGCGATAATGCGGTATCGCGGTCAGCGACCGGCAAACCAGAGGAAAACCCCCTGCCGGGCGTCGTGAGCGGGCCGCGACGAGCGCAGGCGCCCTTTCGGATCCACGGGCGCGCCTGCGGGCGGTGTGCCCCGCGGGACGCTGCGGGGAAAAACAACCCGGCGGCAGGTGGTCACGCCTGTGACGGCTGGGACAGGCCGTTCTTGAAAAGGAGGTGATCCAGTGAAATGCTTATGTGACTGTATGAGGGGGCTGCACTACTGACCGTGCGCCCGACGGGCTAGTGCACGGAGTGCAGCCCGACACATCCATACAAGAATCCCGGCGGTCCACGGATCGCCGGGATTTTTCCGTTTTGCCCTCCGCCAGCGGCGGCCGCGATACAATCGCCCACGGCCGCGTTAGGCAGAGTGCCGGATCGCGACCACAAGAACAACAGAACAAGGGTCTGGACGTGATGCAGTCATTAAACGAGCGATTCAACGGGCCGATCGTTGCCGTCCTGGTGGCGATCGCCGCCCTGGTGACATACGAATCAACCGCCACCCGAAACATGGCCCCGCTCGGACCGGCGGTAATCGCGTGCGTGGATCTGGAAAGGGCCTTCAACGAACTGGCCGAGCGAGCCCAAGCGCGGACAGACCTGGAGGACATGGTCGCACAACTGGACGCCCGGGGGCAGGAACTGCGTGACCGCGCGGACATGCTCGAAGAGGACATCCAGAACTACGCCGCGGGTTCGGAAGCCCACCAGAACGCCATGGAGGCCGCCACGCTGGCCGCTTACGAGTTCCAGGGCTTCATCGAGTTCGTCAAGCGCAAGATCGATGCCGAAGGAGCCAGGATGGTCCGTAATCTCTATGGCAAGATAAAGAAGGCAGTGCGAGCGATGTCGGAAGAGAACGGCTACGACATCGTGTTCGTCGACGATTCCTCGGTCGAGCTGCCTATCGGCGTCAGTGAAGCCGAGATGACCCGCCAGATCTCCGCTAGGCGGATGCTTTACGCCAATCCGCAGCTTGACGTCACTGACGATCTCATCACCCGCATGAACAATGCCTTCGCGGCCGGCAACCCCTGATCCTCCTCTTACCAGCGGGGACGGCAACTTGGAGCAAGAGCAGACGCACTATTCCGTGGCGGAGATCGCCGAACGGCTCGGCGGCCGGCTGGTCGGCCCGCCGGATACCCTGCTCTGCGGGATCAACACCCTCCGGGACGCCTCCGAAAGGGAGATCACCTTCATCGCCGATCGCAAGCATGCCGGACTCTGGGCCCGCTCCCGGGCCGGGGCGGCGGTGGTCACCGAGGCGATCGAGGTGTCTGATCACGATCCGTCGGAAAGGGCTCTGGTGTACGTGGCGGATGCGGAACTGGCGACAATCGAGCTGCTGCAACTCTGGGAGCCGCCACCGCCGCTGCCGGATCTCGGAGTGCACCCGACCGCCTTCGTTCATCCTTCGGTTCGGCTCGGCGAAGGGGTGAGAATCGGTGCGCACGTGAGCGTGGATCAGGACTGCACCATCGGGGCCGGGACGGTGCTGCACGCGGGCGTACGGATTTACGGCCACGCTGCAATCGGCGAGAACTGCGTGCTGCACGCCAACTGCGTGGTGCGGGAGCGCTGCACGATCGGCCGGGAGGTGATCCTGCATCAGAACGTCTCCATCGGGGCCGACGGGTTCGGATACCGGCCGGCCCCGGACGGCTCGGGCCTGCGGAAGGTGCCGCAGATCGGCACGGTGGAGATCCAGGACCGGGTGGAGATCGGGGCCAACAGTTGCGTGGATAGGGGGAAGTTCGGGGCAACGGTGATCGGCGAGGGAACCAAGATCGACAATCTCTGCCAGATCGCGCACAACTGCCGAATCGGCCGAAGCTGCATCATCGCGGGCCTGTGCGGGCTGGCGGGGTCCGTGAACCTTGAAGACGGCGTGGTCCTGGGAGGTCAGGTGGGGGTGGCCGATCACCTGACCATCGGAAAAGGGGCGATGGTCGCGGCCAAATCGGGCGTCACCCGGAACATACCGCCCAGCGCGACCTGGTACGGCTATCCGGCTGATGACATGCGGAAAACGTTGCGTCGGGTTTCCGCCCTGCATAAGCTACCGGATCATCTTCGTGACGTTTCCCGGCTTCTCCAGACTGGGAAGCGATAATTGCGCCAACTGGAGTTCTCCCGGATCTGAAGGAAAATGCTCCAGGACGCCGGAAACAGCCAACCCTCCCTGTCCGCAGGGCCGAGGCAGCGTACCCTCGCCGAACCGGTCAGAATCGCCGGGCGCGGTCTGCTTCTGGGCGAGCACGCGGAGGTGACGATCGACCCGGCCCCCCCGGGTCACGGAATTGTCTTCGAACGCATCGATCTGGAGCCGCCGGTGAAGATCCCGGCGGTGGTGACCAATGTCACCCCTCGAGCCCGACGGACGACGCTGAAAGTCGGCCAGGCCTCCGTGGAGACGGTGGAGCACTGCATGTCGGCCCTGGCCGGGATGAGCGTGGACAACGCGCTGATTCGGATTGACGGGCCGGAGCTGCCCTGCGGGGACGGCTCGGCCGCGCTGTTTGTCGATCCCATCGCGGAGACCGGCTTGGTCGAACAGGATGCTCCCAAGCGTGTCTTCCGGATCACCGAGCCGATGGTGGTCGAGCAGGACGAGGCGATGCTGGCGGTCTTTCCCAGCCGGCAGAATTCCTTCGAACTGGTCTATGACCTGGACTACGGGCCCAACAGCCACCGCATCAAGCGGCAGACGCAGGTCTATAGCTCGCTGAACGGCGACTACCGCCAGCAGATCGCCCGGGCTCGCACCTACAGCCTCAAAGAGGAAGCTCAGGCCCTGTGGGATCAGGGAATGTGCCGCCATCTTTCTCCCAAGGAAGTGCTCGTCATCGGCGAGGACGGGCCAATCGATAACACCTACCGCTTCGAAGATGAGCCCGTGCGGCACAAGATCATTGATCTGCTCGGTGATATTTACCTGGTGGGATGCGAGGTTCACGGCCGATTCGTGGCCTACAAATCCGGCCACGACCTGAACCACCACATGGCGCTGAAGATCTTCCAGCAGATGGAGAGGCAGCGGCACAGGCAGTCCCTGCTCGTGGGGCGGGAAATGGACATCGGCATCATCCACCGCATCCTCCCCCACCGCTTCCCCATGCTCCTGGTTGACCGGGTGTTGGAGATCGATGGTGATCGGCGGGCGGTGGGGGTCAAGAACGTCACCATCAACGAACCGTTCTTCCAGGGCCATTACCCCGGCACCCCCATCATGCCCGGCGTGCTGATCGTCGAGGCCATGGCCCAATTGGGCGGCCTGCTGATGAGCCAGACCCTGGAGCACACGGGCAAGATCGCGGTGCTTCTCAGCCTCGACAAGGTCAAGCTCCGCCAGCCGGTCACCCCGGGGGATCAGCTGGTGCTGGAGGCGGAGGCCCTGCGGGCCAAGGCGAGAATCTGCACCATGAAGTGTCGCGCCTTTGTCGGCTCGAAGCTCGCCGCGGAGGCCCAGATCAGGTTCATGATGGTGGATGCAGATCGGGAGTGATCGTCTCCGCCGGCTCGTGCCCCACGATCCGGACATTGGCTCGGCAAACAGGACGGATGACCACTGATGGCAACAATACACCCCACTGCAATCATCGATCCCACCGCTCAAATCGCCGCCAGCGCCGAAATCGGGCCCTACTGCGTGGTGGGACCGGAGGTCGCCATCGGCGAGCACACCGTCCTTCAGAACCATGTCACCGTTTCCGCCCTCACCACCATCGGCGATGACAACATCTTTTATCCCTACTCCGTCATCGGAGCCGACCCCCAGGACCTGAAGTTCCGCGGCGAGCGGGCGACCTGTGCCATCGGCGACCACAACCGCATCCGAGAGCACGTCACGATTCACCGCGGCACCGCCAACGGCGGGGGAATCACCCGCATCGGCAGCAACAACCTCATCATGGTCGCCGCCCACATCGCCCACGATTGCCTGATCGAAGACCAGATCGTCATCGCCAACCAGGTCATGCTCGCCGGACACGTGCTGGTTGAGCGCGGGGCCAACATCGGCGGCGGGGCCGGGGTGCATCACTTCACCACCGTGGGCACCTGCGCGTTTGTCGGGGGGCTGGCCCGCATTGCCAAGGACGTGCCGCCCTTCATGATCGTGGAGGGCAATCCTGCGGAGGTCCGCGCGATCAATGCCGTCGCCATGACCCGGCAGGGATACAGCCCCGAACACATCGATGCCGTCAAGCAGGCTTTCAAGCTGTTATATCGTGACAACGGTTCGTCGATGGCGGGCAAGCTGAGCGAGTTGCGCGACCGCTTCGCCGATGTCCCGGCAGTGGTTAAACTCTGCAACGCGCTGTCGGCCGCCGGCGACGGCGTCTACGGCCGGGCTCTTGAAATCGGCCGCACCGACGACAAGTGGCATTGCCCCGGGCACTAGAGACGCCCTTTCAGCACGACAAATCCCCCCGAGCGGACGTGCTCGGCAGCGGGCAGTGCGGTATGTCTTGATTCCCCCTTTGATCAGAATCCACGCGACTGACCGGCTCGTTACCTAATCGTCGTCGAGTTCGTCGCCGTCGAACTCATCTTCTTCATCATCGTCGTCGAGTTCTTCATCATCGAACTCGTCGTCGAGGTAGTCGTCGTCCTCGTCATCGTCGTCGTCGTATAGGTCGAACTCGTCATCGTCGTCATCGTCGTCGCGGTCCTCATCGTCGAAGAGATCGTCTTCTTCCCTCTCGTGATCGTCGTCTACGTCCTCGTCATCGTCGTCCTCGTCCTCGACGCCCATTACCGGTGTCCACGACGGGCCGGCAGTGAGCTCAAACTCCTCCTTCAGCAGGGCATCCACAACGGTGATCTCTTCCTGGGTCTCCGATTCGGAGCGGGACAAGCTCCCCAAGCCGACAGTCTGAAGCATCGATCGATCTCCAAAGCACGCAGCGGCAGTTATGCCGAGGCGCGACGTATTTGGATCAATCCGCCCGCAGATGTCAACCCCCGTCCGTGCCTTTGCCGGATCCGCCTCGTGGCCCCATCCGCGCCCCCCGGGCCGCCCCACACGGCGTTGGCGGAGATCGGGGGACCTGTGATACCCTCCCCCCGACATCTGTACCGCCCCGTCCATGTCTGTAGAGGAACTGGACATGTCGCGCAACAGCATCATCACCTCGCGGGCGGTGATTGCCGTCACCGTCGTCTCCGCCTGCCTGTCCTCCGCGGCCGATCTGGCCAAACCCGAGGGGGACGACCCGGTATTCCTGAAGAAGATCCGGGAAACCCGCGTCGTCGACGTCATCAAACCCCCCGAGGACGAGTTTGCAATGCCCCAGCAAGAGCCGGGGCTGGTCCTGACCTTCGGGGTGAAACTCCCCGACGGCGCCAGGCTCACCACCGTCGCCGAGCCCAAGTCCATTCGGGCCAGGGACTCGGCCGGTCGTGATCTGGTCAAGCTGCCCAAACCCCGCTTCGGCGACCTTCAGTATGTGGAGATGGGCATGTCCTTCGGCGACGAACCCGTCGAAGAATTCTCCCTGAGACTGGCGGTCTCCGATCGCTCCGCCGACACCTTCGACCTCGACACCGTTCTGGAGGCATCCTTCTTCCAGACCACCGAGACGGTCTCATTCCCGCTGGCCAGGGAATGGGCGACACTCGACCAGGGCTGGTTCGGAGGCCGCACCGTCAGGGCACGTCTCGGCGAGGGATTCATGGGCAGCGGGGTCGAGTTCAGTCCCGTATCCGCACGCGACCTGATCGAGAACGTGGAGTTGCAGATAGACGGCGAATGGACCGATGACTCCGGCTGGGCTTCCGATTCCCAGACCATCACCTTCATGTTCGACGGTGAGATCAAGGCCGGCGCCAAGGTCAGACTGACCGTGCGGCAGGGATTCGGCACCACCGCGCTGACCATCGACCTGAAGAAGCAACCGCTGCCGTGACGCCACCACTCCGGGCCGTCGCGGGAGACCGGCGCGGCCTGACAGCCGCATCAGGCCGATCCGAACAACCCCGGGACCTGTCGAAGGCGTCTGATGCCACAAACACCCGGCCAGACAAGTCGCCCGCCCCTGCACCGCACCTGCCCCTGCTGCGGGCTGCTGCAGGAGATTCCCCCCGCCCCGCACGGGGCGGCCGCCTTCTGCGCGCGGTGCGAAACACCCCTCCATCATCGCCTCGCCTCCTTCCGCAGCAACAGCCGCACCGCCGCCATCGCACTGGCCGCCCTGATCCTATATCCCTTCGCCGTCACCATGCCCATGATCCAGGTCCAGCGGTTCGGGCACGCCCACGAATCGAGCATTCTCGACGGCGTGGCCGCCCTGCTCGCCCACGGCGATCTGCTGGTGGGTGTGATCGTGCTCCTCTGCTCGATCGTCCTTCCCCTGGGCAAGCTGCTGGCCCTGCTTATCCTCTCCGCCGGCGGGCTGGCCATGCCCGGACCGCATCGAGCGTTCACCTACCGCTTGGTGGAATGGACCGGCCGGTGGGGAATGCTCGATGTGCTGGTGGTCGCGGTGCTCGTGGCGGTCCTGAAGCTGGGCGACATGGTCGACGTCCAGCCCCGTCCCGCGGCCCTGGCCTTCGCCTGCGTGGTCATCCTGTCCCTTCTCGCCACCGCCGCCTTCGACCCGCACAGCTTGTGGGAGACTGAGAAATGAGCGCCCCCCCTACCGAACCTCCCCACGACGGCGCTGGCAATTCCAGCACACCCGCCTCCAATCCCCTGCCCACCGCTATCCTCCGCCCCCGTCGGCGCATCTCCGCGCTGTGGCTGCTCCCCGTCGCCGCTCTCATCCTCGCCGGTTTCCTCGCACATCGAACGCTGTCATTGCGCGGCACGGTGGTCATCGTCCGGCTCGCCGACGGCCACGGCCTCAAAGCCGGCGATCCCGTTCGATACCGTGGCATCAACGTCGGCCAGGTCCGGCAGGTTGACCTCGATGAAGACCTTGAGAGCATCCTCATCACCGCGAGCCTGCAATCCCAGGGCAGTGAGCTCGCCCGACGCGGCAGCCGATTCTGGGTGGTGCGCCCCGAGGTCGGCCTCGGAGGGGTTGCAGGTCTTGAAACGCTCATCGGTCCCCGCTACCTGGCCGTACTCCCCGGCAATGGCGCGCCTCAGCGCCACTTCGTGGGCCTCGAATCGCCGCCCATCATCGAAGCCATCGAGCCGGGCGATCTGGAGATCATCGTTCGTGCCTCTCGCCGCGGCGGTCTGCGGCCCGGCGCGCCCGTGCTGTACCGGCAGGTGCGGGTGGGAACGATCATGAGCCTGGGACTGACCACCGACGCCGGGGCGGTGGAGGCCCGCGTGCATATCGAGAACGCCTTCGCCCAGCTCATCCGGCAGGAAACGCGGTTCTGGCGCGTGCCGGGCGTGGAGGCCGAATTCGGCCTAGCGGGCATTGCCCTCGATGTCGATTCGCTGGAGACGCTGCTGCTGGGCGGGATCGCCTTCGCTACGCCCCCGCTGGATGAGGCTGGCGAACCTGTCCGCACAGGCCATCGCTTCGATCTGGCCGACGAAGTGGACGATGACTGGCTGGATTGGGAGCCGGTGGTGGCGATCGGCAGCTCCATGCTCCCGCCCGGGCTGGCTCTGCCCGACTGCCAGCGGGCGCGAATCACCTGGAAGCAGGGGCTGATCTTCAAAGGCGCCAAGTCGCGGCAGGGATGGGTGCTGCCGGTTGAGCGCGGCCTGCTCGGGCCGGCCGACCTGATGGTGCCGGGCGAGAAGGCCGAGGAGGAAACGGTGGTGCTGGAGGTGGCCGGGCGGGTGGTGTCGCTGGACAGGGAACCGGTCTGGTCCGATCCCGGCCTAGCCCTGCTTGAGGCAACATTGCCCACGGACTGCCGGCGTTGGTCGAGCCGCCGCATACGCGCGGCGACGGAACCGGAGGACTGCATCGCCGTCGCCGACCCGGCCTCCGACCCGCTGCCGCTGGCCGCGGCTCGTCTCACCGCGCACGAGGATGGCTGGCTCATCGACCAGGCCGTTCCCATCGACGAGACCTTCCACGGCGCGGCGGTCCTAGCTCGCACCGACGGCCGGCTGCTGGGAATGGTCCTGGTCAACGACGATGATGACGAGGTGATCGTCGCCCTGCTGCCTGAGGATTGGAAGTGACAACCCGCCTTCAACGCGTTCGCCGCTAACGGCGCTCCTCGCACCCTCACGGGCGATGACGAAAAATGGCTGCCATCCGGCGATCAACCTGCCCGGCGTGGTAATAACACGTTGGTAGATTCCGCGCCCGGCAGTTCATTCTACCTCACGTCATTAGTCGCCCCGTCAACCGTCAGGAGAAGAGCCGATGGCCAAACCCGGTATCGCGTTTGCCTGTGCCTGCATATGCCTGCTTGCATCCTGTCAGCAGCAACCCATGACCGCGGAGCGTCTCGTCAGCAAATGTGCCGCGGCGATGGGAGGCCCCAACAAGATCGATTCGCTGAAAACGATGCGCATCGCTCAGAAATTTCCCGATCATTCAGGGCTGATCCGCTACGAGATCAAGCGTCCGAACCGAGTCCGGATGGGGAATAACCTCGTGTTCGACGGCAAACGGGCATCCTGGCTGCGGGGAACGAAGGCCGATGGCACGCCGAGGCTACCCGAGCTTGTCCCGCAGGAGGAGTGGAAGGACTTCGAGATGGACATCGCCTGGTATGTCCCGGCGTTCTTCGACTACCCGGCCGAGTATCTCGGCGAGGAAACCGTTGATAACATCGAGACATACAAGCTCCAGGTCACTCTTCCACTGGGAGCGATTGTCACCTACAACCTTGATACGGCAACCTTCCTCATTCACCAGGTCTCATCTCACGTTGTTGTCAGTGATAAAGAGTATCAGTACGACCGGATGTACAGCGATTATCGAATGCTGGACGGAATTCTCTACCCCTACGCATTCACCTATGCCGGCCGCGATGGGGTGACGGTGCTGACGGCGACGATGGTTGAGCTTGAATTCAATGTCCCGCTCGAGGATGAGCGATTCGCCATCCCGACGGAGGATGATCGCCAGATCCGATCGAACATGACACGCTGATCGGGCAAAGAGGATCTTCGGAATTCCCCATCAGCCGAATGCTCCGCGGCAGCGAGGAGTCTCTAACTGACCGGAACTGACTGACTCCTTATCGGAGCGCGGTCGCCCGCGAGGAGTTTCAGTCTTGACGCAGGTCCAGGAACACCGAGGTGCTCACCCAGTGGGGGCGGAGATCGCCCTGCAGGTTTCTGAGGAAGAACAGGTATCGGCCATCGTGGGAGACGACCGGGCAAAGCTCGTGGACAGGACTGTTGACGGTTTCGCCAAGTGATATCGCCTCCATCCAGACACCATCCTCACTCCGGAAGCTGACGAAAAGATCGGCCATATCACTACCTGGCGCTATTCGCGAGAAGAGCAGGTAGCTCTCATCAGGGGAGACGAACGGAGTGGCCTCGTGATCGCCGGTGTTGACCCCGTTTCCGAGAATCTCGGCTTCCTGATATTTCCCCTCCTCGTAGCTGGAGACAAAAATATCTCCGGATCCTTCCTGGCATCCGAAGTAGAGGTTCCCGTTCGCGGCGATCGAGACCTGCCAGTGAAGAACGCGATTATTAACCTCCGGCGGCAACGGCTCCGGAGTGGACCAATCTCCGTCCTCTCGAGTCACGCGCCAGATATTCTCGTCGTACCTGCCCCTACTGTCCTTGAACCTGTGGGCGCTGGTGAAGAACAGAGACCTTCCGTCCGGAGAAACCATCGGCTCCCCCGTCCCGCCAGGCAGGGAGAACGTAACCGGCCGGGAACTGCTCCAGCGGCCGTTCTCGAAACGCATTGTCATGATCTGATCTCTTTCCATCTCGCTCCAGTACAGCTCGCGGCCATCAGGCGAAAAGACCACCGACGAGTGCAACTCCCGGGTGAAGACATCGGGAGCAAACTGGACGGGAGTGGTCCCAGGCGTTTCCTGCGTGAAGCGGGAAGCGAGCGGTCCTGACACCGGCGGATCCGTCTGGGGATCACATGACACGGCAGTTAGCAGGAACGGCGTCAACATTATGCGCCAGATCATGAAAGTCTCCTTTCAACTGGATTCCAGAAGCGCTCAATCTCTCCGGGAATACACGCGTGCGGTGGTCTCGATTAGTAGCAGCCGTGGTCTGACGATACGGGCGGCTTTCAGCAGCCTCTGACCGGACCACTGACAGGGCGGCACGCCCTTCCACGTGGTGGTATAAATCGCATTCGCCATGCCCTCACCCCCTTCCGACATGCCGACTCCGCAGCCGCGGCCGGTGAATATGCCCACCGAGATCGGCGGGTACCAGATCCAGCGGGTGCTGGGATCGGGGGGGATGGCCACGGTCTATGCGGCCCTCCAGAAGCAACCCCGGCGGACGGTCGCCCTGAAGGTCATGAAAGCGGGGATTGATGCCGATTCGGCCCTTCACCGCTTCAAGCGCGAGGTCGAGATACTCGGCCGGCTGCGGCACCCGTTCATCGCCCAGGTCTATGACGCAGGCGTGCACGATGACGGCACCAGCATCGTGCCGTACTTCGTGATGGAGTACGTGCCCGGCGCCAAGACCATCCTCGAATTCGCCGCGGCGAAAGACCTCAACACCCGCGATCGGCTCAAGCTGTTCGTGAAGGTCTGTGCGGCCATCGAGCATGGCCATCAGCACAAGGTCATTCATCGTGATCTCAAGCCGGACAACCTCCTTATCGACGAGCGGGGGGAGGTGAAGGTGATCGATTACGGCGTGGCCCGCGCGATGGAAACGGGCCTCACCGGCCAGACCATGCAGACCGAGGCCGGGCGCCTGGTGGGGACGGTGCAGTACATGAGCCCGGAGCAGGTGGAGGCCACGCCGCAGGACATCGACTCCCGCTGCGATGTGTATTCGCTGGGGGCGGTGCTGTACAAGCTGCTTACCGGCCAGTTGCCGCATGATTTCGAGGGAATGCCGCTGTTCGAGGCCACGCGGATGATACGCGAGGAGATGCCCGTCAAGCCCAGCACACACAAGCCGGAGCTGCACGGCGATGTGGAAACGATCATTCTTAAATCGCTGGCGAAGGATCGCAGGCATCGTTACCGCAACGCGGGGAGTCTGGGACGGGACCTGGTGCGGTATCTGGCACACAAGCCGATTCATGCTCGAAGGGCCAGCGTGGCCCATCGCCTCCGTCTTTTCAGCCGGCGCAACCGGACTTCGCTCATCGCCGCGGGAGTGATCGTGGTGGTGATGATGATTGCCGCGGGGATTGTGCTGATAGTCTCGCATCAGTCACGGCAGCGCGAGCGTCTGTCCGAACGGCTCGAGGAGCAGCTGGAGGAACGAGACACGGCCCTGGAGCAGGCCCGGGCGGCCCTTCAGGAGCAGGCGGCCGCGGCGGAGGAGCAGGCCGCGGCCCAGGACGAGTCATACCTCCTCAGCGGGCACACCGCCGTCGTGAGGCGCATCGCGTTCCATCCCACCAGCGGATTGCTGGCTTCCGCAGCCGGCGGCGAGGACCATTCCATCGCACTGTGGGATCTGCAATCGCGCGAGGTTCTGCGCAGATTGGATGAGCACGATGCGCCCGTGCGCCATCTGCTGTTCAGCGCTGACGGTGAAACGCTTCTCAGCGCAGCCGATGACGGAACGATCGTGGTGCTGGAAGCGCGCACCGGCGCGTTCCGGGCGAGAATCCGTCACGACTGCGGACACCTGACCTGTCTCGACATCAGCCCCGACGGCCGACGAATCGCCCTGGGAGCGGAAGACCTGACCCTGCGCGTCCGGCCGGTCGAGGGGGAAGAGGAAAGGACGATCCGCGGCACGCGGGGTGGATTCCTCAGCGTGGCGTTTAACGCTGATGGAAGTCAACTCATAGGCGGCACGGAGCGCGATCTCGTCTATGTGTGGGATGCAGAGACCGGCTTGGTGCTGCACACGCTGGACGGTCTGCGCGGAAGAGTCGTCGGCGTGGCAATCAGCGCGGACAACACCCGCGCTCTCGCCGTGGCCGAGGACGGCGCGGGAATGCACTGGAAGCTGAACGAGCCGGAGGCGGCCGGGGAGTCGATTGTCGCCTGCCCCGAAACGGTTCGTTTCGTCGGCGTCGATCCCACCGGGCGGATGATGATCTGCGCTTCTGACCATTGGGCGGGCTTCTGGGATATCAACACGGGCGGGAAACTGCGCGATGCCCTGCGGCCGGGCCCGCTCCTGCACGCCGCCGCCATCAGCAGCGACGGACAGTGGTACGCCCTGGGCGGGACCGCCGGCGATATCTACATGCGGCCGTTGAACGCGGGGCAGTGAGGCGCCTCGCAAGCGCGCCGCACGTTACCATTGAAGTATGAAAGCCTGCATCCTCAACCAGCGTAAGCCGATCACCGAACGTCCCCTGCGGTACGTCGATGTTGACACGCCGGCGCCGGGAGCGGGCGAGGTGTTGATCAAGGTGCGGGCGTGCGGCGTGTGTCGGACCGATCTGCACGTCATCGAAGGCGAGCTGGACCCCCGGAAAGGGGTTCTGCCCGTAATTCCGGGTCATCAGATCGTCGGGGAAGTCGTTGAACTGGGCCAAGGCGCCGCCGGGATTGTGCCGGGCGATCGCGTGGGCGTGGCCTGGCTGCACTGCACCTGCGGCGGGTGCCGGTTCTGCGCATCGCAGCGCGAGAACCTCTGCGAGAACGCCGAGTTCACCGGCTGGACGAGACAGGGCGGCTTTGCCGAATACGTCGTCGCGCCGGCCGATTTCGTGTATCCGCTTCCCCAGGCGCTTGAGGATCATCAGGTTGCCCCGCTGCTCTGCGCGGGGATCATCGGCTACCGCTGCATACGCCAGTGCGGCATCGACGACTGGAACGGCGCGAAACTCGGCCTGTACGGCTTCGGCGCGGCCGGGCATATTGCCATTCAGATAGCGCGCTTTCGTGGTGCGGATGTTTATGTCTGCACTCGCGACCGTGATCGGCATCAGAAGCTCGCCGAGGAACTGGGGGCGGCATGGGTCGGCGGGACGGTCGATCCACCGCCCGTCAAGCTCGACGCATCGATCATCTTCGCTCCGGCCGGCGAGATAATCCCGCCCGCACTCGAAGCGCTCGACCGCGGCGGGACATTAGTTTGCGGCGGCATCTACATGTCCCCCTCCCCCCCGATCAAGTATGAGCTTCTCTATCAGGAGCGAGCGATCAGGTCGGTGGCGAACAACACCCGCGCCGACGGCCGTGACTTTCTCGAAGAGGCCGCAAGGACCGGCGTGAAGACGCACACGCAATTGTTCAAGCTCGAAGAGGCCAACGAAGCGCTGATCGCCCTCAAGCACGACGCGATAAGAGGCGAGGCCGTGCTGGTGGTCTAGACGCATCGGTGAATCGGGTTCAGCGCACCGTCACCGCGGCGGGGGGGAATCCCACTGGGTCAGATTGATCGCCTCGCGGGTGGGACGTGCGCGCCACGGCACGGCAGGGTTAGGGGCGGTCTGGATGAGATCGCAGTCGCCGTGGGTGCGCATCGCGCCCAGAAGCAGCGGCGCTTCGGGATCAGCCGGATCGAACAGCCATGCATCCGGCAGCACGATGCGGCAGAGCCAGCGATCGGGATACGACCGGCGATGGATCTGCATGGTCCCGTCGTTGCTGCCGACGAAGAGGCGATGCCAACCGGTTTCGGGGACAGTGAGAACCACCGAAGGCCCGCCCTGCTCCTCTTCGGGACCGATGATGAGCGTCACCGCCTCGATGCTGGCGGTCTGTTTCCAGTCGGGACAATCGGCCAGTTGAGTCGCGTCATCCTCGTGCGGCATCTGCCCGCCCCCTTCATCTTCCGGCGCTGATGTAAGTAGAGCATCGTGGAGGGGGCGGAGGCATTCGAAGAAGATCTCCCAGCGCTGCTGGCGTTTTCTCAGGTGAACGAAGGTCGCCCGCTGAGGCAGGGGCGGCTCCTGAAGCCGGGCGCGAACCTCAAACAGGCGCAGCGTCGGCATGAGGGTGTGGAAGAACGCACCGGGCGGGCGGGCGACAGCCACGGGCGGACCGAACCTCAGTTGACGCGAACGGTTGCCGATCTCCACGAGGAGGACCTGTGACAGCGCATCGGGCGGAGCAGGGAGACCGACCCCGGCCGGCTGGGACGCAGCCGGCCGGTCTATGGCCACTCGGCTCAACTCGGCCGGATCAAGTTGGGCGGCGATGGGGATATCATCGAAGATGCTGAGCCAGGTGAAGCGGGCCACGAGCACTTCGCGGGTGGGATTGGCCAGGGCCAGGCGGACTTCACTCTGGTGGCCGGCCTCGGTCCAGAGGAGCAGCGCATCGCGATCGTTGGCCCAAGCCAGGGCATCGTCGGCCATCTCGCGATCGTCGCGAGTGAAGTCCAGGAGGATCGCCAGCAGCGCGGCGGCTTGGGCGGGATCGATCTGCCAGGCGGCGAAGCAGCCGGTCGGAGACGAATCGTCGCGGCAGGTTGCGGTGAGAGTGTGGAGGCAGCGCCCGGCCACGCCCGGGCTGTTGGCTTCAAGGCGATCGAAGCCGGTCTGCCAGAGGTCGGCCTCGTGTTCGGCAAGCATGCGGCCCACCTCGCCGTAGGAATCTGAAGGAGGGGGCTGTGCGCCGAGGCGGCGGGCCAGCAGAACCCAGCGCCAGTATGCGAAGGGCGAGGCGGGATCCGGCAGGTCCGGCGCGGTGGTCAGGGTGAGCATCTGACGACCGTCCGCGGCCGGTCGGGGCGTGGAGGAGGCCGGCCGATCCAGCCAGACCGGATTCAGTTGCTGCCGGAAGAAGGTAATCGACCCATACCCGTTCACCGGCAGTCTCGCCAGCAGGACGGATCGGCCGGAGGCGGGGATGGAGGTGTCATCGGCCGGCCTGATGGGGCGGACGCCCAGGCGTCGAGGCTCTTCCGTCCAGTAACGCTCGGCCGGAATGAGCCGCGGGTGAATCCAGGCGATGGTCCCTTCGATCACGGACCCATCAGCCAGGGTCAATTCGGCCGAATCCGGCCAGTCGAAGCCGTCGCTCGCCGCGGCCAGCGGGAGCATGAGCACCCCGCCGCGAGTTGCGAAGGGACGTTCGGCGGTGCTGCGCAAGGGGCCGATAGCCTCGTCGGCGGCGGCTGAGCCGGTCAGGACGGCGGGCAGGAGCAGGTATGCCGCCCTTGGCCTCAAGCAGCGGCGGAGGGGAGCCGACACTTTTTCAGAGTTGCGGCGGCTGACCGACCGGCGGTGAAATCCGTTGGCGACAAATCGCAGCAACAAGCTGGTCTCCCGGTGATCGGGTCACTGCGGCAGACGAGGTGACTAGGTGCAGTGGGTGTCAGTTTATCGCCCGAGCGGCCCCGATAGTAAGGTAACAGGTGAAAGATGGTCAGCTACAACGGAGAGGGACGGCTGGTTTTCGAGATTTCCGCACCCGAGGCGGAGAAAGTCGAGTTGGTCGGCGCTTTCCACGGCTGGCATGAGCAGTGCTATCCGATGGTCCGAGAAGAGGGCGGCAACTGGACGATCTCCATCGACGCAGGTCCCGGTCAATACCTGTTCCGCTACCTGATCGACGGCGAGCAGTGGATGCTGGACGACGAGGCCCACGGCACGGTGCGCACCACCGACGGCCAGGAGAAGAGCCGGGCATGGCGCCCGCCGCTGAGGCTGGATCCGGACTCCTTGGCGGCGTGAAATATGCGCCGGCACCAGCGGTGCATTCTGCGATGAATCACCGCCCGCCACCTTCATCACCGGCACGGCGGCGCTGAACCAGATCAATGGTTCGTTCGATCGCTTCCGCCAGCTCGTCGTTGACAACGAACGCATCGTAAGCGCCGCTTGACCGGGCCAGATCGATCTCCCGCTTGGCCTCGGCGAACCGGCGCTGGACGGCCTCCTCATCGTCCCGGCCCCGCGTGCGCAGTCGGCGGAGCAGTTCCTCATCGCTGGGGGGAAGGATGAAGATCAGGAGCGCATCCGGGCGGTTGTTGCGGATCTGCAGCCCACCCTGCACGTCAATGTCCAGAACAACGAGGCAGCCGGCGGAGAGGTGCTCCTCGACCGGCCGACGGGGCGTGCCGTAACCGTACCGGCCGAACACCTCGGCATATTCGAGAAACTCTCCCCGATCGATCATTGCCCGGAACTGCTCGTCCGTGACGAAGTGATAGTCCCGTCCGTCGGTTTCCTGCCCAGATCGGGGGCGGGTGGTGGCGGAGATGCTGAACACGCCATCCAGTCGGTCCTGAACCTCGCGTGCGATGGTGGTCTTTCCCGCACCGGAAGGGCCGGATACGACCACAAGCAACCCGAGGGGCCGGTCACCCGTTGCCCTTTCGGGGCGATCTGATGCTCGCGGTTGTTCAGGCGACGATGGCATGGAGGCAGTTTAGGGCAACCGGGATGGGCTTGGAAAAACCCCCCGGGCAGGAACTTCGCGACGCCCGGAGGCGGATTTTTCCGGACGTTTTGGCGCGGGGCGGAACGCGAGATTCCATAAATCCGTGCGTGGAATACGTTTAGCAGCGAGGTTAAAACGTGATTGGAGTCGGCTTTTTTGGTGGTCTCTGCCCGTTTCGCAGTCATACTTATCAATATCAGATCGCCTGTCGTCCGCTGCGCGTACGGACGTTGTGGGACCATGCGCAGGTGGTGGGAATGTTCATCCACGAGAGATGAACACGTTTGCTGAATTCACTGGACGTAAAGAAAAAGAGAGGCACCGCGGTCGTCGCTACGGTGGCTTCGTGTGTTTTGTGTGTGGGTTAGTGGCAATAGAGGAAAAGGAGGTGAAACCGCGTCACGCACGCTATTGAGGGAGAGTGTGAGATGACTGTGGTTTCGCGGTGGGAGCAGTCCAGCTTCCATGATCGGAATCTCCGCCCGAAGGGTGGCTTGTTTGGGGGATCGACCGGCCGAGCAGTCTGCCGTGGTCGGGGAAATCCCCGGGAGGAACAGAAGAATGGTAAAACGACTAGTGATTATCGTCCTGATGCTTGGCCTGGCGGCACCGGCAATGGCTGATGACCTGATCCCGCCACCGTGGGATCGGTACACGCCGAACACGGTCTTTGCACACTGGACCTTCGACAGCCCGGCAAACGATGAAGGGCAGTATGTCGCCGAAGACTTCTGGCAACTCAGCGTCTTCGACGACCCCTACATCGACAGCTACTACAACGACGCCTACTGGCTAGATGAGTTCGAGGGGCGCGACGGTGTGATCAATCCGTGGGGCGGCGACTACCTCCAAATGCATCTGGACAACTACGACTGCTACAGCCCCGTCAAGTTCATCTACCTTCAGATCACCTGGTGGACGGACGGCTACGAGGGTGACCGGCCGCTGCCGGATGTCTGGGATGCCTATTCGCCTCACGGCCCGGTTGACTGGTCCGTGGCTGAAATCACCGACGAGTTCGAACTGGGCGATGGCTGGTGGTACAGCCGCTGGTACATCGAGATGTGGCCCAACCCCGAGTGGGAGTGGATCAACTTCTACCCCGCCTGGAGCGAGGACATGTACATCGACCAGATCGTGGTCGACACGCTGTGCATCCCCGCCCCGGGAGCCTTGGCGCTGCTGGGGTTGGCGGGCCTGATCCGCCGACGAAGACGGTAGGAACCGGCGCTTTACCTGTTCTTTCCGAGCGAGATAGATACCGTGGGCCGGGAGCCATGCTCCCGTTCCGCGGTTTTTTTGCACCCACGCCATGGTCCGCCGGGACGGGTAGCGTGCGGGCAAGGTGGTTAGGATGAGTGTTGACCGCCTGCCTGTCCCGACCCTCCCCATGGGCGCGGCGGGTGGCGGAAAGGACGGATCCCGCCCATGCAACGGGTTTGGCTCGACTGGTCTGAATCCTGTCTACCCGCGGCTGCGGACTGGCTGATCGATCATCACCGCGAACACGACGCCTGCGATCTGCAGCACACGATCTGTGTTATCCCGGGCCGCCGGGCGGGACGACTGCTCCTGGAAATCCTCCTGCGCAGATGCGAAGAACGGTCGCTCCGCCTCACCCCCCCCGCGATCGTGACCCCGGGGGCGATGTCGTCGGCGCTGCTGGAGGTTGACGAGCAGGCGGCGGACGAGTGCGAATCGATTCTGGCCTGGACGGAAGCCGCTAAGGCATGCGATCGCCGGACCGTCGCGGCGCTGTTTCCTGTGAGGCCCGGCGATGATGATCTGCCTACGTGGCACGAGCTGGCCGAGACCTTCGCCTCCCTGCAGGATGAGCTCGCCGGCTGGCAACTGGATTTCACCGACGTGGCGGCCGCAGCCGAGCGCCGGGAGATGTTCGGCGAGGGCGATCGCTGGCGGGCATTGGCGACGGTGGCAAACACGTACCGCGATGTTCTGAAGAAGCACGGCCTGACCAACGCACATGACGCCCAAGCGGCGGCGCTGGCGCGCTTCGAACCAGAGCCGGACACGCAGGTTGTGCTCATCGGCGTGGTGGAGCTAAACACTTGGCAGCGGGCACTGCTGGAGAAACTGGACTCCCGGACCACCGCGCTGGTGCACGCACCGGAAGCTCTGGCCGAGAGCTTTGACGAATGCGGTTGCGTTCTGCCCGAGGCGTGGGCCGCCGTTCGATTGACGATACAGGACGAGCAGATCATCAGTTCCGATCGTCCGGAGGACCAGGCCCAGGCGGCTCTGCGTGCAATTGCCGCACTGAACGGCCATCGCGGGCCGGACGAAATCACCGTCGGGTTGGGCGATGAGAGCCAGGCCGATTGCCTTATGCGAGCCGGCAAATGGGCGGGGCTTCACTTGCACTCTGCCGCCGGCATCAAGCTTTCCCGCACCGCTCCGTATCGCCTGCTGGAGGCGGTGGCGGATTGGCTGGAGGAACCGCGTTTCGCCAACTTCGCCGCACTCCTGCGCCATCCGGATCTGGAGAGCTGGCTGCTGGCCCGCATGACAGACGCCAGGAGTGAATCTCATGCGGGCGGGGCGGCCGACTGGCTTTCGCTGCTGGATCGGTACTTCTCCGATCACCTCGACGAACGATTCACCGGGCGCTGGCTGTGCCATCCCAAGCGGGCGGGGCGACTCCGGGCGGTCCATCAGGCGATTGCGGGCGATCTGCTGGGACCGCTGACCGGTCCGCCGCGGCCCCTCGGCGAATGGAGCGGGCCGATACTCGATCTGCTCGGGAAGATATATGGCGCACCCGCCGACCGGGGGGATGAAGCCGCCCGGGCGGCGGCCATTGAGGCTTGTCGCGTCCTCCGGGACCTGCTGGCTGATTACGTCGAGACGGTGCCTGAGCTTCAGATGCAGGTGGACGCCGCCGCGGCACTGCGGCTGCTGCTGGCGCAGGCGGGCGGTTCTTTCCTGCCCTCCGCCGTCCGCAGAGATCAGGTCGAGATGCTCGGCTGGCTGGAGCTTCACCTGGACACCGCTCCGGTCCTGATCATCACCGGGTGCAATGACGGCAACATCCCCCGCGCGCTGAGCGGCGATGCGTTCCTGCCCGACACGCTCCGCGACTCGCTGGGCATGACCTGCAATCGAACACGGTACGGACGCGATGCCTATCTGCTGGAAGCGATCCGCCACAGCCGGGAGCATCTGATCGTTGTCGCCGGCCGGCGCTCGGCTGATGATGACCCGCTTTCCCCCAGCCGGCTACTCCTGGCCTGCGATGACGAGACGATGCTCAGGCGGGTTCGGCGGCTCTGCGGGAAGGCGACCGAAAGCGAGCGCCCGCTGCCGATTGGCGCAGCGGCGATCGGCGACGCCTCGCGCTTCGTGATTCCTTCGCTGCCCGATCATCTTGCCGCCCCAACGTATATGAGGGTGACGGAGTTCCGGCTGTATCTGCAGTGTCCTTATCGCTATGCCTTGTCGCGGCTTCTGGAGCTGGAAGCGGTTTCCGACGGCGGGCGCGAGCTGGACCCCATGCAGTTCGGAATCATCGCCCACGAGGTTCTGCAGGCCTTCGGCCAGAACGAAGCGATCAGGGGTTCAGCCGAGGCCGACGCGATTGAGGAGTATTTGTTGCGGGAGCTGGAGGCGCAATCACAAAGACGATTCGGCGGCGACCCCATGCCCGCGGTGCGACTTCAGCTTGCCCGCCTCGCCCAGCGACTGGGCGACTTCGCCCAACGCCAGGCCAGGATGCGCGCCGACGGTTGGATCATCGAGCACACCGAGCTGGATCTCAGCAAGGGGTCGCAACTGGAGATCCCCGGGCAGGATCCCATGCCCATACACGGGAAGATCGACCGCGTCGATTACCACCCGGATCTGAACAGGTGGCGCATCATCGACTACAAGACGGGCGAGAACGGTGACTCGCCGCACCAGGTGCATCACGGACGCAAGAGGGTCCCCGATGATGACGAGATGTGCTGGGTCGATCTGCAATTGCCGCTCTATCACCATCTCGCCGGACAGCACGGGATCACCGGCGACATCGAGCTGGCTTACATCGTCCTGCCGAAGAACGCAGAGAACGCCGGCCTGAAGCCGGCGCGGTGGAATTCAGATCACCTGGGATCGGCGATCGAGACCGCCCGCGAGGTGGTCCGCAACATAAGAGCCGGCGAATTTGCCATCAACGAGGAGTATCACTCGCCATACGACGAGTTCGCCCGCATATGCCAGACCTCGGCTTTCGCGGAAGATGACGGCGAAGGGGCCGGCGCGGGGGGCGAGGAATCATGAGCGGCGGCGCGGATTCAACCCGCTTTCCGCACCTGTGCATTCTGGCTTCGGCCGGATCGGGCAAGACGTTCCAGCTCACCCACCGCTTCCTGGCTCTGGTGGCGGCCGGGGCCCCGGCGGGCTCGATCCTCGCTTCAACCTTCACCCGCGCCGCCGCGGGCGAGATCCGCGGCCGCATCCTCATGCGGCTGGCCGAAGCGGCCGAGGATGAGAACGCGCGCAGGGAGCTGGAGAAGCTGATTCGCGCCGACGGACTCGGCCGTGACGACGTGCTGGCGATGCTGCGAATGCTCACCGCAAACATGCACCGGCTGCAGATCCGTACGCTTGACAGCTTCTTCGCCTCGGTGGTGCGCTCGTTCGCCATCGAGCTGGGAATCCCGGTAAACGGCCAGATCACCGATGAAGCGGGCGCCGAGGGGCTGCGTCACGAGGCGATCCGCCTAATGCTCGATGAGCGCGACCCGCAGCGCCTTATCGACCTGCTCCGGCGACTGACCCAGGGCAGATCGGACCGGTCGGTGATGCAGACCATCGACGAGGTGGTCGCGTATCTGTATTCGCTATACCGGCAGTCGCCCGCGGAGGCGTGGAAGCCGCTGCCGGCGATGCCGGCACTGTCGACAACGGACCTTGTCGAAGCGATTCAACTATTGCAGGAGATACCTCCGTTCGGCGACGGGCGGTTCACCTCCGCACATCAGACCGATTGCACCAACGCCCTCGCCCGCGACTGGAGCAGCTTTCTCGGCTCCGGACTCGCCAAGGCAATCTGCGCGGGGAAGACGGACTATTACAGGAAGCCCATCGAGCCGGAAGTTATGGCCGGCTACGAACCGCTCATCCGACACGCCCGGGCGGTAATCAACAATCGCCTTCGCAACCAGACGATCGCCACCCGCGATCTGCTGGCGATGTTTGATGCCCAGTACGTCGCGGCACGACATCGCCGAGGGGTGATGACCTTCGCCGACATCACCGCCGCCATGACCGATGCCCGGAACCTCGGCCGGTTCGAGGAGATCTGCTTCCGCATCGACGCCCAGATTCAGCATCTGCTGCTGGATGAGTTCCAGGACACGAGCATTCCGCAGTGGCGGGCCCTGGAGCCGATCGCCGAGGAGGTCGTCAGCGACATTTCGCGCCCGCGCAGCTTCTTCTGCGTGGGCGACGCCAAGCAGTCGATCTATGCCTGGCGGGAGGCCGCCCCGGAAATCCTGGATGAGATCCCGGACCTTCTGACGGGGCCGGATGGCCGAAGCGCCATCCATCTGCAGACGCTGGCGGAAAGCTGGCGCTCTTCGCAGCCGGTGATCGAGGCGGTAAACACCGTATTCGAATCACTGCCGGCAAACCCGGCCGCCGAGGAGTACTCCAATGCGGTCGCCGCGTTCGCCAGGACCTTCGAGCACCACCAGACCAACCGGAACGAACTGAGCGGCTACTTCGAGCTGCGCACAATGCGCAGGACTGAAGAGGATGAATCAAAGGACGTGCTCCGCCTGCGCGCGGCGGCGGAGCTGACCAGGTCACTGCACGAAAAGGCTCCCGACAAGACCATCGCTCTGCTCACCCGGACCAACAAGGCCGTCGCCCGCCTGCTGTTTGAGTTCAGCCCCGGCCAGCTAAATCTGTCCGCATCCGGCCGTGGCGGCAGCCCCCTCACCGACACTCCCGCAGTGGAAGCGATACTGGATCTGCTCACCCTGGCCGATCATCCCGACGATACGATCGCCGCCTTCAACGTCGCCCGCGGCCCGCTGGGGGAGGTGCTGGAATTCGCCGACGAGCAGGACGGGAGGCGCCGCCGCCGGATTTCCCGCTTCGTGCGGCGCCGGCTTCTGGAGGAGGGTTATGCCCAGGCGATTGCCGGCTGGGTCGCCGCTATGGCCCCGGCCTGCGATGAGCGCCAATACCGCCGGCTGCTGCAGCTGATCGAGCTGGCAGGCCGGCACGATGAAGACCCCACGCTGCGCACCGAGGACTTCATCACGCAGGTCGAGCAGCACGTCGCGGCCGCTCATCGGCCCGCGCCGGTACAGGTGATGACCGTCCACCAGGCTAAGGGCCTCGAATTCGACATCGTCATCCTGCCGGATCTGGAGGGCCCGCTGACGGGCAGCGGCAACCCCACCGTGGTCTTTGAACGGGACGGTCCCACCGGGCCGGTCAGGCGCATCTGCCGGTATGTGAACAAGACGATCCGCGAGCTGCTTCCGGAGATCCAGCCGGTCTTCGACCATTACGAGACCCGCACGGTGCGGGAGAGCTTCTCCGTGCTGTACGTGGCCATGACCCGCGCCCGCCACGCGCTGTACATGCTCATTGACCCGCCCACAATAAGAAAGAGCGGCCAGGTATCGAGCACCATTCCCAAGACGGCCGCGGGCGTCGTGCGGTGCGCGATGCACGGTGCGGATCCGCCCGAACCTGACACGGTTCTCTTCACCTGCGGCGAGGAGAGCTGGACCCGTCGCGTCGAGCCGGCTTCGAAGGAAGAACCCCAAGCGCTGCCGGCGATACCGGATAAGATGCCCCTGGCCGAGCCGAAGGGCCTCATCGCCCGGGGCATCGCCGCCCAGGCCGCTTCGGCCCTGCACGAGGAAGCGGCGCAACCGCGACCGGATCATCGCCTCTTCACTCTGCCCGACCAGGCGGCCCTCGACAGGGGCATCGCCATCCACAAGCTCTTCGAGCAGATCGAGTGGCTGGAGGACTTCACTCCTGACGAGTCGGAGCTTCGCCGGCTCATCCAGCGCACTCTGCCTCGGCGGGGCGAGGCGTGGGCAAAGCGGCAGGTCGAGGACTTCCGGGAAATGCTCGGACATCCCGACATCCGTGACGCACTTTCGCGGGATACCGAACCAACCACCGCCCGGCAGGTCTTCCGCGAGCTTCCTTTCGCCCGCCTCTTGGACGGCCGGGTCCAGACAGGTTTCATTGACCGCCTCATAATCGAACGGGACGCCGGGGGAGCGCCGGCCGCGGCGGTCATAATCGATTTCAAGACGGACGCCGTGGAGCCAAAGGACGCCCGGCAACATGCCGAAGCGTACCGGGTCCAGCTTGAGACCTATCGCGCCGCCACGGAAACCGCCTTCGGCCTCCCGGCCCCATCGATCCGGATGGTGCTCCTGTTCGTCCAGGCGGGGATCGCGATCGAGCTCGCCTGAGCTCGTCCGAGACGCTGAAAATGGCCTCTCCGCCCTGGCCGGAACCTTCCGGGCGTCCCGGATCATGCTAGGATCACTCTCCTGCGCCGGCGGCGACGCCGTCTGCCCTGCCCGACAGCCGATCGAGGATTTCATTAATGCCCACCATCACCATCAACGGCAAGGTCTGCGAGTTTGAGAAGGGCCAGATGATTCTGCAGGTCGCTTTGGACAACGGGATCGAGATCCCCCACTACTGCTACCACCCGGCCCTGTCCATCAGCGCCTCCTGCCGCATCTGCCTGGGCGAGATCTGGGCTCCCAACCCCCGCAACGACAACAAGCTTGAGCCCATCCCCAAGCTCATGCCCACATGCCAGACCGCCGCGGCCGACGGGCAAGTGGTCTATACCAACAGCCCCAAGGCCATCGCCAACCAGAAGGCGGTGATGGAATACCTGCTCATCAACCACCCCATCGACTGCCCGGTCTGCGACCAGGCCGGCGAATGTTACCTTCAGGACTACTCCTACCAGTACGGCCGCAGCGAAGTCCGCTTCCAGGAGCAGAAGATCGTCCAGCCCAAGAAGGACATCGGCGAGCACATCCTGCTCTATTCCGACCGCTGCATCATGTGCAACCGGTGCGTGAACTTCTGCCGGGAGATTCCCGGCACTGCGGAGATCATGGTGGAAGGGCGCGGGGCGATGGAGCAGATCGACATCTTCCCCGGCCGGCCGGTCAACAACGAGCTGAGCGGCTGCGTCATCGACGTATGCCCCGTGGGGGCGATGCTCGACAAGGACTTCCTCTTCCAGCAGCGCGTCTGGTTCCTCGGCAAGGCCGCGTCCATCGACGGCCTGACCTGCTCGGGCGACAACATCTCCATCGAGCACAACGACGGGGTGGTCTATCGCATCAAGCCGCGAACCAACCTCGATATCAACCGCTACTGGATCACCGATGAACTCCGCTATGGCTGGAAGTTCATCCACAGTGAGAACCGTCTCACCATGCCGCGTGTAAAGGGCGAAGATCCCTATCGGCCCATCGAGGCGATGGCCGCCTACGAGACAGCCTACGCGGAAGCCAACGAGAGGCTCGGCAAGGCAAAGCACATCGCGCTGATGGTCAGCCCCATGCTGAGCTGCGAGGACGCATATCTGCTGGCGAAGTACATCTCGAAGTTCGAGGCTGAAGTTACCTACGCCATCGGGCCGGTCCCGACGCGAGGCGAGGACAAGACCTTCCTCGACGGTTACAAGATGTACGCCGAGAAAGCCCCCAATGCACGCGGCGTGAAGCGCGTGCTGGCGAAGTTCGGCCCCGTGCTCGATTACGATGCGCTGCTGAAGCAGCTCAAGGGTGATGCGATCGATGCCGCAGTCATCACCGGCAACTACCCGGCCGATTGGGTGAGCGATGATCTTCTCGCGGCTGACGGCGAAGTGGGTAAGCGGTTCGTCCTGCTGATCGACACGCTTCACAACACGCTCGTCGATCGCGCCGATGTCGTAATTCCGGGGGCCACCTGGGCCGAGAAGGCCGGCACGTTCGAGAACGTCGACTCCGTTCTCCAGGCATTTGAACGGGCCATCTCCCCGATCGACTTCTGCAAGAGCGAAGCGCAGATCGCCCTGGACCTGGCGGCCGCGCGGAACGGTGAATCGCCGCTGGCCTACGACGCGGCAGCGGCCCGCAGGGAGATGGCCGCCGATCACGGCCTGGGCGAGTTCCTCACCGACGTCCGCGTTCCCGAGGCCGCGGAAAAGGTCGAGGCCGACATGCAGTACGTGGAGCTGTAGCCCCCCCCACAATTCTTCGCCCCCGTCCTCCGGGTGCTCTTATGGCCGCACGACCCGCCTGAAGGGCGGTTTTTCTGCGACCCCGGCGGGCCTGCCCGCTAACATAGAACGAAGCAACCCGCTGTAAAGACGCGAGACATAACCATGTGCGCTGCCCAATGTCCAAACCCCGGAACGACCCGATCCACAATCGACCCGGCCACCATTGACAAGTCCAAAACCCGGCCCGCGGGCGTCGATCCGGAAACCGTCACCATCTCCGGCTACGTGATCGACGAGTGCTACAAGCCCGATGAGGTGAAGACCACCGACCCGGCCGATCCGGCGAAGGCCCACCCCCGGATAGCAGAACCGGGACAATACCCGTTCACCCGCGGCGTGCACCGGAACATGTACCGCGGCCGGCTGTGGACCATGCGGCAGTTCGCCGGCTTCGGATCCGCCGACGACACCAATCAACGGTTCAAGTACCTGCTGGAGAACGCCAAGGGCACCAGCGCCAACACGGGCCTGTCCACCGCCTTCGACCTGCCCACCCTCATGGGGCGCGACAGCGACGACCCGCTTTCCATGGGCGAGGTCGGCCGGTGCGGCGTGGCCATCTCCACCATCGAGGACATGCATCGCCTCTACGCCGACATCCCCCTGGAAGAGGTGACCGTAAGCCAGACCATCAACGGCCCCGCCGCGGTCATCTGGGGCATGTACCTGGCCATGGCCAAGCAGCGCGGCTTCGACTGGAACAAGCTCGGCGGAACCATCCAGAACGACATCCTCAAGGAGTTCCACGCCCAGAACGAATTCATCTATCCCCCGGAAGCTTCAGTGAAGCTCGTGGTGGACACGATCGAGTTTCAGAGCCAGTTCGTGCCGCGGTGGAACAGCGTTTCCATAAGTGGTTATCACATCCGCGAGGCGGGCTCGACGGCCGTGCAGGAGCTGGCCTTCACGCTACGCGACGGGATGGAGTACGTCGAGTGGTGCCTGAAGCGCGGCCTGGATGTCGATGCCTTCGCACCTCGCCTCAGCTTCTTCTTCAACTCGCACAACGAGTTCTTCGAGGAGATCTGCAAGCTCAGGGCCGCCCGTCGCATCTGGGCGAAGGCGATGAAGGAACGCTACGGCGCGAAGAACGAGCGTTCGATGTTCATGCGCACGCACGTGCAGACGGCTGGCTGCTCGCTGACCGAGCAGCAGCCGCTGAACAATGTCGCGCGCGTCGCCTACCAGGCCATGGCGGGCGTTTTGGGCGGGTGCCAGTCATTGCACACCGATTCGATGGATGAGACGCTCGGTTTGCCGACGGACCTGGCGGTGCGCATTGCTCTGCGCACGCAGCAGATTCTCGCCCACGAGACGGGCGTGCACCGGACCGTCGATCCATTGGCCGGCTCGTGGTTCGTCGAGGCGCTGACGGATCGGATGGAAGAGGACGCCAACCAGATCATCAGCGACATCGACGACATGGGCGGCGTGGTGGGCGGCATCCACAAGGGTTACTTCCGCCGGTCCATCGCCGAGGCCGCGTATCGCTTCGGGCAGGAAGTCGAGGCCGGCGACCGCATCATCGTCGGCGTCAACGCCTACACGGACGGCAACGAAGAGAAGCAGGTCGAGATCCTCCAGATCTCCCACGATGTCGAGGTCAAGCAGTGCGAGCGCCTCGCGGCATTCCGAAAGAACCGCGATGAAGATGCCGCCCAGCGCGCCCTCGACGCCATCCGCGAAGCCTGCCGCGAAGATAAGAACGTAATGCCGTTCCTGGTTGAAGCGTCCCTGGCCAACTGCACACTAGGCGAACAGGTCCAGGCCATGGCGGATGTGTACGGCAGGTACACAGGCGGGCCGGAGTGGTAGTATGACGGGGAGGGCATGCGATGGCGGTTGGGCTGGACAAGATCCCTCGGTTCACGATAGAACGACTGACAGAGATCGAAGGGCGAGTGCGCGCGGCTGGGCATCCTGATCGGCGAATCCGTCTTGGACTTCGCTGGTGGTTTGATCTGTATGCAAGTGATGATCTACTGGTCGGCGGTCGGATCGTGGAGTTTAGAAAGGGGCTGCAGCGCATAATCAGAGGCCCATATGCAGTCTTCGAGACCGAGGACTTGAGTGCACGTGAACTCCCGCGGGAAGGTCAGGAATACCCAATATTCGATGGCTATTGGGGTGAGCGTGCTGAGCTCGTCCTGGACCCGTCACCAGCGTGGGAACGTCGAGGGTTCGTCCCCCTTGACGCTATCGCCAGATCGGACGGCGCAGAACTCATTCTGAAGCCTGCGGGACCACGTGGCGCAACGAAACGTCGCTTCTTTCTGGAAGAACCGCCTATCCAAGCGGAACAACAGGATGACGAGCCTGTGGCGCGCGGGGCGTGGGATCATGAGCATTGCGCCATCTGCTGGGAGACTATCAGCGAGGTAGAGGGAGCGCAGCACGAAGGCTATGCCAACAAACATGGCGACTGGGTGTGTATCGCGTGCTTTGAGCTGTACGTCAAGCCAAAGAATCTCGCGTTCCCGATCGATGAGTGAGTGAACAAACGCACCGCGCAGCGACCGCAAGTGAACACTGCACGCAGCCCGGCTCGAGGACGAGCGGGCTCGCTCCCACGCGTGATTCACGCCTCAGCGAGCCCGGGCGTCCTCGCCACGGGCCGCCTGCGAATGCGCGTCGCGCCCTTTGTGCAACTAG
>CP070772.1:2042875-2049819 GCA_020345805.1 Phycisphaerales bacterium | reverse complement strand
TGCCCAGCGGACCACGCGGATTTCCTCGCCCGGCACGCCGGTGTTGGACGGCTTGACGATCCGCCACGTGGGTTCGGCAGCCGGAGACGCCACGCTCAGCAGAAACGGGATCGATGCCGTCAAGGCGATGGCGATCCGTCCGGTCAGAAGGGCCCTTCTCATTGAATTGACTCCCTTACCTTGCATAATCGCGAGGCCTTTCCATGGTGGCGACGCCTGCCGCCATCAACTCCAGTTGCCCAGCACCTCGAAGATGTCGTCGATGTTCACCAGCCCGTCGCCGGTCACGTCCTCCGGGCAACCGCCGCAGGGGCCCCATGCCCCCAGTACCGCGAAGATGTCGTCGATATCCACGACCCCGTCGGCGTTGGCATCGCCGGGAACGACCCCCATCGGGGTCAGCAGGACCGCTCCGTTCTGGCCGGTGGTGAGGTTCTTGGCCCATACCGCCATCTGGCGGGAGTTGTTGATGGCCAGGCCGAAGCTGTTGATCACGTACCAGTGACCGTTCCCTTCGGTGATTAGGTCCTCGATGCGGAAGGTGCCCTCGCCCTCCAGCAGAACCCACGGGGCCAGGTTCAGGCGCATCACCACATCGCCGTGGTCGTTCATGTCCTCGGCTCCGTTGTACTTGCCGCAAGTGCTGAGGATCTCCCAGCCGACGCCGTCGGTGAAGCGGGCGGCCTGCCGGTCGCAGTCCGTGCTGGTGGTGAGGATCGCCACTCCCGCCACTTGGTCGGATTCGTTGATTGCGAAGCCGGACGTGGCCAAGTAACTGCCCTCGGGCAGACCCAGCTCTTCGGCCGCCATGGTGTTCAGGTCCAGGCGCTTGGCGATGAATGAGCGGTCCACCACCATCCGCCGGTCGTTCACATCCTGCGGATCGAAAATGCCGGTAAACGAAAGGTCCATCACCCCGTCCGGGTCGGTGAAGAGAACGGGGTATCGGTACGTGCCGTTGCTGGAGTAGCCGACAATATCCCCCAGATTGTTCAGGGCGGTGGCGTTGCCGGACACGTGGCCGGGGATCGTGCCGAGCAGTTCGATGTCCCAGCCGCCTTGGCCATCGGGAAACCACGCGACCGCCTGGCCGCCGAACTCCGGTGAATAAGCCTCACTGACCGCCCCGACGATCACCCCCGCGTCGTTGATGTCGGTCGCCCAACTGCTGGTCATCCCGGCCGGCAGTGGCAAAAAGGTCATCGGCGTGCCCGAGGCGGCAAACCATGCCCGGAGACTGCCTCCGCTGGTCCCGGTCCCCACCACAACCCCGGCCTCGTTCATGGCCGCGATTCCTCCGGAATCACCCAGAAACTCCGCCCGGAAGCCCGGCACATCCGCCGACGCCGCCGGCGCGAACCACGTTGCCGCCATCCCTGCCGCCAGCAACGAGCCCAACGCAATCAACTGCCTGTTCATCTTCATCAACGACCTTTCCGCGCAGGCCCAAGTTCTCAAGTACGGCTTGCGCCGCTGCACTCGGCTGCCCCCGGCTTGTTTGGATCCCGAAAACGCCATCGACCTCCGCCGCTCCGCCCTTGTCGGGGGCCGCTGTCGAGGCGGAGCGGTGCTCATTCGGCGATCCATCGGTAAACCATCATGGCGAGTGGAATATTCGCCCTCAGGACCGGCCGCCCTCCGGCCGGGTTGAAAAAAGGGCGGCGAGCACTGCCCCGGAAAAAGGAAGCGCTCGCTCGCCAAGATTCAGGATCGCCGGGGGAGGCCCCCGGACGCGGACCGGTTCGGCATCAGCCCCAGTTGCTCAGGACCTCGAAGATGTCATCGATGTTCACCACGCCGTCTTCGTTCACGTCCTCGGGGCACGCATCGCACGGTCCCCACGCGGCGAGGACCGCAAAGATGTCGTCGATGTTCACCACGCCGTCGGCGTTCACGTCCCCGTACTTCACGATCGCGCAGGTCTGGTTGATCATCACCGAGACGTTGTCGGAGTCGCGGTTGGCCACGGAGAAATCCATGTCGCCGTCAAGATCGAAATCTGCGACGGCGAGTTCGCTCGGGCCGGTTCCGACCGTCATCTGCACCGGGGAGGGGAACACGCCGCCACCTGCGTTGTGGAGCAGCGACACGTTTCCGCTGTCGGTGTTGGCGGTGACGAGGTCCGCCAGGCCGTCACAGTCCAGGTCCGCAGCCGCGATCTGCGAGGTGTTCAGACCGCCGGTGGGATAGTGGGCCGGGCCGCTGAACGCCCCGCCGGCGAAAAGGAAGACCGAGGCGCTCTCGAAGCCGGTGCCGTTGGAGGCGACCGCCAGGTCCAGGTCACTGTCGTTGTCGAGATCGGCCGCCACGATGCCTTCGGGCCTCCGCTGCGCGCCCAGCGAAAGTGTGCCGACCGAGGCGAAGCTGCCGCCGTTGTTCTGGAACAGGCTGATCGTGCGGTCGTCGTGATTGGTGACCGCCAGGTCGAGCCCGGCATCGCCGAACCAGTCGCCGAAGGCCGCCGCCCGCGGCTCCTGCCCGACCGCGACCGTCTGGGCCGAGAACACGCCGCCGGTGTTGGTCAGGACCGAAGCGGTAGCGCTGTCGCGATTGGCCACCGCCAGGTCGAGATCCGCGTCGCCGTCGATGTTCGCCACTGTCAGGCCGCGCGGCCGATCGCCCACGTTCACCGTCTGGGCGAGCGAGAACATCGCCCCGCCGGTGTTGGACATGATGAGCACCGCCCCCTGCGGATCACGGACCGAAACCGCCAGGTCGATCGTTCCGTTGTTGTCGAAGTCGCCGGCGACGAGATCCTGCGGACTGGAAGAGTTGGGCAGGAGCGAGGTTGCGCCCGCGACATAAGTGCCGTCGCCGTTGTTCAGAAGGGTGGCGATCCGATCCGGCCCTTCGATGGTGGTGGCGAGGTCGATGTCGTTGTCGTTGTCGAAGTCGCCGTATGCCATGCCGCTGGGCTGGGTGCCGATTGCGTAGTTGACCGCCGCGTCGATCGAGAACTGGGCCAGCGCGGCGGGACCGACCGGGGCCGTCAGGAGCAGGGCGACGACTCCGGCTGAGCAGGGGGTTCTTGAAATCATTGTTGTTGCTTCCTTTTTTGCCAGCCTTCCCCGGAAGGTACATACTCTCCCGCCGGCCCTTCCTGTGCGGAGCTGGCGACCTTGGGGCGGGGCGTTACGCGCCGCGGGAGAATGCACGTTGCACCAACCGGACCAACGCCGCGGCCTATTCCCGGATTTCTCCGGTGATTCTCGATTGACCGCGGAATCCTCCGGAAGCAGCCACGGTACAACTCGCGCATGCGCGGCGATTTAGAGAGAACCGCCGAGAGTGCCGGCCCGTCATTTCCGACGAATCGCGAAATTTTCCTTGGTCGAGCGATGCGGCCGACGATAATGAACGCCTGATCCGGGAAGGAGTTCGGCCGGCACTTCGACCGACCGGTGAAAAGGAGATGCCGAGATGGCACGCAATATATTTGCCCTGATCTGCTCGCTCGTCGTTGCGGCCGCCTTCGCCGCACCCTCCGCCGCAACCTGGTCGATCGTCATCTGCGACGAGCAGACCGACGAGGTCGCCATCGGCACCGTAACCTGCCTCAACAACTACGACCTGCTCGCGATCGTGCCCGTGGTGGTGGTGGGCAAGGGGGCCGGGGCGTGCCAGGCCGCGGGCGACTTCAACGGCATCCGCCGCCCCATCATCTTCGACAACCTCATAATCGGCACCCCCCCGGAGGAGATCCTCGATCTCCTCGCGGGAATCACCGGGCACCAGCAGCGCCAGTACGGGATCGTCGACACCCAGGGCCGCATGATCACCTTCACCGGCTCGCAGACCTATCCCTGGGCGGGGGGAGTGGTCGGCTCGCTCGGCTCGATGTATTACGCTGTGCAGGGCAACGTGCTTGCCGGTGAGTGCGTGATCGACGAGATTGAAAGCGCACTGCTGAACACGCCCGGCGACATCCCCGAGAAGCTGATGGCGGGAATGTACGCCGCCTACGCCGTGGGGGGCGATGGCCGCTGCTCCTGTTATCCCAACAACCCGACCGGCTGCGGCTGTCCCGTCCCCGATTTCGATAAGTCCGGCCATATCGGCGGAATGGTCGTCGCTCGCATCGGCGACGTCGATGATGACGTGTGCAACGCCGGCGGCTGCGCCGACGGCGATTACTTCATGCGCTTCAACGTCGCTTACCAGAACGACGCCCAGCCCGACCCGGTGCTGCAGCTTCAGGATCTCTTCGATGCCTGGCGGGCGGATCTCCTCGGCCGGCCGGATGCGATCCAGACCACCGTGGTCTTCGATCCGCCCCGCATCCCGCCCAACGGCCTGGCCCAGACCACCTTCACCATCACGCCCCTGGACTGGCAGGGCCAGCCCGTCACCGCGGACATCGATTCGCTGACCGTAGAGCACGCTGACGACAGCGCGGGCATTTCCGCCATCGGCGAAGTAATCGACAACGGCGACGGCACCTGGTCGGTCGTTCTGACCGCGGGAAACTACTGCGGCATCGATCTCTTCGTGGTGACGATCGACGATGGCATCCGGCCCGTGATCCTCATGCCCGAGCCGATGCTGGAGTACTGCTGCCGGGCGGACATCGATTGCAGCCGTGAGGTGGACATCGATGATGTGTTCGCGGTGCTCGCCAACTGGGGCCCCTGCGATTCCTGCCTGGAAGACGTCAACGGCGACGGCATGGTCGATATCGACGACATCTTCGCCGTACTCGCCGACTGGGGACCGTGTGGGTGATTGCTTCCGCGCGGTGCGACGACATCTTCGAATTGCTTGACAACTGGGGGCCGCGTCCGTGAGAGCCTAACACCTGCAGAACCGGATCGCTTGCAGGTCGCACACGGCCGCGTTTGTAGGACGTGGCCGTGTTTTGTTCGCATTACAATCGATCTGCGAACGAGATGAAATCTGCTCGTTGCACTGGAATTTGCGCCGTGGTCGCGCAGAATACGGTGGTCATGCAAAGATCGGCTTTGCCGGCGGCCGGGGGGCATGGCCAACGGCGCTGAGGGGTGCCGGGGCAGGGAAACGAGGCCGGTCGGGGTACGGCTCTCACAGATTGGGACTGGAAATCATGAACGCTTTGCGAAACATCTCTGCGGTTGCGGTCCTGGCTTCGCTGACCTCGGTCGCTGCGGCCGATGCTCCGCTTGTCTGGTGCACCGGCTGGGTCTGCGGCGGGAGCGGGCCGCGCTCCTATTCCTATTTCGTCGATTCCGTCAGCTATCCCATGATGGAGTTCCGCGTTGGTACCAACGATCTGGATCCCGAACACTACCTTCATGTGTTGATTCCCGAAGGTTGGCAGTTCGGCGTCGAGCAAATGCCGACGGGACACGCCCACGGGCTGCACGCCGGGCACGGCGAGATGTCGGACGGCCCGTGCTATTGCCTGACCGCCGGCAGCGTGCACTGGTGGACCGATGATCCGGATCTTGCCGTCGAGCAGTTCACGTTCGGTTTTGACCACGTCTGGCCGCCCGAGGACATCAGCTGGATTCTCACCACCCATCACGAGGATCCGCCCGAGGACTTCATCTTCTTCGAGGACTGGGACAACCCCGTCGGCTGGGGGTATGGTCCGCTGCACGGCCCGTGCGCGCCCTTCGAGTTCTGCTGGATCGACAACGACTGCGATCCGGAGCACTACTGCTTCTATGCGCAATGCGACGCCGATACCGGCTGGTGCATGCCCCTGCCCGTGGACTGCCCGGAGGTATGGGAGCCGGTCTGCGGATGCGACGGCGTCACCTACGCCAACGCCTGCGAGGCGGCCCGGGCGGGCATGAGCATCGAGCACGCGGGCAAGTGCGAAGGATTCTGCCCGGAAGACGTCGATGACAACGGGAAGGTTGAAATCGACGACATCTTCCAGATCCTTGCCGCGTGGGGCCCGTGCAATGACTGCGTCGAGGACATCAACGACGACGGGGTTGTCGATATCGACGATGTGTTCGAAGTTCTCGGCGCATGGGGGCCTTGCCTGTAAGCGGCCGGTGGTGGATGTCCGATTGGGGCAAGGAGGCTGCCCGGGACGACGCGGGGGAGAGTAGCGGCGATTCGCCGCTTTTTCACTTGCGGGCGGCCCGGGCGGAGAGGTACCGTAGTCATCGGAGTTCCACACGCTGAGCGGTGTTCGGCGTCTCTATTGCGAGAGGAACGGAGTAGGATGAACTCGCTGGGAGCCGGCAGTATGAGGATCCTTGCGTTCTTCTTGTGCGTCAAACTGCTCAGCACTGCCGCAACGTCCGCTGCCACGCTGGAGGAGATGTACGACCGGGCGCCCTCTGCACACGGCTACGACAAGTACCTCGAGCTGGAGACCGGCGTCACCTACACCGGCGGGCTCTGGATCGGCGGGACCTTCAACCGCATCACCGCCGAGTTCGAGCCGGGCGGGGCCGATGTCTGCATCGTCGGCAATGGAGCGATCCTCGACCTGCAGGGGCAGGAGATCTGCATGGCCTACTGCAATAACCGGCTCGACATCGACGACTGCATCATCATCAACGGCGACGTCAAGTTCCGGGGCTATGAGGATGTCAGCCACAGCCTCGTGCCCAAGGGTTCCGTCACCTACGTCACCTTCTACAAGCCGCACGATTACGGCGTGCGGATGTTCGGATGCGGCCAGGGCATACTCGTGGAACGATGCATCGTGGTGGACGCCGCCGACACCGGGCCGGACTTCATGTACCTCACCGGCATGCCCAGCGACTGGATGCCCACCGGCTCCAACTTCACCCTCTCCATGCAGAGCGCCAGCCACGATCTGTTCGACAACTGGTCTTTCCACACCGATCCCAAGGCCAACGCCGATCTGCTGCGACACTTCACCTACTTGTGAGACTACGGGTGAACGGAGCCCTTCATATGGGCCGGCGCCGGTTCGGCGCCTTACAACAACATCATCGGAATCGACCCGGAACTGACGGACCCGGACAACGGCGACTACCGCC
>CP070772.1:2029392-2042775 GCA_020345805.1 Phycisphaerales bacterium | reverse complement strand
ATCTTAGCACGCCGTGCCCGTTTGCCAAGTGAACGTGCAGGAACATGAGATTAGCCCGCCTGCGTGCCCGCCCGAGCGTCAACGAGCGGCCGCGACCGCCCAGGGCCAGCCGACGCCCGCCTCGGCGAACGCACCCGCCCACCGCCGGCACTCCGGGCATTGGCCGCACGGCTCCTCCGCATCCCCCTCGCAGGGCCAGAATGCCCCGAGCGGCCCCGCGCAGTCATCCACCAGCTCCACCAGCTTCTCCTCCGTCAGATCCACCAGGGGAAGATCGATCATCACCGAGCCCGCCCCCGCGACCGCTCCCTGCCCGCGGGCCGCGGGCAGCTCCGAGGTCGCCGCGGCCAGTCCCGCCCGCTCCACCGCCTCGCCGACCATTCGATGATCCGGCCCCACGCAGATCGGCCAGACGACCTTCCCGCACTGCAACTGCCGGGAGACGATTATCGCATGAAGCAGCAAATGCGATTGTCGCAGCCCCTCGGGAAGCTCCCCGCCGGGCATGCCCAGCCGCGGGGCTTCCGTCTCCACCACCCGCCTCACCCCCAGCAGCTCGCCGCACGTCTTTACCGCCTCCGCACGCCGCCGCCCCGCCACGTCCGACTCTCGCAGATGCCAGAGGACTAGGCGGTTGAAATCACTCTGAATCGCCGCCGCCGTCAATGACGGCAGGTCGCCCCGGGCAATGATCATCACGGGTTCGGTGGGCATGGCGGTCTCATCCTTCATCGGCCCGGTGCGGGCGAATACCGCACAAGTCGCCCCCGCGCTAAGTCAGTCCACCCCTCATCCGCTCCACCGCCTCGCGCAGCGTCTCGACATCCTTGCAGAATGCAAAGCGCACCAGCTTCCGGCCATGCGCCGGATCGTGGTAGAACGCCGAGGGCGGGATCGCCGCAACTCGCGCGTGCTTCACCAGGTGACGGCAGAACGAAACGTCATCCTCAAAACCAAACCTTGTGTGATCGGCCAGGACGAAATACGTCCCCCGCGCCGGATACACCGCGAAACCCACCTCGGCCAGACCATCCTGAAGCACATCTCGTCGCTCGCGGTACGCCGCCACGTATTCCTCGTAGTACGAATCCGGCGCGGCGAGGGCCGCGGCCGCCCCGTGCTGAAGAGGCGTGGCGGTGGCGAAGGTCAGATACTGATGTCCCGCCCGCACCCCCGCGGTCAGATGCTCCGGCGCGATCGCCCAGCCGATCTTCCAGCCCGTCAGCGAAAAGGTCTTGCCCAGCGAGGAAAGCGTGATCGTGCGCTCCCACATACCCGGCAGGGTCGCCATGCGGACGTGCTCGCCCTCGAAGACCAGCCGCTCGTAAACCTCGTCGGTGATCGCGAGCACGTCATGCTCCCGGCAGAGAGATGCGATCGATTCCAGCTCGCTGCGGGTGTAGACCTTGCCCGTGGGGTTGTGGGGCGTATTGACGATGACGGCCCGAGTGTTGCCGTTGAACGCCGCCCGCAGTTCGTTCTCATCAAAGGCGAAGTCCGGCGGGCAGAGAGTCACGAACCGCGGCGTGGCCCGGGCCATCGCCAGGGCGGCCGGGTACGCGTCGTAGTACGGCTCGAAGATGATCACCTCATCGCCGGGGTTGAGGATCCCCAGCATGGTGGCGGCGATCGCCTCCGTGCAGCCGCTGGTCACCGTGATCTGGGCATCAGGATCGACCGTCAGGCCGGTGTCGGCGTGAAATCGCTTTGCGATCGCTGCATTGAGCGGGGGGACGCCCTGCGTGCGGGCGTACTGGTTCTCGCCGCCCCGCATCGCCTCGATGGCGGCATCCTTGATGAAGTCCGGCCCGTCGAAGTTGGGAAAGCCCTGGCCGAGGTTGATCGCCCCGTGCTCCAGGGCGAGCCGGCTGAACTCCACGAAGATCGTCTGACCAAAGGGATCCCAACGGTGGGCGATCTGCGGTTGCGGTGATTCGGCTGAGGTCGATTCGGCCATGTCCATAGGGTACCGGAAACCGGCCGCCCCCCCCACCGCCCTGCCACCTCACACCCCACCTGACACTCATCTCCGGTCCCATCTCCGGCCCGTCTTCCCACGGCCAGTCGAAGGCTGCTATGATGGAGTCGCTGTCCGCGTAGCTCAATCGGATAGAGCGTCGGCCTCCGGAGCCGAAGGTTATGTGTTCGAATCACATCGCGGACGTTCAAGAACGGGGTTTTTGACTCGCTCGACCGCGCGATGCTCAACTAATGCATACCGCGCGGCGCGAATCACTGGCTCAGAAAATGCCGGCCTCGCCTTGCGGAACCGGGCCGCGTCGTCCCCGCTCATCGGTAGGTAATACCGTGCGGTAGTGGCGATGTCTGCGTAACCAGCGCACTCCGGCAGAACGTCCATGCTGCGCGGCGGCTGCGAACGTGTTGGAGCAATCGCCGCAAGAGAACCTTCTCAAGGCGATACATACCGCTGCGCTGCGTGCCCATATCTGTAGAGAACGCGAAACGCAGGCGGAATGATGGGCGATCGGCGGTTGCGACGCCTAGCCGTCCTCTTCGAGCTCCTTGTCGATCTCTTCGGTCAGCTCGTTGAAGACATCGTCGGCGTTCTCCTCGCCGATGGCGGCGTCGGCTTCCGCGTCCGCTTCCTCTTCAGTGGGCAGGGTTACATCCGTCTCCGGCAGGGTGTCCTCGGCGGCCTCGGGTGAAGTGCTCTCACCGTTGCCGCATCCGGTCAGGCCGAAGGCGGCCAGGGTGAGGATCATCGCGGCTGAAGTGGTTTTCCGCAGTTTCATTACCGGCCTCCCTTCTGCCCCTTGGGATTCCCCTTGCCTTTACCTGAGCTTGGGCCGCCTTTGCCTTTCTCGGCGCCGGAACTTCCCTTGCCCTTCTCAGTGCCCGGCTTCCCCTTACCCTGGCCGCCCTGAGCGGAGCCTTTGTCCTTGCCGGGGCGATCGTCGCCGGAACGGTCCGGCGGGCCGGTCCGGCCCTTGCCGGTGCCCGTGGGTTCGCCGGATTGCGGCTGACCTTTCCGAGTTCCGCTCGGCGTGCCCGGCTGCTGGCTCGCGGCGTCCTTATCCGGCTTGCCCTTCGGGGGACCGGACAAGGTGTCGCCCGATTCCGTCCGGCTCTTGTCGGTTGACGGTCCTCGCCCCTTACCCGCGCCTTTGCCCTTGCCCTTGTGCAGGCGGTTCTGCAACTGGGCGTACTTATCCTGCCCCAGGCGTTCCCGCCAGCGCTTGGTCTTGCGCTCGTAGAGCGAGTTGAGCTTGCCCTCAAGCTTGTCCAGGGCTTGGAGGCGCTGCTGGTTGCCCTGCTCGGTGGCGAGCTTGCGGAGGCGCTTGATGGCGGCGACGCGCTTGCGGTGCTTGGCTTCCTCCAGCATGATCTTGCGAAGCACCTGGACCTCGGATTCGGACGCCTTGGCGCCCTGCTGGTCCAGCCGGTCCTTCGCATCGCGGCCGGGCTGGGTGACCGAGCCGGGCTCCGCGGGCTTGGCGCTGGCCGGGACGTTGGGCTGGGACGCGGCCGAGCCGGTGGGCTTGTCGGGCTTGTCTCCGGACTGGGCGGCGGCGAGCGACGCCGCGGCGGTCAGGGCCAGGGCGACCACGCAGCCGTGCAGCAGCATGCGTGACATTCGGTTCATTGCCTCATCTCCCAATGTTGTGCGGGATCGAGATCGGCCGCGGCACACCCCGGTCGGTGCTGGCTGCCGGCGAAGCCGCCCCAATCCCACGGTGGTAAACAGATCGGTCCGGCACGCGCACATGATACCATCCCGCAGGCGAGAGCAACCACCCCTGTCGGCCGCCTATGGGGCCGCAGCCAGTGCAATCAGGGCTGCGCACTGATTCTGAGCCGGTTCCAGGCGGAAGGCGATTTGCGGGAAAAAGTGTCGCAAAAGGTCGGCACGACCGGTACCATGGCCTCTGGCGGCCGGCGGATAGGCCGCCGATCAATCGGGGGGGATCTGCCGCCGGATCGCCCGCGGGCCGGCGGTGAACGAGATGAAGACGCGGGAACTACCTCCGGGGGGAAACGCAGGTACCGATGTTAGTTTGGCGATCGATGTCAGGGCCAGGCGGGCTTGTTGCCGTCTCGGCCGTGCTGGCTCTCTCCTTCAGCGCCGCCGGAGAGGTGCATATGTATCTGGACCAGAGTTCCTACGAGGCGGCGCTCCTGACGTCCACGGTGGTGGATTTCGAGGGTGTTCCATTCGGCGAGTTGATCGTCAGGCCGGCCGGGTATTCCTGGGACGGGCTGGTGGCAGGGATCATGATGTACCAGATCGACGCGGAACGTCCGGGGTATTACGGCGCGCCGTACCTGTCCGACTTCATCGCTTCCACCATGTACGACAAGCCCGTGCTCTTCGAGCTGCCCCCCGGGACGAACGCTATCGGCGGGCAATGGTTCCACGCCCAGATCCCGGAGTACGACGGGCACTTCACGCTCACTTTGGCCGACAATTCCACCTTCGAGTACATCTATACGAATATCGCGACGGGCAGAGAACTGAACGAACCTGACTTCTGCGGATTCATCTGCGCCGATCAGGACATCGTCAGCATCAATTTCCACGCCGAGCGCGAGGGAGTCTCGTGCGTCTCCCTGGCGGACAACATCGAGTTCGGACACGGCACGCCGATTGTGCCGACTTACAAAGATTGGAATCCGAACTCAGCGTTCTACGCGGGCGGTTATTCTCCCGGCGCGATCGTGGCTGATGACGTGCAGGTCGCGCCCGGAGGCGAGGGAGAGAGAATCACCGCGGTTTCCGTCGAGCTGATGAACATGGACGCTGGTGGAGCCGACTTCCAGCTCTACGTGTACGACGACGACCCGTCCTCGGGTCTCCCCGACACATTGCTCGGCTCGACCTTCCTCACCCACCTGGAGTATTCCGAACGCGAAATGGTCACCGTTGAACTGACGGACGTGTTCGTTCCCGACGATGGATTCATGTGGGTGGGCGTGCAGGCAAGCGCGAGCGATTCGGGGTGGGTGATCGCCGATCAGCCCGCCGAAATTGGCAGTTCCGACGATGTATATGCCCTGGATGACGGCAGCGGCTTTGGGTACCAGACCTTCCGCAACGACTTGATCGCAAACATGCAGCTTGTCGTCGGCGTTCCTGCCTCCTGCCCTGCGGATGTCAACGGCGACGGCGTGGTGAACATCGACGACGTGTTCGACATCCTGGGGGCCTGGGGGCCCTGCGATGACTGTCCGGAGGATGTGAACGGCGACGGGACGGTCAATATCGACGACCTGTTCGCGATTCTCGGAGCCTGGGGGCCCTGCCCCTGAGTGATTCGGGCCGGCCGGTTGCGGCCGGTGCACTCATCAGATGCCCGAAAAGCCCCGCTCGATCGGCGGGGCTTTCCTTGCGCACCCGGGAACGACTCGACATTAGTTCAGAGAAGGCGAATCCTCCGCTGCTCAATGTGGCCTGAATCGCAGACCATCGAACGAACATCATGTCGAGCGCATGCCTCCACATTCAACGCACCCCGCTTGCTGGTTGCCTCTAGCTCCCTCGCCACTGCAACTCGGGGTCATGCAGTAAGTTTAAGCTGCTCTTAATACGGGAGGCGGGTCGCGGAAAAAAGTGTCGCAAACGGTCATGGCAACCGCTACCATGGCTTCATGCGGCCGGCGAATCGGCCGGCGATCAATCGGGGGGGATCTCCCACCGGAACGCCCGCGGGCCGGCGGGGAGGCAGATGATGACGCGGCATTCACCTCCGGGGGGAACGGAGGTAGTGATGTCAGTATGGCAATCGATGAGTAGGCCAGGCGGGCTGGTAGCCGTCACGGCCGTGTTCGCCCTCTCCTTCAGCGCCGCCGGAGAGGTGCATGTATATCTGGACCAGAGTTCGTATGAGGCGGCGCTTGTTTCGTCCACGGTGGTCGACTTCGAAGGTGTGCCGGACGGTCAGATTATCGTCAGGCCGGCCGGGTATTCCTGGGGCGGGCTGGTCGCCGGGGTCACGATGTGGCAGATGGACAAGGACGTGCCGGGCTACTACGGCGCGCCGTATCTGTCCGACTTCATCGCATCCACGCTTTACAGTCAGCCGGTTCTGTTCGAGCTGCCATCCGGCACCAACGCCATAGGCGGGCAGTGGTTTCACGGCCAGATCCTGGAATATGACGGTCAGTTCAAGCTCACGCTCGCGGACAACTCCACCTTCGAATACGTCTATGAGGACATTGCCACGGGGCGTGAGGAGAGCGTGCCGGACTTCTGCGGATTCATCTGCGCCGAACAGGACATTGTCAGCATCGATTTTCACGTGGAGCGTCTGGGTAATCCGGCCGTCTCTCTGGCGGACAACATCAACTTCGGACACGGCACGCCGGGCGCGGTGGCATTCAAGAACTGGAACCCCGCAGCCCCTGGCTACCCGGGAAACCTGCCCCCCAACGCGATCCTGGCCGATGATGTTCAGGTCGCGCCCGGAAACGAGGGTAAGCAGATCACCGCCCTCACCGTCGATGTGATGACCTGGAATTACGACGGAGCGGGCTTTTTCCTGTACATCTATGATGACAATCCCGCCACCGGTCTTCCCGGCGCCCTGCTGGGCCTGGGATACCTGACGTACCTGGAATACGGGGAAAGGGCAACGGCCAGCGTGGAGATTCCCAACGTGTTCATACCCGCCGACGGCTTCATGTGGGTGGGCGTGGAGGCCACCACCTCCGGCTCCGGCTGGTTCATCGCCGATCAGTATCCTCAGATCGGCGCCTCCGACGATCTGGTGGCCATCGATGAAGGAGACGGCTTCCACTACGCGGATCTCGGTGCGACCTTCATCTCAAACATGCAGCTTGTGGTGGGTGTGCCTCTTTCAGAATGTCCCGAGGACGTGAATGGTGACGGTGTGGTAGACATCGACGACGTGTTCGCAATCCTCGGAGCCTGGGGGCCCTGTGACGACTGTCCGGAGGATGTGAACGACGACGGGACGGTCGATATCGACGACCTGTTCGAAGTGCTCGGGGCCTGGGGGCCATGCCCCTGAATGGCTCAGGCCGATTGACCGCAACGTGCGCTCATCTGATGCTCAGACAGCCCCGCCCGGCCGGCGGCGTGGCTGTTTTCACGCGCCGGCAAATGTCCTGACGACGGTGCGAAGTCCGCGGATCCCCCGCTGCTCGATGGTGATGTGAATCGCATACCATACTTAAGGCACATCATGCAGAAGGCAGGTTCCCACATCAGACAGACCGCCGTTGCCGGTTCGTTCTATGAAGACAATCCGAAGCGGTGCGCGGCCGACGCGCGGCGGCTGTGCGAACCTTTTGACGAGGTTGAGCTGCCGGCGGTACCGCACGGGGCGCTGGTGCCGCACGCCGGCTGGACCTATTCGGGAAGGACCGCGGGCGGGACTCTGGCCGCCCTGGCCGCCCACACCAGCGCCCGCACGCTGGTGATCACCGGCTCGGTGCACACGGTAGGCCTCGGGCATCCCGCAACGGACACCTACGACGCGTGGATGACGCCTCTGGGACCGGTGGCGGTGGACGGAGCGCTGCGGGAAGCGATCAACGGGCTGGATGATTTCAGGCCGGTGATGGACGCACACCGTGTCGAACACTGCATCGAGGTGGAGTTGCCGCTGATCCAGACGGTGTTCGGCGAGGGGGTGATGATCGTGCCCTGTCTGATCCCGCCGCAGAAGTCTGCACCGCAATGGGGCCGGCAAATCGGCCGATTGCTTCGGGAATGGCCCGAGCCGGTGGCGGTGATCGCCTCGGTGGATCTGACGCACTACGGACCGAGCTACGGGTTCACGTCGCACGGGGCCGGCGAGTCCGGCTATCGCTGGGCGCACGAAACGAACGATCGTCAGCTTCTGAACCTGATCTCGCGTCTGGCCGCGGATGACATCCTCGCGCACACGGATTCGCACCACAGCGCGTGTGGCGGGGGGGCAATTGCAGCGACGGCCGCCGCCTGCGCGGAAACCGGCGCCCGCCGCGGCTATGTTCTGCACCAAACCGACTCCACCCGGGAAACGGGCGTACTCGGAACTGGCAACCGTCAGGACTCCGTGGGGTATGCCGGAGTCGTATTCGGCTGACCTTTTCCTGGGAGTCCGGGTAGGCCCGCGGCAAGACCCAAACAGACTCCGGATAACCCGAGCCGGCCCGCCCTTTCAGCGCCTCCTCCGCCGGCGACGAGGCGGCCGGCGTCAGACGCGCCAGACCTTTCAGGCCAAATTACCGACAAAACCATTGCATGCGGCGACGGATCGGTGCACAGTGATTGGCGTATCCTTAACGGTCAGCCCGTGCGGGGCGATATGCAACAGCAAGGGATGCCGTGTACCGGCCCGCCCGCGTAATGCAGCTACAGCTATCACAATTGGAGGTGGAGAAAATGACCCCAGTTACGCCGATTCGGCAGTCCCGCTTGTCGCTTGCCTCGCTGGCCGCGCTCATCTGCGTGTTGACCCTCGGAGTAGATCCGGCGTTGGCAGACAAGGGCGGCGGTTCGCTGGGCGGGGAGGCCCCTCTCGGCCCGTTTGAGCTGGTTTTCCCCGTGGACGTGGCGCTGCCTCTTGACGATTTCGATTCCGACATCTGTCGTGATCAGGTGGGCGAGAATCACCTGACTCGCGTCAACCGCCCTCCAAACTGCATCGGTCCGATAGCCATCCCCGACGGCCGAATCTCGATGGCCGTTGAGCTCGACGGCGTCAGCGAGTACTTGTATCAGGACTACGACCCGGATTCGGGGATCGCCGGTCAGGGAGAAGCGAGTTTCGACCGTTCCTTGAAGTTCAAGCTGAACGAGCATCCGGCTCCGGGACTTGGCTCCGCTCTGCTGTGGTCCAGCAACGACGGGGCAGCGACCGGGATGTACGCCGTGGTGATCCGCGACGTAGCTGACGCTTACAGCTTCGTTCAGGTGAAGATGTCGGGAGAGCTGGTCCGAATGGACCAGATCCCCAACCGGATCAACGACAATGACTGGCACCACGTGAGAGTGAAATACGACGGCGGCATCGACAAATTCACCGTCACCGTGGATGCAAACATCGCTTACCAGCAGACTTCGAACATCGTGTCGTCGGTCGCCAACACCCAGCCGGTGTACATCGGCCGCAAGCCCGCGCCTCAGTATCACCTGAACGGCTGTGTGGCGGACCTGTATTGCCTCAACGGTGCCAACTGGAGCAGTGCCGAGGCCGCCCAGCTTTCCGGATACGGTGTCTGGAGCACCTATCCGTTCTTGACCTATGCCCAGTCCCTCCAAGTCAACGAGACCTATCTCACGAGCGGTCTCGCCGATGAGGCCTCGCCTTCACTATGGAAGCTCGACGAAGCCAGTGGGACCCGCGTGGATTCGATCGGCCCCAACGATTTCACCCAGCACGGTGACGTGGGCTACGCTCCGGGGCTGTTGCAGGGAACCGATGCAGCTTCCTTCGACGGTATCGACGATTACCTGGAACGGCTCTCCGCCGACTGCGTGGGTATCGATGAGTTGCTCGACGGCGACTGGACGCTGACGTTCTGGGTTTACTTCGACGCCCTTCCCAGCGCCAACGGCCAGAACGTGATCATCATGGACAAGATCAACCCCGCCGACGAAACCGGCTGGGAAGTCTTTGCCCTGGGCAACGACACGCCCGATCATTTCGGGGCCAAAGTTCGCAACGGCGTTCTGTACCGGACCGCGACGATCGGGCCGGACATGGCCAACGACATCATCACCGACTGCTGGTATCAACTCCTCTTCCAATATGAGTTCTCGACACGCCAGTTCACAATCACCATCAACAACGAGATTACCGCTGCCAACACGATCGACCCGCCCGGCATTGTTGCTTCCTCCAATCCCCTGCTGGCAGGGTGTTCCCACGGCTACGCGAAGCTCCTGGAGGGCCGGATGCAGCAGATCGTCCTCTACCCGCGCATCCTCAGCGACAACCAGAAGTCCGATCTCTACAACTTCGGTTTCGGCATGCCGATCATTGCCTGCCCGGCGGATGTCAACCACGACGGCGTGGTGAACATTGACGATCTCTTCCAGTTGCTGGGGGTCTGGGGACCGTGCTGGTTCTGCGAGGAGGATCTCAACGGCGACGGCAAGGTGAACATCGACGATCTCTTCATCGTCCTGGGCGCATGGGGAACCTGCCCCTAGCGGAAATCCCTGCGACCGTTGTCCGGCCCCTGCAAACCGCCCGACCCGCCCGCGGCGTGCACACAAGCTCCTGTTTTTTCGGGAGTTGGGGTTGGGCATGTCGCATCTCGGCTCGGGACGGGCACGACGGAACGCGAGTGGCTCCAAAAAACCGCTCAAAATTACGGAAAAGTCCTTTACAGGGAATTTTCGCCCAGATATAAACCGGTTGCGGAAGTGTTCCGCCTTTAATTGGGATTCTTCTTTCCTCCTATGTTGGGGGGAGAAGAGAGAGAGTGACGGAAGAGAGAGAGCTGCAGAGAGAGAGTCGCAGAAGCAGAGAGTCACACCTCTTCTCCCCCATTTTCAATCTTTCGGCCCCCGCGGCTGTGTTGGTGCGCTGCCCTCGAGCAGAATGCTTGGAGTGCAGCTTGTTGTTTTTGGCTCATCACCGCACGCGAGCTGCCGATCGCGTTGTCAGCGTGTGCTCGCGGTCGAGCTCACCACTCGACGTTCGCCGCGCCAAGATCGCATCCGCCTGACACCCGGGGATCATCCACCAGGTTTGACCTTGCAAAGCCCGCGCAATGGCCGGCAGACCGGCGGCGCGCGCAGCTCTGACGCGTCGAGTCTGTCCTCCCCCCATACCGGCCGGTGCGGCTAGGGGCCGTACAGCAGACGCCGGCCGGCCTCGGCCCGCAATGCGTTGACCCCTTCACGGATCGCGCCAAAGTCGGCCGGCCCGATCCGATCGTCGTTGATCCGGACATCGCGCAGGATGCGAACAGTCGCACCATCATGGGTGACCGCCTGGGCAACGCCGCCCCAGGATCCGGATCCGCCGGACATCGCAGCGGGCAGAACCTTCGCGCGAGCCCCTTCGGGAAGGACGATCGTCAGATCGATCTTTTCGGCAAACGCTCCGGCAAGCCGCACCTCGCTCCTCCTGACCGAGCGCGCAAGCGGCAGGGGGAACGCGCCCAGGGATACCGGGCCGTCACCCAGCGTCAGCAGGCGATTATTGTTGACCAACGGCAGAGGCTCGGCGGTTCGTACCTGCACCGTCGCTCTAAACGCCTCGTCGGACAGCGCCGTTACGGAAAGGTCGGCAATGTTGAAATCGCTGAGCAGCCGTCCGACAAAGCCGCGAACCAGGGATTGCTGCGCGGCGGTGGTGTCGAGGGCGGTCGGGTCGTAATAGCCGCCGGTCAGTGCCAGGCGCAGCTCGCCTTCGGCCGTGCCCTCCGCCTTAAACTCGACCCGGCCGGCGATGTCGATCGAACTTACCACGGACTCCCCGCGGGCGGCGATGCGGATCTCGCGCAGATCGCCGGCGTCGTCCAATGACAGCAGTGTGTGCCGGCCCCACGAACCGGGGTTGGCGAACACACCGATCCGTGGATGAACATAGAGCGGGCCGTCATCAGTCTCAATCGCGGCCACGATCGCGGTGAAATCCGAATCCGTCGGCACCCCGCGGTCATGGAAACGGCTGTCGACCGCGACCATGGGCCGGGCTTCCAGGCCCAGCGCGCGGCAGGCGGCGATCACCAGCGCGCCCGCCTCCAGCGGATTGCCGTAGTTGGCGGAGAAAACCTCCGCCGCCGGCCGACACTCGAGCGAACGCATGGTCTTGGATGAACTCACGGGGTTGAATGTGGCCCGAAGCTTGTTCACCAGCTTACTGATGCGATCGTTCACGTCCTGCTCCTCCCCCACCGCATCTTCGCTGAACTTACGAATCCCCTCATCCGGCAGAGCGCTCTGATCTACTCGTCCCAGCTGAGCCTCACACCATCTCTCAGCGCCCGGGCAGGTGGTGAAACGCAGGCGGCCGCAGTGCTCCTGCCATGGCGGAGATTGAGGCTCCTCCGGGGCGCCGGCGAGATTCCCGAAGGACCAGGTCAGAACTTTGCGATCACCGTCCGCCCTCTCCTGCGGCTCCGCGGAACCTGGGATGTTGTCAACGCGAAACATAATCTCCTGTGACGAGGGTACGGTAACCGAGACGATTCGCTCCACCGTCGAATCATTCAGGTGCAGCCGCAGGTCCCCGGAAATCCAGGGCAGAACATTCGGTTTCGTGACGATCTCGTAATCCAGCTCGAGCACGCAGTCGTCCTCGATGCCGCTGAAGGAGACGATGCGCTGCTGCCAGTCCGCATACTCCGGCCAGCCCGCCACGTCGCCCGGGGCGGCGATGTTGAACGAGTAATCCGGCACGGGCAGAACTGTGCCGTCGGACAGGAACGTACGCGCCGTGTGGATAATCACCTTGTCCGTGGCGTTGTTGAAGTCGATGCGGGGATCGGCGTACCGCCCGATGGCCCGGCTGTTCAGAATCTTGACCCACCGGCGATCACGCCTGTGAACCGTGCCGTCCGGATCGACCGACCAGTGCTGCTCCCAGCGGAGGATTACCGCATCGTCATCGGGGTACCGGGCGGCGCCGACGGACAGATCAGGGCCTCCAGCGCCCAGGCCGGCCTGCGGCGACATCGGCGGTGTTGCGTGGCAACCGGATGCCAGAGCAAGGGTCATGGTCAGCGCGGCGAACCCGGCAAGCCCGCCCCGGTGAACGTGTTTCGGTTCTCGTATACTGATGTTCATCTTCAACCGTTCCTCGGCTGGGTGTTATGTCGGGGATGGAGCGCAATGGACCGCGAGATCAGCCGTCCTCAGAGCTGCAGACGACCCATTCATCCGCGATCGCCTTCATCATGTCTATCGCCGTTCTGAAACCGGCGTAGTTCTCCGGCGGAACGATGTGATCCTTGAGGGCGAGTTCGAAGCGATAGGTGAGCTCGCCATCGTCGTGCGCGATCTCGAAGCTCAGCGACGCGGAGGGGGAATCGCAGGAGCGGGCCTTCGGCCACTGCGCCACCTTCCAGCCCTCGGGCAGTCTGATCGTCTCTTCATACACCACCAGTCGGGTGGCCCTCAGCCGCAGCCCGAACCGCCGCTCGCCCTCCGGAAAACCGTAGAACAAATCGGGAATGAACGTCTGCCGCAGCGGATGGCGCATCATCGGCAGGCGGAAGAGATGCGTACCGCCGTTTCCCGCGGCGTAGCCGGGAGCGGACACTTCCATCTCCAGCCAGCCGTCCTGCGAATAGTCGCGAATACCGATGTGTGCAAGCTTCTCGATGCGGGCATTGGGCGCGATGTTGAGACGCTCTTCGAACCGCGCCCGATGTTCGTGAGCCGCCAGGTTGAAGTTGCGTCTCAGGTAGGTGCATGGATAACCCGTCAAGTCCATCCGCAGATCGGCCCGCAGCGTC
>CP070772.1:2015224-2029292 GCA_020345805.1 Phycisphaerales bacterium | reverse complement strand
CGGCTCTGAGAGCAGCGATCTCGGCACGGAGCGTTTCAGTGCTTGTCTCGGTCGCGGTTTGGCTGCCGAAGCTGGCGCCGGTCAGCGTCAGCGCAGAGGCACCCGCGAGGAGACCAACTCGCGTCGTAAGACTCATGTCTGAACTCTCCTAATCTTTCGGACGCCAGGGCCGACTCCAACACCCCTGCATCCTTTTCATCCACCCGCCCGCTGTTGTCCGGGTCAACACGGCCCGGTGCGGACGTGATAAGCCACTATCGGCCGAACCCGACCGATTCGTTGAAGCGAGGAATGATACTGTTTCCACGGGGGGTCGCTACTGCGTGGCCGAATAATCACGATTTTCTTTCGCCGACGAGCACTACGGCCCTCGGGCCATCTTCATAACTTCATATTTGGCAAATGCTTAGAGCTCCCGGCCCCCGGGCGTGGCCGATAACTGAATATGGCCGGAATTCCCTTGCCCAGCTTGGCCCAGATCAGCGAAAAAAAACTCGTCTTGGCATGATCTGCGCCACTCTGAGGCCACTCTGAGCCCCGAAAACCCGGATAGTCTCGGACTCAACTCCGCACCCCTCACGGCGCGTCACGCCCCGGCCGTGCTCGGGCAGTCACCTGCAGCGCCATCCCAGGACCCCTAGGCCCTCGGCAGTGGTCCCGACGATCAGGGGCGAGCACGAACTCGATCCCGCGGCCCAGAGTCCGCGGGCCGGCCTCCCTTGGTCATGTGGCCGATCCACGCGGCCCTAATTCGGGGGACTTTGACCAGATAGTCCGGCTCCGTGCAGCAGCGGCGGAGTTGAGCCACCGAGCCGGGCGAGGCTTCCAGGCCGGGGCTGTAGACCATCTGAATCGAAGCGATCACCATCAGGTGCGGCCGGATCTTGCAAGACTGCTCGACAATCCGGGCACATGCCAATCCAGCCGCTCTGCACGCCTCCGGAGTCCCGGCAGATGGTGCGGCTTCTCGGCTTGGCCGTCGTCGCAGCGTAATGCAGGCCTGCCAGGGCCTTCACCAGCGGACCGAGTTCTGGCGACCGGTCAGGCCAGCGCGGCCCAGTCGATTCCGCCAGCGTGATCGAGCCGGGGGAGATCCGCCTCGATGACCTCCGCATACTTCTGGGCCGCAGCGGTGTTGAAAATCACAACAGTCTCGTCGGGGCGTATTTCGCCCTCAGCGACTGCTCGCTCCAGCACGCCCACACAGAACGCGGATTCCGGACAGAGAGCGATGCCCTCCAGTTCGCAGGCCAACCTCATCCAGTCCTCGAGCCGATGCTCGTCGGCGGCCATCGCCTTCCCGCCCGACTCGCGGACTGCATCGAGAATGAGGAAGTCGCCCACGGCCGAGGGAACACAGAGTCCGGCGGCCGCAGTGTGCGGATTCTCAGGCGCCACGGCGAAACGGTCGCCCGCCTCGAACGCATTGACCATTGGTGGACAAGTTGTCGATTGGCAGGCATACATGCGCGGCCGGCGCGCCTCATCCAGCCAGCCGAGTTCGGCCAGTTCGGTGAAGGCCTTCCACATGCCGATCAGTCCCGTCCCTCCTCCTGTGGGATAGAGGATCGCATGGGGCAAGCGCCAGTTCATCTGCTCGGCCAGCTCCAGGCCCATCGTCTTCTTGCCTTCGATGCGATAGGGCTCCTTGAGCGTGCTCATGTCGAACCAGCCCATCTTCTCGGTGCCCTCGCGGACGATGCGGCCGCAGTCGGTGATGAGACCGTTGACGAGAAACGCCTTCGCGCCGTGCAGGGCCGCTTCATAACGGTTGATCATCGGCGTGCTGTCGGGCATGAAGATGAAGCAGTCCATCGAGGCACGCGCGGCGTAGGCCGCCAGCGCGCCGCCGGCGTTGCCCGCAGTGGGTGCGGCAACCCGTTTAATCCCGAGTTCGTGAGCCATCGACACCGCCATCGCCATCCCACGGCTCTTGAACGAACCGGTGGGCAGGCGGGATTCGTCCTTCACGAAGAGACGCTCCACCCCAAGCCGCCCGCCCAAGCGCGGACAGGGCAGCAGCGGAGTCATCGTCTCGCCCAACGTGACAATGTGCGATTCGTCTTCCACCGGAAGCAGTTCGCGATACCGCCACATGGTCGGGGGACGATCGTGCAGGTCGCTCCGGGCAAGCGCCGTTTTCACACCATCCAGATCGTAGCGGACCAGGATCGGCCGACCTTCGTGCGTAGTCTGGAGGGTTCTTGCCGGAAGCACGGCACCGTCGATGGCGCCTTCGAGATGAGTGACGAAAGAGGCGGCAGCCATGGTCATGGATCATCGGTTGCTGAGGACTTGGAGACAATCGCCGGAGTGCCGCAGCATACGCGATCGCCCAAGGATAGTCACAGGCTGAAGACGGGTCTTCCGGATCACCGCCACCGAGACCTCAACCCCACATGTCCCTCAGAGTCCCCGCTTCATGCGGCGCACCCACCGGCCGTACCCGATCATCGCCCCGATCCGATCGCGAAGAGGCGGCCAGCGCCGGGGATCACCACCAAAGACGGTTTCCTTCCGCCAGCTCCAATACCGGCCCCGGAGGCGAAATCGGCAACCGGCGGCAAGCAGGAACAGCTCCCACAGCGCTCCGATGGTCTCCAGCAGCCAACGCATACGGGCATGTTATCGTCGCAAAGCCTCCGTGGGCAGTGACTTCGCGGTCGTTGATGTCGTCTTTCCCCGCACCCGGCATACGGCGCAACAACCCGGGCATCGCAGGTGCACGCGCCGGGAGGCCCTCACCGCGGTAGACAAACTTCTTCAGACAAGAAGCCGACTCGCGCTTGCAACCGGCGCGTGAACCTGTAACACTTTTTGCAGCGGAAGCACAGTGGGCTTGTGCTTGGTGCCGATGATTGCTCTCATACCGTGTGCACACCGCGCGGCTTGTGTGGACACCAGTTACCATCTACCCTATCGCCCGACCGATTTCCTTCACGCATGTTCCAGACGCCGATCGCTGCTCCGACTCGATCGGCGTCTGTCTTTCGATCCGCTGCGTGCCTACTCGGCCGCCGACCCGGCATCCACCTCGCCCAGCGGGCTGAACCGCGACCCGATGAGCGGAACCCGGTGATTGGGCCTCGCCTGCTTCGGCAGGTAGGGATACACCAGGAGGATTACCACCAGCACGGCCAGCGAGCCCAGCAGCAGGTAATCCGTCCAGCCCATGAAGACCAGCAGCGAGGTCATGAGCAACAGCAGCAGCGCCGCGGGAATCATCCCCTCCCACGCCAGACGCATGAGCTGATCGAAACGGAACCTCGGCAGGGTCCAGCGGATCATCATGGTGAAGAACACCATGAACAGGACCTTGGCCAGCACCACCGCGAACTGCAGCAGGATCATCCAGAAGCCGCCCGCAAGCGGCAGATCGTGGCCGGTGATGGGATTGATCGACCAGCCGCCCATGAACAGCAGGGCGAAGAACGCGCCGCCCACGAACATGTGAATGTACTCGCCCATGAAGAACAGGGCCCACTTCATGGATGAGTATTCAGTATGCCAGCCGCCCACCAGCTCCTGCTCGGCCTCGGCCAGATCGAACGGCGTGCGGTTGGCTTCCGCGAGCATGCAGGTGAAGAACAGAATCGCCACGAACGGCTGATGGACGAGGAACCACATCCCGTCGATCTGCTGGGCGATGATCTGGTCGGCCCGCACGGTGCCGGCGGTGAGAATCACGCACAGCAGCGCCAGACCCATGGGCACCTCGTAGCTGACCATCATCGCCGTGCTGCGCAGCCCGCCGAGGAAGGAGTACTTGTTGTTGGAGGACCAGCCGCCGATGGTGATGCCGTACACGCTCAGGGCGACCACCGCGACCAGATAGATGATGCCGATGTTGACATCGGCGCCCATCACCTTCACCTGCTCCTGAAGCTCGCCGGCGAAGGGCACGGTGCTCAGGTCCAGCGTGCCCGCCCAGGGGATGACGGCAAACGCGATCATCGCCGGGAAGATCGACATGACCGGGGCCAGAATGAACAGGGTGCGATCGCCGGCCGGCGGAATGAACTCCTCCTTGACGAACAGCTTCAGCCCGTCGGCCATCGGCTGGAGCAGGCCCTTGGGGCCCACGCGGTTGGGGCCGCACCGGTCCTGCACCCACGCGCTGACCTTCCGCTCCAGGAGGATGAAGTACGCGGCGGCTCCCACGGAAACAGCCGTGACGACGAGAAGGACCACCACTGACGTGAGCAGTTGAGGCGTGGACAGGGCAAGCGTGAGATCGGTCATAGTCCCGTCAGTGTAGCGAGTGAAAACACCCGGAGCGAGGCCGCGCGAAGGCCGCAGCAACCGGCAGATTCGGGTGCGGCCCTGGCCGGGCTCCACGTTGGCCCCGTTTGACAATCAGCCGCGGCATGCTGAATCTACTCCGGCTCATGTCGGTGTCCGAAGTCCTGCTTATTCTGGTTGCCGTCTATCTCGCCATCGTCGGTCTGGGGTGGCTGGTGTTGGTCCCCATTCTCCGGCGGGGACCGACCGGTACCGCCCTGATCGGCCTGATGTGGCGGGTCGAGCGGGCGTACTGCCGCCTCTGGCATCGCGCGACTTATGGCGGAGCAGAGATTCTGCCCAAATCCGACGCCGACCATCAGGGGCTGATCGTCGTTTCCAACCACACCGGCGCGATCGATCCGCTGGCGATCCAGGCCCGCTGCCGGTTCCTGATCCGCTGGATGATGGCCTCGGACATGATGGGCCCGGAGTTGAATTGGCTCTGGCTGCAGCAGCAGATGATCCCCGTCAAGCGCGACGGCTCCGACTCGGCGGCCCTGCGCGAGGCGATCCGCCACGTGCGGGCCGGCGGGGCCATCGGCATCTTCCCGGAAGGACGCATCACCATCCCCCCGCGCCAGGTAAGGCCCTTCCTGCCCGGGGTTGGTCTGCTCATCGCCAAGGCCAAAGCGCCCGTCCTGCTGGCCTGGGTCTCCGGCACGCCCAACACCAACAGCATGAGCCTGGCTCTCAAAACGCCCAGCCGCACCCACGTGCAGTTCATCGATCTGATCGACTTCGGCGAGGAGCGCGACGCGGCCAAGATCACCGAGCATCTCCGACAGCGCATCGCGGAGGTGAGCGGCTGGCCGCTCAACGATGAGATCATCCCCCCCGGCGGCCCGCGGGAGGATGCGGACGAAACCGATTGACGCCCCCGCTACCACAGATCCAGCGAGCCGGCGTCTGTGACGCCGGTCCGCCTCCGAATCCTACACGCCTCCCGATCCTCGCGCGAACCGGGTTCACAGTACCCGGCTCACTTGCGCAAGGTGTTGAGATAGTCATCCACCGTCAGATGAATCCCTGGTGTGGTTTGGATGGCGAGGACCTCGCCGATGCTCAGGATCTTGCCGGTCTCGCCTCCGAGAAGCTGCCAATCGTCAGGTTCGCCCACGTTGTCCGCAATGGAGTCAATGATCTGGTTGAGTCGCTCGGCCACCGCCAACTGCGTGTCGCCGATTGCTCGGCGTGGTGTGTCCAGCAGATCGCCAATGTCATACAACACGTACTTCGCTGTCGTCTCGTCATCAAGATCCTCTGCCCGCCACTCATCCAGAACCTGCTGCTCCAGACCTGAGTCGTCCCCCAGCAGGATTCGGCGCAGACGGTTGAGCAGGTTCTCGATCTGGAGGTGGTTGCTCGGTGTGGTCCTGATGATCAGCACGCCACCGAACGCCTGCAGTCGGCTCGCCCAGCCCCCCATCTGCCACCAGCTGTCGGCATCCACGAGTGAGATCACCAGGTCCACGATTGCCTGCACGCCTTCCTCGGCCCGCATATAGTCAGTCCGACACACTTCTTTGACCAGATCGGTGACGTCGTACAAAATGGTCCGCGCGTGGCCCCGCGCTGCGTCATCGCTTGTCAGCAGCAACTGCTCATCACAGAAGGTCCACGCGGCAGTCCTGTCCGGGAAACCGGCTGACGACTCGATGAATCGCTGCAGTAACTGGTCCAGCGACGCGCCGCCGCGAGGAATGGCGATCTCGTCGTCAGGCTCGACGCCCCAGTATTCCATCGCCTCCCAGTCGACCGCGACTTCAAAGGGTGAGAACTCCGATATCAACGCCGCGAGCTCCGCCGCGGTCATCGGCCATTGCTCGCACGGGACGGAGATCGCCGCCAGCCGATCGATCTTTGAACGGAGAGAATCCAGTTCGTTCGACTCGCGGGCTTCATCGCCGCACACGGCGATCGCCCTCAGCCTTTGCAGCAGATCCTCGATGGCCAGGTGATTCGCCGGATGCGTGTCCACGATGATCTGCCATGCTGCCTGCTCAATCGCGCTTGAATCACCACCCATGCAGGTCCAGCCGTCAATGTCCACGTATTCCACAATCAGGTCCGCGACTGACTGACACATCTCCCAGACGGACAACTCATCATCGGGCTCGTAAGAATCGCAGAACGGGGACTCCGATTTCAACTCAATCAGATGATCCACGTCATAGATCTGAACCACCCGCATCCTCGCCAGGGTCGCTTCCGTCCCGACCAGCACGCCATCCGGTCCACAGGTCCAGCGTGCCCTGCACCACCCGTCATCGTCGCGCAGATGGTTCAGAATGCTCAGAACCGACAGGCCGCGCGTGGAGAACCACATGGTGGTATCCGTATCCAGATCGCCTCCCCGCTCCAGATCCTGCCACACCGGCACGATCGGCACCGCCGCAATGCGACCCAGTTTCTCCAGCACGTCGGCTGCGGGCAGACCCTTGAACTCGCGATCGACGATCGTGTTCCGCAATCGTTGATGTGTCAGCCGCGTCAGGTCGCTCACACCCCACCGGCCTTCCTCGCGCAGCGCATCCTCGACGCGCGTCAGCCAGTGGCGCATGGCCCCTGCGGGCTGATCCCAACCATATCTGTACCGGCGCTGGATCTCCTTCACGCGCCAGTTGGCCGCGCTCTTGTCCCACAACTCGGCATCCAGCCACTCAATCTCCCCGCCCCCCGGTAGCCTCACCAGAACCCAGGACGGGATCAGGCTCAGTGGGCCGTCCCTGCGCATCGCCACCATCGCCAAGGACCCCGCGATCATCAGCACCGCCAGCCCCGCCCACCGCCAGTGCCTGCGGGTTCGTCGCAGCTTTCCGTCCGTCAGACTGGAGCGACCGCACTCGGGGCAGGTAAACCGCCCGCCGTCGCCGGCCTTCGCCCCCCGCATGTCGTACCAGCACTTCGGGCAGCGCAGCCGCCCCCGCGATCTGTCCCACCACAGCGCCCAGACGCCCAGCAGGACCCCGCCTATCGCCAGGGCGAACGTGATCACGGTGATCCACCAGGGAGTTGCAGGTGCCATATCCCTCCCATTCATTTCACGCCGGGCACGAACCTCCGGGCGTCGCCCACATATACCAGACGCTGCCCTTCCCCGCGCCTTGCACAAATCGGCCGCCGGTTCGATTACCATCTGGCCATGATCAGTCGCCTTGAAGGTCAGCTTACGGAGATGGACGGCCAGCGGGCGCTGGTGCAGTGCGGCCACATCACCTACGAAGTGCTCGTCCCCGCTGCGGACCAGCAGCGACTGTCCAGCGTGATCGGCGAGGAAGTCGTCTTCCAGACATTGCACTATCTCGAAGGCCAGGGTCAGGGCGCATCGTACGTGCCGCGATTGATCGGGTTTGCCTCCAAAGAGGACCGGGAGTTCTTCGAGCTGTTCACCTCCGTCAAGGGCATGGGCGTGCGCAAGACGCTGCGGGCGCTGCAACTGCCGTTTGCCCGGATCGCCGAGGCAATCGCGGCCAAGGATGTTGATCTGCTCAAATCGCTGCCGGAGATCGGCAAGCGGACCGCCGAGACGATCGTGGTGCAGTTGAGCGGCAAGGTGGATGAGTTCGTGGAGGGCGCAGGTGTGGGCGGCGGAACCGCATCCGGCCTTGCGGGAGTCGACGAGCAACAGACGGCGTTGATGAGGGATGCCGTAGCCGTCCTGACCATGCTGGGGGAACCGAAGCTTCAGGCCATGCGGCTGGTCGAACGGGCGATAGCCGCCGACTCGACGATTCAGGAGGCGGACACCCTGGTGGCGGCGGCGTATCGACTCAAGGAACTGGCCTGACCCCCCCACTTGAAGGAACTGGCCTGATCGTCCCAACCGCCGCGCAATGGCGGGCGGGTTGTCGTAACATGGATGCTGCCAAGTCGCCCCGGATGGAGAGGATCGAGGAGAAACATGCGATACGCGATGATCATGGCCGGCGGGGTGGGGACTCGCCTCTGGCCCATGAGCCGCCGGAACAGGCCCAAGCAGCTTCTGCCGCTGATCAAGGGCAGGTCCCTGCTTCAGATCGCCGCCAGCCGCCTGGAGGGGATGGTGCCGGCCGAGCGGAGGCTGATCTGCACGGGCGAGAAGTTCCGGGCGGCGATCAAGGAGGCGATGCCGAAATTCACTGACGAGCAGATCCTCGGCGAACCGGTGGGGCGGGACACCGTCAACGCCGTCGGATTCACCGCCGCGGTGCTGGCGAAGAACGATCCGGAGGCGGTGTTCGCGGTGCTCACCGCAGATCACATCATCGAGCCGATCATGGAGTTTCAGCGCCGGCTGCATGTCGGCTACGACCTGGTGAAGTCCGACAAGACGCGTTTCGTGACCTTCGCGATCCGCCCGACCCACCCGGCGACCGGGTTCGGCTACGTGGAGCGGGGCGATGCCGTGCCCACCTTCCCCGGGGCGTACTTCGTCAAGCGTTTCGTGGAGAAGCCGGACGAGGAGACCGCCAAGGGGTATCTGCGGGCGGGCAACTTCGGCTGGAACAGCGGGATGTTCGTCTTCCACGCCGCCCAGTTCATGGAAGCGCTGTCCTGGTACAAGCCCGAATCCTACGAGGGTCTGACCCGCATCGCCGAGGCCTGGGGCACTGACCGGCAGAAGGAGGTGCTGGAAGAGGTGTACCCGACGCTGCCCAGGATCAGCGTCGACTACGCGGTCATGGAGCCAGCCTCGCAGGACGAGCGGATCAAGGTCTGCACCATGGATGTGGACATGGCCTGGACGGACATCGGCTCCTGGCCCGCTTACGGCGAAACGGTCACCGCCGACGAGAACGGATGCAGCGCCAACGTCAGTACCACCCATCTGGACTCACGGAACATCCTGGCCGTTTCGGACGATCCGAACCACACCATCACCACCATCGGGTGTCGGGATCTGATTATCGTCCATACCGCCGACGCCACGATGGTCTGCCCGATCAGTCAAGCGCAACGGGTCAAGGAGCTGCGGGAAATCGTGGACGAGTCACTGCGGTAGAGGAGGGGGCAGGCCAGAGCGGAGCAGGAAGACTATCACGCGCCATGCGATACCTGGCGATCGATCTGGGTGAGAAGCGCACGGGCCTCGCGTCGGGCGATGACGCGACGGGCGTGGTCGGCCCGCTTTGCGTCATCGCGATGCCGCGCGGCGAAGTGTTGATGAATACGGTGCTCAAAGAGATTGAAGCGTACAGTCCCGATGCGATCGTAATCGGCCTGCCGCTGAACATGGACGGCACGGAGGGCGAAGCGGCGAAGGAGGTTCGCCGGTTTGGTGATGCGCTGAAATCGCGAAGTGGCAAGCCGGTCCATTATCAGGATGAGCGCTTGACCAGCTACGCCGCCGATCAGCAGATGGCGCAGTCGGGCAGGACGCACCGGCAGAAGAAGGAATTGCGTGACGCCCTTGCCGCGGCGGAGATACTGCGGGATTTTCTTGATGCCTGAGGAGCCTCCCGCGCCGCTTGGGGCTCCGCGCTTGCATGCCATGCAGAGTATGCCGTGACGCGCGCCTCATTCCCCCATCACTTGCCCGCACGCTTCGGAGTCCAGATACCACATCAACTCACCGGCGATCGGCTCGACTCCCTTGATGGGAAACTCTCGCGGTGACTCCTCGCCATAGGCCAGCCTTTGGACCGCCTCGGCCTTGGAGTACCCGCCGGCCAGCACCGCCACGAAGCGTGCGGCGTTGATAAACGGCAGGGTCATCGTCACCCGTTCGCTGGGATCGACATCCGTGCAGCGTATCCTGCGCATCCAGCGCTTGTTCTCATCCAGCGCTTCATCGAACGGAAAGAGGCCCGCGGTGTGGCCGTCCGCACCGAGGGTGAGCAGCACGAAGTCCAGCCGATCGTGGCCTTTCTCCCTCCATTCCAGCGCTTCGCGGATCTGGGTCTCGTAGTCGGTATCGGCGGTGGGAGATTCGGCGAAGATGGGGTGGAACTGATCGGGCGGGATGTCGGAATGATCGCCGATGGTCTCGCTGATCTCGCGGTAGTTGGAGTGCGGGCTGTCGAAGGGCACGCAGCGCTCCTCGACGAACCACAGGTGCGTCCGCCGCCACGGCAGCATGCGATAGCGCGGGTCGTACATGAGCCGCTCGTAGAGCGGCTGGGGCGTGCGCCCTCCGGAGAGCGCCAGGTGGAAATCCCCGAACTGCCGGACGCATTGTTCGGCCTGGGCGACCAGGTCGGCGGCCACGCGGTCCACCACCTCGTCGAAGGTCGGAACGGCGACAACCTCCCCGGGCAGAGGCGGAGCCACGATTGCCTCCTCGTCGAAGGCGTAGATGTCGCCGCGGTCCGGCCGATCGGGTTGGTTGAAGGCATCGGGCATGGCAACTCTTCCATCATTGCACGAAGGCGGGGCGTTGGCCAGCACCAAATCCGCCCACCGGCCCGAGAGGTCCGAGAATCGTGCCCGAGATGCCGCGGCGGGCGAGAGCCGACGGTGAGAACCGACCGTACCGGGCGCATCATCAACGCCTTGGCCGTGATACCTTTTAATAATGATCGGTCTGCTGACTTGGACGACCTGGGGCACATGGCTGGGAGAGCCGGCGAGGGGATGGATCGACCGCGGCGGCGTGCTGCGCGGTGATGATCCGGGCGCGTTGCCGGGGCCGGATGAGGAAGCTTCTCGCAAGCGTCGGAGGGGGCTGAAGTGGCCGGCCGCTATGCTGACTGCCGATCAGCGGCGTCTGATAATCAAAGACCTTCGTCGCATCGCAGAGTTGCGCCGGTTCGAGCTGATGGGATTGGCGGCGACGGAGAATTGTGTTCGTGTTCTGCTCGCATGTGATGATGATCGCGATATCGAGCGCCTCGTTCAGCTCATCAAGGGCGCGCTGAGCCGGATGCTGACGGTCGCTGCGGGTGATGCGCCGGCGTCATCACCCGGAGGCGGTTCACTTGTCCACCACAAGTGGTGGCCCCGCCACTACTCGTTCCTTCGGGTTGGAGATCAGCCGGCGCAGAAGGCAATTGTCGAGACTCTGAGGACCGGTGCCGATGCCGGGGCGACCGTGTGGATAGCCGGAAGCGGTGGTGAGTAAGTGGCGAGCATGGCGGCCGGAACCGGGCAGTCGCCCGAATGCGCCTTTGGCGCGATTAGACGCATAAGATCTTGACGAAGCGAATGAACCGGTTTCCGGCATTCCCGCCAAGGAGGACCACCCGATGCGACCGCCCCTGATCTGCTGTCTGATGGCGTTGCTGTCCACCGTCAGGCCGGTTTATGCGCACGGCGCGATACAGCAGGAAGAGACCTCCGTACCCCCGGCGAGCAAATCGACCGCGGAGCCGCCGAAGCTGCTGGCGGAACCTGACCGCCCGCTGGATGGGCGAATCAGCGCGGAGAAGTTGACGGAGTACGACCCGCCGCCACTGCCGGAGCGTGTCATTATTCCTTTGCCGCCGACATTTCGGATTGCCTCCGACCCGTCGCAGGTTCCGATCAGCGGTGAGCATTTCGAGAAGGCCCGGGCGGCGATCAGGCGGGGTCTGGCCTTTCTGAGGGAGGCCCAGGATGAAAACGGCGGGTGGATGACGGACATCATGGCCGCCCCGACCGACGTGCCGGACCGGCCCTCGCCGATCGCCGCGGCCGTCACTGCCCTGGCGCTGAAGGCGATCATGCAGGCCGAACCGCAGACCCGCAACGACCCGCCGGTCAGGCGGGCGATCAGGTTCCTTAAGTCCGCGCAGCGAACGGACGGGGGCTTCGAAGGCGCGGCCCTGACGAACTACGTCACATCGGTCGTGGTCTCGGCGCTTGCCGCATTTGAGGGAAACGAGTTTGAAGATGATGTAACCGATGGGACCACCTGGCTGCAGGCGAATCAGTGGGACCAGGGCGAGGGGCTGAGCGCAAGGCAGGACTGGTTCGGCGGGGCCGGATACGGCGACCAGGGCCGGCCTGACCTCTCCAACACGCAGATGATGCTGGATGCACTTTATGACGCAGGACTGAGCCCGGACGAACCGGCCTTTCAGCGGGCACTTGCGTTCGTCAGCCGGGCACAGAATCTCCGGGCCACCAATAAGGCGGCTTGGTCGGGCAACGACGGCGGATTCATCTATACCCCTGCCAACGGCGGGGAATCCATGGCCAGCGAGTCGGCGGGCGAAGGCCGTCGTGGTGAGAAGTTGCCGGCAGAGCAGCCTCGCAGCCTGCGCAGTTACGGCTCCATGACTTACGCCGGTTTCAAGAGCATGTTGTATGCTGGTCTCGCCCCCGACGACATTAGGGTTCGCGCCGCCTTCGACTGGATTCGCCGGCATTGGACGTTCGACGAGAATCCCGGACTCGGCGGGCAGGGACTGTATTACTACTACCACACCATCAGCCGCGCCCTGTATGTAGCGCAGCAAGACAGGATTACCGACAAGGCCGGCGAGGAACATAACTGGCGGGAAGAGCTCATCGACGCCCTGGCTGCAAGGCAGCGGGAAGACGGTAGCTGGTGCAACGAATCCGACCGCTGGCTGGAGGGGCACCCGGTTCTGGCGACCGTCTATTCGACTCTGTCGCTTGAGGAAGGCCTGAAGCCGACGACGCGGTAATCCCCCCGCCCCGGGGATCGACACGGGGCACGTGGGCCCTCTAGAGGGGATCGGCTCATCCGGTCCGTCGGGTTCCGTGTTTGATCATGGCGTGACGGGCCAGCGTTCGTCGCCTCATCCGCCGGAACCGGCCCGGTGGCCTGCGCTCTGATTACGAACGAACGAAGCGTTTATGCCGAGGTCGATATTATGGGTCCCCGGTGTCGTTATTCGAGACGGTATCCTTCAGCGGTCAAGAGCATAACCGCACACAAGTCATCAGCCTTTCCCGGCCTTCCACCACCGAGGCCCTTCCGGCTCTGGCCAGTAATTCCCCGCATCGCAGGGCTGTGTCGGAGCATAATTCCCCGATACGACCGATTCTTACGAGTACCTCAGCAAACGAATCGGTTGTGTGAAACAACCCGTTGGTGATCCGGGACCGGCTGGTCTCAACAAATCTCAGTGACAGTGCCGGTGATTCGATCGCGCACCGGTGGCCGCGGTGCTTGCCGGAAAGCTCGGCAAAAATTCCTGGAGAAAAAGCTCCACAACTATTGCACACCGGGCGTCAACGAGTATATTGCGCGTGTCAGTTGCCCCCGGAAAGGCTCGGTACGGTGCTTCGGCCCTACCGGGCCTTTTTTGTGTTTCGAAGAGCCGTTTCTTGGCCCATTAAAGCCGTCAACGCAGGCGGCCTGGATGCGGTAAGAGACCCTATCCACCGGCGGATACTGACCTTACGTCAACGCGCCTTACGCGGATCTGCTTGTCCATCGGTTGAGCCCGTCGTTAATAGCGCTCCGACGCCGCAGCTGCCCGGCCTCAACGACGCGGTCCTCGCAACGAGCACGATCAGTCGACCAGGGCGAATCGTCGGGTCAAGGAAAACGGCATGGCTGGCCGGAGCCGCCCATGCCGCGAAAGGAGTACTTTGTTATCGGGGCGTGCCGGCGTCAGCGTACCGCAGGTTCCGCCATCTTTTCCCTCAGCAGCGGGATAAAGTTCCCCGGCATCTCATGACCAACGGCGCGGGCTGCATGCACATGCTCCCACGCCGCCACGTACTCATCCAGGGCGAAATGCCAGATCGCCAACCGCTCGTGTGCGAAGCCGTGATTCGGGTCCAGCCTCAACACCGAGCCCATCGCGGCGATTGCCTCCTCAAGCCGCCCAAGACTGGACAGCGCCATGGCCAACTCAGAGTGACCGTCGATGTTCTCCGGCTGCATCCTCGTCACGGTTCGGAAGCAGGC
>CP070772.1:1999286-2015124 GCA_020345805.1 Phycisphaerales bacterium | reverse complement strand
AGCGCGCCAAGTGGATCGCGCTTCTCTTCTCCACCATCACCTTCATCGTCAGCGTGATCGCGGCGGTGGCCTTCGGTTCGATGTGGGGCGGCGGCGAGTTCGGCCTGGAGTGGGAGGTTCCATGGTTGAGCGATTTCGGCATCAGTCTCAGCCTTGGCACCGATTCCGTATCCCTGCTCCTTACCCTCCTCACCACCGTGCTCATGCCCCTGTGCGTGTGGGGCTCCTTCACCGCCATCACCGATCGGCTGAAGGAGTACTACGGCTGGATGCTCGTGCTGCAGGCGGCGATGGTGGGGGTGTTCATCGCCCGCGACCTGATCTTCTTCTACATCTGCTTCGAGTTCACCCTCGTGCCGATGTACTTCCTCATCGCACTTTACGGCGGCGAGAACCGGGCCAAGGCGTGCATCAAGTTCTTCCTCTACACCTTCACCGGCTCGATGATCACGCTCGCCGGCCTGCTTTACGTGGCGTGGCAATACGCCGCGGCGAATGACTACGTGTGGTCCTTCGCGATCGCGGATCTGACCACGTTCGCCCGGACCCAGCTCTCCGGCGGGCAGCAGGCGTGGGTGCTGCTGGCCCTGATGGCGGGCTTTGCCGTGAAGGTGCCGCTGTTCCCCCTGCATACCTGGCTGCCCCTGGCCCACACGGAAGCCCCCACGGCCGGCTCGGTGATCCTGGCCGCGGTACTCCTGAAGCTCGGCACCTACGGCCTCTATCGTTTCGTTCTGCCCATGGTTCCGATGGCGGTGGTCGAGTTCACCCCGCTCATCGCGGTGATTTCGATCATCGGCATCCTCTACGCGGCACTCGTCTGCTGGGTCCAGAGCGACATCAAGAAGCTGGTGGCGTACTCGTCGGTAAGCCACCTGGGGTTCTGCGTGCTGGGGCTCTTTGCCCTGAACCCCCTGGGCGCACAGGGCTCGGTGATGTACATGCTCAACCACGGCCTTTCCACCGGGGCGCTGTTCTTCCTGGTGGGAATGATCTACGAGCGCTACCACACCCGTGACATGAACATGCTCAGCGGCCTGTCCAAGCGCATGCCGGTGTGGGCCTTCTTCATGGTCTTCTTCGTGCTGTCCTCGGTCGGCCTGCCGGGATTGAACGGCTTCGTGGGCGAATTCCTCTGCCTCATCGGGGCGTTCACCGCCAGCCCGGATGCGGCGATCTATCCGGGCGTGCTCGGGCCGTGGTACGCCGCGATCGCGGCCCTGGGCATGATCTTCGCCGCCATGTACCTGCTCATCATGGTGGGCAAAGTGGTGTTCGGCCCGCTGAAGGAACCGGCGGTCCACGAAGAAGACAACGAGCACGGCGGCCACCATCTCCCGCCGGACTTGACGATTCGGGAGATCGCGGTGCTCACGCCGCTGGCGATCCTCTGTGTCTACATCGGCTTCCAGCCCGCGGTGGTGACCGGCGCGATGGACGGCTCGATCGCCCAGGTGCTGGAGAGGTATCCGGCCGCGGTGCGGCTGATGGCCGAGGCGCCGGCCGCGCCTGAGGGCGAATCCGATTCGCTGGCACTGGTCACCGAAGAGCAGCCGACGAACTGGGAGGAACCGCTAGATGGCCGATAAGATCTGGTTCCTCATCCCGGAGTTGTGCCTGTTCCTCGGCGTGGTCGTGGTGTTCGTGATGGGGCTGTCGAAGCACCGGGGCGTGCGCGACGCGGTGCCGGCCGCCGCGATCCTGTTCCTGCTTGTCGCATTCATCATCACGCCGTTTCTTTACACTCCCGAGCACGTGGCGCCGGACCATCCGCTCATGCCGATGCTGGGCAAGTACGTGAAGATGATCGTGTGCGGCGTGGGTATCCTGCTCGCCCTGCTCAGCGTGGGGATGATCGATCGACGCTACGAAGATTCGGTGCAGTCCGGCCGGGTGAGGTTCGACCCCATCCGGGCCAATCGCGGGGAGTACTTCTCGTTCTTCCTGCTCAGCCTCATCGGGGTGATGCTCTGCTGCAACGCCAACGACCTGATCTGGCTGTTCCTCGCTCTGGAGCTGACCAGCCTGCCGACGTACGTGATGGTGGCGATGAGCCGGCCGTCGCGCAAGGCCCAGGAAGCGTCCGTCAAGTACATGTTCCTGGGAGCGATGGCCGCGGCGGTGATGCTGTACGGCTTCGCTCTTCTTTACGGCGCGACCGGAACCATCGTGTTGACGGAAATGCGCGAGTCCTTTGCAGATCAGGCGGCCTCGGAAGCCGGAATCGGCATCATGGGCATCATCGGCATGCTGTTGGCCCTGCTCGGCGCCGGTTTCAAGATTGCCGCCGCCCCCATGCACTACTACGCGGCCGACGTGTATGAAGGCGCCGCCGCCCCGGTCACCGCGTTCCTCGCCTTCGTGCCCAAGACCGCGGGCATGCTGGCGATCATGCTCCTGGTTTCGATCATGGGCTGGACCGCGACGGAAACGGGTCTGCCCCAGCCGATCATGACCATGCTCTGGATCGTGGCGATCATCACCATGACCCTGGGCAACATCGGCGCGCTGCTTCAGAGGTCGGTGAAGCGCATGCTCGCCTACAGCTCGATCGCCCACAGCGGCTACATGCTCATCGGCATCATCGCCGGCCCCGCGCTGACCGGCGGGCGCATCGACGGTCTCAGCGCGGTGCTGTTCTATCTGCTGGCCTATGGGATCATGAACACGGCCGCCTTCGCGGTGCTGAGTGGTCTGGAACGCAACGAACAGGAAATCGAAACTCTGGAGGACCTGGCGGGGTTGCGGGTCAGGTACGGATTGATGGCGGCCGTGCTGTCCATCTCCGCCGGTTCGCTTCTGGGCTTCCCGCCCCTGCTGGGGTTCGTGGGCAAGCTGTACCTGTTCGTGGCCGGTGTGCAGGCCGGGCAGATCGCCCTGGTGGTGATCGCGGGCCTCAACAGCGCCATCAGCGCCTGGTACTACCTGGGGCTGGTGAAACAGTCGGTGATGGCCCGGCCCACGCCGCAGAGCGAGACGGTGGTTCGGGGCCGGGTGGTCTGGCCGCGGCTGGCGGGCGTTCTCGGCGGCCTCGCCCTGCTCGTCGTTCCGATCTTCAGCCAACGGCTGATCACCGAGGCCGAGGCGGTGACCGGAGTTGCAGCGGGCCCGGGCGAAGCTCACGCGGCGATCTCCCCCGCGGATCAACTCTCAACGGATGGCCTCCCCGTTCGGGAGGGGGTTGAGAGCCGGTGATTCCGCACGCGGCGGGGGAAACGGCAGAAAGCGGTTGTTGTTCCCGCCCCGGTCTGTAGACTGTCGGTGGTGACTGCGCGGGCATGGAGGTGGGGCGGTTGGCGAATCGCCCCGCGACGGCTTGAAAACCACCTCGCTGCGTGCCTGCGTCGTCAGCTTGAGGTATTTGCCGCCGGACCACGCGCGGCCGCCCGCAACGACAGAACATGGGAGTGCGTGTCATGGAACGAACTCCGCCACGAGGCTTCACGATCATCGAACTTCTGGTGGTGGTATCGATCATCGCCCTGCTCATCGGGATTCTTCTGCCCGCGATCGGCAAGGCGAGGGAGCAGGCGAAATTGAGCCAGTCGCAGGCGAATATGCGCAACCTTGCCGCGGCCCACGCCACCTATGCCAGCGAATGGAACGATCGTCAGATCACGTTCTGCGATGACAACCTGTCGCGCTACGGCACGAACGAGTACGACGCCTATGAGGAGTACCTCCAGCAGAACGGGCTCAATCATCCGCCGATGCTCTTGGGTTGGGCCAAAGACGGCCTCTGGGGCTACTGGATGTGGCAGACCGGGGCCTGGGGCATGTGCCAGCCGATCGTCTTCCCCAACAGCTCGCAGGGCTGGGCGATCGGGTTCGGCTCGTTTCGCATGGCCAACTGCCGGCAGTTCGGCCAGTACGTGAGCGGCCGGTTCTACGACCAGGTCTGGTACGCGCCCAAGGACAAGGCGCCGTGGGCGGCCATCGAATACTGCTTCGACGACCCGGGCGAGTTCTGCATCGGACCCGCCCCGTACTGGACCTACTGGACCAGCTACATCCTGTCTCCCGCGGCCATGTTCAGCCCCGACGTGATGGCCAACTACGTCGAGCACGCCGGTTGGAAGGATCCCTGGGATCTCCCGGGCGGATTCCGGTCACCGTCCATGAGCCAAGCCCTGTACCCGGACCTGAAGACCCACATGTGCGAGCACCACTGGCTCCAGAACTCGCGCCTGGACTGCAATCCGGGCTTCGCCGGCGGTACCTACAACGGGTGCGAGCCGTTCTACTTCAACCACGGCTGGGAATCGGTGCCGGTGACGCTGTTCTACGACGGACACATCGAGGGACTGGGCGTGCGGGAGGCGGAAATGGCCTCCAGCCGCAACCTCGCCCAGACCGGCTACCAGCTCTGGCACGATCAGATCCCCGGCTGGATGGAGAACGGCTACTTCTGCGACCTCGCCTACGACTGGTCCAACACGGGCTATCACGTCCTGACCACCGACGGCATCCGCGGCCGGGACAAGCTGGGGGATTGAGCGCAGCGACTGCATCCGACCGATTAGTGCGCCCGCGCAAGTGAAGCGAACCTGCAAAGGGTATGAACGATTCAGGTTTGCAGCGAGGAAACAAAGACCGGCGGGCGCTATCGCCCGCCGGTCGGTGCGGTTCAAATGACCTGCGGATTGACTTACTGTTTCGGTCCCAACTCCTCGCTCATTCCATGCTCGTAAAGACCGACTGCGCTTGGATCCACGGGACCGGCGGCCGCCATCGCCTCAACAATGATGGCGGAGGCGTCCGCCTGGGCCAGCACGTCGGCCAGCGATGCGTCATCCTCATCGTGAGGCACGACCGCCCCGATGCACACCGAGGTGGTGATGCCACCCTGGCCGTCGTCGGCAGTTATTACCAGCAGATAGAAGCGCCCGTCCTCGGGCCCGCGGCGTTCGCTTCGGACGAGCAGCCCGCGGCCGTTGTCATAGAGCTCATCTTTGAAGTCGGGCGAGTGCTTGCCCGTGCCGTCTCCCGTCTCCGGCAGTTCCGACTCATCGCTCAGCACCATGAACGAGAGGTACACAGGATCGTCATCGGGGTCATAGACACTGAACGCGGAGCTGATGTCGACCAAATCATGATCCGGCGACCAAAGCACGACGGGGCCGTTGCACGTGATCTCCGGCGGCGCGTTCGTCGACGGCGTAAGGATATCGATACAGTCGATGAGCAGCGCAGAGTCGACGAATTCATCATTACTGTCGCATACGCCGAAGCCAATAGTCACATTGGCGTCGGACGGAAAGGTATAAGAGAAGAAGTGATAACCCGTTTCTTCCTGGTACGTCGTATCGGATAGCGAAAACTCGGGATAAAAGGTATCGGCCAGGAGGATTGCGCCTTCGTCAACGATGCTAACGAACGCAAAGTCGTTGAAGAAATTTCCCGTTATCTCGTCTGTAAGGAGGTTCCACTGGAAGACAAGTTCATCGCCAGCGTTCACGTTTACGGTACGTCGGATTGCTGATCCTTCTGTTGGGTAATCCCCGATAATTCCCAAGGATCCGTAGGGAAGATCCAGAAAATCTTCTATCTGGTACCAAGGCCACGCGCCAGTCCCGTTCGTCATAATCGCCTGGTACGTACCGCAGGCCGCCGATGTTCCGAAACCGGCGTCCACGACTCCGACGGTGGCAAGAGCTTCCCATCCCTCCAGATCACCACCTTCAAAGCTCCAATCAGGCACGTCGGCATCACATGCGTCGCCTTCGCCGTCCTCGTTCCAATCAGACTGATCCGGATTGTAATCGGCTGGACAATTATCGCACGCATCGCCGACGTCGTCTTCGTCCGAATCGAGTTGATCTGGATTTGCGGTGTCTGCACAGTTGTCCTCCCAGTCCTCTACGCCATCCTCGTCGAAGTCCGTGGTCAGACGCACGGTGAGAAGGGTGCAAAACGGAATGTCGTAGTAATATGGATCATCTCCATACCAGTAGGGAGCCCAGATGCAATTGTGGGAGATTCCAACTGTGGGAGCGTAGTCGTAGTGGAGCATCGCACCTCCCGCGTAGAAAGCTCCGTTAAGCTCAACCGTCATCCATACATCCTCTGGGATGGCTACTGGTGCCATACCGAGGTCGGGCAGGTCGACGGTCTGCGTGTATGCTGTGTTGCCCGGAATACCGGAGATCGGCACTTGCACCAGGGGCGGAGGGGTCGGTTCTATACTATCCGCAGGATCGTTGGTATAGAACCGCACAATGCCATCGTAGTTGAACGCGCCGTCCCCATATGCGAGTACTGTGACATCGAACGACACGAGGTAACCGGAACGTGTGAGATGCAAATCATCGCCAAATTCATATCCCGGTGGCGCTCCCCAGTACCAGCCTTGCAGATCTGGTGAGTGGGGCGCGCTATACACCACTTCGCCCATGGTTCCGGGGCTTGCCCCGACCGGCGTGTCCGGAGCGACCTCCAAGGGCGCCGGCCCATCCTGACCGAAGCACGGCAGGCAGGCGCCGACGACGCACATCATCAGCGCACAACGTACAGTTCCCTTTATCCCGTTCATTCCCTTGCTCCTTCACTGCATTCAGATCCGGGTCGGAAGCGCGGATCAAGCCTGTTCGGAACCGCCCGGATCGGGAAGAAATGAAATGCCCCGTGAGCGTTGGCCGCGCGCGCCATAATGGCACGGCCGCCCGGGGCCATGAGAGTTCCATTGAGCTCGTGGAGGTAGGCCGGCCCACAGGACGCTCGTCGCGGACATCATGCCTTCCGCGAGCCACTGCCCCACCGACGTCGTGGCGCCTGCCCTGGTGAGCCATACCTGCCCCGTTCAGAACATCGGTCGAGACCGATTCGCGGTCGTCATGCGGTTATGGCGGAACGGCTAATTGCAGTCCCCGCGCATTCACCCGGCCCGGTCTTCCCCGATAGTTTAGAATCCTCCAACTGCTTGCCCCGTTGCCCGGGGGTGGCAAGACCCATATTCCCCGTGAGGTAGCCGTGGCCCTGGCGAAGCAGCATCAAAACGAACGCGAAGGCCGTCGCGGTCTCTTCAGAGTTTCTTCATTCAACACTCTACCATTCCCGACCCGGGATGCCAACAGGCCACTGACGTGTCCGAGTCCGTAGTCATCTTTGCGGCTACGCACACGCGCGGAGTGATGTAATGCCTGGTTTGCTTTCCTGACTTGAGAGTCTCATTCCTGTAAACGCTTGATCCGAATGAGGTTAGTCTTTACGACGGAGAATGGTGGTTCTCGATGTCGGAAATTCGAGCAGTCCGCCTTTCGGACACTGCACCAGAGCCTCAAGTTGCACGCCTATTGGACGCAAACGCTCCGAGCTGCATCAGAGAGCGATTGCGGTTAGGAGTTCCCGAGACGCGGCTTGTCCGCAGCGGTGGGCCTCGCCAGGCAAGGCCGGAACACCGATCTCAGGAAGTTGGCTGGGGCGAGTCGCCGCGATCCTTCTGCTCGGCCAGCTCCGCCTGGTAGGCCTTCCAGCCGGGGCACCACTTGGTGTGCCAGCGCCAGAGGCGGGCCAGAAAAGAGTTGGGCTTCCGTTCAGCGCGCTTGCGCCAAGAGCAGTCTTCGCAGTTCGATTTCATGGGGGGATTCTACCCGGCGCGTCGAGTCGAGACGGCAGGACATGACCGCGGCTGCGCGCAAGAATAACTCGGTGCTGCTCTGCGCGCAGATGATCTCATCGATTCTCCCCGTCAGTCCTTGTCGTCGCCGCCCCCGGCTTTCTTGATCGCCTCGGGATGCCAGGATGACTGGAGCACGAAGCCGCCCACCGCGGCCACCGCCAGTAGCAGCGGCAGGATCAACTGATTGGTCGCCAGCGCCTCGCGCACTGCCGGCTCCCAGGAATCGACCTGCATGAGCAGGGTGATGCCTCCGAAGATCAGCATGGCCGCCCCGCCCACGGAGGTGAAGACCACGATCACGATGCGGAAAAGGAGGAAGGAGGCCATGGCCATGAGGATGAATCCCATGGCGGCGCCGGCCCAGTGGGAATCAGCCTGGGTGGTGTTGAGGGCGGTCCAGGCGTTGGCGCCGATGAACGCGCCGGTAATGCCGCCGAAGACCGCCACCGCCACCTTCAGCAGCGGGGTGGCGATGATCGCGCACAACGCCCCGAGCGCGACCGCGACAATCACCGACTTGGAGGTTTCGAGAGCGAACATGTTCCCCAGCAGCACGCCGCCGATGAACGCCAGGATGACCACCACCCACCGGTGCCACTTGTAGCCGTTCAGCACGCACAGCAGGCCCACGATTACGAAGACGCCGGCCAGGATCAGCGGCACCTGCGACAGCCCGTCCAGAAGATCGTCGGGTCGGCTGAGGACGTCCATGCGGGTGAAGAAGGCGCGGACTGCCTCCATCACGCTGGGGCCGGAGGAAGCGGCCTCTTGCTGGGCCAGGACGAAAAAGGGATTGAACATCGTGCACCTCGCTCTGATCGACGGGGACGGCGCGGCGCGTCAAGGAGTTGAGAAAACGTCCTGCGCCGCGATCGCCAAACCGGTTGCGCGGGCGCGGAAGCGGCCCGCTCAGGCGGGGTTATCGGCTCGCTTGGGTCGTAAAGTCCACTGAATCGCGGTTCCGATAAGCGAGGTTATCAGCCACATCACAAGCCATGGGGTGGCCTTGGCCGGCATCCACCATCCTTCGTGTATACCCAGTCTTTCGGCAATCACACGAAGTGTGATCAGCATCAGCATCGCGCCGCCAAACGAGGTCACCACCGCTGCGCTGAGCTTGGGTGCGATTGTCCCTATGAGGAAACCGGCGAGCAGGCCGACAATCGCCGCTCCCACCATTTCCGGCCGGAGGTTGGCGGGGGTCTGGGCCCAGATCGACTCGGCCTTCTTGATCGCCCATTCGGTGTAACCGCGGAGTTTGACGATCTGCTTCTGGGCCTGCTCGATGGTGATGTCGCCCACCAGGCCGGCCGCGGGCGGTCCCTCGTCAGTGTCCTCCGCCTCCGCCGGATCAGCCGAATCGGAGGAATCCGGGGGCTCCAGTTCCTCGGCAGAATCCGCGGGCCCCGTAGTCCTCAGATCAGTGGGGGAGGTGTCGGTCACGCCCTGCCATTCTCCCACCGTCCAGACCGCGGTCGGTGCGGCCAGGGCGAGGACCAGGGCCAGGGTGCCGGCCACGGCGAAGCGGAACATCAGGGCGGCAAAGCAGCCGAAACCAACAGCTCCGATGATGACGAAGATCCAGGGCGAGACGGGGAAGGCCAGCAGCTCGGCGATGATCCAGCCGGCCGTCCCGCCCACCAGCACGCCGGCGATGACCAGGCCCATCCGGAGGAACCGGCGGCCGGCCAGCCACAGCCCTATGCCGATCAGTTCCAGCCCCAGAACAGGGCTGAGATCCGACCAGGGCAGCTCGCGCATGGCCTGGGAGATGTCGGTGATGGTGGCAAGTGGGATCATCGGCGCTCACCCGTACCTTTTTGGGATTCTCCGCCTGCCGATTTGAGCCCCCAACCACCCCTGCAGCATGAATGCTACCTGATGCGGGCCGGCCGGGCCATGCAATTTTCCCCGGTTTACCTGCGTTAGAGGCGGCGCCGGCCGTGGGGATGGGCCGGATTCCGGCCTGCCGGGCGATGTCGAGGAGGACAAAAGGCCGCGATGGGCCAAAGATGGCAGACCGCGAAACGGCGGAATTACGCGGCTTACGTCAGGAGCAATCCCATGGCCCGCAAGCGCATCGCCCTCATCTCGACCGGCGGCACGATCGAGAAGACCTACGACGAACTGGAAGGCATCCTCCACAACCAGGTGAGCGTGCTGGACGTGATGCTTGCCTCGCTGCTGCTGGAAGGCGTCGAGATCGTGCGCGTCCCGCTGATGAACAAGGACAGCCTGCAGATGGTCGATGCCGATCACACGCTGATCGCCCGGACCGCCGGGGCCATGGCCGATGCCTATGACGGGGTGGTGATCGTGCACGGCACGGATGCCCTTCCCGCCACCGGCGAGCGCACGCACGAGCTGGTCGATCCGCCGCGCGTGCCGATCGTGCTCACCGGGGCGATGCGCCCCTACGAGATGCGCAGCACGGATGCGATGCAGAACCTGGTGGAATCGCTGCTGGCGGTGCAGATCCTCGAGCCGGGTGTTTACGTCGCGATCCACAACACCGTGCTGAAGTTCCCCGGCGTGGTGAAGGACCGCCAGCGGGGACGTTTCGTCAAAACGACTTGATGATCAGGTGCGCAGCCGCGGCTCAGCGCGTCTCCAACTCCAGCAACTCCTCCACGCTCGCATCCTGCGGCAGGAGGCGCAGGGCGGTGAGCGCCACGCGGCCTTCTTCGGTCTCCAGGAGCATCAGAGGCCAGTCACCCGTGGGAGTCAGGCGGGGCACGAGCACGCCGGCCATCAGTTCCGCGGTGTCCTTGAGGTCCTCGAGATTCTGAAGGAACAGGGCCTCCTCGGTCGCCGTGAGAGCATGGCCGTCCTCGGTCAGGATCGCGGCGTATGAATCGGCATGCAGCACCGTCAGCGGCCGGCTGCTCCCGGAGAGCGGACGCCAGATCACCGTGCGGGCGTAGCGGGGATAGAAGAACGTCAACTGATCGTGAGCCGGCACGGGACCGTCGGCAATCGTGACATGATTCACCAGCGTCTGGTATGCCTCCCGCCGGGAGGCGTCGACGCGATTCAGCACCAGCTTCTGCGTGGATTGCGCGAACGCCTGCGGCGTGGAGGCCACGGCATAGGTCAGATCGAGAAAGCCGCCGGAGAGCGAGAGAACGAACATGCCGTCATCTCGCTTCGACCAGGTGGGCATGAGCCAGTCGTTGCCGGTTGATGCGATCGTGAACTTATAAGTGTCGCGTCGGACGACGAGGTCGAAGTGTTCGCCGTCCACCGCCCGTCGTGACCAGGCAAGGCGATCGGCTGGTCCGAGATTGGCGAAAGCGTTCACGGCGTCATCGCGGACCAGCCACTGAAGCTCGCCCGTCTGCCAGTTGACGCGGCCGATCCAGCGCGAGCCGTCCTCTTGCGGGGCCTCGATGAGGAAACCTTCGATATCGCAGGCGCGGCCGAGAAGGACCGGCTCATCCAGGGCGTGCTTGAGATTCGGGTTGTCACCCCAGCGCTGCGGGACCTCGTAGATCTCGATACGGGTTGCGTAAGGCACGCCGGCCTCGGGTTGCGCGAGGACGGTTTCCCAGGTTGGCGCGATGCCGGTCTGGGTGGCCACGTACCGGCCGTCCGGGCTGATCAGGGGCAAGGTGAGATTGTCATAGGGGACGAACCCCAGCGGCAGGACCTGGGTCTTGACGCGGGTGGTGCGGGTTTCGCCCGCGGGCTTGTTGGCGAGCGTGCCGGGGGTCGAGCCGGGCTGTCCGTCGCCGAACGGCGAGGGCCGGACCTCGCTGAGCTCCATGCATCCGGTGGTGCCGGCCAGAGCGGCCAGCAGGATCAGTTGGAAGGTGACTCGAACCGAATTCACTCGATCTCCTGCGGTTCTTCGCCGTCCTCGGGCTGCCTGTCCTTGAGGCGATCTTCCAGAATACGTTCGCTGTACTTGGTCGGGTTCTTTCGCCAGTCCGCGGCCTGCTTGTTCACCGGCTTGGCAAACTCTTCGAGGCGATCGACTTCGTCCCTCTGGAAGTTAGTGTCGTGCTCCGTGGGGTTGTCCACGACGTACGGCGTGATGAAGGCCACCAGCTCGGTGGTGGTCCTGCTGTTCTCTCGCGATTTAAACAGCTCGCCGATGATCGGGATGTCGCTGAGAATCGGCAGGCCGCGGGTGATGACGGATTCGGTTTCACGCAGTATGCCGGAGAGGACGATGGTCTGGCCGTTCCGGACCACGAGATGGGTCTCGGACCGCCTCCGGTCGATGATCGCCCCGCCGAAGAGGGTCTGGCCGGGCACCACGCTGGAAAGCTCCAGGGCGACTTCCAGATCGACGTCTCTCTCGACGGTGATGCGTGGTCGGACGTTGAGGATCACGCCCACGTCCTGATAGTCGAAGGAGCTTGTCGGATTGCCCTGGCTGTTGATGGTGGTGTTGGTGATGAAGGGGATCCGCTGGCCGTCGAAGAACAGGGCCTCCTGGTTGTCTGCGGTGTAGATGCGGGGTTCCTGGAGGATGCGTACGTTCGTCCGTTGCGCGAGGGCCTGGACGACCGCGTTTACGGAGATGTTGGCGTCCAGCGTGGAGGTGTCGAAGATGTCCTTGAAGGGCTGGTCCTCGGTGCCGGTGATGGACACTCCTCCACCCAGTCGGAAATCGGGGTAGGCGCCGCCGAGGATGTCCTCTGAGCTGCTGATCCGGATGCCCAAGGCGAGTTCATCGGTGAGCTCGACTTCGGCGATGATTGCTTCGATCATGACCTGCCGGCCGGGCTTGTCGAACTGTTCAATCATCGTAGTCATGGGCTGCATGTGCGAAGGGGGGGCCAGGATTGCGAGGGCGTTTCGACGGACGATGGGCACGATCCTGACCTTGCCGATGAGGGATGAGGGGTCGATCTCTTCCTGGATCCCGCCGCCGCGCTGCCAGGGGAAGTTCATGGTGCCTCCGCCGGTGCCCCCGCCCCCGCCCGTGCTGCCGCCGGTGGTGATGCCGCCTGCACCGCCGCTGCCGTCGGTCAGGCTGGGGGCGGTGAGCCCCTCCTCGGGCAGGTCGATGGTCACGTTGCTGCCCGCGGGGGCGAGGAGAGCGTTGAGCTCCTCGGCCAGGCTTACGGCGTAAGCGTGCTTCAACTCGATGATCACCGGCAGGCCGACGTCCGAGGGCTGGTCAAGCTCGTCGATCAGTTGATCGAGGAAGCCGAAGCTCTCCTCGGTCTTGCAGACCACGACCAGGCTGTTGGTGTCGGGGTAGGCCTCGATGCGGTAGATGCCGCCGAGGATCTCCTGCACGTCGGCCGGACCGCCGGCCCCGGTGCGCCCGCCCGCGGCCCGTCCCCGGCCCGCGCCGGTACTCTGACCCAGCAGCTCCTGCAGGGTGTCCCGCACCTTCAGGCAGTCGGTGTACTCGAGGGTGTAGACCTTGGCCGTCCCATCGGAGCGGGGGCGATCCCAGAACTCGGTGATGAGCTTGGCGATCTCCTCAATGATCTTGGGAGCGGCCGAAACAGTCACGGTATTCTGTTGAACGTTGACGGTAACCCGCAGCTCGACGGTGAGAGGCCCCTGCAGGGTGGGAGCGGAGGGCGGCCGGCCGGGCTGCCTTCCCCCTCTCTGCGGCTGACGGGTGCGCCCTCCGCCGGTGGTACGGGTGTCTTCTTCGAACAGGTCGTAGATGTTGTTGGCCACGTCCGAGGCGTCGGCGTAGGCCAGCTTGAACGTTCGGCGCTCCTCCTTGATCCAGGGGCGATCCAGGGCGTTGATCACCTGCTGCAACTGCTGGCAGAACTCGATCGTGCCCTTGACCACGATCTGGTTGGAGTTGGCGTCGATGGTGAGCTTGGCGTGATCGGGGATGTTCTCGCTGAGGGTGTCGCCGACGGCTTCGGCTTCCACTTCCTCCAGCTTGTAGATCTTGATGACCACGGTGGCGAGGTCCCGCCGGTGCATGACATCATCGTCGGCGGTGAGGACGGTGGGCACACCCACCCGCATGATGTTGTCCATCAGGTCGATGATGATGATGTCATCCTTCTCGATCACTCCGATGCCGTGCTCGCGCAGGGCGGTGAACACCAGGTCGATCGCCTTGTATTTCTCCACCGGCGTGAGGCAGTGGATGGTGATCTTCTTGGGGGTGAGCTGCTGGAGATTGACGGGCAGAACCACCTTGCCGGTGGCGCTGACGATGAAGGGAATCAGCTCTTCGACCGTTACCTCCTTGAGCACGAAGGCGGCTTTCTCGTTGCCGTCGAAGTCGGGGAAGCGGATCTGGCCGTTATTCGGCGCATCCTGGCCGGTACCGGCTTCGTCCTCGCCTTCCCCGACGGTTGACGGATCGGACGCCCCCTCGCCGGAGGGATCGCCGCCTTCGCCGCCCTGGGTGAGCGGGGACTGAGGGTTCGGCCGGCCGTTCTGCGCCAGGGCCGGTGCGCAGGCGAGGCTCAGGGCCAGGGCCGCACACACGAGCAGGTCGGCAATCGAGATGGAACGTGTGAAGTTCACGAGGGTAATCCTCTATGCCAAATCAGGCGTCGCTGCCTCCGCACTGCGGGGGTGCAGGTCAGCTTCGCGTTGTCTCAACCACCGGGCGGTTCGCCTTTCGACTGACTGCCCGGCTCATCGGGCGGAATGTCCGGGCCGTCCTCTTCTTGCCCGTCATCCTTCTCCGGATCGTCGTCGACGACTTCCTTCTCGTCGTCCTCTTGGGGTGAAGCCGCCGGATCGGCGGGGGGCTTGTCGGTCTCCTGTGAGGCGCCGGCGGCCTCGCCGGTCCCTTCCGGCGGGGACTTTTCCTCTTCGGGCAGTTCGATCTGACCCGGAATCGTCGCGGCAAGCACAGCCGGGTTCGCGAAGATGTCCCCGGTACCGTCGGGCCAGTCCTCGAAGAGGATCAACTCGTGCTCACGCCCCTGATAACTAACGGTAGCGGAAATGGGGGAGGTGATGGACAGCACCTTCAGCCCCTGCTTCTCCTCGGCGACGCGGATACGGAGAATGCCCTCCTCGGCGCTCATCGGTTTGAACCAGACCTCATCGCCGAAGATGGCGAAGGCGCTGGGGGGCGGCTCCGCGGGCGGTGCGGGAGGGGGCGGCGGTGGTCCTTCCTCCACTGGCGGCCTTTCGACCCGGGGCCTTTGCGGGAGCAGGGGCCTGGGCGTGTCGAACAGCGACCGGCCCAGGAAGCGCTCGCGGTAGGTGTCCATGAGGCTGGAGTGATCGGCGACGTAGTCTTGCAGTTTTCTGGCCGCTTCATCATCCCCCCGGCCGAAGCTCAATGCCGCCCCGAGCAGGGCCGGAACCTGCAGGCCGAGGACGATGATCGCCAGGGCGATCGCCGCCAGGCTCCACCCCGCAGGTCCGTTGATTCCCAGGTACTGGCGCATCGCCATACTCCGCAGTGCTATTGCTTCCTGCCGATGACCCAAGATTCGATGGTCAACTGCACTTCGACCTTGTCCCGTTCAAGCCGCCGCATTAGAACGCTGGTGACCGCCTCGATGTCGCGATGTGACTCGAGCCGGGCGATAACGGCCGCGGCGTCGGCCGGTGAAGACTCAAACCTGAAGTCGCCGGCGACGGCTTCGATACGATCGTTGCCGGTGGCGAGAGCGGTCAGAGTTCCCCTCGGCAGAGGCCGCGGCGGGCTGAGGGTGAAACTCTCGTTGCTCAGGCGATACTCTCTGAGCAGGTCGGTGACCGCATCGGCCAGCGCCGAGCCGCTCTTGGATCGAGCAGGCGGGCGGACCGGGCCGAAGACCTTGATCTCTCGTTGCGCACGTGAGAGGTCTCCCAGGAGTTGCTCGCTGTCCTGAACCGCGGCAAGGTCCTGCCGGATCTCTTCGGCCCTCGCGTCCCAGACGGCGGCGATCGGCCGGATCCGGTCGTTCCAGATCAGGAAGCAGACGATGAACAGCCCGGCCCAGAAGGCCCACCTCGCGGCCCGCGGCATCTCGCTGAAGCGCTGTATGGATGTGTCCAGTGGGCTCATCATCCTTCCTTATTCCTTGAGCTCCTTCAGCCGGGCAATGAGCAGGTCAAACTCCTCCTCCAGGCGCTCTCTTGTTTCTTCGTCGATTTCCGCGTGCTGTCGGGCCTTGGCGACTTTGGCCAGCGCTTCCTGGGCCTCAGTGATTGACAGGGCGTCAATCTGGCCGGGCGTGAGCGGGGGAGGAACCTCAACCATGGCCCCGGAGCCGGATGCGATGCGATCGGCCTCGTTGCTCCGGCGACCGGCATCGCTGCCGCCGCCGGACACGG
>CP070772.1:1966627-1999186 GCA_020345805.1 Phycisphaerales bacterium | reverse complement strand
CCTGCATGTCGACACGGATGATCGACAGGCCCGCGCGCGACAGGGAGTACAGTTCTTTGAGCTGCGGCATCTCCTGGATCGCCTTCTCGATGCGATCCGTCACCTCCAGTTCGACCTCGGCGGGCGTCGCCCCGGGGTATGCGGTGACGATTACGCCGCGCTTCACGGTGAAGTCGGGATCCTCGAGACGCCCGAGCTGGAAGTAGCTGAAGATGCCGCCGATCGCGATCAGGCACCCCAGGAAGTTGGTCAGTACCCTTCGCTTCAGCGCAAAGGCGGGCAGGTTCACGGCTTGACCTCCTCGCCCGTGACGACGTCGAGAATGCGCACCCTCTGGCCCTCCCGCGCCGAGTACACGCCGGCGACGACGATCCATTCGCCCGCCGAGAGTCCACTTTGCACTCGCAATCCGGCCTCGGAGAAGTGTTTCGCGTCGACCTTGCGCCGTTCGAGGATTCCGGTTGACTCATCACACACCCAGACAAACGTGTCCGACGACGAGCCGTCGGAAAACACGGCCGTCGCGGGAATCGAAATGCCGGCTGACTCCAGCTCCGGCGGCCGCGACGTGATTCGGGCGTCGCCGGCCATGCCGGCGAGAATCTCGACGTCCTCCGGCTGCTCCATGATGAGCGTAACCGGATACGTGCGCGTCGCCTGGGTGGCCTCCTCGCCAATCTCCTTGACCGCCGCGGGAAACTCTCGCCCCTCGAACGCATCGAAGCGAACGGCGATCTCCTCGACGTATGGCGCGTAGCCGATCAGACCCTCGGGAACGGAGATCTTGAAGTCAATCCGTTTGCGGTCAACGATGCGCACGATGGCCTGTTTCGGCAGCACGTCCTCGAAGTTCTCGACGTAGGTCGCCACGACCCGGCCGTCAAACGGTGCCACCAGTTCGGTGTACCGAAGCTGGTCCTCGGCGGCCGTCACACTGGCCTCAATCGAGCGAATGTCGGCCTTGGCCACGTTGAGCTGGCGCTCCGCGGTATCCAGGGCCACCTCGCTTGTGGCGCCGGGATCCTGCTCCATGATCCGGGCAATGCGATCGTACTCCGTCTGGGCGTAATCCCGCGCTGCCTTCGCCCGCTCGAGGTGTCCCCGGACGAGATCGAGTCGGACCTCGAAGTCGCGCGGATCGATGCGGGCCACGAGATCGCCGGCCCTGACCTCGTCTCCCACATTCACGGGACGGCTGATCAGCGGACCGCCGACTCGGAACGACAGGTTCACCTCCGTGGAGGCGGAGGCGAGACCGGGAAAGCTTCGTTCCATCAGTTCGTTCGGGCCGGCCACGCGCATTGCACGGACCGGTCGGATCGGATCTTCTGCTGGCGGCTCGCGCTTGCAGGCGCCAATCGTCGCCATGATAAGCAGGACTGCTCCGAGCGCGACTCGTCGGCACTTGAGCGAAGATCGTAATCTCATGGCTGCTCACCTCATCCGTCGTCGACGGTGCTTGCGGTCTCGTCAGGATCAGGCCGGTCGAAGAGAACGTCCTGTCCCGAGGAGTAGTCCGGGCTCATGATGTCGCCCCAGTCGGTCCGCTCGCTCATTTCTTGCATGAGCGCATCAGGAATGAACTCGTGGCCGCGGCGGATCTGCCACCCGCCTCCAAGTGACTTGTACGTCGATACCAGGTTGAGAGCAATCCGTGCTTCGGTCGCGGCCAACCGGTCCTGCTGGGCCACGAGGAAGGTCTGGGCGGTCAGCACCCGGATGAAGTCGGCCGTGCCCTCGCGATACTGCGTCGTGGCAAGTGCGACCGATCGTTGCGTGGCGTCGACACTTTCCTGCAGGTGCGTCGCCTGCTCCCGGGCCCGCAGGTACCCGCTGAGGCCACTCTCGACCTCCGCTGCGGCGCGCAGCACGGTGTTCTCGTAGTGAACGACCGCCTGCTGGAACCTCGCGTCCGCCATTCGAACATTGTTCTTTATCCGGCCATAGTTGAAGATCGGCCAGCTGAAGTTGAGACCGATGAAGCCGAAGTAGCTGTCGGAGTCGAGGAGGTTGTCAATGTCCTTGACCGTACCGTCGGTACCAAACGAGTCCCCTGTGCGAAATCCCGTCGAACCGAACAGGCGGACGGTCGGGTAAAGATCTGCTTCGGCGACGCCGATCTGGGCGCTCAGCGCGGCGGCGATCTGTTCCGCCGACCGGACGTCCGGCCGACGACGGAGCAGGTCGGCAGGGATGCCGACGAGAACTTCCGGAGGAGCGACCGGAATGTAGGCAGTCTCGGGAATCAGGTCAGTCAGTTCCGACGGCGGCATTCCCAATAGGATGCTGAGGGTGATCCTGGACTGTCGAAGTCCATTCTCGAACGTGGGTATAAGGGCTCGCGTATTCGCCAGATTGGATCGCGCCTCGCTGACGTCGAGTTCGGTGACCGCGCCGTTGCGGAAGCGGACATCGGCGATCTCCAGCGTGCGCTGCTGCAGCTCGACATTCGCGCGGGCCAGCGCCAGACGTCGCTCGAACGTGCGAGCTTGGATGTATGCTCTCGCCACCTCGCCAGTCAGGCTGACCAGCACGCTGTCGTAGTCGTCAACCGATGCCAGCAGCGCGGCATCCGCCGACTCGATACCGCGCCGGTACTTGCCCCAGAAATCCAGCTCCCACACTGCATCGAAAGAGACGCCGTAGTCATTGAAATTGCGATCGGCCAGCGCTAGATTCGGATCATTGTCGCTCAGGTTGACTGCTGCCCCCGTCGCCGACAGACCTTGGACCTGCGGGAAGAAGAGCCCGGCGGCGATGCCGCGCCGCGCCCGTGCCTCCAGGACCCGGAGACCGGCGATCCGCAGGGAGAGGTTCTGTCCATAAGCCTTCGCGACGAGATCGTTGAGGACCGGGTCCTCAAATACGGTCCACCACTCATCGAACTCCAGCGGCACCTGCCTGATCGCCGGGTCGCCGGCGTCGATCCACGCCTTGTTGACGTCCGCTTCAGGCGGCTTAAAGTCCGGTCCGACCTTGCAGCCAGTCAGAACCAGACATGTAAGCCCCGCCAGACAAAGGAATTGACGCATATTCGGTTCCGTTCTAATGGGCCGAGGATTCGTGAAACAAGGTATCGGCCTGTTCCCCGCTCATCAAGCACGGCCGCGATCCTGCTTGGGCCTTGCTGGACCAGAAAAGCAGTCACGTCGGTCTTCTGGTCCATGGCGACAGTACAGATCCCGGGCACCGCGTGACAGCGCTGCTCACCTCCAGCGGCGGTGAGTCCGACTTGTATTCCGAGGTTCCGGCGCTGCAAGGCTGAGTTGGTGTCCCCGACGGTACTGACGTGTCACAACATTCTGCACAGCAGCACTTTACGTGACACACGCGAGCGCTGTCCACTCCCAGGATCTGCGGGACCGAACGCAGGGCCTTTGAACAGCCGTCACACCGGTCTATCCCGGCACAATGCTGGCCATCAGTGCCGGCCGTGGTGGGTTGTACCGCCGCGGGACGCCCTGGTCGTGAGACTCGATGCTGTACATGAGCAGGCCCCCTCGGGCGTCAGACGCTCGTATAGGACTTGCTCCATTCAGTCGGAGCACTTCCGCCTTGTGACTGTTTCGTCTGCTCACGGTAGCCTGCGGAGCTCCGCGTCCCGCGTCTCACCCCTGAGGCATCGGTGGACCACGCGAAGCCTCCACCAGCGGTGATAGTGCCGCGCGCCGCATCGATGAATGTCGATTATTGTGCTAAAGGCCCTCATGGAACAGATGATCGGCCACCAGCAATTGCAGGCTTCGCAATTGCCGGAGCTGCCACTCGACCTGTTCCTCAGGGGAGGCGCTGCTGATCTCGTGCCCTAGCCCGGCGCCGATCTTAAGGATCTCATATTTCGACTTGAGCCTGCGCAACTCGTATTCGTCAATTGCATCAGGGTACGACTCGCGCAGAGCTTCCGCAGCGCGCAATCGCCGCTCCGCAATGTTGGATAGATGGTCCATGGTCGTGAGTAGCGCCTGGTACGAGGTCAGTGGTTGCCCCGCTTGTGCCTTCTCGTACGCATCCCGGAAATTCCGGACCGCTTCTTCATGGACCACAGCGACATACGCGGGAGCCCCCGAGGCGCGGGCCTTGTCCAGGTTGGCCTGCGCCAATTCGAGCCAGGCGAACGAGAACCGTGCATCAAGGGTCGAGTCCGCTGCATTGTCTGAGCGGATCTGGCCTAGCGTCCAGCCGGTCGAACCGACCACCATGAGCACCACACCCAGTCCGAGGACCCGAACGATTCGCGAATGTTTTCTCAGCATGAGCATGCTCCCAACAGAAAGACGTGCTCTCTTCAACGTACACGACGAAATAAGCGGAGCGAACGACCGCCAATGATCCAGAATGCGGGCAAGACAATCAACAGTCAGGCTTGCCAGGCCTGTTGTAGGATCTTCACATGGTTTTGAAAACCCTTGGTGCAGTTTCGGGTCGCCGAACTGTCCATTTAGGCGGCCGCGGGCGGCGCTCCCACCAATCGCGGGATGGTGGTCACCGGGCCTGCCGCCGACGGCCCGGCCTGAACACCCCAGCGGGAATCACCTGTCAGCTGAAACTGCCGGGTATCCGTCTCGAAGCACCCAGAAACCGGGTACGACGACTTCGAGAGGACGACCGTGACTCGCTCCGGGTGGTCGATCGTCCAGGAGCAGGAGGATCAGGTCGGAGAACACCGCTGGGTCGTCGAAATAGCTGTGTCCGAGCGCGCGCGGCCTGATACGCACATCGATGATATCGATCGATCCGGCAATCCGGATCAGATCGCGCTCGGTCTCGGTGAGATCCTCCAGTCGCACCCGCCCGAGTCGCTGAACGCTCCGCCACAGCAGGCTCGATACATCAAGTGCCACATCATCCTTCGAGACGTAGATCGTCAGGCGGTCAAACATGCTGAAGACGTAGTGCCCCACATCGCGTTGCAGTACCACCTGCCAGTCGAGATCCGCCGCGAAGAGTACCACGTCGCCGATTCTGTTGTGTTCGAACTCATCGCCGAAGCCCTCGAGGAAGAGCTCTCGAAGTGCGCTGGTGGTCACGTCGGTGCCGCGGCTGTGGGCGATGACGTTGATGCGATGGACCTCTTCCATCTCCGCAAGGGTACGAATCAGTTGCTTGAAGTGGAAGACGGTAAAGCGGCTGGAGACATGGTCGTAGTGATAGCCCTCGAAGAGCCCGGGGTGGCCGGCGGGCCATGTGTAACAGATCACGACCGCCTGCCGGCCGAAGAAATGCCAGAGGTCAGCAGCACGGAGCACCGCATCGTCGAATGTGTTATTGACACCGTGGACGGTGATGAAGACCTCCTTCTTCGTCGCAGTCTCAAGGGACTGTCGAACCATATCCTGGAGCGCCTCGGTGGCCTGGAGATTTCCGGCGAGCGCGGTGGGATCCACAGTGGGCAATCCGTCCTGGACGGTGACCGGCATCGGCACGGATGGGAAGCGGCCGATCTCGGTCTTCTCGCCCGCCTCGACGAGGATCCTGCGCCCGCGACGCTTGACTTTGCTGAGTTCGGCGACTTCCTCCCAGGACATGTCGCGGCCGATCTCGATGGAGCAGCGACCGAAGGCGAGCGATCGCGATCGGTCATGCCCGTAGCGCAATGGTCTGCCCTTGCGCTCGATCGGCGCCCGGTCGGTGACGTACGGCATCTGGAATATCGTCGTCTGATGCGCCTCTGGAACGCCTTGGAACGGATCCGGTGTGCGATCGATGTACACCGTGGGCGTGGGGATCAGAGTACGCTGACAGCCACCCAGCAGTAGTACCGTGAGTGCCAGCCATTGACTGCCCTTGCTGCAACAGAGGACCTTGACGGACATGTTTCTGGCCTCTCGCTGATGATGAGAAGGGCCGTCGCGCACGTAACGGGCCGGGATCCAAAATGGTAGCATGCAAAGCCGGGTCTACAAAGGAGATAATCGATGGCCGTTGCGAAAACTCTTGTGGCAAGAGATACCTTCGAGTTCAGTCGGACCCACCATTGGCCACTCTTCCTGGTGACCGCCTTGACGCTCGTCGCCGCGCCGCTGTCCGTTCAGATTCTCGGTGGAATGAGCGCCCTTGCCCTCAGTCTGCTCCTGTACGCGGCCGGAGTGTTCGCCGTGGCGCGGAGCCCGAAGCTCTTTGTCGTATGCATAATCTTGGGTTTGGGTGCAGCGGTACTTCAGGCCGCCATCGTCTGGGGCGGTTACCGAGATGTGCTGCTTACCTTGGCCTTTCATCTGATTGCGATCGCGTTCATCGCGATCGTTGGCCTTTGTGTCCTAAAGGCACTGCTTCGCACGGCGACCGTTACGGGGGACACGGTCCTCGGCGGAGTGACCGCGTACCTCCTCCTCGGTGTCCTGTTTGCGTTCGTATATTCACTCATTGAGACTTTTGCGCCTGGTTCGTTCACGCTGCCGACATCTATGGCGGAGTCCGGTGAAGTAATGACGTGGATTCCAAGCACACCGTCCGAAGTACAGGCGCCCAGTCCTGCATCGGGTGAACTCCATCTCATCTACTTCAGCTTCACCACGATGACGACGCTCGGATACGGCGATATTGCGCCGCGCTCGTCGATCGCCCGTTCGCTCAGCTCGGTCGAGACGGTGCTGGGTCAGCTCTACCTGGCCATCCTCATCGCGCGCCTCGTAAGCGTCGCGAAACTGCAGATTCGCGCATGACGTCCCAACCGACTGTCAGAAGTGACAGTGCCTCGCCGGACGGCCCGAATTACGATATTCGTGGAGCCGAATAGCGCGCAAGTTCCGGGCAGGACTCGAACTCGCGGCCTGCGACTCGGAAGACCGCCGCGTGAATAGGCCACGGCATCTGCTTCTGCACGAGTTGCCTGTCGACCGCGGTCCCTGGGAGGCTGCTTCGGTCTGCCCGTCGACCTGCCACAGTTCTCGGCGCGAGCCGTCATCGCCTCCGGATGACGCGACTTCGGCCCGGCCGGTGCTAGGACGTCCGGCTGAATGAGCGCCTCGGCGTCGTCGTGCTCCCCAACTGCACGTTGAGGCCAGAAGTTGGCGAAAAAAGGCCGCCAGATCCGGCCAGATTCTCGTCAAATCGCCTTGATATGCGGCCCACCCTATGCCCCTATGGCTCCCGGAACGAAGGCCGCCGGGTTCGGCGGCGGAAGGAGGTCCGGGCATGGCACGGGCAGGCACTGTCAATCGGCCACGCGGCGGGAAGGTCAGGGCGCTCAGGGCCGTCGGCTACGTGAGGCGATCCACGGATCGCCAGGAGCAGTCGATTCCAGACCAGAAGAAGGCAATCGAGCAGTACGTTGACGAGCACGGCATGAGGCTGGTCCGTTTCTACGTCGACGATGCCGCCAGCGGAACGAGCACAGTTGGGCGTCGGGCATTCCAGGCACTGATCACCGATGCCAAGCGGCGTGGCTGCGATTTCACCATCGTCGTGGTCTACGACGTCAAGCGGTTCGGCCGGATCGACAACGACGAGGCGGGCTACTACCGGCATGTGCTCCGCACGCACGGAGTTGAGGTCCGATACGTCAGCGAGAACTTCTCCGGCGATGGCACGGATGATCTGCTACGGCCGGTGAAGCAATGGCAGGCACGTGAGGAGAGTAAGGACCTGGCCAAGGTGGCGATACGAGGATTGCTGAGCAGAGCCACGTTCGGCAGTTCCAATGGACGGCTAACGTCGGGCGAGCGGAACTTGGGTGGGTGGTGGATGGGCGGCGCGCCGCCTTTCGGATACGACCTCGGCTACGAGAGCCAGTCAGGTCAGTTCCTGTTCCACCTGCGTTACATGCGTGATGGAACGAAGCAGATGTTCGACAAGAAGTGGATGCTGACACGCACGCTGGAGCGGGGTGAGTCGATTGCCGTTTCGAGGAAGGACCGGTGCAGGCTCGTCCTGAGCGAGAAGAGTCGGGTCCAGACGATCAGGCGGATCTTTCGGGAGTACGTTCAGGAGAGGCGTGGCTTCAAGGCTATAGCCGACTCACTGAACCGCGATGGAGTTCCGACGTCAAGAGGGTCTGAGTGGGCGGCCCAGTACGGTGGACGATGGTCGCTGACCAGCGTCCGCGCCATCCTCATCAACCCGGCGTACGCAGGAGACTTGGTGTGGAACCGAAGAACGGATGCGAGGTTCTTCCGGATCGCCGATGGACGGGCGGTGGAAAGAGTGGGGGTGCACGGACGGAGACTTGAGCCCAACGATGAGTCGGATTGGATCGTAACGCGAGATGCTCATCCGGCGATCGTTAGTCGGCGCATCTGGGAGGCAGCGAAGACACGACTGGAGGAAGAGCCCGCGTCGAAGCGCCAGCGTGGGATCAACCCCCGGACGGGGGAGGAGGCTGGGAAGCGAACGGGTGGATGGACCGGACCAAAGGCAAAGTTCCTTCTGTCGGGGCTCTGCACCTGCTCGCGCTGCGGCAGCAGGTATGAGGGACTCACGCGGTACGGGAATCGAAGTACCGACGGCGAGCGGCGAAGGACACTGCACTACGGATGCGGAGGCTACATCAGGCACGGACGTCACTGCTGCACACTTGGCGCGCTGCCGAAGGATGGTTTGGAAGAAGCAGTGATCACCTCGCTGGTTGAGTTCTACGGGCGGTATGCGGGAGAGGATGCCGAGAAGCGGATCGCTGAGGTCGTGGGCCTGCAGATCGACGGAGATCGTGACCGGATCAGCAAACGTCGGAAGAGCCTGAAGGCGAAGCTGATACGAGTTGACAAGACCACACGCAACCTGCTGGACAACATCACGAAGGCCAATCGCGATCTCGTCGATCAACGACTGGCGGAGCTCACGAAGGAGCGGGAGCAGCTGGAGACGAAGATCGAGTCGCTGGATCACCTGACGCTGACCGAGGCGGAGGTGGGTGATTTGGATGCAGACACGAGGAGGTTCGTGGCCTGTCTTGGGCCGTCATTACGCGAAGGCCCGCTGGATCAACGCCAGGCGGCAGCACGACGATGCATCGACGGGATCGTCATCGATCGGAGGAAGGGAGAAGCGAGGATCCAGGTGCGTGTCCTGCCGACGATCGCTGGCAGCCAGGCGGGATTGGAGACCGAGGTGATTCATGCTGCCTTGCCTGAGGTACGCCGAGGCAGGCCGCGAGGCAACACGGCCCGCAACCGCAAGGCTTGATCTAATCCTTAGCTCGCACCACCAGAGCTTGGCATCCAGAGACCACCGACCCGGCCCGAAGGGAGCGAGCCAGCCAGGCCCGACGTGATCGCGACTAGGCTTCGGAGCAGATGGCGCTTGAGCCGCCTGCGGCGACCGCCCCCGGCGGCACCTCGGACGCCGATACGCTGCCTATCTATCTCAAGGAAAAGCGACCCCAAGGGGATTCGAACCCCTGTTTTCAGGATGAAAACCTGATGTCCTGGACCTGACTAGACGATGGGGTCCGGCTTCGAGCGGCCTATGGTAGCCCTCCAGGCCCTCCTGGCAAGGGACAAAGAGATTGGATTGGGCTTACCCCCCGCCTCCGGCGAGCCGATAAACCGGGTATGAATCGGATCTCCCCCGCGATGGAGCGCTTGGTTGCCACCGCCGCGCTGGTGGTCGCGTTCCTGATCATGGCCAGCGTGTTTGCTCCGGATCGCAGCCGAGGCGGCGAGACGGAGCCTGCACCCGCCGGCCCGGAGGACCGGACTGCCAGCGTGACGCACGAGGAGTACTTTCCCCTCGGGTCGCTGGAGACGGGGCGCTACCGGGTCGAGATCTTCGGCACCTCCGCCGGCCCCTGCTACAGCGTGTACGACGCGGCGGACGGCCGGGAACTGGGCAGGCTGATGACCGCCGAAGAGGTCGCCGAGTGGTTCCACGATCTGCCGCTGCCCGAAGTGGATTTCAGCGCTCCGGAAGGCCTTCTGTTGTCGGAGACGGAAGGCGAAGCCTGGTCAGACTAGGTCGCGCGGCCTGCTTGCATCGAATGCCGAAGGCGACCGGTTATCGCACCGTCGGGACAAGCTTGGGCGTCCATGATGCCAAACCGGGGGCGAGAAGGTAGCCTTGGGGGCGGTGAATGCGCCGGTTGAGCCTGTGATCGTCTGCCCGCTGGAGTTTGAGCGGAAAGTACTGATGCGCGCCGGGGTGGGCGCTCGGTACCGGATCGACTGCTGCGGCCCCGGGGCGTCGGCGGTGATTGACTGGGCGGGGACTCTGCAACCGGCCCGCCGGCCGGTTCTCCTCGCCGGACTGGCCGGTGCACTGACCGGAACCTTTCGTCCCGGCACGGCGCATCTGGCCGGTGAGGTTGTTGACGCGGAAACCACGCAGCGCTGGATGTCGTCCCTGTCCTATCCGTCGCGCGATGCGGCAAGGCCGGAAGGGTGTGTCGTTGCATCGGCAGGGGCAGCGGTAATGAATCCCGCAGAGAAGGAAGCTCTGGCCCGGCGTGTCGGAGCAGATCTGGTGGATCTGGAATCCGCGGCCTTTGCCCGGAGCGCGGAGGACGCGGGCCGGTGGTGGGCCGTGGTTCGCGGCGTGGCCGATGGTGTTGACACCGCGCTTCCCCCGGGCGTTGATCGGTGGGTTGATCAGAACGGCCGCACGCGACACGTGGCCGTTGCGGCGACGATTGCGGCGCGCCCCCGGCTTCTTCCATCCATCTTGCGCCTCCGCCATAGCAGCATCACGGCGATGCAAGCCGTGGCCGAGCTGCTTCTTAGCCTCCTGGAGAGGTAGGGGACCGGACCGTTCTGGGATCGTCGATGCACAAAACGGCCGGGTCCACTCCTCCCAGGACCCGGCCGCCTCGCTTGCCGCCGCCTCAGTCGGCGGCATGTGCCCGATCGACAGCGGATCGGGGCACTTTCAATCCCCCACGACTCCTCCTCATCCTCCTCCCGTCCGGACAACGCCCCAGGTCCGTGTCAGAACGATCCATCAGGTGCGACGGACGCCTAACAACGAACCCGGCCCCCAACTCGCACAAGCCTTGCGGCACCGACGACGCTGTCAGCGTTGCCGAAGTCGCCGCAAAGCCCCTGTCGAAAACGGCTCGTGCAGGCCCGTGAGTCAGGCCTCGCCACGAAACATACTGAGAATCATCTCCTGCCACGACGCGGTGGCTCGCGACCGGCGACCGCGGCCGATCTTGCATGCCTGCGGTGACAGGGTATCACAAGTTTCCGGTGTAGGGAATCCGCTTTCGTCAATTTATCCACAGCCGTATCAAAGGTAACCGGATCGGGAGACAAATCGATGGCTCTTCGTCCGCGTTCAGCCCCGACAGCGACGCAGCGCGTGGATGACGCGCCGTTCACAGGAGCCCGTCCCACATCATATTATGGCGCGGCCCCCCCAGATTAACGCCGGGTTTTGGGTCAGATCCGGCGCCCCGAACCGGAATGCTGCCATCAGGAATCGTCCTCGTGTTCGCACATTTCACGCCTTCATAAGCCGACGAACCGGGAATCCGCTCCGGACGCGTCAGGAACCTGCCGCCCCGGTAAGCACTTGGACCGACAGCACTTCCATGATCAGGGACCAAAGCCTGGCGGTCGTCCACTTGTCCCGTCCGATTTCATGGACTCAGAAGGCGGATGCACCGGGGATTCCCGACAGCGCCTGCGGACGCTGACGGCTTCTGGCGGTCGGGGAGGTCGATCGTTGCAGCCGTGCATGCCGTGGAGTGACTCGTCTGCCGGAGCGCCAGAGCAGCTCTTCCGGCCTGAACGATCGGCGCCTAGGGGCGTCCGGAGGCAGGCCGCCGGGGCTGCTGAGCCTGGGACGGAGGTGTCGCCAACGCCTCCGGCGGCGGGTCTGGGACGGGGGTAGCGATCGATTCTCGGCGGGCCGGCGACGACACCCGGCCCTTACGGTGTCGCCGAGGGGGCAGGTCCTTGTTTGGTCGATCATAAACCGTTGTCGTATAATGACTTGCGTTTTTCTCGGTTTACCGCCTATCGCCCATTGACCGGACGGCGACGATGCGGATACTGTGGGGCGTAAACATCCTCAGACAATCGCGGCCTTCGGGCCGTGGCGCGCCGCCGTCCGGAGTGTCGGAGCGTTCGGGCGGCGGTTTTTTCTTTGCCCGTACCGCACCTCAATCAACGCTAGCCCGTCAGCCACTGGTCTGGAATTGGTTCCATCCCACACTCGGCGGTGTGTTGTGCAACACGGGCGGCAAGATCAAGAGCCTTGGCAAAGCCCCATCCGGCGAGGACTCCGTGCAGGAAGCCCACGATTCCCGCTTCGAGCGCGCCGTCGACGGCGATGTTCACCGTCCCCGTGCCTTGGGTTTCCGACTCTGCCGTGTGAACGGCCGGCCTGCCATCCTCTTCCAGCAATACCACAAACGCCAGGCCGCTTTCACGCATCAATTGCAGGGCTTTCTCCCGGGCGGGGGCGTCGCAGGCGGTGGGCAGGACTGAATGCATCGCAGCTTCATCCAGCGTTGCCGCATCTGACAGATTCAGCGCCGACATAACCGCCGCGCGATCCAACTCATCATCAGGCCTGTTCAGCAGGTTCATCAGGCGCAGCGCCCCGCGGCATTCGCTGAGGAATCGTTGAGTGGTGGACCAGGTCTGGCTGCTGCGCTGAGCCAATGCGCCGAACACCACGGCGTCAGCCCCCTGAGCCACGTCCGACAAGTCGAAGTCCCACTGCAGGTTATCGAAAGCGGCCCACCTATCGATGGAGCGCTTGACCGTTGCACCCAAAGGTCGAACCAACAGGCGCCCCGTGGCGAGGTCCGGGTCGCTCTGCAGGTGGCTGGTGTCGATTCCGCCGGCATCGAGCTGCCCCAGCAGGTCAGAGGCGGTCGCGTCCTGCCCCAGCCGGGAGATCGCCGCCCCCTCGTGCCCCATCCGGGCGGCGTTGATGGCGATCAGGGCCGCCAGGCCGGCCGGCTCGGTGCGATCGGGCAACTCCGCCAGCAGCGCTTCGCCGATTCCGATGATGGTCTTCTTTCGAGGCATGCCGCGAATACTCTAGCCGCCTTCCGCGGTTAGCGCAACATCACCGCCGCCTCGTGACCGGGGGATTGGCCCACAGCGGGGGCCCGACCCTGACGATATACCGGCGGGCACGACGCCGACCGCTGCGAGCGATGTTTGCCTCAAGCCGAGCGGCAACGTAGGCTTTCGCCCTTTGATCGTTTCGCCGGTGATTCCGGCCGCGCCCGGCGCCTGGTTGCCAACGGAGAGTTCCTGTGTCGCTGACTTTGCTGACGGCCCTGACCACTGTCGCCATGAGTTCGCTGCAGAATACCGCCGTCGCCGGTCAATGTGACGGGGTGGAGCGACTGGAGTTCCGCTTTGCGCCCGCCGCTGCCGAACCGGTGGTCAGCCTGGTCATGATGGCTGACGAACAGGTCGAAGAGCCTCCGGCCATCGAGCCTGCCCCTCCTCCCTTCGGGACCGCCGAGTCCTGGCGGATCTACCTGCACGGTGGGGCGGGCTTGGACGTCAAGGACAGCGATAACAAGCTCGGACAACTCGGTGTAGGCTTCGAGTACTTCATCGCCGATGACCTGAGCCTCGATTTCGAGTTCAACGGCCTGTACGTCAGCCAGGTCGGCGACAACGCGCTGGCCGCGAACTTCGCACTGCTCTTCAGGTACCATTTCATCAGTGAGCCGGACTGGTCCATGTATCTGGACGGCGGGGCGGGACTGCTGGGCAGCTCCAGCGACGCGCCCCAGGACGGGTCGAGCTTCAACTTCACTCCCCAGGCCGGCTTCGGCATGACCTACAACATCGGCGACAACAATCGCCTCATGGGCGGCCTCCGCTGGCACCACATCTCCAACGCACACACCCACGAGCAGAATCCCGGCCGCGACAGCATCATGCTCTACCTGGGGCTGAGCATGCCTTTCTGACCCGCCTTGCCCATAGGCCGCTTTCCGCTTCCACCTTACAGCTTCACCTTATCCCCCTTCTCCTCAGGATCAGGACGTTGTCGTTCTGCGCGCCGTCGAAGGGGAGGGGATTGCGGATGTCGCAGTTGAAGTCGTAGGTTTCGATTTGCTCCAGCTCCGGCACGGAACGCAGAAGCGTTCTCAACTGCCGCAGACTGTAGGTGCGGAACTGCCAGTGCGTTTCGAAGCGGCGCTCCGTGCCGCGTCGCTTCACGACCAGGCGGGCCCGGACCCGCTCTCTGCGTCGGCGACGGTCGGGCGGCCAGCCCTGGATGTTGCATACCACTTCCGTTCCCCGGCGCTTCCCCACCCAGCGCTCCCGCTCGCAGGACCGGCGCCGATAATCGGTCAGATGCAGCCCCAGCACGTAGATCCCTCCCGGCTTCAGGGCACGGGCGACGCACCTCAGGTGCGACCGTGCTGAATCCTCGTCCGGCAGGTACTTGAAAGTGCTCACCAGGCAGTGGGCGATGTCGAACTTCTGCCGGAACTCAAAGTTCTCCATCCGTCCCTCCACCAGCCTTCCCTTCAATCCGCGCCGTCGCAGCCGGTCGCGGGCGAAGTCGAGCATGGAGGCGCTGATGTCGAAGCCGGTGACGGAGTAACCACGCCGGGCCATCACCGCGACGAGCCGCCCGCTCCCGCAAGCCGGCTCCAGCATCCGCCGGCCGCGCGTCCGGCCGTATCGGCGATGGGCGGCCTGAAGGAATGACGCCTCGCGGGCCGTGTCGGCATCGAAGACGATGTCGTAGTACAGGGCGTTCTCGTACCAGCAGAGCGGCTCGTAGCGGGGCATGGCTCCAGTGTAGCGGTGCGAATCCGCCGGCCGCGATTTGCGGCCCGGCCCGTCGATCACCACAATGATCCGACCATGATTGATGTCCGTACCGTGACTGAAAGCGATCTCGATTGGGTCCGCGATCTGCTGGAGAAGTGGTGGGGGTCAACCCGGGTGGTGTCCCGCGGCCGGGTGCACCAGGCAGATGTGCTGCCCGGCTTCGTCGCCACCAGCGAGGACGAGCGGGTGGGGCTGGCGACCTACGCCGTCGAGGGCGACCAATGCGAGATGGTCACCCTCAACAGCCTCATCGAGCACGTGGGGGTGGGGATCGCCCTGATGGAGGCGGTGAAGGACGCCGCCCGCGCCGCCGGCTGCAAGCGCCTGTGGCTTGTCACCACCAATGACAACCTCAACGCCATCCGGTTCTACCAGCGGCGGCAGTTCGGCCTGGTCGCGGTGCATCGCAACGCAGTGGAGGAATCACGCAAGCTCAAGCCCGAGATCCCCCTCACGGGAATCGACGACATCCCCCTGCGCGATGAGATCGAGCTGGAGTTTCATCTGTAGTTGCGGGGCAACCGCGAATCACCGCTTCCTGACGGTCGCGGCTCGGTTGCGCGCACAATTAATGTGAAGTGTGTTCGGAGGTTGCCCGGCTCGGGGACGAGCGGGCTCGGCGAGCCCGCATCACGGGCAGACAGATTCTGCCCAACTCATGACCCCCCGGCTCGCTCAGAAATAGGTGACTGTGGGGCGGTTGAAGAAGGTCGTTCTGATGAGTCGAGCATCCTGTCACGCGGTCAGGAAGGGCGATGAGACTCCGCCTTCGGGGGTTTTTCAACAGCGCCACTGTCCCGAATTATCGCGGCTAAGAAGCGCAACGGCAGGCGACGGCGGGCCTGGCAGTAGGCCGTGGCGCCACCGGTGGCCGAGCGCGCGGCAGATCTCGCAGACAATCTGCGGCGTGGGCAGATGCGCGCCGCGCTGCTTGACGGCGGTGATCGCCTCGACGATAGTCTTGGGCATCCGTGCCATTGTTGACCTCCACTCTGCCGTTAATTTGGCATTAACAACATGACAGGAGGTCTATACGCGCGCAAGTCACCGCAAGTGCCCCTGGGTTATTGACTTGCAAATTCGCTACATGGCATCCGTGACTGTCCCGAGTTATCTGAATCGCAAAAGATCCCGACCTCCTTTGCTCTCCGAGCCACGCACGCATCAGAAACGAACGCATCTATCGTTATGAAATCCGTGAATATTCGCGAATCACGCTTGCATCGTGGAACATTGGTGTTAAAATGGGGCGTTGCGGCCATGGATGGCGCGCAGGCATCTGTGTCCTGAGTGGTGGCTGGCTTTGTTCAGCAGGCCGAGGCATGTGAGACCTGTCTGTGGGCGGAAGCCGGACCCCGGGCGTTCTCCAGATATGAAAGCGTGACGCGGGGCAGGCAAGGCGAAAAAAGAGAAGAAGCTCGGCGAAGTTGCCGAGCGGTGGATGATCCGGATCTGGAAAAGAGAGGAAGCTCGGCGAAGTCGCCGAGCGGCGGTTAGTTTGGACCTGATAGAAGAGAGAGGACTACGTCATGAATAAACTGAATGCTACGATCGCAGTCGCGTTTGCTTTCGGTGCCGTGGTCGTGCCTGCGCGCGCCGCGTTCGTCGATTTCGAAAGCCTGCCGCTGGGATCGGTTCTCCACGTGGGGGACGCGTGGGTGGAAAGCGGCGTGGAGATCCGCGGTTGCTCGTTCTTCTGGTATCCGAGCGGGTGGACCGGGGACGGTTGGGCGGAAATCGGGAACGACGGATTGGCCGGCGGCTCGGGCCATGAGGCGGGCTGGATCAACAACATCAATCTCGATTTCGACTTTGGCGGCCCACAAACATACGTGAGCTTTTTATTCGGTGAATACGGAGGCAATCTCAACATCGAAATCAACGGTTACTTCCATAACTTTGAGAATATGGGCAACATTGACGCGACAACCATCGGCGGGGTGGCCGTCGCCGTCACGGACTACACCGGCGGCTACTACGGCCAGGGAACGGGTTTTGTCGAGCTGACGGGTACCATCAACATGTTCAGGATCGGCGGGCAGGAATTCGCACTGGACAATGTCTACGCCATTCCCGGCCCCGGCAGCGCGATGATGCTGGGCCTCGCATCGCTGCTTTGTATCCGCCGGCGCCGGTAAGGGGAATCGGCCCGGATCGGTCAACGCAGAAACGCGCACCGCTGCCATGTGGCGCTGCGCGTTTCTCGTTTTTTCGCCGGGCACTGTCCGCGGACTGTTAAAGCGTGTTCGCTGGAACTCGCGAGCGTGCAGACTCGCCGTAGTATTGCAAGAGCGTCGCCGCGGATTGGGACAGATCGCAGCGCCGGCAGCGCCCGCCGAGCTGGCGTTTTTACTTCCGCTTTTGCAGCACTTTCCCTGACCTGCGAACGCGGACATTATCAGTGCAGGATTCAGCGCTTCTCGTGCAGCGGCTCGAGCAGATCATGGGCCGCGTCGCGGTAGATGCTGCGCAGCAGGTCCGGCGGCAGTGATCTGCCGATCAGCGTTGGCGCATCAAGCTCGGTGTACTTATCCGGTTCCACCATCGCCAGATCCGGATCGGCGATGGGGGACTCGCCGGAGTATTCGGTTTCGAACATCGTGCGAAGCGCCCAGTAACGACTTGCGTACAACTCGAACGCCTGATCGGGGCCGTTGGCGCGCGAATAGACTTCGTGCTCGCCATCGGCCGGCGGCCTGAGATGTTCGTCGGCCACCACGATGTCCGAGCCGAAGAGAATGCGCCCTTTGAATGCGCACAGGAAACTAATAAGGTCATTGCGCGAATGACGGCTCAGTTCGCGCACCATCCACTTGGTGGCGCTGGTGTCCAGGTACAGGTTCGGATGCCGGTTCATGAGGCCGGTGAGGAATTCAAGGTCCTCCGGCCAGCCGCCCATGTGGGCGGCGAGCCACGGCTGGGTGAACCTGTCCAGAAGCTGCTCGAACGGCTCGTACTGCTGGGCCTTGGTGCCGAACACCGAGGCATCGGCGAACCGCGTGTCGAACCAGGTGTCCGGATCGGCCACGTGGGTCATCAGGATCATCCCCAGGTCCGTCGCGGCCTCCATGGCGTGAATGCGATGCGGGGCGTCCAGGCGCAGCAGGTCCGGATCCCCGAACTCGATGGCGTACTCGGTCGCCCGCGGCGAGCACCAGAACTTGGCGATCCGCGATCCCAGGGCGTGATACTGCTCGATCCGCTTCACGAAGCCGTCGGTCATGTGGTACTTGCGGTCGTCCTGGGCCCAGTAGTTGGGGACGGCGATGAAGCGGACGCGACCCTCCATCGCCTCGGTGACGGCTTGCACTTCCTCCAGCTTGGTCATGCTGTAGGTGAGTCCTATGCCGTACAGATCGGCGACCTTCCGATAGACTTTCGTGGCCTGAAGCCCGTTGACGTGCACGTGAGCGTCTATGATCGCCCCCCCCACCTCGGTTCCCCCCGCATTGGCCACCCCCGCATTGGCCACCCCCACATTGCCCACCCCCGGATTGGCCACCGCGGCGAAGGGCAGGTCGGCAAAGCGGGCCGCTTCCGCGGCATAGTCCAGGCCGAGGCGGTTGGCGGGATTCGTCTTCGCCTGTCCGGTGTTGAGAGTCTGATGAGTCACGGTCGATGATAGACACGCCCGCGGAGAAAAGAATCGCCCTGGCCCACGACTGGCTGGTCGGCCTGCGGGGCGGGGAGTGGGTGCTGGATCGGCTGGCCCGGCTGTTCGGCCCCACCGATCTCTACACGCTCGTCGATGACGGGCGATTCCTCACCGAGGCGATTAGCGCCTGCCGGGTGGTCACCTCGCCCCTGCAAAGATTCCCCGGGGCCGCCGGCCGTCTGCGCCGGCACTACCTGCCGCTCATGCCGTGGGCGGTCGGGCGTTTGAAGGTGAAGCCCTGCGATCTGCTCATCTCCACCAGCTCGGCGGTGATGAAGTCGATCAGGCCGCCGGCGGGAACGCCGCACCTGTGCTACTGTCATTCACCGGCGCGGTACATCTGGGAGCAGACTTCCGACTACGACGTCGGCGCGGGCGGCAAGCTGCGAGGGATCGGGTTGCGCGCATTCGGCGGCTACTTGCGGAAGTCGGATCTTGCCACGGTGGGGGGGGTGACGAAGTTCCTCGCCAACAGCGAGCATACCGCGGCGCGGATTCAGCGCTGCTACGAGCGCGAGGCGACGGTGGTGTACCCGCCCGTGCGCACGGACTATTTCACCGTTGACGAAAGCGTGCCGCGCGAGGACTGGCTGCTGGTGGTGGCGGCCCTCGAGCCCTACAAGCGCACCGACATCGTGATCGAAGCGGCGAATCGTGCGGGCTTTCCGCTGAAGGTCGTGGGGAGCGGCTCACAGGCCAAATCGCTGAGGGAGATGGCCGGCGAGAACGTGCAACTGCTGGGGCGAGTCAGTGATGAGGAACTGCGTGATCTTTATCGCAGAGCACGGGGGCTTCTGTTCCCGCAGGTGGAGGACTTTGGGATCATTGCCGTCGAGGCTCAGGCCACGGGCTGCCCCGTGCTCGCATACGCCGCCGGGGGAGCGGTGGAGACGGTGAACGAGCAAACCGGCATCCTCTTCGAGTCGCAGACGACCGACGGCGTCATCGGTGCGGTGGAGGCGCTTGAAGGAAAGCGGATCGACCCCGATGCCTGTCGGCGCAATGCCGAGCGGTTCAGCGCGACGGTGTTTGACGAATCTATCAAGTTCGAAATAACGGAGCTGCTGTCGTAGGGTTCCCTCAGGCGGCACTGTCGCCGGCTTTCCCTTCCGTGTCGGTACCGGGATCGGCGTGGTCCTGTTCCGAGGTCTGCTCCGCCTCTTGGACCAGCAGCTCGTCTATCCGGCCGTTGCCCCCCAGGTGGATGACGGGCTTTCCATCGCTGAGCTGCCGGCCGTCTCTCACCTCGCCCACGTAGAGGCGGCAGTCCGACTCCAACTCGACATGCCGCACGACTTCGCAGTCAAGGTAGCTCATCGCCCGCCGAACCACCGGGGAACCGCTGGGAGCGGGGAAGGTGGACAGCGTGTCGAAGGGATCCTCGCTGCGATCGGGCATTATGGAGAACTTGCGGGTCAGAAAGCGATCGCCGTCGGAAATCTGGCAGAGCGCGAAGCTGTGGCTGTCGCGGATCAGCGGCTCCACGGGCGAACCCTTGGGCAATGCCACCATCACCAGCGGTGGATTGAGCGAGCATTGCTGCACCCATCGGGCCAGAACACCGCTGCGGAGACCCTCATGGGCGCTGGTCAAAAGGAACAGCCCGCAGGGTATCTGGTCAAAGGCGCTGATCAGATCGCTGTCCTCGAGTGTGGACATGCCAATCTCCGCCCACCGGAAGCGTGATGCGCCGTCGGAGGGTGCGGTAGGTGCAGCCATACCCCAGGCGCGGTGGTCAAGACCACTCTTCTTTCTGATCGGCAGCGATCGGAACTGGTATTACTGGCTCCGGCCCTACCGGCCCGGATTTTTAAATTGAGTCAACGGCCGATAATCTTCGTCTGGAGCCGGAAGTCTCTGTTGCGATGAGAGTTGCAGCCCTCCCCGCGACCGCCCCGGGATGACCGGGGGCGAAAAAAAACATAAACGTGTGGAATCGTGTTGCGAAGTGGGGCAGAGTGGGTTAAGTTGTCTCCGTTCCCGACCGAGGCATGGATGAGTGCTGTTTACCGGCGAATACGAACACACGATCGACGCCAAGCATCGTTTGGCGATCCCCTCCGAGATTCGGTCCCGTCTGGATCCGGAGCGGGAGGGCGAGGCATTCTACCTCGTGCCCGGTCCCAACGGGGCACTGTGGCTGTGGCCGGAGCGGACCTTCGAGCAGATGGCCGGGGTCATGGAGCGGTCGCTCCTCCCGGCCGAGGAGATGCTGGAGTTCGAGGAGCTGATGTTCCCGCAGGCATCGCGGCTGGAGCTGGACAAGGCGGGAAGGGTCAGGCTCCCGGAGCGCATGATCCGCCAGGCCGAGCTCGGCCAGCAGGTGATGATTCTGGGTGTGAGGGATCATCTGGAGCTGCGCGATCCGGGGCAGTGGGAGGAGATCCGAAAGCAGAAGCTCGCCCGACAAGGCGAGATCATGTTGCGGGCCAGGCGTGCGTTGGACCGGCATCAGCAAGGAGGAGGGACAGACCGTCCGTGACCCGGACACGGCTTGCGGACGTTTACGACACGAGGCACGGCACGAACCCCAGGGAGGGAGGGTGAGGGCCAAAGGACGGCCGAGCAAGGATGCTCGGTGGACGCGCTCAGCCAATCCGTGGCGCCGGACAGGACGGCCGACGCCGGGCGATCGGGAAAGGGCGAGCGAGTCGGTTGCCGGCACCTGGCCGAGTGGGGAGCAACCGACTCGATGAGCCGGGAGTGTAGAGGGTCCTGCCGACGTGACGCCGGGTCAGGGAAGACCCGGGTCTGAAGCGAGCGCCGCCGGTTCATGGATCGGGCAAGCGGGCTCGCCGACTGCCGGGTATCGGGCCGCTCGGCCCGTGCTCGGCGCACCTGTAGACGCTTCCGGCCTCCCCCCCCGGAGACCGGAGGCATTCCTGCCCGCGGCTCTCCCCGCATCTGGGATGATGAGGATGAGCCGTAGTTCCCTTCCGCTTCGCTCGTGGCGCGCCCACCCGCGCTGCGAGCATTTTCATTCTTGCTGCTGTTCGGGAGCGAAGCGGCCCCGCCGCGCTCCTCCGCCGTCAGGCACCGCCTTCGGTCCTTGGCGACCAGATCGGCATCATCGGTGATGCAAGGAGGCTGGCTGAGCGGTCTCGGTCAGTGAGCCTTGGTCCCGGTGGGGCGAATAGTCCCAACCACGCTCGGCTTGGCGGCGAGAATCTGGTCGGCGACCTCCCGGCGGTGAACGTCAATCTCGCGCGGAAAGGCGAACGCCAACCGAACCCGATCCCCCTTGATCGTGGCGACCCTCACCACCCCGATGGGGTTGTCCGGATCACCGATGACGACCTCTTCCCCTTCTCGTCTCGTGATCACCAGCATACTCTTGGACCTCCTGCCCGAAGTTCCTGCGCATTCGTGCGCGGTCCCACCGGCCACCAGAGTATCCGATTTCCCCTCCCGACCAAAGAGTTTGCCGCTTTTTTCACGATTTGGACGAGCCTCTCGGCCGAGTCGTGCGAGGCTGCCTCTGGCGGCAACACCTTGTCTCAACAGTGCTTAGGGCACCGCACGCACGCCCGTGACCTCGGGGATCCGGTCCCGGAGATTTCGCTCGATACCCATCTGCAGAGTCATGTTGGCCGAAGGGCAGCCCACACAGGCTCCGTGGAGCCTAACCGACACCACTCCCTCTGCGCTCACATCCACGAGTTCCAGATCCCCGCCGTCGGACTGGATGGCCGGACGGATCATCTCCAGCACCTCCCGCACCCGCCGCTCCAGCGACGGCTCGGAAGCGTTCTCCGCGCCCTGCGATTCTGCCGGTGAGCTCATGGTCGTTTCGTCCTTCAGCCGGTGGTCCCCTCGTTGTCTCCATGGTAGGGAGATCGCGCTCGGCAGACCAGCGCAGCGGGAGAGGTGTACACTACGGCCCATGATTCGACCCAGGCCGCACCACCCCAGACCATCTGTAACTTTCTTTGCACTCCTGCTTTGCGCTATCTGCTGTCTTTCAGCCCTATTGGTCGGCTGTGCCGGCGAGGCAAGGGTTGGCGATCCGTTGGCCAAGCTCCAAACCACGCCTAACAGCCCCCGTCTTCAGATCGCCGCCATGGAGGCCATGGATGTCGCTCCGCCCAGCGAAACGTATCTCGAGGTCCTTCACCGGATCGTCTGGTATCCCGGCTACAACGTGGAGGTGCGGGAGGCGGCGGTCAATCGCCTTGCCGACTACGACCTGCCCGGCCTGAAGACGACCCTTCGCCGCCGTCTGCCCAATATGGCGGCACTGGAAGGGAGAAAGCGGCTGTGTGAGATCATCGCCGAGCGCGGCTGGATCGATCTCACTCCCGCCCTGGTCAGCGGCTGGGCCGTCTCCATCGTCGGGCAGGATGACGACCTCCAGCGCCCCGAGGCCAAGGCACTGGCGGCGCTTCACGGCGAGGCGAACCTGTCCGACGTGGTATTCGACCTTATGGTTCAGTCCAACCGCGTGGCGGAGCAGGGGTTGCGCACCCGCTGCTGGAACCTCCTTCACCACCTGGGCCAACGCGACCGACTCGTTTCGCTGCTTCGGGACCACGAGCCGCCTGCAGATGACGCCATGCTCGTGGACCTTCACGCCGGGGCGGTCGAGCTGGGGCTCGTCCCTTACAACCGGGAGGAGATCCTTTGGCTGCGGAAGCTTCGCCAGCCGGAGAACGCCGAGTTCTGGGCGGAGGCGGTGGCGGCCGCTTCGGCCCTGGAGGAATCTCTGCGAGCGGAACTTGAGATACGAGACCTCGCCATCGTCGTCTCGGCCCGGCGGCACGATCCGGAGCTCCTCAAGCAGACCCGCACCCAGCTCCTGGAGCGGCTAAGGGCCGGTCTCAAGGGCCGGAAGCACCACGACCGGGGATCGCGGTTCGATGACACCATCGGGTCCAGGAAGGATCGGCTTTACGAGTGGCGGGAGGAGGTCACCTGGGGCGATCTGGCCGCGATGCTGATTGCGGTACGGGCCATCCAGGTGCCGCAGGTTGTGGAGCATCTCTTCGACTATGCCCGGCGCGATCGCGAAGACGAGACGACCGAATACGGAGGCGTGATCCGTCTGGACGAGAAGGGCCGGTTTGAGATTCTGGAGTTTCCGCCGCGCATCCGCAGGCACGATCAGCAGTTCAACGCTCCGCAGGAGATGCTCGACGCCGCCTACACAGCGCTGTTTCATTTCCATCTTCACGTCCAGCGGCTGCGCAATGCCGAATACGCCGCCCCCGGCTTCGGCGATCTCAACTACGCCGACAACGTCCGCGCAAACTGCCTGGTCTTCACTTCCGTAAACCGAACCACGATGAACGTCGATTACTACCGCCACGGCCGAGTGGTGGTCGATCTCGGCGAAATCCACCAGCGTTGAGCGGCCGTTCGCCCCGCCGGATTCCCGCTCTCCACCCACCTCCGGAGCCTGCCCCCCGAGCCATGCAGCTTTTTCCGATCGTACTGGTGGCCGTAGTGCTGGCCGCGTCGGAGGGGCTTGCACTCGGGCACGGCGAGAGCGGCCCCAACCCGGTGGTCGCACTGGTTGTCGCCTGGGCACTGGCGGCCGTGATCCTGCTGACTGCGTGGATCGGCACGGTCTGGTGCTGTCGTCGGATCGACGGGGGCAGTGGATCCCGGCCGATCGTCACCGCCGAACATCTCTGCCGCTGGTCCCGGACCGCGTTCCTCATCAACCACGCCCTGGCCGTGTTTGCCTTTGGCTGGCTGGAGGTCGTGCGCGACTGGACCGGGGATCTGGTGCTGATCGATGAGCTGATCACGATGATGCCCCCGATTCTCGGCTACATCGGCGCGTGGTGGGTCTATTACCCGGTGGAGTCACGGTTGCGCCGGGCCCTGCTCATTCGTCGGCTGGACAACGGCCAGCCCGTGTACTCAATGCCGTCCCGCACCCGGTACGTGCTGATGCAGTGGCGGCTGGGCCTTCTTCTGCTGCTCGTGCCGCTGCTGATCATCATGGGTCTTGCCGAGAGCGTCCATCTGGCCATCGCACCGTTGGCTGACGAGACAGAGTGGATAGCGGACCTGACGACACTGGTGGCGGCACTGCTGGTCTTCCTGTACACGCCCCTGCTGGCCAGGCGGCTGCTCCACCTCACGCCGCTGCCCGCCGGCCCTCTCCGGGACGACATGCTCGACATGTGCAGGCGGCACAACGTCGCCGTGCGCGATGTCCTATTGTGGCGAACAAGCGGCTCGATGATCAACGCCGCCGTGATGGGGCTTCTCGGTCGCCTGCGCTATGTGCTTCTCACCGATGTTCTGCTGGAGACGCTCTCCCGCCGGCAGGTGCAGGCGGTGATGGCCCACGAGATCGGCCACGTGCGCCGGCATCACATCCCCTGGCTCCTGGCGTCCCTGCTGGCGACGGTTGCTCTGTCCGAGATGCTGATTTCGGGACTGCTTTACGTATTGGACAGCCTCGGAGTCGTCTGGTCCGAGGATGCCGGCGACTGGCTTACCATCGCCGCCACCGTGGTGGCCCTCATCATCGCCCTGCAGCTGTTCGGGTGGGTTTCGCGGCGGTTCGAGCGGCAGGCCGACACCTTCTCCGTGGTCCACCTGAGTCGGACGCCGCCGCCGCCGCAGGTTCCCGCGGCCGAGCCTGGTGAACGGAGTACATCTCCGGCTTCCGCCGGGGATTCTGCTGATCCGCCCGATTTGCCGGTTGCGCACGGTCCGGAGACGGGCCTGATCGGTTCGGAAGCCGTCACCGCGCTACAGAGTGCGCTGGGTCGCATCGCTCAGCTCAACGCCGCGAATCCCAGGCGTCGAAGCTGGAGGCACGGCTCCATCGCGTGGCGGCAGGACTACCTGCAGTCCCTGATCGGCCGGCCGCTGGCCGACCTGCCCGCCGGTCGGGTCATCAGGCGCATCAAGATCACCGCCATCGTCGTTCTGCTCATCGCCGCCATCGTGGCCGGCATTCGGATGCTGGACGCAGGAGGATGAGGGCAACGAAAGATCGCGAGTGGTGAGCGATGGGTAGTGGGAGGGACGAAATATGACGGACGTACCTTTCATCAAGATGCACGGAATCGGCAACGACTATCTTCTCGTCGCGGCCTTCGATCGGCCCGTTGACGAGCTGGGCGATGTGGCACAGCTGGCCCGGCGAATGTCCGATCGGCATTTCGGCGTCGGCGCGGATGGTCTGATCCTTCTTCTGCCGCCTGAGGACGGGGTCGAGGCCGATGTGCGGATGCGAATGTTCAACGCCGACGGCAGCGAGGCGGAGATGTGCGGCAACGGCATTCGCTGCCTGTGCAAGCTCGCGCGTGAGGACGGGATCTGTCGACGCAATCCGATGCGGGTTCAGACCGGAGCGGGCGTGCTTTCGCTCGACTATGAGGTCGACGAAACAGATCGCGTGTGCGCCGTGACGGTTGATATGGGCCGCCCCGTCCTGGATCTGGCGAGAATCCCCGTCATCGAGGATCGGCTGGTGCGGCAAAACGGCCCGGCGAGCTGGACGCTGGAAGTCGGGGGCGTATGTTGGAGCGGCGTGTTCGTCTCGATGGGCAACCCGCACGTCGTGTTCTTTGCCGAACAGCATCCGGACTTGTGGGCCGGGCCGCTCAGAGAGCTGGAGCTGGGGAACTGGGGGCCAGACATCGAGCATCATCCGGCCTTCCCGGAGCGGATCAACGCTCATTGGGTGGAGGTGATCTCACGCGGCGAGATGGCCATGCGAACGTGGGAGCGGGGCAGCGGCCGAACGCTGGCCTGCGGGACCGGGGCAGCGGCGGTCTGCGTGGCGGGAGTGCTGACGAAACGAACGCGGAGAAATGTGCTTATCCATTTGCCCGGTGGCGATTTACGTGCGATCTGGTCCGAGGAGACGGGCCGGGTGCTGGTGAACGGCCCCGCTGCGGAGATATGTCGCGGGTACTGGCGCCGCTAGCCGGGTCAGTCACGGAACCGCCGTTTGCCCTGAAGTCTCCTGGGCCGGGCGTGCTGTTTGGCACCTGCTCTCCCCGGCAGCGCAAACCGTGCAGCCCCAACAGCTTCGGTTACGAGCGCAGCAATCCGGGAGCGCGCAAGACCGCCGGGGGTATCCGAATTGTTCATTTTCTTCAAAGAATCCGTTTCCCGGTCTGTGAAGATGGGAGAATACTGTCAGAGAGGCGCTCCTGATTACGACACCAAGCCGCGGGAATCCAGGCTTGGTGTCCGGTGGAGGAGTGGAGCGTGTTTGGCTCGCGGGCGGAGGGCTACTCATGTGGATCCTGCTGATCGAAGACAGTGCGGCATTTGCCCCTGAAGTTCGCGAGGGGCTCGCGGTGCAGGGATACCGGGTGGAGGTGGCGGAATCGCATGAGCGAGGCCGGGAGATGGCCGCGGATGCGCCCTATGACGCCATCATCGTGGAGATGAAGATGCCCACGCAGGCCGGCGTGGAGACCTGCCGCGAGCTCCGTCGCAAGGGGGTGGCCGCCCCCATGATGATTGTCGCTTCACCTTCCACGATTGCGGACAAGGTGGCCGGTCTGGATGCGGGCGCCGATGACTATCTGACGGTTCCTTTTGCGCTGGAGGAAATGACAGCCCGCCTTCGCTCGCTTCTCCGCCGCGGCACCGCGCAGGAATCTGATTGTCTCACCTGCGCCGATCTGGAAATGGACCTGGCAAAACATCGCGTGATGCGGGCGGGGCGGATCCAGACACTTACTCCCAAGGAGTTCAAGCTGCTGGAGTACTTCCTGCGCCATCAGCAGCGCGTCCTGAGCCGGGACGAGATCGCCCGGCATGTCTGGGGGGCGAGTCCTTCGGGGATGAGCAACACGATCGACGTGTACGTAAGCATGCTCCGCCGCAAGATCGACAAAGGATTCAGACCTCCACTCATCCGCACCATCGTCGGATACGGTTACATCTTCGGTACCGCCGAGGCCTCCTGATCCGCCCTTCCGCCCCCGCCCGCGACTTGTCTGCGGCCGGTATTACTTCCTCACTCATCGCCGGATTCCAGCGCCGCCTCGCGCGGGGCCGGTTCCGCAAAGTACCTGCGCTGGAACCACAGGGCCACGTTCACCAGTCCGATCAGGACCGGTACTTCCACCAGCGGTCCGATCACCGCCGCGAACGCGGCGCCGTGCTTGGGGCCGAACACGCCGACCGCCACCGCGATCGCCAGCTCGAAATTGTTGCTCGCCGCCGTGAAGGACAGCGTCGCGCTCTTGGGATAGTCCGCACCGGCCTTCTTGCTCATCAGGAAGCTGAGCAGGAACATCAGGATGAAATACAGAAGCAGCGGAACCGCGATGAGCAACACGTCGCCCGGCTGGGAGATGATCTTCTCCCCCTGCATCGAAAACATCACCACGATCGTGAAGAGCAGCGCTATGAGGGTCAGCGGAGAGATCAGGGGGATGAACCTGGTGTGATACCACTCCTTGCCGCGGGCCTTCACCAGCACGAAGCGCGTCACCATGCCCGCGATGAACGGAATGCCCAGATATATGAAGACGCTCTCGGCGATCTGGCGCATGCTCACGTCCACCACGCCGCCGCTCAGCCCGAACAGCGGCGGCAGGAGCGTGACGAAGACCCACGCGTACACACTGTAGAACAGAACCTGGAAGATCGAGTTGAAGGCCACCAGGCCCGCGGCGTACTCGGCGTCCCCGCCCGCCAGGTCGTTCCACACGATCACCATCGCGATGCACCGGGCCAGCCCGATCATGATCAGTCCGATCATGAACTCCGGCTGGTGACGCAGGAAGAGAATGGCCAGGGCGAACATGAGGATCGGCCCCACCACCCAGTTCTGCACCAGCGACAACCCCAGCACCTTCACGTTGCGAAACGCGTCCCCCAGCTCCTCGTACTTCACCTTCGCCAGCGGCGGATACATCATCAGGATCAGCCCGATGGCGATGGGAATGCTCGTCTGCGAACCCTCCGGGTGCAGCGATCCGATCCACTCGCCGAAGGCGGGGGCGAAATAGCCCAGCAGCACTCCGACCGCCATGGCCAGGAATATCCAGAGGGTGAGAAACCGGTCCAGAACGCTCAGACTTCTCAGGCCTCGGCCCGTCATGCTTCATCTCCCAGAAGGATTCGGTTTGTCTCGGCAGGAGTCGATCCGCTGAGACGCTGTAGTGAAAGTAAAGAAGCAACGATGCTGGCCCGCCCAAGATTCCCGAGGCATCATCGCGCGATCCATACCAGGTACAGCCCTCCCAGGATCACCAGTACGCCGCATATCCCGCGCAGCACCACCACCCCGCGCGATCGCTCGTTCCAGTTGAGATAGCGCTGGACGAGCTCCGTGCAGGTGCCGGCGAGCACGATCACCGAGCAGTGGCCGATTCCGTAAACCGACAGGAGCAGGATCCCGTAGGCGTGATTCGCATCCGTGACCAGTATCACCCCCAGCAGCGGGGCCATGAACGCAAACGAGCAGGGCCCCAGGGCGATTCCGAAGATGAGCCCCAGCAGGAATGCCGCCAGGGCGCCTCTGCCCTTCATGCCCACCCGGCCCGGTCCGGACCAGGGCATGGGTATAACCCCCAGCAGATGAAGCCCCACGATGAGGAAGATGAGGGCAACGAGGTAATTGCCCCACGGCCCGACGTCGCCCATCATCCGGTCCGCCGCGTCGGTGATTGCACCGATCGCCCCGATGGTGATCAGTATTCCGATGGCGAAGAGCGTCGAGAGGCTGAACGCCCGCCGGGCGGAGATCTCCCCGCCCTGGCCGCTGATGAACCCGATGATGAGGGGAATGCTGGTCAGGTGACACGGGCTCAGGAGCAGGCTGAGCACGCCCCAGACGAACGCCGCGCTCAGGGCCACCGCCGGTTTCCCTTCAACGGCGTGGCTCAGATAGCTGAAGAGGTCTTCCATGTGCGGCTCAAAGCAGGTGAATAATCGGGGTGCTAAGCGGAGCCTCAGCCCGGCGTGGATTCGTCCGAGGCCGGCGACTCACCAAGGGACAGGAATTGCCGCGTCTCTTCCACCACGTAGGCTTCGAGGTTCCACGGCTCCTCCACCAGATCCCACACCCGCTGCAGCACCTTCCACTCCGCGACCATCTCGCCCTGGCGGCGCACGAGAACCAGCGAGGGCGTGCTGAGATCGAAATCCTCCAGGAAGTGGGCGTACTCGGGCAACTCCATGTTGTGGGCTCGCCACCGCAGGCGGCCGCGCGCCAGTTGATCGGCGAAGGAGGTCGAGATCGCCTCCCGGGACATCTCCTCGATCTCCAGGCAGGTCTGACATCTGATCGTCCAGTGGAAGTAGTACGCGGTGAAGGACGACTCCGCCGGAGGTGGTGGGGCAGGGGGGTGCGCTTCCTCGCCGACAGACCCGGTTGCCTCTGCTTCACTCCGCGCCGGAACGGCCGTGTCGGAAACCGCCCCCGTCTCCTCCGCGCTGTCGCGGCAACCGGTCAGAAGAGTCATCATCAGCAAGGGGATGAACAAACCGCAGGTCGGCCGTCTCGTTGATAGCATCAGTTTCTCACTCCGGCGGCGGTCGGGCTCATCAGCCTGACCATCCGAGAGTTGTCAAGCGCCTTCGGCCTGCTCCGATTCGGCCGAGAACTCGAATCCGAATTCCGCCCACTTGGCGAGGATGTCCTCCCGGGAAAAGAATCCTTCGTGCCGGAAAAGCTCTTTGCCTTCCGGGTCGTAGAAGATCTGGGTGGGGATGACCCGGATCTTGTAGGGCACGCCGGCGGCGCGATTCTTCCGAACGTCAATGAACACCACCTCCATCTGTCCCGCGAAGTCCTCGGCGAGCTGATCCAGAATCGGGGCCATCTTCTTGCACGGGATGCATGTGGTCGCCCCGAGATCCACGAGCCTGGGCAGGGAACCGGCCGGGATCGCGGCCGAGGCCGCGGCCTCCCGTTCGGCCCCCGTTTCCGTCGCCGGACCGATATCCGCGATCGGAATCACTTCGGCCAGCCCTTCGGCAACGGGATCAGCCTTCGGGGCGGCCCGCTGCTTCATGATAAGAACCATGAGGACCGCGGCGGCAACGACCACTACCGCCAGGACCTTCAACAATGCGTTCGGTTTCATCGCCCAACACCCTCCTTATGGTGATGCCAGCATCTTTTTGATCGCCTCCACGTCCGGAATCTTGCCGGCTGACTTGACTTCACCCTCGATCACCAACCCGGGCGTCATCATCACGCCGTGCTTCATTATTTCGTTGACTTCGGTGACTTTCTCCAGTTCGTATTCGATTCCAAGCTCATTCGCCGCCGTCCTGGCATGATCGGCGAGCTTCTTGCATTTGGCGCAGCCCGTACCCAGAATCTTGATGGACTTCATTGCCAATTTCCTTGCTTCGGGGTTTCTCGAAAAGCATGTCCGTCAATCGGCGCATGTTTCGGCATGCCCGTCAATCGACGATTACTCCAAAGATAATGCCGCTGACGGTAGCCATCACCACCACCAGCAGGATGAACACGAGAGTCTTGCGGGTTCCCATGATGCTGCGGATGACCAGCATGTTTGGCAAACTCAGGGCCGGACCCGCCAGCAGCAGAGCCAGCGCGGGCCCTTTGCCCATGCCGCTGCCGATGAGCCCTTGAAGGATCGGCACCTCCGTCAGCGTGGCGAAGTACATCAGCGCTCCCACCACCGAGGCGACGAAGTTCGCCCTCACCGAGTTGCCCCCCACCAGGTCCGCGACCCACCGGGAGGGAATGATCCCTTCATGATCGGGGCGGCCAAGCAGCGCCCCGGCCACCAGCACCCCCGCGAACAGCAGCGGCAGCATCTGCTTCGCGAGCAGCCAGGACGACTCCAGCCATTGACCAGCTTCGCCCCCCGAAACACTCAGCACCGCTGCCAGACCAATTGCCGCGACAGCGAATATAAGTCGCGGCTCGTCAGGGAACAAGACGCTCAGGACCACCACGGGTGTTGACGCCAGCGCCATCAGCCACCATTTCACGCCGAGCCACAGCACCAGCATCACCGCCAGGCCGATAGCCGAGGCGATGGTCAGGGTCCAGTCGACGAAGAGGCCCGCTTGCTGCAGTTGCTCGTCCGGGGCGGACATGCCCCGGTGTGAGAATATGAGGATCCCCACCATCGAAGCGAAAAGCAGCACGTTCTTCCACAACGCCCGGGGTTTCTCCGGGCCGGGCATCTCCGCCATCACTTCGGCCCTTCCCAGCTCCTCGCGCCGGAAGATCAGGTGCATGAGCAGACCGATCACGATGCTGAAGACAATGGCCCCGACTGCCCGGGCGATGCCGAGTTCCACCCCGAGGACCCGGGCGGTAAGGACGATCGCCAGCACGTTGATGGCCGGGCCGGAATAGAGAAACGCCGTGGCCGGGCCGATACCCGCCCCCATGCGGTAGATTCCCGCGAACAACGGAAGAATCGTGCAGGAGCAGATGGCCAGGACCGTGCCGGAGACCGAGGCCACCCCGTAGGCCAGGACCTTGTTCGCCTTCGGCCCCAGGTAGCGCATTACCGCATTCTGGCTCACGAAAATCGCAATGGCCCCCGCGATGAAGAACGCCAGAATCAGGCACGGCATTACGTGCTCGCGGGCATACGATTTCGTCAGGTGCAGCCCCTCCATCATCGCGCTGTCAAAACGATCCGTGCCCACCGGCAGATAGAAGCACGCCAGGAAGACGGCCGCGATCAGCGTCAGCTTCTTCCATTCCGTCTTCCAGCTCATCTGCAGATTCCGTTCACCGTTTCTTGCGTGACTTTCTTCTGATCCGGCATCGCGGCGCAAAGCCGCCGCCCTACCTCGCCAGCTTCTGCCTTGCCTTGGCCTGACATTTTATCACCGATTCCACGCAGGAGAAGAAGTCCAGAACGCACGGCATGCACAGGTTGTAATACATCCGCGAGCCGCGCCGCTCGGCCTCCACAATCCCCGCGTTCTTCAGAACCGAGAGGTGCCGCGAGATGGTCGAAACATCCGCTCCCACCTTCTCGGTGATCTTGTACACGCACAGCTCCCTCCGCGACAGTTCATCCACAATGAACAGGCGCGTGGGATGCGCCATTGCCTTGATGATCTTCGCGCGTGCTTCGAATCTGGTTTGTTTCTTCCTGTCCATGGCAGCGCTTTCCGATGTGCCTGCCCCGGAGCCTGGTCGTTGTTGATCATTCATCCCGAGACCAGCCGGCCTGCTGGTCCCGCCCCGAAAAACTGCAGCCCCCTGCCCGCTCAGGCCCCGCCCCCCCCCCCCGAGGGGTGCCCCCCGGAAAACCCCGCCCCCGCGCCGCC